>CAWIQD010000011.1:0-3030 GCA_963837945.1 uncultured Acidobacteriota bacterium
CGCGGCCGCGAAGAACAGGGCGTAGACCACCCGCGCGCGGTCGAGCCCGCGAGTGAACAGGCCGTCCGCGGCGAGGAGGTCGGGGTCCCTCAGGAGCTCCTCGATCTCCTCGCTCCGGAGGAGCTCCCGGAACGACGCGATGTAGGTCCGGTGCTGGCCGAGGCGAAGGCCGTAGGCGGCCTCCAGGGTCTCCAGGTGCCCGTAGAGGGCGAGCGCCATGTAGACCGCGATCGCGGCCGCCGCGAACAGCGCCGTCAAAGCCGAGGCGTCGGGCTTGAGAAAGGCGGCCACCGCCGCCGCCGCCACCAGGCCGGCGACCTTGTAGAGGTCCCCGGAGAGGTCGCGCGACAGGTCGACGACCGAGGCCGCGGTCTCGGCCACCGCCGTCTTGATGCGCTCCTGGATCTTGTGCCGGGCCTCGAAGAACTCGGCCACCTTCTCGCGCAGCGACCGCTCGTAGGTCTGGCGGGTCGCACCCTCGACCTCGCCGGCCTTGGTGCACAGGGTCTCCAGGTCCTTCACCAGGAGGGAGAGGAACTGCTGCGCGATCTCGAGCTTGTCGACCGAGTACCCCTCGTAGGCATAGACGTAGAGGCGGTAGAGGGCGTCGAGGTCGACCCGCGGGCCACCCGCCGGACCCTTCGCCGGGCGCTCTTCGAGGGCCAGGAGCGCCGGCCGCGCGGCCTCGAGGCTCACCCGGCCGTAGCCCCGGTACTCGAGGCGCTGGCCCGACTTCGTGACCTCCGCGTGGTCGGCGAGGAAGACGGCGGCGAGCAGCGCCCGCAGGGCGCGGAGCTGTCGGTCGATGCGCTCCCGCGCCAGGCGCCCGTGGGCGGTGCGGGCCGGCTGCGACTCGTCCGGATCGAAGATCTCGGGGCGCAGCCAAGCGGCGGGTTGCAGCCAGATCGACCCGGCGCGCTGGAGGGCGGCCGTGCGCTCGGCCTTGGTTCGCTCCGCCTCGTCGAGGGGCTTCGAGAGCAGGTCGTCCAGGCGGTCCCCGGCGCCCCATCCCGCGACGAAGAGGGCGTCGTTGCCGAGGTAGCCGTCGAGCCCGAAGACGACGACCACGGTGCGCTGGCCCGGGCGGAACCACTCCCGCTCGAGCTCCTGGAGCGACATCGACTCGAGAGCCTCGGCCAGGGCCTCCGGGTAGAGGAAGACGATCGCGCGCGGGTGGCGGGAGGCGTCGCCGCCGGCGGCGAGGTCCGCGGCGAGCCGCGCCTTGGCGAGGGAGATCCGGAGCTCGAGCGAGATGGCCCCGCCGGCGGCCTCCAGGTCCGCGAGCAGCGGCACCAGCTCGTGGAACGGCGCGCTGGCACCCCGCGAGCCGAGGCGTTCGATCAGGGCGCGAAGCGGCGCCTCGGCCGCCGGCGCGAGGGCCGTCCCCGCGGAGATCGGGGCCTCGCTCGCCTCCTCGGTCGAGATCTCCACCCCTCCCGAGTTGAACAGGACGAGAACGAGCGTCCGGCCGCGCACGCCGACCGTCAGCCGGACGGCGAAGTGGCGGGCGGCGAGGAGGTGGTGCGCGAGCCGCGTGAGGTGCTCCGCCACCCACGGCAGGCTCACCTGGCGCGAGAGCTCGTAGAGCGCCCCGGTCTCGCGGCCGACCTGCGCGCCGTCCGGCGAGCCGAACGCAGCGCTCAGCGCCTCGACCGCACCGGCGCAGGTCGAGAACAGATCCTTGGTCCTAGACATACCTCTTCTCGTAGCTCCCCGTTCGGATGCGGAGCTCGACCTCGTCGCCGAGCTCCACGATCTGGACGTAGTCCTCGACCGCGTCGAGCGGGCCGCGGACGACGATCCGGTTGCTCAGCTGGAACTCGACCCGGGCGCTGCGCAGGACGGCCGACGGGAAGTCGACGTCGCCGGCGTCGCGCGCCACGAGCCGCTGCCGCAGGGCGGCCGGCCGGGCACCGGCGAGGCGCGAGCCCTCGAGGGCCTCGCCCACGGCCTCCGCCGTCACCCGCTCCCGTCCCGCGAGCGACGCGATCACGTCGTCGAGCGCACCCTGGGCGTTCTCCTCGGGGTGCTCCTCGGCGGCGTAGCGGCGCACCTCCTCGACCACCACCTGCAGCTGCTCCTTGGGGCTCTTGCGCGCCCTGCAACCGAGGAAGCGCTGGAAGTAGAGCGCGAGCTCGGCCGGCCCCTCGTCGTCCTTGAGCTTGACGTCGAAGCTCGGCCGCGTCGGGTGCGGCAGGAGCGCCCACTTGAGCACGCCCGCGCGCGCATCCGGCAGGGTCTGCTCGACGTGCTCGACCGCCAGGTCGAGGAGGAGCTGGCCGCCGGGGGTCCGGCGCAGCCTCACGAGGTCGGCAGGTCCCGGATCCATCTTGAACAGGCCCAGGAAGCGGCGGTCCTCGCCCACCCGGCGAAACGCCAGGACCATCAACAGGCCGCGCGAGGTGTTGAGCCCGTGAGAGACCTCCCAGAGGTGCCGGGCCAGGCGGCGCGTGCGCTCGAACCAGTCCGGCCCGCCCGCGGCGAGCCCCGGGAGCTGCTCGCCGACCACCGACCCCGCCTCGAGCGAGGCCGCGCGCGTACGCGCCCCCTCTTCCGCCCGCCAGGCGCGCCAGAGATGGCCGTCGAAGAACGCGTCCAGGGCCGCGCGATCCTCCGGCCCGAAGGCCGCCAGGTCGATCTCGTCCGGGGCGAAGCGCGGTTCGGGCTCGCTCCGGTCGACGAGGTGGATCGCGACGCGCTCGACCTCGAAGCTCTCGCTCATGACCGATCCTCCTGCCCGAGACGGGCCCGGCGGCGGGCAGCCGCTCGCCGGGGCCGCCTACCCGCGGACCCGAGCCCGTGGGGTGAACCTCTTTCTCAGTTGCTCCACCAACAGGATATCGCGACTGCCCCGAGCGGAGTGGCGTAGGGGCCCGGCCGGGCACCGTAGGTGGCGCCCCGGCGGCCGGTCGGGCTAAGTACTCCCTGACAGAAATACGGTCACGTACCGAGAGCGCCGGGGCGCCGCCCCAGCAAGGCGCGCGACCGAGGCATACCCGAAGGTCTGTCGCAGGGAGCGCAACGCCGCTG
>CAWIQD010000012.1:0-62073 GCA_963837945.1 uncultured Acidobacteriota bacterium
TCGGCGACCTGGAAGACGCCTTGCGAGAACGAGCTGTCGGGCAGCTTGAGGATGCACGGGAAGCCGAGCCCGGCGCCGGCGCTCTGGGCGTTGCCCTTGTGCACGATCACCGTCTTCGGCATCGGGATCCGTGCGCGCGCCAGGCGCTCGGCGAGGAACACCTTGTTCGAGCAGCGCAGGATCGAGTCCGGATCGTCGATCACCACCATCCCCTCGGTCGCCGCCCGGCGGGCGAAGCGGTAGGTGTGGTGGTCGACCCGCGTCGTCTCGCGCAGGAACAGGGCGTCGTACTCGCCGATCTTGCCGTAGTCGTCTGGCCCGATCACGTCGGCGGCGATGCCCAGCTCGCTCGCCGCCCGCACGAACTTCTGGATCGCCCGCTCGTCGGACGGCGGGTAGGCCTCCGCCGGGTTGACCAGGATCGCCAGGTCGTAGCGGCTGGGTACGCGGCGGGCGCCGGTGCGGTGGCGGCCGGCGAAGTACTCGGCGGCGGCGGCGAGCACGAAGTCGTGGTGGTCGGCCGGGACGTCCTTGGCCGCGATCAGGCGCAGGCTCTTGATCTCCCAGCGCCCGGTGCGGATCGAGCGGGTGAAGCCGGCGCGCAGAAACGGGGCCGGGAAGAGGTTGAAGAGCTGGAGAGCCAGGCGCCGGTAGCGCTTCGCGACGTTGCGCCCGAAGTAGATCGAGAGGGTGAACTCGTCCGAGGTCAGAGGTTTGAAGCTCTTGCCGATCAGGTCCTCGAGGTCACCCGACAGCGACCGGATGACCGACGGCGTCTTCAGGTCCTGGATCGTGGTGACGCTGGGCAACGGCCGGTGGCCGCGCGCGGTCGCGAGGAGCGAGACGTAGTAGCCCAGGCTCTGGTAGCGGTAGGAGCGGCAGAGGTTGAAGAGCTTCGCGCCGCGCAGCGAGCTGTAGACCGGGTCGGTGAGATAGGTGCGCGCCGGCACCAGCTCGACGCCGGGGACCTCGAGCGGCCAGTCCTCCGGCTTGTCGACGACGACGAGGATCGACACGGTCAGGCCACGAGCGAAAGACCGGCCGAAACGGCCCTGGCGGGGGGAGGGTTCGGAGGTTCGTCCACGGGGTTGGCGCCGGCCCGCGCCGCGGGCGGTCGGGCCGGCTTCGACGAGAGGGACGTTAGCCCAAGCGGAGGGGTTGCGCAACACCCCGGCTCGTGGTCCGCGGGAGCGTGGAGTATCGTCTCGCCATGCGCGCTCTCCTGCTCGCGGTCTGCGGATTCGCCGCCCTCCTCGCCGCCTCCCCGGCCCGCGCCGCGGCGGCCGACGCCTGCGGCCCGGAAGCGGCGGCGGAGCGCCGGGCGGTCGTGGAGCTGGTCGCCGAGGCCCGGACCGCGGCCGGCCTCGAAGCGCTGCCCGCCGACCCCCGCCTCTGCGCGGTGGCCCAGGCCCGGGCCGAGGAGGTCGCGGCCTCGGGGAAGGTCGACTCCGACGCCCAGGGCATCTCCTCGATCTCGCGGCGCCTGTTCGCGCGCGGGTACGCGGCCCACCGCTGGACCGAGCGGGTGATCCTGGGCTTCGACCGGCCCCGGGCGCTGGTTGGCAACTGGCGCCGCTCCGGAGGGAGCTCGTACGACGACACCGTCCTCGGCTCCTACGAGGAGATCGGCGTCGGCGTGGCGGATGGCGAGGAAGGCACCGCGGTCGTGCTCCTCTTCGCGATCCCCAAGCTCTCCGAGCTCCTGCGCGTGACCGAGCCGCTCCGAGATCTCGACGACGTGCGGAGGATCGCACTCGAGCAGGTCGAGCGCGCCCGCCACCGGGCCGGCCTGGCGCCGGTCTCCGAGAACGCCACCCTCGACGCGGTCGCCCAGAAGCAGGCCGAGGACATGCTCCGCCGGGGCTATTACGCCCACACCAGCCCGGAAGGCGCGACCCCGGGCGACCGGGTGGAGCGCTCGCCCTACGGAGCGTTCCGCTTCGTGGCGGAGAACATCGCCAAGGGGATCTTCGAGCCGGCCGAGGTGGTGGACCGCTGGATGGCGAGCCGCCACCACCGGGCGAACATCCTCCACCCGCTCGCCAGGGACACCGGCCTGGGGGTCGCCTACGGCGATTCGCCGGACGGCTTCCAGGTCATCTGGGTGCAGCTCTTCGCCCGCCCGCTGCGCTGAGCGCCCTACCGCGGATAGATGACCACCCGGCGGTAGGGCTCGGTGCCCTTCGACTCGGAGGCCAGGGCGGCGCTCTCGACCAGCTCGTGCTGGAGGCGGCGGATCTGGCGGTCCTGGGGCGAGAGCTCGACCGGGTGGCCGCGCTCGAGGACCTGGTCGATCGCCTTCTCGGTCTGCTCGAGCGCCACCTCGTAGCCCTCGGCGAACTCCTCGATCCCGAAGCGGTCGCGGAGGAACTTCTCCATCTGCTTGACGGTGTTCGAGCGCACCACCTCGAGCCGCAGCCCGCGGGCCTCGGCGTCGCGCAGCCGCTTGGGCTGGCGCCGCTCCTGGCTCTTCAAGGTCAGGACGACGTCGGCCTGGCGGTAGTCGTCGACCATGAAGGCGGGCACGTCGAGGTCGCGGATCGCGCGCTCGAGCTTGCCGCGCGAGACGGCGTAGGGAAAGATCCGCAGGACCTTGCGCTCCGGGCGCAGGCCGGGCGCGCCGGAGGTCTGGGGGGCGGCGGGGATCGGCGGCCCGGGGGCGGGCGTTCGTGACGGCGCCGGGGCCTCGCGGATCTCGACCTCGCCCTCCTCGGTCCGCAGCCGGCGCTCCGGGCGCAGCGCCTCGCCGCGCAGGAAGCGATCGATCGTCTCGGCCACCCGGTGGTGCACCGCCAGGCGGTCCCGTTCCTGGATCTCCACCACGACGTCGAAGGTCGGCGGCTGCTTGCGCTCGAGCACGGTCTTCTGGGTGTGGCGGCGGCGGGCCTCTTCGTCGGAGAGGGTGACGGCGTGGATGCCGCCCACCAGGTCGGCGAGCGTCGGGTTCTGGAGCAGGTTGTCGAGGCTGTTGCCGTGCGCCGTGGCGATCAGCTGGACGCCGCGCTCGGCGATCGTCCGGGCCGCCAGGGCCTCGGCTCCGGTGCCGATCTCGTCGATCACGATGACCTCGGGCATGTGGTTCTCGACCGCCTCGATCATCACCGCGTGCTGCTGGTCGGGGGAGGGCACCTGCATGCGGCGGGCGCGGCCGATGCCCGGATGGGGGATGTCGCCGTCGCCCGCGATCTCGTTCGAGGTGTCGACCACCACCACCCGCTTGTCGAGGTCGTCGGCGAGCACCCGCGCGGCCTCGCGCAGGAGCGTGGTCTTGCCCACTCCCGGCCGGCCCAGGAGCAGGATCGACTCGCCGGCCTCGACCACGTCGCGCAGGATGTCGACCGTGCCGATGACCGCCCGGCCGACCCGGCAGGTCAGGCCGATCACGGTCCCCTCCCGGTTGCGCAGCGCCGAGATGCGGTGGAGGGTGCGCTCGATCCCGGCGCGGTTGTCCTTGCCGAACCGGCCGACCCGCTCGACGACGCCCCGCAGGTCCTCGCGCGAGACCGGCTCGTCGCCGATCGCGAGCACCCGGGCCGGAAACCGCGCCTCCGGCAGGCGGCCCAGGTCGAGGACCACCTCCACCAGGCTCTCGCGGTCGGGCGCCGCCTCGATCGCGGCGCGGACCTTCGCGGGCATCATGCCCAGGAGGAGCTCCAGGTCGTCGGCGATGCTCTTCTGCAGGGTGCTCACGTCGACCTCCTCCCGGATCTCCGGCGTCCCCCGCACCGATTCTCCCACGGCGCGGACCGGCCGGGCGGTTCACACCAGGAGCCAGGCCAGGTACGCCGCGAACCCCGCCAGCAGCACGGCGCCCTCCCAGCGGTCGAGCCGGCGGCCGGTGAAGAGGAAGGGCCAGAGCAGGATGCTAAAGGCGAGCATCACCCACAGGTCGGGCCAGGCGCCCGCGAGCGACACCGAGAGCGGCCGGGCGACGCCGGCGACCCCCAGGATCGCGAGGATGTTGAAGATGTTCGACCCCACGATGTTGCCGAGGAGGATGTCCCCCTCCTTGCGTGCCGCCGCCACCAGGCTCGAGGCGAGCTCGGGCAGGCTGGTGCCAATGGCGACCAGGGTCAGGCCGACCACCCGGTCGCTCACCCCGGCGGCATGGGCAATGGCGACCGCCGCGGCCACCAGGAGCTTGGCGCCCAGGACGAGCAGCACGATCCCCACCGCGATCCGTGCCACGCTCGCCCAGAGCGCTCCCCGGACCTCGCCGAACTCGCGTGCGAACTCCTCCGCCACCCGCGCGGACTCCTCGTCCCGGCGCAGGATGAGCCACAGGTAGGCGCCGAGCAGGACGAGCAGGACGAGCCCCTCGACCCGGCCGATCGAGCCGTCGGAGACCATCCAGATCATCACCCCGCCGACCGCCACCAGGATCGGCATCTCGCGCCACAGGAACCGGGCCTGGACGGCCACCGGGTAGATCAAGGCGGAGAGCCCGAGGATCAGCCCGACGTTGCAGACGTTCGAGCCGACGACGTTGCCGAAGGCGATCTCGGGCACTCCCTGGAACGACGCGGTCAGGGTCGCGGCGAGCTCCGGGGCGGACGTGCCGAAGGCGACCACGGTCAGGCCCACGACCAGGGGCGCCATGCCGAGCCTGCGGGCGAGCGCGGAGGCGCCCGAGACCAGGGCCTCGCCGCCCCCGTAGAGGAGCGCGACGCCGAGAGCGACCAGGAGGATCTGGACCATGTGGGGTGCCATTCTACCGGCGGCCACCCGGCGGGCCGACTCCGGGCCGGCTCAGGCGGCGCCGAGGATGCGCTCGGCGAGGCCGGTTGCGCGCTCGATGCAATCCGGCACCGACACGCCGCCGACGAAGCTCGAGCCGACGTGGAGCCCCGGCAGCTCCCGCTCGAGCTCGGCGACAGCGTCGACGAAGCGGCCGTGCCCGAGCTCGTACTGGGGGATCGCCCGCGGCCAGCGCCTGAGCTCCCGAAAGACCGGTGCTCCGGTGAGACCCAGGGCGCGGTCCAGGTCGCTCAGGAACTGGCCGTGGAGGGACTCGTCGTCGAGCCCCACGACCTCCGGATCGCCGCGCCCGCCGGCGAAGGCGGCGATCGCCACGTGGCCGGCCGGCGAGCGGCCGGGGAAGAGCGACGAGGGGAACAGGCACCCCAAGAGGCGGATCGACTCCTTGCGCGGCGCCAGGAAGCCGAAGCCGTCGAGCGGGTGCCGGACCTGCTCTTTGCGGAAGCCGTAGGAGGCGACCGCCACCGGCGCGTAGGGGACCTCGGCGAACAGCCGGCTGCGCCCGCCGCTCACCGCGGTCGAGGAGCCTGGCGGCCGCGTCGGCGGGCGCGGTCACCACCACCCGGCGGGCGCCGAGGGTACCGCCGCCGGTCGCGACCGCGAAGCCGTCGCCCCGGCGCTCGATCCCGAGGCATGGGGTGCCGGTCCGGACCGGCCGGCCGGCCGTTTCGAGGGCGGCCGCGAGGGTGCGGGGAAGGGTCTCGAGGCCGCCTGCGAAGGTGATCATCCCGCCGCCCGGCTGGGGGCCCTTGCGGCGCGCGAGGGCGCCGCGGACGAGGCTTCCGTGCTCGCGCTCGAGAGCCTCGATCCGGGGTACCGCCCAGCGCACCGAGAGGC
Source organism: uncultured Acidobacteriota bacterium (assembly GCA_963837945.1). Classification (GTDB taxonomy): domain Bacteria; phylum Acidobacteriota; class Thermoanaerobaculia; order Multivoradales; family DATKCC01; genus CAVUBL01. The sequence continues at coordinate 5,596 of CAWIQD010000012.1, forward strand.
GCTCCGGGTCGCCGGCGTAGACACCCGAGACGAAGGGGCCGACGGCGTAGTCGAGGAAGGCGGTGCCCAGCCGGCGGCGCACGAACTGGGCGATCGTCTCCTCGCGGCCGTCGGCCGGGCGCCGGATCCAGGGCTCGCGGAGCAGGCGGAGCTTGGCCGCCGGAGGGAAGAGCGAGGCTGGCGAGGAAGCCGATCGGCCCCGAGGGCAGCGGCACGAGGCGCTCGCCCTTCCAGAGATAGCGCCGCTTGCCCTCGGGCGAGGCCTCGATCTTCGCCTCCCCGAGGCCGGCCTCTCGGATCAACCGGCCGACCGACGGGCGGCTCTCGAGCACCGTGTTGGGGCCCTGCTCGAACAGCCAGTCGCCGTCGTGGAGCGTCTCGATCGCCCCGCCCACCCGGGCGGAGGCCTCGAGGACCGCGACGTCGAGGCCCGCTCGCGAGAGGTGGAAGGCGACGGTCAGCCCGGAGATCCCGGCTCCCACCACCACGACGTCGTGTTCTCGTTCCATGCGCCGGCCCCTCCCCCGGGCGCGCGGCCGAGCCTAACGTGCCGGGGGCGGTGTGCCGAGGGGCGGGCTAGCTCGGTGGGTGGAACGGTAGGCGGTGGGCCCGGTGGGCCCTCGAGCAGGGCAACGACCTCCTCGTGCTGACCTTCGCGCGCGAAGTCGAGCGCGGTCTCTCCGTCGTCGGCGGTGCGCGCCGGATCCGCGCCGTGATCGAGGAGCATGCGGACCACCCCGGCGAAGCCGTTGCGGGCGGCGAGCATCAGCGGCGTCACCCGGCCGACCCCTTCGACGTCGCACGGCTCGTCGGGCTTGGCGCCGTCGTCGAGCAGGGCGCGGGTGATCTCCTCGTGACCGCGGCCGGCGGCGAGCATCAGCGGCGTGACCTCGCCGAACCCCTTGATCCGGGTCGCGACCTCGACCTCGGCGCCCGCCGCGAGCAGCCGCTCGACCACCGCCGGCCGGCGCATGAAGACCGCGTAGAGCAGCGCCGTGTTGCCCTCCCGGTTCGTCGCGTCGACCGCCGCTCCGCGCTCGAGGAGCAGGTCGACGACGTCGGCGTGACCGCGGAAGGCCGCCGCCATCAGCGGAGTCACCAGCGACGAGTTGCGGCGGTCGATCGCCGCCCCGCGGTCGAGCAGGAAGGCGACCATGTCCGGGTGATCTTCCATCGCCGCGAAGGTCAGGGCGGTGCTGCCGCTCTCCTCGCCGCCGGTCTCGTCGACCGGGACACCGTGGTCGAGGAGCTCTCGGGCGACCTCGATCCGGCCCTCGCGCCCGGCGAGCAGGAGCGCTGTCAAGCCCTTCGCGTCGCGCGCCGCGAGGTCGGCGCCGTGCGCGACCAGGAGCCGGGCGACCTCGGCCTCCCCGGTGCGCGCGGCGGCCAGCAGCGGCGTTTCGCCCGGGAAGTCGCCGTGCCGGTCGACCCGCGGATCGGGTCCCGCGCCGTGCTCGAGCAGGAAGCGGGCTCCGGCGGCGTCCCCCTGGCTCGCCAGCCGGTAGAGGAGGCTCTGGTCGGCGCCGAGCGGCGGGTCGACCGCGGCGCCGGCGGCGAGCAGCGCCTCCGCCGTCGCGTCGTGGTGCTGGAGGACCGCGCGGGCGAACGGCGTGGCGTGGTCGTCCGAAACGTGCTGGAGGTCGGCGCCGTGGGCGAGAAGGAGCTCGACCAGGCGGGTATAGCCGAGCAGTGCGGCGTTCGAGAGCGGGGTCTGGCCGGAGCGGTTGACGGCGTCGACCCGGGCACCGGCCGCGAGGAGGGCCTCGCTCGCGTCGGTCGCGCCGCCGGGGGGGAAGTAGAACAGGGCGGTGCTGCCCGCGCCGTCGGCGACCTCGAGCCCCGCGCCGGCCTGGACGAGCGCCCGCACCAGGTCCGGGTGGTCGCCGAGGACTGCGTACATCAGGGCGGTGCGGCCGAGCTCGCCGCGGGCGTCGAGCTCGGCTTCCGGCGCGGCCAGAAGCGCTCGGGCCCGCTCGAGATCGCCCGAGCGGACCGCCGCGATGAGCTCGGTGTCGGCCTCTTTCGGGGACTTCGCGGGGACGAAGGAGAGGACGACGTCGGGGGGCGGCGCGGGCGTCGGATCGGGCGCCGGCGCCGGCACCGCGGGCGGCTCCTGAGCGCCGGCCAGCGCGCGGGCCGGGGACGCCCACGGGCTCAGCAGGAGGACACCGACGAGCCAGAGAAAGGGTGCGCTCCGCTTGGACATCGAGACCTCGTCTTCCTCCAGGAACCTCTTCGGCTTCTGGATCATAGCCATGGCGCGGCGAGAAAAAAAGGGCGCGAGAGCGTCTCCGCCCCCGCGCCTCGCAGCCCCATGAAACGCGCCGGTCCCGGTCGCGAGGACCGGGCCCGACGCTGGGTCCTGGGAACGAGCCCTACTGGATCGGCAGCAGGTCCTCGTTCGGATGGTCGGGCACGCGCAGGCTCTTCAAGAACGAGATCAACGCGTGCTTGTCGCTCTGGCTCAGGTGGCGGAAGTTGTCCCGCACCTGCTGCGCCTCGCCGCCGTGCATGTCGATCGCCTGGAACAGCGTGGTCGCGCGGCCGTCGTGCAGGTACGGCGCGGTGTCCGCGATGCCCCACAGGCGGGCGGTGGTGAACTGGGCGTTCAGGGCTTGGTCACCGCGCTCGAAGGTCTCGGCCAGGGCCGGACCCATGTCGTGGCGCTTCAGGTCGGCGAAGAACGGCACGACGACACCCGGGCCGTTGGGGTCGGCCTGGAAGCCGACCTGGACCAGGTCGACCGAGAAGTAGACGTTGGCCGTCGGGTCGGTCTTGACCTCCGGGAAGGCGAGCGGCACCTGGCGCGAGCGGGTGACCAGCGCCGGCCGGTGGCAGTCGTTGCAGCCGACCTGCTGGAACACGTCGAAGCCATGGGCCGCCGAGCCGTCGAAGGGCACGTAGCGCGGCACCGGGTTGTTGACGTCGAAGATGTGGAGCACGCTCATCTCGGCGTCCGTCACCTCGTCGGCCACGCCGTCATGGTCGGCGTCGTGGCCGGCGCCCACCACCTCGTCGGGCTGGATGCCGAAGTGGAACTGCATCGCGCCGCGGTCGAAGTCGCGCATCGAGAAGGCGTCGCCCTTGCGGCCGAACGGCTTGACCACGAGGTCGGCGTCCACGCCCTGGTTGTCGACCTGGACGTTGCCGCCGCCCAGGCTGGTGATGGTGCCGAAGCTCACGCCGTGCGTGTCGAGCGAGACCACCGTCCCGGCCGCCGAATGCTTCGCCACGTCGAGGTCGTGCTGGAGGTCCTGCGTCATCTCCTTGGCCAGCAGCTCGGTGCCGCCGCCGCCATAGAGGAACGGCGGGTTGGCGAAGCGGCCGTTGTAGTCGGCCGTGCCGTCGGCCGCCATCGGCAGGTCCGGGTCGTGCCCGGGCACGAACGTGATTCGATCGTCGAACGAGTCGGCGACGTCGATCATGCTCGGCATGATGATGGCGTTCTGCACCGCGCCGCCCACGCCGCCGATGCCGGTGGTGGGAGGCAGGGTGCGGTGGCTGACGATCGAGTGGCACTCGTTGCAGCTCTGGGCGTCGAGGCCGTTGATCCGCAGGAACTGGCCGTTGCCCTGGAGGGTCGGGCGGTTGCCGAAGCGCCACGGGGTCGGTCTCGTCGGCGCGCCAGGGGCCGTCGCCGAGGCCGTCGAGATGGTTGAACGGGGTGCTGAAGACCAGCAGCCCGAGCTGCCGCGCGTCGTGGACGCTGAGCTGACCGTGGTTGAGCGCGTGGACCAGCTGGTTCTGCTTGAGGCCGGCGGTGGCCGAGTGGGCGGGCTCCTCCAAGTCGTCGTGCCGCGCCATCGCCGCGCTCGGCACGAGGACCGCCGCGAGCACCGCCCCGGTGATCAATCCTTTTCGGATCATGGCAGACCAAGTCTCCTTTCAACTGAGTGGACAGGGGTTTTACGCCCCTCCGCCCGCGGCGGGCCGGCCGTCTGCAGTGTCGGCCGGACCGCCGTTCGCCGCGCCCGAAGGCACGGCGTCTCGGGCAGAAGGAAATTCACTTCACGCACCGATTGCGGCTCGATGGACCGATTGTAGCCCCTCGAGCACGCTCTGTGCTGTCAACTGGTTGACGACCGCCGGAGTGGAGATCGGCGGGCGCCGACTTTTGAATTCTCATATTGCTATTCACAAATCAATTCCTCTCGGGCCGCGCTCCGCGTCAAGCCGTCGTGAGGAGCTCGGCCGGGACCGCCTCGCCGGTCAGCGTGATCCGGCGGCCGTCCCGCTCGATCAAGCCCTGGGACACGGCCTCCGCGAGGAGCTTCGAGGCCCACTGGCGCGAGCAGCCCAGGCTGCCGGCCAGGTCCTGGACGGTCAGCGGGACGTCGAGCAGCACGCCGCGCTCGGTGGGCACGCCGCACGAGCCGGCGAACTCCTGGAGCTTGTGCACCAGGCGCTCGCCGAGCGGGCTGCCGGCCGCCGCCTCGTAGAGACCGTCCTCGAGCTTCGCGAAGTCCTGGCTGACCTGCACGAGCACTTCTACGGCGACCTCGGGGTGCTGGAAGAGGAACGGCACGAAGCGCTTGCGCGGGACGTGCTCGAGGCGGGTCTGCTCGACCGCTTGGGCGCTCTGGCGGTAGCGGTCGCCGGTGATCACCTCGTTGAGGCCCAGGATCGCGGCGGCGGAGGCCATTCGCACCCCGACCGGCTTGCCGCTCGCCGTCACGTGGAGCACCCGGACCAGGCCGCTCTGGATCACGAACAGCCCGAGCGCGGGATCCCCTTGGCGGAGGATGGTCGAGCCGGGAGCGTAGACCCGCGTCTCGGTGATCGCCCGGAAGGCCTCGAAGGCCTCCGGAGACAGGTTGCCGAACGGGCACGTGGGCTCGGCGACGCAGTCGGAGGATCGATCTCCGCCATTGTTGGACACGCTGGACCTCCTTCACAGGGCAGCCTGGTCGAGACCCGGGCGAAGAGGCGCCCGAGCACCCCGTTCACCTCGTCCGTCCGGCACCTAGGCCGCGCGAGGCGGCCTGCGGACGGGTCGATCGATGGGTATCGTTCCGGACCGCACTCTACTCGTTCTACAAGGAGAGGTGCGAGCGGAGGCCCGAGTGTGGACAAGGGGAGGGCGGTGGCGCCGCCTTTCGGCGGGTCAGGCCGTCGGGCCGGCCGGCGGGGGCGGCACGAGGGCCGCGCGCACGACGATCGAGGACGCGACGTCGGCTTCGAGGGCGAGGGTGGTCTCGCCCACCTGGAGGACGTAGGAGGGGCGCCGCTGGAGGAGCGTGATCTCCGAGCCCGGGACCAGGCCGAAGACGGCGAGGGCGTTCGAGCGCTCGGGGGTGCTCTCGGACAGATGGACCACCTCGGCCCGCTCGCCGAGGCCGAGCTCGCGCACGGTCCGCACGCCGGCGGGTCCGGAGGCGCACCGACGGTCGCCGCCGAGCATCCGGCGCAGCCAGGAGATCGAGCGTGGCGTCTCCGGGAACTCGTAGTCGCAGCCGGGGCAGCGGATCAGGCCGCAGGCCGTGCGCAGCGGGCAGCCGTGCTCGCACAGCGAGTCCGCGGGCTCGAACCCGAAGCCGCAGAGCGGGCAGGTCACGAAGCGATCAGCCATCCCGCCACCCGGTGCACCAGCCCTCCGACGAGGAAGGCGAAGGGGAAGATGAAGGCGGCCATGGACCAGGCCACCTTGAAGCCGTGCTCGCGCGCGATCATCAGGAAGTTGGCGACGCAGGGCATGAAGAGGGTGATCGTGATCATCGCCACCAGGATCTGGTGGGGCGAGAGGACCGGGTTCGGACCGGTCGCCGCCTCGAGCAGGTAGACGGCGCCGAAGTCGCGGCGCATGAACCCGACCAGGAAGGCGTTGGCCGTCTCGGCCGGCAGCCCGAGCCAGCCGGTCACCAGCGGCTCGCCCAGGTGGGCGACCGCGGCGAGCACGCCGAGCTTGTCGAGCAGGAAGAGGGCGGCCGTGCCGATCACGAACAGCGGGATCACCTCGCGCAGGTACCAGTTGAGGCGCGAGGCGGTCTTGATCACGACGTTGCCCAGGTGCGGCCGGCGCATGGGCGGGATCTCGAGGATGAAGTCCCCGGCCCCCTCGCCGCCGAACACGCGAGCGGTGAGCCAGCCGACCCCGAGGATGACGGCGAGGATCAGGCCGACCCAGGTCAGGGCGCCGAGCGGCGAGACCGCGGCCATCATGGCGAGCAGCACGCCGAGCTGCGCCGAGCAGGGCACCGCCAGCGCCAGCAGCATGGTCGTGACCACCCGCTCCTTGCGAGTCTCGAGGACCCGGGTGGTCATGGTGGCCATGGTGTCGCAGCCGAGGCCGAGGATCATCGGCAGGACCGCCTTGCCGTTCAGGCCCATCACCCGGAAGACCCGGTTGACCATGATCGACATCCGCGGCAGGTAGCCCGAGTCCTCGAGCACGCTGAACAGGAGGAAGAAGGTCGTGACGATCGGCAGGACGATCGCCAGGGCGTAGGAGAGCGCCATGGTCACCGCGCCGTAGGGCCCGACCAGGAAGTCGTGGACGAAGCGGGCGGTGGCGCCGAGCGCGCCCAGGTGGGCGCCCGGATCCAGGGTGTAGGCCGGCGTGATCGCGGTGTGCGCCAGACGGCCCAGCTCGATGCCGCGCACCGGGGTGAGGGGAATCGCCACGTCGGCCACGAGGTCGGCGGTCTCGTGGTGGTGGGGGAAGGGCAGCAGGGCGTCGGCCGCGCGGATCGCGAGCGGGTTGATGCGCTCCTTGAACAGGCCGGTCTCGAACAGGTCGACCAGGCTGCCGGCGCCGAACAGCCCGACGAACCAGAAGACGGCGGCGAGCGCCAGGGCGAGGATGCCGAGCCCGCGCACCGGGTGCATGGCCCAGAAGCCGAGGCGGACGGCGAAGGAGGCGTGGTCGGGCTGGTCGAGGGTGTAGGTCTCGGCGAGGATCTGGTGGGCGAGCGCCAGGCGCGCGCGGTTGCGCTCGTAGTTGCCGGCGTCGGCGAGCTCGCGCCCGAGGATCAGGCCGCGGGCGGGCTCGGCGGCGTGCTCGAGGGCGGCGACCAGCTCGGTGGTCCCCCGGTTGCGCAGCGCGACCGCCGGCACCACCGGCACCCCCAGGAGCGCCGCGAGGCGCTCGACGTCGATCCGTCCGCCGCGGCTCTCGAGCTCGTCCATCATGTTGAGCACCAGGACCATCGGGCGGCCGAGCTCGGCGAGCTGGAGGGTCAGCAGCAGCGCCCGCCGGAGGTTCTTGGCGTCGGCCACCTGGACCACCGTCGCCCGCGGGTTGCGGTCGAGCATCTCGCGGGTGACCCGGGCGTCCTCGCTGCGCGGCGCGAAGTCGTTGACCCCGGGGGTGTCGACCACCTCGACACCGGGGATCTCGCGGTCGCCGAGCCGCGCCCGGGCGCGGGCGATCTCGACCGTGGTACCGGGGAAGTTCGAGACGGTGACGTAGCGCTGGGTCAGGTTGCGGAAGAGGACGCTCTTGCCGACGTTGGGGTTGCCGACGAGCAAGACAGTGAGATCCTTCGGCTCTCCCCCCTCACCCTCGATCCCTCTCCCACCCTCGCGGGGGGAGAGGGACGCCCCCTCCCGAAGGCGCCCTTGCATGACACTCGGTCGACTCGTCAAGACGCCTCTCCGGACAAGGGGTTACACGGTCCTCGAGTACCGGGCGGAGGTCGCCGGGCTCAGGTACTCGTCGAACACCATCGCGACGTTGCGCACCAGGAGGCGGCCCAGGCCGGTCACCGTCAGCCGGCGCCCGCCGATCGCGACCAGCCCGTCGGCCGCGAGCGGCTCGAGCCGGGCGAGCTCGTCGCCGAAGTGGCGGTCGAAGTCGACGCCGTGGCGCGCTTCGATCTCGTCCTTGTCGAGCTCGAAGCGGCCCATGATCTGGAGGATCACGTCGCGCCGGAGCCGGTCCTCCGGAGTCGAGAACAGCCCGCGGTAGACCGGGAACCGGCCGCCGGCGAGCGCCAGCTCGTACTCCTCGAGCCCCTTGACGTTCTGCGCGAACCCGCCGGCCACGTGACTGATCGACGACACCCCGAAGGCGACCAGGTCGGTCTGGCCGCAGGTCGAGTAGCCCTGGAAGTTGCGGGTCAGCGTGCCGTCGGCGAGCGCGCGGGCGAGGGGGTCCTCCGGCTTGGCGAAGTGGTCCATGCCGATGAACACGTAGCCGGCCTCCGTGAGCCGGGCGATCGTCTCCTCGAGGATCGTGAGCTTGGCCTCCGGGTCGGGCAGCGCGGTCGCGTCGATCACGCCCTGGTGGGGGAACATCTGCGGCAGGTAGGCGAAGTTGAAGACCGCGATGCGGTCGGGCGACATGCGCACGACCTCGTCGACGGTGGCGGCGAAGCTCCGCGGGGTCTGGTGGGGGAGGCCGTAGATCAGGTCGATGTTGACGCTCCCCATGCCGCGCCGGTGGGCGCCCTCGAGCACCTGCCAGGTCTCGGCGACCGGCTGGACCCGGTTGACCGCCTGCTGGACCGCCGGATCGATGTCCTGGACCCCCATGCTCAGGCGGTTGACCCCGGAGGCCGCGAGCGCGTCGAGGTGCTCGTCGGTCAGCCGCCGGGGGTCGACCTCGACACCGATCTCGCAGTCGGAGACGACCCCGAAGCTCCTCCGGATCGACGCCATCACGCCGGCGATCTCGGCCGGCGGGAGGAAGGTCGGCGTGCCGCCGCCCCAGTGGATCTGGATCACTTTCCGCGACGGCGCGTCGAGGAGCTCGGCGGCGAGCGCCATCTCGCGGTCGAGCCAGGGCAGGTAGGCGCGCGCCCGCTCGCGGCTGCGCGAGACGATCACGTTGCAGCCGCAAAAGAAACAGCGCGTCTCGCAGAACGGGACGTGCACGTAGAGCGACAGCGGGAGCGCGGAGCGCCGGCTCTCGATCAGGAGCTCGGAGTACTCTCCCGAGCCGAAGCCCTCGCGAAACTGGGGCGCCGTCGGATACGAGGTGTACCGCGGGCCGGGCCGGTCGTACTTCTTCACCAGCTGGCGGTCGAACCGCAGGTCGTCGATGCCGGTCGGGAGGAGTGCCATGTCGTGACCATATTGGTCAAGAAATACCCGGCCGTCACCACCCCGAGGGGCGGTCTTTGGCCCGCGGGTCGGAGCGGGGATACTCTCTGCCCGGGGGAAAGGAGGGCGTGATGGAGAGCGACCAGGCGGAGCGGGGCGAGCGGAGCGGAGCCGAGGCGCTGGAGGAGCAATGGCCGGTGCTCTCGGCCGAGGAGCGGGTCGAGGGGTTCCTCGAGCTCGACCGGGGCGATGCCGAGGACTTCTTCCTCGCCCTTTCGCCCCGCGGCCAGGCCATCGTCCTCGTGGGGGTGCCGGCCGCCGAGCGCCGCCTCTGGATGCGCCTGCTCGCCCCGGACGACGCGGCCGACGTCGTCCAGGAGCTCCCCGCCGAGCGCCGGGCCGAGCTCCTGCGCCTGCTCGACGAGCCGACGCGGGCCGAGGTGATCGCGCTGCTCGCCTACGCCGAGGACGACGCCGGCGGCCTGATGAGCCCCCGCTTCGCCCGCCTGCGGCCCGACATGACGGTCGACGAGGCGATCAGCTACCTGCGCCGCCAGGCCCGGGAGAAGCTGGAGACGATCTACTACGTCTACGTGCTCGACTCCGACCAGCGCCTCCTGGGCGTGGTCTCGTTCCGGGAGCTCTTCGCCGCTCCGGGCGCGCAGCCGGTGCGCGAGATCATGAGCGACGACGTGGTCACGGTGCCCGAGGACATGGACCAGGAGGCGGTGGCCCGGGTGATCGCCCAGCACGACTTGATGGCGGTGCCGGTGGTCGACCCCGAGGGCCGGGTCCGGGGCATCGTGACCGTCGACGACATCGTCGACGTGGTCCAGGAGGAGGCGACCGAGGACATCCAGAAGCTGGGCGGCATGGAGGCCCTCGACCTGCCCTACCTCCAGACCGGCTTTCTCACCATGGTCAAGAAGCGGGCCGGCTGGCTCTCGGTGCTCTTCGTGGGCGAGATGCTCACCGCGAGTGCCATGGGCTACTTCCAGACCGAGATCTCCCGCGCGGTGGTCCTCGCGCTCTTCGTCCCGCTGATCATCTCGAGCGGGGGCAACTCGGGCTCGCAGGCGGCCACGCTGGTGATCCGCGCCATGGCCCTGGGCGAGGCCCGGATGCGCGACTGGTGGCGGGTGGTGCGGCGCGAGGTCGCCGCCGGCCTGTCGCTGGGAGCGATCCTCGCGGTCATCGGCCTCGCCCGGATCGTGGTGTGGGAGAAGGTGTTCCACACCTACGGGCCGCACTACTTCGAGGTCGCGCTCACGGTCGGGTTCAGCCTGTTGGGCGTGGTGCTCTGGGGCACGCTCACCGGCTCGATGCTGCCGATGGTGATCCGCCGGATGGGTCTCGACCCGGCCGTCGCCTCGGCGCCGTTCGTGGCGACGCTGGTCGACGTCTCGGGCCTGGTGATCTACTTCACCGCCGCCAAGGTGATCCTGGGCGGCACGTTGTTGTGATCCCCGCCGGCAACCCCCTCGACACGTTCGGAGGGGCGATCACACATGAAGTGGCCGACCTCCCCGTCGGCCGGGCCAACTTCGCGGCCGGCACCGATGCGGGGGCGGCGAGAAGCCTCTCGAGCTCGGGGCCCCCGGAATGTCGGGCATCACCATGTCGGAGACCACCAGGTCGATCTCGTTCTCCTTGCCGGAGCAGACCCCAGCGCCTCCCCGTCGGCACCCCCGCACACGTCGCTTGCTACTTATGGCAACTCCTGTTATTCTAGATTAAGATGATGTCGTTTATTCTGTTTACGTGAAGCTCGTCGGCGCGTTTTCCGCAGCTTCCGGAGGCCGAAGGGCGCCCCTCAGGTTGCTGGATCGCCATGCAGGCGATTCGGTATCGCCCCCACGATGCGGGAGAGAAGAGGCGCGATGTTCGAAGCGAAAGAGGCGAAGACGCTGGTACGGCTACGAGGAGGCAAGGCGCGGTACAGGACTTGGCTCGTCATCGGGCTTGTCCTGGCGGACATGCTGGTGGTCCAGGGTCCGCTTCGGGCAGCCGAAGGGGAGATCACCTCCGCTCTCTCGGTGCTCCGTGGCCGGCCGGTTGGAGACAGCCCCGAGGCCCTCTTTCGCCAGGTCATCAAGTCCGCGTACGAAACGCTCTCGCGGTACTCTCAGGCCTCCGGCACCGGCCTCAGCTTCAGGCTGTACGACTTCCACACCTATTACCCCGGTGAGCTCGACAGTCTCTTGTTGACGGACCTTGAGACCCTCCCGGAGGGCCGGATGATCGACGTGGCGCACAAGAAGCGCAGCGTGGTCGAGCCGGACGGTTCCATCAAGAAGATCGTGAGGTACGAGGCCACTTGGCGCGATCATGAGTCCTTCTGGCGTGTCAGCCCGGAGGCCGGCGAGGCCGCCGTCGTCACCCTCGGCGAGGTGATTCACCGGCTGGGCGATGAGGAGGACGTGCGGTTCAAAGTAACTCGGGCAGTCACGAGCTACCGCGTAACCGCGACCCTGGGAGGGGAGAGCCGCACCTATTTGGCGCTCGTCTACTGGTTCTCAAAGGAGAACCCACCAACCTGGAAGCACTTGGACCTCTTGCTGATCGACAACATCACCCAAGGGGTAGAGCGAGCACTGCGAGAAGAGATCCCGCTCGATGGGCAGGTGATCTCGTCGGCGCCAGGCGCTCGTCTCCAAGAAAAGGGAGAGCCGAGTGCTCCAGCCCCGCTCCCGAGAGCCGACCTCGGCACCAAGGGCGCCTGCGCCCCTGGCGCGACATCGGGGGGACTCACTGTAGCAGGCATGGGAATTAACTCCCACCTTAGCGGCTCTCACAACGCGTCCGCCCAGCTCGGCTACACCTGCGGTTGCTCTCCAGACTGTCGCGAAACCTGCTCGGCCACGGTTCGGTCCGCCCGTTGCGAGGACAGCGGCATACCAAGCGGCGCCTGTCACAAAATGGTCTACGCCGAAGACGGAGAATCCAGCCTTTTTGTCAACGCGCTCCCCACCTGCACGGCCGCCTTCAAGTGCGCTCAGCGGGCTTGCTTGTTCTGTCAATGCAATTTCTCTGTAACCGTCAAGGTCGTCGCCGGGGAGGCTACGTTCGGTGGAGATAGCGTCGACTGGAGCTATCAGCGCTCTGCGACCTTCGACTGCCCGGTCTGTCCTGCCAACCCCGGCGACGGTGGTGGCGGCGGGGGAGTCGGCGGCTGCTCGGCGACCTCCACCACCATGACTGTGACCTCGATCGAGAGCGGAGTCACCGTCAGCCGCTCTAAGGGCTCGTACGTCCTTCGCCGCAAGGACGACCAGGACCATGTAAGGTTTCTACTCGATGACTGGGCGGTCGTTGCCTACTTGCCTGCACCGGGTGGAGCGCCGATCGTTGATCTCCTCGGGTCCTCCTCTCCCACCTTCGCGGCCGACGCCCTCGAAACCGTAAGGTCGGGCCGAGCGTTCTCGTCGCCTGAAACTCTTCTCGTGGTCGAAGCGCCGGTCCATCCGAGGAACTCCCGCTACATCCCAGCGCCGACGATTCGACTTCTCGCTGCGAAGCGGGCTTCCAAGTTGCCGGCCGGCGAGGTCGTCGTCCGCGCGGACTTCGCAAAGAGCGGTGGCCTGATGGATCTGAAGCTTCTACAGTCGAGCCTTCCAGATTCTCGTGGAGTACTGGACGAGCTCCAGGACCGCCTCCAGGTGGGGTTTCAGACCGAGAAGCACCACCGTGTCATCGCCTTCTTGGTCATCGAGACCGGAGACGACATGAAACTTCTCGCGAGCGAGCCGGTTCTGCCACAATGCTGCTGCGGCATCGAGGAGCCTTTCTGCGTCTGAGCTCTCTGCTGCCGACGGCGGTTCCTACCACGCTTGGTGAAGCGAGAATCGGGTGCTTCAGGGGCCGACCAGTCCATGGTTGGGGGCTGTCGACCTCGAGGCGCCGCCGGCACGGGAGGGCCATGAGCTGATGCGAGAGACCGACCGCGAGCCGATTACTGGAACGGGCCGTCGCATCGCCGGCCTGAGTGTGGGAGGCGCCCTGGTGGCGGGAGCCGGTGGAGTTCTCGGTGCCTTTGTGGCGACCGTGGGGGGCGACTTCATTGCAGGCGCCATCTACCTGGCTGCCGCGGCCCTTGCTTTCGGACTTCTGGCAAACGCGATCTTTCGACACTGAAGTCGTGTCACGGAAGCGTCCGCCAGCCTGTCCGCTCGCTATGTGAGCAGCTCGCGGATCTTGTCGAGCAGGGCTTGCTGGGTGAAGGGCTTCTGCAGGAAGGGGGTGCCGGCCGGCAGCTCGCCCCGCTGGACGATCGCGTGGCCCGGGTAGCCGGAGATGAAGAGCAGCCTCGCGCGCGGTGCGCGGATGGCGAGGAGCTTCTCGAGCTCGGGGCCCCGGATGTCGGGCATCACCATGTCGGAGATCACCAGGTCGATCCCGTCCTCGTTGCCCGAGCAGACCTCCAGCGCGGCCCGGCCGTCGGCCGCTTCCAGCACGTCGTAGCCGTGGATCTCCAGGATCTGGACGATCAAGCCGCGCACCGCGTCCTCGTCCTCGACCACCAGGATGCGGCCCTGACCCGGACCGGCGGGCGCTCTCTCCGGCTCTTCGCGCGGCCGCACCGTCTCCGGCGCCACCCGCGGCAGGTAGACCTTGAAGGCGGTGCCTTCGCCCGGCTCGCTGTAGGCCCAGATGTAGCCGCCGCTCTGCTTGACGATGCCGTAGACCGTCGACAGCCCCAGGCCGGTCCCCTTGCCCGGCCCCTTGGTGGTGAAGAACGGCTCGAAGATGTGCTCCAGGGTCGCTTCGGGCATGCCCTCGCCGCTGTCGGTGACCGTCAGCAGGGCGTACTCTCCGGGGACGACGGTGACACCCGGCCTGACCATGGGGGAATCGACCCGGAAGGGGGAGGTCTCGAGGACCAGCCGGCCGCCCCGCGGCATCGCGTCGCGGGCGTTGACCGCCAGGTTCATGAGCACCTGCTCGATCTGCCCTCGGTCGGCCCGCACCGGTCCGAGCTCGGGGTCGAGACGGGTGACCAGGCGGACGTCCTCGCCGATCACCCGGGCGAGCATCGACTCGGTGCCCGCCACCACCTCGTTCAGGTCGAGCACCTCGGGGCGCAGGACCTGGCTGCGGCTGAAGGCGAGGAGCTGGCGGGTCAGCGCCGCGGCCCGCTCCCCGGCGTGCTTGATCTCCAGGAGGTCGTGGCGCTCGGGCGCGTCGGGGCCCAGGCGCATCAGCAGCAGGTCGCTGTAGCCGGTGATCGCGGTCACCAGGTTGTTGAAGTCGTGGGCGATGCCGCCGGCGAGCTGGCCGACGGCCTCCATCTTCTGGGCCTGGCGCAGCTGGTCCTCCGCCAGGTGCCGGTCGGTGTCGTCGAACAGGTAGGCACGGAAGTCGACCAGCTCGCCGCCGTCGTCGAAGGTCCCGATGATGTTGGCGATCACGTAGACCGGCTCGCCGCCCTTGCGCCGCCCTTCGACCTCGTAGCGGTCGATCTTGCCCAGCCGGCGGAGCTTGGAGAGGAAGCCGCCGCGGACCTCGGGATCGGGGAAGAGGCTCATGGAGTCGACCGCCATCACCTCCTCGACCGAGTCGTAGCCGAAGATGCGGGCGAAGGCCGGGTTGCACTCGAGGATCCGCCCGTCCGGGGTGACGATGCAGTCGCCGGTCAGATCCTCCTGGAAGAAGCGCCGGTAGCGCTCCTCGCTCTCGCGCAGACGCTCCTCGGCCCGCCGGCGCTCGCTGACGTCGCTCAGGAACGACAGGTGGAGGCCGGGCTGGATGTCGGCCACGGCGCGGAGCTCGACCTCGACCTCCGTGCCGTCCCGGCGCCGAATGGCGTACTCGCCGCGTAGCTCGCCCTGGGTGATGAAGAGGTTCCAGAGATCGGAGGAGGCCTCGGAGCGGGGCTCGGCGATGAGGTCGGACAGGGTGAGGCGGCAGAGCTCCTCCTTGGTGTAGCCGGTGAGCACCTCGGCAGCCCGGTTGGCGTCCACGCAACGGCCTTCGTCGTCGGCCAGGAGGATCGCGTCGAGCGAGTTGTCGAACAGCGCCTGGAGGCGATGCCGGCCGGCCTCGACCACGCCTTCGAAGCGCTTGCGCTCGATCGCGTAGCGGACCGCGCGCACCAGCAGCGGGCGGTCGACCTGCCCCTTGACCAGGTAGTCCTGCGCGCCGGCCCGCACCGCCTGCTCGGCGAGGCCGTCGTCCGGGAGGCCGGAGAGGACCAGCACCGGTACGGCCGGCGCCTTCTCGAGCACTCGGTCGAGCGTCTCCAGGCCGTGGCTGTCCGGCAGGGCGAGGTCGAGGAGGACGACGTCGATCCCGGCGTCGGCCAGTCGTTCGAGGGCGGCCTCGACGGCACCGACCTGCTCGAGATCGAAGCGGACGCGGGAGTCCACCAGGAGCTCGCGGATCAGCCGGGCGTCGACCGGATCGTTCGCCACCAGGAGGATGTGGAGGGTCGCTTGCTCGGCGTCCATTGGAGAAGGGAGGCCGCGGCGGGCGGCGATCATGGAGGGGCGATCCGGCCTGGGCTCCGGAGCCCGGCGATCGTGCGACTCCCGTGGAGTCTCGTCTGCATGCCGGCCTCATGCCGGCGTTCGCAAAGTCTCGACCATCGTGGGCGACCGACCGGTCCCCGGAGAGGGAACCCGAGACCAGGTCTCTGTCCGGCCGGTGGAAGGAGGCTACTCGGACCCCGGAGGGATCCGTATCCGACGACCGGCGAACGTCGTGTCGGTGGCCGTCCTACAGCGGTCGTCGCGCCAGGCGCAGGGTCAGGGCGGCGAGGCCCAGCACCGCGCCCGCCAGGACGACCCAGAGGAGCGCTCCTTGCGGGCCGCGGCCGGTCAGCCAGCGCCGGCCGCGCCGAAACGCCGGGTTGGGCTCGAGCGCCCCGCTTTCGGCGCCGCCGGCGGCCGCGGCCAAAACGACGTCGCGCACGCGGGCGAGCTCGTAGCGCGGCCTCTCGGCGTCGGGGTAGCCCAGGAGCAGCTCGTAGCCGCCCGCCGGCGCCGCGAAGAAGAGCTCCGGCACCGGGAAGCGGCCGGTCGCCGAGGAGAGCGCGAGCGGCGCGTCGCTGCCGTCCTCGACGACGAGGGTCAAGGCCCTCGACCCGCGCCGGCGGGAAGGCGACGGCGAGCGGCCTCGGGTCGCCGGCGCGGCGGACCAGGCGGCCGCTCGCGAGCGGGATGGGCTCGCCGTCGCGCAGGCCCTCGAGCGTGTACGCGCGGTCGAAGAACGGCGCTCCGACCTCCAGGCTCACTCCGTCGAGCGTCACCGGCGCGGCGCTCGGAGTGAGCGGATAGCGCGAGCGGCCGTCCCGGGTCTCGACGGCGCCCACCTCGAGGTCGCGAGCTTCGCGGGCGGCGGCCTCCTCGACCAGGTAGGCCCACTGATGGGACGTCTCGTCCGAGATCCGGAGATCCGCCAGGTCGCGGCGGGCCCGCGCCAGATCGTCGAGGTCGAGGCGCAGGCGCACCAGCCCTTCCGGAGAGGGCTCGGCCTCGAGGTGGCGCCGCCAGCGGTAGAGCCCGGCCTCCACCGGGGCGCCCGGGTGCATGGCGAAGGCCAGGGCCGGGGCCGGGTCGTAGGTCGGGTTGTCCGAGGCTTCGCCGAGCCGGGCTTCGGGCAGCGCGGCCGGGTCCGCCAAGCGCTCGAGGATCTCGGCGCGGTCGCCGGTGACCGGCCGGCCGGGCTCCGCGCGCAGCGCCTCGAGGTCGTAGCTCGGCCGCAGGGCGCGGCCACCGCCGAAGAGGAGGGTGGCCGTCGTGTCGCCTTCGGCGCGGGACGGGGCCGGCCCGGCCCCGGCGGGGAGGGCGAAGAGCAGGGTCGGCCGGGGCACCGCGGCGCGCACCTCGAGCGTCGCGAGCGGAGGGCTGTCTCCGTCGTCGATCACCACCCGCAGGCGGTCGCCGCGCGCCGGCCGGAGCGGGACTTCCAGGCCCTCGACCCGCGGCGGGCCCGGCAGGCGGTAGATCGAGCCTTCGGCGAGCGGCTCCCGCGCCGCTCCCGGCCCCTCGTCCCACACCTCGACCCGGCGGTCGAACGCCGGCGTGTCGGTGGCGAGCACCAGCCGGTCCGGAACCAGGCTTCCGGGCCGCTCGAGCTCGACCGTCGTCCGTCCCTCGGCGCCGTGCCGCTCGACGACCGCGAGCGGCACCCTGGCCCCCTCCTCCCCCGCGATCACGCGCACCCGCTCGTAGCGGAACGAGGGCTCCAGGAGCTCGCCGTCCTCGCCTTCGAGGACCACCCGCAGGCGGTCCCCGGAGAGCGCCGGAAGGGCCAGGCGCAGGTTCTCCCGGCCCGGCCCGGCCAGCCGGAAGACCGAGCCCTCGGCGACGGTCTTGCCGCCGGCCTCGACCCGGAGCGCGCGGACGAAGCGGCTCCGGCCGGTGACCAGGACCAGGTCCCAGCGCTGGGCCTCGGGGGGAGCCGTGGGCGCCGAGAGCTCGTAGCTCTCCCACCGCACCGGGGGCAGGCCTTTGCGCGCCCGGGCGCGCCGCCTCGCGTCGAGGAGCCGCGGACGGGCGGAGGCGATGACCTCGAGCCGCTCGGCGGCCCCCGGGCCCCGGTGGAGCAGGAACGGCACCTCGGCCCCTCCCGCGTCCACGATCCGCAGGTCCGAGAGGTCGCGGCGGCAGGCGGCGAGGACGGCGGGCGGCAGGGCGAGGCGCACCAGGCGACCGGCCGGTGCCGCGAGCGGCGCGCGGTGCGGGAAGAGGCTCGCCACGGCCGGCGCCCCGCCCGCGGCCGACCCGCCGGCCGCGGGCGCCTCGCGCTGCGCCACGGCGGCCGCCGCGACCAGCAGGAGAGCCGCGACCCCGAGAGCGCGCCGGCCGCTCAAGCGTCTCCCGCGGGCGGCGACTTGCGGAACACGAAGCGCTGGTAGGCGAGCGAGACCAGCACCAGGGAGACCGCCAGGCCGACCAGCGAGGCCACCCGGTAGAGGTCCTCGAGCCCCGCGAGGTCGAAGAGGAAGAGCTTCACCACCGCCACCGCCAGGAGGCCGAGGCCGACCGCCCGCAGCCCGCGGCGGCTCCTGCCGATGCCGAGCGCCAGGAGCACCAGGGCATAGAGCGCCCAGGCGAGCGACAGGGTGAGGTCGCGGGCCATCCGGCCCGAGCCGGCGAGCGGCAGGTGGCGATCCGGCGCGAAGAGGTCGAAGACCGTCAGGTCGATCCAGACGAAGACCACGGCGATCGCCGCGGCGCCGCACAGGATCGCTCCCCAGGACCGGCCCCGGGAGTAGAGGCCCCGCTCGACGGGCCTGGCGCGCGCCACCTCCAGCGCGGAGAGGAGCGCCGAGGCGCCCACCAGGCAGGCCGCCGGCACCAGGTAGGTGTAGAGCAGCCAGTTGAGGACCGGCCAGCCGGCGTGCGCGTGGTAGCCGGCGACCGCGGGGTTGGCGACCAGCCGCACGGTGACCGCCGCCAGCAGGGCCAGCCCGAACGCCTTGAGGCCCGGATGGTCCAGCCGCCGCCACAGCGCGACGACCGCCACCCCCTCGAGCGCCCAGCCGAGGGTGATCCACTCCCGGTCGAGCTGCAGAGGGATGGCGAGCGCGGCGAAGCCCAGGGCCACGGCGCCGAACCACGCGAGCCAGCGCCGCCGCCGCGGGTCGGGGCCTTCCCAGGTCGCGACGACCCGCCAGCACGCGACCAGTGCCAGGGCTCCGAGGAGCACCGGCAGGAGCCCGATCGCGCCCGGTCCGAAGCGCAGGAGCCAGAGTCGCCGGAGCGCCGGGAACCAGGCCGGCCCGGCGAGGGCGGCGGCGATCCAGGCCGCCGGCTCGTCGGCGAGGCGGCTTCGGACGACGAAAGGCCAGAGGGTGAACAGGACCACGGCCACGCCCAGCCCGACCAACCCGGCGCCGGCCGTCGCCTCGCTCCAGCCCGCCGCGTGCGCGCCGGCCAGCCCCACGGGGTGGCTCCAGGACCAGTGGGCCGCGGCGAGGAGCGCGACGGCGGCCGCGTAGAGACCGCCCGAGGCGGTCCGGGTGGCGACCAGGACCGCCAGCAGGGCGAGCGTCAGGACGAGCCCGAGGAAGAGCCAGGGAGCGAGCGGCGTCTCGAAGCGCGCCTCGGCCGCGAGGACGGCGAGAGCGACGAGCGGCAGGGCCGCCGCGGCCGGCTCGGCCCACCGGTAGCCGCCGGGCCGGTCCGCGGAGCGCGCGACGAGCAGGGCCAGCGCCTGGAGGCCGAGGGCGACCGCCACCAGCAGCCCGAAGTAGAGCGGCGGCGCCCAGAACCAGGCCGCTTCCCCGTGGATCAGGTGGGCGAGCCCGAAGGCGAGGCCCACGCCGGCCGCGGCGGCCACCGGACGGCGCTCGACCTCCGGCGCGGCTCCCTGGCGCAGGAGCAGGCCGCCGAGCACCAGCCAGCCGACCAGCCAGGGAGCGAGGGAGTCGGTCCCGGCCGCGAGCAGAGGACGGGCGACGAGCAGGACCAGGAAGCCGCCGGCGGCGACCAGGGCGGCGGGAGAGGCGGGCCCGTCGCTCCGGCGCCGGAGGTCGAGCTCGGCGAAGGCGTGGAAGGCGGCCGACAGGACGAGGGCGATCGTCACCGTCTCCCAGGGGAAGCCCCTTCCCAGGTCGAAGGGCCCACCGGTACGGACCGTCCAGACCGCGACCACCGCCAGGCAGGCCGCCGAGGCGGCGGTGCCGAGCGCCACCGGGAGGTCCTCCGGGCGCAAGCGGCGGCTCCGGTCGAGCGCCTGGGCGGCGATCGAGAGCACCAGCATCAGCCCCGCCACCGCCCAGAGGTGCTCCCCGAGATCGGCGCGCTTGGCGAGGTAGAGGGCGAAGGCGAAGGGAACCAGGAGGCCGGCGCCCCGCGTCCAGGCGGCCGTCATGGTGGCCGTCCCCTCGGTCGCGGCCGGCCCGCCGGCTGCGAAAGTCCCGGCGACGGCGAAGAGCGCGGCGAAGACCCCCAAGATGCCGAGGGCGATCGGCAGGTCGCCCGCGGACATGCGGCCGACGATCCACAGCGCCTCGAAGCCGACCGTGAAGAGGAGCCCGAGGGGCGCCAAGAGCGGCCAGCGGCGGCGGCGGGCGAGCGTCAGGAGGCCGCCGTTGAGCAGCAACAGGTAGCCGAAGAGGCCGATCGGGTTGTCGGCCTGGCTGCCCACCAGGAGCGGCGTCGCGAAGCCGCCCACCAGGCCGAGCAGCGCCACCACCAGCGTGCGGTGACGCCAGGCGAGGAGCCCGGCCACCAGGGTCACCAGCACCATCAGGCCGAAGGCGAGGGCCGCCGGAATCAGCGCGTAGAGCCCGCGCGCCGCCCACACCGCGCCGTAGAGCACTACCACGCCGCCCCCGGCCAGGCCGTTGGCGGTCGGCTCGTAGCCGCGGCGGCGGAGGGTCTCCGAGACGATCAGGGCGGCCAGGCCGGCGAGGAGGGCGAGCGCCACCCGCACCGGCGGCGCGAGCCAGCCGGCCTCGACCGCGAAGCGGACGAAGTAGAGGCCGGCCAGGGCGAAGAGGATGCCGGCCAGGACCGCGGCGCCGCGGACGCCGAGCCACCGCTCCCACTCGATCGCGGGGCGGGGCGGCGGCGGCTTCGTGGGCGCGCCGGAGAGGGAGCCGGCAGGGGGCGGGGGGACCGGTTCCTGCGGTGCCGGCGCCGGGCGCTCGACCGAGAGGGCGGCGGGCCGCGCGGCAGGCGGCGCGGGGGTCGGAGGGGCGGCGGCGGGGTGGGCGCCGGTTCGACCCGCGGCGGCGCTTCGACCGGGGCGGGCGCGGCGAGCGGAGCGGCAGGAGCGGCGGCCGGCTCCGGCGCGCTGCGCCTCTCGAGGCGCGCCAGGTCGAGCGCGATCTCGGCCAGGCGGGCATCGGTCCGCCGGGCTCGCCGCAGCAGCCAGGCCGCGGCCACCCAGGGACCCAGGACGAGGACGAGGGATCCGAGGGTCAGGAAGGCGTAGAAGCACTCCATCGCGAGCCCGCCCAAGGGGCCAAGCCCCGGCGGCCTTTCATCGAATGGTCGAGGACGATGTTAGCAGCCCGGGAGGTGCGAAGCCGGACACGGCGATCGCCCGGCCGAGCCGTTCGACTCGCTTCGCTCGCTCAGGGCGGAGGACAGAGCTCGGCCCGGGAGCCGGCATGCGTCTGGGACCGTCATCGCCTTCGGTGTGCCGATCGGTGCATGCCCGGGGGTTCGCCCGGCCGAGACAGAGCTCGGCCGCTTCATCCGGGATTGCCTTCGCCGGGCTCTTCGGACGGTTGAAGCGGCCGAGCTCTGCCTCGGCCGTGTCCCGGAGTCCGACCCCGGAGGGCCGGGGGTGCCATCGCTCCAACAGCCCCCGCCGAGGAGTCCGACCCCGGAGGGCCGGGGGTCCCGACCGGCGACGTCACGGGCCGCGCGCTCGATGACCCGCCGGAGTCCGGGCCCGCCGACGCGCGGACCGTGCCGAGGCGCGACTCCTGCGCCCCACCTTCCGAGCAAGTCGCGCCGTTCGCAAGGGCGGGACCCCCGGCCCGTCATCCGACCCGCTTGTGAAACCGCCCCGCCGCCAGCGTCAGCAACCCCGCCCCGAGCACCAGGAGCGCCAGCATCTGCGGCCAGAGCGTCCCGATCCCCGCCCCCTTCAGAAACACCCCGCGGACGATCTCGAGGTAGTGCCGCAACGGATTCACCAGCGTCAGCCAGCGAAAGATCGCGGGCATCGACTCCACCGGGAACATGAAGCCGGAGAGGAGGATCGTCGGCATGATCGTCAAGAACGCGCCCATGAACGCTTCCTGCTGGGTCGTCGAGACGGTGGAGATCAGCAGGCCCGCTCCGAGCGCCGAGAGGACGAACAGGAAGCTCGCCAGGAGCAGGACCGGCAAGCTGCCGCGGAAGGGCACGTGGAACCAGAGGATGGCGAGCGTCGTCACCACCCCCAGGTCGAAGAACGCGATCATCGCGAAGGGAATCGTCTTGCCGACGATCAGCTCGCCGGGCGAAAGCGGCGAGACCATGAGCTGCTCGAGGGTCCCGATCTCGCGCTCGCGGACGATGGCGAGCGCGGTCAGCAGCAGCGAGATGAGCATCATCACCGTGCCCACCACCGCCGGCACGTTGTAGTTCCGGCTCTCGAGCGACGGGTTGTACCAGGCGCGCTCGGAGAGCCGGAGCGGCGGGCCGGGCGTGGGCGGCGCGCCGCCCGCGGACCGCTCGACGGCCGAGGCGCCGAACGAGCGCAGGATCCCCTCGCCGTAGCCCAGGGCGACGGTGGCGATGTTCGAGTTCGTGCCGTCGACCAGGAGCTGTACCTCGGCCGGGCGCGCCCTGCCGCCGGCCTCGGCGTCGCGGGTGAACCCGGGCGGGATCACCAGGCCGACCGTGACCTCCCCGTGGTCGAGGGCGCGCACCAGGTCGGCCGGGTCCTGGGAGCGCTCGACGATCCGGAAGTACCCGGAGGCGACGAAGGCGTCGGCCAGCTCGCGGGTGAGCTGCGTGCGGTCCTGGTCGACCAGGTAGGTGGTGGTGTCGCGCACGTCGGTCGAGACCGCGTAGCCGAAGGCGACCAGCTGGATCACCGGCGCGACGAACAGGATGCGGCGCAGCCGCGGGTCGCGCTTGAGCTGGTGGAGCTCCTTGCGCACCACCTCGCGGATCCTGGCTCCCTTGTCGCGGAGCTTCTCCAGCCGCTCGCTCACTCGAGCTCCTTCTTGAACGAGACGGCCGCCAGGCCGAGCCCGACGACGGCGTAGGCGACCATCAGGAGGCCCTGGACCCGGAGCACCTCGACGCCGACGCCCTTCAAGAAGATGCCGCGGGTCACGACCAGGAAGTAGCGCGCCGGCACGAGATAGGTGACCGCGCGCAGAACGACGGGCATCGCCGAGATGGCGAACATGAACCCGGAGAGAAGGAACGCGGGCAGGAAGGTGACGAGCATGGCGACCTGCGTCGCGAGCAGCTGGGACTTGGCCCGCGCCGAGACGAACATGCCGAGGCCGAGCGATCCCAGGAGGAAGAAGGACGACATGACCATCAGGAGCGCCGGGCTGCCGCGGAACGGCACGTCGAACAGGACCACGCCCAGCACCGAGCTCGCGACCACGTCGGCGAGGCCGATGGCGAGGTAGGGCAGGAGCTTGCCGAGGACCACCTCGAGCCGGGAGACCGGCGTCGCGGCGAGCTGTTCCATGGTGCCCCGCTCCCACTCCCGCGCGATGGTCAGCGAGGTGAGCATGGCGGCGATGATCATCATGATCACCGCCACCAGGCCGGGCACGATCATGTTCCGGCTCTCGAGCTCCTCGTTGTACCAGACCCGCGACTGGACGGTGATCGGGGCTCCGCCGGGCCCGGCGCCGGGAGCGAAGCGCTGGGCGAAGCTCGCGACCACCCCCTCGGTGTAGGCGACCGCGATGGTGGCGGTGTTGGCGTCGCTGCCGTCGACGATCGCCTGGAGCGCTGCGGGGGCGCCGCCGGCGCCCAGCTTGGCCGAGAAGTCGGGCGGCACGACCAGCACCATCGCGGACGTCGCCGCGCTCGAGGAGCGGCCGGATCTCGGCCTCCGAGCCGAGGTGGCGGTCGATCGAGAAGTAGCCCGAGGCGCCGAAGGCGTCGAGCAGCTCCCGGCTCGTCTGGGAGCGGTCGTGATCGAGGACCGCGGTCCGGATGTCGCGGATGTCCCAGGTGATGGCGTAGCCGAAGATGACCAGGAGCAGGAGCGGCAGGACGAAGGCGAGGGTGAGGCTCCGCGGGTCGCGGCGCAGCTGCAGGATTTCCTTCCTGGCGACGGCGAGTAGGCGGGTGAGGCTCATCGGATGCCCCTCGCAACCCCTCGATCCCCTTCCCACCCCACGGGGGGGAAGGGGACGCCCCCTCCCGGTCTCGCGTTCGTTGACATGTGGATCTCTGGCTCCTAGCCCTCCGGGGCGCCCCCGGCCTCCCGGATCAGCTCGATGAAGGCGTCCTCGAGCGAGGGCGGGATCTCGTCGATCGAGCGCACCTCGATGCCCGCGGCCTCGAGCGTCTCGGAGATCGAGCGCCGGGCCTGGCCGGCGTCCTCGGCGGTGACGTGGAGGCTGCGGCCGAAGAGGCCGGCCGAGAGCACTCCGGGCGCGCCGGCGAGGGCCTCGGCGGCGCGCGGGGCGTCCGAGACCTCGACCTCGAGCAGGGGTCGGTCCATGGCGGCCCGGATGCGGCGCGGGGAGTCCATCGCGACGATGCGGCCCCGGTTCATGAGCGCCAGCCGGTGGCAGCGCTCGGCTTCCTCCATGTAGTGGGTGGTCACGAACACCGTCGTGCCGCCCTCGGCGAGCTCGTAGATCACCTCCCAGAAGCTCCGCCGGGTGAGCGGATCGACCCCGGAGGTCGGCTCGTCGAGGAACAGGATCGGCGGCTCGTGGATCAGGGCGCAGCCGAGCGCCAGGCGCTGCTTGAAGCCGAGGGGCAGCTCGGCGACCAGGCGGTCGCGGGCGTCCTCGAGATCGGCCATGGCGACCACCGCGTCGCGCCGCTCCTCGCGCCGCCGGCCGCGCACCCCGTAGAGGCCGGCGAAGAAGGTGACGTTCTCGGCCACCGTCAGGTCGCCGTAGAGGGAGAAGGCCTGCGACATGTAGCCGATCCGGTGGCGCAGGTCCTCGGCCTCGGTGGCGACGTCGAAGCCGGCGACGGTGGCGCTCCCCGAGGTCGGCACCAGCAGGCCGGTGAGCATCTTGATGGTAGTCGTCTTGCCGGCGCCGTTGGGCCCCAGGAAGCCGAAGACCTCACCGGAGGAGACCTCGAACGAGACCTGGTCGACGGCGACGAAGTCCCCGAAGGTACGGGTCAGGTCGCTCGCCGAGACGGTGACCTCGCTCACCGGGCGGCCCCCTCTCCGGCGCCCTCGACCCGCTCGATGAAGACGTCTTCGAGCGAGGGGGCGACGGCCTTGAGGTCCGACGGCTCGCTGCCGGCGTCGGCGAGGGCGCGCTCGACCGGACCGCTCTCGGCCTCGGCCGAGTCGACGGTCAGGTGGAGCCGGTCGCCGAACACCGTCGCGCGGCGGACGCCCGAAAGCTCCCGCGCCGCCCGCCGCGCGCCCAGCGGATCGGCGACCGCCACCTCCAGGACCTCGCCGCCGTAGGAGCCCTGGAGCGCTTCGGGCGTGTCGAGGGCCAGCAGGCTCCCGCGATGGAGGAGCGCCAGCCGATCGAAGCGCTCCGCCTCGTCGAGGTAGGCGGTGGAGACGACCGCGGTCACCCCCTGGGCGACCATCTCGTGGACGATCAGCCAGAGCTCCCGGCGCGACACCGGGTCGACGCCGAAGGTCGGCTCGTCGAGCAGCAGCACCTCGGGCTGGTGGACGAGGGCGCACGAGAGGCCGAGCTTCTGCTTCATGCCGCCGGAGAGCTGGCCCGCCAGCCGCTGCCGGAAGGGGTGCAGGCCCGAGAACTCGAAGAGCCGCTCGAGGCGCTCCCGGCGCTCCTTGCGCGGTACGCGGTAGAGATCGGCGTAGAAGTGGAGGTTCTCGAGCACGGTCAGGTCGCCATAGAGCCCGAAGCGCTGGGACATGTAGGCGATCCGGTCCTTGACCCGCTCCGGCTCGCGGGCGACCGAGACGCCGTCCACCGTGGCGTCCCCTGCGCTCGGGCGCAGCACCCCGGCGAGCATGCGCAGGGTGGTGGTCTTGCCCGCGCCGTCGGGGCCGACGAGGCCGAACAGCTCGCCTTTCTCGACCTCGAAGGACAGGCCGTCGACCGCGGTCAGGTCGCCGAAGCGCCGGGTCAGGGCGTCGAGTCGGATCAACGGATCCCCCCCGCATCCCCTCGATCCCCTTCCCACCCCCGGGGGGGAAGGGGACGATCGAGCGCATCCCCCCCGCATCCCCTCGATCCCCTTCCCACCCCCGGGGGGAAGGGGACGCCCCCGCCCGGAGCGGGTGGGGCCGGAGCGGGGCGGGTGTCCGGAATCATCGCGGGCCCTCCTGCGCCTCGTCGGTCCGTGAAGAGTCGGCCTGGGTGTCTTCGAGCGGGATCGCCACGTCGACCGGCATGCCCGGCTTGAGCTCGTGGCCGGGGTCGCCGGTCACCCGCACCTTGATCGCGTAGACCAGGCGCACGCGCTCCTTCTGGGTCTGGACGTTCTTGGGCGTGAACTCGGCCTCGGAGGCGACGTAGAAGACCCGCCCCTGGTAGCTCCGGTCCGGGAAGGTGTCCGAGGCGATGGTGGCGCGCGAGCCGACGTGGACGGCGCCCAGCTGGTCCTCGGGGATGTAGACCCGCACCCACCGGTCGTCGAGATCCTGGAGGGTGAACACCGGCTGGCCGGGCGAGACGACCTCGCCGGGCTCCCGGTGGCGGACCGTGACCCGGCCGGTGAAGGGGGCCTCGAGGGTCAGGGTGTCGAGCCGCGCCTCGAGGCCGGAGAGGTTCGCCCGCGCCTCCTCGAGGCGCGCCTCCTGGGTCTCGATCGTCTCCCGCGTGGGCCCGGCCTCGAGCAGCTTCAGGTGCTCGGCCTCCTGGTCCAGGCGGCTCTTCGCCACCTCGACGGCGGTCGCCGAGCGGTCGAAGGCCTCCTTGGCGACCGCACCACCCTGGTAGAGGGTCGACGTCCGCTCGTGCTCGCGGCGTTGCTCCTCGAGCTGCTCGCGGGCGGCGGCGACCGCGGCCCGGGCGCGGGCGACCTCCTCGCTGCGGGTGCCCGCCCGGAGCTCCCGGAGCTGGGCCTCGGCGGCCGCCACCTGGGCCGCCGCCTGGGTGCGGCGGGCCTCGAGCTCGGCGGCGTCGAGGCGCGCCAGCTCGGCGCCGGCGGCGACCTCGTCGCCCTCGTGCGGGCCGATCGAGGTGATCCGCCCCGCGCTCTCGAAGCCCACCTGGGCGTCGGTCGCCTCGACCGTGCCCGAGACCTCGAGCGGGCCGGAGCTCTCGTCGGGCCGGAGCCAGCGGTAGAGGGCCCAGGCGCCGGCGGCCAGGGCCAGGAGGATGACGACGACGACGAGTCTCTTCTTCACGGTGCGGCCTCCCGAGTCCCGAGCTCCAGGTTGTCTTCGATCCAGCCGGCGGACAGCTCGCCGGTCAGGCGGGCGAGCTCCACGCGCGCCGCGACGACGCCGTTCTCGGCCTCGACCCGGGAGGCGCGCGCACCCAGGAGCGAAGCCTCGGCGTCGAGGTAGTCGGCCTCCACGCCGACGCCGGTCTCCAGGCGGAGCTTCTCGACCCGCGAGACCTCCGCGTACTGCCGCTCGGCCTCGCCGAGGGCGCCGGACCGGGCCCGGGACTCCGCCAGCGAGGCGAGCGCCTGGTCGATCCCCCGGCGAGCCTCGAGCCGGGCCAGGCTCAGGCGCTCGGCGGCGGCGTCGCGGGCCGCCTCGGCCTCGGCCACCCGTTCGGCGAGCGCGCCGCCGTGGAACAGCGGCAGGGCGACCTGCACGCCGGCGTTCCACTCGCTCTCGGCCTGTCCCCGGGAGCTGGCGTAGTCCTTCCAGTCGCCGGCGAGGTCGACCTTGGGCCGGCGGCCGCCGCGCGCCACCTGCACCGCCGCCGCGGCCGCCTCGAGCTTCCTCGCCGCTCGGACCACCGCCGGGCTCGCGTCGACCGCCGCGGCCAGGGCCTGCTCGGCCGGCGGCTCCGGGTGGGCGAGCGAGACCGGCGCGAGGTCGTCGGCCCGGACCTCGCCGGGCCCGGCGCCGATCAGGCGCGCGAGCTCCCGCGTCGCGGTCCCGAGGCTCGCGTCGAGCCGCACCCGGTCGGCGCGGGCGGAGGCGAGCGCGGCCTCGGCTCGCCGCAGGTCGACCTCGGGCGCCCGGCCGACGTCGAGCAGCCGCGCCACCCGTGCGCGCTCCGCGTCGACCGCCTCGATCCGCCGGTCCGCGGCGCGCAGGGTGGCGTCGACGGCCAGCACCTGGAGGTAGGTCCGGACGGTGCGCTCGGCGATCCGCTGGGCGACCGACTCGGCGCCGGCCGCGGCGGCCTCGGCCCGGGCCCCCTGGCGGGCGACGGCGCCCCGGCTCGCCCCGCCGTCGTAGAGCGTGTACTCGCCGTGGAGGTCGGCCTGGAGCAGCGTGTCGTCGAAGTCCGGGAAGCTACCGGCGGAAAAGCCGTGGAACGGAGTGACCGGCATCGGCTTCTCGAACCGGACGGCGCTGCCCTGGAGATCGAGCCGGGGCAGCAGCGCCCCGTGGGCCTCCGCCCGGGCGCTCTCGGCCTGGCGCTGGTCGGCCCGGGCGGCGGCGACCTCGGGGTAGTGCTCGAGGGCGCGGGCGACCGCCTCGGCGGGGGTGAGGGTCCGCGAAGGCATCTCCGGCCCTGGCCCGGGCGAGCCCGCCGCGGACAGCGGAGAGCCCACCGCAGAGAGGGCGGCGACGAAGAAGACGGCCGGCGCGAGGAATCGGTTCATGGGGTGTCGCTCCTTGAGTCGTCCGCCGGCGGGCGGGCGGCGCTCGCGCCCACCAGGCGATCCACCAGCCAGTCGGCGACCTGGTCCGAGGCCCGGCGCTCGAGCTCGGGATCGGGCAGCACCCGGTGGCGCACGGCGCTCGCCGCCGACAGTCCGAGGAGCAGCAGGCTCGCCTCCGCGGGTCGCGGGCGGGCGGCGTCCGGGGGGAGGGCCGCCACCAGCTTCTCGAGCACCCCCAGGTACCGCCTCAGGGTCCGCTGCAGGCGGGCGCGCAGGGCGGCGTGCTCGGAGGCCGCCGCCTCGGCGACCAGCAGCACCGGCAGACCGTCGATCTCGATCACCGCCCGCACGTGAGTGCGCACCACCTGGCGGAGGCGCTCGGCGGCCGGCCGGCGGGTGTCGCCCGCGATCGCCTCGATGATCGAGAGGAAGCGCTCCTCCATGCGTGCCATGAGCGCCAGCAGGAGGGCCTCCTTGCTCGGGTAATGACGGTAGAGGGCGGCCTCCGAGAAGCCGGCGCGCTCGGCCAGCCGGCGCACCGTGAGGCCGGAGAGCCCGGATTCGCGGGCGATCTCGAGCGCCAGGTCGAGGAGCTCTTCCTGGCGGGCGGTGGTGGGGGAGGCGCTCACGGCGATCGAAGTTAGTTAACGTTAACCAACGTCAAGGAGACTACGACCGCTTCCTCGTCCTGTCAACGCCGGGCTCCGGATCGACCGGGCGGGGCGCCGCGCGCTCCGACCTGGCGTATCATCAGCGCCGTTCCCGAACTTCGTTCGCGTACGAGGCCGTCATGCGTTTGCTCTCTCAGCGATTCCGAGCCCACCTCGCCCTGGCCACCCTGGCGGCCTTCCTGGCCTCCTGCGCCAGCACGCAGCTGCCGCCGATCTCCGCGGCCGGGCCGGCCTTCGAGCCCCTGCCGGACGAGCGCGCGCTCTGGGCCGACTCGCGGGCCGAGGAGGAGAAGCTCCTCTCCGAGGCCGAGGTCTACGAGGACCCGCTCCTGGTCGACTACCTGGAGGACCTCGTCCACCGCCTCGAGCCGCCGGCGATGGCCGCCAACCACGAGGTGAGCTACCGCGTGACGGTGCTCGAGGACCCGACCCTCAACGCCTTCGCCTACCCCCACGGCTCGATCTACGTCCATACCGGGCTGCTCGCGCGCATGGAGGACGAGGGCGAGCTCGCCACCGTGCTCGGCCACGAGATGACCCACGTCGAGAACCGCCACATGCTGCGCTACCGGCGGGCGGCCTGGAACCGGCAGGTCGCGATCAGCGCCATCGCGATCACCGCGGCGGTGGTGGCGGCGGGTGTCGAGGGGGACGCCGAGGCCAAGGGCGACTACGGGCGGGCGGCGCGGATCGACGTGTTCTCGAATCTCCTGGTCGGCCTGGGCTTGCAGCTCGCCTTCGTGGCGGCGGTCAACGGCTACGGCCGGGACCTGGAGCTCGAGGCCGACGCCGGCGGGTTCGCCAAGCTGGCGGCGGCGGGCTACGACCCCGCCGACGCGCCCAAGGTCTACCAGGCCCTGCTCGAGGATCACGGCGAGTCGGGCAAGCTCGAGTCCTTCTTCTTCGGCAGCCATCCCCAGCTCTCGGCCCGCGTGGCGAGCGCCAAGGCCTGGACCGCCGCCCACCCGGATCTCGCCCCGGCGCCCGGCGACGACCGCTCGCTCGCCGACGGCGGCCGCTTCGCCAGCCGCATCCGGCCGGTGGTGCGCGACGACGCACGCCTGAACATCGACCTCGGGCGCCTCGCCCTCGCCTCCGACGAGCTCGACAAGGTGATGGGGTGGATGCCGGAGGACCCGGAGGCCCACTTCCAGCTCGCCCGCCTGCGCCTCGCCCAGGCCGACGCCGAGCAGGACGAGACGAGCCGAGCCGGGCGGGTCGCCGACGCCGAGGCGGAGCTCCGCGAATCGATCCGACTGGCGCCGAACCGCCCGCCGGTCCACCGGGAGCTGGGCCTGCTCCTGTACCGCGAAGGCGACCTCCGGGGCGCCTGCCGCGAGATCGGCTACTACCTGGAGCTGGCGCCGGACGCCGGTGACGCCCAGCCGATGCGCGACTACCTGCTGGAGCTCCGGAGCTCCGGCGACTGCCCGCAGCCCGGCCGCTGACGCGCCGGGCGTCCCGCCGCGCCTACCCGCCTCCCTTCTCGAGCGCCGCTCCCGCCTGGTCGCGGAGGTCGGGGTCCGCGGCGCCCGCCTCCTGCGCCCGCAGCAGATGCTCGCGGGCCTCCGTCCCCCGGCCGCAGGCGACGAGCGAGCGGCCGAGGCCGAGCTCGAGCCAGCCCCGCGCCGCGGTGCCGGCCGGAGCGCTCTCGAGCCCCCGGCCGAAGGCCTCGCCGGCCTGGTCGCAGCGCCCGCGGGCGAGGAGCACGCGCCCCAGGGTGTCGAGCGCCAGGTAGGGGTCGGGCCCACCGGTCTCGACGGCGTGGCGGGCGAGGCGCTCGGCCTCGTCCAGGCGGTCGCCGGCTGCGAGCAGCAGCCAGGCGAGGTTGTTGGCGGCGTCGGGGGCGTCCGGGTCGAGCGCCAGCGCCCGGCGGTAGGCGCTCTCGGCCTCCCGGTCGTGGCCCTGGGCGCTCTCGGCGTTGCCCAGGTCGGTCCAGGCGACGGCGGAGCCCGGATCCGCCGTCAGGACCTGCCGGTAGGCGGCGGCCGCTTCGGCGTCGTGCCCCGCGTCCTCCAGGGCGACGGCCTGCCGCAGGGCCATGGGCGGGGCGGCCGCGGCGGTCTCCGAGTCGGCGGCGCGGGGCGCCACCAGGAGGGTCATCCGGCCGGTGGCCCGCCAGGCCTGGTCGAGCCCGGCGAGCGGCGCCCACCGGGCCTTGCCGTCGCCGAACTGGAGGCGGAAGAGGTGGCGAGCCGGGTCGACCCCGTCGACCACCACGTAGTGGTAGTAGTCCTTGCTCCGGCCCGGCGCGTCGATCACCCGCAGCATGACGATCGCGGGCCGGCCGGCGAGCACCGTCTTCGCCACCAGGTCGGGGTCGCCCTCGACCATGCGGGCGTCGAAACCCCGCTGCCGGGCCGCGAGCACCAGGTCGAGGGAGAGCACCCCGCCGTTGGCGGCCTTGGGAAGGGTGGCGTCCAGGTCGTCGATCGAGACGTCGTCGCCGTAGAAGGCGAGCACCGCCGAGAGGCTCCCCGCGCCGCAGCGCTCGGCCCCGAACGCCCGGACCGGTACCCCCTCGAGCACCCGGGCCTCGTCCGTGGGCTGCCGCGAGCGCGGCGCCAGGGTGAGGCACCCGCCCAGGAGAGCGAGGCCCGGGAGCAGGAGGCCGAGCCGGGCCCAGGACGCGCGCCCGGCCGGACGCCCACGGTGAGGCGGAGCTTGCCTCACGGGCCCTCAGATCGCCGAGGCGACGGCGACCACCAGCAGGACCGCGATCAGGATCCAGATGTACTGCGGCACGTAGACCCCCGCGGTCTGGAGCTGGTCGACCCGGGTCGAGAGCTGATGGAGCTCGTCGGGCGAGAGCTGGGCCAGACGCTGGTTCACCTGCTCGGGGGTGAAGCCCTGGGACTCGATGGCCTGGGCCACCTCGTCGCGGTCGACGACCGCGTGCAGGCTGGCGAGGTCGGCCGAGCGGTCGGCCAGGCTCTGGCCGGAGTCGGTCGGGCAGTGGCGCGCGGGCCGCTTTCGCCTCCAAGCTACCGGGCATCGGACGCTCGGCGGAATCCTCCCCCGCCGGCCCTCCCCGGCCGCCCCGGAGGACCGCCGGATGGCGCAGAAAGTGGCGACGAGGAGGATAGACTGACTCCGCCGGGGTCCTGAGCCTCGCTCCGCGACCGCCGCCGACCGCCCCCATCCCGACGTGCTCCGCCAAGTCAAATGGGTTCTCATGCTGGCGCTGGTGGCGTTCCTCGCCATCGTCGAGTACGCCCGCTACCTGCTCGAGCCCTACGCCGGCACGCCGGTCCAGCACCTGGTGATCGACGGGGTCATGGTGCTCTCGATCCTCTTTTTCTTCGGCGGCCTGTTCACCGCCCTGCAGGTGATCGAGGAGCGGCTGACGCGCCAGAATCGCGAGCTGCTGGGGCTCCACCGGGCGGCGCTCGACGTCCACGGAGAGCTCTCGCTCGAGAGCGTCCTCGGCAAGGTCGTCGAGCAGGCCTGCCCGCTGGTCGACGCCCGCTACGGGGCGATCTCGGTGATCGGCGAGGACGGGAAGGTGATCTCCTTCGTCACCTCCGGCGTGACGCCGGAGGAGCGCCAACGGATCGGCGATCCGCCCAAGGGCCGGGGCCTGCTGGGCGTGCCGCTCTTCGAGGGACAGTCGATCCGGGTGGCCGAGATCTCCCGCGATCCGCGCTCGGCCGGCTTCCCGCCGCACCACCCGCCGATGAGCTCGCTCCTCGCGGTGCCGATCCTGAGCCGGAACAGCAGCTACCGCGGCAATCTCTACGTCGCGGAGAAGACCGTCGGCTCCCAGTTCACCGAGGAGGACGAGCAGACCCTCGTCCGTTTCGCCACCACCGCCGCCATCGCCATCGACAACGCGCAGCTCCACCTGCGGGTGCGGAACCTCGCCGTGGCCGAGGAGCGCGTGCGGATCGCCCGCGAGATGCACGACGGGCTGGCCCAGGTCCTGGCTTATGTCAACGCCAAGGCGCAGGCGGTCAAGGTGTTTCTCGAGAAGGGCAAGACCGGGGAGGCCGAGGCGCAGCTCGACCAGCTCGCGGTGGCGGCCCGGGAGGTGTTGGCCGACGTGCGCGAAGGGATCCTCGCCCTACGGACCCAGACCGGGCCCGACCGGGGGCTGGGCGAGACGGTCGACGCCTTCATGCAGCGCTGGGAGGCGCAGAGCGGCATCGAGGGAGAGATCACCTACGACCCCGACCTGCGGCTCAGCCCGACGGTCGAGCTGCAGCTCCTGCGCATCATCCAGGAGGCCCTCTCGAACGTTCGGAAGCACTCCGGGGCGGGCGCCGCGCGGGTCGAGCTCAAGGCGGTCGACAGCCTGCTCCTGGTCGACGTCGAGGACGACGGCGCCGGCTTCGACCCCGAGGCGAGCCACGCCGGCGACTCGCCCCGCTTCGGCCTCGCCATCATGCGCGAGCGGGTGGCGAGCATCGGGGGTACAATCGGCTTTCACTCAGCGCCGGGGCAGGGGGTCCGGGTTCATCTGGAAGTCCCGCTGGCGAAGCGCTCTCCAGGAGATCTGGCATGAGAATCGTGATCGCGGATGACCACGCCCTGTTTCGGGACAGCCTGCGGAGCCTGCTCGTCGCCCGCGACATCGAGGTCGTCGGCGAGGCCCGCAACGGCAAGGAAGCCATCGAGCTGGCCTGGAAGCTCAAGCCGGACGTGGTGCTGATGGACCTGATGATGCCGGAGATGGACGGCCTGGAGGCGACCAAGCGGCTGGCGGCCGAGCTGCCGGACGTGAAGGTGATCGTGCTCACCGCCTCCGACGACGAGTCGAACCTCTTCGAAGCGATCAAGTCGGGCGCCAAGGGATATTTGCTCAAGGACCTCGAGGCCGACCGCTTCTTCGCTCTCCTCGAAGGCGTGGCCAAGGGCGAGCCGGCGCTCACTCCGGCGCTGGCGAGGAAGCTGCTCGACGAGTTCGCCCGCCCCAAGGCGGCGGCCGGCAAGGACTACGACCCGGACGCCCTGACCGACCGGGAGACCGAGGTGCTCGAGCTGATGGTCGACGGCGTCACCTCGAACCGCAAGCTGGCGAGCGAGCTGGGGGTGAGCGAGAACACCGTCAAGTTCCACGTCCGGAACATCCTCGACAAGCTCCACCTCCACAACCGGGCCCAGGTGGTGGCCTACGCGCTGCGTCACCGGCTCGTCGAGCCCTCCGCCGAGAACTGATCGCCGGTCCGACCCGGCCCCCCGCGTCCCTCCGGGGCCGGGAAGGGCCGGCTACATCGCTTCGGCTTCGCCGAGCTCCCGGCGGACCGCGTGGCGCACGTGGGGGTTCGCGTCGAGGTACTCCGCGGCCATCGCGCGGTGCCGTGGGTTGAGCGAGATCATGTAGAGGCAGGCCTGCCGGGGGTCGACCACCCGCGTGTCGTCCCACCGTTCGAGGACCGCGGTCATGAATCCCTTGGCCGCGAGCTGGGCCTGCTCGGGCGCGAGGTCCTCGACGAACGGTCGGGCGGCGTTGGCCAGCAGGTCGCTTCTCAAGTTCCAGGCGAGGGGGCCCAACCTCGTGACGTAGGCGTCCACCGTCTGGCGCATCTGGAGGCTCAATTTGTCATAAAGCATCGCAAACCCTTCTGTAATGGCCGTTTCGGACGGCTCTGTTACAGCAGGGTGCCCTGGGGGGGATGAAGTGGGACAGGGCCAATAACCCAATACTCGTCTTGCCGTTGACGCAGATTCTGCGTCGCGGCCGAAGGAGGGCACGGGGACCGAGGGCATCCCGCGGTGACCCGGCCGGGGGTGGCGTCCCCTTCCCCCCCTGGGGGTGGGAAGGGGATCGAGGGGATGCCGGGGGGGGTCGGTGACCAGGCCGGGCGGGGGCGTCCCTCGCCCACCTGGAGGGTGGGAGAGGGATCGAGCCCGCCCTGGTATGAGGGAAGGGTGGAGACCAGGTCGGGAGGGGGCGTCCCTCGCCCACCTGGAGGGTGGGAGAGGGATCGAGGGTGAGGGGGGTGAGTCGGGCGGTGGCGTCCCTCGCCCACCTGGAGGGTGGGAGAGGGATCGAGGGTGAGGGGGGTGATCCGGTCAGATCCCCGTGGCCGAGAGGTAGTTGACCACGCTGCGAATGCTGGCGACGAGCTGCGGGTGCGCCTCCTCGAGCTCGTAGACCGACTCCTCGAGCCGTTCGCGCAGGCCCGACTCGCCGGGGGACGCGGTCTCGCCCTCCAGCACCCGGCGGATGTCGCTCATCAGCCCGGAGAGCAGGTGGCGGTTCTCCTCCGAGACCGACCGGGCCTCGTGGAGCTCGTCGTGGAGTCGGGTGAGGGTGGCGTGGAGCTCTTCGCGCTCGTCGGTCATCGTCGGGGTCTCGCGGCCGGCAGGTGTCGGGATCGGGGGGAGTCTATCAAGCTCCGAGGCGGTGCCGAGCCAGCCTATCGTAGTGCTCCAGGCAGATCTCGTAGAGCGCCCGGCGCTCCTCCGGGACCGGCTCGCGCCGCTCCCGCGGCGGCCCGAAGCCGGTCGAGCGCTCGACGCTCTCGTACCAGTAGGGCGCCCAGACTCCGTCGGTGGCGCGCGGGCCGGGTGCCCAGGCGAGCATCGCCGGGTCGAAGGGCACGCCGACCGCCGCGCAGAGCAGGCCGAGCATCCGCTCGGGATCGCGCAGGAGGTCGAGGGAGTCGACGACCGGCGGCACCCGGCCGGTCGTCTCCCGGACCAGGCCGAAGAGCTCGCTCTGCTGCGGGAAGCCGAGGTCCTCGGGAGTCGGCTCGGAGCGGACCCGGGCGTAGGACAGGATGACGGCGCCCGGCTCGCGGATCAAGAAGCAGTTGGTGAGGCGGGAGATCCACTCGCGGCCCACCTCGGGGATCATGTGGTGGGTCATGTGCTTCTGGTACCAGATCGGCAGGCCGCCCGGGACCGGTCCGGTCAGCCACTCGACCACCCGCCGCCAGTCGCTCTCGTAGGCGGCGACGATCTCCTCGCGGCCGGGATGGTCGAGGCCGGTCGTCCGCAGGTAGTGCGCGTAGAGCGGCTCGTCGGTGACGTGGGTGTCCGCGCGGCTCCCCCAGGAACGCAGCAGGGCGGTCGAGACGTTGCGCGGACCGCTCCACATGGCGATCCGGACGGGCGCGGCGGGCAGGGCGGGCCGGGTCACTCCCACACCGGCAGCGCAGTGCCCTCGCGGGCGGTCCTGCGGTCGTAGAGCTCCTGGAGCCGGCGGGTCACCGGGCCGCCTCCGGAGCCGGTTCCGATCCGCCGGCCGTCGACCTCGAGGACCGGCGTGAGCTCGCCCATCGTGCCGGTCGTGAACATCTCGTCGGCCGAGTAGACCTCGGCGATCGAGACGTTGCGCTCGGCGATCGGGATCGCCGCCTCGCGGGCGAGCGCGATCACCTTGCGGCGGGTGATCCCGGGCAGGCAGCTGTCGGCGTGCGGGGTCGCGACCTCTCGCCGCTTGACCACGAAGACGTTGGTGGCGTTGGTCTCCGAGACGAAGCCCGCCAGGTCGAGCATCAGGGCGTCGTCGACGCCGGCCTGGTCCGCCTGGATCTTCGCCAGGATGTTGTTGATCAGGTTGTTGTGGTGGATCTTCGAGTCGATCGACTGCGGGTTGTTGCGGCGGATCGCCGAGGTGATCAGGCGGATCCCGCGGCGGTCGTAGACCGGCGCCTTCCACTCGGCCAGCACGATCAGGCAGGGTCCCGAACGGTTGAACTTCGGGCTCATCCCGGAGGTCACCTTCTCGCCCCGGGTCAGGGTGAGGCGGATGTGGACCCCGTCGCGCATGCGGTTGGCCTCGAGGGTCCGGAAGATCGCCCCGGTCACCTCCTCGCGGCTCGGCACCGCGGCGAACGCCATGGCGCGGGCCGAATCGAGCAGCCGGTCGAGGTGCGCGTCGAGCTCGAAGATCCGCCCGTCGTAGACCCGCAGGCCCTCCCAGACCGCGTCGCCCCCCTGGACCGAGCTGTCGAAGACCGAGACCTTCGCCCGGTCGCGGGGCAGCAGCTCGCCGCCGACCCAGATCTGGAGGTCGGCGTTGCGCGGATCTGGGAGGTCCGTTCGCTCGGTGCTCATGGCCGCTCCTGGTGGCCGACCTCCGCCGGCGGTGCGACGGAGCGTGGTCGGCGAAATGTAACTCGATAACTAATAAAGGGTTTAGGATAGAATGAGTCGACCTGGAGAGACTACCACCGACACGACGTCCGGCCAGCCCCGCCGGCTCGCGAGGAGCCGCCTCGAATGACGCGCATCATCGGATCGATGGCCCTCACCCTGCCCGCGGCCCTGGTGCGGATCTGGGACGCGCGCGGCGGGGCGGTCCGCGAGCGCGCCCGGAACGGTCTCGGGCCGGTGCCCGGGGTGGCATGGCTGCGCCCGGATCTCTTCGCCGTCCTGCCGGTGGCGGGCGACCCGGCGGTCTACGACCTGGCGGTGCGCCTGGGCTCGGCGATGGTGGCCGCCTGCGGCGCCGACGGTCTCGCCCTTCGGTTGTTGGTGCTCTCCGGCCGGGTGACGCGCGGCCCGCGCGGGGTCAAGGCGGAGCCCGAGCGGTTCCTGGCCGACCTCGACCGGCTGATGCCCGAGCTGCCGGCCGGGGGCGTGGCCGTCACCTCGATCGTCGGTAGCCGGCTCGAGGTCGGGCGCCGCCTCGGGCGGCGGGTGCTCTTCGCCGGCCCCTCCGGCACCCGGGTGCCGATCCAGCCGGTGGGGGTCGAGGACCCCTCGGTGGCCCCCTGGCGCAGCCCGACCCTCTTTCGCCAGCCGGTCGAGAGCGTCCGGCGGCCGGACGTCGAGGGCATGCTCCGGGGGCTGGGGGGCATCGAGGCCCTGCGCGTCGCCGGCGGGCCGGGCAACGGCAAGACGCGCTCGGTCTGGGAGGCGCTGGTGAAGCGGGGGGGGCGGGTGGTCTGGCTGACCGCGCGGCCGCCGCGGCACCGGGGCCCCGGGCTGGCGCCCCAGGCGGTCTACCGTCTCGCGGCCGCCGGCCGCCCAGGGCACGAAGAGCTCGCGAAGGCCGGCGTCGGGGACACCGACCAGCTCCTCGCACCCGGGGACGACTCTCCGGGCCCGGACCTGCGGGAGGTGCTGCTCGACCGCCTCCCGGCCTGGCTCGGTGCCGCCGCCGGGCAACCGGCCCCGACGCTGGTCTGCGACGGGCTCGAGGCGGCGACCGCCGAGGACCTCGAGCTGACCGCCGCCCTGGTCGAGCGGGCGGCCGCCGGCGCCGGCTACCGCCTGGTGCTGATCGCCCGGACCGGCGGCTTCGACCAGGCTCCCGGGCCGCTGCGCGACCTGCCCGAGATCCGGGTGCCGGCGATGGAGCCCGACGAAATGGACCACTTCCGCCGGGCCGCCTGCCGGGGGCTGTCGCTCGTCGAGGAGGTGGCGGAGCGCTTCCGGGCCGAAGCGGCGGGCAACCCGTTCGCCTTCGAAGAGGGCCTGACGGCGCTCGCCGAGCGCGACCTGATCCGGCAGCTCCACGGCAACCTCTTCTTCCGCGGCGGCCCGGATGCGGCCTACACCCCCTCGAACCGCCTGACCCAGCACGTCGAGGCCGAGGTCCTGCGGCTGGGAGATCCGGCGCCGCTTCGCCTGCTCGCGCTGGCCGGAGAACCGGTGCCCGACGGTTGCCTGCGAAGCGCGGCCCGGGCCGGCGGGGTCGCCACGGACCGGGGCTGGCTCGGGCCCTTCCTCGACAGCGGCCTGGTCCACGAGGGCGAGGGCCCGTGGGGCGCCGGCGTCGGCCTCGCCTGTCCGGCGTTCGGCAGCGCCCTGCGCTCCGAGGTGAAGGAGGCGAGCGCCGAGGCCCTGCGCCGTCTGCTCGGAGAGGCTCTGGCCGACGAGACCCACACCGGGTCGTGGCGCACCTACGGGCTGCTCCAGGGCTCGGCGGACGCCATCGATCCGTTGATCGCGGCGGCCCGGGAGCAGGCGGCGCCGCCCGCCGAGCTGGTGGCCGCCCTGAAGACCGAGCTCGAGCGGCACCGGGCGGCGGGCGCCAAGCCCGAGACCGAGCTCGATCTGCTCTGGGTGCTGCTGCCGCTGATGCACCGGCTCGAAGGCCTGGGCGGCGCGCGGGCCGACCTGGACCGGGCGCTCGAGCTGGCGGACGGCGACCCGAAGAGGTGGCTGGCGCTCGCCGGGCTCAAGGCCGACCTGGACGAGGACGAGGGTCGTCTCGCCGAGGCCGAATCCGCCCTGCGCGAAGCGCTCGAAGAGAGCCGCAAGGGCCGGGGCAAGCAGGTGCAGGCGCTGCTCCTCCTGCGTCTCGCCCGCCTGCTGGTGCGCCGGGAGCGCTTCGCCGAGGGCCGGGAGCTCCTGGAGAGCGTCCTGCCGATCCTCGAGGACGCCGGCGCCACCGCGCTCGCGGCGAGCGCCCGCTTCCACCTGGCCAACATCGCGCTGCACCAGAACCGGCTCGACGAGGCGCTCGCGCTCCACGGCCAGGCCCTGGAGATGCGGCGCCGGCTCGATCGCCCCCGGCCGGTCGGGATGTCGCTCTCCGCTCTCGGCGCGGTGGCCCTCCAGATGGGGCGCTACACCGAGGCGCTCTCCTGCTACCGCGAGGCCGAGCAGGTGTTCAGCACGGCGGGCGAGGAGGAGCAGGCGGCCTTCGCCCTGATCGGTCTCGGGCGGGCACACAGCCGGCTGGGCGACTTCGTCTCGGCGACCCGTCCGCTGCGGCGCGCGCTGGCGATTCGGGAGCGGCGGGGGGACCGGGTGGGCGAGGCCCTGGCCCGCCTGGAGATGGCCGAGAACGCGCTCCTCCTGGGCCGGCCCGGCGAGGCCCTGGCCCAGGCGCGCCGCTGTCACTTCGACCTCACGCTCCACTCCGCCCACGGACCGGTGGCGGACGCCGAGCAGCTCCTCGGCCGGATCTTCCTGCTCCAGCGGGGCTTGGCCGAGGCGCGGCACCACCTGGAGGGCGCGCTCGAGGCCCACCGGGCGGCCTCCGAGACCGAAGCGGTCGCAATGGATCTCTCCTGGCTTCTGCTCGTCGAGCTCCAGCACGGCGACCTGGCGGGGACCGCCCGCCGCGTGGACGAGCTCGAGCCCGCTCTCGGAAGCTGTCCGGCCGCGGAGCGGATCGACCGCCTGGCCTTCCGCCTCTACCGCGGGCTGGCGGCCCTCGGCCGCGACGACGAGGCGCGCTCGTGGCTGGGCCGCGCCTACCGGGCGCTGCTCACCAAGACCGAACACCTGCCGCCCGAGCTCCGTCACCGCTTCCTCTATCAGATCCGCGAGCACGAGGAGCTAGTCCGGGCGGCGACCGACGCGGAGCTCGCCGAGGGTGGGAGCGCCGCCTGTTAACCCCCTCGGGGCGGCGCCGTAGTAGCGGGTGAGACCGGGGCCGCGGTGCCCCGGCGGCGGCACTCAGCGAACGAGTCTCAGACAGGAGAAGATCATGGGAGACCTGGCACCGGTTCTCATCCCCGTCGGCATCCTCGCGGTCCTCGGGTGGATCGTACGGACGATCGTCCACAGCGTGCGAGCGCAGCGCATCGCCAAGCTCCAGGCGGAGCTCCAGACCCGCCTGCTCGACAAGTTCGGCAGCTCCCAGGAGCTCGTCGGCTACCTCGAGAGCGCGGCCGGCCAGCGGTTCCTGGAGTCGGCGACCATCGAGCGGCGCAACCCGTACGGCAGGATCCTCGGCTCGGTACAGGCCGGCACCATCCTGACCCTGGTCGGGCTGGCCCTGTTCTTCCTCGAGGGTCGCTGGCCCGAGACCGAGGAGGGCTTCCTGTTCCTCGCCACGCTCGGCGTGGCGCTCGGCATCGGCTTCCTCCTCTCGGGGGCCGCGGCCTACTTCCTGTCGAAGTCCTGGGGCCTGATCGACGGCCACCGTCCGAACGAGACCGGGATCTGAGAGCGCTCGGCGCGGGCCGGGGGGCCTTGCTCTCCCCGGCCGACGCGCCGGCCCGAAGGGAGGATCACGATCGATGGTGGGAGCAACGGCGGGTGAGCGGTTCCCCGCGGCCGCGGCCGCGGGAGGCGAGGCGGTCCTCGACGAGGCCGCCTTCCGGGCGTTCTACGAGCGCACGGCCCGCCCGCTCTGGGCCTACCTCGCGCGCTCGACCGGCGACCGCTCGCTGGCCGACGACCTGGTCCAGGAAGCCTACCTGCGGTTGCTCCGCTCCGGGTTCGAGGGGGAGGGCGAGGAGCACCGGAAGAACTACCTGTTCCGGATCGCGACCAACCTGATGCGCGACCACTTCCGGCGGCCGCGGCCGGAGGAGCCGATGGCCGAGCCGGAGCTGGCCGCGGCGGCGCGGCCGGCCGCGAGCGGACCCCGGGTGGGCCTGCGCCACGACCTCGAACGGGTCTGGCCCGGTCTCGAAGCGCGGGACCGGCGCCTGCTCTGGCTGGCGCACGTCGAGGAAGCGAGCCATCGCGAGATCGCGAGCGCTCTGGGAGTCAAGGAGGCGAGCGTCCGGGTGCTGGTGTTCCGGGCCCGCCAGAAGCTGGCCGGCCTGCTGCGGGAGCGGGGCCTGGGACCGGAGGTGAGGTCATGAACGAGCCGTTGTGCGAGCGGACCGACGAGGTCCTGGTGGCCTTCCAGACGGAGGCCTGGAGCGATGCGCTGCGCGACCACGCCGGGCGCTGCCCGGCCTGCGCCGACGCCCTCCTGGTCGAGACCCTGCTGGGCGCCGAGAGCCGGGCGGCCCTGGCCGAGGCCGCGGCGCGGCTGCCGGACGCCACGGTCGTCTGGCACCGCGCGCTGGCCGACGACCGGCGCCGGGAGGTCGAGCGGGCGACCCTGCCGATCGCGGTGGTGCAGGCCGTCGCCTGGGCCTGCGGCGCCGCGGGGGCGGCGGTCGCGGCGTGGCAGGCGCTCCCGGTCGCGGGCCGCTGGCTGGGCCACCTGGGCGAGCTCGTGGACTGGCGGGCCCCGCACCTCGCGTCGCACGGCGAGGCGGGGCTGGCCGCGGCGGCGGGGGTGGTGCTCTTCGCGGTGCTCTTCGGCGTCTACTCGGAGTGGGCCGAGGGTTGAGCGGCGGCCTGCGATGTAACGTTTCGGGGGTCTCGTGCGTTAAGAGGGGTAGGGAGAAACGACGAACCTTGGACGACGAGATGAACCCTCGCTACCCCGCGCTCAGCGTCTCCTTGCGCACCGACAACCCGCTGGCCCTGGTCAGCGCCACCCGCCTGGCCCTGCGCCGGGCGGGCACCGACCGGCAGGAGATCGAGCGCTTCACCCGCGACGCCCTCAAGAGCGCCGATCCGCGCGGCCTGTGCTCGCGCTGGGTGCGGATCGACGGGCCCCTGCCGGCCGGCTGAAGGCCCCTCACCTCCGAGCGCGGCCCGGCGCCGGCCTGGCGATCGACGCCAGGTACGGCAGCACCACCAAGGTGAGCACCGCGGCGCTCACCAGGCCCACCATCACCGCGATTCCGAACCGCTGCGTCGGCGGGAAGCTCGAGAGGGCGAAGAGCCCGAACCCCAGGGCCAGGATCCCCACCGCCCCGACGACCGGCCGCCAGAGGCGTGCCCGCGCCTCGACCCAGGCGTCCCAGGCGCCCCGGCCATCCCGCCGCAGGTGGCGCACGGCGGTCACGAGGTGGATCATCGAGTCGATCCCCATACCGACGG
This sequence comes from uncultured Acidobacteriota bacterium, assembly GCA_963837945.1. Lineage (GTDB taxonomy): Bacteria > Acidobacteriota > Thermoanaerobaculia > Multivoradales > DATKCC01 > CAVUBL01. The sequence goes on from CAWIQD010000012.1 coordinate 48,053, forward strand.
CGACGTTGGCTGCAGGGGAGGAGACGAAGTCGACCGGCAGGCCGGCGAGCCCCATGGTGCCGAAGATGAAGAGCGGCGTACCGGCCAGGCAGACGAGCATCGCCGTGCTGGTGCCGAGCGAGCGGGAGACGACCCAGGCGATGCCGGCGAACAGGATCGCGAGGCCTCCCAGCCCGACGACCAGGCTCGAGGCCACCAGGTCCGAGAGCTTGCCCTGGAGCTCGTAGAGCCCGCCGGAGAGGAGCGGCTCGAAACCGTGGGCGCGCAGCAGGTCCTCGAGCCGGCGGACCACGGCGTCGCGGTCGCGGTGGCGGGCGGTGGCCCCGGCCTCGCGCATCCGCAGCACCAGCACGGAGCGCGAGCGGTCGGCCGTGACGAACGCCGAGGCGACCCCCTGGAAGGCCGGCGTCGAGAGCAGACCGACGATGCCGGGAACACCCAGCAGGCGGGCCATCGGCACCTCGGCCGCCTGGTCGACCAGCGCCGCGAGCGACAGGCCGGTGCCCACCGCAGGATCCCGGTCGAGCGCCTTCTGGACCTCCTCGAGCCGCAGGTAGGCCGGCTCGGTGTCGAGCCGGCCGCCGCCGGCGTCGCGAAAGACGATCCGCAGCGGGCTGCTGCCGGCCGCGTCGAGCGCCTCGAGGCCGGCCCGGATGGCGCTGCCCCGGGCGAAGTAGGAGAGCAGGCCGGGGTCGGTGTCGATGCGCGGCAGGCCGAGGGCCGCGACCAGCGCCAGGGCGGCCACGACCGCCACCCAGCGCCCGAGCCGGTGTCCTGAAAAGAGGTCGCCCCCGGCGGTCGAAGGCCGATCGGACCGGCCGCCGCGCGAGGCCGGCTCGTGACCGCGCAGGAACGAGGGGTAGAGGCCGTAGGCGGCGCCGAAGGCGATCAGGGTGCCGATCGAGCCGGCCCGGCCCAGCTCGCGGAGCGGCTCGGCCGAGGTGAAGAGCAGGCTGACGAAGCCGAGGAGGGTGGTGGCCATGCACCAGAAGGAGGCGCCGCCGGTGTAGGCCAGGGCCCGGCCCAGGGCGTCGTCCGGGGCCGCCTCGCCGCCCGGCCCCGGCCCCTCCGCCAGCCGCCGCCAGTTGGCGGTCAGGTAGACCAGGTGGGAGAGCGTCAGGACGAACACGATGGTCACGATGTTGGCGGTCAGGACGCCGATTCCCAGGCCGACCAGGCGCAGCGTGGCGAGGCAGGTGGCGCAGGCCGCGAGGCAGGTGGCGAGGATCCCGGCGACCAGGCGCGCGTCGCGGTACATGAGCGCGATCAGCAGGCCGAACAGGACCAGCGCCGAGGCGCTGAAGACTCGCAGGTCCCGCATCAGGTGACGGCGGATGAGCTCGACCACGTACGGCACGCCGGTCGCCGTCAGATGGAATCCGGGGGCCGCCAGCCGCCCGAGGACGCTCTCGAGGCCCGGAACCAGGGTGGCCGGGTCGGCGGTGGGCGCGAGCTCCAGGATCAGGTAGGTCTCGCCGGTCCGCGTCGCGGTTCCCAGAAGACGGCTCCAGAACGGTCCCTCGAAGCCCTCCTCGGGGCTCGACGGCCCGTCGACCAGGCTTCTCACCGCAGCCACTCCGCCGATTCGGGTGAGCTCCCGGGTCAGGGTCCGCAGGCGCTCGAGATAGGCGGCGTCGTGGACGTCGGGCGCCGCCGCGCTCACCACGATCTGAGGGCGCGACGGGAAGAGCGACTCGATCGCTTCGGCGTCGCGCAGCTGCGGATCGTCGCTGGCGAAGAAGAAGTCGCTCGACACCCGCGGGGTGAGGTCCACCAGGAAGAGGACCGCCACGGTCGCCGCGATCGCGAGCGCGAGAACCCACCAGGCGCCCCGGCCCCGGCCGGCGCGGCCGGATGGGAGGACGGGGCGCAGGAGGATGCGAGCGAAGAGGCCCCGGGGGCGATCCTCGTCTGCGGGCGGGTGGGGCATCGGGATTGGGCGAGAGCCGGCGGCGGGGGGGCGCCCGGGCGGTAGTCTACGATCAGGAACGCCGGGGCGGCAGAAAAGTTGCAAACTGCCGGCGGGTGTACCATCGAGGTACGAAAGGAGAACCACGCATCATGACCGTACGACGTTTCGCGCTGTCCGCCGTCACCCTGGGGTGTCTTGCGTTCGCCGTCGCCTTGCTCGTCCCCGCCTCCGGCCCCGCGGGCGGAGCCGCCTTCGCCGCGGCTCGTCCCCCCGAGGGAGGTGCCATGAGCGGGGATCTCGACGGCAAGGAGATCTTCCTCAAGCAGAAGTGCGACCTGTGCCACACCGTTTCGACCGCCGGCATCGAAGCCAAGGTCAAGTCCGAGGCGATGAAGGGCCCCGACCTGGCCAACGTCGGGGATCGCCACGACGCCGAGTGGATCGAGAACTGGCTGCGCAAGAAGGTCGAGATGAACGGCAAGAAGCATCCGAAGGCCTTCACCGGCAGCGACGAGGAGCTCGGCGCCCTCATCGCCTGGCTCCAGAACCAGAAGAAGTAACGCCGGCAAGAGGTGAGACCCGAAGGGGGCACCCGGCCGGGTGCCCCCTTCCTGCGTTCAGGAGGGATCCCCGCCCGCTCAGTGCGCCGCGTGATAGGCGCGCAGCGCGCTCCCCAGGAACCGGCCCGCCTGGCCGGGGGTCACGACCCCGGCCGCGGAGAGCTCGCCGAGCGCCTTGACGACGCAGGCGGCGTAGGCCGCCGGGCCGAGATCCGGGTCGTCGAAGCTGCACGGGATCTCGGGGAAGCGCACGTGCTCGCCGGCACGGGCCCCGTAGAGACGGTTGCGCACCCCGCCCGGCCACAGCACCTCGACGGTCGCCGTCGGCGCCCGCCCGAGCCCGAAGGTCGTCGCCAGGGCATGCTCGGAGGCGTAGCTCAGGCCGCCGACGACCGGCACGATGGCGGTCGATCCGCCGTGCGGCGTCACCCGCACGACCGCCCCCAGCCCGTCGCGGTTGACCCGCCCGCCCGCGGTCTGGCCGACCGTGCCCCGCACCTCGACCTGGATCGAACGGTTGCCGTTGCCGCCGCTGTTGAGCTCCACGCGGACGTCGCCGTCCAGAAGCGGCACGCCGGCATAGGTGAAGGTGCCCGGAGGGCCCGGCGTCCAGGACGGGAAGAAGACCGTCTGGCCGTCGAACGGGCTCCCCCAGTGCTGGGGATAGGGCACCGGGCCGAACGGCGAGGTGGGCAGGTTCGCGGGCGAGATCGAGACCACGTCGGGAAAGCCATTGCCGTCCAGGTCGCCGATCGCCAGGCCCTGCTCGACCCGCAGGGCGTGCGGCGCGCCGGACGGGTAGAGCGCCGCCTGGTCCCAGGTGAAGTCGGCGTGGCCGTCGTTTGCGAGCAGGGTGCCGGGGTTCGAGTCGACCAGCGGCCCGGCGTCGATGCCGCCGTAGAAGAGCAGGTCGGTGTCGCCGTCGTTGTCGTAGTCGAGGGCGGCGTTGCCCCAGCCCCAGGGCGAGGCGACGAGGTTCCCGACGCCGGGGTCGCTGAAGGTGCCGTCCGGGTTCTGGAGGAACCAGCGCGTGGTCTGGTCGCCCGGGCTGTGCATCGGGATGCCCAGGAAGTCCTCCAGGTAGTCGCCGGAGTTCGAGCCCAGGACGTCGAGAGTGCCGTTGCCGTCGAGGTCGGCGAAGGCGAGGCCCATCCAGTCGCCCGGGTGGTGCAGGCCGAGCTCTTCGGTGCGGTCGGTGAAGTGGCCGGTGCCGTCGTTTTCGAGGAAACGGACGAAGCCGCGGTCGAGGCCGCCCGAGTCGGCGAACGGGATGCCGCCGTTGTCGTTGGCGGTCACGATGTCGACCTTGCCGTCCTGGTTGAAGTCGACCGCCGCCACCGCCCAGGTGATCTCCTGGGGGTCGCCGACCCCCGAGCTGTCGCTGGCGTCGACGAAGGTGTCGCCGCCGACGTTCATGAACAGCTGGTTGTGCTGGTTCAGGGCGTAGGGCTCGACGAAGATCGCCAGGTTGGTCGCCATGTCGAAGCTGTTGACGACCACGAGGTCGAGCAGCCCGTCGCCGTCGAAGTCGCCCATCGAGCAGGAGGTCGAGGTCAGGTCGCCGTCGCCCGTGCCGCTCGCCGCGGTGACGTCGGCGAAGGTGCCGTCGCCCAGGTTCTCGAACAGCCGGTTGGGCTCCTGCCGGCCGAGGACGTAGAGGTCCTCGTCGCCGTCGTTGTCGATGTCGCCGAAGCAGACGCCGGTCGAGTCCTGGTCGTCCGCGGTCACCCCCGCCGCGGCCGCCCGGTCGACGAAGGCGAGGTGCCCGGTCTCGACCAGCTGGCTCGAGAAGAGCGAGTTCGGGGCGCCCGGGCCGTTGGTGGCGTAGATGTCGAGGTCGCCGTCGCCGTCGTAATCGAGCAGAGCCACCCCCGGCGCGCCGTGGCCCTTGATCGGGTAGGCGCCGATGAAGTCCGCCATGGTGACCGTGCCGCGGGCCTCGAGCGCATGGGCGACGGCGAGGGTGGCCGACGGCACGCGGTCGAACGAGACGCCCACGGCGGCCGTGGCGTCCTGGAAGGTCACGCCGGAGGCGGCGCACACGGCGCCGGGGGCGAGGAGCGCGGCGGTCGCGAGGAGGAGTGCCGGCCAGGCCGGCTGGGGGAGGCGGGGGACTGTGCGTCGCATGGTTCTCTCCTTGGTCAGCCTACGGAAGCTCAGACTGAAACTCCAATACACGAAATTCATAGTATGAAGAAGCGCAAAGAGCGAGACAGCCGCCATGGGGCCTCCTCGGGGCCCGGGGAGGACTGGAGCGCCGCGCGAGGGGGCGGCGGGGATGCCTGCGACGGGAGGCCGCCGGGGGTACCGGCTCAGGCGCCGCCGACGAAGGTGCCGCGGGCGCGGTCTTTCTCGACGCCCGGGAAGCGCAGGGCCCGGCCGTGGGCCACGCAGTAGACCCCGGGGGCGACGGCGCGGGCGGCGAAGAGAGCCTCGGTGAGGTTCTGGAGAGCGTCGGAGCGCTTCATCTCGAACGGCCGCATGGCGCCGGTGAGGATCACGGGCACCGGTGGCGAGGGCAGCTCGGCGAGGATCCGCTCGCCGGTCCGGGTGAGCGTGTCGGTGCCGTGGAGGATCACCACGCCGGCGGGGGGCGGGGTGGCGGCCAACGCCTCGCGGACCGCCGCCGCGATCCGGTCGCGATCCGCGTCGGTCATCTCCAGGCTGTCCTTGCTCATCAGCTCCTGGACGTCGACCTCGACCTCCTCGAGGTGGAGCTCGTCGAGCATCCGGCGCACGATCGACCAGCGGTTGGCGAGGGCGCCGGTGTCCTCGTCGTAGGTCTTCTCGATCGTGCCGCCGGTGGTGAGCAGGCGAATCCGGTCCATGGCGCGGGAACTCTATCGCGCCCTTCCGGTAGACTCCGGGCTCCTCGTCATGTGCCGTGCTCCCCGCTCAGCGGCCGGCGCCGCTCGCCGCCTCTGCCGCCTCTGCCGCCTCTGGACCGGAGCGATCGGCTCCGCCGCCCTGTTGCTCCTGGTCCCGGCCCCGTGCCGCGCCGCCGACGCTCCGGCGGGGGAGGCCGGGCCGATCTTCGTCGATCGCGCCGCCGAGTGGGGCCTCGGCTTCGTGCACTTCAACGGCATGACCGGCAAGTACTACTTCCCGGAGATGACCGGCCAGGGAGCGGGCCTCGTCGACTACGACGGCGACGGCGACCTCGACGCCTACCTCGTCCAGGGGGCGATGCTCGGCCCGGGCGAGACCCTGGCCGACGCCCTGGTGCCGCCGGTCGGCCCGGTCCCGCCCGTCGACCGGCTCTTCCGCAACGACCTGGTCGAGACCGCCGGCGGCGCCCTCGAGCCGCACTTCGTCGACGTGACCGGAGCGAGCGGCCTCGACGCCCGCGGTTACGGGATGGGCGTGGCGGCCGGGGATTACGACGGCGACGGCCGGGTGGACCTCTACGTCACCGACTACGGCTCGAACCAGCTCTGGCACAACGAGGGCGACGGCACCTTCACCGACGTGACGGCTCGCGCCGGGGTCGACGACCCGCGGTGGAGCGTGTCGGCGGCGTTCCTCGACTACGACGGCGACGGACGGCTGGACCTCTACGTCGGCAACTACCTGGCCTTCGACGTGGCCAAGGATCCCCTCTGCTTCAACGAGGCGGGCCGCCGGGACTACTGCGGGCCCGCCGACTTCGCCGGAGTCTCCGACCGGCTGTTCCACAACCGCGGGGACGGCACGTTCGCGGACGTCTCGGCGGCGAGCGGCGTCGGCCGTCCGGAGAGCCCGGGGCTGGGCGTGGTGACGGAGGACTTCGACGGCGACGGCAAGCCGGACCTCTACGTCACCAACGACGGCCGGCCGAACTTCCTCTGGATCAACCGGGGCGACGGCACCTTCCGCGACGACGGCCTGCTCGCCGGCGTGGCCCTCAACCGGGAGGGGACCGCCGAGGCGAGCATGGGGGTCGACGCCGGCGATTTCGACGGCGACGGCGATCCCGACCTGTTCATGACCCACCTGACGAGGGAGACCAACACCCTCTACGTCAACGAGGGCGGCGGGCTCTTCGAGGACCGGACCCTCGAGAGCGGCCTCGCGGCGCCGAGCTTCCCGTACACCTCGTTCGGCACCTCGTGGATCGACTACGACAACGACGGCTGGCTCGACCTCGTGGTGCTCAACGGCGCCGTGCAGGTGCTCGAGCCGGAGGCGCGCGCCGGCGATCCGTACCCCCTGAAGCAGCCGAACCAGCTCTTCCACGCGCTCGGGGGGCGCGGCTTCGAGGAGGTCAGCGCCGCGGCGGGGCCGGCCTTCGCCCTCGCCGAGGTGAGCCGCGGGGCCGCCTGCGGCGACGTCGACCTCGACGGCGACCTCGACGTGCTCGAGGCGAACAACGACGGTCCGGCCCGGCTGCTCGTCGACCAGGTGGGGCAGGACCGCTCCTGGATGGCCTTCGACCTGGTCGACGCGCACGGGGCGCCGGCGCTCGGTGCCCGGGTGGAGGTCGAGCGGCCCGGCGCCCCCGGCCTCCGGCGGCGGGCGCGGGCGGACGGCAGCTACGCCTCGGCCAACGCCCCCGGAATCGTCGTCGGGCTCGGCGCGGGGGGCCGCGTCTCGGCGGTGAAGGTCGTCTGGCCCGACGGCCGAGAGCAACGCTTCGAGGGGCTCGAGGCCGGGCGGCGCTGGCGGCTCGAGGCGCCGGGCGGCGGAGGCGCTTCGTGAGCGTGCTCGGAAGGTGGCCGCGGCTCGGCTTCGCGCTCCCGGTCCTGATCTCGGTCGTGCCCCTGGCGCTCGCCGGCCCGCCGGCGTGGGGCGGCCAGGTCGCCGCTGGCGAGACCGCCCGTACGGCGGCTCCGCCGTCCGCCGCGCCGCCGGAGCTTCTGCCGGTGCCCGAGCCGGACCTCGAAGGGCTCGAGCCGGAGGTCGTCCGCCAGATCCAGGAGGCCCGCGGCGCGCTCGAGGAGGGCCTGGGCCAGGACGTGAGCCCGGAGGTGCGCAGCGAGGCCTACGGCGAGCTCGGACGGGTCTACCAGGCCTACGGCCTGGCCGAGCCCGCCGAAGCCGCGTACCGCGACGCCCACGTCCTGGCGCCGGGGGACTTCCGCTGGCTCTACTACTTGGGCTCCCTGCTCCAGGACCGGGGACGGTTCGAGGAGGCCGCCCGGGTCTACGGCCAGGCGGTCGACCTCTCGCCCCACGACCTCGCGGCGCTCGTCCACCTGGGCGAGGTGTACCTGGAGCTCGCCGATCTCGAGCACGCGCAGGCGGCCTTCGAGCGCGCCCTGTCGGTGGCCCCGGGCCTGCCTGCGGCGGAAGCTGGGCTCGGCCAGATCGCGCTTTCGAAGAAGGACTACCAGGCTGCGGCCCACCACCTGGAGGCGGCCCTGGCGGCGGTGCCCGAGGCGAACAAGCTCCACTACCCGCTGGCCCTCGCCTACCGCGGGCTCGGCCGGATGGACGAGGCCCGGGCGCAGCTCGCCGAACGCGGGCTGGTCGGCGTCAAGCCGCCCGATCCGCTCGCCGACGAGCTCCAGGACCTCAAGCGGGGCGAGCGAGTGCAGATCTTGCAGGGCCGCCTCGCCTTCCGCGCCGGCCACTTCGCGGCGGCGGCGGCCTCGTTCCGCGCGGCGGTCGAGGCCCGGCCCGACAGCGTCCCCGCGCGCATCGACCTGGGCACGACCCTCAGCCACCTCGGCGACCGGGTGGGCGCCATCCAGCAGTTCCGGCAGGCTCTGACGGTCGATCCCGGCAACGCGACGGCGCGCTTCGACCTGGGGGTTCTCCTGGTCCAGGACGGCGCTCTGGACCAGGCCGTCGAGCACCTCGCGGCGGCGGCCCTGGCCGATCCCGGGGACGGCGAGGTGGAGCGGGTCCTCGGCGAAGCCCTGGCCCGCCTCGGCCGCTCGGAGGAGGCTCTCGGGCACCTGGACCGGGCGGTCGGGCTCTCGCCCTTCGACGCGACCGCCCGGGTCGACCAGGCCCAGGAGCTCGTCCGCCTCGGGCGCTACTCGGAGGCCCGGGACCGGCTGGACGAGGCCGAGGCCCTGATGCCCCGGAGCCCGGAGGTCGTGGCCGCCTTCGCGCGGCTGCTCGCGGCCTCGCCGGTCTACGAGCTGCGCGACGGCGAGCGGGCCGTCGCACTCGCCCGGGCGCTCGTCCAGGCGCAGCCGACTCCGGAAGCGGCCGAGACGCTGGCGATGGCGCTGGCCGAGGCCGGGCGCTGCGACGAGGCGGCCGACTGGCAGCGCCGCGCGATCGACGCCGTGCGGAAAGCCGGCCAGACGACGGGGCTCGAGGCGAAGGAGGCCCTCCTCGCCCGCTACCGGACCGACACGCCCTGCCGGTACCCCGGGCATTCGCAAAAGAAACCAAATACCAACTATCCGTAAAGAAAACCATTCTGAAAGGTCGAAGCCCCCACTACGCCAAGCTCTCGAGAGGATCGCTTGACTTGCACAGGACGAGAGACTATTGTGACCGAATTCATCGCGAAGCGATGTGGTCTTGCGCCGAAGGCGCCTATCGTCGAGCTCTCCGAAGGGGTGGACGGAATCGAGGCCGTTCCCGTGGGGGAAGGGCTTCCCTGAAGGTCAACGGAAGGAGGATACGCAGATGAAGGGCAAGAAGATCTCGTTCCAGTTCGTGGCGGCCGCCGCCCTGGCGCTGCTGGTCGTGGCGCCGGTGCTCGCCGCGCCGCACTCCCTGGCCACGGTTCACGCCGGTGCGTCGGGCATCGAATGGCAGCCGGCGGTGAGCGGTGTCGGCATGGTCCTCTCCGTGTCGGGGCCGAACGGCTTCTACTTCCGCCAGGAGTTCCAGGCGGGGGAGTCGGCGACCTTCAGCCTCTACGACAAGGTCGGGCAGGTGCGGCCGGCCGGCCAGTACGTCTGGGAGCTGACGCCCGTCGTCCATCCCGACGCGGCGACCGCAGACGAGATCGCGGCGGCGCGCCAGGCGGGCGACACCGGGACCCCCGGCGCCCGCCAGAAGGCGGGCAAGGCGCCCGCCGGTGCGCAGATTCAGTCCGGCAGCTTCCGGATCGCCGGCCAGTCGATCCTCGCGGGCGGCGAGAGCGAGCCGGGCGCCGGCAAGCCGGCGGCCCCGGCCGGCAACAGCCTCTCGGCCAAGGACCAGGTGATCGCGGACGACCTGATCGTCCAGGGCAGCGAGTGCGTCGGCCTCGACTGCGTCAACAACGAGAGCTTCGGCTTCGACACGATCCGGCTGAAGGAGAACAACACCCGGATCAAGTTCGAGGACACCTCCGTCGGCACCTTTCCCACCACCGACTGGCAGCTCACCGCCAACGACTCGGCGAGTGGCGGCGCCAACAAGTTCTCGATCGAGGACGTCACGGACGCCAAGGTGCCCCTCACCATCACGGGCAACGCGCCCACCAACTCGATCTTCGTGGACAGCACCGGACGGGTCGGCCTCAGGACCTCGACCCCGGTGCTGGACCTCCACATCGCCACCGGCAACACCCCGGCCATTCGCCTCGAGCAGAACAACTCGTCGGGCTTCAGCGCCCAGACCTGGGACCTGGCCGGCAACGAGTCCAACTTCTTCATCCGCGACGTGACCGGTGGCTCGAAGCTTCCCTTCCGGATCGTCCCCGGGGCGCCGAGCAACTCGCTCTACATCAAGAACACGGGCGACGTGGGAATCGGGACGGCGTCGCCGAACCGTGCCCTAACGGTGGTCGACACCGGCGCTGCCGACAACACCGTCGTGGAGATCTCGAACGACGGCCCCGCTCGCATCCGCCTGAACAACACGGCGAACGGGGAGGTCTGGAACCTCGGTCATCAGAGCCCCGGAGGCAGTGGCCTGGTGCTCTCGGACGTTGGTGACGCGGTCAGCGAGTTTCTTCTCGACGTCAACGGGAACGTCACCATCGCGGGGACGATCACGACGACAGGGAGCTGCAGTGGAGGCTGTGACCGAGTCTTCGCCTCTGACCACCCGGTCGAGTCGATCGAGGATCATGCCGCCGAAATGTGGGCGAAGAGCTACCTGCCCGCGATCGGCCCGACGCCCGAGAGTGGACCGTTCAACGTCTCCACGATGACGGGCGGTATGCTCAACGAGCTGGAGAAGGCGCATATCTACATCGCGCAGCTCAACGAGCAGGTCAAGGGCAGGGAAGCCGAGATCTCCGAGCTCAAGAAGGAGCTGGAGGCTCTCGAACAGACCGTCAACGGTTTGGTCGACAAGAAGTAGCAGCGACCGGCAGAGTCCGGCATGGGCTCTCTGAGCGAGCGTTTGCGCAAGGCCCCGGCGACCCATGGGGGAGTCGGGGCCTTGCTGTATTTCTGCACAATGGAGGTTGATCGAGCGATGGGCTGGGGACTGACCACTCCAACTGAAGTCTCGACGAGGAACGGAGGAGATTCATGAGGAAGCATGGAAGTTTGCTTGTCGCGGTGTCGTTGTCGGCCCTGTTCGTTTTCGGCGCCGGCGCGGTCTTCGCTGGCGGTCTCGCGGTAGCTCGGACGGGCGGATCAGGCGTCGAGTGGCAGCCAGCGGTTTCGGGCGTGGGCCTCTCGCTCACCGTCTCCGGTCCCCAGGGGTTCTACCTGCAGCAGCAGTTCAAGCCGGGCGAGTCGCCGACCTTCAGCGTCTTCGACGCTTCCGGCAACCTCCGGCCCGCCGGGAACTACGCCTACGAGCTGAGGCCGGTCGTCCACCTCGACGCGGCGACGCGCGATGAGCTCCAGGGGCTCCGCGACGCCGGCGACGAGGGAGCGGTGCGAGGATTCCTGGAGAAGGCGGGCAAGCTGCCGTCGGTTCCGGAGGTCCAGGCCGGCTACTTCGCCATCGTCGCCGGCACCCTCGAGATGGGCGGCAGGCAGGAGGCGCCGGCCGCGCCCGGCCGGCTCGCCGAGAAAGGGAATATCCTTGGGACCAAGGCAAGCCTCCTGACCAACGCCGACGGCGTCATCCGCAACAGCCTGTGCGTCGGCTTCGACTGCCCGGCGAGCCCCACCTTCTCCGACTCCACGATCCTGATGATGGAGAACAACACGCGGATCAAGTTCGGAGACACGAGCGTCTCGCCCTTCCCGAACGAGGACTGGGAGATCGAGGCCAACTCGGCTTCGAGCGGCGGCCAGAGCTACCTCGGCATCAACGACTGCGGCTCGGCGGACAACGACGGCGGCTGCGCGACCGACCTGGTGTTCGCGGTCGAGGCCGGGGCTCCGCAAAACGCGCTCTACGTCGAGAACGACGGGGACGTGGGGATCGGCACGTCGAACCCCGTGCTCGACCTGCACATCGTCACCAACAACACCCCGGGCATCCGCTTGGAGCAGAACTCGTCCGGCGGCTTCACGGCACAGACCTGGGACCTCGCAGGGAACGAATCGAACTTCTTCGTTCGCGACGTGACGGGCGGCTCTAGGCTGCCCTTCCGGATTCGGCCCGGTGCTCCGACCAGCTCGATCGACATCGCTGCTAGTGGCAACGTGGGTATCGGCACCGCTTCGCCGAGCCGTGCGCTAACCGTCATCGATAGCGGAGCCTCGGACAACACTGTGCTCGAGGTGGAGAACAACGGTCCGACCCGCATTCGCATCAACAACACGTCGAATGGCGAGATTTGGAACTTCGGTCATCAGAGCCCGACTGGATCCGGCTTCGTGATCTCCGACGTCGGCGACGCCGTCAGTGCAGCTCTTCATGGATACGAGCGGCAACGTCACCATCGCCGGGACCATCACCACCTCCGGCTCCTGCAGCGGTGGGTGCGACCGGGTCTTCAGCCCGGGCTATCCGCTCGAATCGATCGAGGAGCATGCGGCCAGGATGTGGTCCGAGAGCCACCTGCCGGCGATCGGCCCGACGCCGGAAGATGGCCCATTCGATTTGACCTCGAAGACCACCGGTATCCTCAACGAGCTCGAGAAGGCCCACATCTACATCGCCCAACTCGACCAGCGGCTCGAGGAGAAGCAGTCCGAGCTCTCGAAGCTGGAGGAGAGCGACCGGGAGCTTCGGGCGAACCAGCTCGAGCTGACGAAGCAGGTCGAGGCGCTGAAAGCTCTGGTCCGCGAGATGAGGGAAGGTTCCGCAGAGTAGGCTGACCGCAGGTCCCCGAGTGGTCCCTCGCCCTGGTGGTGAGGGACCACCCCTTCGTCGTTCGTTTCTGGCACAGGAGGTCTCGCCGCCGCATGGGAGAAAGCCGAACCTCGTCTCGGGAGCCAGGTTTCGGACGATCCACCGGCAACCCCAGAGGGAGAGGCGGGCTGTCCGGCGAGGATTAGATATACTCCTATTCTTTCTTGTCACTATGTCGATGGATGGGCTGAACGGGCTCCTGGGTCATGACCTCACCAGCGGGACGCCCAGGGGGATTCCCCGATGTAGAAGCCGCCCGGGAACGACCTCCGGGCACCCTGCTCCTCGAACGAGAGGAGCGGAAAGCTGAGAGGAGGTTTCGTAATGTCGAACAGGAGAGCTTTCTTCATCCTGGTGATGGCCTGCCTTACGGCCGTCCCCGCCATCGCCCAATCCACCCCCACTTGCGGTCCGCTGGACAACGGCCGGGTGGCCGACGTCTTCTACAAGGGCACCGCGATCTTCTTCGATCCGGTGGTCACCTACCGGTACGACTCCGCGGTCCTGACGATCTCGGGTCCGTGCGAGGACGTGGTCAAGACCTTCAAGGAGGGCGAGGAGATCTACTTCGACCTGAGCGAGATCAAGCGGGTCCAGGACGGGAGCTACGAATGGGAAGCTCCGTTTCATGCCTGCCGTCGACCCGGAGGTCCGGGAAGCCCTGGAAGCGTCACGGGGTACCGGCGAAGAGCAGGACGTCTGGTGGGCCTTCTGGCAGAAGGGGGCGATCCCCGCGGATCCCAGCGTCGACGCCGCCAGCTTCACCGTCGTCCGGGGACAGATCATCGATCCGGTCTCGGGCGAAGAGAAGAGCGCGACACTCGCTGGCAAGGCACTAGCCGGCGGCGCCACGACGGCCGCCCAGGCCGCCCTGGCGAGCGGCGTGGCTTCGGGGGACTCCGCCGGCGGGTCGAGCGGTCCCGTCCTGGCGACCAAGGGAACCGTGCTCACCAACTCCGACGGCATCATCCGCAACAGTCTGTGCGTGGGCTTCGACTGCGCCAGCACCGAGAGCTTCGGCTTCGACACCATCCGGCTCAAGGAGAACAACACCCGGATCCAGTTCAACGACACCAGCACTGGGAGCTTCCCGACCAACAACTGGCAGATCCGGGCCAACAGCTCCAGCAACGGTGGCACGAGCTTCCTGGGCTTCGTCGACCAGGGAGCCGACGGCGTTTCCGAGACCGGAACCGCCGTCTTCGGGGTCGAGGCCAACGCCCCGAGCCACGGGCTGTGGGTCGAGAGCGACGGGGACGTGGGCCTCGGGACCTCCAACCCGGTGGTCCGTCTTCACGTCGTCGACACCGACACCCCGGCCCTGCGGTTGGACCAGTCGAGCGCCGGCGGGTTCGCCGCCCAGGTCTGGGACGTCGCGGGCAACGAGACCAACTTCTTCGTCCGCGACGCCACCAACGGCTCGACCCTGCCCTTCCGGATCCGGCCGGGGGCGCCGTCGAGCTCGATCGACA
>CAWIQD010000013.1:0-76777 GCA_963837945.1 uncultured Acidobacteriota bacterium
GAAGTGGGCGGCGCTGGCGCCGCCGGGGGTTGCCGAGTCTAACGAATCGACCTTACCGGGGCAACGACAGTAGACGTCGAGGATCGTCCGGAGCCGACCGAACGGGAGGGGCGGGCCGGGGGCCCTCTCCCCAGGGACGTTTGAACCCCGCCCACTCGCCGGCCTTTCCGCTCAGCCCCAGAGCCGCTCGAGCCCCTTCACCAGCGTCGGGACCCAGGCGACGAGCAGGAGGGCTCCGAGGGCGACGACGCCTCGGTCCAGGAACCACCCGATCCGCTCGATCCCGCGCCGGAAGCGCGCCAGGCCGAGCCAGGCGCCGTGGCGCGCGGCCTGGGCGAGGGCGTAGAGCAGCACCAGCCAGCCCAGCGGATGAAAGCGCAGGCTCCCCGCCAGGTCCCCGTGGAGCGCCGCCACCCACGAGCGCGTCAGCCCGCAGCCCGGGCAGGGGATCCCCGTCGCCTCCCGGAAGGCACAGACGCCCGGCAACGCCACCCCGGCGACCGACAGACGCCCTCCGCTGCCGGCCGCCACCGGCCGGAGCAGCGCCGCCGTCAGCACCGCCCCGAGGCAGAGCGCGACCACCCCGGCCCGGAGCCACCGCTCCTCGCGGGCCGGAGTCGCCGCCGGGACCGCGGAGCGAGCTGCCACGCCGCTCCCCGGCCCCGGAATCGCCGCAGCCTCCCGGCTCACCCCGAGAACGCCGCCTTTACCTCGGGCTTCATCAACACCACCAGCGCCCAGATGCCGATCGGGATCCCCACGATGCAGCAGGGCCCGAGGCATGGCACCATGGCGACGATGCTCCCCACCACCGAGAGCGTCCAGCCGCGGAGCTGCTTCATCTGAAGGGCCGACCAGATCACGAACACCGACGTGACGAGCATGACGACCCCGAAGACGATTCCGGCTCCGCCCATGAAGTAGCGCGCGTAGTTCGCGCCCGGGCCCAGGTCGCTGAGATCGCTGAGGTTGGCCATGCCGAAGCCGAACAGGCTGCCGAGCATGCGGAACAGGGCGAAGAGGATCCCGATCACGCCCGTGATCACGAGGCCGATCGCGGGACCCTGGACCTGCTGGAGAGGGTTGACGGCCATCGGCGGCGGGCCGGATGGCGGAGGCGTCGAAGGCGGTGGCGGCGGGCTCATGGGTTCGCTCATGGATCTCCCCTTCTCATCGGTCGGTTGCGGTGGTCCGTCCCTTCCTTCGCCGGCCTCGGCCGGGTCCGGGCGCCGGTGCGCGTTCTCCCGGCGCCGGCACCACCCAGCGACCCGCGAGGCAAGAGGAACGGAAGCTGGCGACCATTCTATCTACTCCGGGGCCGCCCCGGTCTCCCCGCCGGCGGCCGCCTCGGCCAAGGCCTCGAGGTCCGGATGCCGCAGGTGGAAACCGGTGGCGCGCTGGTAGGCGTCGGCCAGGGTGAGGAGGCGGTCCTCGCCGTAGAGGGCGCCGGTGAACGTCAGGCTCCCCGGCGTGCCGTCGCTCCGGAAGCCGTCGGGGACGGCGATCATCGGGTGCCCGGTGAGGTTGGTCAGCAGCAGGTTCGAGCCGCCGTAGGTCGGCGTCACGTAGACGTCGAGCCCGTGGAAGAGCTCCGCCATGTCGCGAGCGAGAAGAGTGCGGATCCGGCTCGCCTGGACGTACTCGACCGCCGGGATGAAGTGGCCCTGCCGGAAGACGTTGGGCCAGGCGTTCTCCTCCTGGCGCACCAGGAGGTCGTCGCGCCCGCTTCGGGTCAGCTCGTCGAAGGCGGCCGCCGCCTCGGCGGTGAGGATCAGCGAGAGAGGTCCGATCGGCCGCTCGGGCAGCTCGATCGGGCGCAGATCGACGCCCAGGGCTCGGATCGCGTCGAGCGCCGCGAGGTCGAGGGCACGCTGCTCCCGGGCGAGATCCGAAGCGTCCTCCGCGGCGGGCGCCTCGAAGAGCTCGCGGACGTAGCCCACGCGCAGGGCCGACGGATCCCGGCCGCCCGCCCACGGGAACGGCCGGTCGACCGCCGTGGCGTCGAGCCCGTCGGCGCCCCGGATCGCGTCGAGCACCAGGGCGCAATCCTCGGCCGAGCGGCAGATCGGCCCCACCTTGTCGAGCGTCCACGAAAGCGCCATCACGCCGTGGCGGCTCACCCGCCCGAAGGTGGGCCGCAGCCCGGTGGCGCCGCACCGGCTCGCGGGCGAGACGATCGAGCCGTAGGTCTCGGTCCCCAGGGCGAACCCCACCAGCCCGGCCGCCACCGCCGAAGCCGAGCCGGCCGACGAGCCGCTCGAGCCCTGCTTCGGGTTCCACGGGTTGCGGGTCTTGCCGCCGAACCAGACGTCGCCCCAGGCGAGGGCCCCCGCGGAGAGCTTCGCGACCAGGACGGCGCCGGCCTCGTCCAGTCGCCGGACGGCGGTCGCGTCCTCCGGGATCTGCTGGTCGCGGAAGGGTGCCGCGCCCCAGGTGGTCGCGTACCCGGCGACCGCGAACAGGTCCTTGACGCCCCACGGAACGCCGTGGAGGGGGCCCCGGTAGCGGCCGGCCGCGATCTCCCGGTCCGCCCGCTCGGCCTGGGCCAGGGCGCGCTCCTCGGTCAGGGTGATGACGCAGTGGAGGACGGGGTCGAGCCGCCGCAGGCGGTCGAGCGCCCGGTGCGCGAGCTCGAGCGCGGAGACCTGCCGCGTCTCGAGGAGCCGGGCGAGGACGCCGAGGGGCGCGAAGGCGAGCTCCTCGAGGTCGTGGGGGCGCCGGGCGGCGGTCACCGGAGCCGGCGCGAGAGGACGGCCTTCGGCGGGCGAGGGTCCCGCGCTCGAAGGGATGCCGGCCTCGCCCGCGGCGGTCTCCGGGTCGAAGCGCCAGGCCGGCGGCACCTCGTTGGGCAGCGACGAGGCCCGGATCGCCTGGTAGTCGCTCCGCAGGTCCTCGAGGCCGGAGAGCATGAGCCGGCGCTCTTCCTCGGTGAGCTCGAGGCCGCTGACCCGCTCGGCGGCGGCGAGGGCGGCCGAGTCGATCGGGGCACCGCCGGCGACCGCGGACCACAGGCGCTCGGCGAACGCGACCGAGCCGACGCCGGCCGCCGAGACGACGGCGAGGAAACGACGGCGGTCGAGCCCCCGGATGCGCTCCTCGGGCAGAGGGTTCACGGAGTCCAAGACGCCGTGTAGTCTAGTGGTCTGATTCACGAATCCCTTATCTTTCGCGCAGGGGTCTTGCGGAGTGGCTCCAAGGCGAGAGGAGGAGGCGATGCCGTAGTATCGCAGACGACGAGCAACGCAGGAGACGCCCGCAACCCCCCTGCGCCCTTCTCGGGTAGCGGCGGCGCGCGGCCGTCTACGGCGTTGCCGCTCCTCGACGATGGCTCGGCATCGCCTGCGTCGCGGCGCCTGGTATCCGGCCCCGCGACGCCGCAACGAAAGACAAGGGATTCATGAATCAGACCACTCGCGAGCGCGCCGGCCCCTCGCCACCACCGGATGATTCCCCACGCCCTCAATCCCATCGTCTGCCTGGCCGACAGCCAGCTGCTCTTCTGGCGCGATCCCGACCGCGGCGAGCCCTGGCTCCAACGGCTCCGTGCCCTGCTCCCCGCCGAGGCGCCCAGGGCGGCCTACGTCGGTGCCTCGAACGGCGACGACCCGGCCTTCTACGGCCTCTTCGCCGCCGCGATGGAGAGTCTCGGGATCGCCGACCACCGGATGATCCGCTCGTCGTTCCCGGCCGAGGACCGCGAGAGCCTGGCGTCGGCCGACCTCGTGCTGCTGGCCGGCGGCGACGTCCTCCGCGGCTGGAGAGTCTTCGAACAGGGTGACCTGCGCGAGGCGATCGCGGCACGCCACTTCGCGGGGGCGGTGCTCGTGGGCGTCTCGGCGGGCGCGGTGCAGCTCGGCTGGCTGGCGGCTCCGGAGGCGACCGGGTCCGTGGCGGGCGAGCCGGTCTTCACCTTCCGGCTGGTGCCGGCGGTGGTGGGCGTCCACGAGGAAGAGACCGACTGGCGCTCCCTCCGGCGGCTCGTCGCGAGCTCGGAGGTCCCGGTCCGCGGTCTCGGGATCCCGGCCGGCGGCGGCCTCCTCTACCATCCCGGGGGCGAGGTCGAGCCGGTCCGGCGGCCGGTTCACGAGCTGGTCCTCCGGGACGGCGCTCTCCGGCACAATCTCCTCCTCCCTCCCGAGGGCCACGGCGAGAGACACGGTTCCGGCCCGCCGGCGCACTAGAGAGAACGAGTGCGAGCCCCGACACCGACACCACGCGAGAAGGAGTGATTCGATGGCCGAGATGGGACGATACTGCAAGGCGTACCTGGCATCCGACTTCGCCAAGTTCGAGGGCTGGAAGCCCGACCTGGAGAACCTGCAGCAGCCCGAGCCGGAGAAGCCGGACCAGGAGCCCGAGAAGCGCACCGAGCTCGCCGACGACGACATCCTCTACCTCCAGGAGAGCCTGACGGTGACCGATGGCATCTTCCTCGACGAGAACGTCCTGTTCGACGACGATGGAGACGCCTGGAAGCGGTTCTGCAAGGAGACCCTGGAGTTCGCCGTGCCCGAGGACGTGCTGGCGATCGGCGCCGAGCCGCCCGCCTCGGCGGAGGAGTCCTCCAGCGAGAGCGGCGAGCCGGCCTGAAGGGCCGCGGCCGGGGGGCGAGGGCGGGGGACCCTCGTCCTCGCGCCCGGAGTCAAGCCGTCAGGAGGGACGTTCGCGGGCGGGTGGGGGCCGCTCCTGCGAGCGGCGGATGAGAGCCGCCACCTCCTCCACCAGGCGGACCGAGACCGTCTCCATCTCCACCGCCTTCTTGAACAGCACGAGCGCTGCGAGCACCTCGCGGTGGACGTCTCGCGACTCGAAGATCGGCAGCATCTCCGCCGCGAGCTGCTTGATCTCGGGCGTGCGCCCCTGGCGCAGGTAGAGCGCGGCGAGCTCCAGGCTGACGGAAGCCGTTTCGTAGCCGATGCCCTGCTCGATGAACCCCTTGCGCACCTCGAGCAGCGCCGCCTCGGCGCGCGCCTCGTGGCCCAGGCCGAGCAGCATCTTGCCCTCGTTCCAGCGCAGGTTTAGGAGCTCGAGCCGGCTGCCCTTCTCGATCGTGCGACGCCGAAGGCTGGGAAGGAGAGTCGCGGCCTCCTCGTACCGGCCAAGCTCCATGAGGTACTGCATGAGGTTTTGCTGAGCCACCAGGAGCAGGCGAGGCTCCCGATCCACGTCGATCAGACCGAGCGCTTCCTTCAGAACTCCGATCGCTGCCTGCGGCTCTGACTGCTCGCTCAAGATCAGCGCTCGACTGATCATCGCCCGTCCTGTCAGGTGGCTCTCGCCGGTCGAACGGTAGATCCCGATCGCCGCCTGGATGAGTTCGTCGGCCACCTCGAGCTCGAACCGAGCTCGCCGGAGAGTCGACCTGAAGGTCAGAAGACGGGCCTTCTCATGGAGGTCGCCGGTGCCGCTCGCGAGAAGCTCCTCGGCGCGGGAAAAGGCCTCGTCGGCGGCGCGGAAGTCGGTCAGCACGCGGCGGAAGTTGCCGCGGAAGGCCCACGCCCGGCCCCGGAGGTCGTTGAGGACCTCCTCGCTCGGCAGTTCGGAGCCGATCTGGTCGAGGAGCTCCAGCACCACCTCCACCTGCGCCTCCGCGGCCGCCGGCTGGTCGAAGCTCTCCTCCCACACCTTGTCGAGCAGAAGCTCGGCGAAAGGAGCGGTGTGGAAGCGGGGGTTGTTCCTGAGCAGCAGGCGCTGGCGCTCGAGCGGATGACGCCCGAGCTCCGCGAGCAGGGCCGGCGCCTCGCCCTTCTGGCGGTGGATCCGGGCGACGCTCGCCGCGATCCGGCGGCGGATCCGGTCGAAGGAGATCGGCCCCTCGGACCCCTGGGTTTCCGGCAGGGCCGGCTCCATCTCCACGGAGGCCTCGGCGTCGACGTCCGACGAGATCGCCCACTCGTGGTCGGCGACGCGGGCGCACTCCGGGCAGGCCTCGACGAGGTGCCACGCCAGCTCCCGAACCTCCTCGGCGCTGGCCCGACCTCGCAGGAGCCTGTCGAAAAGCCGCGGATCGAGGTGCTTCTCACTCATCTGCGATAACTCTACGGCTTTTTTCCCGCGGACACAACCCCCAAGTCCGGACATCCACGGGCCCCCGACCGCAAACGTCGGGAGCGAGGCCGGGACGTGCCGTGATCGGCGGCCGATTCGACGCCAGAAGGGAGGGCCCCGGAGCTACCTCGCGGCCTCAGCTCGCGCCGTTGCCGTCTGACCGTCGCCGGAGCCGTCGGCGTCGAGCCGTACGCGGTGGAGCCATCGGGCTCGGAGGTCCCCCGAAGATCTTCCGGTCATCGGCCGGAGCCCGGAGCCCTCTCGCTGCACGCCGACGCTCGGGAGATCACGCCCCGAGCCACGCGCTCACCCAGTCGAACAACGAGTGGCTGAGCCAGGAGAACGCTCCGGGGCCGGTAGAGTCCGGGGTGCCGGCGGCCTGGGCCGGGGCCGCGAAGACGGCGGCGAGGGCGACGACGGTGACGACGACGACGATTCGGGTCGGAAGAGAGGACCGCATGGTGAATCTCCTTTTGCGCAGTGCGCAGTTTCGCTTGGACCAGCCCGCGGAGCGGTGACCGGTTCGGGTCCCGCGGCCGGCTGCGGCCCGCGAGATCTCACCTGGGCACGCAGCCCGCCCCCGTGCTCCTCCGTCGGGACCACTAGAGACAACGCCATCCATCAATAAATTGTAGAGCCCAACGCCATTTCGGGACACCCGAGGCCTTTTCGCCCGGCCGAATCGCTCCCCGACCGCGCGGCGTCCCCGCCGTCCACCCTCCCGGCGGCGCGCTTCCCGAGATACACTTCTCGCTCCGGAGGCCCGGCGCCGACCGCCGGCCGGTGCCGCCCGGTCTCGACTCCCGGCTCGCGGCCACCCGCGCGGCCGTCTCCCATCTCCACGACTCACGAGAAACGATCCCCACGATGGTGACCGACGACTCCCCGACCGCGACCGCGCTCCGTCCCGCCGCCTGGGACCTGAGCGAGCTGCTCCCCGATTCCAGCGACGAGACCCTCGAGGCGCGCTTCGACGAGCTGCGCCGGGCGGCGGACTCCTTCGAACGGCACCGCGGCGAGCTCGGGCCCGAGCTCGGGCCCGACCGCCTCCTCGAGATCCTCGGCGAGTACGAGGCTCTCGTCGAGCGCTCGTGGCTGCTCTCGGCCTACGCCTCGCTCTCCTTCTCGGCCGACACCCAGTCGCGTGCGGCGCTCGCGCTCTCGAGCCGCGTCGAGGAGTTCCTGACCGGCCTCCACAACCGCATCCTGTTCTTCGGCCTCTGGTGGCGGAACCTGGCGGACGCCGAAGCCGCCAGGCTCTTGCCCGAGCGCGAGAGCCACCCGGACCAGCGCCACTACCTCGAAGAGCTCCGGCGCTTCTCGCCCTACACCCTCGACGAGCGCAGCGAGCAGCTGATCAACGTCAAGGACGCCAACGGCATCGACGCCCTGGTCACCGTCTACTCCATGCTCACCAACCGCCTCGAGTTCCGGCTGGAGGTCGACGGCGAGATCCGGTCGCTGACTCGCGACGAGCTCATGCGCCATGCCTACTCGCCCGACCGCGACGTGCGCCAGGCGGCCTACGGTGAGCTCTACCGGGTCTACGGCGGCGAGGCCACGGTCCTCGGCCAGCTCTACGTCCATCGCGCGCGGGACTGGTTCGCCGAGAACGTCGAGCTGCGCGGCATGGCCTCGCCGGTCGCGGTGCGCAACCTCGCCAACGACGTGCCGGACGCCGCCGTCCAGGTCCTCCTCTCCGTCTGCCGCGAGCGGCGCGACCTCTTCCAGCGCTACTTCCGGCTCAAGGCGGGCTGGCTCGGGCTCGAGCGCCTGCGCCGCTACGACCTCTACGCGCCGCTCGCCGGCTCGGATCGCGAGGTGCCGTACGACGAGGCGGTCCGCCTGGTGCTCGACACCTTCGGAGCGTTCCACCCCCGCCTGGCCGAAGCGGCGGAGCGGGTGTTCGCCGAGGACCACGTCGACAGCCAGGTGCGGAAGGGCAAGCGGGGCGGGGCGATGTGCTCGACGGTGCTGCCCCGCCTGACGCCCTGGGTGCTGGTCAACTACACCGGGCGCCTGCGCGACGTCGCGACGCTCGCCCACGAGCTCGGCCACGCCGTCCACAGCATGCTCGCCGCGGAGCACTCCGCCCTGACCCAGCAGCCCTCGCTGCCGCTCGCCGAGACCGCCTCGGTGTTCGGGGAGATCCTGGTCACCGACCGGCTCCTCGACCGGGAGCGCGATCCCCTGGCCCGCCGCGAGCTGCTGGTCAAGTCGGTCGACGACATCTACGCCACGGTGCTGCGCCAGAGCTACTTCGTGATGTTCGAGCAGGCCGCGCACGCGGCGATCCGCGCCGGGCGCTCGATCGAGGACCTGGAGGAGCTCTACCTGGAGAACCTGGCCGAGCAGTTCGGCGACAGCGTCGAGGTGCCCGGGGAGTTCCGCTACGAGTGGCTCTCGATCCCCCACATCTACCAGAGCCCCTTCTACTGCTACGCCTACAGCTTCGGCCAGCTCCTGGTGCTCGCCCTCTACCGCCGCTACCAGCAGGAGGGCGACGCCTTCAAGCCGGCCTATCTGCGGCTGCTCTCCCACGGCGGCGCCGCGCGCCCGGAGGAGATCCTCGCGGAGGCCGGGATCGACATGGGCGACGCCGGCTTCTGGCACGGCGGGTTCCAGGTGGTCGAGGAGATGATCGACGAGATGGAGTCGATCGCAGGGTGAGAGACTGAAACATTCCCTCGGGGCCGGTCGTCTTGTCGGATGAACGCAGTCGACGACGAGACACCTCAAGGAGACCCCGAGATGACCACCCGACGATCCTTCGCCCCCCTCGCCCTGGCCCTGCTGCTGGCCGCCCCGGTCGCGGCCCGCGCCCAGACCCAGGACCTGTGGCTCCACGTCAAGGTCCACGACCCGAGCGACCAGAACGCCCAGGTCACCGTCAACCTCCCCATCGCCCTCGTCCAGAGCGTCCTGCCGATGCTCGATCAGACCGGCGAGATCCACGACGGGCGGGTCGAGATCCAGGGCAGCGACGTCTCCGCCGACGACCTCCGGCGGGTCCTCGCCTCCCTCGAGGCCTCTCCCGACGCGACCTTCGCCCAGGTCCAGACCGACACCGAGACGATCGTCTTCTTCAAGGAAGGCGACTACCTGCGGGTCGAGGGCACGGCGACCGCCGACGGCACCGAGATCCACGCCCACTTCCCCATCGCGGTCCTCGACGCCCTGCTCTCGGGCCCCGGTGACCAGCTCGACGTCGGCGCCGCCATCCAGGCTCTCGCCGCCCACGGCGCCAGCGACCTGGTGACCGTGCGCGACGGCGACAAGCAGGTCCGGGTCTGGATCGACGGCGCCCCCGAGGCGAAGTAGCCATGGCCGGCCTCGCCAGGCTCCTCATCGCCTTCTCGATCGCCGTCGCCATGGTCTTCCTCGGTGTCGGCGTGGCGCTGGCCGCCACCGTGGCCCGCTCGGGGATCGTGACGGTGCAGGTGCACGAGGCCGGCCCCCAGGGCACCCACCTGTTCGTGCCCGTGCCCGCGGCGGCCGTGGACCTCGGCCTGGGGATCGCGGCCCTCGCCATGCCGGCCGACGAGCGCGCCCGGCTCCAGGAGCAGGTCGCGCCCTACCGGCCGGCGCTCGCGGCGATCGTCCGGGAGCTCGAGAGGTGTCCCGACGCCACCCTGGTCGACGTCCGGAGCGACTCCCAGACGGTGCGGGTGGTCAAGCGGGGGGCGAGCTTCGTCGTCGACGTGGACGGGCCGGACGGCCAGGTTCACGTCGCGGTGCCGGCCCGCACGGTCTCGAAGATCGCCGGCTTCCTCGACCGCTGATCGCCGCTCGCGCAGTGCAGCGGCTCCGCAACCGACGGCGCCCGGGCAGCCGCAGCCCGGGCGCCGTTTTTTTGCCCCTTGACTTACCGCCTCTCTACCGCTTAAGCTGGTCCTCCCGGCGGCGGAGCACTTCCGGCCCGGGAGGACGACACCACGATGGACGCCCGACTTCAGACTTCGGAATGGCTCGAGGGGGAACCGGCCGGGCAGATCGCCACGCCTACCCCCCGTGACACCGCCCGGCCGGCCCCCGAGCCACCTTCCGAGCCCCATGATCTCAGACGCCGCCTCGGCTCGCGCCTGACCACCGCCCGGGAGCTCCTGCGCCGTCACGAGCAGGACGACCGCCCCGCTCCCGCCCTCCCCACCTCGCTGCCCGGGCTCGACCGCCTCCTCGCAGGCGGCCTCGCCCGGGGCGAGCTGGTCGAGCTGGTCGGCCGGCGTTCGAGCGGCCGCTTCTCGCTGGTGCTCGCGATCCTGGCGGCGGCCACCGGAGTCGGCGAGGCCGCGGCCCTGGTCGACCTCGGCGACGGCTTCGATCCGGCGGCCGCCGCGGCGGCCGGCGCCGACCTCGAGCGCCTGCTCTGGCTGCGGCCCCACCGCGTCCGCGAGGCCCTGGCCGGAGCCGAGATGCTGGTAGGGGCGGGGTTCCCCCTGGTGATCGTCGACCTGGGGGCTCCCCCGCTCACCGGTGGCCGGGGCGCCCAGGGCGCCTGGCTGCGCCTCGCCCGGGCGGCCCGCGACCACCGTGCGGCGCTCCTGGTGGCCGCCCCCTACCGGGTGAGCGGGGCCGCCGCGGCGGCGGTGCTCGGGCTCCGGGGGCGTTGCCGGCACCGGCGGGACGCTCACCACGCCCCGCGCCTGCTCCTCGGTCTCGATACCCGGATCTCTCTCGAGAAGGCCCGGGGGCGGTCCCCGGGGGAGACCGTGGACCTCGACCTCCGCCTCTTCGAGTCGCTCGTCCACGACACCACCACCGGGGGCCGCTCCGGCCGGCGTCCAGCGGCGCTCCCGCCCCCGCTCCACGCCGTCACGGCGGCGCCGCTCGCCGCCGCCGCGGGCCGGTGACCGGGGGTGTCGCGCGCCCCGCAACGGATCGCCTGTCTCGAGGTGCCCCTCTTCCCCCTCGCCGCCCGTCTGCGCAGCGAGCCCGAGCTGGCGGAGGAGGCCCTGGCGGTGCTCGAGGGCCAGGGCGACCGGGCGCGGGTGACGGCGGCCACCCGCCTCGCCCGCCGCGCCGGCATCCGGCCGGGCATGACCCTGGTCCAGGCGCGCGCGCGCCTGCCCAAGCTGATCGCCCGGAGCCGCGATCCGGAGTGCGAACGGGCCGCCGGGGAGGCCTTGCTGGAAGTCGCCGAGAGCTTCTCTCCGCGGGTCGAGGAAGAAGACGCCGGGCGGGTCTACCTCGACGTCGACGGCGTCGAGCACCACTTCCCCGCCGACTCCCTCACCGCCTCCGAGGAGCGGACCGGCCAGGCGCTGGCCGCCGCCGCCGAGGCCGTCGGGTTGCCGGCCTGGGTGGGCGTCGCGGCCAGCAAGCTGGCGGCGCGGGTGGCGGCCGAGACCGGCGGGGCGCCCACCGTCGTGCCCGCGGGCGACGAGGCCCGCTTCCTCGCTCCCCTGCCGCTCACCCGCCTCGCTCCCGAGGTGCGGGTCGCCACCACCCTCGAGCGCTGGGGGATCCGCTCGATCGGCGAGCTGGCGCGGCTGCCGGAGGCGGAGGTGACGAGCCGCCTCGGCCCGGCCGGCCGCGAGCTGCACGCCGTCGCCCGCGGCATCGACCCCCGCCCCCTCACCCCCCGGCGGCCTCCCCCGGTCTTTTGCGAAGGGATGGAGCTCGAATGGCCGCTGGTCGCCCTCGAGCCCTTTCTGTTCGTCGCCCGCGCGGCCCTCGAGCGCCTCTGCCGGCGGGTGGAGGCGCGCGGGCTCGCCTGCGCGCGCCTCGAGCTCGGCCTGCGCCTCGAGCCCGACGGCCACGACGAGCGGAGCGTCGAGCTGCCCGCCCCCACCACCGACTCCCGCGCCCTCCTCACCCTGGTCCGGCTCTCCTTGGAGGCCCGGCCACCGGGGGCCCCGGTCGCCGGCTTCTCGTTCTCCGCCCACCCGAACGAGCCACGCACCGCCCAGCTCTCGCTCCTGGGCCCCCAGGCGCTCTCGCCCGACCGCCTGGCCACCACCGTGGCCCGGCTCTTCGCCCTGCTGGGGCCCCGCCGCGTGGGCTCGCCGCGTCCCGCCGACGGGCACCGGCCCGAGCGCTTCGAGCTCGTACCCTACGAGCCACCGCCGCCGCCGCCCGTGCGCCGGGAGCCGCGGCGGGGCCTGGGGCTCCTCACCGTGCGCGTCCTGCGCCCGCCGCTGGCGCTCGAGGTGCTGAGCGCCGGAGGCGAGCCGCCGGACGAGGTGGCCGAGGGTCCGGCGGCCGGGGGCGGCGCGCCCGGAGACGACCGGGACACGGCCGGCCGGCGACTGCTCGAGGTGCGCACCTTGGGGGGATCGACGGAGGGGGAGGCCCGGCCCCGGATCGACGGCCGCGTCCGGGTGGCCGCCGGGCCGTGGCGCCTGGAGGAGGGCTGGTGGTCCGACCAGCCGGTGACCCGCGACTACTGGGACGTGGAGCTCTCCGACGGCGGGCTCTACCGGATCTACCGGGAGCGGGAGAGCGGAGAGTGGTGGGCCGACGGCGTGTACGACTAGACATGTACAAAGGCTCACTTCGTGCGGAGCCTCGTCAGCGGCTCCGTCAAAAAAAAGACGCCACAGGTCGCCCCGCGGCGTCTCACATCATCGCATTGTTCGACGACAGACCGTCAGAACTTCCAGATGATCCCCGCGTTCACACCGAAGCCCCCGACGTTCAGGTCGTGCTTGCGAAAGCCCGTGAAGTTGACGTCGTCGGCCTGGTCGAACTCGCTCGGCTCGTGCTGGATCGTGGCGTTGATGTTGCGGTAGATCGCCTCGGCGAAGAAGCCCGTGCCGCGGCCGGCCCGCGTCAGCTCCAGGCCGCCCACGGCGTAGGCACCCGCCTCGTCGTCGATCTGGCCGCGGTCCGCGGCGAGGAAGTAGTAGCTGGCGCCGCCGCCCAGGTACGGGTTGACCCCGGATTCCGGAGCGAAGTTGAACTTCACGCCGGCGTCGAAGGGGTAGGCGGTGATGTCGTTGCTGGTCTTGGGGTCGTTGTTGACGAACGAGCTGAGATTCTCGGTCAGATCGGGCAGGTACGTGCCGCGCAGCTCGATCTCCCAGTTGGGGCTGCCGACCGGGAAGCCGGCCTTGATGCCGCCGCCGACCGTGTCGGCCAGGTCGTTCGTGTCCAGGTAGGAGCCGAAGATGGAGAAGTCACCCGCCCACGCCGGCGCGGTTCCGACCACCAACAGCCCCAGTGTGGCGAGGATGAGCGCTTTCTTCATGAGAAGACCTCCTTGTCGTACCTCATTCACCTCATTCGAACCGGGCACCGCTGACCGTCCCGCCGGTGCCCTTCATCGAAAGTGCTCTCGTGAGCTGATCGACAGGACCGCCGCGATCGTTCCGCCACCGAGCCTGCCGTACGAAGTCGCATCGACCTCGTCTCGCTCGGAGAGATGCAAGGGGCTTGCCGGGATATAGCGAGAAAACTATGGGCCGGGAGGTGCGGCGTCGCGCGACCGAGGCCGTGGGCCCTGCCGGCCGCGGGAGCGCGCGAACCGTCAGCGCCGGACCACGCGGACCGGGACCGTGAGCTGCCCGATGGCGACGCCGTTCGAGCCCTGGAGGCTCAGCTCGAGCCGGTAGTCGCCGGGCACGAGGCCCTGGGGGGCGAACCCGAGGACGACCTGGTCCGGCCGGCCCTCGCCCCCCTGGTCCCGCCCCAGGAAGTCGAGCTTCCCGGCCTGGAGGACCTCTCCGGCCAGGCTCTCGACCCGGCTCTCGATCCGCAGCTCACCCTCCGGCAGGCGGTAGCCCATGAGCACCAGCCGGGCCTGCTCGCCCGCGGCGACCTCGCCGTGCACCGCCGGCAGGTAACTCTCGCCCGCCAGGACGAAGGGATAGGCCCGGGCAGCGCCCTCTCCGCCTGCCGGCTCGGCGACACGGGCCTGGCGCACGAGCAGCCAGTGCTCGTCGGCCGCCTGGATGAAGAGCGGCTCGAGCAGCGCGGACCCCTCGCCGGCCGCGGGCACGTCGACCGCCGAGCGCGCGAGGGTGACCCGGCCGGTCGCCAGGCTGCGCACCAGCACGCGGACGTCGTAGCTGCCGGCCGGCAGCTCGAGCTCACCGAAGAACTTCAAGCCCGACGGCGCCGCGGCGAGCTTGGCGCGCTCGATCGCGAGGACCTGGGCCAGGGAGCCGGCCACCTCGCCCTCGGAATCGAACGCGTAGGCCCGGATCTCGAAGGCCAGCGGCGCGTCCGGCGGCTCGGCCCCGAGCACGTCACGGCCGATCTCGACCACCGCCGGCACCCGGGCGAGCCCGGTCGCCGGATCCACCCTCAGCGCTCCGGCGAAGGCGTCGGCCCCGAGCTCCTGGACCTCCTGACCCGAGAGCAGCAGCTCGGCGCTCTCCTGGCGCCGCTCCTCCGCGGTCAGCTCGGAGAAGGGCCGGGGCACGAAGTACCCCGTGCGGTGGACCACCCGGGCGCCCCGCGGCCCGCCCTGGAGCTCCACGCGCAGGCGCCGGAACGAGCCGTCCTCGGGCAGCTCCGGGGTCTGGAAGGTGAGCAGGTAGGTGACGCTCGTCTGCAGCAGGACGCGGGCCATCCCGGCCGAAGGTGCTTTTGGCCCTCGACGAACCGGGTCTGCGCCCCCGGGGCCTCGTCTCATGAATA
The DNA here is from genome assembly GCA_963837945.1 of uncultured Acidobacteriota bacterium. Lineage (GTDB taxonomy): Bacteria > Acidobacteriota > Thermoanaerobaculia > Multivoradales > DATKCC01 > CAVUBL01. The sequence goes on from CAWIQD010000013.1 coordinate 14,632, forward strand.
GGCCAGTCTAGCGCGAGATCCCGCGGCGCAGGCGGCGCGGCGTCAGCGCACGATCGGCGGGCGGGTGAAGTCCTTGTCCAGGAGGTACAGGTACATCACCGCCATCGAGTCCTGGTCGGCGCCGCTGGTGTTGTCGTAGACACTCACCAGCTCGTACTGGTGGTCCCGGTAGAGCGGGATGCCCTCCGGGCTCGAGAGGTGGTCGACCCGGTCGATCCCGATCCGGCCGTCGGCGGGGTCGACGCCGGCCCGGAAGACACTCCGGCCGGTGGTCCGGTCGAGGAGCTCGAGGGACTTGGCGAAGGGGTGCAAATGCACCGCGATGTAGTGGATCGTGGTGTCGAAGGGGAGGTCGAGGAACTTCGTCACCAGGGTGTGGTTGACCTCGACGCCGGGCTTGACCACCCAGTGGGCGGTGAACCGCTGGCCGAGCGAGTCGAGGTCGGCGTCGCCGTGGACGGCGCTCATCCCGATCGCACAGCCCGGGCCGTGGACCTGCTGGTCGACGGCGCTCTCCGCCATGCCGTAGACCTGCCCCGGACCGTCGAGCGCCTTGAGCCCCTCGACCGCCGACTGGAAGAGCGGTTTCATCGGGCGGTCCTTCGGCACGTCCCGGTCGCGGACGTACTCGACGGTCACCCTGTGGCGCACCACGAGCTCCGGGTCGTCCCGGTTCAGGTTGAGCACCTGGGTGGTCAGGTCGAGCGGCTGGGTCGAGAGGACCGGGATGCCGAAGCCGGGCGGGAACTCGATCTTCTGCTGCCCCTGGGAGAGGGTGAAGATGCGCCCGGAGATGCCGTGGCGCATCCGGAGCTCCTTCATGTAGGGGGCCGGCTTGACGTCGAGGTTGGCGTGGCACATGTACTCCTGGGAGACCTCCGAGCCGTCGGCCGGATCGACCACCTCGGTCTGGTAGCCGGTGATCCACAGCAGCTCGGGCTCGGCCGGGTCGGTCAGGTAGACCTGCTGCTGGCCGTACGGGCCTTCCATGGAGCGGTACTTCTTGTCGATGTAGTACTCGGGCGAGAGGACGGTCTTGCGGTGCACCGGCGGCGGGGCCACCCGGGAGGCCTCCCGGGCACCGGCACCCGAGGTCCCGAGGGTGGCGCAGGCGGCGAGGGCGAGGCAGGCGGCGGCGAGCGGGAGAGATCGGCGCATCGGAAGCTCCATCATAGCCGCAGCCGGCCGGGGGGGAGCCGGCGGGCGGTGCATTGCTTGATTCCGCCTCTCTACCGCTATATCCTGGCAGCGCCATGGGCCGCCGCTCCACTCCCCGCTACGCCGAGCTCCGGGCCGCCTCGGCATTCTCTTTCCTGCGCGCCGCCTCGGCGCCCGAGGACCTGGTGGAGCGGGCCGCCGAGCTCGATCTGCCCGCGGTGGCGCTCACCGACCGCAACGGGGTCTACGGGGCGCCCCGCTTCTACGCCGCGGCGCGCGAGGCGGGGCTCCGAGCGCGGGTCGGGGCGGAGGTGGTGCTGGCGCCGCCGGCGGGCGCCGGGGCCGGAGCGCGCGAGGCCGGCCGGTCCGGCACCGCTTCCCCGCCCGGAGCGCGCGGCCCCCGCGGGCTGGTCCGGCCGCCGGAGCCCGCCGCCCCGCGGGCGAGCGAGCCCGAGACCCGCCTCACCCTCCTGGCCGAGAGCCGGGAGGGCTACCGCAACCTCTGCCGGCTGCTGACCGCGGCGGCGCTCGGCCGTCCCAAGGGCGAGGCCCGGGCTACCTGGGACCAGGTGGCGGCTCACGCCCGGGGCCTCCACTGCCTGACCGGCGGGTCCGAGGGACCGGTCGCCCGGGCGCTCGTCGCGCCGGCGGGGGGCGGCGCGCCGGCGGCCCGCCGGCTCCTCGAGCGGCTGGCGGCGCTCTTCCCCGGCCGCCTGCACGTCGAGATCCAGCGCCACCGGCTGCGCGACGAGGAGCACCGGAACGCCGCCCTCCTCGACCTCGCCCGCGGCCTGCGGCTGCCGGTCGTCGCCACCAACGGGGTGCGCTACGCCCAGGCCGGCGACAAGCCGCTCCACGACGTGCTCACCTCGATCCGCCACGGCACGCCGCTCGACGCCGCCGGACGCCTGCTGGCGCGCCACCGCGAACGGCACCTGAAGTCCCCGGGAGAGATGGCCGACCTGTTTCCCGACCTGCCGGCGGCCCTCGAGGCCGCCGCCGAGCTCGCCGACCGGCTCGACTTCACCCTCGAGGACCTGGGCTACCGCTTCCCCGACTTCCCCGTGCCCGCGGGCGAGACGGCGGACTCGTACCTGCGCCACCTCGCCTGGAACGGCGCCCGCGCCCGCTTCCGGCCCCTGACCGCCCGCGCCCAGGCGCAGATCGAGCGCGAGCTCGCCCTGATCGAGAAGCTCGGCCTGGCCGGCTACTTCCTCATCGTCTGGGACCTGGTGCGCTTCGCCAAGCAGGAGGGGATCCTCGCCCAGGGCCGCGGCTCGGCGGCCAACAGCGCGGTCTGCTACGCCCTCTCGATCACCGCCGTCGACCCGGTGAAGATGGACCTCCTGTTCGAGCGCTTCCTGTCCGAGGAGCGGGGCGAGTGGCCGGACATCGATCTCGACCTGCCTTCCGGCGAGCCGCGCGAGAAGGTGATCCAGTACGTCTACCGGCGCTACGGCACGCACGGCGCCGCCATGACCGCCAACGTCATCACCTACCGGGACCGCTCCGCCGCCCGCGAGGTGGCCAAGGCCCTGGGCTACGCCCCCGCCCAGATCGACCGCCTGGCCAAGACCTTCGGCCGCTGGAGCTACGACCGGAGCCGGGGCGACCAGCGCTCGTTCGACGGCGAGCTGGCGGCCGCCGGCTTCGATCCGGGCGAGCGCCGGGTGCGCCTGTTCGCCGAGCTCTGGCAGGAGATCCAGCACCTTCCCCGGCACCTCGGCCAGCACTCCGGGGGCATGGTGATCGCCGCCGGACGTCTCGACGAGGTGGTGCCGCTCGAGCCGGCGGCCATGGAGGGGCGGGTGGTGGTGCAGTGGGACAAGGACGACTGCGCCGACCTGGGCATCGTCAAGGTCGATCTCCTCGGCCTCGGCATGCTGGGCGCGCTCCAGGAGGTGGTGCCCCTGATCCGCACCGCCGAGGGCGTCCACCTCGACCTCGCCCACCTGCCACCCGAGGACCCGAAGACCTTCCGCATGCTGCGCGCCGCCGACACCGTGGGCGTCTTCCAGGTCGAGAGCCGGGCGCAGATCGCCTCTCTGCCCAGGAACCGCCCGGAGCGCTTCTACGACCTGGTGATCCAGGTGGCGATCATCCGCCCCGGCCCGATCGTCGGCAATCTCGCCAACCCCTACTTCGAGCGCCGCCGGGGGCGCGAGCCGGTGACCTACCCCCATCCCTCGCTCCGGCCGATCCTCGAGCGCACCCTGGGGGTGCCGCTGTTCCAGGAGCAGATCTTGAAGATCGCCATGGTCGCGGCCGGCTTCACCGGCGGCGAGGCCGAGGAGCTGCGCCGGGCCATGGGCTTCAAGCGCTCGGTCGACCGCATGCGCCGGATCGAGGAGCGCCTGCGCACCGGCATGGCCGCGCGGGGCATCGTCGGCCGGGTCCAGGACGAGATCGTCCACGGCATCACCTCGTTCGCCCTCTACGGCTTCCCCGAGTCCCACGCCGCGAGCTTCGCCCTGATCGCCTACGCCAGCGCCTACCTCAAGGCCCACCACCCCACCGCGTTCCTGATCTCGCTCTTGAACGCCTGGCCGATGGGCTTCTACCACCCATCCAGCCTGATCCAGGACGCCCGCCGCCACGGCGTCGAGGTGCTCGCGATCGACGTCGACCGCTCCGGCTACGGCTGCACCTGGGAGGAGGGCCGGTGCCGGCTGGGGCTGCGCTTCGTCCACGGGCTGCGCCGGGAGGCGGGCGAGCGGATCGCCGCCGAGCGCGCGGCCGGCGGTCCCTACGCGAGCGCGGAGGACCTCGGCCGGCGCTCGGCGCTGCGCGAGGACGAGCTCGCCACGCTCGCCGAGCTCGGCGCCCTGGGCTCGCTCGGCCTCACGCGGCGCGCGGCGCTCTGGCAGGCCGCCCGGGTGGGGCGCCCGGCCGGTCCCCTGCTCGCCGGCGAGCCGGACTCGGGGCCCTCGCCGCTCGCCGAGATGACCGCGGTCGAGGAGACGGTCGCCGACTTCCGGGGCTCGTCGCTCACCACCGGCGTCCATCCGATGGCCCATCTCCGCGGCTCGCTCAAGCGCAACGGCGTGGTGCGCACCGCGGACCTCGGCCGCTTTCCCCGGGGCACGCGGCTACGCACCGCCGGCGCGGTGATCGTGCGCCAGCGGCCGGGCACGGCGAAGGGGGTGCTGTTCATCACGGTCGAGGACGAGTCGGGGATGGCGCAGGCGATCTTGTCGCCGGAGCTGTTCCGGGAGAAGCGGAGCCTGGTGGTGGGGGCGGCGGGGCTGGTGGTGGAGGGGGTGCTGGAGACGAAGGACGGGTCGCTTTCTATTCGAGCGGAGAAGTTGTGGCCGCTGGCGGGGCTGGCGCGCGGGGAGAGTCACGACTTCCGGTAGGGCGGGAGCGTGCACGCACACGGCCCGGGGGGCGGTGGGGTTTCGGCGGCAGACTGCGCCGGCGAAACCCCACGCGTCCCCCCGGGCCTGCGTGAACCGGACTCCGGAAGGCTCGGCCCGCGGGCCACAGGAGGGGATGGGGGAGATCGGCGGGCTCGGACTCCGGTCCACCCGGCACCGAACCCATGAAGCGGCCGAGCTCTGTCTCGGCCGGGCGAACGCCCAGAGGGGCACCGAACCGCTCCGCCGATCGGCGTTACCTCCGCCCCGACACCCCAGTTACGTGCCACATCTGGGCGAGGGGCATCGGGTCAATAGGCACCGTCGGGTGCCCCCGCGCCCCGTTCGCCCGGCCGAGACAGAGCTCGGCCGCTTCATGGGTTGGGTGCCGCGGCCGACCATGGAGGGCGGAGGGACGGGAGGGGGCGTCCCCTTCCCCCCCGTGGGGTGGGAAGGGGATCGACGGGATGCGGGGGCATCCGGTCAATCGTCCCTTCCCCCCGTGGGGTGGGAAGGGGATCGAGGGGATGCGGGGGGCATCCGGTCAATCGTCCCCTTCCCCCCCGTGGGGTGGGAAGGGGATCGAGGGGATGCGGGGGGGATCTGGTCAATCGTCCCCTTCCCCCCCGTGGGGAGGGAAGGGGATCGAGGGGATGCGGGGGGGATCTGGTCAACCGTCCCCTTCCCCCCCTGGGGGTGGGAAGGGGATCGAGGGGATGCGGGGGGCTCTGGTCAGTTGAATGCCACGCCTTGAATCACCGAGGCGATGATCCAGGCGATCGCGAGGGGGCAGACGATCCGGAGCAGGAGCTTCCAGAGCCAGTGATAGCGGAAGGGGCCGCCGCCGGCCTCGAGCTCGTCCCGGGTCAGCCGGTTGCTCAGGAACCAGCCGGTGAAGGCCGAGATGAAGAACCCTCCGACCGGCAGCATCCAGTTCGATGCCAGGTAGTCCATGACGTTGAACAGCCCGACCCGCGAGTCGCCCGGCCCGTGGCCCACCGGCGCCCAGTGCGCCAGGGTCGGGCTCGCCCCCAGGGAGTACGCCGCGAAGCCGCCGAGGGCGGTGATCACCGTGCCCGTGATCCAGGTGGCGCGCCGGCGGCTCCAGCCCCGGTGGTCGATGAAGTAGGAGACCACCACCTCGAGCAGCGAGATCGTCGAGGTCAGGGCGGCGAAGGCGACCAGCAGGTAGAAGAGCGGCGCCAGGATCGTGCCCAGCGGCAGCTGGTAGAGCATCTTGGGGATCGTCGTGAACAGGATCGCCGCGCTCTTCGAGAAGGTGTCGGTCCGCTGCGCCTCGGGGACGGTGAAGATGATCGAGAACATGACCACGCAGGCCATGAGCGCGATCAACGTGTCGAGCACGCAGACCAGGGCGGCGTCGCGGCGGATGGAGTGGTCCCGCGCCACGTACGAGCCGTAGGTGATCATCGCGCCCATGCCGAGCGACAGGGTGAAGAACGAGTGGCCCACCGCCTCGAGCACCGCCTGGCGGTCGATCGGGCTGAAGTGGAAGAGGAAGGAGATCGCCTCGTGGAAGCCCGGCGACCAGATCGACACCACGCAGAGCAGGGCCAGGATGGCGAAGAGCACGGGCAGGAGGATCTTGGTGACCCGCTCGATCCCCCCCTTGACCCCCATCAGGATCACGCCGATCGTGAGCAGCATGAAGAACGTGTGGAAGACGAGGGGCAGCCAGCCGCTGGAGACGAACGACACGAACTGCCCCTGGAGATCGTTCGCGACCTCGGGCGGGAAGCCGCCGATCGACCATCCCACGCACTTGCCGAAGTAGTAGACCGTCCAGCCCGCGACCACCGAGTAGTAGGAGAGGATGATGAAACCGGTGAACACCCCGAGGTAGCCGACCGCGGCCCACAGCCGGCCACCGGCGACCCCGCGGGCGAGCTCGAGGAAGGCGCTCACGGGGCTCGTCCCGGTGCGCCGGCCGATCAGGATCTCGGCCATCATGATCGGCGCCCCGATCAGCGCCACCGCCGCCAGGTAGACGAGCACGAACGAGCCGCCCTGGTGGGCGTAGGTGATGTAGGGGAACTTCCAGATGTTGCCCAGACCGATCGCCGAGCCCGCCGCCGCGACGACGAAGCCCAGGTGACTGAACGAGGCCCGTTTCTGCACTTGCATACCCTCCCGGAGAACAACCGGTCCCCACCCCTCGAGAGACAGAAGACCAAGACGCCCTGGAAAACGACCTCCGGGATTGTAACCGAGCCTTCGCGGCCTCGCCGTGCGGGCGGGTCTCAGGCTCCTTCGACCCGCTCCGGGTGAGAGTAGACGTTGAACCGTCCGTCGCGGACGAAACCCACCAGCGTGACCCCGAAGCGCTCGGCCACCTCCACCGCCAGGCTGGTCGGCGCCGAGACCGCGCAGACCATCGGGATGCCCGCCGCCACCGACTTCTGGAGGATCTCGAAGCTCGCCCGGCCGCTGACCAGCAGCACGTGCCGGTCGAGGCGGCGCTCGGGCCCGAGATCGCCGTCCAGCACGGCCCGGCCGATCAGCTTGTCGAGGGCGTTGTGCCGGCCCACGTCCTCCCGGACCGCCCGGCGGGTGCCGGTCTCGTCGAACAGGCCGGCGGCGTGGAGCCCCCCGGTGGCGTCGAAGCCCCGCTGGGCCGTCCGCAGCGCGCCGGGCAGCTCCGAGATCAGCGACGGGGCGAGCCGGGGCCCGGGCGCGACCGGCTCGCAGCCGGCGACCAGCAGCTCGTCGAGCGCCGCCCGGCCGCAGACCCCGCAGGCGCTGCCGGTGAAGAAGTGGCGCTCGAGCGAGCGCAGGTTGGGCAGACGGCGGGCGGCGAGCTCGATCTCCACCACGTCGCGCTCGAGCCCGGTCTCCGGGTCCACCTCGGTGCCCGCCGCGATGCCCGCGATCAGCTCCCGGTCGCGCACCAGGCCCTCGCCGTAGAGGAACCCGACCGCCAGCTCCTCGTCGCAGCCGGGCGTGCGCATCGTCACCGCCAGCGTCCGGCGCTCGCCGCCGGCCGCCACCCGGACCTCGAGCGGCTCCTCGACCGCCACCGCGTCGAGGCGCTCGAGAGAGGGGCGCGGGCCCATCTCCCGGATCGTCACCATCGCCGGCGCGTCGCCGGAGCCGCGCTGGATCAGGGCAGGTCCTCCCGCGGCGGCGGCGGCACGGCCGCGGTCGGGAGCTCGTCCCGAGGCGGCAGGGCGACCCGATCGGTCGTGCTCATGGAGATAGTTTCTATCACTCTCCAGCGGCCGGCGAGCCGCGGCCAGAGCTCGAAGGCGACCAGCACGGCGGCGAGCGCCGCCGGGCCGCCCGCGCTCGGTCCTCCGACCGCGGCGAAGGGCGCCGCCACGAGCGCCACGGCCAGGTAGGCCGCCGCCGTCGCCACCAGCCCCCCGACGACCAGGACCACGATCCGGGCCGGAGCTCGCGGCGGCCGGAACAGGACCCGGGACAGCAGGCAGCCGGCGGCGAGCGAGCCGACCTGCGGGTAGGAGCCTCCGGCCCACCACAGGCCGAGGACGGCGACCCCGGCGGCGCGCCGCAGCCAGGGCTCCCAGAGCGGCAGGCGCGGGAGGCCGAAGCCGGCGACCAGGGCGACGGCCAGGCCCACCGCCACGCCTCCGGCCACGTCGCGCAGGAAGTGGACTCCCAGGAGCACCCGGGTCGCCGCCACCAGGGCCACGAGGGCCGCCGCCAGGGCCCACACCCACCGCCGCCGCGAGCGGAGAGCCAGAAACCCCCAGACCGCCGCGGTGTTCTGGGCGTGCCCGCTCGGCCACGAAGCCCCCGTGGCGGTGGCGCGGACCCAGCGCGAGACCGCGGCACCCCCGGCCTGAAAGGGGCGCGGCTCCCGCACCAGGGCCTTGAGCCAGGTGTTGGTGCCGAACGAGGCCGCGAGCACCAGGCCGAGGCGGCGACCGGCCTCGGGCGAGACCAGCCAGAACACGAGGGCGACGACGCCCAGGTGGACGTAGCCCGAGCCGAGCCAGGTGAGGCCGAAGAGAATGCGGTGGGCGAGGTCCATCGGAGCCGGGAGATCGGAGCGAGCCGGGCGGCCACTCTACCGCGCGCGGGCAGAGCCCCCGGGGCGCCCCCGCCGGATGAGAGAATCGCCGCGCCCCGGTGCACGGCCGGGCCCCCCGGAGGAGCGCGCGACGTGGCGGAGAGCAGGGAGATCTCGGAGACTCGAGGCGCGGCGGCGGCGCGGCTGGCGGTCGTCGGGGCGGCGCTGCTCTTCTCCACCGGCGGCACGGCGATCAAGCTCACCTCCTTGAGCCCCTGGCAGGTCGCGAGCTTCCGCTCCGGCATCGCGGCGCTGGCGCTCGTCGTGATGGTGCCCCGGGCGCTCCGCTCGCTGTCGCGGCGGAGCCTCCTCGTCGGCCTCGCCTACGCCGCCACGATGGTGCTCTACGTGGCGGCGAACAAGTACACGACCGCCGCCAACGCGATCTTCCTGCAGTCGACCGCGCCGCTCTACGTGCTCGTCCTCTCGCCCCGTCTCCTGGGCGAGCGGGTCCACCGCAGCGACTTCGGCTGGATGGTCCTGATCGGCGTCGGGCTCGGGGCCTTCTTCCTCGGCCACCAGCCGACCTTCGCGACCGCGCCCCGGCCGTTGCTGGGAAACCTGCTGGGCGCCGTCGCAGGGATGAGCTGGGCGCTGTGCATCCTCGGGCTGCGCTGGCTGGGCAGCCTCGAGCTGCGCTCGCGGGAGGGCCTGCGCGAGCGGCCGGGAGCGGCGGCCGCGATCGCCGGCAATCTGATCGCCTGCCTCGCCTGCTTGCCCTGGGCTCTGCCGGTCTCGGGAGCCGGCCTCGGGGATTGGCTACCGGTCGTCCACCTGGGAGTGCTCCAGATCGGGCTGGCCTACGTGCTCCTGACCCACGGTCTCGAGCGCGTCCCCGCCCTCGAGGCCTCGCTCCTGCTCCTCGTCGAGCCGGCCTTCAGCCCGATCTGGGCCTGGCTGGTCCACGGCGAGGTGCCGGGGGTCTGGCCGCTCGCGGGAGGCGCGCTGATCCTCGCCGCCACCACCGGCAAGGCGGTGAGCGCCGAGGCCCGCCGCCGCAAGGCGCTGCGCGAGGGCTGAGCGCTTGTGAATGAATCATTTATTCACAAGCTCTGAGCGCTCGGCACCGATCTTGCGACGACTCTCCTCCAGAAGGGTGGGCCGAAGGCGGCTCCCCGACGACCGGGCTCTGTGTTTCTTTGGTCTTGGAGGCTTCGTTGCGACTCTCGACACTGGTTCTCTTGATTCCGCTCACCCTCCTGCCTCTCGGCTGTGGCCGGGACGGGCAGGATCCGCCGGCGCTCGGCCGCCTCGATCGCCCGGCTGCCGGGCGGCCGGACATCGAGCCGGTGGCGCTCGATGCCGCCCGCTTCGAGACCTTCCTGCAAACGTCGGCCGGCAACCAGGACGCGCTCGCAGGTCTCGCCCGCCCGACGCCGTTGCGCCGTAGCCTCCAGAGCGCGTACCAGGCGCGGGGGTTCCGTCCGCTCTGGTTCCCGCGCGGTCGGCCCACCGGCGAGACGAGCGAGCTGGTCGCGGCGCTCGAAGCCGCCCCGCGCGACGGGCTCAAGCCCGACGTCTATCGCCCGCGGCTGCTGGCCGCGCAGCTCCGGCAGGTCCGCCGGACGGAGGCCGGCGAAGAGGCCCTTTATCCAGTCGACACCCTCTTCTCCGAAGCGTTCCTGCTGTTCTCGCAGCACCTGAGCGTCGGCCGTGTCGATCCCGCCGAGCTCGGCCCGACCTGGCACATCGAGCGGCGCCGCCCGGACCTGGCCGCGGCGCTTGACCAGGCGACCGGCCCGGGCTCGGTGAGCGAGGTCGTCGACCGGCTCCGGCCGCCGCACCCGGAGTACCGGAGATTGCAGGATGCGCTCGAGCGCTACCGCCGGATCGCCCAGGCCGGGGGCTGGCCGGCCGTGCCGGAAGGTCCGGTGATCGAGGCCGGCGACCGTGCGCCCCGCGACCGCCTCGTGGCGCTCGCCAAGCGTCTCGAGGCGGAAGGGGACCTGGCCGAGGGCGCCGCGGTCCTGCCGCCCGCGGCCGCCAGGGCCGAAGAGCGATCTGCGTCCCCGGCCCAGGCGGCGGCCACCGGCAGCAAGCGGAAGCCTGCGGCCGCCCCGCAGGCGCCCTACGGCGGCGAGCTCGCCCAGGCCGTGCGCCGGTTCCAGGCCCGCCTCGGGTTGACGATCGACGGCATCGTGGGCCCCGAGACGGTCGACGCGATGAACGTCACGGCCCTCGCGCGGGTGCGGCAGATCGAGCTCAACATGGAGCGCTGGCGCTGGCTGCCCGCCGACCTCGGGCCGCGCCGCCTGGAGGTCAACATCCCGGCCTTCATGCTGCGGGTGGTCGACGGCGGCCGGACCGTCTCGACCATGAAGGTCGTCGTGGGCAAGACGGGCGCCGCGACGCCGGCGTTCAGCGACTCGATGACCTACGTGGTCCTCAACCCCTACTGGAACGTCCCCGAGAGCATCACACGCCACGAGATCGCTCCCGAGGCCGCCCGCGATCCCTCCTACCTCGCGGCCCACGGCTACGAGGTGGTGGTGGGTGGGGGCGACGGCGACGTCCGCCGGATCGGTCCGCGCTCGATCGACTGGGCCTCGGTCGCCGCCGGCGGCAGCTTCCCCTATCGGGTGCGTCAGCGCCCCGGCCCGGACAACGCGCTCGGCCGGATCAAGTTCATGCTCCCCAACGACTACAACATCTACCTCCACGACACGCCGTCCGAGCACCTGTTCAAGAACGCGCAGCGGGATTTCAGCCACGGCTGCGTGCGGGTCGAGCACCCCCTCGAGCTGGCGCAGTGGGTGTTCCAGGACGATCCCCGGTGGACCCGGCAACGTCTCGCCTCGGCCGTCGCGAGCGGCCGCCGCGAGTCGATCGCCCTGCCGCAGCCGATCCCGGTCTACCTCCTCTACTGGACCGCCTGGGTCGACGGCGACGGCACCACCCACTTCCGCGACGACGTCTACGGGCAGGACCAGGCGCTCGCGCAGGCCCTGGCGGCCGCCGACACGCGTCAGGGGTAGCTGCTCGAACCCGCGACCTCTCGGAAGAGGCTCGCGCAGAGGCGCAGAGGCGCAGAGACACGGATCGGTCGGGAAGTCCCTTGCGAAACAGGTGATGCCATGCTCGATCCGCGAACCGCCCAAGCCCACGAACAGGCCGAGGAACGCCCTTCCTTGGCGCCTCTGCGCCTCTGCGCGAGAACCGGGCTGGGCCCTTACTTCTTGCCTTCCGAGCCCTCGTCCGAGCCGAAGTGGAAGCACGAAAGCGTAGGTCGGCTCGGCTTCGCCACCTCGGCAACCAGGATCTCGGCGTCGAGGCCGGCGCCGCAATCGTCCTCCGGGACCGGCAGGAAGGGCGTCACCGGCAGTCGCCTGGCGATGGCCGAGGGCGGCCCCTGCGCCTCTCCAGCCGTCGCCTGGGCCGTCTCCTCGGGACCGGGCCCGGCCCCCGCCGGTGCCACCTCGGGAGCCTTCCCGGGCCGCAGCACCTCCGGCACCACGTCCTCCTTCGAGCGCACCGGCGGGCCGGCGATCCGGGGCGCCGGCGAGGTCGCCGGGCTGGCCTCGGCGACCACCAGGCTGGGGTAGGGGTCGACCGCCGTGCCGTCCGGGCGCCGGAGCTCGAAATGGAGGTGCGAAACGGTCTGCTCGGCGTTGCCGCTGTCGCCGACGTAGCCGATCACCTGCCCGGCCCGCACCCGTGCGCCCACCCGGATGCCGCGCGCGATGCCGTAGCCCTGGCCGTCGTCGGTCCCCGGCGTGTCGTTGTTGAGGTGGATGTAGCGCGAGCGCCAGCCGTCGGTGTGGACGATCGACAGGTCGCAGCAGTTGCCGCCGCGGGTGTCGTGCATCCAGCGCACCGTGCCGTCGGCCACGGCCACCACCGGCGTGAGCTTCGGAGCCAGGATGTCGACGCCCTCGTGGTGGCGCCCGGCCGAGCGGGGATCGCCGAAGCTCTTCGTGAGCTGGGCCTTGCCGACGAGCGGAAAGACCAGCGGGTAGATCAGGGGGGCGGCGGCGCTCGAAGGCGGCGCCGGCGCCACCGAGACGCTGGCCGCGGCGAGCAGCACGAGGAAGGCGGCGAGGCTCCTGGGGGCGCGGGAGTCGGTCACGAGAGGTCTGCCGGTCGGAGGCGGCGCCTTCACGACGCCGGCAGGAAGTAGAACACGATCGCCAGGATCAGGTAGACCGCCAGGAGCTGCACGCCCTCGAGCCAGTTGGACCGGCCGTCGCCCGCGATCTGGCCGGTGATCAGGATTGCCAGGCCGACGGCGATCACCTCGGCCGGAGTGAACACGAGATCCATCGGCGTCGGGCCGACGAAGAGGCTCGCGAAGACCAGCAGCGGGGCGACGAAGAGGGCGACCTGGATCGAGCTGCCGATGGCGATCCCCACCGCCAGGTCCATCCGGTTGCGCAGCGCCATCATCACCGCCGTCGAGTGCTCCGCCGCATTGCCCACCACCGCCACCACGATCACCCCGACGAACACCTCGGTCATCCCGAGGTCGCGTGCCGCCATCTCGACCGAGCCCACAAGGATCTCGCTCACCCACCCGATCAGGGCCGCCGAGACGGTGAGCACCGCGAGGGAGCGCCGCAGGCTCCAGCCGCCGTGGGCGGAACGGTCCTCGAGCGCGGCCGCCTCCGCGCCGGCCCCGTCGAAGAGCTGCCGGTGGGTGCGCAGCGAGAAGAGCAGCATCAGGCCGTAGGTGACCAGGAGGACGACCGCGATCTCCTCCGAGAGCGCGCGCTCCGAGCCGGCGGCGCCGGGCCCGGCAAGGTGATGGAAGGCGGCCGGCATGACCAGGGCGATCGCCGCGAGCGTGAGCATCGTCGCCTGGATCCGGGCGCCTCCGACGTTGAACTCCTGGCTCTCGTAGCGCACCCCGCCGGCGAGGATCGCCGCGCCCGTCACCAGCAGGACGTTCCCCAGAATCGAGCCGGTGATCGACGCCTTGACCACGTCGGTCAGGCCGCCGTGCAAGGCGAACAGGGCGATGATCAGCTCGGCGGCATTGCCGAAGGTGGCGTTGAGCAGGCCGCCCACCCCTTCGCCGGTGCGCGCGGCCAGGTGCTCGGTCGCCTTGCCCAGCCAGCCGGCGAGCGGCACGACCGCCAGGCAGGAGACCAGGAAGATCGGGGTGTGGAGCTCGGGTGCGAAGAGCTCCAGGCCGATCGCCGTGGGCACGAAGACCAGCAGCCAGTCGAGGGACGGTCGGACCTTCATGGCGAGGGCCGATCGTATCGGATCTCCCTCTCACCCGGCGTCGTGCCGTCACGATGCGTCCCGCGGGGCGGGGCTTCGTGACCGATCCACTATACTTCCCGGATGCTGCACGAGCGCCCCGACGCGGACCTGCTGGAGCTCGCCGTCGACCTCGAAGCCTTCGTCGGCCAGGTCGAGCAGGCCCTCGCGAGAGCCCTCGACGCCGGCACCACCGCCGGCCCAGAGGGTCCCGAGGTGCTCATGGAGGCGGCCCGGAACCTGTGCCTGGCCGGCGCCGCGAAGCGGGCGCGCCCCCGTCTGACCTACCTCTTCGGCCGCGCCATCGAGGCGCCGATCGAAGCCCTCGTCGACGTCGCCGTGGCGGGCGAGCTGATCCACGCCGGGAGCCTGCTCCACGACGACGTGGTCGACGGCGCCGAGACCCGGCGCGGGCGCCCGACCGCCAACGCCCTGTGGAGCGCCACGGCGGCGGTCCTGGCCGGCGACCTGGTGCTGACCCTGGCCTTCGTCCAGCTGCGGACGCGCCCGCGGGTCATCACCACCGAGGCGGTCGAGACGATCGCCACCATGACCCGGGGCGTGATGGCCGAGGTGCTCGCCCGGGGCCGGGTGGAGCTGCCGCTCGCCCAGTGGCGCGAGATCGTCCAGGGCAAGACCGGCTCGCTCTTCTCCTGGTGCGGCCGCTCCGCCGGCCGCCTGGTGGACGACGGCGAGGCCGCCCGCCGCTTCGGCGAGTGCGCCGGCCACCTGGGCGTCGCCTTCCAGCTTGCCGACGACCTGCTCGACCTCCAGCGGCTGGGCACCGGCAAGGACGCGTTCTCCGACATCCTCAACCGCGAGCCCACCTTCCCCATCCTGGTCGCCGCCAGCCGCTCGGACGCGGTGCGTCGCGAGGTCACGCGCCTGTGGAACGCGCCCCGGGTGACGCCCGAGGACGCCGAGGCCCTGGGCCGCGCGGTCCTCGCCACCGGCGCTGGCGCCGAGACGGTCGACCGCCTGCGCCACGAGGTGGACCGGGCGATGGAGGCGCTCGAGCCGTTTGCCAAGCGTCCGGGCGGCCGCGAGATCGTCGCCTGGAGCCGCGAGCTCGAGGAGCGGGCGCACCGGTCGTTGATGAGCGGTTAGGCCCCGGCGCAGGCGCTACCAGCAGGCGCTACCAGTCGACCGGGAGACGGATCCGGCCCCGCTCCCGGTGCCGGAAGGCGACGAAACCCTCCCGCCGCCCGTGCAAGTAGAGGTCCCGCGTCAGCTCGACGTCTTTCCGGCAGTACGCCTCGACCAGGTCGAGCCGCCCCTGGCGCACCCACTCCAGGCACTGCAACCCGTCGCCCGACTTCGCCGCCCCCAGGGTCTCCTGCGCCAGGTGATCGAGACCCACCCGGAAGCCGATCCGCCGGTGCACGTCCTCCAGCAGGTCGAGCGTCGGCAGCATGCGCGCATAGTCCACCCCGGTGTAGCCGGAGAGCACCCGATAGTCGAAGCGTTTGACGTTGAACCCGATCACCCGCGTCGCCGTCGCCAGGAGCTCGGCGAGCTCCCCCACCCGCACCTCGGGAAACACCTCGAAGCGCCCCTCCTCGAGCACCAGCGCGACCCCCACGGCGATCCCCATGCGGTGGCAGTTGCCCCAGCCGCCCACCTCCTCGGCCGAGCGCAGGGTCTCGAGATCGAAGACCACGGTGACCGGCAGGACCTCGCGCGCCCCGGCCGGCCGCGGCCGTGGCGGCGCCTCCGGTCCGGCGGCGGCGGTCGACGGTGCGGGCGCCGGTCCGGGCGCCTCGACCGCGGGCGGTGTCGCCGGCATCGGCGGCCGAGCCGGCGCGGAGGGCTCGGAGGGCCTCGCCGGGGCGGGAGCGACCGTCGTCCCCTCCGGCACCGCCACCGGCTCCTCCCGGCCGAGGAGCAGGCGCAG
Source organism: uncultured Acidobacteriota bacterium (assembly GCA_963837945.1). GTDB lineage: Bacteria > Acidobacteriota > Thermoanaerobaculia > Multivoradales > DATKCC01 > CAVUBL01. The sequence continues at coordinate 30,296 of CAWIQD010000013.1, forward strand.
CACCCGCGCGGCGCCCGCCTTGTCGAGCGGCCGGTTGCCGTTGCCGCACTTCGGCGACTGGATGCACGAGGGGCAGCCCGCCTCGCAGGCGCACCCCGCGACCAGGTCGAGCACGTGGGCCAGCAGCTCGGGCAGCTCGCCAAAGCCGCGCTCGGCGATCCCCACGCCGCCGGGGTGCCCGTCGTAGACGAAGACCGCCCCCTGCTCGAGCTGCGGGTGCCGGTGGTAGGAGATCCCGCCGATGTCCCCCCGGTCGCAGAGCGCCAGGAGCGGGAAGAGCGAGATCGCCGCGTGCTCGGTGGCGTGGAGGGAACCCAGGAAGTGCTCCTGGTGGCGGCGGAGCGTCTCCTCGAAGGCGCGCGGCGCGAGCCACCAGAGGCCGACGGTCTCGAAGCGCACCGGCGGCAGCTCCAGGGGCTGCTGGTCGATCACCTCTTGACTCTGGATCCGCTTGCGCTCGAAGCCGACCACCCGCTCGGTCACCCGCAGGCGGCCGAGGAAGGCATGGAGGCCGTCGCCGTCCCGCCGCTCGTCGACGGCCTCGAGGATCTCCGTCTCCTTCTCGGTCAAGGGCGTCGTGAAGTGGTCGAAGCGCCCCCGGCGGGCGATCACGTGCCGGTGATCGAGGTCGAGCACCTCGACCTGGTACTGGCGCCCGCGGTGCAGGTAGACCGCACCCGGATGGCATTCGTGGAGCACCCGCACGCCGTCGACCGTGCCCACCATCTCCCCGGTCTCGACGTCGACGATGTCGTAGGTCGCACCGGTCCCCCTCAGGTTGACGTCGCGCTGGGGCCGGCGGCGCGGCGAGAACACCTCGGTGCCGTCGGCCGAGGCGAGCAGGCGGCTCTCGGCGACCAGCCGGTCGACCAGGGTGCCGTGGCGCCCGAGATAGCCGCCTTGGGCGCCGTCGCGCTCGCGGGTGAGGGCGAGCTCGGCCGCGGCGCAGACCAGGTGCGCCCGGGTGACCGGCTCGTTGCCCGGGTCGACGATCAGCCGCTCGCAAGGCCGCTCCAGGAACTCCTCCGGGTGGTCGAGGAAGTACTGGTCGAGGGCGTCGGGCATGGCGACCAGGGCGGTCAGGCTCTCGCGCGCCCCGCGCCCGGCCCGGCCCGAGCGCTGCCAGGTGGCCATCATGCTCCCCGGGTAGCCCACCAGCACGCAGGCGTCGAGCCCGCCGACGTCGATCCCCATCTCGAGGGCCGAGGTGGAGATCACCCCGGCGAGCTCGCCCGAGAAGAGGCGCGCCTCGATCTCGCGGCGCTCCTCGGCGAGGAACCCGGAGCGGTAGCTCGCCACCCGCCGGGCGAGCTCCGGCCGCTGCCGGCGCAGCCACGAGTACAGGAGCTCGGTCACCCGCCGGGCCTTGGTGAAGACGATCGTCTTGGCCCCCGACTCGAGGAGCTCGACGAACAGGTTGAGCGCCGTCGTGTACGGGCTCGCCTCGGGCCGGAAGAGAAGCATGTGGCGCCCCTGGCGCGGGGCCCCGGAGACGTCGACGACGTGGAACGGCCGGCCGGCGAGGGCTTCGGCGAACTCGGCGGCGTTGGCGGCGGTCGCCGAGGAGGCGATGAGCACCGGGTTCGAGCCCTCCGCTCGGCACAGGCGCAGGAAGCGCTGGAGGACGTGGTGGAAGTGCGAGCCGAAGATGCCGCGGTAGGTGTGGAGCTCGTCGACGACGATCCAGCGCAGGTCCCGGAGGAACCCCGACCAGCCGGTCCACGAGCCGAGGATCCCCAGGTGGAGCATGTCCGGGTTGGTGACCAGCACGCGCGGCGGCGAGCGGCGGATCTTCGCCCTCTCCGAGCTCGAGGTGTCGCCGTCGTAGATCGCGGCGCGGGCCGTCTCCGGCGCCAGGCCCGCGGCTTCGGCGAGGGCGTCGAGCTTGCCCCGCTGGTCCTGGCCCAGGGCCTTGAGGGGAAAGAGATAGAGCGCCTTGCCCGGTCCGCCGCGCAGGGCCTCGACGAGCGGCGGCAGGTGGAAGACCAAGGACTTGCCCGACGCCGTCGGGGTGGTGATCAGGACGTCCTCGCCCCGCGCGACCGCCTCGAGCCCCGCGACCTGGTGGGCGAAGAGGCGCGAGACCCCGGAGGCCGCGAGCGCCCGGGCGAGAGGCTCGGGCAAGGGCGCGGAGAGCTCGCCGAAGTGGGCCGGCTCGGCCGCGAGGCGGGTCGAGTAGATCAGCTCCGGCCCTAGCCGCTCGTGTGCGCGCAGCGCCTCGACCAGAGTGGCCAGCGAGAGCTCGTCCGTCTTCATCCCGCGATCAGTCTACCCGCGCTCGCGGCGGGCCGGGGGTTCGGAGCCCGCGTCGCCGGTCGCCCGGCCGAGACAGAGCTCGGCCTGGGGACCGTTTAGGGCGAGGATTCGGCGACGGCTTCGGTGGGGCGCTCGGTGCTCCCCGAACCGGTCGCCCGGCCGAGACAGAGCTCGGCCGCTTCATGGGTTCGGAGGGCAGGGGAAGTGCTTCATCCCTTCGGAGGGCAAGGGCGCTTGAAGCGGCCGACCTCTGCGTCGGCCGTGCCGCGGAGTCCGACCCGGGGCAGCGCGGTCCATGCCGAGGCGCGGCTCCTCCGCCCCGAAGTTCTGGCAAGCCGCGCCGTCCGCAAGCGCGAGAGCCCCCGCCCCGTCTCAGTACTCGAGCGCCTCGAAGAACCGATGTGGCCGAAAATGCAACCCCGCCTGGTGGTGATCCACCGAGAACGCCACCCCCAGCGCCTGGCCCAGGATCAGCCCGCGCGGCACGAACCCGATCACCCGCGAGTCCCGGCTCTCGTCCCGGTTGTCCCCCATCATGAAGTACTCGCCCTTCGGCACCGCGATCGGCCCGAAGTCCTCGAGCGGCGAGTGGAGGTCCGGCGTCACCATCACCGGGTGCTTCTCGCCATCGAGCTCCTCCCAGGCGAGATAGCGCCGCAGCGGCTGGTTCGGCCGGAGACGCGCCGCGATCGCCGGGTCGATCGCCTCGTACTGGGCCGGCTCGCCGTTGACGAAGAGGTGGTTGTCGCGCAGGGTCAAGACATCCCCCGGCAGCCCGATCACCCGCTTGATCAGCCGCCGCCCGTCCTCCGGCGAGAGCAGGACGACGATGTCGCCCCGGTGCGGATCGTCCCACTCGGCGAGGCGCCAGGTGGTGAACGGGACCTTCAGGTCGTAGGCGATCTTGTTCACGAACACCCGGTCACCCTCGAGGATCGTCGGCTTCATCGAGCCGGTCGGCACGTCGTTCCAGTCGGCGACCGCGGAGCGAAAGGAGGACAGGGCGACCAGGAGCACGATGAGCGGCCGCGCCCAGTCCCACACCGCCCGCAGGCGCGACGGCCGGGCAGAGGGCAGCGCGGAAGGCTCGACGGGCGCGGATTCGGAGGAGGGTTCGAGGGTGGGCTCGGTCATGAATGGGGCTCCCGGAGGCGGCGGTTCGCGCTCCACAACGCAAACGCGCGCCGGAAGATTCTCCGGCCGCCCAGCGTCCGAGTCGAGATTCCTCGACGTCAGGCCGCGCGTCGCGCGACCTTCGCTCGGAATGACAAAAAGGGGGAGGGGCGGGGGCTCCCGCCCGGAGGACGTCGAGGACCGCGCTCGACGAGACCCACCGCACGCAGCCCGCGCCGGAACGAGGGCAATGCCGAGGAGTCCGACCCCGGAGGGGCGGGGGCTCCCGAGCGGCGGCGTCATGGACCGCGCTCAACGAGGCATCGCGGAGTCCGAGCCGACCGAGCGCGGTCCATGCCGAGGCGCGGCTCCTCCGGCCCGCAGTGCGAGAAAGCCGCGCCGTCCGCAAGCGCGGGAGCCCCCGCCCCGGCCTACCTGGCCCGCGCCTTCAACAGAATGTCCACCCGCCGGTTCTCCCTCCGCCCCGCCTCCGTCGCGTTCGACGCCGCCGGCAGGCTCTCGCCGTAGCCCACCGCGGTCATCCGCCCCGGATCCACCCCGCGCCCGATCAGGTAGTTCTTCACCGCCGCCGCCCGACGCTCCGACAGATCCTGGTTGTGCTGCTCCGAGCCGGTCGAGTCGGTGTGGCCTTGCACCACCACCGCGGTCTTCGGGTACTCGTGGAGCACACCCGCCACCTGCTCGAGGGAGCCCTGCGCGTCCGGCGTCAGGCTCGCCGAGTCGACGGAGAACAGCACGTCGGAGTTGAAGTGGATCAGGATCACGTCCTCGCTCACCCGCTCGACCGTGGTGCCCGGGATGCGCGTGAGCTTCTCCTCCTGGGCGTCCATGTAGGCGCCCACCCCGGCGCCCACCACCGCCCCGATCGCGGCGCCCGCGAGGATCTCGTCGGCCTGCCGCTCGCCCTTGAGGATGGCGGCCGCGGCGCCGGCGGCGGCCCCGATCCCCGCGCCCTTGGCCGTCTTCTCGTGGCGGGTGTTGTAGGGCTGGCGCTGCGGCAGCGAGCTGCAGGCGGCGAGGAGCGCTCCGGCGAGGAGCAGGACGAGTGCGGCGGTGACGGTGCGGCCGGCCGTGCGGCCGCGCGGTGGGGTCGGGGTCTTCATGGTCGGCTCCTGGTCGGGGGTAGCGGGGCTCGCGAGCCCCGCGGTTCGGGTCGCCCGCCGCACGCCGGCCGGCGGCTCCGAGGGAAAGCAAGCGGCCTGCCACGCGGTACCTGCCGCCGCCCCGCCGGGGGGTTCAGGCGCGCGCGGAACTGTGGTAGAACCGCCCCATGATCGCCACCGACGAGCTCAAGACCACCGCCGACTTCATCGCCCTCGAGGACCGCTATGGGGCCCACAACTACCACCCTCTCGACGTCGTGATCACGCGCGCCGAGGGATGCTGGGTCTGGGACGTCGACGGGCGCAAGTACCTCGATTTCCTGGCCGCCTACTCGGCGGTCAACCAGGGCCACTGCCACCCGAAGATCGTCGCCGCCCTGGTCGAGCAGTCCGGCCGCGTCGCGCTGACCTCCCGCGCCTTCCGCAACGATCGCCTGGGCGAGTTCTACCGCGAGGTCTGCGAGCTCACGGGCTTTCCCAGGGTCCTGCCGATGAACACCGGCGCCGAGGCCGTGGAGACGGCGATCAAGGCGGCCCGCAAATGGGCCTACACGGTCAAGGGCGTGCCCGCCGACCAGGCCGAGATCCTGGTCTTCGCCAACAACTTCCACGGCCGCACCACGACCATCGTCGGCTTCTCGACCGAGGACCAGACCCGGAGCGGCTTCGGGCCCTTCACGCCGGGCTTCACGATCCTGCCCTACGGTGACGCCGAGGCGGTCGCCCGGGCGATGAACGAGCGGGTGTGCGCCGTCCTGGTCGAGCCGATCCAGGGCGAGGGCGGCATCATCATTCCGCCCGAAGGCTACCTGCGGCGGCTGCGCGAGATCACCTCGGAGCACCGCGCGCTCCTGGTGGTCGACGAGATCCAGTCCGGCCTCGGGCGCACGGGCAAGATGTTCGCCTACGAGCACGAAGGCATCCGCCCCGACGTGCTGATCGTCGGCAAGGCGCTCTCGGGCGGCCTCTACCCGGTCTCGGCGATCCTCGCCACCGAGGAGGTCATGGGCGTCTTCCATCCGGGCGACCACGGTTCGACGTACGGCGGCAACCCGGTCGCCGCCGCCGTCGCCACCGCCGCCCTGCGGGTGATCGTGGACGAGCGGCTGGTCGAGCGCTCGGCGGAGCTCGGGGCGTACTTCATCGAGCGGCTGCGGCGGATCGACTCGCCCCACGTCAAGGAGGTGCGCGGACGGGGCCTGTGGATCGGGGTCGAGCTCCACCCGGAGGCCGGCGGCGCCCGGCGCTTCTGCGAGGCGTTCCAGCACCTGGGCATCCTGTGCAAGGAGACCCACGAGCACGTGATCCGCATGGCGCCGCCGCTGGTGATCGAGAAGGGCGAGATCGACTGGGCGCTCGAGCGGATCGAGAAGGTCCTGGCCGGCGCCTGAGCGTCCGGCCGGTCGCCGCCGGGTCGAAACCTTTGCGGCCTCCTCATCGTCTTACTGGACGGAGGGCGAAACGATGCTCGGATTCCTGCTCTGGTGCTTGCTGCTGATCGTCTGCTGGCCGGTGGCGATCCTCGCCCTGATCCTCTACCCGATCATCTGGCTTCTCATGCTGCCCTTCCGGCTGGTGGGCATCACGGTCGAGGGCCTGTTCGCCTTCATCAAGGCGCTCTTCCTGCTGCCGGCCCGCGCGCTGGGCTCGCGCTGAAGATCGGCCGGACCGCCCCCCTCACCCCCGATCCCTCTCCCACCCTCGGCCGGTGCTTTCCGAGCCGGCGGCGGCCTCCGTGTAGAATCTCCTCCGAGTCGGGTCCGCGGCCCGGCCCTCCGATCCTCCCTCTTCCCGGAGCCAGGCCCATGACCCCGATCTCCGCGTCGCATCCATCCTCCGTCTTCCTGGGATTCGGCCTGTGCCTGATGCTCGCCGCCGGCTGCCGGGCGACCGAGCCGGCCGCCAACGGCGAAACGGCGCCGAGCACCGAGGCCGCGGGCGACTACGCCGCCGCGATGGCCCGCGAGCACAAGGACGACCGCCCCGAGCCGAGCGCCGCGGCCCAGACCGCGCCGGCGGTGCCGGTGACCGGCGACCCGGTGGTCTACGGCTCGATCGGCGACCAGGAGATCACGGGGTATCTCGCTCGGCCCACGCACGCCGACCATCCGCTCCCCGGCCTGATCGTGATCCACGAGTGGTGGGGCTTGAACGACAACATCCGCGCCATGACCCGGCGGCTCGCGGGCGAGGGCTACGTGGCGCTCGCCGTCGACCTCTACGGCGGCCAGACCGCCTCGACCCCCGCCGAGGCCCGGGAGCTCATGGGCCGGATCGACCCGGAGCGGGCGATCGAGAACCTGCGCAAGGCGCGCACCCACCTCGCCGACCGGCTGTCGTCGACCGGCGACCGGGGCGACCGGATCGGCGTGATCGGCTGGTGCTTCGGCGGCGGCTGGTCCCTGCAGGCCGCCCTCGACATGCCGGACTCGATCGACGCGGCGGTCGTCTACTACGGCCACCTGACGACCGACCCGGCCGAGCTCGGCAAGCTCGGCGCTCCGCTCATCGGCTTCTTCGGCGCCGACGACGGCTCGATCCCGGTCGACCAGGTGCGGACCTTCCAGCAGACGCTCGAGAAGCTGGGCAAGGACGTGGAGATCCACGTCTACGACGGCGCGGGTCACGCCTTCGCCAACCCGTCGGGCACCGGCTATCGGCCCGCGGCGGCCGAGGACGCATGGAACCGGACGGTCGCCTTCCTGGAGCACAACCTCCAACACCCCGGCGGGACACCGGCCGAGTGACCCGGGTTGCGCCGCGCTCCGCGTGGGTCCCGGGCGGCCTCGCCGTCGCCCTGGTCCTGGCGGCGGCCGCCGTCGCGGGCTGCTCGCCCCCCCCGCCGGCCGGCGAGGTCCACCGCTACACCGTCCGCGGCGAGGTGGCCGCCCTCCCCCGCCCCGGCCAGCCGGGCTCGGAGCTCCTGATCCACCACGAAACGGTGCCGAAGTTCGTCGACTCCGGTGGGCAGACGGTGGTCATGGAGTCGATGACCATGCCCTTCCCGCTGGCCGACGGCGTGAGCCTCGGCGGCATCGACCGGGGCGACAAGGTGGAGATGACGTTCGAGGTCCGCTGGAACGGCGCGCCCCCCCTCCAGGTCACCGCGATCCGCGAGCTCCCGCCCGACACCCGGCTCGATTTTCACTGATCCCCTCGCATCCCGTCGGTCCCCTTCCCAGCGTCTCTCCCGGCTGCCGAATCACTCCGATTCCATGAAGCGGCCGAGCTCTGCCCGCCGCCCTGAGCGAGCGGAGCGAGTCGAACGGGTCGGCCGGGCGAACGGCCCGCGGAGCTTCCGACCGGGGGGAAGGCCCGGGCCCTTCGCCGCGATCCGAAACGTTTCCCGGGGTCGTGCCACGCAAGAGTGGGGAACCTCTCCGGCGCAAGCCGGATCCCTTCAGTCCTCCGAACCGGTAGCCCCGGGCCCGAACCGAGTCGGGCCCGCGACTACCGGTCCTTTTTTCCGGTGAGGGGCTTGACGAAGAGGCCGTCCTCGCGCCGGAACCCAGCGCCGGTGTAGAGGGCGTCGTTGGTGGCCGAGTCGCTTCCGGCCGGGGTCACTTTGACCTGGTGGTATCCATCGCGAGCGAGCGTCTCGAGCAGCTTCGTCAGGAACTCCTCGCCGATGCCCAGCCCCCAGAGGCCGGGGGCGACGAAGAAATCGCGGCCGTGGTCCCAGGTCGCCACCTTTCCGGAGTCCGAGGTTTCCAGGATCTCGACCAAACCGGCGTGGAGATCGCCTCGCCCCGACGGCATGGGCAGGAAGAACCCATAGAGCCGGGTGCCCGAGGGTGGAACTTTGTCGCCGCGCGCCTTGCGAGCCTCCAGCTCGACCTTCCAGCAGGTGCTCGCGTGGCCCCCGGAAGCCTTGCCATGCAAGGGCTTGACGGAGCCCTTGGAAAGGTCCCAGCCGAGCCCGAAGGCTTCCGCCATGAACCTCGTGAACTCCTGCGAGTGGAACGGCGCGAGCCAGGGCCACCAACCGCGGAAGGTCGGAGAGGACGCCCAGGCGCCGAAGCGGTTCAACCAGCCCATGTACCGCGGGTTGCTCGGCGCCCAGTCGTCTTTCCCGAAGCCGGTCCGCAGACAGACGGCCTCCATGATCCGGACGGCCTCGCGCACCGCGGGAAGGGCGGCGAGCACGTCTTTCTTCGACGCGCGGGCGGCGACTCGGTCGTCCCCGAACCGGATCGAGACCTCGCGGCGGAGCCTCTCGAGCCCGGGCGCCTCGAGCCGGTCGCCGAGGCGGACCCACGCCGCGTTGAGCTCCTCGATCACGGGCTCTTCCTCGGGCAGCGGGGGCCAGCTGTAGCGGGCCCGGAGGAAGAGCCGGGCGCAACTCGGCGACTTCCCCTTCAGGTTCGCGACCAGGCTTTCGACCGGCTCGAAGGCCTCCTCGACCACGTGCTCGCCCAGGCGGCGGTACGACTCCCACTGGGCTTCGTCGTAGAACTGGTCGATGGTGGTTTCATGGGGGAAGCGGAGGTTGCGGCGGGCGTACTGAGCGATGTCGGCCGGCTCGTCGCCGGTCAGCGTGGGCTTGACGTAGAGGAGGATTCCGACATCTCCCTTCCCGCCCGGCGCTGCGGGGGGATAGTAGATGTCTCCGGCCACCATCGGCTGGCGCGAGAGGCCGTCCCGGCCCGACCCCGGGCGCAGCGGCGAGACGTCGATCTTGATCTCGATGCCGAAGTCCTCGCGCACCCGTCGCACGGCGTTTCCGAAGTCGTCGAACGCGCGCTCCGGATCGGCGCCGCAATCGGAAAGCAGGATGAAGCGGCAGTGCCGGCGGACGAGCTCGTAGAGCGCCAGGTTCTCGAAGTGGGCGCCGTCGGAGAGATAGACCCAGGGCCCGGTCGCATGGGAGAGGCCGAGGAGCTCCTGGAGGAAGAGGTACCCCGGAGCCCGGCCCCGGCGGTCCGCATCGGGGTGGGCGAGCCAGAGCCCGAGGCGCAGCCCCAGAGCGGTGAGCAGGAAGGTCACCGCCTGGCCGAAGCGCATCGAGAGCTGGCCCATGTGGGAGTTGAAGGCCGCACCGGAAGCGGTGATCGCGCTCCCCAGGGTCGGGCGCTCCGCGCCCTCGACCCAGGGGCGCCAGCGGTCGCCGACCTGGAACCCCAGCTTCGACAGAACGGCGCTCGCCGCCCCGCGGTGGAAACTGCCGAGGGGATCGCCCGCCAGGTCGTTCGCGGCGCAGCAGACCAGGTGGAGCGGCCGGCCCTCGGCCAGGTCGGTGAGCGCGACGTCATCGTGCTCGCACTCCTCGGTCGCGCGCGTGTACCTCGGAGAGTTGGAAGCCCCAAGGTAGGCGCGCACCAGGCGGCTGCGGTAGAAGGAGTGGAAGCCGATCTCGTGCGGGTCGACCGTCAGGCTGAAGAGCAGGCCGATGCTGGCGGCGATCGCAGCGCCCCCGGCGCCCCAGGGCCCCGCGGCGTGGGTGAGGAGCACCAGGCCGCTCACCACCGTGGCGACCGCCGCGCCGAGCGTCAGGTAGGCAAGCGCCTGGAGGACCCACCGCTTGCCGAGCACGCTCAGCCGGCCACCGCTCGGCTTGCTCGCTTGCCCCGACAGGAGACGCCGCACCCAGGTGAAGACGCCGCCACCGGCGGTGCTCACCCCGGCGGCGCTCAGGACGCCGGCCGGCCCGCCGCCGGCCAGGAGCTGGCCGAGGATCCAGACCGCTCCCACCACCGCCCAGGCGGCGGCGCAGAGCACCATCCGGGCGAGGACCCGGTCTCGGGCTCCGCGGTGGCTGCGCGCGGCAGGAGGGAGCCCGGCCCGAACGCTGAAGAGCCTGCGGCTGATCACGATCAGGAGCACCGTCACCAGCCAGGCCACGACCGGCAGCAGCACCGCCCCGGCGCCCACCCCGAGGCCCTGCGCCTGGAGCGGGCAGAGCAGGAGCCAGGCCGGTAGCGCGAAGCCCCAGAGGAAGGACCAGACCGCCCCGGCGACGAGGGCCGTGAGGATCGCGTAGGCGAAGAAGGTGCCGGCGGCTCGGTTCGCCGGCTCCTCCCCGCGATGCCACCAGAGGTGCTCGAAAAACCACTGCACGCCGAACGTCGCGAGGGCGAGGATGAGGCCGCTGAGCGGCGCCAGGCCCCGGACGAGAAGGAGGCGGCCCGGACGTTCCCAGACCAGCAACCAGTCGAGAGACCACCAGGCGAGGAGCAGGACGACGAGGACCGCCACCGCCGTCGCGATGCAGGGCAGCACGCCGCCCACCAGGGCGGTGACCAGGCGGCCGGTCTCGGTGCTCAAGAGCTGCAGGCGCGGGCGCAGGAAGTTGCCGAACTCGCGAAGGTGGCGGACCTCCGGCGGCTCGGGACGGTCGCGCGTCGGCCCGTCCTGCGGGAAGAGCTCGCCCGGTCGCCGGCCCTCGCGCGACCTCCAGGCACTCCAGAAGCCTCCGATATAGCCACCGCCGGAGACGGTCGCGAGGTAGTGGAAGCAGGCGAGCAGCCCCTTGCGGTGAAGCTCCTGCAGGAGCCCGAGGTTGAACGTGGCGCTGCGGATCCCGCCCCCCGACAGCGCGAGGCCGAAGAGGTCGCGAGCCGGCGCCTCGCGTCGCCACTCCGGCGGTCGGGGTGCCTCAGCGGCCTCGGGCTCCCGCGGCACGTCCTCCCCGGCGCCTACGGGAAAGAGACAGCCTCGAAGCTTGCGCCAGCGGCCGACCCTCGCCTTGGGTCGGGGACCGGCAGCAGGCCTCTCGAGCTCCCCGAGGTCCTCGAGCTCCCTCTTGACGAGCTTCCCCCAGGGTCGGCCCGCGCTCACGGCTGCCCTCCCCAGCCGCTCGAGTCGGGCATCTGGCAGGCGAAGACGCCGGAGTCGAAGACCTGGCCGAGCACCACAATGTCGGCGGACGACCGCGGCGTGCCCCTGAGCCGAAGGGCCACCGAGGCCGCGCTGATCAGGCCGCCTTCGTCCCGGAGGATCCGGCGGCGCAGCGAGGCGCCGTCCACCACCGAGACCTCGACGACCTCGGAGGGCGACGGCACCTCCGGCGCCTGCATGTGCTGGAGGAAGCGCCGGAGGTCCGGGTGCGCCGCCGCGAGGAGCCGGGTCTTTTCCGCATTCGCCCAGGTCAGGTTGTCGGGGTTGGTCTTCCCCGGCATCTCGATCACCCGCGAAACGAGGAGGGCCCCGTCGGCCGTCACGTCGAAGACGTGGATCGCACCGCCCGCCCCGGCGGCCACGTAGAGGCGGTCCGAACATCCTCCGCGGACGGCGCCGGAGGAGGCTGCGGGGCAGGCTCGATAGGCGATCCCGTTCGCTTCCGGGATCTTCGGGTGCTCGCCGCCGGCGGCGACGATCGGCGCGGTCTTCCACGTGCCGCGGCACCGGCCGTCGGATCTCGCGACGCAGTCGAAGTGGTCGATCTTCGAGCTCGGCCGGAGGCCGGTGGCATCGAGCAGAGTGGCCAGCTTGCCCCGGGGCGGGTCGGTCACCCACAGGTCGCCGTCGGGGAGGGCCACGAGGTCGTTGGCGTGGGTGAGGATCGCGGGGTCGGCGAGGCGCTGGAGGAACTCCAGCCGGTACCTCCCGACCCGAAAGACCTCGACGCTCGTGATCGGTCCGCTGCCGACGCCGCGCAGGCCGGCCGCCGAGAAGCAACCACGTTTCGGTTCCCGGTCAGCGGCGTCGTGGTGGTTGATCACGTAGAGAAGCCAGGAGCCCACGTTGCCGTTCTCGTCCTTCGCCTGGACCAGGTCGATGCCGTGGGGATGGAAGGAGCAGTCGTCGCGACCGACGAGGGCGAGCTCGTGCGCCGTACCATCATTTTTCAGAGGCACCGACCAGATCCCGCCTCGTGGCTCAGGCTCAGTGCGCCGGTCCTGGGACGAGACGAGGAGCCGCTCGTCGGCCTGGTCGAACACCAGATCCTCGGGCCCCACGACGGAGGGAGCGAGGTTCCAGCAGGCAGGCGGCGGTGCGGGGTCGCAGGCTGCTCCGGGCCGCGTGCATGCCAGGGCCTGGGCGGCGAAGACGCCCACCAGGACGAACGCGAGAATCCCTCTCCACCCCTCGCGGGAACGCCGAGTGCTACGCGACGCAGCCGGGCTCATGAAGCCTCCGTGGCGGGCTTTCGAGGTGACCGGGCAGCGGTCCCCAAAGCCCGCCTGCGCCACCTTGGACGGACCCGCCCAGCGAATTCCAACGTCTTCGTGATCGGGCGAATCACTTCCGCTTCTCCGATCCCCGGGTCAACGAGGCCCAGGTTGCGGCGGCGGGCGGTCCGATGGCACGATCGGCCGCCGAAGGGAGGCTCGCCGATCATGGACGACGACAGGACAGGGCTCGATTCGAGCTCGGTCGGGGACCCGGCGCGCTACCGAGCGCTGGAGGAGCTGGAGCGGAGCTTCGCCGCCTACGGCCGCGGGCCGCGGGACGAGGGCCGGGTGGCGCTCATCGTGCGCAAGGCCGAGGGCGGCCGCCGCGAGACGCCGGAGCGGGTGGTCCTGACGCCCGAGGACGGGGTGCCGGGAGACGCCTGGGGGCGCTGGCGCTCGCCCAACCCCGAAACCCAGCTCGCGGTCATGGAGCTCGGCGTCGCGGAGCTGGTCGCGAACGCCCAGCCGCTGGCCCTCTCCGGCGACAACCTGGTCCTCGACCTCGACCTGTCGGCGGAGAACCTGCCGCCCGGCAGCCGGCTCCGCGCCGGCGCGGCGCACCCTCGAGGTCACGCCCAAGCCCCCACACCGGCTGCAAGAAGTTCCACGCCCGCTTCGGGGCCGACGCCCTGCGCTTCGTCTCGCGGCCGGACCTGCGCCAACGCAACCTACGCGGCATCTACCTGCGCGTGGTCGAGGCCGGTGAGGTCGCGGTGGGCGATCCGGTGGCCGTGGTCTCCCGGCCGGCGGCCATCGCCGGCAAGTAGGCCGGGCCGAGGGGCCGGTGTCGGGGAGGGTTTGCAGGCTCCCGAACCGTTCGGCCGGCCGAGACGGAGCTCGGCCGCTTCATGGGCCTGTTGCGGTGGGCGAAGGTGATGCCGGTTGAAGGGGTCCCTCCCGCCCAAACGGGCAACCCCGAGGAGTCCGACCCCGGAGGGCCGGGAGCCCCGATCCGGGGACGTCGTGGACCGCGCACTCGAAGGCTTGCTGGAGTGCGATCCCGCCCAAGCGCGGGCCACGCCGAGGCGCGACTCCTGCGCGCCACCGTCCGACCGAGTCGCGCCGGTCCCCAGGGCGGGGCTCCCGGCCCGGCCCTACCGCCCGTCGCCGCCCGGCTTCTTCTTGCCGAACAGGCGGCCGAAGGGGCTGTCGGAGTCCTGGTCCTCGCCCTCGGGCATCATCTGGGTCTCGGTGTAGCCCTTGGGGATCTCGAACGTCGTGTCCGGCACGCCGGTCGTCTCGAGCTGGGTGACCACCGTCTCCTGGGTCGTGGTCGTCTCCCGCTTGCCCTTCTGTCCCGTCGTCTTCGACACCGCCCGGGTCTTGAGCGGGAAGCCCTGGATCTGGGACATCTGGCTCGAGATCAGCTTGTCGATCTGCTCGTTGCCGGTCGCCGGCGGCTCGTTGCGCAGCCACACCCCGAGGCCGGCATCGCCGAAGGAGTCCGTGGTCCAGAGGTCCTGGACGGTCTCGACGCTGTTCTCGCGGTGCATCCCCAGCACCTTGATCTTGATCGTGTAGCTCGTCCGGTACTGGTAGTGGGTCGTGGGGTAGCCGAGGAGCGATCCGCCGTCCTCCTGGGCGAGCTTCTCCACCTGCGGGTCGGAGAAATCGAGGTTGACCAGCCCCTTCATGCCCTCCATCACGCTGCCGAACATCGCGAGCATGCCCTCGAGGTCCCACTTGGCGTAAGTCTTCTCCCCCGGGTTCACGAGGTAGAGGGTCTTGCCGCCGTCCTGGGTGAGCAGGTAGTCGTTGGCCTCGAGCATGGGCTGGTCGCTCTCCACGAACTCCACCTTGGCCCGCGGGCCGTCGACCCAGGCCTCGACCTTGGTGGCCTGGGCCTTGCCGTTCTCCGGGGTCGTCGTGGTGTCGGCCTTGTAGTGGAGGCCGGCGTGGGCCGCGGGGGCGGCGACCAGGGCGGCGAAGAGGGCGAGGGCTGCGATCGGGGCGAAAGACGAGCGACGAAGATTCATGGCGTAGAGACTCCTTCTCGGCGTGTGAGATCCCGCGCCGGGACGGCTCGCCTCGGCCGCCGTGGGCGCTCGGTGCCTACAGAATCGCATAGCCCCGGACTCTCCGCAAGGAAGCACCGCCGGGCCCCACCCGGTTCTCAGGCCCAGTCCCGCGGGACGAGGAACTCGCGGTAGAGGCGCTCCTCGGGGCTCCCGGGCTCCGGGCGCCAGTCGTACTCCCAGCGCACGAGCGGCGGCAGCGACATGAGGATCGACTCGGTGCGACCGCCGGACTGGAGGCCGAAGAGGGTCCCCCGGTCGTAGAGCAGGTTGAACTCCACGTAGCGGCCCCGGCGGTAGAGCTGGAAGCGGCGCTCCCGCTCCCCCCACGCGACGTCCCGGCGGCGCCGGACGATCGGCACGTAGGCGGCCGGGAAGGCCTCCCCCACCGCGCGCAGAAAGGCGAAGGAGCGCTCGAACCCCCACTCGTTCAGGTCGTCGAAGAACAGGCCGCCGACGCCGCGGGTCTCCTCGCGGTGCGGCAGGTAGAAGTACTCGTCGCACCAGCGCTTGAAGCGCGGGTAGACCTCGTCGCCGAACGGCCGGCAGGCGTCCCGGGCGGTGGCGTGCCAGTGGCGGGCGTCCTCCTCGTACGGGTAGTAGGGGGTGAGGTCGAAGCCGCCGCCGAACCACCAGATCGGCTCGGCGCCCTCCTGCTCGGCGAGGAAGAAGCGGACGTTGGCGTGGGTGGTGGGGACGTGCGGGTTCTCCGGGTGGAGGACGAGCGACACGCCCATCGCCCGGAAGCCCCGGCCGGCGAGCTCCGGGCGCTGGCCGGTGGCCGCGGGCGGCAGGGCGTCGCCCCGGACGTCGGAGAAGTTGATCCCCGCCTGCTCGAAGAGCGCGCCGCCGGCGAGCACCCGCGAGCGCCCGCCTCCGCCGCCCGCGCGCCGCCACGAATCCTCGCGGAAGCTCGCCCCGCCGTCCTCCGCCTCGAGCTCGGCGCACAACCGCTCCTGGAGGCCCGCGAGGTAGGCCGCCACCCGGTCGCCGTCGATCGTGCTCGCCGCCCCGCTCATCGCGAAGCGAAGGCTAACAGGTCACGGCCCGGGAATGGCCGGGGCGGCCGGAGCGTTACCTGGACGGCTGCCCCCTCCTTCCGCGGGCCGACGCCCCGGACCCCTCCGACACCCCACGCCCGACCCCGACGATGGCTTCCACCACTCGAGACGACCTGCGCAACCTGGCGATCATCGCCCACGTCGACCACGGCAAGACGACCCTGGTCGACGCCATGCTCCGTCAAGGCGGCGCCTTTCGCGAGCACCAGGAGGTGGTCGAGCGGGTGATGGACTCGATCGACCTCGAGCGCGAGCGGGGGATCACGATCATGGCCAAGAACACGGCCGTGACCTGGAACGGCGCGCGGATCAACATCGTCGACACGCCGGGGCACGCCGATTTCGGCGGCGAGGTGGAGCGCATCCTCGAGATGGTCGACGGCGTGCTGCTCCTGGTCGACGCCGCCGAGGGACCGCTGCCCCAGACCCGCTTCGTGCTCCGCAAGGCGCTCGAGGCCGGCCTGCCGCCGATCCTCGTGGTCAACAAGATCGACCGCTCCGACGCCCGGCCGGCCGAGGTGCTCGACGAGATCTACGACCTCTTCATCGACCTCGACGCGAACGAGGAGCAGCTCGGCTTCCCGGTCCTCTACACCAACGCCAGGCGGGGCCTGTGCCGGACCGAGCCGGACGGCCCCGACTGCACCCTGGCGCCGCTCTTCGAAGAGATCCTACGCACCGTGCCGCCGCCGGCCTACGACCCGGCCGCGCCGCTCCAGCTCCACGTCACCAACCTCGACTGGGACGACTACGTCGGCCGCCTCGCGATCGGACGGATCGTCGAGGGCCGCATCGCCAAGGGCCAGGACGTGGTCCTCGTGCGCCCCGACTCCGAGCCGCGCCCGGCGCGGGTGACCAACCTCTACGGCTTCCAGGGGCTCGACCGGGTCGAGATCGCCGACGCCGGCCCCGGCGACATCGTCGCTCTCACCGGGCCGCAGGAGATCTGGATCGGCGACACGGTGTGCGAGCCCGACGCCCCTCGGCCGCTCGCCGCGATCACCATCGACGAGCCGACCCTCGCGATGGTGATGTCGATCAACACCTCGCCCTTCGCCGGCCTCGAAGGCCGCTACGTGACCTCGCGCAAGCTCCGCGAGCGCCTGCTCAAGGAGACCCTGACCAACGTCTCGATCCGGGTCACCGAGACCGGCTCGCCCGACGCCTTCGAGGTCAACGGCCGCGGCGAGCTCCAGCTCGCGATCCTGATCGAGATGATGCGCCGCGAGGGCTACGAGCTCTCGGTGGGCCGGCCGACGGTCGTCACCCGCGAGATCGGCGGCCGCCTGCACGAGCCGGTCGAGCTGCTGATCGTCGACTGCCCGGAGGAGTTCGTGGGCGCCGTCACCCAGATGTCCGGCGAGCGCAAGGGGCGCATGATCCGGATGATCAACCACGGCTCGGGCCGGGTGCGCCTCGAGTTCCGCATCCCGTCGCGCGGCCTGATCGGCTTCCGCACCCAGTTCCTGACCGACACCCGCGGCACCGGCATCATGAACCAGCTCTTCGACGCCTGGGAGCCCTGGCAGGGGGACATCCCGCGCCGGCCGACCGGCTCGATGGTCGCCGACCGCCGCGGCAAGGCGACCGGCTACGCGATCGAGAACCTCCAGCCCCGGGGCACCCTCTTCGTCGGCCCGACCGAGGAGGTCTACGAAGGGATGATCGTCGGCGAGCACAACCGGCCGGCGGATCTCGACGTCAACATCACGCGCGAGAAGCGGCTCACCAACATGCGCGCCTCCTCGGCAGACGAGCTGATCCGCCTGGTGCCGCCCCGGCGCCTGTCGCTCGAGCAGGCGATCGAGTTCATCGCCGACGACGAGGTGGTCGAGGTCACGCCGGAGGCCTTCCGCATGCGCAAGAGGGTCCTCGCCGCCAACCGGAGGAAGTGACGCCGCTGCCGTAGCGGACTCACGACGGAAGGGGGCGTCCCTTCCCACCTCGCGGCTGGGAGAGGGATCGAGGGGTCGAGGGTGAGCGGGGAGCGATCCGGTAGACTCGCGCCGTGCCCCCCGAGCAGCTCAGCCTGTTCGCGCGCCTCTTCGCCGAGCCGGCGGAGCGCTCCGCCCCCCCCGCTCCAACCCACGACCTCGAAGCGATCCGCGACCGGATCAACCACCGCTACTTCGGCGGCCGCCTGGAGGTGGCGATCACCTGGAGCCGCTACGGGCGCCCGGCGCGCAAGCGCCGCCGCCGGCGCCTCGGTCGCCGCCGTTCCACCTTGAAGCTCGGAAGCTGGTCGTCGCACGAGCGCCTGATCCGGATCCACCCGGTGCTCGACCACCCGAGCGTGCCGGAGCTCGTGATCGCCTCCGTCGTCCACCACGAGCTCCTGCACGCCGAGATGACCCCCGTGGTCGAGGCCGGCCGGCGCCGGCTCCACACCCCCGAGTTCCACCGCCGGGAGCGGGAGTTCGAGCACCACGCCGAGGCCCGCCGCTGGATCCGCGAGCGCCTCACCGAGCTACTCGAGCGGCGCTCCGCGGCCGCCCGCTCCTGACCCGCGACGACATCGAGATCACGATCCTCAACGCCATCCTCGCCAGATACCCTGGCGAGTGAAGATCGACGGACCCCTAGAACAAACCGACGAGGATGGGCGTGCCCGGTCGGGGGTCGTAGTTCTGGCGATTGCGGTCCGACTCGAGAGTGATGACCACCGCGTTGTAGGGCGACAGGTTGTTGTCGATCTTGAAGGTGCCCAGATAGGCATCGCGGTTGCCCAGCCGCTCGAGCACGCCGGTCGACAGGGCATAGGCGGCGTCATCGACCAGAGAGTCGATGTTGGCGTCGCCGAACGGAGTCCCGTACATTTCGTCGGCGTCGCTGACCGAGCTCAGACTTGCTCCGCCGGGTCCCCCCTCCAGACCGGGGTCGACCACCCAGCCCTCGAGCACGCTGCCCTTGGGCAGCTTGGCACCATTGAGTTTCACGAAGATGATCACCCTGCCCTTCTGAATCTGCAACCTTGCGGTTCCCGAGGCGTTCTCGAGCCCCACGTTCTCCGCCAGAGGAGTGGGCGCCAGCGATACCGTGAGGGGGGGGTTCTGCCCCTGAGAGAACATCGGGGCCGCGCCCAGGACGAGCAGAGACAATCCGAGGGTGATGGACAGTTTGTTGCGCATGAGCATGACCTTTCTTTCAGTCGTTTTCCTTCGCGTAGACGCCTCGACGAGCTTGCGTCTGGGGTCTTTCCTCATTGGGACGCCAAGGTTTGGCGGCTGTTCCAATGCACCTTTCTCTAAAACCGGTACGTGTAGTTCAGCAACCAGACGTACTTCGCGAAGCTCGCCCCACCGTGTTTTCCCACGGTCATTTCCGGGACGTTCTGCTGGCGGTCGCGTGCTACCGCCACCGGGAGCCCGAACGTGATGATGCCGTTGCCGCGTGAGTATTCAAAACCCGGTTCGAGCGACAAGGCATAACCGGGCCGGCGGAAGCCGTTGCTGTCACCGATGAGATCGTGTACCGGGACGCCCTCGATCCTGGGACCAAACGTCAGATCCAAGCCGGGAACCTTGGGAAGTGGATAGGCGACCCCTGCTTCGGCCAGGTACGTATCGGGGATGGAGTTGTACATCAGTGGACCGGGCAGGCCGGAACGCGTGTCCGTGGTGTCCTCGGGCTCCAGGATGTAGCTGGCGTTGTAGTAAAGGACGGCTTTCTTGACAGCCCGGAAGCCTTGGGACTGAAGCACGATTCCCCAGCCTCCGAGGCCGGGCTGAATCGAGGAATCGACCGCGATCTTCTGGGGACCGCTCTTCGTCTGAACGACATCCTGGTAGTTATCGTCGCCCGTGGGGAATACCACGCCGAAGCCGATCGCGATGTTGCCCCGGGGTTGGGCCGATGGATTCCAGATCCAGGACTGCGCCGTCAGGTTGACATCGCCGACTCCGTGGCTGCTCGAGTCCTGGTCCGGTGCGCCCGGCATTCCGGTCATATAGCCCGGCAGGTACCCTGGAAAATGGCGGGTCGCGGACAAGTACGGCACATTCGCTCCAAGACTCCAACGTGGGCTGACCTGGTAGGACACCTCGAGATTGAAGAGATGGATCCTGTTCGCAACGGCATCGCCGTCGTGCGCATCGACGATCTGCGATTGTTCTGTGCTGCCGATATAGAAGTGGTTCGAATACAGGTAACGATAGCCGAGAGTCAGCTCCCACTGGCCCGAGGAAAGGTAGCCGCCTCGCTCCTCTCGTCCGACCGGCTGGCTGGTCCGAGCCACGATGCACCCCTGGGCGTGGGCGCTCGACACGGACAGAAGAGCCAGGCCCATCACGACGATTCCTCTTCGTGCGTACGCCATCCACCGCCCGCCGGTCTTCTCCGATTCGCTCATCGCTTGTTGTCCCCTCGATATGACTTGGTGAATGCCGGACCATGGTTGCTCCCAAGCGGCGAGTGGTCCGTCAACCGAAAGTGGACGGACCAAGAAACTCAGGGCCTGGGAACGCATGGTGACGCTCCGACCACGCAAGCCGCATACCAAGCGGCAGCAACCGGAAAAGGTGGGAAAACGCTTACCCGCGGCAGACCGGGTCCGCGTGTGGCCTCATAGAAATGGCGATTTCCCTCGTGACTCCTATGGGGAGCGAGCGCGATGTGGACCGGGTCACTCGAGGCCGCGATCTTTCAGCATCGGCTCGATCGAGGGATCGCGCCCCGCGAAGGAGCGGAACATCTCGCCGTAGTCCTCGGTATTGCCTCGCGACAGGATGAGGTCGCGGAAGCGCTGGCCGTTGGCGCGAGTCAGGCCGCCGTGGTCCTCGAACCACTGGAACGCGTCGTCGGCGAGCATCTCGGTCCAGAGGTAGGCGTAGTAGCCGGCGGCATACCCGTTGGCCCAGATGTGCAGGAAATAGCTCGAGCGGTAGCGAGGGGGCACCTGGGCCAGGAAGAGCTGATCCTTCTTGAGCGTCGCCAGCTCGAGCTCGTCGACGTCCTGCTCCGGGGCGCTCGCGGGCAGGGTGTGCCAGCCCATGTCGATGTCCGCCGCTTCGAGGAGCTCGGTCAAGGCGTATCCCTGGTTGAACGTCGAGGCCTTCTTGATCTTCTCGACCAGGGCCTTGGGCATCGGCTTGCCCGTCTCGTAGCTCACGGCGTAATGGTTCAGGATCGCGGGATCGAGGGCCCAGTGCTCGTTGAACTGAGAGGGGAACTCGACGAAGTCACGCGCCACCGCGGTGCCGGAGAGGCTCGGATACTCCTGACTGGCGAAGAATCCGTGCAGCGCGTGCCCGAACTCGTGGAACATGCCGGTCACGTCGTCATAGGAGAGGAGCGCCGGCTTGCCCGGAGCGGGCTTGGTGAAGTTGCAGACGTTGTAGATCACCGGCATGGTGCCCAGGAGCTTCGACTGGTAGACCAGGTTGTCCATCCAGGCACCGCCCGACTTGTTGTCGCGCTTGAAGTAGTCGGTGTAGAAGAGCCCGAGCGGCGAGCCGTCCTTGTCGGAGACCTCGTAGACGCGCACGTCCTCCTGGTAGACGGGGAGGTCGTGGCGCTCCTTGAAGGTCAGGCCATAGAGCTGGTTGGCGGCGTAGAAGAGGCCGTCGTGAACCACGTGGTCGAGCTCGAAGTAAGGCTTGATCTCTGACTCGTCGAGGTCGTACCTGGCCTTGCGCACCTTCTCGGAGTAGAAGTTCCAGTCCCAGGGTTGGAGCTCGACGTGGGCTCCCGACTTCTCGGATGTATCGATCAGGGCCTGGATGTCGGCGGCCTCGCGGCGCGCCTTCGCCGTGGCGGGGGGCACGAGCTTGGCGAGGAACGTCTCGACCGCCTGCGGGGTCTTGGCCATCTGGTCGACGAGCTTCCAGGCGGCGTAGTCCGGGTATCCGAGGAGCGCCGCTTTCTCGGCGCGGATCTTGGCCAGACGCTGGATGACGTCACGGGTGTCGTTCTCGTCGCCGCGCTCGGCCCGAGTCCAGGAGCTGTCGAAGAGCGTCTCGCGCGTCGCCCGGTTCTCGAGGGACTGGAGCGCGGGCTGCTGGGTCGTGTTCTGAAGCGGCAGGACCCACTTGCCCTCGAGGCCCCGGGCCTGGGCGGCCTGCCCGGCTGCGGCGAGGTCGCTCGCGGAGAGGCCGGCGAGCTGCGCCTTGTCGCTCACCACGAGCGCCCCGGCCTTGGTCGCCGCCAGGAGCTTGTTGGTGAACTTGGCGGAGAGGGTCGCCTCCTCTTCGTTGAGCTTCTCGAGCTTCGCCTTGTCGGTGGGAGAGAGCCCGGCGCCGGCGAGGACGAACTGTTGATGGTAATAGTCGAGGAGTCGCCGGGGCTCGGGGTCGAGCTTCAGGCTCTCCCGTTTCTCGTAGAGGGCCTCGATCCGGCCGAAGAGCTTGTCGTTCAAGAAGATCGCGTCGTGATGGGCGGCGAGCTTCGGAGCCTCCTCCTCTTGCACCTTCTGCAAGGTCGGGTCGGTGTTGGCGCTCGACAGGGCATTGAATGTCAGGTTCACCCGATTCAAGAGCCGGCCGCTCCTCTCGAGCGCCACCAGGGTGTTCTCGAAGGTCGGCGGTGCCGGATCGCCGGCGATCTTGCCGATCTCCTCGATCTGCTGCTTCATCCCGGCCTCGAAGGCGGGCTCGAAGTCGGCGTCCTCGATCTCGTCGAACGGCGGCGCCTGGTAGGGAAGCTTCGACGGGGTCAGGAGGGGATTCTGGCGCATATCGGCGGGTGTCTTGGCGGCGTTTCCGTTCGCCTGGGCCCCGTCGGCGGCGACCGCGGCGCCGGCCGTGCAAGCGACGAGCAGGCTCAGCATCAGAATGCGAATCATCGGGTGAAGTCCTCGAGGTGATGGACGGAGAGTGCCGAACGGCCACGCCCGGCGGCCACCGGCATAGTCTACCGCCCTCTCGAAGTGCCCGGCACCTCCCCCGGCGGCCGGCGGCCGGACGCCCGTGGTCGGCGGCTGTGCCGGTGGGGATCTGTCGGTACGGCCCGGTGCTGCCCATGCCGCTTGGCCGGCCGAGACGGAGCTCGGCCGCTTCCTGCGTCCGAGGACCTCCGGAGAAGCAATCCCGGGTGAAGCGGCCGAGCTCTGCCTCGGCCGGGCGAACGCTCCCGCAGGCACCGGGACTGCCACTCCCGGCGAGCCGCCTGGCCGCGCTGGGCCGCCGCAGCGGCGGTGGCGCTCTTGGCTGGCGGCTCGACGCTCTGCGTCACCCGGGCCGACTCGCAGGCCGGAACGGGTTCTCGACCACGACGCCGCGGATTTCCTGCCCGTGGTCGAGGTCCTCGGTGAGGAGACGCTGGCAGCCGCCTCGCACCGCGGCCTCGACGATCAAGGCATCCCAGAGAGCGAGCTGCTGCCGGGTGGCCGTGTCGACCGCGGACAGCACCAGCTCGCGATCGACCGCCACGACCGGGAGGGCGGCGAGCTCCCGCAGCGCCGCCAGGGCCCGGTCGACGGCGAGTGGCGGGTCGAGCTTCCGGGTGACCGTCCAGTAGAACTCCGAAAGCACTTGGGTGGAGACGACGAGCCGGTCGGGAGGCGACCGGAAGAGCTCGACCGCGCGTGCGCGCCGATCCGCCGATCCGTGATCGTAGACGTAGACGGCGACGTTCGTGTCTACGAACGCGGCCATCGGAGCCGCTCTTCGTAGAGGTCCTCGCGTGTCCAGCCTCGCCCCTTGCCGCGAACGCCGGAATCGGAGCCCTCGGCGATCTCCACGAACCGCCGCAGAGCCCGGCGTTCGTCCTCGACGCCTCCGTAGGAGTCCAGAAACGTCCTCACGACCGCGTTGACCGACGTGCCTTGCTCCAGCGCGCGAATCCGCGCCCTCCTCAGGGTCCCTTCGTCGATGGTCAGCGTGAGATTCGCCACGGGATAAGTGTAGCACGGGTCCTGTGCCGTAAGCATTCTGCGCTGGATACCCGATGCAGCGGCCGAGCACCCGAGCTGACCGTGCTCGGCGATGACGTGGTGGAGCCCGACGAAACCATCGTCCTGGCCCTCGAGGCGCCCACCGGCGGCGCGGACAGCCGAACCGTAGCCGCAGTGGGCGCGAAGAGCCCCTTCGATCATCGGCGTCCCTTCCAAACCCGAGCCGCTCGCCGGGCCACGTCTTGTCGCTCTACCTCATCGACGAGCGGGCACCGTCGAGCTCGACAGGTGCCGGCCTGGCGCGCCCCCGGAGCCGTGGTCTCGCTCGCGGCTATACTGCTTGCGATGTTCCTTGACCGACAACTCCTCGATGCCATCCGCTCGGTGCTCGAGTGCCATCCGGAGGTGCGCGTCGCCCTCCTCTTCGGTTCCCGGGCCCGGGGCGTGGCGGGACCGGAGGCCGACCTCGATCTCGCGATCGAGCTGTTCCGCGGCGCGAGGCTCGACCGCCTGGATCGTGGCGAGTGCGCCAATGCCCCCGCGGCGGGCCGCCCTGTCGGTGCCTAGTCCGTGAGGACCAGGAGGTGGAAGGCGTGGCCTCGAGCTTGCCGCTCGAGTCGAAGGTGTTGATCCAGATGCCCTTGTCGTTCGAGCCCGCGCGCAGGGCGAGGGTGATCTCGCCCGGGGGCTCGGTGAAGATGCCGGGCCGGCCAAGGGTCCCCAGGTACACGCCGCCGCTGACGTCCTGGTTGAAGAGTACCTCGTACGTCCCCGTTCCCAGCTTGTGGACCGCGGTCACGTTGCGGCCCCGCACGAGCGAGCCGTCGGTCTCGACGACTGCCCAGAGCTCGCTCACGCAGCACCTCTGACAGCGCGTGACCTTCGGCTTGGCGGGAACCCTGCGGAGGGCGGCCTCGTCGAAGCGTCCCTCCGGAGCGTTGTTTAGCGTCTCTCTTGGCATGGTCAGTCTCCTTTCGGCGCGTCCAGACCACGGGGCATCGGCAACGGTTCCAGTCCGCAGCGAAGGAAAAAGGGTGCAGGGAGCGCCCCGTCTCCGGCATGTGCCACCCACTTCCCCGGGCTCGACCTCTCCGGGCGCTGCCTCTCCCGCAAGATCTTCGACCCGGCTTGCGTCATTCAGGACGTGGGAAGACCCTTGCGTTGGATGCCACCCGGCGGGCTCGTCGAGGTGACGTGCCGGACGGCCCAGGGCCGAGCCCTGCTCCGGCCGGGCCCCGAGCTCAACCGGAGGATCCTGGGCGTCATAGGCCGTGCCCAGCGGCGGGAGTCCATGAAGATCCACGCCGTCGTCGTCCTGAGCACGCACTACCACATGCTCCTCTCGCCGGATGAGCCGAGTCAGCTCGCCCGGTTCATGCACTTCGTACAGACCAATGTCGCCAAGGAAACCGCGGACCTCCATGATTGGACGGGACCGTTCTGGGCTCGCCGGTACCGCCACGTCCTGGTATCCCCCGAGACCGAAGCCCAGGTCGCCAGGCTCCGCTACCTGCTCGAGAACTCCGTGAAGGAGAACTCGTAGCTCGGCCAGGAGATTGGCCCGGCGTCCACAGCGCGCGTGCCCTGCTTGATGGCAGGCCGATGGAAGGCGTCTGGTATGACCGGACCACGCTCTACGAGGCGCGATGCCGAGGTGAACAACTCGCCCTGGAGGACGTCGCTGAGAAGGAGTCCGTCACGCTCTCACTCCTCCCATGCTGGCAAGGCCTGCCCGACAAGGAGGCTCAGGAGTTCGTGGCAGACCTCATCGAGACGATCGAGCGGGACAACGACGAGCGCAGGAGAGCCGAAGGCCAGGGAGTTCTCGGCGTAAAGGCCATCAGCCGGCGCCATCCCCACGAGCGACCCGACAAGCTCCGCCGCTCCCCGGCGCCTCGCTTCCACGCCGCGACTCGGGAAGGGCTGAAACGGCTGCGGGACGCCTACCGGCAGGTCGCGGAGGCCTTCCGAGACGCCGCGGAGATCCTACGGTTGGGAGTTCGACGACCGCGATTCCCGGCAGGAAGCTTTCCGCCGGGAATGCCCTACGTCCCACACCAAGCGCCCGGATAGCGGCGCAGCTCCCGGTCACCACCGAAAATCTGCCAGCGTGGCTCGCTCTGATCGAGGCTCGGAGTACATCAGGAGTCTGCCTCGGGAGCTCCTTCCTGAGCCTCGAAACGCGCGAGGTCCCCAGAAGGCGTCGCTGAACACCATCCGAGGCAACTCGAAAGTCACGAGATTCAGCCCAACGGCTCCCAAACAGCGGAGCCTCCCCTGGAACTCACCGGCACTTGCTCCGGGCACTTGCTCCGGGCACCTCCTCCGACCCTTTCCTCAGAGGTGGCTGGCACCTCCTCCGGGCCAGCCGGCTGCGGGTAAGCCGGACGCCGAGACCCCCGGGTCGGAGCCGGAACGCCGTTTCCAGCCCGCAAGGCTCCCGTGCGCGATCACCTGGACCTTCATCACCACGGGCTTCTAGCGAGAATCTCGCTCGCGCCGCTCCAGGAACCCTCTGCCCTCGAGGATCGCCGGCATCGCCTTTTCGATTCGCGCCACCCGCGTCGCCGACCGCTTGGCCGCGGCAAAGTGGTAGAGGTAGCTCCTCTGCCGTCCCGGCGTGAGCGCTTCAAAGGCGCGCTTGAAACGAGGATCCCTGCGGAACCGCTCCGTCAGCTCCTCGGGCACCGGAAGATCCGAGGTCTTCTTCCGCTCCATCCGCAGCCCGGCCTTCTCGACTGCGATGGCCTCGCGCACGTAGGCCTTGATGGTCGCCGCCTTCTCCCTGATCTCCTTCGCGCTGGTGAACTTCATCACCCGCCCGGCCTGCACCTGACCGAGCTGCACCAGCACCTTCTTGGGGTCCTTCAGAAGGGCACCTCGAAAGAAGCCCAGCCCGAAGTACTCTTTGAAGCCCTGCATGATGACGATGTTCTTCCCATCCACCGTGTAGGTGGGCTTACCCCATTTACACTCCTCCTTCATCGCCAAGCCGGCGAGCACCCGCCGCATCTCTGCGATCTCCGCTTCCCACCGCTCTCGATAGGCCATCTCCATGCTGGCGCCATCCTCCACGATATCTGGCACAATCAAACCCTGAGACCTCGAGCTCGATCTTACGCCCGGCATTCGTCTGCTGCCTCGAAGCCCCTGGCACCTCATCTGGCCGCCTCCGCCGACGGCCCCCTCCCGGTCGGGCTGCGAGACACGTCTACGCACCTTGTCGGCTGCCGGTGAGCCTGTCGCCTCGGCCGCTAACCCGCCCTTTCCAGAACGTAGATCGCCCAGGGGGGCGTATGGGTTTCCGAAACCCACTCACATGGGTCCGCGGCAGTCCCGAACGGCCGATGCAGTGCGAGGACTCTCAGCCCGGCATCCGCGTAGAGCTGCCGGTAGTCGCTCTCGGTCCACATCACGTCCTCGACCGGTCGCCGGTCGCCGACGTCGAGCATGACGATCCGTACTCGGTCACCGCCACGAGCGGTTCGATTCTCTGCAAAATCCCGCGTAGAAAACGACGCCCACTCGTTTCTGTAGATCTCTGGAGCCGACACGAGGTTCACGATCCGGCCGGCAGGTTTCAGAAGCTGGGCCAGTTGCTCGAACAGGCGCGTTCTCGCCCCTCGCCCTGGTACGTTGTCGAAGGTGAATGCGCTGAAGACAAGATCGAACGCACCCGGGGTCAGGCGGCTGAGGTCGCCATCGGGCACGAGAAGATAGGTCCCCCGGGGGTCGCGCTCCCGAGCATGCGCCAGCATGGCTTCCGAGATGTCCACCCCGGTGACCTCGAAGCCGTGTCCGGCCAGGAACCGGCTGGATCGCCCGGTCCCGCACCCGAAGTCCAAGGCCGACCCGCCTGGAACATGGGTGCGGAGGAGCTCCGGCATGTCGCGAAAGGCGAGGTAGTACGTGCCCGGAAACTCCAACCCGGAGTATGCGAGGGCGCGGAGATCGTCGTTGTAGACATTCGTGAAGTGCTCGGCCACGGCCATCCTTTTCCCGGGCATCCGGCCCGCGCTCGCAGGCTACACCAAGCCGCTCGGCCGCCGACGCGGGCTGCCGGACTCGTCTCGGTGGCGCCACCCGCTGTGGATCCGGCTCAGCTCCTCGGGTCGCCCGTCGGGTTCAGCGTCCCTCAGCCCGCGGTTGCGTCGAGGCCGCCGCCGGCGAACGCCGCCGCGTGGTCGGCGGCCCACCGGTGGAACGTCCGCGCCGGTGAGCCGAGGATCTCTTCTACGGCCGACGTGACGAAGGCCGGCCGGCCGAGCGCCGCCCGCCACGCGGCGAGCAGCATCTCCGCGACCCCGGCCGGCCACGTCTCCGCCGTTTCGCGCCGGAACTCGTCGGGCGACAGCTCCTCGAGCCGGAGCGGACGCCCGATGGCATCGCCGATCGCGCGGACCTGTGCCGCCTGGTCCAGCGACTCGGGGCCGGTGAGGACGTAGTCGCCGCCCGCGTGCCGCGCATCGAGGAGTACGCGCGCGGCGACTGCCGCGACGTCGCGCTCGTCGACCGGCGCGGTCTCGGCGTCCGCGTAGGGCCAGCGCACCACGTCGCCAGCCCGGATCTGCGGCGCCCACCAGTGGAGCGCGTTCGAGGCGAACATCCCCGGCCGGAGGACCGTCACCTCGAGGGGGGCGGCCGCGAGCAGCCGCTCGATTTCGGCATGGAGCTCGCGCATGGGACTGGGTTGCTGAAAGAACGGGTGCGGCGTCCGGAAGGGCGCCGAGAGGTAGACGACGCGCCGCGGCCGCCGCCACGCGTCCGCCGCGAGCCGCGCGACGACGGCCGGGGCACTCGCCGGCGCCGCGGTCCAGACGAGGAACACCGCGCCGGCCCCCTCGAGCACAGGCTCGAGCGACTCGAGGACGGTGAGGTCCCCCGCCACGACCTCGACGCCGGCGGGCAGCGCCGCCCTCTCCGGCCGGCGCGTGAGCGCGCGAACCGAAATGTCGGCGCGCAGGAGCTCGTCGACCACGAGGCGCCCGACGCGGCCCGTGGCCCCCGTCACGAGGACCGGACCCGGGCGCCGCCCGCCCGGCACGGTCCTGCGATGAATCGGAGGTTTCATGGCTCGCCCCGCAGCGAAGGAGCTCGATCGTACGCGGCGGGAGACCATCCCGCAACGGGGGGAGCGGCCCCGCGACGTGCCCGGCACCTTCTCGGCCCCGCGAAGTGCCCGGCACCTTCTCGGCACCTTCTCGGGCGTCCCTCGCAAGGAGCGACGACGCAGCCGTAGCGGGGCCTACGTCGAGGAGGCGCAACGCCACGAGGGGTGATTCGGGGGCGTCCGCAGTAGATCGGAGATTCATTCACAAGCTCTGAGCCGATCCGGGCCGCCTTCTTCGTTTCCACCGGCCGCCGTCATCTCCTCGCCACAATCTGCCCCGGCTTCGCCCCGGCGTCGGCACGGGGAGGGCCAGGGCGTCGGTTGAGATGGCGGCAGCCGACCAAAGGAGGCTCGACCGATGCCCAGCGCCGCCCATCCCCGTCTCCGTCCCCGCCCCCGTCTCCATCCAGGGACGCCCACTTCGCAGACCCTACGAGTCGCCGCAGCCGCCGCCATCCTCGCCGCCGCCCTGGCCGGCGCCTCCACCGCCCACGCCGAGCTCGACGTCGTCTTCGTGCTCGACACCACCGGCTCGATGAGCGCCGAGATCCACGAGGTCCAGGAGCGCGTGCAGCAGCTCGCGGTCTCCTACGCCAAGGCGCGCGCCGGCGAGCGGCTGCGCTTCGGCATCGTCGCCTTCCGCGACCGCGGCGACGAGTACGTCACCCGCGTGTGCCCCCTCACCGAAGACGTCGGGATCGCCGGCGCCTTCCTCGGCTCGCTGAGGGCCGACGGCGGCGGCGACGGGCCGGAGTCGGTGGTCGCGGCGCTGGCGGCGGCGCTGCACGAGATCTCCTGGGACCTCTCCGACGACACCGAGCGGCTGATCTTCCTGATCGGCGACGCCCCACCCCACCTCGACTACGCCGGCGAGCCGACCCCCGCCGAGCTCCTCGCCGAGGCGCGCGCCTCGCGCATCGTGATCAACACCATCGGCTGCCGCTCCTTGCCGCCGGAGGGGGTCACCTTCTTTCGCACCGTCGCCTATGCCACCGAGGGGTCTTACCAGCACATCGGCCGGGTGCAGGGGGCGCAGCCCGGGGCGCTCGCCGAGGCGCTGGAGGGCACGGTGACGGCGAGCGCGGAAGGGGCGGCGGCCGGCGGGCGCGAGGTGGACCTCGCGTGGAGCCGCCACGACGACGCCGACGCCAACGGCATCCTGGTCCGCCAAGCGGGGCCGCTGGGCACCCCTCAGAGCCGCGAGGGGGACGCCCTGGCGCCCTGCTCGCTGGAGGTGCTGCTGCCCCCCGGCTTCGGCCTCGACGGCGAGCCGCGGGTGCGCCTGGGGCCTGCCGGGCTGGAGGTCGAGCTACCGCTGGCCCACGGCGACGGCGGTCGCGACCTGTTCACCCTGGAGGAGTGTCCGCCCCTCACCACTCCCGTCCACGTGCTGCTGGGAGGCCACTGAAATGCCGCGCCTAGATCGCCTCGTCCTCGCCCTCGCCGTCTCCTCCTCGCTGCTCCCGGCCGCGCCGCTGGCGGCGCAGAACGACTGGGAGGCCGGCCTGTTCACCGAGGCCCGGCAGCTACCGCTGGTGTCGCAGTCGGTCGTGGTGCGCGTCGTACGGCGCCGAGGCGCGAGTCGAGCTGACCCAGGTCTTCGCCAACGACGGCGACGAGATCGGCCAGGCCGACTACCGAGTGCACCTGCCGCGCGAGGCGACGGTGAGCGGCTTCGGCTTCTGGCATGACGGCCGCTTCCTCGCCGCCGAGCTCAAGGAGCGCGAGGAGGCACGCCGCGAGCACGCCGCCGCCGCCGCCGAGGGGCGCGCCACCGCGCTGCTCGTGCGCGAGGGCACGGTCCACTCCTTCTCGGTCTTCCCGGTGCCGGCCGGCGGCCTGCTGCAGGTGGAGACCACCGTTGAGCTGCCCGTCGCCACCGAGCGCGGCCGTTCGCACGTACGCCTGCCGTTCGACGCCTTCCTCGGCCACGCCGCGGTCACCTCCACCGCCGTCGTCTACCTGGCCACCCCCGAGCCGCTCGCCGCCTTCGGGGTCGACGGCGCCTCCCCGCGCCTGGCCGGCCGCGGTCCGCGCTGGGCGCGGCTCGCCTTCACCGCCGACCATCCCGTGGATCTATGGTGGGCCGAGGAGGCGCCGCCGCTCTTGACCCGCGCCGAGGCGGTCGAGCTCGACGACGGCGAGCAGGCCCTGCAGGTGCGCGTCGCCTTGAACGACGCCGGAGCGTGGAGCATCCCGCCTGGCGAGCTGGTGCTGCTGGTCGATGCCTCCTACTCGATGCGGCGGCGGGCGCGAGCGGTCTCCGCCCTGCTCGCCCGGGTGATGGAGGCAGCGCCGGCGCCGGTGCGGGTGGTGGCGGTGGCGGAGACCGCCGTCGAGGTCACCGGCGAGCGACGCGAGATGCTGCGCCGGATCTTCGGCGGAGGGGCCGGCTTCACCGCCCGCTGGGAGGATCTGGAGCGGGCCGCCGGCGGCTACGGTTGCAGCGACCGGCGGCTCGACCCGGCCGGGGTGCGCTGCCTGGTGGTCACCGATCCGCAGGTCGCGGGCCTGCCCGCCGAGCGGACGGAGAGCTTCGAGACCCTGTTTCTCGCCGACGCCGACGAGCTGGTCCAGTTCGCCGAGCCGCTGGGTGACGCCCCCCTCACCTACCAGCTCGACGCCGAACCGACGGCACGGCTGCTGGCGCTCGCCGACGAGCTGGTGCTGCCGGTGCTGGAGGTGCTCGGCGTCGAGCAGGCCGGCGGCAGCCTGAAGATTCCCGGCACGCCGCGCCTGCGCGTCGCCGAGGGAGGCCTCTTGCGGCTCTTCGCGACCACCCGCTCGCCGCAACCCCTGCGACTGCGCCTGCGCCTCGGCGACCACGAGGTGGAGCGCGAAGTGGCGCTCGAGGCGCTGGCGCCCGACAGCCGCGCCGGCCGGGCGCTGCGCCGCGGCCTCTACCAGGCGCTGCTCGCCGACTGGGGAAGCGCCTACCAGAAGAGCCGCGACCCCGAGCTGCGCCGCCAGATCGTCGACGTCAGCGTGCGCGAGGGAATCCCCACGCCGCTGACCGCCCTGCACGTCGCGGCTCCGGACTTCGGCGCGTCCGGCACCCTGCCGCCCACCGGGACCCCGGCGCCCTTGCTGCGCCTCCTCGGCTGGTTGCTGTTGCTCGCCGGCTGGCCGCTGCTGCGCGCCGCGCGGCACCGCAAGGAGGTCGCCGCGGCCGGGGAGGCGTGGCGGTGAGCCGTTTGCGCGCTGCCGCGCTGGTGGTGCTGGCGGCGGGCGTCGGCTGCCTCGCCGCCGGCGCCTACATCCCCGCCAAGGCGGCCCTCGCCCAGGTGCTCCTGCTGCGCGCCTGGAACCGCACCGGCGCCGACGGCGCGCCGGTACGGCCCTGGCCGTGGGCCAAGACCTGGCCGGTGGCGCGGCTCGAGCTGCCCCGCCGCGGCGTCGACGCGATCGTCCTCGCAGGCGCCGAGGGGGCCGCCCTGGCCTTCGCCCCGGGGCACGTGGACGGCACGGCGCTGCCCGGCGAGCCCGGCAACAGCGCGCTGGCCGGGCACCGAGACACCGTCTTCGCCTTCCTCGGCGACCTGGGCCTCGACGACGAGATCGTCGTCGAGACCCCCGACCGGCGGCGCGTGCGCTACCGCGTCGTCGACACGCGGGTGGTCGACCAGGGGGACGTCGAGGTACTC
This sequence comes from uncultured Acidobacteriota bacterium, assembly GCA_963837945.1. Classification (GTDB taxonomy): domain Bacteria; phylum Acidobacteriota; class Thermoanaerobaculia; order Multivoradales; family DATKCC01; genus CAVUBL01. Next base: position 62,561 of record CAWIQD010000013.1, read on the forward strand.
GCCCCCACCGCCGAGACCGCCCTCACCCTCGTGACCTGCTACCCGATCGACGCCGTGCGCCCCGGCGGGCCGCTGCGCTACGTGGTGCGGGCGGTGGCGGGGCGCTCGGTGGCCGCGGGCACTCACCTCGGACTGCGTCGACGCTCCTCTCTTCCGGATTCCCTTGCCGCCGGGCGAGCGCACGGGTCTGCGCGCCGCCTCCCAAGTCATGGTGGACAAGATCATTTCCGTCCCGCGCACGGCGATCGGCAACGAGATCGGCCGCTGCGAAGAAGGCGAGCTCGAAGCCACGGAAGACGCCCTGCGCCGCTGGCTCGAGCTCGGCTGATCGGGCCGCGCGGCAGCTCGCTCGCGGCGTTGGGTACCCTGCCCTGCCTCCGGTCCACCGCCCGGACCCGGCCACCTCGAAGTGCCCGGCACCTTCGTCCGTCCTGGGATTCGCCGGCGCGGCCGCCGCCACGCGACTCCTCCAGGGCTTCCTCCACGGTGTCGCTCCCACCGACCCATGGACTTACGTCGTCGTCGCCCTCCTGGTGCTGGTGGTCACCGTGCTCGCGAGCTGGCTCCCGGCCCGCCGCGCCGGCGCCCTCGACCCCGTCGTGGCGCTACGGACGGAGTAGGCCGGACCGGCGTCAGGGTCTCGCCACTGGGCCTCCCGGTCGGTCGGATGAAGGTGGAGAGGGTGAGCGTTCTCTGTACGTGCCACTTGCGGCAGCGTGACTCCCCGCGACGAGCCCGCGCCTGGAGAATCGCGGTAGGCTCCGGGCTCGAGAGGGCCGACAACGACGAGGAGGACCACGACCATGGCCGAGGAGCTCTGTTCCCACCTGCGAGCGATCGAGACCGTCAAGGGGCCGAAGCGCCCCGAGTGCGAGGAGTGCGTGAAGATCGGCTCCAGCTGGGTGCACCTGCGCACCTGCCAGGAGTGCGGGGTGACGCTGTGCTGCGACAGCTCGCCCAACCGCCACGCCACCAAGCACGCCCACGCCTCGGGCCACCCGGTGATCGCCTCGGCCGAGCCCGGCGAACGCTGGCTCTACTGCTATCCGGACGAGATGACGGTCGAGTATTGAAGGCGCAGGGCGCCTCAGGGCGTGAAGCCGAAGCGGTCGAAGCGGCCGGGGAGCACGTCGAGCCCCGGCTGGGCGCCGTGAAGGAGGTAGTGCTTGACGAGGCCGCGCGAGAGCTGCTCGATCCAGACCTCGACCTGCGAGGTCGTGAACTTCACCATCGTGGGCCAGAGGTACCCGTTCAGCTTCGGCCCGACGACCCGTAGGAAGACCTCCGAGCGCCCCGGGACGGCGCCGCTCACGCAGAGCGTCTCCGGGATGCACCCGGGCTCGCGGGCGCCCGCGAGCGGTCCCCCCGGGGTCGCGATCCGCACCTTGAACCGGAAGTCTGAGACCGCCGGGTCTTCGAGCCACGAACCCGGCGGCGGAGCCGGCTCCTCGCAAGTGGCGAGCTCCAGGGTGCCGGCCACCTGGAAGTCGTCGCTGCGGTGCGGCCGCGAGACGTAGGCGATCCGGTCGCCGGCTGCGGAGATCGTCGGCTCGAAGGCCTCGCGGAATGGATCGAGAGTCGCCTGGGTCAGGCCGCGGTTCTCGTCCCAGAGGAAGACCTTGGTGTCGTGGAGCGGGTTGGTGCCCGTGAGGTCGGCGTTGGACTCGATCGCCAGCCGGCGGCCATCGCCCGAGAGCGAGCGCGCGAAGCTCCGAACCCCGAGGTGAAGGCGATCCGCCGGCCGTCACCGCTGATCGCCGGATCGAGGGCGTCCTGCAGGGTGTGGGTGATCTGCCGGAAGCCGTGGCCCTCCTGCCACAGCAGGATCTCGTTCTGGCCGTCGTAGACCGCGATCCGTCGGCCGTCCTCGCTGATCGAGGGCGCGAGGGCGGTCGTGTCGGCGAGCAGGCTGGAGCCTTCCTGCGCGTCCCACAGGAAAAGCCAGAAGTTCCGGAAGGGCGTCGTGTCGCCGTCGAGGTCGCGGTCCGAGAGGTAGACGATCCGGTCGCCGCCACCGTCGAGGAGCGCCGTGCCCCGGCCGGTCGTGGCGACGGCCTGCGACGTGCAGACCAGGTCGGCGAACGCCGGCCACGAGGCGGCGACGAGCCCCGAGAGCGAGACCAAGAGGAGGGCTGCGGGACGGTTGTACAGCGGCATGTCGGCGCCCGGACTGGCGATGCTACGACAGCATATCACGAGGACGGTCGGGTGGCCGCCGCCGGCGCGCCATCGCGGCGGACGAGGACGATCGTCCGGTCGTCCGCGTACGGGCGCCCCTCGACGAAGGCGTCGAGATCGTGCTCGATCGCGCTCGCCAGCTCGGCGACGGTCAGGGCGCCGCTGGCCTGGCAGACCGCGACCAGCCGATCCAGGCCGTACTCCTCGTCCTGGGCGTTCTCGGCCTCGGTGAAGCCGTCCGTGTAGAGCACGAGGGTGTCTCCCGGCCTCATCTCGTGCTCGGAGCTCCGGTACGAGGCATTGGGGAGGATTCCGAGGGGTACGCCGGTGGCGCGGATGAGCTCGTGGCTTCCGTCCCGGCGCAGGAGGATCGCCGGGTTGTGGCCGGCGTTCGCACAGGTCAAGAGGCCGGTTCCAACGTCGATCGTGGCGATGATCGCCGTGGCGTACTTCTCCGGCAGGGTGCGGCGATGGAGGCGCGCCCCGACGGTCGTGCAGATCTCCGCCGGCATCCGATCGCTCTCGATGGGTTCGGCGGCGAGCGCCTCGAGCGACGCCGTCAGGAGCGACGCGGCCATGCCCTTGCCGGACACGTCGGCGATGACCATCGCCAGCTCAGCCCCATCCCGCCGGGTCAGGATCTCGTAGTAGTCCCCCGAGGCTCCGCGGGAGGGGAGGTTGCCGGCGTGGAGCGAGAAGCCCGGCACCTCGGGCAGGCAAGCGGGAAGCAAGGCGACCTGGATCCGGCGCGCCAGGTCGAGCTCCTGCTGCAGGCGCTGCCGCTCCACGGACTCGCGGGTCAGCTCGATGTCGCGGAGGCGCATGGCCGCGATGGCGGCGAGCGACGCCAGCAGCTCCATGTCGTCCTCGGAGAACTGGCGGACGTTGAGCCGTGAGCCGAGGGCGATCATGCCGCGTGAGGAGCCGTCGGAGGCGAGCAATGGAGCCGCCACGAGGGACCGGACGCCGGAGGCGATGATGCTCTTGGCGGAGGCGAAGTGCTCGTCCGACTGGGTGTCGAGGACGAGGGCCGCGACGCCTTCCTCGACGACCCGCCGTGCCAGGGTCTCGGAGGAGAGGAGGCCGCCTTCCGGCGCGCCGCGGTGGGCTACTTGCTCCAGGGAACCGTCGCGCTGGCGCAGAAAGATGACGGCGTCCTCGGGCCGGAGAAGGCTACAGACGCGGTCGAGGATCAGCTCCAAAAGGTCCTCCAGCTCGACCGACTCGGCGAGGGCCCGGTGCACGTCGTTGAAGACCTCGAGACGAGCCACCAGCTGGCGCAGGGAGTCGGCGTCGGCGAGGGGGGAGGTCTCGGAGGACGACTGGCGGGCGACGAGCTCCGCTGCGTGGCGCACCACCGTGGCGCCCATCTGCCGCGACAGCTGGTCGGGCCCGGCGGTCTCGCCACCCGCGTCGACGACCGTCAGGGCGCTCGCCGAGAGCCTCACCACGTCGCGGGCCACCAGCCGAGTCGCCTCCTCGATCGTGGTGCCGTTGACCTGGGTGCCGTTGCGCGAGCCCAGGTCCTCGATCAGGTAGGCGTCGCCCTCGCGGAAGATCCGCGCGTGGCGGCGGGAGAGGAAACGGTCGGGAAGGGCCAGGTCCGCGTCGGAGGCACGCCCGATGACCACCGAATCTTGGTCGAAGACTCGCTCGGACGAGGGCCCCTGTGGCGGCTCGACGCGAAGGCGGATCACGAGGTCAGTCTACCGCGCAGGGTAGCGCAGCGTTTTCGCAGCAGGTCGCCCTCGGGCCGCGAGCTGTGTCACTGCAACTCGAGAAGCCGAGTCCGGAGGTCGTCGGCGCTCTGGGGACGGCGGCGCGGCGAGGGGCTGAGCGCACGCTTCAGGACGTCGGCGAGCCCGGCGGGGCCCTCGCCCGGCAGGCCGGCGAGGTCGGGGAGGCGGGGACGACGCAGCCGGCGGGCGGTCTCCTCGTCGTCTGCGCCCAGAAACGGGTGGCGTCCGGTCATGGCCTCCCAGAGCACCACGGCCAGGCTCCAGAGGTCGACCGGCGGACCGGGCCGCCCGTGGGCGAGCGCTTCCGGCGACATGTAGAGCGGCGTGCCGACGATCGCCCCGGCGCCGGTGACGGCGAGCTGAGTCACGGTCTTGGCTTCCGAGAAGCTCCCCGGGTTCGGCAGGACGGCCCGGCCGCCCTCCGGCGGGTCCTCAGGGAGGCCCGACAGGATCCGGGCCAGCCCGAAGTCGAGGAGCTTGGGGGTTCCGTCGTCCGCGAAGCCGATGTTGCTCGGTTTGAGATCCCGGTGGAGGATCCCGGCACGGTGGATCCGCGCCAGGGCGCCGGCGAGGGCGATGCCCAGGTCGATCACCTCCGGCGCCGGCAGCGGCCCCCCGCCGATCCGCTCGTCCAGCGTGCCGCCCTCCAGCAGCTCGAGGATCAGGAACGGCGTGCCGCGCCAGCTCTCGACAGCATAGATGGCGGCGAGGTTGGGGTGCGCGACGGCGGCCATCGCCCGCGCCTCGCGCCGCATTCTCATCGCCCGCCCGGGCTCTATGCGTGGCAGCGTCTTGATCGCCACGGCTCGATCCAGCCCTGTGTCCCGGCCCAGGTAGACGACGCCCATGCCGCCGGCTCCCAGCCGGCGCTCCAGCCGGTACTTGCCGGCGAGCAGGATGGGCGCGCTGGCTTCTACCAGCTCGCCTCCGCACTCCGGGCAGGCCCGGGTCGGTTCGGGATGGACGGCGCTACAGGCGGAGCACTCGCGCGCCGGCCGGTCGCGCTCGCCCGGGCTCACCGCCTCCAGGGCTCGGGAGGCCGGCTTCCCACCGGCCAGGAAACGGTACTCCAGGGGCGCCGCCGCGGACTCGGCGATGGCACGGAGCAGCGACAGGTCCTCCTTCGTGAACGGCAGCTCGCTCTTCTTCTCGCCCAGGGCGAGGACCGCCAGCGGGCGGCGGTCCGAGGCGAGGACCGGCACCAGGACCTCGAAGCCTCCGTCGGCCAGCCATTGGAGGTCTTCCTGCCGGAGGTCGTCGACCAGCGAGGGCAGTCTCGCCAGGTCGAGGACGAGGGGGGCCGGGCTCCCCGCCACCAATTCCGCCAGGGGCGAGTCGCCGGGCAGCCGGCGCACGCTGGCCGCCAGGACCGAGCGAAACTCGCCCCGCGAGCGTTCGAGGAGCAGCACGTCCTGGGTATGGAGGTGCAGTGCGCGGTCGATCTCGGCCACCAGCAGCCCGGCCCACTCCTCGGCATCCCCCGCCTGGTGGATCGAGCTCGCCAGCGCCGAGAGGATGCGCCGGGTGTCGTACTGGTCGCGGAAGAAGCGGCGGTCGAGGGCGCGCAGGATCGGCCCGCGCAAGCGAAGCGCCGCGAGGCCGGGGAGCGCCAGCAGGATCACCACCGCCGTTCCGGGGCCGGCGAGGACCTCGACGATCGGCTCCTCGCGGCGCGAGTAGACGTAGACGGCCAGTGCGACGAAGGGCGCCGCGCTCAAGGCGGCCAGGGAGTAGCGGGCCATGGCGTAGCGGATCGCCTTGCGGACCACGAGCCGGACGTCGAGGACGTTGTGGACCAGCACCGAGTAGGCGGTGGTAAAGGGGATGGAGAGCAGGAGGGGGTAGAAGACCAGGCCGCCGACGAGCCGGGAGATCGGCCGCTCCATCAGCCGGGCAAAGGGAGGGATCAGGCTGTGCAGCAGCACTTCGAGAAAGAGCGGACCGATGCCGAGCACCAGCGCCGCGATGAAGAGGCGTGCTCTGCGCTGCTCTTCGAGGCGGGCGTGGCGGCTCTTCCAAACGATGAACGGCAGGGCGCTGAGCGTCAGAAGCGAGAGGATCGCCGAGTACGCACCCGGGCCGCCGCGCGACAGGAACGTTGCCGCCGCCGAAAGCAGGGACCGGGCGCTGAGCCCCGGAGCGAGCTCCACGGCGAGAGTCGCGGCCACCAAGACGAGCGCGGCCGCTAGCGCGATGCGGGTCATCCACCTCGCCGCCTCGGCGGCTCGTCCGAACGGCCGGGCGCGGGGAAAGCGCTCGGCGAACGACCAGAAGAAGAACGGGAGGAACGCGTTGAGCTGGAGGGCCACCAGCGCGGAGAGGATGGACGACGGGATCTCGGGGAGGCGGGCGGCCCAGGAGAACGCCAGACGGTTCGAAAAGACCGCCGCGGTGACCAGGAAGACGCCGCTCAGAGCGACGGCCCGGGCGTCGCGTCGGCCGCCCAGGAGCAGCCAGGCGGCGGCACCTCCGAACACCAGCACCTGAACGAGGTCGATCCAGAGGGGGGGCGAGGTAGGGGGGCCGGTCGAGAGCAGACCGCCGGCCACGGCCCCGAGCAGGCCGGCGACTGCCTTCAACGCCGCTGCGGAAAGGACGATCCAAACCCAAAAGGGCGCTGAGCTCCCTCTCTCGACGGCGCGCATCCCAGCCAGCCCTAGGAGTCTGCGCGGCAGAAACGCGCAGTCGCGTTGCGAGCGCCCGACCAGCCTTCGGCCGGTGCCCGCCGGATACGAGACGCCGCGACGCAGGCGATGCCGAGCCATCGTCGAGGAGCGGGAACGAAGTAGACGGCCGCACGCCGTCGCAACCCATAGGGCGCAAAGGGGTTACGGGGCGTCTCCCGCGTTGCTCGTTGTCTCCGATGTCCCTGCATCGCTTCCTCCTCGCGCCTTGGATCCACTCCGTAAGACCCTTGCGCGCGGTTACGTGTTTCTGCCACGCAGACTCCTAGCCTCAATCGTGCCGGCCGAGCGCTGTCAGCCCTTCGGTGGTGCCGGACACCAGATGCCCGCCCCAACCGGATCGACGCCACCTTGCTTGCGCACCGACTCCGTGACGTTGTAATTCGACTCGACCTTCCGGATTGCCCGCCGCACGTCCTTGACCTCGATCATGTGACGACCGGCCTCCAGAGCCAGGCTGCCCGCGAGCTGGCCGATGGCGCGCAGATAGTCGAGCACGCGCGGGGCGGCCTCCTCCCAGGTGGGTCCTCCTCCCTTCGCCGCGGCTCCGATGGCCTGCTCGATCGCAGGAAAGTAGTGCTGCCGGACCGCGGAGAGGGCCTTGCGGGAGATCCACTGCGGGGATCCGCCCGCACCCAGAGAGTAGAAGTACTGGTCCATGACCTGTTCCGCCGGTGACTCGAGAGGTACAGGTACGATCTTCTTCTTCGCCACCTCGTCCTCCTTCCCCATCGCGGGCCGCAACTCGATGAGACGCTCCTTCCACCACGCGAGACCGGGCCCGCCCGGCCTCGACGGCGCACGACGTCTTGGACTCCATTCCAGGGTGGATTGTAGCCGACGAAGTCTCGGACTCCAGACCTCCTGACCTACCCGTCGTAACTGCCTGAAGACACAGGACCGCCCTTCGCGGGCGGTGCGGACCCAAACGTGTCCGCTTTTTCGGCGTCGCCGAGACCGAATCGGGTATGGCGCCGACGACCGACGACCCCTTCCTGTTTCCGGACCTCGCCGGCCTCCCGGCGGGTGTGATCGCCATCAATGACCGCTGCCGGCTCCAGGAGCGCGAGGGCCACCGGGTGGTGAGCGTGTGCGGGCTGGCGCTGGCGCACTTCGCCGTGGGTGACCGGGTGGGCGAGGCCCACGCAATGGTGAGCTTGATCGACCTGCGCTGGGCGCGCCAGTGTGAGGTGGCGCGGGCCTTCGGCTACGACGTGCGCACGGTGCGGCGGCACCAGCGGCGGTTCGAAGAGGGAGGTCTGGCGGCCCTGGGGCGGCCCGGCGGCTGGGCGTCGACGAGAAGGCGGTGCGCAAGCTCGCCCGGCGCCTCGGTTGGCCGGGGCGCTCGGTCGAGCAAGAGGTCCTGCCCTTCGCAAGCGCGGACCCAAACCTGTCCGCTCCGGACGAGCCCGACGGTGCACAAGCCCAGCTGATCGGGGCCCAGGCCGTCGCGACCGAGGACGGCCTCGCGGACCCAAACCTGTCCGGTTTCGCCGCTGCGGACGACGCGGGAGCCCCCCGAAAGGGGGCGCAAGCTTGCGAGGTCGCTGACGCGCCTGCGGCCCCCAGCGTGCCCGCTCCGGCAGGCGATCCCGCCCCGGAGCCGTCCTCGTTCTCGCTCGACCGGGACCCATCCGACCGCTCCGGCGATCGGCTGTTGGCCCGGCTGGGCCTACTCGAGGACGCGGCACCGCTCTTCGGCACCAGTACTCAGGTGCCCGGCCTGGGGGTCTTGCTGGCGATGCCCGCCCTGGTGGAGAGCGGTGTGCTCGCGGTGGCCCGCGAGATCTACGGGGGCCTCGGGCCGGCCTTCTACGGGCTGCGCACCACGCTCGTGACCCTGCTGCTGATGGCGCTCTTGCGGGTCAAGCGGCCCGAGGGGCTCAAGGAGCGCTCGCCCAGCCAGCTCGGCCAAGTGCTCGGCCTCGACCGCGCCCCGGAGGTCAAGACCTTGCGCCGCAAGCTCGCCCGGCTGGCCGCCCAGGGCCGCGCGGCCGAGCTCGGCCGCGCCCTGGCCCGGCTCCGGGTCGCCACCCGGGGGCACGCCGTGGGCTTCCTCTACGTCGACGGCCACGTGCGCGCCTACCACGGCGACCGCGAGATCCCGAAGACCCACGTGGCCCGGATGCGCCTCTCGATGCCGGCCAGCACCGACTACTGGGTCCACGACGCCGAAAGCGAGCCCCTCTTCGTCGTGCCCACCGAGGCCAACCGGGGATTGGTCGAGAGCCTGCCTGGCATCCTCGCCGAGGTCCGTGAGCTCGTCGGCGAGCGCCGGGTCACCGTCGTCTTCGACCGCGGCGGCTGGAGCCCGAAGCTGTTCGCCCGGATTCTCGCCGACAGCTTCGACCTGATCACCTACCGCAAGGCGCCCTATCGGTAAGCGTCCGGTGAACCCACCCCCTGGCGCTGAGCCCCGCGGCGGGAGCCCGCGGGTGTCCAGCCAGCCGCTCAGGCGGCGGCCCGGGCTTGCGGCTCGAGGGCCTCTGCCCAGGCGGCGGGGGTGAGCTCGGCGACGGCGTTGCGCGGGTGGGTGGGCAGGCGCTCGAAGAGATCGCGGAGGTAGGCGAAGGGGTCGAGGTCGTGGAGGCGAGCCGAGGCGATCAGGCTGTAGAGGATGGCGGCGCGGCGACCGCCCTCGTCGCTGCCGGCGAAGAGCCAGTTCTTGCGGCCGACGGCGACGCGGCGTAGTGCCTGTTCGGCGTTGTTGTTATCGATGGCGAGATCGCCGTCGGTGGTGTAGCGGCGAAGCGCCTGCCACTGGAGCTGGGCGTAGGTGAAGGCTCCGCCCATCGGGCTCTTGGGGATCACCCGCGGGGCCTCCTCCTGGAGCCAGAGGGCGAAGACGTCGAGGACCGGCACCGAGTGAGCGCGGCGCATCTCCAGGCGCTTCTCGGGCGCCAGCTCCCGCGCCCGCTTCTCGACCTGGTAGAGCTGGCGCACGAAGGCGAGCGCGGTCAATCCCCGCTCGGGGTCCGTCGTCCGGGCGTCGTAGAACTTCCTTCGGGCGTGGGCCCAGCAGGCGACCTCGGTGACCGTGCCACCGGCATAGATTCCGTCATAGCCGCCATAGGCATCGGCCTGGAGAAACCCCGAATAGCCTTCCAAGAAGCGCGCCGGTCCGTCGCGCTTGCGATCCGGGGTGTAGTCGAAGACCGCGTGGCGGTGGTCCCGGTCTCCGAGGTAGACCCAGAGCCGAGCCGTCCGGGTCTGCTCCCGGCTCCTGTCGAGCACCGGCACCAGCGTGTCGTCGGTGTGGAGGACCTTCGAGGCCAGGACGTCGCGCTTCATGGCCTCGACCACCGGTGCAGCCAGCGCCGCCGCCGCGCCCACCCAGTCACAGAGCGTCGAGCGCGAGAGCTCGACACCGTGGCGGGCGAAGATCCCCGCCTGGCGGGCGAGCGGCAGGTGGTCGGCGTACTTGCTGACCACGACGTGGGCCAGAAGGCCCGGGCCGGGCAGGCCCTTGGCGATCGGCTGGGCCGGCGCGGACGCCGTGACCACCCCGTCCTCGCAGAGTCGGCAGGCGTACTTGCCGCACACGGTCTCGAGGACGAAGAAGGAGGCCGGGACGTACTCGAGCTGCTCCTTGACCTCCTCGCCGATGCGCACCATCGGGGCACCGCAGCCCCGGCACTGGCGCTCGTCTTCGGAGGGCTCGTGCTCGACCCGCTTCCTGGCAGGTCCTCCGGCAGCCGCCGGCGGCCGTGGCCCCGACGCCGGGGTCCAGAAGGCGGCGGCTCCTCGGGGTCGTCGGGCTCTTCCGGGAGCGCCGCGGCGGTGAGGCCCTGGATCTCTCCCAGCGCCAGGGCGAGCTGATTCGGATCGATCCGCTCCGAGCTCCGGCCGAAGACCCGCCGGGCGAGGGCGTCGATCTGATGTTGCAATTGCTCCTGGCGACGATAGCTTTCCTGGAGCTCTTGATGGAGCTCCGCGATCAATTGCTTGAGCAGGCCCGGGTCGTCCGGGAGCGTCGCGGGAGGGCTCATTCGATGGACGGATTCTACCTCGGAACCCGTCCGAAGGAAAGGTTTTTTTCAGCTCGCGGCGAGGCGAAATCTCTTGTGCCGGCGGGCTCCGGCGAGGTCGATGCCTTCGAGCAGCAACATCAGCTCCGAAGCCTCCAGCTCGACGCACCCGGACGCGCCGACGGGCAGGTGGAACACTCCCCGCTCGAGGCGCTTGTACCAGAGACAGAACCCCGTGCGGTCCCAGTACAAGATCTTCACCCGGTCGCCTCGACGATTGCGAAAGACGTAGAGGTGTCCCGAGAGTGGCTCCTCGCCGAAGCTGCGCACCGTCGCCGCCAGCCCGTCGAACGAGCGCCGCAGGTCCACCGTGTCGGTCGCTACGAAGATCTGGACCGCCGGCGGCAGGCTCAGCACGAGTGGCGCTCCTCGACCACAGCCAGCAGCCGCGCGAGCGACTCCGCCTCGAAGTCCGCCGGCACCCGGAGGACCAAGCCGCCCGGCAGCTCGATCGCGAAGCCGCCGCCCGTGGGGTCCGGTCCAGGCCGGGGCGAACGCTCCACGATCCGCACCGGGACGAACGCCGGGAGCGCCCCCGCCGGCCGGTCCTGCACTCGACCCTCAGCCGGCAGCCGACCCGGAAGGCCCAGCTTCCACTTCCACCAACGAAACGACGCCACCGCCACCCCGCGCCCGCGACAGAAGGCCGCTTGCGTCAACCCGCTCTCACGCCACTCGCCCACCAACCGCCGCCACTTCGTCCCGCGCTCCGACGACTCGACTCGCTTCCGCGCCATGGGTCACCTCCTGGCGCCGATCTTGTCGAGCCGGCCCGGCTGGCGGAAGGTGGGTTGGCCGGACGCTTACGAAACGCTGACTGTCAACGCTGCAATTGGTCTCGTTCGGAGCAAGGCGCGACCGGTCACAATCCCAAACATTTGTGATTGCGGAACCTGGAATGGCGGTGCCGTCAATGGTACGGCTGACGCCACGCTTGTGGTGAACATGGAGCCCACCGGTTCAGAAAGCACTACGGTGCGTGTTTCTGTTGAATGCGTTACCAATTTCTCTGGCCAGAACCTCTACGGCGCTACAACACGCCGCGAGACGTACGCATGCGCTACGAGAGGGGCGATTGAGAATGAGTTCTGGTCTACGCTCAAGCGTGTCGTTGCCGCCACGTCCGGAACGCACTAACTCTGCGCGTTCGTCGCCTAACCATTCGTTTGAGCCGACGCGCCAAGTACGCTGCGGCTCGCTTCGCTCGATAGCCGTTGCGGGGCGCGCGGCTCAACTCAGGATCCGTTAGGCGCTTGAGCGCCGGCGGGGCGTTGGCTCGTCGGCAGTGACCTTGCCGGCCAACCTCTCCTGGATGTATCGTTGCTGCTCCTCATGGGTCATGGTCATCAGGTTGCGGCTCAGGTCGTCGCGGATCTGGCGCATCATTGCGATGGCGTCAAGACTCTTGTTCTTCGTTCTTGGCATAAGCCACCACCTCACGAGGGGTCCGTATCTCGAGGAGTGGATACTCCTCTCGTAGGTTTACCGAGTTGAAGCCATGAATCCTTCGAAGATTCACGATGTGCTTGAAGTTCCAGCTGACCAGCACGTCGGCGCGATGGACGGTAGCTGCCGCGATGTGCTGGGCGTCGGCAAGCATCGGGGCTCCAACAACGCCGGAAGCGATGTAGAGATCCGCCAGACTTCGCGCATCTTCTCCAAGCTCGATCATCTCGACCGAGCTGGGGGGCAGGGAGTCAACCAACCGAGCGACGCGACCGGGAGCACCGAGAAGCTCCAGCCGAGTCAGATCCGACAGGAGAAGCAGGTCGGAGCCTTCCTTGAAGCGCTTGAAGAGTTGCCGCGAGGCCTCACGAAACTCCTCGTCGTAGTAGCCGCCGAAGACAGCGGTGTCGGTGTAGATTCGTCGTCTCATCGATTCTCGCCAAGGCGACAGCGTATAACCCATCGCTGCAGCGGTCGCCCGTCTGGTCGCGTGGCCCCCATGGCGCCCTCTATGCTAGCATCTCCGGTGATCGTTGAAGTGCTGGTGGGCGGACGCCGCTGAGCTCAAACCCGTGTGCGCACATCGAGCCCGAGAGTATATCATGATTATCTACAGCATCGAAATTGATCGGCCTCCCCGCGAGGTCTTCGCCTATATCGACGAACTCGATCGTCATAGCGAGTGGCAGGACGCCATTCTCAAGGCGCGCAAGGAACCGAGCGGTCCTACCCGCCTCGGCACCCGCAACTTCGAAACACGTCGGATTCCTGGTGGACCGCGCGAGTTCGTATCCGAGGTGATCGAACACGATCCACCCCGGCGCATCGTCGCACAGAGCCTGAGCGGACCGGTGCGCCCGAAGGTAACGGTCACCATCGAACCACTCGACAACAGTTCCCGATCGCGATTCACCCTGCAACTAGAGGTGAAGGGGTATGGGATCGGGAAGATCTTTGCGCTTTTCGCACGCCGGTCCGCCCGGGATCAGATCCCGCGTGACCAGGCGCGACTGAAGCAGATCTTGGAGGGTCGGGCGGGATGAACGTGAATTCATTGCGTCGTAGGTCGATGAGAAGTAGAGGGTTGTTGTGCGACCGCGTTTGGTAGCAGGCAGGAGGTGCGCCTAACAACGCGTTCCAGCGGACCCCAAGCGGGGCGACGCCTTCAGCTCTGGACGCATCGCCGTCAGCCCGCTTGGGGCCTCTGAACTGGGCCGTTCGGCGGCGGCCGACGCGAAGGGGACCTGATGCCATTGTTTCGTTGTCCGGACTGTCAAGGGCAAGTCTCTACCCTTGCTGAGGCATGCCCCCATTGTGGGCGCCCCGTGGATGCTCCTGAGAGTCGAGCCGAGTCAGGCCGTAGCCTCGAAGCGGAGTATGGCATTCCTGGGCACTCAGCAGCCAAGGTCACGTCGACAGACTCGCCAAAGCAAGAATGGGGGACTCGGCAGGTCGGATGTGCAGCGGCTGCGGTCGTCGGTCTCGTGCTCTTCATAGCGTATCTCTTCTTCGGCGGATCCGGCGGCAGCTCTAAGGCCAAGGTAAGTGAGCCCTCTCATAGCTCCCTCGACGCCTACGTGATGTGCACGCAATTCCTGGAAGACCGACTCAAGGCGCCGAAGAGTGCAGACTACCCGCTGGAAAGCTACAGGGATGTTACTCAGTCCCTCGGTAGCGGCAGGTACCGCGTCCAATCATATGTCGATGCCCAGAACTCCTTCGGTGCTATGATCAGAACTCGCTATGATTGTACTGTTCATTGGGTTGGCGGAGATGAATGGAAGCTCGAGAACCTCGAGACATACTGACCATGGGACCTGCTGACGCGCCGAACCCCTATGAGGCCCCCAGTTGTCTAGGCCAAGATGCTTCCTGAGCCACCGGGTGGGGGACAGCCTGAACCCGTGGGCTCGTCGAGGAGAGCCAAGGGTCCTGACTCGGGTCTCTGTCATTTCAGAAGAGACGGCCTGCACCGAGCACCTCTTCGGGGTCAGCGGCGCACCACGCTCCAAGCGCAGGGACCATCTGGCTCGCCTCCTAGACTCTGGGTACAAGGTAGCCAATCGCCCGGTTCCAGGGCCTGGGAGCCCGGGTCCACCAGCCCCAGGCCAGCCCATCGACTCCTCGGGGCCTGGTTTCTGA
>CAWIQD010000014.1:0-42075 GCA_963837945.1 uncultured Acidobacteriota bacterium
CCGTCTCGGCCGGGCGATCGGCGGGCGGGCTCCGGACGCCCCTCGGCGAGATTCACCACAGAGTCATCCGGCTGTCACCGCGCTGCCACGCCGGCGGGCCAGGATCACCTTGCTCCTTCCGAGAGTGAGAAGCGAAGACCTCGAAATTCATGGCCCCGGCAGACGCCGGCCGCCAGACGACACAGGGAGACGACAGATGCGTCAATCGAGTGACCGGAGGTTGAGGAGAGCGACCGTCGCCACGGTCGGGGTGCTGGGCATCGGGCTGCTGTTTGGAGCCGCGGGCACCGTCCGTGCCGACGACCTCGCCGTCCACGGCAAGACCTACGTCGACACCACCTACAAGACCAACAAGGACGACGGCACCGGCGAGAAGAGCTCGGACACCGGCTGGGGTACCGACGTCAAGCGCTTCTACGTGTCGTTCGACTACAAGTACGACGACGTCTGGTCGGCCAACTTCACGTCGGACATCGGCGACAAGGGGACCAAGCGCTACGACCTGTTCGTCAAGAAGGCCTACATCCAGGCCAAGCTCTCCGACGCCGCGACCTTCCGCTTCGGCTCGGCCGACCTGCCCTGGATCCCGTTCGTCGAGGGGCTCTACGGCTACCGCTACCTCGAGAACGTCCTCACCGACCGCACCGGCTTCGGCACCTCCGCCGACTGGGGCATCCACTTCCTGGGCAAGTCGGGTGTCGTCTCCTACGCCGCCGGCGTGGTCAACGGCCGCGGCTACAGCGACCCGACCCGCACCAAGCAGCCGGACTTCACCGGCCGCATCGCCTTCCAGCCGGTCAAGGACCTGACGATCGGGGTCGGCGCCTACAACGGCAAGCTCGGCCAGGACACCGAGGTCTCGCCCGCCGAGCACACCGCCACGCGCTACGACGCGGTCGTCGCCTACACCGGCGCCTTCCGCCTCGGCGGCGAGTACTTCACCGCCGACAACTGGAAGAACGTGACCACGATCGCCAAGGACAAGGCGGACGGGTTCTCGGGCTGGGTCTCGGTGCCGGTGGGCGGCAAGGCCGACATCTTCGCTCGCTACGACTCGGCCAAGACCAGCAAGGACCTGAACCCGGACTTGAAGGATACCTACTACAACCTCGGCGTCCAGATCCACCCGGTCAAGCCGCTGCTCGTCGCCTTCGCCTACAAGCACGAGGACGTCGACTCGGGCAACGGCGGCAAGGTCAACGGCGTCGGCAGCTCGCTGCCGAACGAGAAGGGCAAGTCGGACGAGATCGGCGTGTGGACGCAGTTCTCCTGGTAGGCCGATAGCCGGTACCGGTCCGCTCAGGCAGGTCCGCCCAAACCGGCGTCGCGCGAGCCCGTCCCTCGGGGGGCGGGCTCGCCGGCGTTTGGCGGGGGCGGGTACAATGCGGCTCCATGGGCGACGAACGAGCGACGCGTTGTGACTGGGTGGCCGGGGCGGACGGGCTGATGCTCGCCTACCACGACGAGGAGTGGGGGGTGCCGGTCCGCGACGACCGCGAGCTGTTCGAGAAGCTCGTGCTCGACGGCGCCCAGGCGGGTCTCTCCTGGGCCACCATCCTCAAGCGCCGCGAGGGATACCGCCGGGCGTTCGAGGGGTTCGACCCCGAGCGCATCGCGGCCTACGGCGAGGCCGACGTCGAGCGCCTCCTGGCCGACCCCGGCATCGTCCGCAACCGCCAGAAGGTCCTCTCCGCGATCGGCAACGCTCGCGCCTTCCTCCGGCTGCGCGAGGAGGTGGGCTCGTTCGGCGACTACCTGTGGAGCTACGTCTCCGGCGAACCGCTGGTCAACCGCCATCGCGCGTCGCGCGACGCTCCCGCCTCGACCGACCTCTCGGCACGCCTCAGCCGGGACTTGAAGAGCCGCGGCTTCTCCTTCGTCGGCCCGACCATCGTCTACGCCTTCATGCAGGCGGTAGGCATGGTCAACGATCACACCGTGACCTGCTTCCGCCATCGGCAGGTCCAGGCGCCGGCCCGCGGCGGCGAGTAGGGCATCTTCTACACGCCGGGTTGCAAAGGACTCCCATGGACGGTGGCGTGAAACCCGCGGAGGGCACTCCCGGGGGGCATCCCGGCGCGGACTGGATCTTGCATGTTGCCTCGAAGATCTTCCACATGAGCGTGGAAGGCGAGCGGGGAAATCTTCGGACCGGAGCCGGCTCTCGGGAGGAGTCGCCGCCCGGGACCTGACGAGTGGCGAAGCAGGACATGCGTAGCACCAAAGGCCAGCAAGAAGAAGAAGTGCGTCCAGACCTCGGACCCACGGCGCAGGACCGGACCAGCCGTCTCGAGGACCGCGCCTCGTCCGCCCAGCGGGAAGCCGAGGTGCGGGCTCGCCAGCAAGAGGTGGTCGCGCGGCTGGGCGTCTCGGCGATCGTCGCGACCGACCTCCAGGAGGTCCTCGAGCGGGCGGTGGCCATCGCGACCGAGACCCTCGAGGTGGGATTCGCCAAGATCCTCGAGCTGGAGACCGACCGCGAGACCTTCCTCCTGCGGGCCGGCGTCGGCTGGCGGGCCGGCCTGGTGGGCTCCGCTCGGGTACCGGTCATCCACTCCCAGGGCGGCTACTCGCTGCGGTCGGACGGTCCGGTGATCGTCGAGGACCTCGGGCTCGAGAAGGAGATCGACGCGCCCGAGCTGCTCACCTCGCACGGGATCATCAGCGGCATGACGGTGCTGATCCTGGCCAAGGACGGGCCCTGGGGTGTCTTCGGCATCCACAGCGACGTCCGGCGGACCTTCACCCTCGACGACGTCCACTTCCTCCAGGCGCTCGCCAACGTCATCACCGCGGTGCTCGAGCGCGAGCGCGTCGAGGAGCAGCTCCGGCGCAGCCGCGCCGAGCTCGCCCTGAAGGTGGCCGAGGAGCGCCTGCGCCGCTCGGAGCGCCTCGCCTCGCTCGGCACGCTCGCCGTGGGGATCGCCCACGAGATCAACAACCCGGTCAACACCATCCTGATGACCGCCGAGTCGGCGCAGGCGGAGGTCGTGGCCGGCGCCGCCCTGAACGGCCGCCTGACCGAGGACCTCGAGGTCGTGATCCAGGAGGCCGAGCGCTGCGGGCGGATCGTCCAGCGCGTGCTCGAGTTCGTCCGCGACCGCCGGCCGGCGCGCAAGCCCACCGACCTCAACACGGTCGTGCGCTCGGCGGTGACCATGGCGCAGAAGTACGCCGGGGCGTCGGGCCCCGAGATCGAGCTCGATCTCGACCCCGCCCTGCCGCAAGCCGAGATCAACCGGGCCGAGATCGAGCAGGCCCTGATCCACCTCATCCGCAACGCCTTCGAGGCCTCCGCGGACCGCGGCCCGGCCACCATCCGGGTCGCCACCTCGGTGATCGACGAGGGCGTCCGGGCCTCGGTCCACGACGAAGGACCGGGCATCGAACCGGAGATCCGGGCTCGGATCTTCGACCCCTTCTTCACCACCCGGCGCGACAAGGGAGGCACCGGGCTCGGCCTGGCGCTCGCCCACTCGATCGCCACCGATCACGGTGGCACGATCGAGGTCGACACCGAGCCGGGCTCGGGCGCGACCTTCCGGCTCGAGCTACCTCTGGAATCGAAAGCTCCGTGAGAGATTCCGTGCCGCGCATCCTCCTGGTCGAAGACGAAGAGAACTGCGTGCGCGCCCTCGAGCACTTCCTGAGCGAGGTCGGCGGGCACGAGGTCATGACCGCGCCGCGCGCCCAGGAAGCGATCGAGATGGCGCGGCGGCTGCCGCCGGACGTCCTGCTGACCGACCTCTTCCTGGCCAACAAGGAGGGGGGCGAGGAGGTGGCCCGGGCGCTGATCGCCGCGCAGCCGGGCCTCCCGGTGATCGTCATGAGCGGGCTTCCCGAGCCCGAGATCCACAAGCGCCTCGGGGACGTCGAGGTGTTCCGGATCTGCCCCAAGCCGGTGCGCCTGGCGGCGATCCGCCAGGCGATCGACGACGCGCTCGCGTGACTCCGACCGGCTCCGACCTCCGAACCGATCGGCCGAGACAGAAGCTCGGCCGGGCGAACGCCCGGGAGGCACCAGCCCGCGCGCCGGAGGCGATGCCCCACCCTCGGCCCCCCTACGGGAGGAACGCCATCCGGTCCTGGCGGCCCGGGACGTCGTCGGCGTTCGCCGAGACCGCCAGCAGGTCGTAGTACTGCACGTCGCCACTCGAGATCTGGCGCACCCACACCTCCACCTCCGACGGCGTGAAGCGGCTGATCTGGACCCACAGGAAGCCGTTCGGCCGCGGGCCGATGACCTTGATGAACACCTCCGGCCGGCCGGCGAGGGCGCCGCTGGCGCAGAAGGTCTGGGCGATGCAGTCGTCCTCCATGGCGCCGGTCACCGGCGAACCGGCGGTGATCTGCACCTGGAACTCGAAGCCCGGCAGCTCGGGCGTGCTGAGCCAGGTCCCCGAGTCTCCTCCCAGGAACGCGGCGGCGTGCTTGTAGGTGTTCGAGAAGTTGCCGTCGAGCTCGTCGTTGTCGGCGCTGCAGCCATCGTTCGGATTCGCACCGCAGGCACCGAAGAGCTGCCCCACCACGTGGCCGTCGCCGGTCATGATCGGCGCTCCCGAGCTGCCGCCAAAGGTCCCGCCCTGGAGGTAGACCGAGTGGTGGAACTTGGTGGCGTCGTCGGTGTCCCCGCCCTCCTCGGTCGGGCCGCAGAGCTTGCGCTGGCCGCCGGTCTTGACCTGGTAGCGGGTGTACTGCTGGCTGCGGAGGTCGAAGAAGCTGTCGGGGGCCGGGTAGGAGATCCGGTGGAGCACGGTGCCCGACGGTAGGGTGGGGTCGGTCGCATCCCAGCCCAGGGCGACCCGGCCCGCGGGCAGGTTGGCGAGCCGCAGCAGGGTGAAGTCGCTCGAGCCACCGGTCGCGAGAAGCGTCGCGCCGTTGCTCTTGGGCAGGCTCCCGATCGCCGGCGGGGTGCCGTTGCAGGTCGGGGTCTTGAAGTCCCAGGTCGCCTCCAGGCTCGAGGCCTCCGACTGGGTCGAGATGCAGTGGTTGGCGGTCAGGAACGGGTAGGGCGTACCCGGCGGCGCGCCGGCCGCGACGTTCAGCAGCCCGCCGCTGCACCGCGCCATGAACGGCCCGGTGATGAAGTCGAGCTGGGCGACCGCCTTCTCCGCGCCGCCGACCGCCGGGAAGGTGCCGGTGCCGACGCACGAGACGTCGACCAGGCAGCTCGAGTCGGCCGCCTGGGGGCCCGGCGTCAGGACCGGCGCGCCGGCCGCGTCGAGCCGCAGGAGCTCCGCCACCTCGTCGATCGTGAACCGGTAGCCCGTACCCGCGCCGAGGGCGCTCCGGTCGAGCTCCACCTCGATCCGGATCGTCGGGCCGGCGACGCTCGGCGTCCAGAGGCTTCCCTGGTAGGCGAGCTCCGGGCCGAAGGAGCCCGCGCTCTCGCCGTCGTCGCCGTAGACCCACAGCCGGGCGCCGGCGGGCAGGGAGAGCTCGCCCAGGTGGAGGCGCAGCCGGTAGGAGTCGGCCACCGTCACCTCCGCCCCCCACACCGTGTTGGTCGCGTCGGCCTGGACGAAGGCGCCGCCGGCGTGGAGGCCCGCCGCCCGGGAGGCGAGCTCCCGGGCCGAACGAGACGCTGCGGGTGACCGGCAGCGGGCGGACGATGCCATCGCGAAGCGGCACCTGGCCGGCCCGGTTCCAGGCCTCGAGCGCCGCGAGCTGGTCGGCGGCGCCGGTCCGGGCCTCTTCGAGGCGGGCCAGAGGCGCGACACCGAAGCCTTCGGCGACCCGGGCGGGCGGCTCGGCCGCGACCAGCGCCTTCGCCCTCGACTCGGGCACCGGCGCCATCGGCGCGCTCTGGGCGGCGGCCAGCACCGGGAGCAGGAGCGTCGCGAGCAACAGGGAGGAGGCCACGAGGGCCGAGCGGGACGGGGCGGTGCGCCGAGGGGTGGACGACATCACGAATCTCCTGGAAGGTCTCCGGGAAACATCAAAGGTTGGCGATCATACGATACGTCGGACAGGTCGCGCCGGACCGGGGGCGCTCGCAAGGCCGTGGCCGAGGCGAAGCGGAAGCGGGTCAGTGAGGGTGACCGCCGTGCGTCTCGGCGCTGGTTTCGAACTGGTCGAGAGGAATGATGCTGCCCGGCTGCCGGACCGCCAGGCCGTCGTAGCCGCCGTGATGCGCCTCGGGCGCCGGATGGGCCGGCGGGGGCCCGCCGTGGCCGTCGCCGTGGCCGCCGTCCGCCCCGCCGTCGCGGCCGCCGGGCCGGCGCCAAGGGCCGCCGAAGGAGCCCGGGAAGACCGCGATCGGGTAGACGAACCCCGAATCGAAGGAGCCTACGGGATAGCCGGGCGCTTGCTCCCGTGCGGCCCGCTCGGACTGGGTCCGCGCGATCTCGGAGGCGGCGAGGAGGGTGATCGCCCGGTCGAGGGTGTCGTCGCGCCGGGACCGGTTCGCCTCGACCTGCCGCTGGCGCTCGGTCTCCGCGGCCCGGGCCTGGGCCTCCAACGCCTCCGGCGACAGCCACTCGCCCGCCACCCGCACGTAGCCCCGGCGGCGCAGGTGCTCGTCCTCGGAGAGCCAACGTCCCGTCTCCTCGTCGCGGACGTAGCCGAGCGAGGTCATGACCGGCGCCAGGCCGTCCAGGCCCGGATCGAGCACGGCGGCGGAGAGGGCCGCCTCGCGCAGCCCGTCGGCGAAGCCCTGGGCGCGCGCCCAGAGAGCCAGGTCGAGCCACTGCCGGGCGCTCGCGTCGCGGCCGAGCGCCTCCTTGCGGCGCAGGTACTCCTCGAAGGCCGAGCCGGAGCGCTCGACTCGCGCCACGCGGCTCCGGGGGAGCCGGATCTCGCCGTAGGGCAGGCGGATCTGGACCGCCTCGGCCCCGACCACGGCGATCACGCCGTCGAAGACCTCTCCGTTGGTGAGGTACACGCTGTCGGCCGCGGCCGGTCGGGGCGCGGCGGCGCCGGCCAGCGCGGCCAGCGCCAGGAGTCCGAGGCCACGGAGCGGGGAGCTGCTCAAATCCTGTTCACCTCCGCCAAATGATACCACGCCATAGGCCCTGAAAATTCCCCCTCGGCCGCCGTCGCGGCGGGGCTCGCGCCCCCTCCTCGGCCAGCACGGCGGTGGACTCTGCTATCGTTTCGAGCCGTGGTGAAGCGGACCCACGCCGGACGGCCGTTCCACGAGCGGTGCTCGCGCCTCGCGGCGCGGGCGGCCGTCTGCCTGCTGGTCAGCGTCGGCCTGGTCCTCGGCTCGCTCGAGATCCATCACCACGCCGAGTCGTTCAGTGCGCTCGCCGACGGCACCCTGGTGTTCCAGGCCGCCGCCCACCCGTTGCGGGCGCGCCACCTCGAGTCCACGGGCGCGGGCCACCTCTTCCACTGCCCGGCTTGCCTGCTCCACCTCCACTCCCTCGGGGACGCGGCCGCGGCCGCCGTCGCCCTGGGCACGCCGCCCGCCGCGGGATCCTCCCTCGGCCCCGGCGAGCCCACCTGGCCGGCTCCGACCGCCCACCCGGGCGGCAGCCGCGCTCCTCCCGTCTGCTGAACCGGAATCGGCTGTAGCCGTCGTCACGGATCTCCCTCGCGGGCGCGTCGCCCCGGGGAGCCCGGCGGCGTCCGATCCAGCTCGCGGGCCGCGTCGCGGCCCGGGGCACAGCACGACACGAACCACCACGGGAGGAGTCCATGGATCACCACGTACCTTGCCGCGGCACCCGCGCGGCACTCGCCGCCACCCTCGCGGCCTTCGTCCTGGCGCTGCCGGCCGGCGCCCAGAGTCCGTCCCCGGCCACCTCGGCCGGGGGCGATCCGGTCGCGTCGCTGCGCGCCGAGATCGAGCAGCTCCGGCAGGATTACGAGCAGCGGATGAGCGATCTCGAGGCGCGGCTCGCCGCCCTCGAGGCCGCCCGGAGCGGCGGCGAGACCGGGGCCGCCCAGGCGGGAGGCCAGACCGCCCCGGCACCGGCGCCCACGCCTGCACCCGGCGCGGCCGCCGGCTCCGAGGACGAGCTCGCCGCGCTCCGCGCCGCGGCGGCCGCCGCCTCGTCCCAGGTCGCCCAGGGCGCCCCGGCGGCGGCCCCGACCGCCCGCGAGGCACCCGAGGCGCCGATCTACGGCAACGAGCGCAACTTGAACCAGCTCAACCCCGAGATCTCGATGACCGGCAACCTCCTCGGGGTGGCCTCCGACGCCGGCCGGGAGGACTTCCGGGCGCGCGAGTTCGAGCTCGACGTCCAGTCGCCGCTCGATCCCTTCTCGATGACCAAGTGGACGCTGTCCTTCAACCCGGAGGAAGGGGTGGACATCGAGGAGGGCTACGTCAAGTACCCGTCGCTCGGCCGCGGGGTGGGCCTGACCGTCGGCAAGTTCCGCCAGAACTTCGGTCTGCTCAACCGCTGGCACCTCCACGCGCTCCCCCAGATCGACTACCCCCTCGCCCTCCAGAGCTACTTCGGCGAGGAGGGCCTCGCCCAGACCGGCGTGTCGTTCGACTGGCTGATCCCCCACGGCTGGGCCACCACCAACCAGCTCACCCTCCAGGTCACCGACGGCTCGAACGAGGCCTTCGGCGGCCAGGACTTCCAGCGCCTGGCGGTGCTCGGCCACCTCTCGAACTACTGGGACCTGTCGGACGCGGCCTACTTCGAGCTCGGGTTCTCGGGCATCGACGGCGAGACCGCCGAAGGCGGCACGAGCCGCGTCTGGGGAAGCGACCTGACGCTCGACTGGACGCCGCCGGCCCGCGCCAAGTACCGGGAGCTGACCTGGCGCACCGAGCTCCTCTACTCCCAGCGCGACGATCCGTCGGGCCTCGGCCACGACGCCTGGGGCGGCTACAGCTACGTCGAGGGCCTGCTCGCCCGCAACCTCTGGGGCGGCGTGCGCTTCGACCGGGTCGAGGACCCCCTCGATCCGGACCGCACGCAGCGCGCGGTCGTGCCCTACGTCACCTGGTGGGAGAGCGAGTTCGTCCGCCTCCACGCCGAGTACCGCTGGCTGGACGACAGCCTGGCGGACAAGAGCGCCAACAGCTTCACCCTGCAGCTCGTCTGGGCCGCCGGCCCCCACAAGCACGACAAGTACTGAGGAACGAGGACCGACCATGAACCGACTCGTCGCATGGATGCTCACCGGCGTGGCGCTCGCCGCCGCTCCGGCCACCGCCGCCTCCCCGCCGATCCAGGTGGTCACCACCCTGCCCGCCTACGCCGCCATCGCCAAGGCGGTCGGCGGCGAGCGCGTGGCGGTAGCCTCGATCGCCACCCCCGCCGAGGACGCCCACTTCGTCAAGGCCAAGCCCTCCTTCGCCCTGATGCTGCGCAAGGCGGACCTGTTCGTCACCACCGGCCTCGACCTCGAGCTCTGGGCCCCGTCGCTGGTCGACAAGTCCGGCAACCGCTCGATCCGGGACGGCCAGCCCGGCTTCGTCAGCGCCAGCCAGGGGGTGCACATGATGGACGTGCCCTCGACTCTGAGCCGCGAGGCCGGCGACATCCACGTCTACGGCAACCCCCACATCCACACCAGCCCGCTCAACGCCAAGGTGATCGCCGGCAACATCGCGGCCGGCCTCGAGCGGGTCGACCCCGCGGGCAAGGCCGCCTACGAGGCCAACCTCGCGGCCTTCCGGGACCGGATCGACCGCTCGCTCTACGGCGAGGAGCTGCTGAAGGTGCTCGGCTCGGACACCCTCGACCCGCTCGCTCGCGAGGGCAAGCTCATCCCATTCCTCGAAGGCAAGCAGCTCGGCGGCCAGCCCCTCGTCACCCGCCTCGGCGGCTGGCTCGGCAAGGCCCACGGGAGCTTCTACGGCAAGAAGATCGTCGCCTACCACAAGAACTGGATCTACTTCACCACCCTCTTCGGCCTCGACGTCATGGACTACGTGGAGCCCAAGCCGGGCATCCCGCCGTCGGCGCGCCACGTCCACGACCTGATCCAGGAGATCGAGACGCAGAACGTCCACGTGATGTTCGTGGCGAGCTACTTCAGCGCCCAGCAGGTCGACTCGATCGCCAAGCGCGCCGGCGCCATCCCGGTGCTCGTGCCCCTCGGCCCTTCGGACTACTCCGCCGCCGGCTACTTCCACCTGGTCGACCTGTGGGTCGACAGCCTCGCCAAGGCCTTCGGCGGCAACGCCTGAACGAGAAGGAGACCGCACGATGCTCGACGTCATCACCTTCATGGCCGCCCCCTTCGCCGCCTGCCTCGTGCTGGTGGCGACCCTGGGGTACTTCGGCCTCCACGTCCTCCTGCGCCAGGTCATCTTCGTCGACCTGGCCCTCGCCCAGATCGCCGCCCTGGGCACGGTCGTCGCGCTGCTCGCGGGCCACGAGCCCGGCAGCGCCGCCTCGTTCGCCTACTCCCTGGGCGCGACCATCCTGGGCGCCGCCATCTTCACCATCACCCGCCCGGGCCGCCACGAGGCGGTGCCCCAGGAGGCGATCATCGGCATCAGCTACGTCATCGCCTCGGCGGCCGCCATCCTGGTGGCCGACCGGGCGCCCGAAGGGGCCGAGCACATCAAGGAGCTCCTCGCCGGCACGATCCTCTGGGTGACCTGGGGCACGGTCGGGCGCCTCCTGGCGGTATGCGCCGCCGTGGGGGTCTTCCACTGGCTCTTCCGCCGCCGGTTCTTGCGGATCTCCGAGCGCCCCGACGAGGCGGAGCGCGAAGGCATCTCCCTCCGGCTCTGGGACTTCCTCTTCTACCTCTCCTTCGGCCTGGTGATCACCTTCGCGGTGTCGATCGCCGGCGTGCTGATGGTCTTCGCGTATCTCGTGGCCCCGGCGATCATCGCGCTGACGGTGAGCCGGAGCTGGCGGATGCGGGCGATCGCCGCCTGGACCGTCGGCCTGCTGGCGAGCGCCACCGGCCTGGTCTTCTCCTACTGGCGCGACTTCCCGAGCGGCCCGGCGATCGTCTGCTCGCTGGGGCTCTTCCTCGTCCTGTTCGCGATCTGGCGGAAGATCCGGGGACCGGCGGAGGCCGACCAGCCGGTGCCGGCGGAGTGAGGAGCGAGGCTGCGGGGGCTCAGCCCCAGGGCGGTCGTCGCGCCCAGCTCGGCCGAGGCCACCGCCTGGTAGTCGGCGGCCACCGCGACCGGCGGATGCATGCCTCCGACGGTGAAGGCCACCACCTCGACCCCGAGCCCGAGGGCGTCCCCGCGCCTTCGCCCGCTACGACCTGCTGCCGGGGAGCGGCTCGAGCTCGCTGAGGTTCACCGCCAACGCCGGGCGAACCCGCCGCGACGTGACCAACCTGCCGTCGCAGGAAGCGGCCGGGCAGGACCAGCGGGTCCACTCCGAGGACTGGAACGCCAACCTGGGCTACGAGCACGTGGGCGGCGACTGGGTCACCCAGGGCCTCGTCTACGCCCGCGACAACGAGCTGCGCCTGTTCGGCTCGCCGGGCGACACGCCGGTCACCGCCGACCAGGACCGCTCGCTCGCCAACCGGGGCGGCTCGTTTTCGATCTCCCGCCAGATGGGGATCCACGAGCTCGAGGCCGGCGTCCAGGCGAAGAGCTTCCCCCTCGACGAGCGCTTCGACTTCGGAATCACCGACCCCGGCTTCAACGACCCGGAGTCCGAGGAGTACAACCCGAACCTCGCGCCCTACGACCTGACGCGCGGCGGCGAGCCGTTCCGGTTCTCGGGCTCGCGCACCGGCACCTACGGCGCCGCGTTCGTCGAGGACACGGTGCGTCTGCACGCTTTGACCGTCCGCGCCGGCCTGCGCTACGGGCGCAACAAGCTCTTCGAGACCGAGTCGGAGCTCCAGCCGCGCCTGGGCGTGGCCTACTCGATCGCGCCCACCCACACGGTGCTCCGCGCCTCCTACGACCGGATGTTCGTGACGCCGGAGTACGAGAACATCCTGCTCTCGTCCTCGGAACAGGCCGCGGCCCTGGTACCGCCGGACATCCAGGCGTCGAACCGGCTCGGCTTCGGCCAGCTCTTCAACGTGTCGGAGAAGCAAGACGTCGTCAACGTCGGCGTGCAGCAGGGGATCGGCTCCGTGCTCCGGGTCGACGCCTCCTACTGGCGGCGCCGGGTCACCAACGCCGCCGACCAGTCGCAGTTCTTCAACACCGGCATCGTCTTCCCCTTGAACTTCAAGGGCGGCCAGCTCCACGGCTGGAACCTGCGCCTGGACGGCGGGCCGGTCCACGGGGTACGCGGCTACCTGTCGCTCGGCCACGTCCGAGCGATCTACGACCCGCCGTTCGTCGGCGGGCTCTTCCTCGACGCCGAGGCCCTCGACAGCCTGAGCGGCGGCCCCTTCGTCATCGACCACGACCAGGATCTCCAGGAGCAGCTCGGCCTTTACTGGGACATCCCGAAGACCGGCTTCTGGCTCGGCCTCACGCAGCGCTACGACTCCGGGCTGGTGACCGACGCGGGCACCCCGGCGGACGTCCTCGCGAGCCCGGACACGGCCTTCGCCGAGCCCTACATCCGGTTCGACGAAGATCCGCAGCGGGTCCGGTCGCGGACGGTGTGGAACGCCTCGGTGGGGGCGCGCCTCGAGCGATTCCACTTGCCGCTCGAAGCCGAGCTGGACGTGCTCAACCTGACCGACGAGAAGGGGCTCTACAACTTCCAGTCGGTCTTCGGCGGCACTCACGTCATCCCGCCGCGCGCGGTCGAGGCCCGCCTCAGGGCGACGTTCTAGAAGGGCTCCCCGCCCGCCCCGCGTCGAGCCGGCGCGGGGCGGGCGGGGGCACACCATGCTAAACTTGGTCCGTACCGATGGCCCGAAGCCCAGCTCGCTCCGTCACGACTCGAATCCTTCGGCCCGGGGCCCCGAGGCCGGCCGACGACGACTGGGAGGGTACGGAGCCTTCCGATCGGATAGCTATCGTTTGGGAGCTCACTCGGCTCTGTCTCGCCTGGAATCGGGACCCGGACGATGAGCCCAGACTTCAGAGATCTGTTAGCCGAGTTCAACGCACATGGCGTTGAATTTCTCGTAGTCGGCGCGCACGCGCTCGCCGCGCATGGGCTTGTGCGCGCCACGAAGGATCTCGATCTGTGGGTGCGGCCCGATCCCACGAACGCACGACGCGTGCTCGCCGCGCTCGCGGCGTTCGGCGCACCGCTCCAGGACCTCACCGCCGACGACCTTTCGCGACCGGGGCTGATCTTCCAGATCGGCGTCCATCCGATTCGGATCGACGTCATCACGGAAATCGATGGTGTCGAGTTCGGGGATGCATGGCGCGGTCGACTGGAAGCACGATTTGCGGATCAGATGGCGGGTGTGCTGTCCCGGCGACATCTGATCCTCAACAAGCGGGCCGCGGGGCGCCGGCAGGATCTGCTGGACGTCCAATGGCTCGAGCGCAGCGGTCGCGGGGATTGAGCCTGACGGCGGGGCCAGCTGCCCGGTGGCCGGCTCATGAGCTTCAAGTCGATTCCCTTCGAAAGCCCCGAACAACGTCGGACCTCATAGGGGTTCGGCGCCCATTTGCCTGGTATGACCCCCGGTGGTACCCTGAGCCCATGTCCGCCGCCAAGATCACCGTATCCCTGGACCGCGAAGCCCTGAAGGAAGCAGACAGATTGGTGCAGGCTGGTGTATTCCCCAGTCGGAGCCGGCTGATCCAGGATGCACTTGCCGAGAAGCTCGAGAAGATCCGCCGAGCTCGTCTGGCGCGAGAGTGCGCCAAGCTCGATCCTGCCCTCGAGCAGGCAGCCGCCGAAGAGTTTCTCCCCAGCGAGACTTCGTGGCCCGAATACTGAGGGGCGATGTTCTCTGGGCTGAGCTCGATCCAGTCCGCGGCCACGAACAGGCTGGACGCCGCCCAGTCGTCATCCTGAGCGAGGACGTCTTCAACGAGAGATCCGGTACGGTGATCGCGGTTGCCCTGACGAGTCGCGAGCCCGCGGCGGGTTTTCCACTCACCCTCGAGGTCCAGTCGACGAAGCTTCCCAAACGATCTTGGGTCAAGGTGAGCCAGATCAGGACCCTGTCGACTCTTCGACTTGGCCGACGATTAGGCCGTCTCGCTCCCGACGAGCTGCAAATGGTCATCGCGGGTCTCAACGAGATCCTGGGCGGCTAAACGCTTTGAAGCTCACCGGCGCCGTGGGCGTGCCCCGTTCCGCGGATGTAACCGATGGCGCGGAACACGCCTCCCGCTCGGCGCGCAACCTCCGGTTCACGGCGCCCGGCGGAACGCGCTGGTTGGCCGGCAGCGGTGGCTACAGCAACTTCTTGAACGTCTCGGGATCGAGACCTGCGTCCCGAACGACACCGCCCATCGTGAAGGCGTTGACCGGATTGTGGCGTGGAATCGTGACGATACGATTGCCATCGAACGCTCTGATGATTCGGAACAACCAGGCGGCGGTGGGGACTCTCACGGTGCCGCAGGATGATGTGGCTTCCGCGCTGGCGATCCACCTCGTACCCCAAGCGTTGGAAGGCGCGGGCCGCCTGGGAACCCGAGACACTGGGTCGCTTGCTCAAACCGCGACTTCCACGTCCTCCTCCTCAATCGGTGGGGGAATCGGCTCGTCATGAGCCTTGAGGCTCTCGAGATAGCCCTCAATCGCCTCGTGGAGATTCGACAACGCCTCTGCTCGGGTGGTCCCTTGCGATATGCAGCCCGGGAGGGACGGCACCTCGGGCACGAACTGAGCGGCGAGGTTTTCGTGTCCGCACCAGTGATGGGTTCCGCCCTGAACGCTGCCCACCCGCCGGTCTACGGTGGCAAGTCACGGCCGATGCTTCCAGTGTTCTGGGTCACGGGCCTGGTGCTCGATGGCCAGCACAACGACCACTGCTCCTTCAACCAGATAGAAGACCGCGTATGGAAAGCGTCGGATGACCGCACGGCGCACCTCACGATAATCAATCTGGTAGTGCAAAGGGTTGGCCGCGACCCGTTCTAGCTGTTCTTCCAGCGTCGTAATGAACTCGTGGCCCAGCCCGGCAAGCTGGCCTTCGTAGTAGGCGAACGCCTCCGCGAGGTCAGCCTCGGCCTCCGGCGTGAGCTTCGCGTGCCGCTTCACGCTCGACTGAGAATACGCTTCTTGACCTCTGGCCACGGCGAGGCCGCATCTGGATCCCGGCGATACGCTTCGAGGCGGCGGTCAAGCTTCTCCCGTTCCGCCTCAGACAGCGGGTAGGGCTCGGGCAGCTCAGAGACGCTATCCCAGATCGCCTGGACGAGCTTCACACGCTCAGCTACTGGTAGCTCGAGGATTTCAGCGAGATGAACCCTGTTCATGAGGTGATGGTACCACAGCTTCCCGCTGGAGCACGGGGCGCCGAACGCTCAGCATCAGCGGCGCGGGAAGCGCGTCCGCTACATGCTGCTGTTAGCTGGCACAATCCTCACTCAGCCACCCAACTGAGCCGGTCGCGCATGCCGCGGTTCGTAGACGCCGAGCTTTCCACCACCCGGAAGGGCTACTTTTGTGAGCAAGCCCCAGCCTTCGTCCTTTACGAGGCTGGTCACGATGCCGTGCTTCCCCATCTCCGCGACGAACCCGTAGATGTCATCACACATCAGATAGAACTCGTGAACATCGTTCTTGTCCGAGGGATGAAGCGCAACTTCCGCTGGGGGCAGACCGAAAATCAGCCATCCGTCGCCGACATCAACGTTCGGCAGCTTCAGAATGTCGCGCAGAAAGGCACGATCGGCATCCGGGTTTGTGCTGTAGATGATTGAATGCGCACCGGTAATCATTCGTGGGCTCCTCCGCTGGTCGGTGAGTGCGGGCGATGAAGGCATCATCCTCATCGCTCCAGTAAATGATGACCTCGTATCGAAGCTCACTGCCCATCACTACCTCCAGCGAGAGGGTACTTCGGGACGACAGTCCGGACTTGCCGAACCCGCTACGCCTTGGCCTTGGACCCTTTCGGCTGCCGGTTCAGAACCTCCGGGATGCCCTCCATCGCGTAAATGTGGCGGCTCCCCTTCGTTCGTTCGTCGAATCCCAGGTCACGGAGCAAGGTTTCCACCCGTGGATCAGCCCCCTGACTCGCTCAAGGCCGCCTCGAGCTGCCGCACACTCTCCGGATGGGCGTCGACCCAGGCCTGTCCGCCCTCGACCCCGGCCCTCGTCGCCATGACGAATCCGAGCGCTTCGGAGAGCTCCCGCTCGTGGATCCGGAGAAGCGGCGCGATCGCCTGCTGCCAGGCGACAGTGCCTCGCAGGTCCCGATTCTCCGGATCGTTCATCTCCAGCGTGATCTGGAAGAACGTCTGGAGCGCGGACACCCTCCGATGGGCCTCCGAGGGGAGCGCGGCGCCCTCTTCGGTGTGCATGCTGGCCCCGGCGATCGAAAGGGACACCTCGAGCACTGAAAACGGGTCGCCGTCCTCGAGGTGCGGAACGGTGACCTCGACCTCGCTCTCGGAGCTCACCTCGATTCCGGAAGACAGAAGATCGAGGACGCTCGTGGCCGCGGCAGTGGACCGAGCGGTGTTCGGTTCCAGCGTGAAGAACCGTGCGAAGTAGTAGAGGCTCTGGACCCGCTTTCCCTGATCTCGGTAGATCTCGCCGAGGAAATAGTAGGGAGACGCGTAGGAAGGTTCGCTCGAGGCCGCCTTCTGGAGGTGCTCGACTGCGGCCTCAGCATCTCCGGATTCGAGGAGCGTGACGGCCATGTTAAAGTGCAATCGCGCGTTGTCTGGAGCGATCTCGAGGCCTGCGCGGAACGACCTGAGAGCCTTCCGGGTCTTGCCGGCCGAGGAGTAGCACGAGCCTGCGGCCATGTAGAGGAGGGCGTCGAGATCCGACGGGTGCTTGAGCCCGGTCTTCGCTGCCTCGACACAGGCATCGAAATCGCCGGCGGCGAAATACGTGTTGGCGAGCTCGTAGAGCGCCACCGTGTTCGCCGGCTCGAGCTCGAGCGCCGACCTGAACGACCGGATGGCACCCTGGTAGTCGCCGGCGTCATGGAGCTCGACGCCCTTTCGGATCATGGAGCCGGCGTCGGACGCTCGCAACGCGCCCGCACCGAGACTGATGAGAACTGCGAAGATGGCCGCATTGCAACGTTTCATATCACCTCCTGAACTCCACGAAGCGCTGTGCCCCCGGTGCGTCGGCCGTCCACGCCACCGCGCGGCTTCCGGCAGCTCGCCTCTTCAGGGCATGGTCGCATGGTGCGTGCCTTCGACGAAGAAGCGCAGGGCCGCCCAACGACCAGCATCAGCGCCGGCGCGTAGCGCGTCCGCTCCATGCCATTGTTAGTCGCATCCTCTGTTAGTCGCATCCTCCTGTCAGGCCGGCTTGATGTTCTGGTTCACGTGGAAGATGTTCTTCGGATCGTACTTCTTCTTGACAGATACCAGCTTCTGGTAGATGCCCTTGTAGTTGTTCTCGACGCGATCCGAGTCGTCGGCATCCATGAAGTTGATGTACCCGCCCAGCTCGCAGTCACCCTGGAACGAGGCCCAGTACGAACGAACCCAGCCGATGTTATCCGCAGTCTTCTCTGGGCGGTCCCAAAACCCGAGGACGGTCGGTGAGTAGCGCACGTTGCGGTATGGAAACGCGGTCTCGTCCGTTCCGACTCGGTTGGCAGCCCCGTCGATCGGGTAGCAGTGCAGGCCTGAGGCGGGCGTCGGCACGTGCTGGCCGAACTCCTTGCAGGCGGAGATGAAGCCGTCGGTGATTGTCTTCATGAAGCTCGACTTCCAGTAATTGAGGTGCCCCGGTGGAAGCAGCGGGTCGAACGCGCCGTTGAGCGCAGGATAGGGCATCGGCCCAACGTGCGAGCCGGCGACCGGCGCGACGTCGAAGAACGGCTTCCAGCGACTCTCACCCTCGTCCGGCGAGCCGGTCCACATACCAACCACGACGACGACCGGCGTTCCGTGCCACTCCTCCGGCAGGAAGGGCAGCGGCGGGCCCTGCTGAACGCCGAAGAATGCACCGAAGTCCTCGGGGGCGTCGGCCATGAACTCGTTGTAGAACGTCGCCACAGTCTCGCAGTGCTCGGCGGGATAGATGATCGGGCCGCCGTACACTTGCGCGATCGGGTGCAGCTTGAACTCCAGCGAGGTGACGACGCCGAAGTTGCCGCCTCCTCCCCGCAACGCCCAGAACAGGTCTTGGTCCTGCTCCTCACTTGCGGTCACGAACGTGCCGTCGGCGAGCACGACGTCGGCGGAGATGAGGTTGTCGCAGGACAGCCCGCAGCGGCGCGCAAGGTACCCGATGCCACCTCCGAGCGTCAAGCCGGCGACACCGGTCGTCGAGACGATCCCCCCGGTCGTCGCGAGGCCGAACGCGTGGGTTGCGTGGTTGAAGTCGCCCCACGTGCATCCGGCCTCGGCCCGGGCCGTCTGGCGCTCCGGGTCCACCCGAATGCCGCGGCGGGCCGAAAAGTCGATGACGATGCCGTCGTCACAGGTCCCGAATCCGGGCCCGCTGTGGCCACCGCCTCGGATCGCCAGATCGACTCCAGCGTCTCGCGCGGCATTGACGCATGCCATCACGTCTCCAGTGTCGGCGACTCGGACGACCAGCGCCGGGCGCTTGTCGATCAAGGCGTTGTACACCGCTCGGGCCTCGTCGTAGTCCGAGTCGCCAGGAAGAAGAACATCTCCCCGGATGTGCGCCTTGAGCTCGTCGATCTGGGTTCTCTCGAATTTCCTCATGGCTTCCTCCATTCTTTGAGCCTAACGCGCTTGCCCTTCACAGGCGGCGCCAGCCGCCCGGTGCAACGGCTTGGTTCTACGCCTTTCCTCCACGAGGAGACTACCCGGCTTTCTGCAGCGGAGGAACCGACCGGTCGGGCCGGTCAACGACGAGGTCGTGATTCGTCTGGAGGTTGATCCAAAACTCCGGGGTAGTGTCGAACGCTTGGGCAAGGAGGCAGGCGGTTTCGGAGGTGACACCCCGCTTCCCGCGAACGATCTCGTTAATCCGCTGGACTGGGACTCCAAGGTCCTCGGCCAGGGCTACCTGCGTCAGCCCCATGGGCTTCAGGAACTGATCCTTCAGAATCTCGCCAGGATGGGTTGGGACTCGGTTTCTTGGCAGCATTCTCTTACTCTTCAGGCACGGTGATAGTCGACGATCTGCACGTCGGTCGCGTCGGCAGCCTCCCACCGGAAGATAATCCGCCACTGCGGACTGATTCGAACGCTATGGAAGCCTGCGAGATCCCCACGTAACGCCCCGAGGCGGTTACCGCGGGGAGACCCGAAGGTCCCTGAGAGCCCGGGCCGCGTTGAGCATGTCGAGCTGCTGAAGCACAGGCCACAGAATCTCCGGCGGATAGCGCCGGACCCTGCTGCTGTGGCGGTCATGAAATAGATCCTCGGTGGCCCCGTCGCCGAACGAGATGATCACTCTCCCATCTCTCTCCGGTGACTATACCGCTTTCCCGGCATCCATGCAAGAGACGCGTGCGGCTCCTGGGCGTAGAACGTTCAAGTTCAGCGGCGCCGAAGCGGGCCGCTGCCGATGCGCACGTGAGCGAAAATGTCGCCCCGCTCAGCGTCCGCTGGAACGTGTTGTTATGCCGCCTCTTCGTTGTCGACTTAAGTGACGAGTTATGCTGTACCTTCGGAAAGCAACCTGCGCATCGTCTGTTCAGGGGTCCCGCCGGTGGCTCAGGGAGTTTGTCGCGCTTGACAACCGGCCGCCTCATAGGGGTTAGACTGCAAGTCGCTACGCACGAACCACCAAACATTGAGAGGTGAGGATGCCAAGATCGGCGCTCCAACCAGTCCGCAGCAGCGCAGCACCGATGAGCGAGTAGACCTCTGTTTCACAGACAATGGCGCTTACCGGGCGAGGAAGTTGGCGCTGGAATGCCTCGCATGCCAGCTGCGCATCTGCAGCGTGGCTAGCGCCCTTGGCTGAGCCAGAGACGAAGGCCTCCCAGATAAGAAGGCCGGCGGGCGCGGCCACGAATTCTGGCCAATCGAGAAATGCCACGATCGGGGCCGGGGCCGGGAGGGTGCGCCTTAACTCGCGGAGCGTCCATGCGACCTGAACGAGGCCTGTAGTAAGTACGCCGCAACCGGCACCGGCGCTCCACGCTCGGGAACCCTCGCCTGGTCGAGCTGATGTGAGTTGCGATTCCTCGCTTACGAACGGGACGAATAGCGGGCACTCGAAACCAAGTGCTACCTTTGAGCCTGCGACGACCGCGCCTGCAACATGCGCGGCAAGGCTGGACGCAGAGTTTCCTGTCCTGCCTCCAGCAGACCACCAGCCAAAGTTGCCCGCAGAAACCGAACCGATGTCGGCGCAGACGATATCGAAGTCGGAATCGGGTGCCATCGCGCTCCAACGGCCTTGAGCTCAGTGGCGCCGTTCCTTCAGCTCCACAGTGATTAGCGGCGATGATATCATAGGAGCTGCAAGGACGGCTGGACCCACTTCGCGCCCGCTGCAGCGATGGGTTACACGCCTCCGAGGCCTTCTCATGCTGACGGACGACTGCCGATGAAGCGACGAATCTACACCGACACCTCGGCTATTGGGGGCTGCTTGGATGAGGAGTTCCGCGCCCCATCCTTGAAGCTGTTCGAGAGGTTCCATGAGGGGCTGGACACCCTCGTCCTGTCCGCGCTCACCTTGGCAGAGCTTGAAGGCGCACCGACGCGGGTTCTTGAGGTCGTCCAAGCCATTCCCCGAGGGAGCGTGGAAGAAGTTGATTTCTCCTCCGAGGCCGCGGAACTCGCCAAAGAATACATCTTGGCAGGAGTCATCGGCACCGCTCACATCGAGGATGCTCAGCATATCGCCCTTGCCACGGTGAGTCGGGTGGATGCTCTGGTGAGCTGGAACTTTAAGCACATCGTGAACCTAGACCGGGTTCGCGGCTACAACACCGTGAATTTTCGCCACGGCTATATTCTCCTCGAGATCCGGACGCCACAGGAGGTGCTGCGATATGGAAGAGAAGAAGAAGAAGGAGAAGTTTGACGCAGTGAAAATGATGCGGAACGCGCGTGACAGGATAAGCCGGGACATCCAAGCGATGAGCCATGAGGAGCAGGTAGCATACTTCAGAGACCACGCTGAACAGGTACGCAGGAAACTCGAAGCGGCCCAAAAGAGTGAAGCCGTGTAGCGGACTATAAGTTCAGCGGCGACACCCGCCTGGGTTTTGTGCTGCCCCACCAGAGGTTCGCCGGCAGAACACGACAGGGATTCTAATCTAATCACACCCGGGTGGCGTCCGCTGCAACGAGGGGTTAGGCGGCGGGTCACTGCGCCGAGTCTACTTCTCCTTAGCTTCGATCGTCCCTCCCATCAATTCCTTGAACTCCAGCCTGGCTGACGCCATAGCCGGATTGGCCCTGGCCATCACAGTAAAGGGCGCCGTTTGCCCGGGAAGTAGCGGGTTATAGTCGATTAGCGCATCGTCGCTGGTGATGAACTGGCCGCCCGAATCAAAGAACGAAACAACAGCCATCACGTTCTCGAGACGTTGATCTGTAATGTTTGTAACGCGACCGTTCACGGTAGCGTAGCTATGGGAGATAGACCAATTGAAACCGCTGTACTCAAGTCGTGGGCCAGCTGGGCGCGGTGGAGGCGCAGGCGCTGCTGTCGACGACGATGGCCGTCGTGGAGACTGAGGCCCCGAGCTACCTTTTGGCGAATTGCCAAGGAAATAGAACAAAGCGCCAACGATGATAATCACGAGACAGCCGATCTGAGCCGGCTGCGCCTGCTTGCGCTGAGCCTCTTCGACTGATACCCCGTTCGCGGGCAGGTCGTATTCTTCGGAAAAGTCTTTCGCGGGTGGCGGAACAGCACCCGACCCCATAGGGCGACCACAGTTGGGGCATGCACTCGCCAAGGTAGAGACTTTATTACCGCAGTCAGGGCAAGGTTCAACCGGCATTGCTAGCCCTCCTGTAACAGGTTCGAGATGATGGCGGTTGCCCCGCCGCCTAACGGCCGGCTGAGCGGCGCGGCCGAAGGCCGCGACCGTCTGGAGCCGGTTGGTTAAGTGCCGCCCCTTGCATGGTAGAGTACAGCGTATGACACGCGAAGCGCTACTCCAAGAAGCCCTGAGGCTCCCCCGCCGCGAACGCGCCGACGTCGCCGCGGAGTTGCTCGCCAGCCTCGACGACGAACTGACAGAGGATCCCCAGGAGCTAGAGAAGGCTTGGGCTGCTGAGATTGAGAGGCGTGCCCGGAGGGTGTTGGCAGGCGAGTCAGCAGGAACTCCCTGGGAGGATGTCGAGCAACGGATCAGAACGCGCCTGGCGAAGTAGTGGCGACGCCGCTGAGGTTTGAAGCCGAGGCCGAACACGAGCTCGACGAGGCTGCCCAAAGGTACGAAGACCAGCGGCTCGGCCTCGGTCAGCGGTTCCTGCAGGAGATCGCGGTCACCACGGAGCGAATCCGCCAGTTCCCCGGAGTGGGAGCGCCCGTGAAGCACGTCCGGGCAGAGTTGGGGGCGCGACATGCCCCAGTAAAGGGATTCCCGTATCATGTGGTTTATCTGAAGAAGGGAAACGAAATCCGGGTCCTCGCAATCGCTCACTACAGGCGACGACCCGGGTACTGGCTCGATCGATGAGATGGTGACACCTCGCGGCACTTAACGGCCTTTGAGCTTCAGCGGCGCCAGCCGGCCGAACTGGTGAGCGAAGCCACAGGTGACCGACGCCAGACGCGATGGTGCTGAGTGAACACCCGGGAGGCGTCCGCTGCAGCGAGGGGTTAGGCGGCGCGCCACTATAGATCGACGTCGACTTTGTCCTCTGAAATCAACGAGGTCGGGTCGTTCTCGGGCAGCATGAATAGCTTGACGGTGGCGCTGGACCTTTCAGTTGAGAACGTCACTTCGCATGTGATGGCAAACTTGCCCTCTACGCCAAAGGCATTTGGAGCCATCACGCTACCCATTACCGAGACAGGCTTGTGTTCTGAAAGATCGGCCATTCCTGTGAGCTCAAACTCTGCGGCGGATGGGTACTTGAGGTATTGCTTAGCAGCTTCGCGACAAGCTTTCTTTGCGAGTACGTCGAGTCGGCGCTCCTTCATGCGAGTGCGTTGTTGCGAAGAGAGATCCGGGCGAGCGGCCAAACGATCATAGGCCTGGATGGCGCCCGCATCGTCCCCAGCCTTCTCTAGAGCCTCGGCCCTGTCCTCCTCGCGCCGAAGGAGGACCGAGTCCTTCAGGTTCAGGGAGACGCGCCAAGTGAGGCCCTCCAGTCGCAACTTGAGAGTGTTCCGGCCTTCGCTTCTTGGAGCGTGAGATGCGCGTTCGCGTAGAAGTGCTAGGCGATCGGTGAGGGTCGCGGTTGCCGGGAATTCTGTGATTTGGGCGTAGGTCAGATCTGGTCCGCTCGTCTTGACCTGCACGTCGGCTGATTTCCCATGGAGTACGACTTCTTCGATAGTCGATGTGGAGAGACAAGCGTCTTGAAAGGCTTCTAAGTCGCCGTCGCGTTTGTCGCGGCCCGATTCGGCCCAGAACTGCCGGTCGGTCCTGGTGACGAGCTCTCGATTGGTCCACCCCCTGCAGGCGAGCCACTCGGCGGCTGTACGCTTGGGGCCTGTGTAGTATTGCCACGCTCCGAGGGCGATGCCGACGAGCGTGAGAATAGTGATCGCGAGGATCAGCTTCTTCATGGGTGCTCCAAGCAAGGACTATGGTATTCGCGCCGCCTAACGGTATTGAGCTGTGCGGCGGCGCCAGCCGCCCGCACCAGCGAGGGGTTAGGACCCGCCGTGCCCCCTAATAGTGGTGACGAGCTCCAGGAAATCTGTTTCGCGAAGGATCCGGATCGGGTGACCTCCCACGATAAGAGCCTCCGCCTTTCGGTGCTTTGAGCTCTTCACATGTCCCGCCAAGCGACGAATGTCTTGATCGCCAACGACCAGGAGCGTCGTGTGCTTCGTAACCCCCTTAGCGACTTCACAGCCGACTGAGGCCGCCAGATCGGCAGCCTCGCGCCGCGGGATCTCCAGGGAGCCCGTGAAGACCAATACCTCTCCGAACAACGGCCCATCTGGATTGCCCTGCCGTGTGAGGGGCTTTCCACCCGTGCCAAAGTCTATCGGCGCCTCAACCCGTCTCAGCCAGTCTTCAACTGAAAGTCCTGTCTCTCTTATAGCCGCCACGAGGACATAGCCAGCCGTCTTCGCGTCCTCGAGTGCGTCGTGGTGCTTGAATTGATAGCCTAGGAACTCACAGAGAGCCCCAAGACCGTAACCCCGTTCTGCGCAGTGGCTCCAGGTACGCCGAGCGACGCGGGCCGAATCGAGCCACCTGCAACTGGGGGAAGGAATTCCATAGCGACCAAAGTCCTGGTGGATGGCAACCCTGTCGAAATGGGTATGACTGAGTACTACATCTCCTTCGATTCGCTGCGTAAGGTCGCCCACTAGCTCCGGTAGAGTAGGCTTCCCCACCACAGTCTCCTCGGTAATCCCATGAATCGAGATGTTGAAGGGGTCGAAATAGTCTTCTGGGTCGACGTAGGACTTCCACTCCGCAACGAGTGCTCCGCTGCGGAAGGTGGCCACCCCGAGCTGGCAGATCGAAGCCATATCTGCGTTGGCTGTCTCGACGTCAATCGCAACGAAGTCCATCAATCGTTCCAGCGTAGGCTTGGGTCCTAACGTTGCTGCGGGTGAGCGGCCCGGTCGTAGGCCGGGTCCGTCTCCACCCGCTTGGTTGGGCGGCTGTTGGGTACCTGCCTCAGCTGCTCCATGCTGCTAAGATGACCTCCTCGAATGCTCGGCCGGCAGCTCGGGCTGAGATGCACTTCACAATAGCGTCGAGCTCCGCCTCTGTTGGAAGGTCCTTGCCGGTTTCCAGTTGGGAGATTCGAACCTGGCTCACCTTGGCAGCTCGGGCTAACTGCTTTTGGGGGATCCCAAGCTCCTCACGGATTGCTCGAAGGAACCATTGATCACCCGCCACGGCCGGAACCCTCTCGGACACGCTCGGCATCCACGCATGCCTCGATACATTTTGCGTAAGAGCGGTCGCAGGTATAGGAGGAGCCATTGCAAAGCTGCATGTTATGGGCGCAATCTTGTTTGCACTCCGCCCCCTCCTCGGTGGTGGGCTGAAATCGAGGGGTGGACACGCAGCCCCCGGCCAACAGGACTATCGCTAGGACGAAAACTCCGCGAGAACCTCGGGAGATGCTCCGCCCACGGTGTATCAATCTCATGGCTTACCTCTCTGTCTAGGTGCCGCCCAACCATTGTGTCAGTTGCGAGCCGGTGCCGCCAACCCTGCGGTTCTGGCAACCTAATCGCGGCTCTCTTCACCCTTCGGCCCTCGGCGTATGCTTCGCTGGAGTACGAGCTTACCTACTCGGCTCTCGCAGGTCAAGGTCCCGTGATTAGGCTGCGAGTGGCGCCGGATAATGGACGGGCGCGATTTCGCGCTCTGCGGCAAAGCAGCTCCGGTTCGCAGTCTATCCACGCCACCCGGGCCTGTGGGCGAGCCGGCCGCAGCCTTGAGCTCAGCCCATTTGGCCGGCTGGTCGATCGAAGCGCCGGTAGTACTAAGTAGTACCAGTTGGCAGCCTACCCGCAGATCCGAGTTTCCGCAGGGTGGCTCGACCGAGTTCAGTGAGTGTCGGCGGGACTCCGTACGCCCATCCCACCTTTGTCGAGGACGTGCGTGTAGATCTCGGTCGCCCGGACGCTGCGGTGGCAGAGGAGCGTCTGGACGGTGCGAATGTCGTCGCCACTCTCCAGAGGGTGGCTCGCGGGGAACACGTACTGCCAGAGCCACTCGGCCGGCGCACTCGGGTATTTCCTGCTCGCGGCCGACGACGTTGCGGTAGAGGAACAGGAGGGCGCTCAGGGCCTGGTTCTGGGTCGAGGCGCTGACGTGGCGCTTCGTGGCGAGGAGGGTGAGGAAGGAGGTCACCTCCTCCTCGGCCATCTCTTGGCCGGAATCTCCCGGGTCGATGTTTGAACTGGCGCTTGACTTCTGCTCCCGGATAGCGTAAGGTGGGCGTAGATCGGAGGAACGGGAGAGAGGAGGACGACGCGAGGGACCGAACCTGAACAGCACCGGCACATCGAGAACGACGACGTAGCCCGCGATCCGGCCGGCTCCCACGCGCTGCCGCCGGACGCCACGAATGACCAGGCCACGAAGCGGGCGCGGGGTGGGATTAGCGCCCACCGCCGCGCCCTGGCCGACACATGGAGACTAGATCCATGAGCCAGCGTGATCCGAAGTGTAGCAATCCGCAGTGTCCCTACAACGATCTCGAAGGCCGCGGCCCTCGCGCGGGGGCGCCCTCTCCTCCCCTTGGGGGTGAGGAGAGAGTCGGCGAGGAGAGGGTCGGCGAGGAGAGGGTCGGGGAGAGAGGGGGGATCCAGTCCCTCCGCGTTCTCCGCCGCCTTCCTGGCCGAGATCGCCCGGCGCGAGCCGGCGCCGGCGACGCCGGAGGCCGATCTCGCCGGGCCGTGGCGGGTGACGGCGCTTTACGGGGCCGGCAGCGAGCCGCGCTGGGCCTGCATCGCCGCCGGCGAGCGCGCGCCGCGGCTCGTGCTCGAGGCGCCGGACCTCGCCTACCTCGCGGCGGCGGCCCTGGCCGTCGCCGAGCGGCCTCCCGGCTTCCGCTTCCAGGAGGCGGCCGACCGGCGGCTCCACCTGCTCTGGCACGGCCGGTCGGTCGGGACTTCGCGCGACCTGATCCAGGTGGGCGGCGACACTCTCCCCCTCGTCCTGGGCGGCCTCGCCGACCTCCGGCTCCAGCCGCTGGCCTTCGCCCACTACCTGCTCTCGGTGCCGGACGAGACGCTCCGCCGCAGCGGCCGGCTCTTGATGGAGCTCCTCCGGGAGGCCGGGCGATGAGCCGCGGCGAGGCGACCCCTTCCGAGCCGGGTCGGGCGGTCCGCGAGACCGCCTTCCGGGAGACGTTCTTGTGGTGCTTTACCGAGCCCGAGCACGTGGAGCTCCTGCGCCGCCTCGGCGAGATGCTCTACGACGTATTCATGGAGGGCCCTTACTGGGACTGGGGGGCGAGCCACGGGCTCTCGGCGCCCCGCGGCGACGCGACCGCCGCGGCGGCCGATCTCGAAGACCTGGCCCGCTACCTCCAGCGGCTCGCCGACCAGCCGGCCGAGCTCGGCGTCGCCCGCGAGGACCTCGGCCTCTGCCGCGCCGCCGCCGGCTGGGCCGGGCGGGTCCGGCGGCTCGTGGAGGACGTCCGCCAGGAGATCGACGGGGAGGCGTGACGATTCAGCGGTCGAGCAACGGAT
The DNA here is from genome assembly GCA_963837945.1 of uncultured Acidobacteriota bacterium. Taxonomy (GTDB): domain Bacteria; phylum Acidobacteriota; class Thermoanaerobaculia; order Multivoradales; family DATKCC01; genus CAVUBL01. The sequence continues at coordinate 27,153 of CAWIQD010000014.1, forward strand.
AGCGCCTCCGCCCCTTCACAGCTCGATCTGCATCCCGAGCTCGACCACGCGGTTCGGCGGCAGGCGGAAGAAGGACGTCGCGCGCTGGGAGTTGTTCGCCATGAAGACGAAGAGCTTCTCGCGCCAGGAGGCCATCTCGGGCTTGATGGCGGGCACGATGGCGTTGCGGCTCAGCACGTAGGTGGCCTGGCGCGGGTCGAGGTCGAGCCCCTGGGCCTCGGCCCGCCCGAGCACGGCCGGGATGTCCGGGTCCTCCATGAACCCGTAGCGGGCGATCACGCGGAAGAAGCCCTGGCCCAGGTCCTCGACTTCCAGGCGCTCCTTGGCGGCGACGTAGGGAACCTCCTCGGAGACCACGGTGAGGAAGACGTTCTGCTCGTGGAGCACCTGGTTGAGCTTGAAGTTGTGGAGCAGGGCGATGGGCGTGCCCTCGGGGCTGCCCGTCAGGTAGACGGCCGTGCCGCGGACCCGGTGGACCGAGTGGGACTTGACGCTCCTCTGGAAGTCCTCGATCGAGAGGATTCGGGCCGAGAGCTTGGCCGCCACCAGCCGCCGGCCCCGCCGCCAGGTCGACATGATCACGAACACCAGGGCGCCGATCACCAGCGGAAACCAGCCGCCCGCCTCGACCTTGAAGGCGTTCGAGCCGAAGAACGAGAGGTCGACGAAGAGGAAGACCGCGGTCACCACGACGGTGAGCCAGAGCGGCCAGTGCCAGAGGCGGTGGGTGACGATGGCCGCAAGCGCCGTGGTGATGACCATCGTGGTCGTGACCGCGACGCCGTAGGCGCTCGCGAGGTTGGTCGAGGAGCCGAAGCCGATCACCAGGGCGATCGTGAACACCATCAGCAGCCAGTTGACCCCGGGGATGTAGATCTGCCCGATCTCCGAGGACGAGGTGTGGATGATCTCGACCCGCGGCAGGAGGCCGAGCTGCACGGCCTGGCGGGTCAGAGAGAAGGCGCCGGAGATGATCGCCTGGGAGGCGATGATCGCCGCCGCCGTGGCGAGGACGACCAGCGGATAGAGGGCCCAGGAGGGCGCCATCCGATAGAACGGGTTGTGGGCCGCTTCCGGCCGCACCAGCAAGAGCGCTCCCTGGCCGAAGTAGTTGGTCAGGAGCGCCGGCCCGACGAGGCAGAACCAGTCGATCTGGATCGGCCGCTCGCCGAAGTGACCGAGGTCGGCGTAGAGCGCCTCGCCGCCGGTCGCCACCAGGAAGACCGCACCGAGGACCAGGAACCCTTGGAAACGGTTGGCGGCGAAGAACGCCACGGCGTGGCGCGGGTCGACGGCGGAGAGGACCGACGGCTCGCGCGCGATCCAGGTGGCGCCGAGCACCGCCAGGGTCCCGAACCAGAGGAGCATCACCGGCCCGAAGACCGCGCCCACCCCCGCCGTGCCCCGGCGCTGGAAGAGGAAGAGCCCGATCAGGATGCCGGCGCAGACCGGTACCACGTAGGGCCGGAAGACCGGCGTCGCCACGTCGAGCCCCTCGATCGCGCCCAGGACCGAGATCGCCGGCGTGATGATGCCGTCGCCGTAGAGGAGCGCCGCTCCGAAGATGCCGATCGCGACCACGACCCAGCGCCGCCGGCCCGAGACCGTCCCGCGGACCAGGGCCATGAGCGCCAGGATGCCGCCTTCCCCGTGGTTGTCGGCCCGCAGCACGTAGACGTGGTACTTGACGGTGACCACGATCACCAGCGACCAGAAGATGAGCGACAGGACGCCCAGGATGTTGCCCGGGTTGATCGGCACGCCGTGCTCGCCGAAGAAGCACTCGCGCACGGCGTAGAGCGGGCTCGTCCCGATGTCGCCGTAGACGACGCCCAGGGCGGTGAGCGCGAGGACCCGCAACGAGGATCGTTCGACCGGGGACGCGAGGAGCTCCTCGATTCATGGCGAGCGCGCGCCTCGCAACTTCCATTCCCGTGCGGCCGTGCGCCGTCCGATGCCCCGGGACGCCCGCCGGCCCGAGGTGCCGGGCACTTCCGATCCGCCTCGCGGGAGGCCGGAACGGGCCGCGATCCCTGCGAGTTGCAGGCTTCGGAGGCCCGCGGGCTTGCATTCTGCAATAGTGTCGGGTGGCTGGACTCGCGAAACGGCCTGCGCCGGCGGGCATTCGCTTTGCTACCGCAAGGAGCTCCGGCCTCCCTCGACCGCATCGAGACTCGCGCCATGACCCGTCCCCTCGACATCCTCCTGGTCGACGACGAGCCGCACCTGCGGCGCACCCTCTCCTTGCACTTCGCGAGCCGCGGCTATCGGGTCCAGGCGGCGGCCACCCTGGAGGAAGCCCGGCGCCGGGCGGCCGAGTCGAGATTCGACGTCGCCTTCGTCGATCTCCGCCTGGGCGAGGACTCGGGGCTCGACCTGGTCTCGGAGCTCGCGTCCGCCGAGCCGCCGACCGCGGTGGTCGTCATCACCGCCCACGCCTCGCTCGAGACGGCCATCGAGGCGATGAAGCGCGGCGCCCGGGACTACCTTCCGAAGCCCTTCCGGCCGGCGGAGCTCGACCTGGTCGTCGAGCGGCTCGGGGTCGTCGACCGGCTGGAGCGCCGGTACCGCGCCCTCGCCCGGGACGTTCAGGAGCGCGAGCCCGCGCCCACCTTCTCGAGCTCGACGCCGGCGATGCAGCAGCTCTTCGAGACCGTGGCGCGGGTGGCCCCGTCCGAGGTGCCGCTGCTGATCGGCGGCCCGAGCGGCGCCGGCAAGGAGGTGCTGGCGCGCGAGATCCACCGCCGAAGCCCCCGCCGCGAGCGCCCCTTCGTCGTCGTCCCCTGCCCCTCGCTTCCCGCCGAGCTCCTCGAGAGCGAGCTCTTCGGCCACGTCCGGGGCGCCTTCACCGGCGCCACGCGCGACAGCCAGGGCCGGGTGGCCCTCGCCGAGGGCGGCACCCTGCTCCTCGACGAGGTCGGCGACCTGCCGCTCGCGCTTCAGCCGAAGCTGCTGCGCTTCCTCCAGACCCACGAGTACGAGGCGGTGGGCGACCCCAAGACCCGCCACGCCGACGTCCGGGTGCTGGCGGCGACCAACCGGGACCTCGAGCGCGGCATCGAGGCCGGGACGTTTCGCGAGGACCTCTTCTATCGCCTGAACGTCATCCGGCTCGAGCTGCCGGGGCTCGCGGAGCGGCGCGCGGACATCCTGCCCCTCGCCCACCGTTTCCTCGACTTCTTCGCGCAGCGCCACGGCCGCTCCGGGCTCACGCTGTCGGCCGAAGCCGAGCGCGCCCTGGTCGCCCACTCCTGGCCGGGCAACCTGCGCGAGCTCCGCAACGCGATCGAGCGCGCCGCGATCCTCGCGGCCGGCCCGGCGGTCGAGCCCGAGCACCTGGCCCTCGCGCCCGCCTCGCCGGCGGCGAGGCAGGCCGCCGAGAGCGTCGCCCTCGGCCTGCCGGTCACCCTGGCCGAGGTCGAGGCCGAGCACCTCCGGCGCGTCCTCGCCGCGACCGGCTCCTACCGCGAGGCGGCGGAGGTGCTGGGGATCGACGAGACCACCCTCTGGCGCAAGCGCAAGCAGCTCGGGCTGTGAGCGGAGAGCCTCGCGCGATGCCTCTCCGACCCGGTCTCCGCGGCAAGCTCGCCCTCGGCTTCGGCGGCCTCCTGGTGGTGCTCCTCGCCCTCGCCCTCGCCGGGATCACCTGGGTGTCCCGGCTCGGCGGCTCGATCGAGGTGATCTTGCGCGAGAACTTCCGGAGCGTCCTCGCCGCCCAGGACATGAAGGAGTCGATGGAACGGATGGACAGCGGGGCCCTCTTCTCGCTGACCGGCGACCCGGACCAGGGCAAGACGCTGGCCGCCGTCTTCGGCGACCGGTTCGAGAAGGCGCTCGCCCTCGAACGCTCGAACATCACCCTGCCGGGCGAGCGGGAGAAGGCCGAGGCGATCCGGCGCCTCTACGGCGAGTACCGGGCCGTCCTGGCCACGGTGCTCGACACCGCCAGGCCGGAGGCCGAGCGGCGCGCCACCTACTACTCGGCCCTCCTCCCCCGCTTCCAGGAGATCAAGCGCCTGGCCGACGAGATCCTGGACATGAACCAGGACAACATGGCCCAGGCGAGCGTCCGGGCGCGCCACCTCGCGGCCACCGCGCGGCAGCAGATGTTCCTGGCGCTCGTCCTGGGCGCGGTCCTGGCGGTGGGCTGCGTGCTGTTCCTCGGCCGGGCGATCCTCCGCCCCCTGGGCCGCCTGATCGCCTCGACCCGGGAGATCGAGCAGGGCAACTACGAGCTGGTGATCGCGGCGCCGAGCCGGGACGAGCTCGGCCAGCTCGCGGAGGCCTTCAACGCCATGGCGCGGCGCCTCCGGGCGCTCCGGCGAAGCGACCAGGCGCGCCTGGCGCGGGCGCAGCGCCTCTCCCAGCTCACGATCGACAGCCTGCCCGACGCCGTCGCCTTGCTCACGCCCGAGGGCGAGGTCGAGCTCGCCAACCGCACGGCGGCCTCGCTCCTCGGCTTCCAGCCGGGCCAGCCGGTCCCCGCCGAGCACCGGAGCTGGGTGCGCCCGCTCCTCGAGGAGGCGACCCGGTTCGGGGAGGTGCAGGAGCGGCGGGGGTATGGCCGCGCCCTCCAGCTCTTTCCCCAGGGGGTCGAGCGGTTCCTGCTGCCGCAGGCGGTGGCGATCCGGGACGCGGACCTGGGCCTGGTGGGCGTCACCCTGATCCTGGTCGACGTCACCGAGCTCCGGCGGCTCGACGCCATGAAGAGCAGCCTGGTCTCCACCGTCTCCCACGAGCTGATGACGCCGCTGACCTCGCTCTCGATGGCGCTCCACATCCTCCTCGAGGAGAAGCTCGCGCCGCTCGCTCCCGAGCAGACGGGCCTGCTCCTCGACGCGCGGGAGGACGCCGAGCGGCTGCGGCGCATCCTCGAGGGCCTTCTCGACGTCTCGCGCCTCGAGGGAGGCGGGGCGGGCCTCGCCATCGAAGCGGTGCCCGCCGCCGAGCTCGTCGAGGAGGCGGTCGGACCGCTGCGCCCGGCCTACGCCGACAAGGGCGTGGCGCTCGGGGCGGAGCCGGATCGAAACCTCCCGCCGGTGCTCGCTGATCGTACGCGCGCGTCGTTGGTGCTCACGAACTTCCTGACCAACGCCTTGAAGCACACGCCGGCCGGCGGGCAGGTCCGGATCCAGGCGGCTCCGACCGCCGCCGGCGCCGTGCGCTTCACCGTCGCCGACACGGGGCGCGGCATTCCGGCCGAGCTCCAGGCCCGGGTCTTCGAGCGGTTCTACCGCGTCCCCGGCGAGCAGGATCCGGGCGCCGGCCTCGGCCTGGCGATCGCCCGCGAGATCGTCGAAGCCCACGGCGGCGCGCTCGGCGTCGAGAGCGAGCCCGGCGAGGGCAGCCGCTTCTGGTTCGAGCTGCCGGCCGCCGGACCCTGAGGCCCGACCGGAGCCGCCCGGCGCCCTGCAACTCGCAGGGCGGACGGCCCCAGGAGCCGGCACGTTGCAATGGGCCGCCGCTCCGACGAGTCTCCACTGATGACATAAGCGCTTGCAGGTCAGTAGGTTACGCGTCGAGTGGCGGCCGGCACGCCGGCTGCTAGAGGGCCGGCGCAGGAGGCCCTTCCGATGATGCACGCCACGATGATCGCCCTCGCCCTCGTCACCTTCGCCCTGCTCGTCGGCTTCGTCGAGGTGACGGACCGCCTGACCGGCGAGGAGACGAACGAGACACGGGGGCCGCGCTCGTGATCTGGCTGCTGGCGGCCCTCACCCTGGCCCTGGCGGCCTACCTCACCTACGCCATGCTCCGCCCCGAGCGGTTCTGAGGTGGCCTCGATGAGCCTGTTGCTTCCAGCGCTCGTGCTCGCCGCCACGGCGGCCCTCTCCTGGCCGCTCGGCCGCTACCTCACCTGGGCCATGGAGCCCCCCGAGCAGCCGCCGTCGCCGAAGGGCCCCCGCGCGCGCTTCGAGGCGCTCGTCGGCCGCCTGGCCGGCGGCGGCGCACCCCAGGGGTGGAAGCGCTACGCCCTCTCGATGCTGGTCTTCAACGCCCTCATGTTCGCCTGGTCCTACGCCGTCCTCGCGCTCCAGCAGGTCCTGCCGCTCAATCCGGACGGCAAGGGGGCGATCGAGCCGAGCCTGGTGTTCCACACGGCGGCCTCCTTCACCTCGAACACGAACCTCCAGCACTACTCCGGCGAGCAGGCCCTGTCGTACCTCTCGCAGCTCGCCGCCATCGGCTGGTTGCAGTTCGTCTCGGCGGCCACCGGCGTGGCGGCGCTGGCGGCGCTCTGCCGTGCCCTCGCCGGGCGGCGCGAGGTCGGGAACTTCTTCGTCGACCTGGCGCGGGCGACCTTCCTCGTGCTGCTGCCGCTGTCCCTGGTGGTCGGGGCGTTCTTCCTCTGGCAAGGCGTGCCGATGACCTTCCAGGGCGCCGCGGTCGCCCATACGCTCGAAGGCCCGCTCCAGACGATCGCCCGCGGCCCGGTCGCCGCGGTGGTGGCGATCAAGCAGCTCGGCACGAACGGCGGCGGCTACTTCGGCCCCAACTCGACGCACCCGTTCGAGAACCCGAGCTTTGCCAGCAACGTCGTCGAGAACGTCGCGATCCTGCTGCTCCCCATGGCCTGCGTCTGGATGTTCGGGCGCCTCACCTCGCGGCGCCGAGACGCCCTCGTGGTCTTCGCCGTCATGGGAGTCCTGCTGGTGGCCGGCGTGACCGCCGCCGCGTGGCTCGAGAGCGCTCCCGCCCCGGCCCTCGCGGCGGCACACCTGCCGGTCACCGCCACCCCGAACCTCGAGGGCAAGGAGCTGCGGTTCGGCGCGGTCGCGGGGCCGCTCTGGGCGGTCTCGACCACCGCCACCTCGAACGGCTCGGTCGACGCCATGCACGACAGCCTGAATCCGCTGACCGGGCTGCTGCCCCTGACCGGGATGTGGCTCAACGTCACCTACGGCGGCGTCGGCGTGGGGTTCATCAACATGTTCCTGTTCATCGTCATCGCCGTCTTCATCGCCGGCCTCATGGTGGGGCGCACGCCCGAGTACCTGACCCGCAAGGTCGAGGCCAAGGAGATGAAGCTCGCGGCGCTCGCGTTGCTCCTCCACCCGCTCCTGATCCTCGGAGGAGCGGCCCTGTTCGCCGCCACGGCGTGGGGCTCCGCCACGGTCGCCAACCCCGGCTCGCACGGCTTCTCCGAGATCCTCTACGAATTCAGCTCCGCCACCGCCAACAACGGCTCCGGGTTCGAGGGGCTGGGCGACAACACCGTGCCCTGGAACCTCGCCACCGGCTGGGTGATGCTCCTCGCCCGCTTCGTACCGATCATCGCGCCGCTCGCGATCGCCGCCTCGCTCGGCCGCAAGCGCCCGACGCCGGAGACGAGCGGCACGTTCCGCACCGACGGCACGCTCTTCGGCCTGGTCCTCCTGGGCACGGTGCTGCTCGTCGGCGCCCTGCTCTTCATGCCCGTCGCGATCCTCGGCCCCGTCGCCGAGCACCTGGGGGCCTCATGACGGCCGCGACCGCCGAACAGGACCGCCGCCCTGCGGCGAGCGCCGACCGAGAGCGCCGGAAGCTCGCCCGGCGCCGGGCGCGGCGGCGGAGAGTTTTCGACAGGGAGCTGCTGCGTCCGGCGCTGGCGCGCTCGCTACGGATGCTCTCGCCGCGGCGGATGATGCGCAATCCCGTGATGCTGACCTGCGAGGTCGGGGCGGCGGTGACCACGCTGGTCGCTTTCCAGACCGCTTTCGCCGGCCGGCCCGGGCTGGTCTTCGAAGCCCTGGTGGCGATCCTCCTCTGGTTCACCGTCCTCTTCGCCAACTTCGCCGAAGCGCTCGCCGAGGCGCGCGGCAAGGCGCAAGCCGACACGCTGCGCGAGACCCGCCAGGAGACCCCGGCCCGCCGCCGGGTCGACGGCCGCGAGGAGACGGTGACCTCGACCGAGCTCGCAACCGGCGACGTGGTGGTGGTGGAGGCCGGCGAGATCATCCCCGGTGACGGCGAGATCACCGAGGGCGCGGCGACCATCGACGAGTCGGCGATCACCGGGGAGTCGGCGCCGGTGCTCCGGGAGGCCGGCGGCGACCGCTCGGGAGTGACCGGCGGCACCCGGGTGCTCTCCGACCGGATCGTCGTCCGCATCACGGCCGATCCGGGCGAGTCCTTCCTCGACCGCATCATCGCCCTCGTCGAAGGGGCGACGCGCCAGAAGACGCCCAACGAGATCGCGCTCACGGTGGTGCTCTCCGGTTTCACCCTCGCCTTTCTGATCGTCACCGCGACCCTGGTTCCCATGGCGCGCTACTTCGGGCTCGAGCTGTCGGTCCCGATGCTGGTCGCGCTCCTCGTCTGCCTGATCCCGACGACCATCGGGGCGCTGCTGCCGGCGATCGGCCTCGCCGGCATGGACCGCGCGCTCGGCGCCAACCTCCTCGCCAAGAGCGGCAAGGCGGTGGAGATCGCCGGCGACGTCGACACCCTGCTCCTCGACAAGACGGGCACCATCACTCTGGGTAACCGTCGGGCGACCGAGTTCCTGCCGGTGGGCGGAGTCGGCGAGGAGGAGCTCGCCGAGACGGCGGTGCTCGCCTCGCTCGGCGACACGACCCCCGAGGGCCGGTCGATCGTCGCCCTGGGGGCCGAGCGCGGCCTCCGCCCGGCCGAGCCGACCGGCGGCCGGGTCGTCCCGTTCAGCGCCTCGCTGCGCATGAGCGGCGTCGACCTCGCGAGCGGCGAGACCCTCCGCAAGGGTGCGCCGGACGCCATCCGCCGCTTCGTCCTCGAGGCGGGCGCCGAAGTGCCCGACGGCCTCGACACCCTGACCGAGCGGGTCGCGTCCTCCGGTGCCACCCCCGTGGTGGTGAGCCGCGGCCGGAGGATCCTCGGCGTCATCGCCCTCTCGGACGTCCTGAAGCCGGGGATCCGTGACCGGTTCCTGCGCCTGCGCAAGATGGGCCTCCGGGTCGTCATGGTCACCGGCGACAACCCGATCACCGCCAAGGCGATCGCGCGCGAGGCCGGGGTCGACGACTTCATCGCCGAGGCGCGCCCCGAGGACAAGCTCGACTACATCCGCAGCGAGCAGGCGAAGGGGCGCCTCGTGGCGATGATGGGCGACGGCACCAACGACGCCCCGGCCCTCGCCCAGGCCGACCTCGGCGTAGCGATGAACGCCGGCACCCAGGCGGCCAAGGAGGCGAGCAACATGATCGACCTCGACAGCGACCCCACCAAGCTGATCGAGGTGATCGAGATCGGCAAGCAGCTCCTGATGACCCGGGGGGCCCTGACCACCTTCTCCTTCGCCAACGACGTCGCCAAGTACTTCGCCATCGTTCCGGCGCTGTTCGTGGCCGCCATGCCCTACCTCGGCGTCATCGACGTCATGCGCCTGAGCTCTCCTCAGAGCGCCGTGCTCTCGGCGGTGATCTTCAACGCCGTCGTCATCCCGCTGCTCATCCCCATCGCGCTACGGGGCGTGCGCTACCGCCCGATCGGCGCCGGCGCCCTGTTGCGACGAAACCTCCTGATCTACGGCCTGGGCGGCGTGGTGGCGCCGTTCGCCGGCATCAAGCTGATCGACCTGCTGCTCGCGGCGGTCGGGCTGGCTTGAGGAGCTTCCATGAAGACCGATCTGCTCTCCTCGCTCCGCCTCCTGCTCGCGACCGGCGCCGTCTGCATCGTCCTCTACCCGGGGCTCGTCTGGCTCTTCGGCCAGGCCGCGGCTCCGGACTCCGCCGCGGGCAGCCTGCTGCACGCCGCCGACGGGAGGGTGATCGGCTCGCGCCGGATCGCCCAGGGCTTCTCCTCGCCGCGCTACGTCTGGCCCCGCCCCTCGGCGGTCGACTGGGACGCGAGCGCCGCCGGCGGCAGCAACCTTTCGCCGGCCAACCCGAAGCTCGCCGAGCGCGCGCGGCAACTCCTCGCACGCCCGGGAATGAAGCTCGAGGGGCCGGTGCCGGCCGAGCTGGTGCTCGCCTCGGGATCGGGCCTCGACCCCGACCTCTCCGAGGCGGCTGCCCTCTACCAGGTTCCCCGGGTCGCCGCCGCTCGCGGACTGTCCCGGGAGGAGGTCGCCGCCCTGGTCCGGCGCCTCGCCCGGCCGCTCGCACCGGGCGCGGAAGAGCGGCTGGTCAACGTCCTCGAGCTCGACCTCGCGCTCGACGACCGCTCCGCCCCCTGAGCCCGCCATGGCCGAGCCCACTCCCGAGAGCTTCCTCCGCCTGATCCGGCGCCGCAACCGCGGCAAGCTCAAGGTCTACCTCGGCTATGCCCCGGGGGTGGGCAAGACCTACCAGATGCTCCTCGAAGCCCACCGGCTGCGCGAGCAGGGCGTCGACGTGGCGGTGGCCTACGTCGAGGACCACGGGCGCCCCGACACCCAGTCGCTGACCGTGGGGCTCGAGGTCCTGCCGCGGCGAAGCGTCCCCTATCGCGGCATCGCCCTCGAAGAGATGGACGTCGAAGCGGTGCTCGCTCGCAAGCCCGAGGTGGCGGTGGTCGACGAGCTCGCCCACACCAACGCCCCGGGGAGCCGCAACTCCAAGCGCTACCAGGACGTCCTGGAGATCCTCGAGGAGGGAGTGAGCGTGCTGACGACCCTCAACGCGCAGCACCTCGAGAGCCTCTACGACACCGTGGAGCGGCTGGTGGGCGTCAAGGTCAAGGAGCGCGTGCCGGACTGGGTGCTCGGCGAGGCCGACCAGGTCGTGAACGTCGACCTCGCGGCGGAGGATCTCCAGCAGCGGCTGCGCGAGGGCAAGATCTACCCGGCGCCGCGGATCGCGGCGGCCCTGGTCAACTACTTCCAGCCGCCCAACCTCGCCCAGCTCCGCGAGCTGACCCTGCGCGAGGCGGCGGCCCAGGTCCAGCGGGGGGCGCGCGATCAGGGCGGCGACGGCACGCTCTTCGCCCCCGACCAGGTGATGGTCTGCCTGAGCTCCCGGGGACCCGACGCGGCGGCCCTCCTGCGCTACGGCTCGCGCCTCGCCGGCCGCCTCGACCGCACCTGGTACGCCCTCTACGTCCAGACCCCGGAGGAGGATCCGCTGCGCGTCGACCCTGCGGTTCAACGGCAGGTCGGCGACGCCCTGGAGCTCGCCCACCAGCTCGGCGCCACGGTCTTCACCTTCAAGGGCGAGGACGTCGCCGAGACCATCCTGCGCTTCGCCCGCGAGTACGGCGTGGGCCACATCGTGGTCGGCCGCCCGGGCGAGCGGCCCTGGTGGCGGCGCCGGCTGGGGCGGCCGAACCCGGTCGAGGAGCTGCTCTCCCGGGCCGCCGGCTACTCGCTGGTGGTCGTCGATCCCAAGGCCGAGCTGCCGAGGACCCTCCGGCGGCCGCTGCTCGACCCCGAGTCCGTACCCCCGCCCGAGCCGGCGCCGCCGGAGGCCCACGATCTCCTCGACGAGGAGGCGATCCTGGTCCTCGACGAGCCGCTCTCTTCCGACGACGTGCTCCAGGCCCTCGTCTCCCGGCTCTTCGTGCTCCACCCCGAGCTCGACGTCGAGGTCGCCATGCGGCGGCTGCGCCTGCGCGAGCAGGAGGGCTCCACCCTCCTCGATGCCGGCTTCGCCCTGCCCCATGCTCGGATCCCCGGCCTGCCGGCGCCTCTGCTCGCCCTCGCCCTGACGCCCGACCCCGAGGCTCCCGATCGGCGCAAGATGACGCTCCTCCTCCTCTGCTCCGAGGGCCGGCCCCGCGCCTGTCTGGAGCTCATGAGCCAAGTGGCACGAGCCGCCCGACACCACTCGCTCCGCAATGCCCTCGGCGCAGCCCGAGACCCGGAATCCGTCCTCGCCGCGTGGCAACGGGAGCTCGCTCCTCGGGTCGCCCAGTCGTCCCGCAAGGACCTCGCTTCGATCGGTGACCCGCCCGACCGGCTGACCTGACCGGCCGTGCCCGGACGGACCGCTGCCCTGAACGCCCGGTCTACGACCGGAACCATCGCTTGCCGACGACGCGCGAGAGCGCGACGCTGACGACCAGGACCACGAGCACGAAGAGCCCGAACGAGATCTCGAGAGGGTGACCGAGGTCTCCCAGGAACCCGACGCCGTGCCGCACCGCCAGGCCGAGCCCGACGTAGAGCAGGATGAGGCCCAGGGTACCGGCGGCGTTGAGGGCGAGGTAGCGGCGCCACGGCATCTCGACCACCCCACAGGCCACCTGCGCGGCGATCCGCGCGCCGTAGACCAGCTTCGACAGGGGTAGCAGCCACGACGACTGGCGCCGGAAGAGCTCCGACAGGGCCTCGGCCCGCGCGCGATGCCGGCGGCCGAAACGGCTCTCGAGCAGCCGGGACCCGGGCACGGTGCGGCCCGAGAGATACCAGAGGAAGTCGGCGAGGAGCGTGGCGACCAGGCCGACCGCGATCACCGCCGCCAGGTGCATCTTGCCGCTGACGCCGAGGAAGATGGCGGGCAGCAAGAGCGTCTCGCCGCCGACCAGGAGACCGGCGAAGAGGAAGAGGTAGCGGTGGGCGAGCAGGAAGGGCGGGATGGGCATCGAGTCCTCGGACGGGCCACTCTAGCGCGGGGAGGGCCCTGGGTCGGATAGGCTTCGCCGAGCCAAGGTTCGTCGGCCCGCCGCCCTGCCCGACGCGGCGCGCCTCACGCTCGTTTCTCCGCTGGAGACGCCCTGACCGACTTCCTCCAGACCCTCGTCGGATGGGTCGGCGCCCACCCGCAGTGGGCGGTCGCCGTGGTCACCCTGGTGGCCTTCGCCGAGTCGCTGGCGTTCTTCGGTCTCCTGGTGCCCGGAGCGGCGGTGATGTTCGCCGCCGGCGCCCTGATCGCGAACGGCGCCCTCGACTTCTGGTCGACCTGCTTCTGGGCGATCGCCGGCGCCGTCGTGGGCGACGGCCTGAGCTACTGGCTGGGCCGCCGCTACCGCCGCCACGTCGCCGCGCTCTGGCCCTTCCGCCGCCACCCGGAGCTCCTCGCCCGCGGCGAGGCCTTCTGCCTGCGCCACGGCGGCAAGAGCATCCTCCTCGGCCGGTTCGTGGGGCCGGTGCGCCCGGTCGTGCCGATCGTCGCCGGCATGCTCGACATGAGGCCCCTGACCTTCTACCTGACCAACGTCGCCTCGGCCATCGCCTGGGCTCCCGCCTACCTGCTGCCGGGCATGGCGTTCGGCGCCTCGCTCGCCCTCGCCGGCGCCGTCGCCGGGCGGCTCGCCCTGCTCCTGACCGGCGTCGTCCTCGGCGCCTGGCTCCTCGCGGCGACGATCCAGCGCATCGCCCGCAACCTGGGCCCGCCGGCGCGCCGGTGGGGAGCGCAGCTCGCCGGCTGGGCGCGGGGCCACCGGGCCGCCGCCTGGCTGCTCGGCGACCTCTTGGACCCGGAGCGCCCGCCGGAGCGCGGCCTGGTCCTCTGGTCGGCGCTCCTGGTCGGCGGCACGTGGCTCTTCTTCGGCGTCCTCGAGGACGTCTCGAACCTCGACCCGCTGGTCCTCGCCGACCGCTCCGTCCATCATTTCTTCAACAGCCTCCGCGTACCCCTCGCCGATCGGTTGATGGCGGCCGCGAGCGAGCTCGGCGATGCCACGGTGCTCGGCGCCGTCGCCGCCTTCGTGGTGCTCTGGCTCGTCTGGAAGCGCTCGTGGCCCGACCTCGCCTACTTCCTCGCGGCGGTGCTCTTCGGGCTCCTCACCGTGGCGGTGGTCCAGGCCGCCTTCCGGGCCCCGCGGCCAGCGGTCGTGGAGCTGGGCCTCGGTGGCTACAGCTTCCCCAGCGGCCACGCCACCCTGGGCCTGGTGGTCTACGGCTTCGTGGCGGTGCTCGCGGCGAGCCAGCTCCGCGGGCGCTGGCGGCCGGTGCCCTACGTCGTCGCCGGCGTGCTGGTGGCGGCGATCGCCGGGGCCCGCCTCTACCTGGGCGCCCACCGACTCTCGGACCTCGTCGCCGGGCTCGCCCTCGGCGCGGCCTGGCTCGCGCTCTCGGCGATCGCGCGCCAGCGCCATCGGCCGCGGCTGCCGGGGCCCGCGTTCGCCCCCGCGGCCGCGGCGGTCCTCGTGGCGGCCGGGCTCTGGCACGTGCCGGCGAGCCAGGCGGCGGACCTCGCCCACTACGGCGTCCGCGAGCCGCGCCGGACGATGGCCGCGAAGGTCTGGCGCGCCGGCGGCTGGCGGCTCCTCCCCGAGCGGCGCCTCGACCTCAGAGGCACCCACGAGGAGCCGCTCGACCTCCAGTGGGCCGGAGACCTCGACGCGATCCGCGCGGCGCTCGCCGCAAGCGGCTGGCGGGAGCCGCTGCCGCCGAGCCCCCGCAACGCCCTGCGTTGGCTGCTGCCCGAGCCCGAGATCGCCGACCTGCCGCTCCTGCCCGAGGTGCACGACGGGCGCTACGACTCCCTGCGCATGATCCACCCCGTCGCCGGCGGGGGCGGCGCGCCCGTGGCCCTGCGCCTCTGGTCGACGAACGTCCGGCTCCAGCCCGGCGGCGTTGCGCTCTGGGTGGGCTCGCTCGCCCATCTGAGGCTCCGGAGGCTGCCCCTCCTCGCCTTCCCGGTGACCGGCGCCCCCTACCGCCGGGCGCTGGGCACCGGCCACCCCCTCCTGCCCGCCGGCTGCCGGACGGCGTCCGGCGGACACCGGCGGGTCGTGCTCTGCGCCCCGCCGCCGGCCGGCGCGGGCGGCGGAGCGTGACCTCCAGGCTCGTGCGAGCCCTCACCGCCGGGTATACTCGGTTGCCCGACGCATTGCAGCGCATGGTCCGGACGCGGATCGAAGGGCTTGCGGCCTCGCCCGAGAAGGTGACGACCGAGTACCTGCTCGAGCGGTTCGTCGAGGCCGCCGGAGAGCCGGTCCGCACCCGCCACGTCGAGTGGTTCGGCACCGGTCGCGCCGACGGCTGGGGATGCGGCGCGACCGAGGCCTGGGAGGAGCTCGCCCGGGGCGTCGCGGCGGCCGGCGTCCGATCAAGGAGGCGCACGATGGCTTCGACGGCTCTCCGACCCCAGATCCTCCATCTGGT
>CAWIQD010000015.1:0-304952 GCA_963837945.1 uncultured Acidobacteriota bacterium
CTGCCTCCCGGTGGATCCGCTGCACGTCGAAGGTGGTCCCCTCCGGGGCGAAGTCGTCGACGACGAGGAGCGCGTCCTTGGCGGCGAAGGCCAGGACTTCGAGGGAGTTCCCCGTGCTGCTCCAGGAGCCGGGGAGGTGGCGGGCGTCGAGCCCGGCGCCGTGATGCTGTTCGGCCAGGGCCGTCCACTCGGTCTTGCCCTCGCCGGTCTGCCCGGCGACGTGGAGGCCGAAGTCCGCGGCGCCCAGGACCGAGCGCCAAACCGCGTCGTAGGTGGGGAACGGATCTCGTCGGGCACCACGTCGAGGATGGCCAGGCTCGCCCGGACGGCCCGCTCCAGGCCGTCCCCGGCAGGGGGCTCCGGAAGGGAGAAGCGCTCGAGCTGCGAAGGCGGCTCCGTCTCCACACCGGGAACCGGCCCATTCGGCCTAATCGCGCCGCCCGCGTGCAGGTAGCACTGAGTCTCGCCGATCGTCCGCCAGCCGAGGTGGGTGAACTCCGTGCGCGACTCGATGCGGTCGCTCAGGTGCTGGATCGCGGCCCGGGTATGGTCCTTGACGCTCAGCCCTGCGTTGAGGATGGCGGAGGCGCCGAGCTTCTCGGGCACCCACCGCATCGTGGGGCAGTCGCTGCCCGCGACCTCGAAGCGGTGCTCCCTCCCCTGGTGGTGTGCGGCGATCTCGAACCACCGCTGGGTTTCGGCGCCGTCGTCGCGCGCCACCTCACCCACGATCGTGGCGGTGAAGTTCGTCAAGGGCACCAGGATCGCCCCGTCTTTCGTGGACTTCCGGTGAAAGAGCCCACCCCTCGTGCTGACGTAGGGCGCCGTGGCTTCAGGATGGAAGCTCCCGTCTGCTCCTTTGGGAAGCGCCGGGGCCACGTCGGCGAGTGCCGCGTCCAGGATTCGCCCTGGTGCCGAGACCGTCTTGCGGAGGGCTCGCATGGCGATTCCCCGAGCCGTCTGGATCTCCAGGGGTTCGGCTCCGTCAAGACTCGACGCGAAGCGTTGGACCGCGGCCATCACGGCGTCAGGCTGAGCGTCCTTCGGCAGGGCCCACAGGTGCCTCAGCGCCTCCTCGCGCTCCGCAGTCTGGTCGCGAAGCCCCGCCTCTGGGTCCCCGGCCTCCCTCGGCTGGGGTGTTCGCGGCTCGTCGCCAGGGCCTTCTCGACCGTCAAGTCACCGTAGGTCGAGCCGCCGCGCTTCTCATCCCACTTCGTCCTCAGGAGAGCCGACCGACGGAAGAGTCGGTCCACCTGCTCTCGATCCCCGCCGGACCAGAACGCGAGGAGGTTGCAGAGGGCGAGATCCGCCGCCGAATCATCGCCACCGTAGGCCGAGAGATCGCCCTGATCGAAGAGCCCCCGGAACTTCTCTCCGTTGCGCGCTCTCCGAGCCTTCTCGAGGAGCTCCTCGTCTTCCAGGCAACCCACGGTGGTGGTGACCGGTCCGGGCTCTGCGGCAGGCTCCGGCCGAGAGCTGACGGTGGAGCGCATCCAGCTCGCTCTGGCGGGCCTCGACCGCCCCCGGGGTCGTGGCAAGGTGTCGACCGGTGACGGTGAAGTAGCGACCCTGCTCGTAGATCTCGACCTGCCCCTTGCGGTTTCCGCCCGGAGGGAGCTTCGCCCGGAGGAAGAGCTTCACCCCGCGACCACTCGGCGAGATCTCGGTGTAAGTGTTTAACCTCGTAACAATCGCGCGAGCGTCTGCGGCGAGGTTGCCCTCGCCGTCCAGGCAATCGTCGAGGTCCACGCCACAGAACGCGTCGGCCTCCGAGAACACAAAGCCCACTCCCGTGAAGTCGCCCTTTCGGTAGGCCTCGCGTGCCTCCTCGAAGGTCGACCAGGAAGAGGCGTCCGTAGACGAAGCGCGCCGACCGGTGGCGGCGTTGTAGGGAACCTTGCGCGGTTTGCCCCCCCGCAACTCGGCGCGCCAGACAACCCACTGCGGGACTGCGCGAAGCTCGGCCGGCGCTCTTGTGGCTCAGACTTATCGGCTCCCATCGCCGCACTCTCCCCGGTTCGGCAGATGGAGCGTCCCGCGCCGTTCCGCTTCGATCTCCTGCGTCTTCCGAACGCCAGGTACTTCGAAGGCCCGATCTCGGTTGTCGAGCCATTCGCGGATCTCGGTCTCCCTCCAGCCGACCGAGCCGGGGCCGAGCTTCACCGGCGACGGAAAGGTCCCGCTCGCAACCCACCGGTAGATGCTGGCGATCGAAACGCCGGTAACCCGGAGTAGCTCCGGCTTTCGAATGATGCGGTCGATCGCCATCTCACCCGACCCCAGAGCCTGCGCCGGATTCGGAGATGACCGGAAGCCCAAGGGCCTCCCCCCTCTGACGTGGGCGCCAGAGGACAGCACGGCGGATGCTGAAGGTCTCGGTGCCGTCAGATCGGGCTGCGATCCTGTCGGCGGCTAGCCGCTTCATCATGTCTGCGCCTCCCTGAGAACATGATGAGGCGGTTGGCGAGGAGAACCTCGCCAAGAACCTCGCCGAATCTTGGCGGAGATCGTTGGTCGGGCTACTTCGGGCGATCCTTGGCGAGGGGCCTGGGCGCGACGATCCGCTGAACCGTGCGGACGCTGAGCCCGACAGCCGCTGCTACTTCCTCAGCAGCCCTTCTCTTGACGGGGGCACGCTTCTGCCGGTTGCGGGCGAAATGCTCCTCGAGCTTCCATACTGCGGACCAGTAGCACGCCTGAACGTAGAGGTCTTCGAACGTGGTTCGCGGTGGATCCTTCGGACCGGACTTGCGCCACTTCCCTCGTAGGGTCCCTGCCACGTAGGCCAACAGCTCCGGTGGCGGCGGCTCAGGAGCTTCAAGTGCTGCGGCCAAGTCTTCGCGCGATGGATCGTCGCCGCGGTCGATCATCCGCAAGCAAAGCTCTGCGAGCCGACCTTGATTGCGGAGCCGTTCATCCTGGGTGCGGGACATCCACTCGACCATACGGGGGTGCAGGTCCGCGACCGCGATCCTCCGCGCCGGCTGGTTTCCCTTGGCGCGGGCAGCTTCCAGGACGGAGCGGCCGCCGTCGTCGATGGCCTCGATGCGGCGGTAGACGCCGTCGAGCTCTCGGTCGTCGATTTCGACAGTATCCCCGGGCTGGTAGACCACCGCGCGACCGCCCTCCCACCCGAAAGGAACGGGTCGTCCTCCTTCGATCCAGGGTAGCTCCTTGAGAACGCGATAGCGGTGACTCGCCATCTTCACCCTCCAGGGATCTCGATGATCCTCGTGCAGAGAGTCATCCTCCCGGTTCTCCGTGTTCTGCCTTGCCCACGAGCGAGGTTCGGGCGGCCCTGGTGAGCGTCACCGCGGTCGAGACCGCCACCGATCACCTCGCTGAAGCCAAGGCGCTCCGGCGCCGCGCCGTTCACCGGACCGCGTGCCCCGGGATCTTCTCGAGCTCAGCACGGAGCTGCTCGCGGGCCTGCCAGAGATCGTGGGCCTGCTGCATGCGGAGCCAGAGGTCCGGGCCGTTGCCGCAGAACTTCCCCAGGCGCAGCGCCATCTCCGGCGTCACCGCCGAACGGCCCGAGAGGATCCGGTGGAGGGTCTGCCGGGTCACGCGGAGCTGCCGGGCAGCCTCCGAGACAGAGAGGCGCAGCGCGGGCAGCACGTCCTCGCGCAGGATCTCCCCCGGGTGGGTGGGCTGGCGCCGGCGGACCGGGCGGGCGGTGGCGGTGTCGGGCATCGTTGGACTCCTAGTGGTACTGCTCCAGGTCGACTCGGAGGGCCTCGCCATCGTCCCATTCGAAGGTGATGCACCACGGGCCGTTGACGTGCAGGCTGTAGCGCGTCGGCTTGCCTCGGAGCGGGTGGAAGTTGAACCCCGGGACGTTGAGAGCCTCCAGGGTCTGGGCCTCTTCCAGGGCGTCGAGCCTGCGCAACGCTCGTCCCTGGAGATCCTGCCGGACCTTCCGGCTGATCCCGGTCTCGTAGAGCTCTCGGAGGCCCTTGTGTTGGAAGCTCCGGATCATGGGGCGACTGTAACGCTAGAGTACACGACCTGTCAAGGATGATGCTACGGCTCGGCTCTCCGCTCGCTCGCCCTGTCTCTGGAACGCCGGCTGGGGAAAGGGACCACTGCGCCCTGGCCGCCTGGCCGGACGATCTCCTCGATCCGCCGGCCCCAGAGGGCGAGGGCCTCCCGCTTCTCCGGGTCCATCCCGTATCTGTCGTAGACGGCCGTGACGTCGGAGTCCTTGTGGTTCAGGATCGCCTGGACCGTCCGCCGGTCCACTCCGAGCGCCCGCATCTTGGAGGCCGCCGTCCGCCGGAGGTCGTGCGGGGTCCAGGGGCGCATCCCGGTCCGCTCGACGATCGCGTAGTTGGCGGTCTTGAGCGTCGTCAGGTGCCGGCCCTTCCGGTAGGGGCTCTCGAACACCCACCCGGAAGCGCCGGTTGCCGGCCGGAGCCGGGTGAGGATCTCTCGGACCTGAGGGGAGAGCGGCACCCGGTTCGCCTCGCCGTTCTTCGCGACCTCGGCGGGGATCACCCACCAGCAGCCGTCCTCGATCTGCTCCCAACGCATCGCGAAGACCTCGCCCGGCCGCTGCGCCGTCAGTAGGATCAGCCGGAAGGCCGAGGCCGAGACCGGGGCCTCCTCCTGACGGGGGGCGGTCGTCTCCAGCTCGTCGAGGGCGCCCCAGAGCGTCTGGATCTCCTCGTCCGAGAGCACCCGGTCGCGCCCGCCCTTCTTCAGGTGCTCCCGGACCCGGACGGGGAGCTTGACGCCGGCGGCCGGGTTGCCGGTGACGAGGCCCTGGTCGGCCGCCCAGTCGAACATCTTCGACAGGAGGGCGCGGAGGTTCCGGGGCGCCGTGGTGGTGGGCTTGCCGCGGGCGGCGAGCGAGCCGTCGGCGAGCGCCTGGAGGAGGTCGCGGACGTCTTGCTTCGTGATCTCGTCGACGGAGCGCTCGCCCCACTGCGGCACCACGTAGGTCTCGAGCTGCCAGCGGTCCAGGGCGTGGCTCTTCGGCCGCTTGTGGGGGCCGGAGTACTCCTCGAGATAGCGGTCGGAGAGGGCCTCGACGGTCTCGGCGCCGCTACGCTCTCGGGCGGCCACCCGCTCGGCCTGGGGGTCGTCGCCGGCGGCGATCCGGCCCAGCTCCTGCTCGGCGAGCTCGCGGGCCTGCTTCAAGCCGAGGCCGGGGTAGTCGCCGAGCTTGAAGATCCGCCGGTGGTTGTCCCCCTTGCGCCTGTAGAAGACGAACCAGACCCGCGCGCCGGTCTTGTACACCCGGAGCACCAGGCCCCGGACCTGGTCGTCCCGGAGCTCTCGTTGGTTGAGGCCCGCCGGCACCTTGGCGGATCGAATCGTGCGGTCGGTCAATCCCATGGTCGTCTCCTGGTCCTGGGGCTGCCCTCGCCCCGCCTTCCGGCGGTGGCAACGATGGGGTCCGTCGTTGCCAGACCCCCGGGGGCCGAGGCCCCTTCGACCCCGGAACCGGCCCTTCGGCCGCTCCTGCCACCGAGCACGGAGGACCAGGGGTCTGTCGTTGTCCTATCGTTGCCAGGATGCCTGCGCTTGGGCGAGGTCCCCATGGACCGGATGATACACCATGAGACGATGCTAAGTCCAGCCACTGCAACGAGTTACGGAGACCGCATGAGTCCCCATGAGACGGGATGAGACGGGGTGATCTCCCTTGAGAATTACAGCGACAACTAGTCTACGGATCAGAAGGTTGGGGGTTCGACTCCTCCTGGGCGCACCACCTTAAGTCCAATCCACAGAGACAGTTAGAACGAATAGATGTCCGGCTATGAGTCGGCCGGGCCGTCTTTCGTTGCTGTATCGTTGCTGCTGAGCACGCGCTAGGCGACGAGAGAGGAGGGGTGTGCTCGTAAGTGACTGACGGGGTGAGGGTTGTTGGATTCGCCCTACGGCTAAGGTAAGCGTCCCTTCAAGAGAGCAGTGTCCCAGGGGGTCTCAGGGGGTATCACCCGGAGGGCGGTTTGGAGGGCGCTCGGGAGGCCGACCCTCGGAAACACTAGGGAAAGCCGAGATAGAGCATCTGACTGGAGGTCAGAAGGTTGGAAGAGTCTTCTGCGCTTGTCAGGACCAGATCCAGGTCTCCGAAACCCAAATTCAGAAGAGAGGCTGGACCACGACTCTCGTCGCACCCGTGGTAGGGTCCAGACAGAACTCCGGCGCTTCCGTACCTTGTGTGGGTAGAGGGGAACGGGGTCGGCATATGCTCCGCGGATGAGAGACAAGGATCTGTATAGCAAGATCTTGGGGATCGAGGAGCCGTGGAGAGTCGAGGAGGTGGAACTGGATGCAGGCCGGGGCGAGGTCCGTGTGGTGGTGAAGCATCGCGCCGGGCGACTGGCGTGTCCTGAGTGCGGCAGGCCGTGCTCGGGCTACGATGCGCGGCCCCGTCGGTGGCGTCACCTGGACACTTGCCAGTACCGGACGATCCTGGTGGCGCAGGTGCCGCGGGTGGAGTGTACGGAGCATGGCGTTCGACAGGTGAGCGTTCCGTGGGGGGAGCCGGGGTCGCGCTTCACCGCCCTGTTCGAGGCCCTGGTCATCGACTGGCTCCAGGAGGCGAGCATCGCGGCCGTGGCGCGCCAGCTCAAGCTCGGGTGGGAAGAGACAGCGGGCATCATGGATCGGGCGGTGCGCCGGGGCCTCGCGCGGCGCCAGGCCGTGCTTCCTCCCCGGATGGGTGTCGATGAGGTTTCCTTCCAGAAGCACCACGAGTACGTCACCGTGGTCCACGATCCCACCCGGGGCGTCGTCGTCCACGTGGCAGACGGCCGGGATCGAGAGTGCCTGGACTCTTTCTACAGGGACTTCCCCGAGGAGGCACGGACGGCGGTCGAATCGGTGACGATGGACATGTGGGCCGCCTACATCGCCTCGACCGAGGACTTCATTCCCGGCGCCGAAGGCAAGATCGCCTTCGACAAGTTCCACGTCGCCCAGCACCTGGGCAAGGCGGTCGACCAGGTGCGGCGGCAAGAGAACAAGGCGCTGCTCGCCGAGGGCGACGAGCGGCTCAAGGGCACGAAGTACCTCTGGCTGAGCCACCCCGACCACTTCCAGGAGGAACGCTGGACGGCCTTCGAGCCGTTGCGCACGAGCACGTTGCGCACCGCCCGCGCCTGGGCGATCAAGACGGTGGCGATGACGCTTTGGCACTATCGCCGCCGGGCCTGGGCGAGGAAGGCCTGGCTGCGTTGGTACTCCTGGGCGATTCGCTCTCGCCTTGAGCCTGTCAAACGGGTCGCACGCATGGTCAAGCGTCACCTCGAAGGCATCCTTACTGCCGTCGTCCTCGGCATCACCAACGCCCGGGCCGAAGGCCTCAACGCCAAGATCCAGTGGATCAAGGCAACCGCCCACGGCTTCCGCAACCGTGACCGCTTCCGCAATGCCATCTACTTCCATTGTGGCGGTCTCGACCTGTATCCAGCGACGCTTACGCGATGACTACCCACACAACTTACGGTAGAGCCAGAACTCCTTCATGTGTACCACTCGGGGGGCAAGCCCCTCTTCTCCGAGTGCCAGCTGGAGGGAGCTGCGATGAAGAAGTGCCCTGCCTGCGCGGAAGAACTCCAAGACGAAGCCCTTAAGTGCCGGTTCTGCGGCCAGATCCTGGTCGGCGACGGATGGCGCGCCTTCTGCGAACGATACTCTAGACTGTCGGAGGAGCAGAGGGCACTCGAGATATTAGGTCTTACTGAAGTGCAGCGAGCGACCTTCGAAGCAGCCTGGCAGATCCTTGCGCCGGAGGCTCGCAAGTGCCCCCCGAGGCAATCTTCGCTTACCAAGGCGCTTGTTCCTGACGCAATGGTCGGGGAGAGTCACGCAAAGGCGAGCCAGAAGAGGTTGGTGCTTCTTAGCCTCCTGGCCGTCATCATCCTCGCGACTCTATTCTACATACTCGGGAGGAGCGCGGTTGAAGGTACCGAGAAGGAGTTCTCTTCGGTCCGTCCTATTACTTCCTTCCGAAAAAGCGCACTGCTTTCGGCGGAGCAGGCACGGCAACGAGATGTATTCTACAAGCAAGCCCAGGAGGCATTGAAGCGAGAAAATTACGGGTTCGCAGCGGAAAGACTGACTAGAGTCGCCGCGATACAAAATGGCTACAAAGACGTGGACGAATTGCTAGCCAAGCCTGAAATTCGGAAGGCCAGGGACGAGAAGGCCCGGCAACGTCACATCGATCCCCTACCTGCGGAGTTTGCGAGACAACATTCAAGCGTGCGCAGCGGCCCGAGTAAAGAGAGTCCTGTGCTCCGTGAGCCGACCCCTGGAGAGCGCTTGAGATACGAGGTAAAGCGAGGGAATTGGTACAAGCTTGCCACACTTAGTGGCAACCAAGCATGGGTTCAAGAGAGTGAAGTAACTCTAGCTCCTCGGCAGACTCCCCCCCGAGTTTCTCCAACCACAGGCGCTACGTTCACGGTGGTCCGCAAGGAAAGCTTCTCAGCCTGGGTGGGCGACCACTTCGTCCCCGGAACAAAGGTACACGTACTGGCTACACGGACCGTGGATGTCCTTGGTGTAGCAAGAAAATTGGCTGCCAACGAACGACGGCCAACAACGGTTTTCTTTTGGTCAGCTAGAGCGGACATCGGGAAGACAGCTTCTAATCACAGTGTCGACTGCCTCCGCGGGCCCTCCTCATGCAACATAGTATTCTAGCTCCTGCCGTACTGTGGTAGCTACGAACATGTCGCAGGCTCGCAGCGCTACATTCCCGTGGGCGAGGCCGAGCAAGGACTCGGCACCGCTTTGCCCTCCGCTATTGCCTTCGACGAGTCGAGTAGCCGTCTCGTCTGTCGGCTTTGGGGACGGCTCATTCGCTGCATCCATGAGGTCGCCCCGTTGCTCTGCCGCGTGTGCGCCGGCTCAAAGCAGATTCTCGCCTTCCTTCTCGAGCCCAGCGCCATTCGCCCGATCCAGCTCTACGAGACTACGCCAAGGCAAGAGTTGGGGCGCGCGCGGCGCGTTTCCGTAGGACCTTGGTTGTTGGAGCTTCCGGCCTTCTCCACGACGGAGTGGGCCCCAAGCCGTAAACTGTCCACCAGACCGGGGCAGGCTCAGCTGGTGGTTAAGTGGGCGCCTCAACCCAAAGCGTTGGCATCGAGTCGGCGCTGAGCAGGCCGGCCGCCCCAAGACAATGTAGCCCGGAGGCGGCACTGGTAACTTCGGGGGAGAAGCCAGCTCATGGACCAGCTAGACCGGTGTGCGTGGGAGCCGCGGTGTATCGGCAAATGCCGCGCGAGGGCATCGCGGAGAGAATGGCTTGCGCCGCTCAATCGACCACCTCTCCCTTGTGGCGGATCAGGTTTCGCGAAGTACTCTGGATCTCCGCCACGTTCAGGCCACCTTCCGAGCGAGACAGAAGATGCGGTCTGGTGCTCGGTACGTGTCGACAGGCTTGTCGACAGAGTGTAGGTCAAGAAGATCAAAGCCAACTAGTAGCTGGCGCAGTTCTTGTGCCGAGTAGTATGAACTGTATTTCCGCATATTCCAGTAACGGGAGTCTTCTTCAAATCCCTCGGCGTCGCCTGCCTTCACCAGAACAAAGAGGACGGCACCTGGTCTCAGGACTCGGCGAACTTCTTGAATAGCCTTAGCAGCGTCAGGCTTTGTCAGGTGAATCAGAACGCAGCTGCACCAGACGCCATCGAAGGATTCCTCGGGGTATTGGAGCGTGGTGACACTCATGACCTTAAAGTTCGCGCCGGGAACGCGGTCCCGAGCGATCGCAATGAAGATGGGCGAAATATCTATTCCGCTTACCCAGTAGCCCCGCTCCGCAAACCATGCGGAGTCGCGACCGGCCGCACAGCCGACATCAAGTATATCTCCTTGATCGGGCAGAAGGTCGCAAAACCTCTTGAGCCAGTCGACGTCGAGCATGCCTGACGTGTTCGCTGCATAGCTGCTAGCATTGAAGTCGTAAAATTCTCTTGTTACACGCATATAGTCCGGCAAGTCGTTCATCTCAGGCTCCTTGAGGGTACGAAAAATTTCAACCACGGCATGCACGCCCTCATGCAGTGTCTTGCACACTTTCGCTGCATGGAACTTAAGCCAGGTCCGTTGGCCATTTCCGGACCGCCCGACGTAGATGATCGTCGGAATACCCCACGTAAATGCGTAGACCAGTTCGCAGCAGCACCCGACATAGTTGCGGTTCGGGAGGGACATGTCCATGAAGACAGCGTCGCAGCGGCGTAGCTCGCTAAGGTCACTCTCGACTATATCCTTAACTGTCTTGAGGCCTCTTGCACGGCCGAGCGCAACGGGATCGAGGATCTCGATTCCGTGGCGCGCAAGAAGGTTCCGTACTTTAGCTGCGCGCCTTGACACCCGCACCCAAGGGAGCCCCTCGACTCCGCGAGCATAGTAGACCCTCGGTCTTATTGATCTACCATTCGCCACTGGCTGTCCTGATGGTTTCTAGTGTTGAGCGAACGAGCTCAAGCCGGGGGTAGGCTAAGTAGTCCCACTCCGTGGGGCAACCTGCCGCCGCTGCTAGAACCCGACGGACATACTGTCCGGGGAGGTGCTCCACTCTTCGTCCAAACCCTCGCCCTTCTTCATCTCCAACGTACAGGTAGCTTCCACCGGCTAGATCAAGGAAAGACACGGACCTTAGATCATTCCGCTCGATGACTTGGGAGAGAGCACCATCTATACTTGGCATCAGGTGAAGATGAGCATGATCAATGCAACTCCCTGCGTTCGATTGTTCGCCAGAACCGTGCTCAAAGAGTATCACTCCTTTGTTGTAGATACGCTCCAGGCTCCTGCGTACCGAAGCAATGAGATCAACTGATCGTTTCCGGGCCGCTTTCGAAAGATCGCCGAAGCACGTATAGTGTTTGACGGTGACGATTAAGAGGTAGCCTGACACTAAGGGACCAAGGCCAGGTACTACAATGAATTCTCGACTGCGGTAAAGCTCTTCATCGTACCAGCGCTTGCCTTCGCCGCGGCTGAACTTACGACAAAAGATGCACGAGGCATTGGCGTCTTTCACTCTTCTGGGTCCCATGGTAGAGCCACACCGCTATCACGGGTCTCGAAAGCTGCCCTCTCAATGAGCGCGTGCTTAAAGGCTGTGCGCTCAGGGCCCTGGTGTGGCACACTCATTTGAAGCATCACGAGGCGCCGAATCACAGCGCTCGGATACTTCCTGGCCAAGAAGGAGGTCGCCTCTCGCATGTGCTCACCTTTC
The DNA here is from genome assembly GCA_963837945.1 of uncultured Acidobacteriota bacterium. Lineage (GTDB taxonomy): Bacteria > Acidobacteriota > Thermoanaerobaculia > Multivoradales > DATKCC01 > CAVUBL01. The sequence goes on from CAWIQD010000015.1 coordinate 11,213, forward strand.
CTCAGAGCATCGTCGACCAGCAGGATGCGGGGCTTAGATTCCGTTGCGCCTTCATCGTAAGTCACTCGCCGCTGCGCAGAGCGATCGCAGTTAACCACAATAAGACGAATGGAGGGTATACCCAGTTGCTTCGCTAGGAGGCCGCCAACTATCGCGCCGCCCCTATTGATGCCTATGATCAGATCGGGACCGAACCGACGGGCATCCTCTAGAAGAATTCTGACCCCACGATCTATGTCTGCGTACGAGAGCCTCCGCCCACTCACTAATCGCCGCGGGTCATGTACACGGTAAACCATCGAATGAGACTTCGCCCAGCGATAGATGGTGATACCACTGATGCCGATAATCGCGCAGATAGCCGCGAGCCAATTGAGGATCTCTAGCACCGTGGTCGGTTTCCGCGAGTCGCATCAACTCGGCAAAGTCGACCCTGGTTGGAACTCCGGAGTGGAGAACCGCCAGCGGCACAGTGGCTGCCTAAGCGGAAGCGAAATCGCCAATGCGGGGATTATACCATCCTCGGAGTACTACCAGGCAGGCCAGAGCGAGCTGCCGGCGGAGGCTGCAACCGCTTGCGGCGGAGAGTCGAGAGGAAGCCACTGGAGTTATTCTAGTGGCGCTTCCGTACCTTGTGTGGGTAGAGGGGAACGGGGTCGGCATATGCTCCGCGGATGAGAGACAAGGATCTGTATAGCAAGATCTTGGGGATCGAGGAGCCGTGGAGAGTCGAGGAGGTGGAACTGGATGCAGGCCGAAGCGAGGTTCGTGTGGTGGTGAAGCATCGCGCCGGGCGACTGGCGTGTCCTGAGTGCGGCAGGCCGTGCTCGGGCTACGATGCGCGGCCCCGTCGGTGGCGTCACCTGGACACTTGCCAGTACCGGACGATCCTGGTGGCGCAGGTGCCGCGGGTGGAGTGTACGGAGCATGGCGTTCGACAGGTGAGCGTTCCGTGGGGGGAGCCGGGGTCGCGCTTCACCGCCCTGTTCGAGGCCCTGGTCATCGACTGGCTCCAGGAGGCGAGCATCGCGGCCGTGGCGCGCCAGCTCAAGCTCGGGTGGGAAGAGACAGCGGGCATCATGGATCGGGCGGTGCGCCGGGGCCTCGCGCGGCGCCAGGCCGTGCTTCCTCCCCGGATGGGTGTCGATGAGGTTTCCTTCCAGAAGCACCACGAGTACGTCACCGTGGTCCACGATCCCACCCGGGGCGTCGTCGTCCACGTGGCAGACGGCCGGGATCGAGAGTGCCTGGACTCTTTCTACAGGGACTTCCCCGAGGAGGCACGGACGGCGGTCGAATCGGTGACGATGGACATGTGGGCCGCCTACATCGCCTCGACCGAGGACTTCATTCCCGGCGCCGAAGGCAAGATCGCCTTCGACAAGTTCCACGTCGCCCAGCACCTGGGCAAGGCGGTCGACCAGGTGCGGCGGCAAGAGAGCAAGGCGCTGCTCGCCGAGGGCGACGAGCGGCTCAAGGGCACGAAGTACCTCTGGCTGAGCCACCCCGACCACTTCCAGGAGGAACGCTGGACGGCCTTCGAGCCGTTGCGCACGAGCACGTTGCGCACCGCCCGCGCCTGGGCGATCAAGACGGTGGCGATGACGCTTTGGCACTATCGCCGCCGGGCCTGGGCGAGGAAGGCCTGGCTGCGTTGGTACTCCTGGGCGATTCGCTCTCGCCTTGAGCCTGTCAAACGGGTCGCACGCATGGTCAAGCGTCACCTCGAAGGCATCCTTACTGCCGTCGTCCTCGGCATCACCAACGCCCGGGCCGAAGGCCTCAACGCCAAGATCCAGTGGATCAAGGCAACCGCCCACGGCTTCCGCAACCGTGACCGCTTCCGCAATGCCATCTACTTCCATTGTGGCGGTCTCGACCTGTATCCAGCGACGCTTACGCGATGACTACCCACACAACTTACGGTAGAGCCATTCTAGTGTCATGTCAACCTTGAAGTGTCGGTTAGAGACGACTATACTCCTCCCAACGCCAACGCGATGGGAGGAGCGCCATGGGTGCAATCCGGTACAAGGTGACGTTGACCGAGCAGGAGCGGCAGATGCTCGAGGAGGTCGCGACGCGCGGCCGGCACAGTAGTAAGCGTCCGGTGAACCCACCCCCTGGCGCTGAGCCCCGCGGCGGGAGCCCGCGGGTGTCCAGCCAGCCGCTCAGGCGGCGGCCCGGGCTTGCGGCTCGAGGGCCTCTGCCCAGGCGGCGGGGGTGAGCTCGGCGACGGCGTTGCGCGGGTGGGTGGGCAGGCGCTCGAAGAGATCGCGGAGGTAGGCCAGACCTCCTGACCTACCCGCTGTAACTGTCTGACAACACAGAGTCGCCCTCCTCCGGGGGTGCGGACCCAAAGGTGTCCGCTTTTTCGGCGCCGCCGAGACCGGATCGGGTATGGCGCCGACGATCGACGACCCCTTCCTGTTTCCGGACCTCGCCGGCCTCCCGGCGGGTGTGATCGCCATCAATGACCGCTGCCGGCTCCAGGAGCGCGAGGGCCACCGGGTGGTGAGCGTGTGCGGGCTGCCGCTGGCGCACTTCGCCGTGGGTGACCGGGTGGGCGAGGCCCACGCGATGGTGAGCCTGGTCGATCTGCGCTGGGCGCGCCAGTGTGAGGTGGCGCGGGCCTTCGGCTACGACGTGCGCACGGTGCGGCGGCACCAGCGGCGGTTCGAAGAGGGAGGTCTGGCGGCCCTGGGGCGGCCCGGCGGCTGGGCGTCGACGAGAAGGCGGTGCGCAAGCTCGCCCGGCGTCTCGGTTGGCCGGGGCGCTCGGTCGAGCAAGAGGTCCTGCCCTTCGCCAGCGCGGACCCAAACCTGTCCGCTCTGGACGAGCCGGACGGTCCGGCGGCCCAACAGATCGGGCCGAAGGCCATCGAGACCGACAACGGCTTCGCGGACCCAAACCTGTCCGCTTTCGGCTGGGACGACGCGGGAGCCCCCGAAGGGGGCGCAACTTGCGAGGTGCTGACGCGCCTGCGGCCCCCAGCGTGCGCTCGGAGAGCGCGACCCGAGCCGCCCCCGTTCTCGCTCGACCGGGACCCGTCCGACCGCTCCGGCGACCGACTGCTGGCCCGCCTGGGCCTGCTCGAGGACGCGGTACCGCTCTTCGGCACCAGTACCCGGGTGCCCGGCCTCGGGGTCCTGCTGGCGATGCCCGCCCTGGTGGAGAGCGGTGTGCTCGCGGTGGCCCGCGAGATCTACGGGGGCCTCGGGCCGGCCTTCTACGGGCTGCGTACCACGCTCGTGACTCTGCTGCTGATGGCGCTCCTACGAGTCAAGCGGCCCGAGGGGCTCAAGGAGCGCTCGCCCAGCCAGCTCGGCCAAGTGCTCGGCCTCGACCGCGCCCCGGAGGTCAAGACCTTGCGCCGCAAGCTCGCCCGGCTGGCCGCCCAGGGCCGCGCGGCCGAGCTCGGCCGCGCCCTGGCCCGGCTCCGGGTCGCCACCCGGGGGCACGCCGTGGGCTTCCTCTACGTCGACGGCCACGTGCGCGCCTACCACGGCGACCGCGAGATCCCGAAGACCCATGTGGCCCGGATTCGCCTCTCGATGCCGGCCAGCTACCGACTACTGGGTCCACGACGCCGAGAGCGAGCCCCTCTTCGTCGTGCCCACCGAGGCCAACCGGGGAATGGTCGAGGTGCTGCCGGGCATCCTCGCCGAGGTCCGAGAGCTCGTCGGCGAGCGCCGGGTCACCGTCGTCTTCGACCGCGGCGGCTGGAGCCCGAAGCTCTTCGCCCGGATCCTCGCTCTCGGCTTCGACCTGATCACCTACCGCAAGGCGCCCTATCGGTAAGCGTCCGGTGAACCCACCCCCTGGCGCTGAGCCCCGCGGCGGGAGCCCGCGGGTGTCCAGCCAGCCGCTCAGGCGGCGGCCCGGGCTTGCGGCTCGAGGGCCTGTGCCCAGGCGGCGGGGGTGAGCTCGGCGACGGCGTTGCGCGGGTGGGTGGGCAGGCGCTCGAAGAGATCGCGGAGGTAGGCGAAGGGGTCGAGGTCGTGGAGGCGAGCCGAGGCGATCAGGCTGTAGAGGATGGCGGCGCGGCGGCCGCCCTCGTCGCTGCCGGCGAAGAGCCAGTTCTTGCGGCCGACGGCGACGCGGCGTAGTGCCTGTTCGGCGTTGTTGTTATCGATGGCGAGATCGCCGTCGGTGGTGTAGCGGCGAAGCGCCTGCCACTGGAGCTGGGCGTAGGTGAAGGCTCCGCCCATCGGGCTCTTGGGGATCACCCGCGGGGCCTCCTCCTGGAGCCAGAGGGCGAAGACGTCGAGGACCGGCACCGAGTGAGCGCGGCGCATCTCCAGGCGCTTCTCGGGCGCCAGCTCCCGCGCCCGCTTCTCGACCTGGTAGAGCTGGCGCACGAAGGCGAGCGCGGTCAATCCCCGCTCGGGGTCCGTCGTCCGGGCGTCGTAGAACTTCCTTCGGGCATGGGCCCAGCAGGCGACCTCGGTGACCGTGCCACCGGCATAGATTCCGTCATAGCCGCCATAGGCATCGGCCTGGAGAAACCCCGAATAGCCTTCCAAGAAGCGCGCCGGTCCGTCGCGCTTGCGATCCGGGGTGTAGTCGAAGACCGCGTGGCGGTGGTCCCGGTCTCCGAGGTAGACCCAGAGCCGAGCCGTCCGGGTCTGCTCCCGGCTCCTGTCGAGCACCGGCACCAGCGTGTCGTCGGTGTGGAGGACCTTCGAGGCCAGGACGTCGCGCTTCATGGCCTCGACCACCGGTGCAGCCAGCGCCGCCGCCGCGCCCACCCAGTCACAGAGCGTCGAGCGCGAGAGCTCGACACCGTGGCGGGCGAAGATCCCCGCCTGGCGGGCGAGCGGCAGGTGGTCGGCGTACTTGCTGACCACGACGTGGGCCAGAAGGCCCGGGCCGGGCAGGCCCTTGGCGATCGGCTGGGCCGGCGCGGACGCCGTGACCACCCCGTCCTCGCAGAGTCGGCAGGCGTACTTGCCGCACACGGTCTCGAGGACGAAGAAGGAGGCCGGGACGTACTCGAGCTGCTCCTTGACCTCCTCGCCGATGCGCACCATCGGGGCACCGCAGCCGCGGCACTGGCGCTCGTCTTCAGAGGGCTCGTGCTCGACCCGCTGGCGTGGCAGATCCTCCGGCAGCCGCCGGCGGCCGTGGCCCCGACGCCGGGGTCCAGAAGGCGGCGGCTCCTCGGGGTCGTCGGGCTCTTCCGGGAGCGCCGCGGCGGTGAGGCCCTGGATCTCTCCCAGCGCCAGGGCGAGCTGATTCGGATCGATCCGCTCCGAGCTCCGGCCGAAGACCCGCCGGGCGAGAGCGTCGATCTGATGTTGCAATTGCTCCTGGCGACGATAGCTTTCCTGGAGCTCTTGATGGAGCTCCGCGATCAATTGCTTGAGCAGGCCCGGGTCGTCCGGGAGCGTCGCGGGAGGGCTCATTCGATGGACGGATTCTACCTCGGAACCCGTCCGAAGGAAAGGTTTTTTTCAGCTCGCGGCGAGGCGAAATCTCTTGTGCCGGCGGGCTCCGGCGAGGTCGATGCCCTCGAGCAGCAACATCAGCTCCGAAGCCTCCAGCTCGACGCAACCGGAGGCCCCCACGGGGAAGTGAAACACCCCGCGCTCGAGCCGCTTGTACCAGAGGCAGAACCCGGTGCGGTCCCAGAACAAGATCTTCACCCGGTCGCCTCGACGATTGCGAAAGACGTAGAGGTGTCCCGAGAGTGGCTCCTCGCCGAGGCTGCGCACCGTCGCCGCCAGCCCGTCGAAGGAGCGCCGGAGGTCCACCACCTCCGTCGCCACGAAGATCTGGACCGCCGGCGGCAAGCTCAGCATGAGCCATGCTCCTCGATCACCGCCAGCAGGCGCGCGAGCGACTCCGCCTCGAAGTCCGCCGGAACCCGCAGGCACCAGCCTCCCGGCAGCTCCAGCCCGAAGGCGCCGCCCACGGGCTCCCGTCCCGGCCGGGGCGAAAGCTCCACGATCCGCACCGGGACGAACGCCGGGAGCGCTCCCGCCGGCCGGTCCTGCACTCGACCCTCAGCCGGCGGCCGACCCGGCAGGCCCAGCTTCCACTTCCACCAACGAAACGACGCCACCGCCACCCCGTGCCCCCGACAGAAGGCCTCCTGCGTCAGCCCGCTTTCACGCCACTCGCCCACCAACCGCCGCCAAGCACTCTCTCGCTCCGACGACTCGACTCGCTTCCGCGCCATGGGTCACCTCCTGGCGCTGATCCTGTCGAGCCGGCCCGGCTGGCGGAAGGTGGGTTGGCCGGACGCTTACTTTTGGCTAGCCGAATGGGAACACAGTAATGCGTCTGACGACGCCAAAAGACGGGGACGCGCGCGGAAGGAGCTGGATTCGATTGCTCAGGATATACGTGTAGCCCTTCATGGCGTCCCCTGGTTCAGTGCGCTACGTGGTACCATAGCTCCCAGCCTGGATGGGGCCTCATTTGATGTGCTACCTGACCTCAGCATGGTCTCCGATCTTCTGAGCAAGGCGGGGACTACATTCCTAAGGCGCCGTAAATTCCTGGCGCTACTTAGTAAGGAATTCTCAACTGACGCGCAGCTTGGCGCTGACCTCAATCGCCTGCTGCAGCGGGCGATCGTTGAGTAAAGGTGTAGCATTCTCTCGCATCATCGCTGCGGCGCCAAGGACCCTTTGTCGGATTTAGGCGGGGTCGTTCCTTCTGCTCCCTAGACTGTGGGTTCTAGGCAGGGGGCTCGATCCCCTGGTCGGAGGGGTCCAAGGGCTGGTCTGGACCCGGTGGACCCGGGATCCCAGGGGCTGGACTCGGGGGATTGGCGACTTGGTACCATGCATCAAGGGCGGGCGCTTCATTGACAACCAGGCCCTGATGGATGAATGGTTCCCGACGACGGGAGACACACGAGGCCTTCAGATCCCGTGGAGAACCGAGGCTCAGAACCGACCGCAGGCCCAAGCATGCCGTAGCGAAGCGTCGAGGTTGTGCGAACCGGGACGTTCGATGTCCACCGTGTCGAGCGTGCAGGAGGGGTGCGGGCTTGACATCGCTTTCCATGGAAGACCTCCGCACGGTGCCGTCCGGACAGCCGAGGGCCAAACCGTCGTCCGTCCTCAAGGGAGGCGCCCCGGGTCTAATGCGGGGACGAGTCAGGTGCTGCCGTAGCAGGGAGCTCGATCTCATTGGAACGAAGTTGACCTGTCCAGATGCGGAAGTCCGAGAAACAATGAGTGTACTGGGCCGGTTCCGCGTCCAAGACGATAGCGGCGCGCAGGGGTTCTTTTAGAGCGGCAAGATCTAGCTGGTCAGAGAGGGGCCGCGCCACGAAGTTCGACAGATGAAGCGTGATGGAGTAGGCGGCCCCAGATTCGAGGGAAACCAGAAGATCATCGACTCTGCCACCGACCACGATCCAGCTATTGTAGTAGTATCGCTTCTCGCCGGCATCAGTCGTTACAACCAGGCGAAGAGAGTCCGGAGACTGACGCGCTCCGTTGTCTAGCATGTCTCCGAGGACGACCATCGTGTCTCGCTTCCCGGTGTTCTCTAGGACCACCCGAACCAGGGGTTCAGAATCACCGCTCCCTTTTTCAACCGTGGCGTGGAGAGCCAGCTGCTCGTCGCCGTAGGGACCGCCACAAGTTGAGCAAATCGTCCATGGATCTTGAGCGTGCGGAGGCTCCTGCTGGGCCCCCTGGGGTCGCGCCGCGAGGGTCGCTGCGGAAAGGAACAGCGAGAGCCATAGAGCTGGTGACATTGGAAGGCCTGCCTGTTTCGTTAGAGGTCTGGGAGTCAGAAGGATGGGGACGGTGACGATGAGGGCTCTTTGCTACGCCGCCGAGACAGTAGAGAGTCCGCGGGAACTTCTCCGGCCTTCAAGCAGAACCCGGGTGGGCGAACGCGCGGGCCGCGAACCCTCGATTCCACGGAACTCAAGGGTTCCTCCCAAGTCGACCGTTCCGGTCTCGCAGTCCCGCAAGCGGCTCCGCGAGCCGAACGAAGAACCCTCGGGAGCTACGTCCCGGGTTCCGAGAGCATGAAGTCGAGTCTGCTGCCATCATGCATCCGCTGAGAGTCTACTCGAGCTCGAGATTGGGCACAAAAGCTCCGTCGCCGGCAGGAGGGGCTCAAGCCGGGAACTCGACCACCGCTCCAGCCGGCCCGTCGCCGACGATCTCCTCGACCCGCCGGCCGCATGCGATGAGCGCCTGCCTCCTCACTCGGCTCTCTCGTGTGCCCTTGGCAAGGACGCGGCCGGCGCTCATCGAACGACGTGCACCGGGATCTTCTCGAGCTCGGCCCGAAGCTGCTCGGCGGCACGCCAAAGGTCGTGGGCCTGCTGCATCCGGAGTCAGAGGTCCGGGCCGTTGCCGCAGAACTTCCCCAGGCGAAGCGCCACCTCGGGGGTCAGCGTCGAGCGGCAGGAGAGGAGCCGATCGAGCCTTTGGCGGGGTACCCGCAGCCTCCTGGCCACCTCAGCCTCCGAGAGGTCTAGCGCGGGCAGGACAACCTCACGAAGGATCTCGCCGGGGTGAGTGGACAGGCGCCAGCTGGTCGGGACCGGAACGGAGTGCTCAGCCACCGGCGGCATCCCTCTGGAGGATCACGTATCGCGCACCGGAAGGGACCGTACGCGGATCGCCCCTTCCGTGACGCTCACGATCGCGCCCTGCTCCAGAGCCTCCTTCGAAGTCACGAGTGCCCTCCGGAACTTCACAAGGCGATGGGCTCGGCGGGGAGCACCTGTTCCTCCGCCAGCCAGGGGGCATAGTGCAACGCCTGGTGCACGTCCTCGGTCTCGAGGTAGGGATACGCCTCGACGATCTCCTCCGGCGTCATGCCGTTGGCGGTCAAGTTCAGGATCAGCGAGATGGCGACCCGCATTCCCCGGATGCAGGCCCGCCCCCCCATGACCTGGGGATCGAAGGTGATCCTGTCGAACCCGAGCATCGCTTGCCTCCTCGTGGTCCTCGGAACGGCTCGGCCGGCCGGAGGCCGACTCGATTATCCCCCGTCCTTGCGCGGCTTCCCTAGATCTCGCGCAACCCTCACCTCTTCGCGCGCCTCGTCCAGGTTCGCCGGACCGATCCTCAGCGGGACCCCGAGCCGCTCGAACCGCTCGGCCAGCTCGAACCGAGAGATGCCGAGGGTACCCGCGAGCTTGGCGAGGCTGATCTCCCCGTCCAGGTAGCGCCGAAGGTGAACCTCGAGGTCCTGCTCACCCCTCTCCGAGCCGGACGCGAGGTGAGCCAGGCCCTGGAGAAGCCAGAGGTCGAGAGCGTCGAGTTGCACGGGCTCCTCGGCGTCCGGGCGTCCCTCGGGGCTCGCCGGCCGCTCGATCGCTGCGAGGTCCCGCCGGAGGCCCTGGCCGACGTAGGCGCGGATCAACGGTAGGTGCCCGGAGAACCCCCGGGCCGGGGCCACACGCTCCAGGTCGTCGACCACGTCTTCCGGCAGGCGGAGACGGAGGGTGGTCATCGGGCGGTCCTTCCTCAGGCGCTTCCTGAGCTCGTGAGCCTTCATCGAGTCGTCTCCCCGCATGGGTTTCCGTCGTTCCCGTGCTCCGGTCCCTCTCTCTGCTTCGACGAGTCCACGTGCTTCGTGGCTTGCGCGACCTGCCAGGCGACCACGCGCTCTGCGGCGACCGCCTCGACGTCCTCGAGCAGGCCTTCCTCGCGGAGGAAGTCGTCGAAGTCTCTGCCCAGGTGCTGTTCGTTCATGGCGGGTCTACGGCTCGGTCACCCATTCTTGGTCTCACGCCCCGCGCTCCCCGTTCCGAGCCTCGTCCTCGGAGGAGGCCTGGGGATCGCCGAGGGCAGACTGTAGAAGCCGATGGCTCTCGAAGACGGCAAGAACCTCGACGGCGCCCGGGGCCACGCGGTAGACGATCCGGTACCCCCGGAGGATCACCTCACGCACCTCCTCTTGATTCAGCTCGGGGACCACGCGCCCGGCCAAGGGGCGCTCGGCCACCTCCTCCGCTCGCCGCTTGAGCGACCCGACCCAGCGCCTCGCAGTGGCTGGCTTGTCACGGGCGATGAACCGGCCGATCTCGACCAGGTGCCGCTCGGCCCGGCGGGTCCAGTGAAGCTTCATGCCTCGTCGAGAGGCCCGAAGAGCTCGTCGAGCCTGGCCCCGAGCTCCTCGTTCGTGATGACCCGGCCGGCGTCCGCGTCCGCGAGCCCTTCCTGGACCGCCTCGACGAAGCGCTCGCGCTCGCGTAGGCGGTCGTACTCGTCGGGGGAGACCAGGACGCCGGCCGGCCGGCCGTGCTGCGTGATCACCACGGGGCGCCCGTCCGCGCGGAGGCGGCGGAGGACTCGACCGGCGTGGGTCTTGAAGTCACCGATGGGAAGGATGTCTTCGGAGATCTGGAGGGCCTTGGACATTTCAGGTCGTTCTCCCGTGTGGAATTAGGACTCGAATATAGATCGATTCGCGGATCGGCACAAGTCAGCTCGAGCCAGGCAAGCGCCCACGCGGGGACAGGTCGAGCATCCTCCTCCCGGCGATCACGTCCAATCCCGCGTTCCGGGGCTCCGGCGGGGATCGGCTTCCGGGCCGGCGCTCAGGTGAGATCCCGGGAACGGCACCACCTCTCCAGACGGCCCGCCGCCGACGATCTCCTCGACCCGCCGGCCCGCTGTCGCCTCTGTATCTCGTCGGCGATTCTTGGGAGCTCTCGCTCTTGACAAGAAGTAGCTCCGCTGTTGTACTCGACTTACTCAGGTGAAGTGAGATCTGAACCGCGCGGCGTCCCAGTTGCCGGCGTCGCGAGCCGGCTCTTGTCGGCGTGACCTGGGAGTTGAATCGATGAGGCGAGCTCGCTCGGGGTGTCACGGAAGGCCTCGGTGGCAATGGGCCGGCGCTCTTGCCGGCGCCTTCTCGATTCTGGGAGCCGTCTGGACGGGGGCGCCGCTCATCGCCCAGACGTTCACCCTCCAGGTTGCGGCCGACACCTACCTGCGCAGTGGCAGTCCCAACCGCAACCAGGGGACGGACGACATCCTCCGCCTCCAATCGAGCGGCGACAACCGTGCTCTCGTGCGCGTGACGGCCTCGGACATCTCGCAAGCGGTCGGCCCGGGCCGTCTGGTCTCGGCCACCCTCGAGCTCTTCATCCACTCGAATGGCGACAACTGGGGCACGACCGGGCGGACCGTGGACGCCCACCGGCTTCTCGCCGGCTGGACGGAGCTCGGGGGAACCTGGCACTGCGGCATCGACGCCGATCCGGGCAACTCGCACCCGGACTGCGACCCCGAGTGGGAGGGGGGTCTCTTCGCCGAGGAGCCCTCGGACACGGTGCTCATCACCAACGGGCTCACCGGGTGGGTCGATCTCGACGTCACCGAGGACGTTCGGGCCTTCCTCGCCGGCGAGGCGGACGACGGCTGGCTCGTCAAGAAGACCGAGGAGAACCAGAACGGCAGAGTGGACTTCGCCTCTCGAGAGGGCGCGGTCGACGAGCGGCCGAAGCTCGTGCTCCTGGTCGAGACAGTGGACCATGACATCGTGCCGCCCGCGCTCGCCATCGTCGCACCGGAGGAGCCGGTCCTGGTCAACGAGACCAGCCCCACGATCGGCGTCTCCTTCTCCGACGGCGGCTCGGGCGTCGATCTCGGCTCTCTCGCGGTGAGGGTGGACGGCGCGCCCGTCGCCGGCTGCTCGACGAGCCCGGGCGGGGCCACCTGCCCGTCGCCGCCGCTTGCGGCCGGGATGCACTCGGTCCACGCCTCGCTCCGGGACCTGGCCGGGAACGAGGCCCAGGCGGATCTCTTGTTCCAGCTTCTCCTCGGCCCGGGTCTGAGCACGGTCGACTTCGAGGCGGTGGCCGACTCGTACCTCCGCCAGGGGATGCCCAACCAGAACCAGGGGAGCGAGCCCACCCTCCGGCTCCAGTCGAGCGGCCACAACCGGGCCCTCGTGCGGGTCGACGAGCAGGCGATCGAGGAGGTGGCGGCGGGGGCGATGCTTCGTTCAGCGACGCTCGAGCTCGAGATCGCCGACAACGGGGACAACTGGGGTGCGAGCGGAAGGACCGTCGAGGCCCATCGCCTGACCTCGGATTGGTCCGAGGGATCCGTGACCTGGAGCTGTCCCGAGGACGCTGATCCCAGCAACCAGGCGCCGGACTGTGCGGCGCAGTGGGACGGCGGCACCTTCGAGGAGGCGGCGTCGGCGAGCGTCCTCCACACCAAGGGCCTCCTGGGCCGGGTGAGCTACGACGTGACGGCGGACGTCGCGGCGTTTCTGGCCGGTACGCCGAACCACGGCTGGCTTCTGAAGAAGACGAACGAGGGGGCCGCCGGGCGGGTGGAGTATGCGTCGCGCGATGCGGCGCCGGAGGACCGGCCGCAAGCTGGTCGTGACCTTCGAGGTCCCGGCCGGGGGCGGCGACACCACGCCGCCGGTAGTGGCGCTCGTCGAGCCGGCGGACCCGCGGATCGTGAACGTCGCCCGACCCCACCTCGTGGTGTCGTTCAGCGACGAAGGCTCGGGGGTGGATCCGGCGAGCGTCGAGCTCGTCGTGGACGGCGTCGACCGGACCGGCGAAGCAACGGTCTCGGCGTCGGGAGTCGAGCTCACGCCGGCGGAGGACCTCGAGGGCGAGAACCACTTCGTGACGATCTCGCTCAGTGACCTCGCTGGGAACTCCTCGACGGATGGCTGGATCATTACACTCGACACCGAACCCCCGACGGTGTCGATCGAGACTCCGTCCGAGGGGCAGATCTTCAACGACGCTCCGCTAGGCGTCGCGGGGACCGCGGACGACGACCATGAGGTCGCCGCCGTCGAGGTGAACGACCTCCCGGCCACCTTGACGGGAGACCGTTTCGAGAGCACCGTCGCTTCGCCCGAGGGAGAGGATTCGATTGTGGTGCGTGCGACCGACATCGCAGGCAACGTCGCCGAGGCGACGGTCCACGTCGTAGGCTTCAGCCTGCCGGACGTGGAGATCACCGATCCCCAGCCCCTCGCCTACCTGGCCGCGACGACGGTGGACGTCAGCGGGACCGTTTCGCCGGTCGACGCGACGGTGATCGTGAACGGCGTCGCGGCGGAGGTGGAAGGCGGCGCCTTCGTGGCCCACGACGTGCCGCTGACCGAGGGTGGCAACGTCCTGACGGCGACGGTGACCGACGCGGTGGGCCACGAGAGCACCGACAGCGTGAACGTGGTCCGGGATCTGACCCCGCCCCACGTCCAGATCTACCTGCCGGCCGACGGGAAGACGGTCTACGAGGACACTCTCGCGGTCTCCGGGCTGGTCAACGACATCGTGCCCGGCACGGTCAACGCGGGCCAGGTGACGGTGAGCGTCAACGGCGTTACGGCGGAGGTCTCGAACCGGTCCTTCCTCGTGCCGTCACTTCCCCTCACCGCCGGGGACAACGTGATCGCCGTGACGGCGACCGACGTGGGCGGCAACACGGGGCACGCCGAGATCACGGTCCACCGGGCGACGGTCGCCGCCCCGCGGGTGGCGATCGTCGCCGGAGACCGCCAGGTCGGGGCCATCGGCACCCTCCTGCCCGAGCCGCTGACCGTCGAGCTCCTCGACGCCGCCGGCGCTCCCGTCGCCGGCCAACCCGTGCACTTCGCGCTCGAGCGGAGCAGTGGCAGCCTCGACGGCGCTAAGCGCCAGGCCGCCGTGGTCACCGGGGCGGACGGAACGGCCTCGGTCCAGTTCACCTTGGGCCACCGGGCCGGGGTGGGCGCCCAGAGCGTGGTGGCCGAAGCCGCGGGCTTCGCCGGCCCGGCGGTCTTCAGCGCTACCGCCCTGCCGGGGGATCCTGCGCTTGTCGTCGTCGACTCAGGTGGCGAGCAGATCGGCCTGGCCGGGCGGCCCTTGCCCCGGCCCCTGATCGCGGCGGTGACCGACTCCGGCTTCAACCGCCTCGCCGGAGTGCCGGTGCGCTTCTCGGTCGTCCAAGGGGCGGGGACTCTCGACTCTGGAGCGGCCGAGGAGGTTGTGACCACCGACACGGACGGCCGGGCGATTGCCCAGCTCACCCTGGGCCCGGACGAGGGGATCTCGAACCACGTCGTCGAGGCCCGAGTCGACGGCCTCCAGGACAGCCCGGTGGCGAGCTGGACCGCCTCGGGGATGACCGCCGGGGACCCGGCCCAGACCGCGGTCCGCGGCGTGGTGCTCGACAACACCAACCTCCCGGTGCCGGGGGCGACGGTGCGCATCCGCGACACGTCGATCCTGACCCAGACCGACGACGGGGGGTATTTCAGGATCCAGCCAGCCCCGGTGGGCACGTTCTACCTGATCGTCGATGGCAGCACGGTCACCCGCTCCGGCTCCTGGCCGGACCTGGAGCTCGAGGTGACGACCATCCCGGGACGGGAGAAGACGCTCCCGATGCCGGTCTATCTTCTGCCGATCGACTTGCCGAACGGGATCTTCGTCTCCGAGACCCAGGGGGGGACGCTGACGCTGCCCGGCATCCCTGGATTCGCCCTCGAGATCCAGCCCGGCTCGGTGACCTTCCCCAACGGATCGAAGAGCGGGGTGGTGAGCGTCACGATGGTGCACAGCGACCGGGTGCCCATGACGCCCAACTTCGGCCAGCAGCCGCGGCTCATCGTGACCATCCAGCCGGCCGGCGCCCGTTTCGACCCGCCGGCCCGGCTGACGTTCCCGAACGTCGAGGGTCTCGCCCCGGGCGAGGTGACCGATCTCTACTCCTTCGACCATGACCTCGGGCACTTTGTGAGCATCGGCCCGGGTACAGTGAGCGAGGACGGTTCCCTGATCGTCGCAAACCCCGGGGTGGGAATCGTCAAGGCCGGCTGGCACTGCTGCGGAAACCCGGCGAGCTCGGGGACGGCCGACGACTGCCCCAAGTGCAAGACCTGCCCTAGCAAGGGCTCCCATTGCATCGACGACCCCGGCCAAAACGGGGACCCTTGCGACGACACGCCGGGCGACGTGTGCCACGGCGGGAACTGTGTCTGCGCCGTGCCGATGGGATTCCACCAGACGAATGTCGTCGAGACAGCCCCCGGCCACCTCAGGTTTACATACTCCTGGGCCTCCAGCACCGGAGATGTGAATGATCTCGACCAGTGTATGGTTTGCGAGAGCGTCTACTTCGAGCAGAACGTCTATCCACCTCCCTTCCCGCCTATCGAGGTGCCCAACCCCACTCTTCTATGCGCACCGGGAAACGCCAACGCGACAAGCGACGGCGCCTCTGCCACCGGCTACGACGACAACCCCATCGCCGGGGTTCTGAATCCGGGCGACTTCATCAAGCCCTACTTCCCGAAGTCTTTCCCAGCGACGCAAAAGTTCTTCTTCACCTGTCCCTGCAAGACTCGCCCGGGGACGGGGATTGCATACGCCGTCACCATATTCGGCCCTCTCACTATTGGCCAAGACGTCACTCAGAACCCTGATGGTACGTACAAATTCACGGTATCCAAATCCGGGGCATCGTCCTCGATCGATCCCCTGCCATGAGGATCTCCTTGCCTAACACGCCTGCTATGTGGACTCCTCCGGTCAGAAAAGGCCTCGTCGTCTTGCTCGCTCTGTACGCATCGCTCCTCACAAGCCGTAGCTCCTCCGCGGATGAGATCTTGAAGGTCAACCTCGTTCGGTCGACTATCAGTCTTCACGAGCCGATCCAGCTCCAGATCATGGCGACCAACCCTACGAAACGGCCAATTATCCTCGACTTCGGTCAGCCCGAACCCTCTAGCTTCTCTTTCGAGGTAATCCCGGGCGGCAAGGGTATCGTCCGGAGGCTGCCCTCGCCCCTTGGAGCGATCGCCTTTTCGGCCGGTGGCGAAGTGACGCTTGCGGGCGGTGAGAGCTACGAGACGAAGATCCTACTGAATGACTGGCTTGCGTTCAAGACGCCCGGAGAGTTTCGCTTGGTCGTCCGCTTTTCAGGCAAGGTCACGAGCCAAGGCGCCGACCTCTCGATACAGAGGAGGTTCGTCCTTCCTCTGGAGATTACCGCCAGGGACCCGGAGCTCCTCATGAGACTCTGCAGGGGCCTGGGAGAAGAAGCGTGCCAGTCGCGCGACCTCAAGGCTGCGCAGAACGCTGCGAAGGCCCTCTCCTGGATCGATGACCCGGCGGCGATCCCGACCCTCGAGCGAGTGCTCCGCTGTGGATACATCGAGCGCGCTCTCGCGATCCGAGGCCTCAAGCGCATCGGGACCCGCGAAGCGATCATACCGCTCATCGACGCCGGCCGGAGCCCGGATAAAGACCTCGCCGATCTGGCTCTTAGAGCCTTGAGGGACCTACTACGGGCCAGGGCGGAGCTGGATCCGGGTATTAGAAGACAAATCGAGGAGCTCCTGGACCAGAAGGTACCTCCCGGCTCCACACCACCGCACCCGGGGCATTTGTCCCCGAAACCGTGACGCGATGACCTCTCGCCTCCACGCCATCGATCTCCTGGGCTTCCTTCTTTTGAGCTGCGCGGGCCAAGCGGCGGAATCATCACAAGTGGGACCGCCGGAAACCGTGTCACAGCACGATCTCGTGGGCGACTCAGACGCGATCTGTCGAGTGGTGATCGTCGGCGTCGAAGAGGTGGGCGACGCTCTCGAGCCGAGCAAGACTGGCCTGAATGCGTCTGCGACCTCGACGCTCGCGACCGCGACATCGCTTAAGGGGCACTGTCCGCATCACTTCGTGATCTCTTGGAGGTTTCCCGCTTCACAGGTACTGGGTCGCTTTGGGCGACAAGCGGTTCTTTTCTTGAAGATGACGGGTAGTGCGCCCTCACAGAATTGGATGCTCCTCGATGAGCCCCTCCGCGCATGGGGATTGGAGGAGCAAGAAACTGAGGGCCCCTTCGTCCACGACAGTTTGACGTTCATATCTCCCGATTCCCTCGAAGGAGTCACGGACTTCCCTTCGGAGCTGTCTTCGGATAAGACGCTCAAGTTTCAGTTTGGCAGCCAACATCTGATGTATCTGCAAAGCCACGTCGTCTCAGTCTACTCGCTAAAGAAATGGTTCAAGGAACACCGTGCACAGAGGGCGCCCTGTGACTGATGGCCACCCGCAATGATTCCCTTCGTGATCGGCCGACCGGATGTCGCTTGGTGGATCTCGGGCGCCTTCCTGGCTTGCTTTGCGTTCAGTCGCTTCCTGCGCTTCCGGATCGCCGTCGTCACCCGCGACTGGCCAATTCTCGTCGCCTCGGCGTCATGGTGTGCCTATGGCTTTTGGGAACGCAAGGTCACAGCCGAGGGAGTTTCATTGGCCAAGCCCACCTTGGGAGGCCGACAACTCGCAGAACGAGAGCGAGAACCCCACGCCGCGAGCGGTGACGCCAACCGTAGGAGGCGCCATCGATTTTCAGACTCCGGGGGTCTTGCAAGAGGTTTGCAAAGAAGGTGTTTGCGCCACTCGCGAGGAGAACTGAGGGATGCGCCTTAGCTCAAGGACTGCCGCCGCTGTGATTCTCCTCATGCTCTTGTCTGGACACCTGTCCGCCGCGCCCCATACCTCGGAGCACGTGCAGAGCGTATCGGCTTTGCGGACCGAGTTCCGACCCACCATGCCAGAGGTGGCCCTCGGTGCCCCGATCCTCGTTCATTTTCACCTGGAGAATGCTGGCAAGCAACCCCTCGCCGTGGACCTCGGGCCCTTCCGCGAAGCTTCATTTCACATCCACGCTACAACTCCTACCGGCCTCCTCGAGCAAGGCAGCTGGCACATCCATAGTGGAGCTGGGCTTCCCGGGAAGATCTACCTCGAACCAGGAGCCACGTATGAACAGGACCTCATCCTGGGTCGGTGGCTGACGATCCGACAAGCCGGCAGCTACCAGATATCCTCCGGGCTTCACGCTGCTGTCTACCAGGGAGGTCAGTACCGTAAGCCCTTCTATATGGGAGGTGAGAGAATGGGTACCCTCCGTGCCGAGCAACACTTTGCCCTCCGTGTCAAGGACGATCCGGAGCTAGCCGCCGAGGTCTGCTCCAAGCTCACCGGCTCCGCCCTGTCACCAAACGCGGAAGCTGCTCTCCCTGCCTCAGAGGCCCTGGAGCTGACGACCTCACCAGCCTGCCTTCCTGCCCTGAAGCGGCTCGCGGTTTCGGGTTACCAGTCCCGGGAATCAGCACTCGATGGCATCTCCAGAATTGGTGGTTCCGCGGCCCTGAACGCAATGCTCGACTTGGTACCGCGGGCGAGCGCCGAGCTGTTGCCGAAGCTTGCTTCTCGCCTTCGTCGATTTTGCGGAGAGTCCCAAGATGCAGAAATATCTAGAGCGCTGGCGAAACTCGGACTGCCAGGCTGTCCTTAACCTCCACACCGGTGACGCTCATGGTCCGAATCATCGTGTTCCTTTCACTCGGCCTTCTCGTCTCCAGCAGCTCGGCGCCAGCCGCGAGCCCATCCGTGCAGTTCAGCCCACTGTTTCCCAAGTTCTCTCCGCAGGGACCAGTGCTCGTGAAGGTCACGGTCGCGAATCCGACCCACGAGAGCTTCAAGATTCAGCTCGGCGCAAACGATCAGGAGGCATTCGGGTTCGACATCACCCGGCCCGACGGAGCTCACCTCGACACGAGGTGGCGTCCCCAAGGAGGGATCTTCGACCTAGGTGCCCACGACGTCTCTCCTGGACAATCCTACAAGACGGTCTTGATCCTCAACCGCTGGACCTCCTTCGACGACGTAGGCACATACCAGGTCACTCCTCACCTTCTTCCGCCATTCGAGTCCACGCAAGTCTTGGAAAAGATCGAGGCGTTCAAACTCGAGCTGAGCGGCGATCCGGACGTGCTCGTCAATATCTGTCACTCTCTGGAGCAAGAGGCGAGCCGTCCGGACCTTTCTGCGGCAAGCCTCGCGGCTTCCGCTTTCTCCTATGTCGAGAGCCCGGTCTGTCTGCCCGCGATGCGGCAAGCGCTTTCGCGTGGGAAGTGGGTCCTCGGGGGCATTCTCGAAGGCCTAGGACGGATCGCGACTCCCGAGGCGGTGGAAGCCCTGAGGCCCTACCTGAGAAGTGAGAGCTCCAGCACGGCGCTCACCGCGTGGAGGGCCCTCCAAGCAGCCAAAACGCGAACTCACGATGTCACGCTCAAGAGCCAGATCGACGAGCTTTTGAAGCAAAACACGCCGCCTGGAGGCGACTCTCAGCCCCAGCACGCCCGGTATCGAAACCGTGACCCAATGACACGACATGTCATCAAGCACATGTTCCTCGGCTCCCTCGCCTTCGGTAGCGCGGCGCTTGCACCGTCCCGCTACGCGACGGCCTGCTGGCATCCTCTCGTGGAAGGCACCGCCCTGATCTGGTGGTCTCAGCAGCCAACATCCGAGGTATCTCTGAGGCCAAGTCGTAGCGATCTACTCGTCGGAACACTGGTTGGAAGAACACCGCGCACAAAAGGCGCCCTGTGACTGATGGCCACTCGCAATGATCCCTTTCGTGATCGGTCGACCGGACATCGCCTGGTGGATCTCGGGCGCCTTCCTGGTTTGCTTTACGTTCAGTCGCTTCCTACGCTTCCGGCTCGCCCTCGTCACTCGCGATTGGCCGCTTCTCGTCGCCTCGGCGTCATGGTGTGCTTATGGCTTTTGGGAACGCAAGGTCACAGCCGAAGGTGCCAATATTCGGCTGGACCTTCTGCTCCTCCACCCGATCTTGATCGTCTTGACGGTCGGCTCGTTGTTTCTGTGGGTTGCGAGCTGGATACGGCCGGGAGGCAAACCATGATGGCTCGAGACAGGGGGATCGACAGTCTCCGTCTCGCGCTTCGACGTCCAGTGAGCTCGCCGTCGTGACGGAGCTAGCCCAACCGCGGCAGGGCTCGAAGGGCGCTCAGTTTGCGGGCGTCGTCCTGGCCACGATGGCGTGGCTCGCTTTTGGGTTCAGCATCTGGGCTCATGCGGGCTTCCTGAGCAACGGCACTGAGCCTTGGGATCAGCCTGGGGCTTACCACTTCGGATGGCAGCTCGTCGTGGGCGTGGCGATCGGCCTGGTGTGGCGGCTTCCGATCGTCGGCGCTTGGCTGTCGTTTATCGCAGGTCAATGCGCTGCGATACTCGCAGGCACCTTCGTTGGCGTGACCGGGACAGGCATGAACTTTTTCATCCCCTTGGGGCTGATTGCCCTGGTGAAGTGGTCTCTGCCATTCCTGGCCGGAGTGGGGGCGGGAAGGGGCGGCAGATGGCTGGGCTTGTCTCTCATACGGACGTGGCGAGGGTGAGTCATGAGAGACGATGAGTCAGTCCGCCCTGACACCGACGGCTCGGCAAGCAGCCCCGCCGGGATGAGCCGCCGCCAGATCCTTGCCGCGTCGGTAGCGGCCCTCTCCGGCTGGCCCGTGGTGCCCGCCTTGGCTCGCTCGGACCGGCTCACGGGGCCGACGGGATCGACAGGAGGCGATGAGGGGTCCGACGACCGTCTCTCTCGGGCCTACGAGCTCCGCATGGCGGCAGCGCGCCACGCCCGGGAGCTGGGAGCCGCCACCCATCCCACGAACGGTGACGAGTCGCTGCCCGGGCGCCTCGCCACGTTCACCAAGGGCCTCCCCCACGACAGGCTCGGGCTTGTGGACCCGAAGGCATACGCGGTCCTGGCCCGGGCGCTCGCGACCGGCGATCCCCACGCCTTCGAGTCGATCCCCCTGGGGGGATTCGTCAAGCTCGCCAACCCGCAGGCCTCCTGGGCCTACGACCTGGTGGGCGTGGACGCCTCGCAGCTCGGCATGCGGCCGCCGCCGAGATTCTCGAGCGCCGAGCAGGCCGGCGAGCTGGTGGAGCTCTACTGGCACGCCCAGCTCCGGGACGTGCCGTTCGCCGAGTGGGACGGCTCGCCCCTCGTGGCCCGGGCCTGCGACGACCTCTCGGCGCTCTCGGAGTTCCACGGACCGAAGGAGGCGGGCCGGGTGACCCCCGCCACCCTCTTCCGGGGACCGAGCGCGGGCATGCTCACAGGGCCGTATCTGTCGCAGTTCCTGCTCCAGGAGCTGCCCCTGCTGCCGGTGGAGATCGAGCAACGGATCCGGACCGCGATGCCCGGCAAGGACTACCTGACGGACGCCGAGAGCTGGCTCGCCGTCCAGAACGGCGGCCTCACGGGCGTCAACGAGTTCGACAGAGGAGCGGCGGTTCATCCGCGGCGGTCGCGACCTCGGGGAGTACGTCCATCGAGACCTGACGTACCAGGCATATCTCGGCGCCTGCCTGATGGCGCTTCGCGTGGGGGCCATGCCGGACGGTGGCAATCCGTACAAGCACTCCCGGACCCAGGCCCCGTTCACCACGTTCGGCCCGCCCTTCTTCATCTATCTCCTGGCGGTCGTGACCCAGGTGGCGCTCAAGACCACCTGGTACGAGAAGTGGCGGGTGCACCGGCGGCTCCGGCCCGAGGAGATGGGGGGCCGGGTGGAGACGCACCTCGCGGGGAAGGCCTCGTTTCCGATCCACCAGGAGCTCCTGGACTCGGCGGCGATCGAGGAGACCCGGAAGCGGCAGGGCTCGGCCCTCCTCGCCCAGGCGTTTCCCGAGGGCTGCCCGACGCATCCTTCGTACCCGGCGGCCCACGCGGTCATCGCCGGCGCGTGCGCGACGGTGCTCAAGGCCTGCCTGGACGAAAAGCACGTGATCCCGGAGCCGGTGGTGGCCGCGGCCGACGGCCTGTCGCTCGTGCCGTGGAAGGGCGAGCCGCTCACCGTCGGCGGGGAGCTCGACAAGCTGGCCGCCAACATCGCCATCGGGCGCAACCTCGCCGGCGTCCACTGGCGAAGCGACGGCGTCGAGGGCCTGCGGCTGGGCGAGGCGGTGGCGATCGAGCTGCTGTCGGAGGTGACCTTGACCGGCAACGAGATGTTCGAGGGGTTCAGCCTCGAGCGCTTCGACGGGAAACGGGTGTCGGTGGGATAGGAGATCGGCCATGGGGATCCGAGCGACGAGAGCGATGGGGCGTGGGGTGGGAGCCCTCCTGATGGGAGCCGCCGGTCTGCTCGCGGCCGGCCCGGGCGCGGCGCCGGCCTGGGGTCAAGGCTCGGGTCAAGCCTCGGGCCTCGACGCGAGCTGCACGGTGAGCGCCCTCAACCGCTCGAGCCAGGTCCAGCCCGACGGCTCCTGGGTACTCCCGAACGTCCCTGCCAACGTCGGCCAGGTGCGGGTGCGGGCGACCTGCGTGGCGGCCGACGGCACGGTCCGGGGCGGCCAGTCGGACTTCGTGACCGTCCCGGCCAACGGGGTCATCCGCGTGCCGGAGATCGCCTTCGACACGGTGGCACCGGAGCCTACGACCCTGTCGCTCTCGGCGCCGGCGACCATGCTCACCGCGGCCGGAGAGACGGTGCAGCTCGTGGCCACGGCGACGATGGCCGATGCTTCGACCGCCGACGTCACACCGGCCGCCGCCGGCACGGGCTACCGCAGCAGCAACCCCGCCATCGCCAGCGTCGGTACCGACGGGCTGGTGACTGCCCTGGCCAGTGGCACGGTGCTGGTCTCGGCCTTGAACGAGGGGGCGCTGGCGGTGCTCCAGGTCCGGGTCACGCTGTCGGGTGACTCGGACGGCGACGGGCTCCCCGACGACTACGAGCTCGCCCACGGCTTCGACCCGAACGATCCCGCCGACGCCCTGGGCGACCCGGACGAAGACGGGCTCACGACCCTGGCCGAGTTCGGGCTCGGGACCGATCCGCGGGTCGCGGACAGCGATGGCGACGGCCTCGGAGACGGCCAGGAGGTGAGCTCCGTCGGCACCGATCCGCTGCTCTTCGACACCGACGGCGACCGGGTCTCCGACGGCCTCGAGGTCCAGGCGGGAAGCGACCCCCTCGATCCGTCGAGCGTCGACCTGGCGCCGATCCTCTCGAGCCTGGACGCCACGCCGGCGAGCTTCGCCCTCACCTTCAACACCCTCCTCGGCGAGGCCTCGCGCCTCGTTCAGGTCACGGCCACGCTGGTCGACGGCACCGAGCTCGACGCCACGGGCCCGCCCTACGGCACGACCTACGCGACCTCCGATCCGACGGTGGCCTCCTTCGGCGCGGAGGCGGGGCGGGTTTTCGCCGGCGCTGCCGGGACCGCCACCGTCACGGCCGAGAACGGCGCCTTCTCCGCCCCGGTCCAGGTGACCGTCCAGACTTTCGCGCCGATCGCGCTCTCCTTCCTGCCGATTCCGGGCTCCGCCAACGCCTTGGCGGTGGCGGCGGGCCACGCCTACGTGGCGGCGGGCGCCGCCGGCCTGCAGGTCGTGGACACGTCGGATCTCCTCGCGCCCGTGATCGTGGGCGCCGCGGATACCCCTGGCACGGCGTGGGACGTGGCGATCGACGGGACGACCGCCCTGGTCGCCGATGGTGAGGCCGGCCTCGCGGTGATCGACGTCACGGACCCGGCGGCTCCCGCCCTCGTGGGCCGGGTCGCGACGCCGGGAGACGCCACCGGTGTGGCGGTCGCCGGCTCCCGGGCGGTGGTCGCCGCCCGGAAGACCTTTGCGGCCGGCGCCAACCTGTCGGTGGTCGACTTCAGCGACCCCGCCGCGCCGCACCTCGTGGGCACCCTGGCGCTTCCCGGCGAGCCCCGGTCCGTAGCGCTGCAGGGAGACCTGGCCTTCGTCGCGGCGGGCCCGGCCGGCCTCCTCGCCGTGGACCTCGCCGATCCCGCGGCGCCGGCCTTCCTGGGCTCGGGCGGCACGCGGAACGCGTCATTCTCGCGTGCGGCGGGGGTGGCGGTCCGCGGGAACCGCGCCTTCGTCGCCGACGGCTCCGGCGCCGTCCTCGGCGGACTGCGCTCTCTGGATGTGGAGGACCCGACGGCACCCGTCCTCCTCTCCTCCTCGACGGACGCGTTCGGCCTCGCCGACGTCGCCCTCGAGGGAGGCTTCGCCTTCGCGGCGGACTTCTACTTCGTCAACGCCGTGCCCATCTTCGCCGTCGACGGAGACCAGGTCGCCTTCCAGGGGCTCCTCGACTTTTCCCGGGCCCCGAGCTTCCGGGACGACAACGGCCGGGGCATCGCCGTCGCCGACGGCGTGGTCTACCTGGTGGGCACCAAGGCTCTGGTGGGCGACGGTGCCAACGGCAACAGCGCGCTCCACATCGGGCGGTACGCCGAGCTCGACGAGGACACCGGCGGGCGGCCGCCCACCGTCGCCATCACCTCGCCGGGGGCGGGCACCGAGCTCGAGGAGCGCACGTTTGTCACCGTGGAGGTTGCGGCCTCCGACGACGTCCGGGTCGAGTCGGTGGCCCTCGAGCTCGACGGGGAGCCGGTGGGCACCCAGTACACGCCGCCGTACACCTTCCGGTTCCGGGTGCCGGCGGGGCCGACGGTCGCCCTGCACGCGACCGCCCGGGACGGGGCGGGCAACGAGGCGTCGGCCGACCTCACCCTCCCGGTGCTCGCCAACAGTGCGCCGGTGGCGGAGATCCTGGCCCCGATGGACGGCCAGGAGGTGCCGCCGGACCAGCCCGTCCCGGTCGCGATCGACGCGACCGACGACCACGCCGTGACTCGCGTCGATCTGTCGGTCAACGGCAGCGTGGTCGCCAGCCTCACCCAGGCGCCCTACCGGTTCGAGCCGACGAGCCCCGCCTTCGGAAACCCCTTCGCCCTCTCCGCGGTCGCCTACGACGACCTCGGCCCGTCGCCGGTCGCCGACCCGGTGACCCTCGACGTGGGGCCGGACCGGCCCCCGACCGTCATCCTTCTCGACCCGCCCGACGGCGCCCAGGTGGTGGAGGGCACCGAGCTCGCGGTGGTCGCGGGGGCGACGGACGACATCGGGATCAACCGGGTGGACTTCTACGCCGACGGTACGTACGTCAGGTCGGCCGTGGGTCCGCCTCCCTACCGGATCTACCTCCCCGCCCCGGCCGCGGGCGTGTCGCTCCGCCTACAGGCCCTCGCCCGCGACACGGCCCTCCACGAGACCTCGTCGCCCGAGGTGACGGTCACGGGTGTCGCCGATCCCTTGACCGAGGTCCAGGGCCGGGTGCTCGACGACGACGGGATTCCCCTGGCCGGCCTCGAGGTCGATTGCGAGGGGTACTTCGCGACGAGCGGCGCGGACGGCCGCTTCTCCATCCCCGGCTTCCCCACCGCGGGGGGTGCGGTCCACTGCACCGCGGACTTCACCACGCCGGCCGGTGAGCTTCGCCACGTGGTCTCGCCCGCGCGCCAGCCGGTGCCCGGCGGCATCACCGACGTAGGGGACCTCGCGCCGTCCCGGCTTCTCCTCTACGGCAGCTTCGGGCGGGGCTCGTTCGGGAGCCCGGGAGCCGTCGTGCTCCTGAGCGACTCGACCGCCGAGGGGCAGATTCTCGGAGGCGGCGCCTCCCCCGCCGGTCTCTCCGGCCTCGCCTTCGACGCCCCGGGCCGCCTCTTCGGCACCACCCTCGACGGGCCGCAGGGCGCGAGGACGAGCACTCTCGTCGAGCTCGACCCCGACACGGGCGAGGTTCTCGCCACCGTCGGTGCCGTCACCGACGGTGCCGGGGGCTCCGCCATGGCGATCGGCGACCTGGCGATCGATCCGGTCTCCGGTGGGCTCTATGGCCTGCGCTCGCTCGCCGACGGGGCGGGCGCCGCCGGCCGAATCTACCGGCTCGATGCGGCGACCGGCGCAGCCGAGCTCGTGGGCGACACCGGGACGGGCGACGGCGGCGGCCTCGCCTTCGGGGAGGACGGCACGCTCTATCTGACAAGCTACGACCATGGCAACGGCCAGTCGGTGCTGCGCCGCGTAAGCCCCACCGACGCCGCCACCCTCTCGCAGGTGGTCGTGCCCGATTTCTTCGACGGTCTGGCGGTCCGGCCGAGCGACGGGCTCCTCTTTGGGACGCTCGGCGGGACGAGCGGCATCTTCACTCTCGATCCGGTCTCGGGGGCCGAGGCGGAGGTGGGCTTCTCGGACCTCGGCCAGGCGAGCGACCTGGCCTTCCGGCCGCCGCTGGCCGCGAGCGAGGAGACGACGGTCGTCGGTCGGGTGATCGATCAGTACTCAGCGCCCATCGAGGGCGCTCGGGTGACCGTCCTGGGGATCTTCGCGGCCCTCAGCGGGTCCGACGGGCACTTCGTGGTCTCGCACGTGCCGGTGGTGTTCGGCGACCTGGTGGCGGTGGTCCCGCCGAGCCCCCTCTCGAGCAACCGCTCCGAGTCGGCCCCCGCGACGCCGGTGCCCGAGGGGACGACCGACGTGGGCGACATCGTGGTGCTCGCCGGGGTCCAGGCCATCCACACCGGGCCGGCGGCTACCCCAGAGTGACCGGAGTGGGAGGCCGGAGCGGATCGGGCCGGCTCCCACAGCATCTCGGCGGGCCGGTCCGGGCCCTGCCTCAAGGCCTCACCGAGGCGGCGATCGAGACGGTGTCCAGGTGGCGGCTTCGGCCCGCGCGCATGAACGGCAAGCCCGTGAGCGTCTACTACAACCTCGCAAGCCGCTTCCTTTGCGCGGCCACGGATCGCCGGGAGCAAGCCGGGATCGAGCGTAGAGCCTGCGGGCTCTACCTCCTGGTGCTCGAAGGCCTGCGGCGGCGGCGCGCGGCCGGCCCCCAGGGCGCGGGAGCAGCCGCTCGGCGAGGCGCCGTCGCAGCGCTTCGACTTCGTCCGCTCGGGGTCTTGACATGGCGGTATCGAGGCGCTAAGTTAACTAGCAGATCATCGATCCTGGAAGCGCCGCTTCCAGACCCCTGAAACGGCCCGAGCGAGGAGAAAGCTCGCCCGGGCCCGACCCAGCAAGGAGACACGCTCCATGCCGAGTCCGAAGAAGTGTAGTCCAGTCCCGCCGTCCGTTTCTTCCCCGTCGACCTCCCGGCCCCGTCCCGCGGCGGCCTCCGCGCCCCCGGCGGCGCCCGCGGCTCCGCCGCCGCGGCCGGGCTCGGGTTCAAATCGCCGGCCCCCTGCCAACGCCTTCTCCGAGCCGTTCCTGGAGAAGCTGCGGCTCGCGCTGCGCCTGCTCGACGAGCGCACGCACCGGGCGGCGCCCACGACCTCGGCCGAGGCGCTGCTCTCGGGCTCGCTCGCGGTCGAGGAGGTGCGGACCTCGGACTCCGCGCCGCCGGCCTGGGCGGTGGTGCGGCGCTCCGAGCCGGTCGCCGAGGGCGGCCGGGCGGTGGCGCTCTTCCGCTATCGCTCGGAAGCGCTCCTGGCGGCGGCGGTGCTGCCGGCGGTGGCACGGGAGTCGCCGTATCACCTCGCCGAGAAGCCGAAGCGCCTGGGCCATGCGCTCCACGTGCACCGTCACCACGTGGGGCACGTCTCCCGCCTGGGCGAGGGCCGGGCGGCCGACGAGCGACGGGGGACCCTCGCCTCGCACCTCCACCTCGCCCGCCACCTGGTGGCGAACCCGGAGGCGCTGGCGCTGCTCCTCGACGCCGCCGGCCCGGAGGCGCTCCCGGTCCTCGGCCGGGCGCTCGCGCGGCGGGTCGAGGCGCTCCTGCCGTAGCCCGGTCGATCTCGCTGCGGGGGCCGGGCAGGGCGGCCCGGCCCCCTTCTCCTGCCTACCGGCGACGCCGATCGCCGCCTGGGATCGACGGGCCTCCGCGACGCTTCGCGACGGACGCTGGGGAGAAGACCGGGCTTGCTCGACGACCTCCGACTCTTCTCAGCCGCTCTCGGCCGCCGGCGGACCTGCGGAATCCGCAGCTTCCGGCCGCCGGCGACTGCGGATTTCGCAGTCGTCCGGCTCGCCCGGCCTCCCTGTCGCCACCACGGGCTGCTAGCCCGCGGGGAAGCGCGCCCTCCGGCCCGCGTGGCATCGAGCTTGCGGGCCTTTCGGGCCGAGCCCCGCGTCCGGGGCTCGCTCTTCCGGAGGATCCTCGATGGCCGACTCTCGAGCGACCGGTCCCTGGCGCCGCCACCGGTGCCCCGCGGTGCGCCGTCCGGGTCGCTCTCCGTTCGCCCGGGCTCGCGGGCTCGCGGTGCCGATCCTGCTCGCCGCCCTCGCCCTCGGCGGCTGCTACGGCGACCGCTCCGCCTCGGACTCTGGAGGCCGGGGGCGAGGCCGCGACCACCGGAGCGACGTCACGCCGGCGGTGGAGATCGTCCAGGCGCGGCGGGGGGCGCTGCCGCTCGAGGAGACGCTCAACGGCGTCGTCAAGGCGCGCAACCAGGTGGCGATCCGGCCGCAGATCGAGGCTTCCGTGCGCGAGGTCCTGGTGCGCAGCGGCGACGCGGTCGCCAAGGGCCAGCCGCTGGTCCGCCTCGACGACCTGGCCCTCGCCGACCAGGTCCGCCAGGCGGAGGCCAACCTGCGCCTCGCCGAGGGGCAGGCGGCGGAGGCCCGGGCCGGGGTGGCGGAGGTCGAGGCCCAGGTCACGCGCACCCGGGCGCTCGCCGCCCAGAAGCTCGTGCCCCAGATGCAGCTCGACACCCAGGAGGCGCAGCTCGACGCCGCCCAGGCGCAGGCGGAGCAGGCCGCGGCGCGGGTGGACCAGGCGCGGGCGACCCTCGGCGAGCGCCGCTCCCAGATGGCGAAGACCGTCGTCCGCTCGCCGGTCGCCGGCCGCGTCGGGCAGCGAAACGCCGAGGTCGGCATGCTCGCGACGCCGGCCACCACGCTCTTCCTGGTCGGCGACTTCGACCAGCTGCGGGTCGAGGTGCCGCTCACCGAGGCGATGCTCGGCCACGTCGAGGAGGGCACGCCGGTCGAGATCCGCTCGCAGGCTCTCGGCCCGGAGCAGGGTGAGGATCCGATCCGCGCCCGCATCTCGCGCATCTCGCCCTTCCTCGAGGAGGGGAGCTTCAGCACCACCGGCGAGATCGACCTCGAGAACCCGGAGGGCCGCCTTCGCCCCGGGATGTTCGTCGAGGTCTCGGTGCTCTACGGCACCAGCCGCCAGGCGACCCTGGTGCCGGCGAGCGCCCTCTGGGAGGACCCGGAGACCGGCGACCGCGGGGTCTACGTGTCCGACGAGTTCGGCCGCGAGAACCCGGGCGAGGTTCGGCTCTTCCCGGCGGCCCACGCCGCGGGGCCGATCTCCGAGCGCGCCTACGGCTTCCGGCTCCAGCCGGTCGAGGTGCTCGCCCAGGGGCGGGGCACGGCCGGCGTCACCGGGATCGAGCCCGGCGCCTGGGTGGCCTCGGTCGGCCAGCACCTCCTGCACCAGGAGAGCGAGGACGAGACGGCCGAGGCCGAGACCGCCTCGGGGAAGGCGGCCCCGGAAGCCGGCGGGCGGGGAGCCGGCGGGCCCGCGGCCACGCCCGGCGCGCCCACCGCCCACGTCCGCCCCACGACCTGGGCGAGCGTCCTCGGGATCGAGCGCCTGCAGCGCGAGGACCTCCTCCGCGAGTTCCTCGCCAAGCAGCGGATCGTCGCCCGCGCCCTGGGCACCGAGATCCCCGCGAGCGCCGAGACGGTCGACGAGGTCCTCCGCCGCGCGGCCGCCTCCGGGAGCGCCGCCCCGCCGCGCGACACCGCGGCCGCTCCGAACGCCTCCTCCCCCGGCGGGCACTGATGGCAGCCATCACCGAAGTCTCGATCCGCCGGCCCGTGGCCACCGCCATGGGCTTCTTGATGCTGATCGTGGTCGGCGTCGTCTCGTTCCGCAGCCTGCCGGTCGACCTCCTGCCCGAGGTCGAGTTCACCCAGCTCACCGTCCGGGTCAACTACCCGAACGTCGGACCGGAGGAGATCGAGAAGATCATCACCGACCCGATCGAGAACGCCGTCTCGGGGTTGCCCAACCTCGAGCGGGTGACGTCCGAGTCCCAGGAGGGCTCGAGCCGGGTGCGCCTCGAGTTCGCCCGCGGCACCGACATCGACGAGGCGGCGAACGACCTGCGCTCGGCCCTCGACCGCCTGCGCGACGACCTGCCGGACGAGGCCGAGGCGCCCGAGATCTTCAAGCTCGACCTCGACCGGATCGAGGTGGTGAGCCTCGCCGCCACCTCGACCCACGACCTCGAGGAGCTCACCCGCCTGCTCCGGGACGACATCGCCCGCCGCTTCCAGCAGATCCCCGGGGTCGGAGCGATCGGCGTCCGCGGCGCCGTCGACCGCGAGATCCGCGTCGACCTCGAGCGCGACCGCCTGCGCGCCGCCGGGCTCACCGCCCTCGACGTCGAGCGCGCCTTGGAGCGCGAGAACCTGACCCTGCCGGCGGGCAACGTCAAGAGCGGCTACGACGACCTCTACGTGCGCGCCCTGGGCGAGTACGACTCGGTGCCACAGATCGCCCGCACGGTGATCCGCAACGTCGGCGGCAAGCCGGTCCGGGTCTCGGACGTCGCCCACGTCGAGGACAGCTACGAGGACGTGCGCTACCTGGTGGAGATGAACGGCGTGCCGGCGATCACGCTCGGCATCCAGAAGCAGAGTGGCGCCAACACGGTGGCGGTCGCCCGCGCCATCCGCGAGGAGGCCGACCGGATCAACCGCGAGAGGAAGGACCTCCACCTGACCGTGGTCACCGACCAGAGCGAGTTCATCCGCCAGTCGATCGCGAACGTCCGGAGCTCGGCGCTCTGGGGCTCGCTCCTCGCGATCCTGGTGCTCTACCTGTTCCTGCGCAACCGCACCTCGACCGCGATCATCGCGCTCTCGATCCCGATCTCGGTGGTCTCGGCCTTCGGCCTGCTCTACTTCGGCGGGCTGACCTTGAACCAGATGACCTTCGGCGGCCTCGCCCTGGGCGTCGGGATGATCGTCGACAACTCGATCGTGGTGCTCGAGAGCATCGTCCGGAAGCGGGAGGAGGAGGACGCGCCGCTCGCCGAGGCGGCCCGGGTCGGGGCGCGCGAGGTGGCGGGCGCGATCGTCGCCTCCACGCTCACCACCTGCGTCATCTTCCTGCCCGTGGTCTTCACCCACACGACGAGCGGCGCCCTCTTCCAGGCCCTGGCGCTGGTCGTGGTCTTCGCCCTCGCTTGCTCGCTCCTGGTCGCCCTGACCCTGGTGCCGATGCTCGCCGCTCGCTTCCTCCGGGTGCGCAGCCGCGCCGAGTCCGAGCGCTCGCCGCGGCGCTGGAGCTTCACCCGCGCCTTCCGGCGCCTCGAGAGCTGGTACTCGCGGCGCCTCCAGAGCGCGCTTCGCCACCGCGGACGGGTGTTCGCTGCGACCGGCCTGCTGCTGGTCGGAGCGCTCGCGCTCTGGCCGCTCATTCCAGTCGAGCTCGCCCCGCAGACCGAGGCCGACGAGATCGACATCGAGCTCGAGATGGCCGAGGGCACCAACCTCGCCGTGGTGCGCGCCTACGTCGACGAGCTCGAGAAGAAGGTGCGCGGCGTGATCCCGGCCGAGGACATCCACATCACCGACACCGAGGTGCGCGGCTCGAGCGCCGCGGTGGAGGTGAAGCTCGTGCCCCAGGACCGCCGCCGGGACGGCAGCGCCGAGCTCGCCGACCGGGTACGCCGGGCGGTCGACGGCCAGGTGCCGGGCGCCGAGATCCGGGTGGAGGCGCAGGAGGGGCTCTGGATCCTCTCCCGGATCTTCAGTGCGGGCGGCGGCGGCGAGGAGCTGGAGATCGAGCTCCGCGGCTGGGACTTGGAGCAGGCCGACCGGGTCGCGGCCGCGATGCGCCGGCGCATGGAGCGGCTGCCCGGGATCACCGACGTGCGGGTGAGCCGGCGCGAGGGCCAGCCGGAGGAGCGCCTGATGCTCGACCGGGACCGGATCTCCGAGCTCGGTCTGTCGGTCGAGGACGTCGGCCAGACGCTGCTCGCGAACGTCGGCGGGGTCGAGGCGGGGCGCTTCCGCCAGGGGGGCGACGAGTTCCCGATCCGGGTGCGCCTGGCACCCGGCGACCGGCTCTCCGCGCAGGACCTGGAGGCGGTCTCGCTGCGCACGCCCGCGGGCCGGACCGTGCCGCTCTCGACCCTGGTCGAGCGCCGCCGCGCCCGCGGCCCGACCGAGATCAACCGCATCGACGGCCAGCGCGTGACCTACGTGACGGCCAACCTCGAGCAGGGTGTGGCCCTGGGCGACGCCGTCACCCGCGTGCGGGGGGCGTTCGCCGACCTGTCGCTGCCGCCGGGCCTTTCGATCGTCTTCGGCGGCGCCTACGAGGAGCAACAGCGGGCGACGCGGGACTTCCTGATCGCGATCGTCATGGCCCTCGTCCTGGTCTACATGCTGATGGCCGCGCAGTTCGAGCGTTTCCTCGACCCGTTGGTGGTCATGGCCTCGGTGCCGGTGGCGCTGATCGGGGTGGTGCCGATGCTGCTTCTCACCGGCACCACGCTCAACATCCAGAGCGTCATGGGCCTGGTGATGCTGATCGGCATCGTGGTCAACAACGCGATCGTGCTGGTCGACGCGGTCAACCTGCTCCGGCGCGAGCGTCACATGGGCGCGGCCGAGGCGGTGATCGAGGCGGGGCGCCTGCGGCTCCGGCCGATCCTGATGACCGCGAGCACCACGGTGCTCGGCCTCGTGCCGCTCGCCTTGGGGCTCGGGGCCGGCGCCGAGATCCAGGCGGCGCTCGCGCGGGTGGTGATCGGCGGCCTGGTCGCCTCGACCCTGGTGACCCTGGTGCTCATCCCGGTCGCCTACATCAGCGCCACCGGCTGGGTGGCCCGGGCGCGGGCCAGCCGCTGGCTCGCCCGGGGGCGGCACGCGAAGAGCGACGAGGAGGAGGCGGCGAGCGCCTGAGCGGGCGCGGTAGCATCGGGTCGATCCGCCGAGCGATCCGATCGCGACCCGTCGGCCTCGGGGACACCCTGCCATGCAGCGAGCCCGGAGCGCACTGATCCTCGTGCCGCTGGTGATGAGCGCGGCGCTCGTCGGCACCGTGCTCGTCTCCTACCTCTCGGTCTCGAACGTGCTCGAGACCCTCGCCCGCGGCCAGGGCGACGCCCTGCTCGACGCCATCCGGCGCGGCCCGGACGCCGGCGCCGACCCGGCCTTCCTCGCGAGCTTCCTCGCCGAGCACCGGGACGAGGGGCTGCGCTGCGTCGCGGTCTTCGACCACCGGGCCCGGCCGACCGCGGTGGTCGGCCGGTGTGTCGCCCGCGGGCCGGAGGCGCTCGGCCGGGCTCTCGTGACCGCGAGCGCCGACGACCCGGTCGACCTGGGCGCCCGCATGCGGGTGACCCGCGGCGGCCCGGAGCACCCCGGCGGCCGGGTGACCTCGCACCATCCCCTGCTCGCCGAGTTCGAGCCGGTGCGCACTCGCGAGCTCGAGCGCGGGGCGCTCACCAGCCTGGGGATCGGCGGGGCGGCCTCGCTCGCCCTGGTGGTGGTGGCCGTCGGCCTCTGGCGCTTCAGCCTGCGCGAGGACCGGATGAAGCAGGCGATGGAGCGCGACCGGCGCCTCGCCTCGCTGGGCGAGATGGCCGCGGTCCTGGCGCACGAGATCCGCAACCCGCTCGCCTCGATGAAGGGCCACGCCCAGCTCCTGGCCGAGCGCCTGGGGCCCGAGTCGGCCGCGCGGCAGAAGGCGGACCGGGTGGTCGCCGAGGCGGTGCGGCTCGAGGAGCTGACCGCCGACCTGCTGGGCTTCGTGCGCTCGAAGCAGATCGAGCGCCTGCCGGTCGACCCCCGGGAGGTGCTCGGGGCGGCCGCCGCCGAGGTCGGCGCCGAGCGGGTGGAGATCGAGTCCGCGGGCGCCCCGGCCCGCTGGTCGCTCGACCCCCGGCTGATCCAGCAGGTGCTGACCAACCTGCTCCGAAACGCGCTCCAGGCCTCGCCCGACGGCCGCCCCGCGGCGGCCCGGGCGGCGGCCGAGGCGGGCGCGCTGGTGTTCGAGGTCCGGGACCGCGGCCCCGGCCTCGCCGAGGCCGACCGCGAGCGGATCTTCGAGCCCTTCTACACCACCCGCCTCCGCGGCACCGGGCTCGGCCTCGCGGTCGCCCGGCGCATCGTGGCGCTCCACGGCGGTACGCTCACGGCCGAGAACCACCCGGAGGGCGGCGCCGTCTTCCGGGTGACGATCCCGGAGGGATGAGGCCATGGCAACGATCCTGGTGGCCGACGACGAGGAGGGCGTGCGGAGCTTCGTCGCCGAGGCGCTCGAGACCGAGGGGCACCGGGTGGTCCAGGCGGCCGACGGCGACGAGGCGGCCCGCTGGCTCGACCGCCGGAGCTTCCACCTCCTGATCACCGACCTCAAGATGCCGGGCACCGACGGCATGGCGCTGCTGCGCAAGGTGCGCGCCGAGCAGCCGGAGACCGAGGTGCTGGTGCTCACCGCTCACGGCTCGGTCGACGGCGCGGTCGAGGCGATGAAGCTCGGCGCCCTCGACTACCTCCAGAAGCCCCTCTCGGGACCGGACGAGCTCCGGCTGCTCGCGGCGCGGGCCGCCGAGCGCTTCGAGCTGCGATCGCTCCGGGAGCGCTCGGCGGCCGACGCGGGCGAGGCGCCGCCGCTCAGCTACGGCGCGCCGGCGATGGCGCCGGTCATAGCGGCGCTCGAGAAGGTCGCGCCCACCCAGGCGACGGTGCTCCTGCTGGGCGAGAGCGGCACCGGCAAGGAGGTGGCGGCGCGCGCGGTCCACCGCTGGAGCCCGCGCCGCGAGGGGCCGTTCGTCGCCTTGAACTGCGCGGCGGTCGCCGAGACCTTGCTCGAGAGCGAGCTCTTCGGCCACGAGCGGGGCGCCTTCACCGGCGCCACGGCGCGGCGGCGCGGGCGCCTCGAGCTGGCGGCCGGCGGCACCGTCTTCCTC
Organism: uncultured Acidobacteriota bacterium; assembly: GCA_963837945.1. Taxonomy (GTDB): domain Bacteria; phylum Acidobacteriota; class Thermoanaerobaculia; order Multivoradales; family DATKCC01; genus CAVUBL01. The sequence continues at coordinate 45,744 of CAWIQD010000015.1, forward strand.
GACGAGATCGCCGAGCTCCGGCCGGACCTCCAGGCGAAGCTGCTGCGGGTGATCGAGACCCGGCGCTTCGAGCGGGTCGGCGGCTCGCGCACCCTCGAGGCGGACGTCCGCTGGCTGGCGGCGACCAACCGGGACCTGGGCGAGCGGCTCGCCTCCGGCGCCTTCCGCGACGACCTCTACCACCGCCTCGCGGTCTTCCCGGTGCGGATGCCGCCGCTGCGCGAGCGCCGCGAGGACCTCCTGCCGCTCGCCCACCACCTGCTCGCGCGGATCGGCCGGGAGCTCGGCCGCGCGACGCCCCCGCTCGACCCGGGCGCCGAGACGGCGATCGAGGCCGCCCCCTGGCCGGGCAACATCCGCGAGCTCGCCAACGCGCTCGAGCGGGCCGCGATCCTGGCCGGCGAGGAGCCGATCACGGCCGGTCTGCTCCGCTCCGCCGCGTCGCCGGGCGAGCCGCCGGCCGCCTTCGCCGAGCCGGCCGCGCGCACCCTGGAGGCGCTCGAGCGCCGAGCGATCGAGCGCGCCCTCGAGCGCCACGGCGGCCACCGCCAGCGCGCGGCCGACGAGCTGGGGATCGGGGTGCGAACCCTCTACGAGAAGCTCAAGCGCTACGAGCTCGGGTAGGGCGAGCGCCCCGGAGGCCGGCCGCTCGCTGGGGCTGGAGCGGCCTCACGAGGACGGCGCGGTCAGCTCGATCCGCACCGTGCCGACCGCGGCCGAGCCCTCCACGCCGACGGTCACGGTCACGAACCCGGGCGTCGTGGTCCGCGGCTCGAAGACCGCCGTGGCGGTGCCGTCCGCCGCCGAACGGGTGACGTTGGTGAAGAGGCCGACCGTCTTGCCGGCCTCGTCCTCGGCCCGGAAGGAGACCACCGTCCCCGGCGTCACGCCGCCGACGTCGCGCAGGAGGGTCGCGGTGATCGTGATCTGGGTGTCCGTCGCGGCGGGAGCGGAGGTCGGATCGGCGGCGACCACGATGTCGTCGGGCAGGGCGCGGACGAAGGAGATCTCGGCCTGCTGAGCCACGCCGGCCACCTGGGCCGTCACCCTGGCGGTGCCGATCGCGGCGGGGCTCACCAGGTCGGCCGAGGCGCGGTTGCCGGCGTTGACCGGCTCGGAGACGCTCGCCTGGCCCGAGGGCGCGAAGCCGGCGGCGGAGGTGGTGGTGAAAGTCACGGTGCGCTGAGCGGCGGGCAGGGCGGCGGAGACCTCGACCGTGAAGGTGGTCAGGGTGGCGCCGTCGGCGGGGGCCTCGCCCGGGGCCTCGACGAAGCGCAGCACGTCCGATCCGGTCGGCGCCACGAAGTCGATCGAGAGCGAAGCGGTGACCCCCGGTGCGGCCTTCGGCGTCGCGGTGACGACGGCGGTCCCGACCTGCGTGGAGCTGACCAGGGTGATCCGCGCCCGGCCGGTGCCGTCAGCCTCCACCGCCATCGCGTCGGCCGCGGCGCTGCCGCCCTCAAGCGTGCCCGAGGTGGTGCGGAAGAGCACCGTCCGCTGGTCGAACGAGGGGTTGCCCAGGAGCCGCGCCTCGAGGTCGAGGCGAGAGAAGCCGTCGGCGGGGAGCGAGGTCTCGCCGTCGACGGAGGTCAGGGTGAGGATCGAGCTCACCAGGGGCTCGCTCGGCGTGTAGTCGCCCTTGTGATAGCAGCCGCCGGCGGCCGCCAGGAGCGACGCGACCAGCCCGGCAGCGACCGCCGCCGGCGCCGGGCGGCCCGGGCGTGGGGACCGAGCTCCGCGGGGGGCCATCGTCCACCTCATCTTCGAACGGCCACCGTGACGCTGTCGAAGGCCGTGTCCTCGGCCTCGATCGTCTGGCGGATCTCCACCTGGGCGACCGCCCCCGGCGCCGTCCGGACCAGCTTCACCGTGTCGCTGCGCTGGACGGAGGTGCCGGGTACTTCGACGCCCTGGAGGACGACCGTCGCCTCGGGACCGGCCGAGGTCTGGAAGGCGACGTTGGGCGGGCCGGAGATCGTGTAGGTGATCGTCGCCATCTCTCCGCCCAGGTCGGAGTGGACGCCCTGCGCGAGCTCGATCGGGCCGCTGGGCAGGGAGATGGTCGCCGGGGAAGCGCTCAAGGAGTCGTCGATCACAACCGCCATCGGAGACCTCCCGCCTCAGGAGCCGGGCCGGAACAGGCCGCCGATGCCCTGCAGGGTCGGGGCCACGTCGAGATCGAAGGAGAGCGAGACGAACGGGGTGACGGCCACACTCGTGTCGTCGACGAGTGGGTTCGGATCCTTCTCGAGGAAGACCAGGCTGCCGGCGGTCACCCGCACCGAGTTGACCAGCCGCAGGCCGAGGCCGACGACCAGCGACTGGTTGCCGAAGAGGTCCTCGCGGGTCGTGCCGTCGCTCACCCCGTCGACCGTCAGCCCGAGGGTCAGCGACACCCGCCGCCCCAGGGTCTGGCGGAAGTTGCCGAGCTTCGCGAGCGGCGCCGCCTTGTTGACCGGACGGAAGTAGATGTTGCTGCCCACGTAGGTCGAGAAGTCGTCGAGCCCGGGGGCGTAGGCCACGCCGGTGTCGGCGCTGATGTAGTTGCGGCTCTGGGTGGCGAAGCTGCCGGTGGTCGAGCCGGCGATCACCGACATCCCGAGGACGCGCGTTTGGTAGAGGGCGGCCAGCTTGTCGACCGCCTGAGCCCGATCGGCGAGGGAGCTCTCCAGGCGGGCGACGTCGCTCTGGAGGCGAGCCTCGGCGCGTTGGGCCGAGCCGACATCTCCCTCGTTGGCGGCGGCGGCGCGCAAGCTGTCCAGGTCGCCCGCGGCCAGGCCCTGGGACTCGACGAGCTGGCGGCCGAGGGGCGGCACGGTCTGGCCGTCGCCGGCCAGGTTCGCCTGGATCAGGTTCCGGAGCTCGCCCAGGTCCTGGATGGCGGTGGCGAGGGCGGTCTTCGCCGCCTGCAGCACGGCCGCGACCGCTTCCGGAGAGCTCCGGTCATCGCGCCGGATCTGCGGGATCTCCGCGAGGCCGAGAACGGCCGACACCCGCTCGGCCTGGGGCTGGTTCGCGGCGGCGAGCGCCACTTGCAGGCGCAGGAGCGCCGGGTCGCTCCGCAGTCGGGCGAGCAGGGCGTCGAGCTGGCTCACGCGGTCCTGGTAGGTCTCGATGGCGGCGTGGATCTTCCCCTGGGCGTCGCGCACCGGGAGGAGGGCTTCGTCGAGCTCGTCGCGCACCTGGGCGAAGGAGGCCGTGTCGCAGAGCGCGCGGCTCCGGGCGCAGTCCGGGAAGCGGTCGGCACCGGTCGCGGCCTTGAGCGCCGCGGTGAGCCGGTCGCGGATCATCGCCAGGTCGGCGTCGGAGAGGCCGCCGGCGAGGGGCAGGTCGGCGGTCTCCTGCGGACGGCCCCAGAGGATCGGGCCCACCACCTGCACGAGCTTGTCGGAGAAGGCCTGGGCCTCCTCGGGAGTGACCTGCTTGTCGAAGCTGAACCGGAAGACGTAGGTGCTGGTCGCGTCGAGCCGGGGCAGGAGCAGGCGGAAGGTCGGGCTGGTGGCGTTGGGAGCGATGGTGTTGCGCCACACGAGCGGCATGCCGTTCCAGCGCGGGCAGTCGCCGTCCGGCTGGGTGGAGAGGTCCGGCGGCACCTCCTGCCTGCCGGTCGCGGTGGCAACGACCGCGAGCTTCCAGCAGCGCACCTCGAGCTGGTGGATCCCCGCCGGCACGGCGCCGTGGATGATGAAGGGGACGTCGAAGGGCAGGACGCTGGTGAAGAGCTGGCCCTCGAGGTCGACCTCGACCTCGGGAAAGCCGCTGTCGGGCGGCGGCGCCTGCGCTCGGGCGGCGGGCCCCACGGCCGGGACCACGGCCAGAACGGCGAGCAAAAGGGTCCACGGGAGTCTTCGTCGCACGAACCGCCCCGAGAGTCGATCGCAATGGGAACGAGCGCCGAGACTCTAGCTCCCGGCGCCGGTCGCGGTCAACTCGGAGGTTGCCGATCGGCTCGCCCGAGACGACGACGCCCCCGGGGCGGACCCCGGGGGCGTCGTCGCTCGAAAGCGAGGGCGGGCGCCGGCTACTTGTGGCAGTCGGCGCACTTCGTCGGACCCTTCGCCTGCTCCTTGTGGCACTTGATGCAGAGCTCGTGGAAGGGGTTCTTGGTCATGCTCATCTCACGCATGCCGGGGATCTCCGGCTTCGCCGGGTCGAGATGGCACTCGGAGCAGGCCTTGACGCCTTCGGCGTTGGCCGCGGTCAGCCCCTCGTTGGTGTGGTGGCAGACGCTGCACTTGTCTACCAGCTTCAAGTGCTTGGCGTGGGGGAACTCGACCGGGGCCTTCTTCGCCTGGGCGGCCTTGATGCTGACCGTCTCGGGCGGGGTCTGGGCGGCCATGGCGTAGGTCGCGACCAGGGCGAAGGCGATGATGGCCAGCAGGCTCAGCAGCTTTCTCATGACTTGGTTCTCCCGTCGTATCCATGAGGGGAGGCCGGTGCTCGTCGCAGTCGTCGCCTCCGTCCTCTCTCGTTCCGCCTGTCGTCCGGGCCGGGTGGGGAGGATCACGCCCCCGGGCAACCGCGATGGCGGTCCCTCAGTGCGCAAGATATCCGCTGGCCGGGGGCCCACGCCCCACCCGTCCGGGTGGAGAGGCGGTGTCGGGGCAGGCGGCGTGCGGCCCGCCGGTCCGGGCGGGGAGAGGCTGCCGATAGGATCGCGGCGTGACCGGCCCCGAGCTTCCCGCCGCGCCCTGGCGCACGCGCTTCGCACCGGCGCCGACCGGCTACCTGCACCTGGGGCACGCGGTCAACGCGGTCTACGTCTGGGGCCTGGCACGCGCGTTCGGCGGCCGGGTGCTGCTGCGGATCGAGGACCACGACCGGATCCGCTCGCGGCCCGAGTACGAGGCGGCCCTCCTGGCGGACCTCGACTGGCTCGGCCTCGAGCCGGACGAGACCGTGCCGCGCCAGAGCGAGCGCGGGGCGCGCTACGCCGAGGTCCTGGCCGGCCTCGAGGCGCGCGGGCTCGCCTACCCGTGCGTCTGCACCCGGCGCGAGATCCGGGCGCGCGGCGCCGGGGGCGACGGCGACGAGCTCCGCTACCCGGGGACCTGCCGCGAGCGGGGCGTCGACCCCGCCGCGACCCCGATCCGCCGCCTGCGCCTCGCGCTCGAGGAGGAGGAGGTGGTCTTCACCGACCGGCGGCTCGGAGAGCGCCGCCAGGTCCCGGCCGAGCAGTGCGGGGACCTCCTGCTGCGCGACCGGGACGGCCACTGGACCTACCAGCTCGCGGTGGTGGTCGACGACCTCGACCAGGCGATCGACCTGGTGATCCGGGGCGAGGACCTGCTCGCTTCGACCGGCCGCCAGATCCAGCTCGCCCGCCTCCTCGGCCGCGAGGTGCCGGCCACCTTTCTGCACCACCCGCTGGTCCGCCGGGCCGACGGCGCGAAGCTCTCGAAGTCGGACGGCGACACGGGGCTCCGCGAGCTGCGCGCCGCCGGCTGGAGCCCGGAGCACGTCCTGGGCGAGGCCGCGTGCCTGGGCGGCCTCCAGGCCGAGCCGCGGCCCGTCGCCGGCCGCGATCTGGCGGAGCTCGTGGCGGGCTGGCAGGGGTCGAGACCGGGCGAGCGGTGAGGGAGGCGGTCGGTGCCGGGCGAGCCGTTCGGGCCGGCCGGGACGGCGCTCTGCCGCTTCACGCGTCGGCCCGAACCGGTTCGGGCGCGGCGACCGCCGCCTCCGCCAGCGGCAGGAGGATCTCGAAGCGGGTGCCGCGCCCGACCTCGCTCTCCACCCGGATGTGGCCACCGCTCTGCCCGACCGTCCCCAGGACCGAGGCGAGCCCCAGGCCGGTGCCCTTTCCGATCTCCTTGGTGGTGAAGAAGGGCTCGAAGATCCGCTCGCGGACCTCGGGGGCCATGCCGGTGCCGGAGTCGGCGACCGCCAGCTCGCCGTAGGTCCCCGGCTCGAGCCCCAGGCCGGCCGCCGCCTCGGCATCGAGCTCCCGGCGGCGGGTTTCGAGGGTGAGCGAGCCGCCGCCGGCCATGGCGTCGCGGGCGTTGACCGCCAGGTTCACGATCACCTGCTCGAGGCGGGAGCGATCGGCGCGGATCGGGATCGGACCGTCGGCGAGGTCGAGGACGACCCGGATGCCTTCGCCGAGCACGCGGTCGATCATGAGCTGCATGCGGGAGACGACGGTGCTCAGGTCGACGACGGTGGGCTGGAGCATCTGGCGGCGGGCGAAGGCGAGGAGCTGGCGGGTGAGCTCGGCGGCGCGCTCCGCGGCGCTGCGGATCTCGCCCAGCTGCGCGCTCTCGCGCGAGCCCGGAGCCAGGCGCGCGGCCAGGAGGTCGCAGTACCCCAGCATGGCGGTCAGGAGGTTGTTGAAGTCGTGGGCCACCCCGCCCGCCAGCTGCCCGATGGCCTCCATCTTCTGGGCCTCGCGGAGCTGGACCTCGAGGCTCTTCCAGGAGGTGATGTCGCGGCCGTTGATCACGACCTGCCCCTGGCTCGCGAGCTCGGGAGGGGCGTAGGCGGTGACCTCGAGAGTCCGTTGCTTGCCGTCGGCCGCGAGACACCGGACGTCGATTCGGCGCGACGAGACCTCGCCCTCGAGCCCCTCCCGCAGTGCCGTCTCGAAGGGTTGGCGGTCCTCGCCGTGGACGAGGTCGAGCAGGCTCGTGCCGGCGAGGTCGGCCGGCGACCGGCCGAGGACGCGCTCGACCGACGGGCTGACGTAGAGGACCCGTCCGTCCCGGCCCACGACGGCGATCACGTCGGTGCCGTGCTCGATGAGCTGCCGGAAGCGGCGCTCGCTCGCCGCGAGCTCGGCCGTCGTCTCGCCCAGCGACGCGGCCATCCAGTCGATGGCGCGGGCCACGTGGGCGAGCTCGTCGCTGCCCTCGGTGCGGGTGCGAACCGAGAAGTCGCCGCCCGAGATCCGGCGGGTGACCTCGACCAGGCGCGAGGCCCGGCGGGTCACCAGCCGTCCGAGGAGCACCCAGAGCAGGGCGGTGAGACCGCCGAGCAGGAGCGCGAGGCCGGTGCTGAAGCGCAGCGCGTGGCGGCGGGCGAGGCCGAGCTGGCGCCCGGGGTCGAGGAGCATGAGCAGCGCGCCGTGGCGAGCCGGGACGATCTCGCTCGCGCGCAGCCCGAGGGCGACCGGCACCGCCACCGCCACGCGGCCGTCGCCGACCTCGACGCTCTCGTGCCCCTGGTCGATCGCCGCGCGGATCAGCCCTCGATACCGGGCGTAGGGCGAGTCGGCCAGCGCGCGCCCCTCCTCCGGATAGTCGGTGGCGAAGAGCACCTCGAGGCCGCGGTCGACCACCAGGGCCACCCGGAGCTGCCGGTCGCCGCTCACGGCGTCGAGGGCGTCGCGCGCGCCGTCCGGGTGGCCCCGGCGGAACTCGCGCTCGATCTCGGCGGCGGTCTGGATGGCGGTCTGCTTGCCGTCGGCCACCGCCTCGTCCAAGCCCAGCGCCCGGAAGTAGCGCAGGTCGAGCCCGTAGGAGAGCGCCAGGGCCAGAGCGCCGGCGGCGAGGAGGATCGCCGGCAACGACCAGCGCAGGGGAGGCGGGAAGCGGCTCATCTCTCGGGGTCCGGGAGGACCGCGTTCGAGACCAGGTTCCCGGGGTCGATCGTCCGGTCGATGAGCCCGTAGCGGCGCAGGAGCCGCGCCCGGTCGGCGATCGAGTGGATGAGCCCCGGCGGCCTGCCCGGAGCGGCGGCTTCCAGGAGCTCGCGGTTCGCGGCGAGGCTGGTCAGCTCGAGCCCGCCCAGGGCTGCGAGGAACTGCTCGGCCGAGAGCTTCTCGCGCGGCGCCATCGCGGCGGCCGCCGCGGCCGGGTTCCGGGCGAGCAGGCCGCGGGCGAGGAACCAGCCCCGCACCAGCCGGGCGAGGGGCGCCCGGCGCTGGTGGAGCACGTCGTCGGGGACCAGGAGCACGTCCAGGATCTGGCCCGGGAGATCGCGGCTGGTGAACAGCTCGTGCGCCCCGGCGGCGAGCAGGCGCGAGCGGGTCGGCTCGAAGGTCGCCAGCGCGTCGACGTCGCCGTCGAGGAAGGCCCGCTCCTGGTCGCCGACGTCGATCGGCACGAGCACGACCTCGTCCTGGCCGAGCCCGGCCCGCTCGAGGATGCGCCGCGAGAAGAAGACGCCGAGGGCGCTCGCCTCCACCCCGAGCCGGCGCCCCCGGAGGTCGGCGAGGGAGTCGACCCCCTGGCGGGCGATGAGCGAGTCGCCGCCCTCCGAGGTGTCGATGACCAGGACCACCGCGTGGCCGGGCTCCTCGGACTCGATCTGGATCGCGTACTCGAGGGTCAGGGCGAGCCCGTCGACCAGGCGGGCCCGGTAGGCGCGGACCGCTTCGGCCGGTGATCGGAAGCTGACGAGCTGGATCTGATCCTCGGGATAGAGCCCCTGGCTGCGGGCGAGGAAGAACAGCTCGTAGCCCGGCCAGACCACGAGACCGACCCGGAGCGGGGGTGGGCTCGGACCGCCGAAACACCCGGCCAGGCATGCGGCCAGACAGACCGGCAACAGGGCGCGTAGCCGCAAGGGTTTCGACATGGACGAGCTCCGATGGCCGCCGCCACGATCCGCGGCGAATCTCGATCGGAGAGCGGCGACCGCCCCCCCGGGGGCCGCTCCCGCCGATGAACGGTCGCCCCATGTTACGACGAACGCGGCGTCGGCGCCGCCTTCGCCCCGGCCGGCCTCAGGAGGGCGTCACCTCCAGGGCGATCCGCTCGTCGTCGGAGAAGGCGAGGCGGCCGGCGATCCGCTCCTTGCCCGGGAGCGGCTCGGGATAGGACCAGACCAGGTCCTCGTAGACCTCGCCGTCGAGCCGGACGGTCCGTTTCCCAGCGTCAGGCTCATGATCTCTCCAGTCGGTGTCGCGGTGGACAGGAGGCGTCCCCCGGACACCGGGAGAGAGTTCAAGGATCGGGCCAGCGGGCCGGGGCCGCGACCGGGGTCAGGGCGCCGCGACGTCGGTGACGACCGTCCGGTCGCCGAGCGGCTGGACCGGCCGGGCGTTGCCGGCGGGGAAGCGCTCGGTGCCGAAGAAGACCGAGCGGAAGCGCTCGATCTGCTGGCGCGACATCTCGACCGGCCGGGCGAGGACGACCCACTGGACCCCCTGGTCGCAGCCCGGCGTGGTCAGCGAACCCGGGTAGCGGTAGGAGTGGAGGTCGGCGGGCAGGAGCTTCGAGAGGTCGAAGTCGGAGACCTTCACCTGGTCGTTCGGCTTCTCGGGGAAGGAGCGCCAGATCTTCTCGATCTCGGGGTTGGCGCGGCCCTCGACCACCAGGGCTCCGACGACCAGGACACCGGCCTCGCCCCGGTGGACGAGGTGGATCTCCATCGGGTAGCGCTTGCCGGCGATCCAGTGCTCGCTCGGCGCGTGCCAGTGGAACTGGTCCAGCCGGTAGGTCGCGCCGCCGACCGAGATCTCGCCGGCGCCGGCCGGGACGTCGGCCTGGACCGAGTGCCCATTGTTGATCGCGGTGAGGGCGGTCTGGCCGTAATGCGGCACCGGCAGGTCGAGGGGCTCGCGGCGCGCACCGGCGGTGGCGACGTCGATCGGCGACTGGGCGTCGCCCTCGTCGCAGAGGGCGTACTTCGGGTCGAGCCGCCCCCAGAGAAAGGGCGGCCCCTCCGCGCAGTCGTAGCCCCACCCGGCGTGGCCCTCGGCGCCCCAGGCCGCCGGAGCGAGCACCAACGCCACCATCGCCCACCCGAGGGTGAGCGGACCCCGACCCCGCCTGCCGGAAAGAGCTCTCATCGTGCCTCCTCTCGAAGGCCCGGCGGTCCCGCCGGCCGGGCGCGTTTTCGAGCCGTCTTGATCGCTCGATCCCGTCATCCTACCGGACGCCGCGCCCCGATCGCGACCGTCGCCGGGATAAGATTCCTCCAGCCCCTCGAAGCCTTCCCGCGCAACGGATCGACTCCAGCTTCGTAAGGAAGAACCATGGACATCCCGCGTTCGCCCTACCGCCTTGCCCTCCGCTCGTCGCTCGCCTTCGCGGCGTCGCTCGCCGCGCTCCTTTCGTTCGCGGCGCCGGCCGCGGCCCAGGACGAGTCGGCGCCGGCCGACACCGGCCTCACCCGCCTCCTGCGCTACCCCGACATCCAGGGCGACACGATCGCCTTCTCCTACGCCGGCGACGTCTGGACGGTGGGCGCCGACGGCGGCACCGCCCGCCGCCTGACCTCGGACGACGGGCTCGAGCTCTTCCCCAAGATCTCGCCCGACGGCAAGTGGATCGCCTTCACCGGCGAGTACGGCGGCACGCCGCAGGTCCACGTGATCCCGATCGAGGGCGGCGAGCCCCGCCAGCTCACCTTCCAGAACGACGTCGGGCCGCTGCCGCCGCGCGGCGGGGTCGACAACCGGGTCCTCGGCTGGACGCCGGACAGCCGGAACGTCGTCTTCCTCGCCCACCGCCTGGCCTGGAGCGATCGCCTCGAGGTGCCGTACGTCGTGCCGCTCGCGGGCGGCATGGAGACGCCGCTCGGCCCGCCGCGGGGCGGCGGCGGCATGCTCTCGCCCGACGGCAAGACGCTCGTCTACACCCCCAAGAGCCGCGAGTTCCGGACCTGGAAGCGCTATCACGGGGGCAACGCCCAGGACGTCTGGACCTTCGACCTCGCCGCCGAGAGCGCCCACCAGCTGACCGACTACGACGGCACCGACAACCAGCCGGTGTGGGTCGGCGACACGGTCTACTTCACCTCCGACCGTGACGCCGGCACCCTCAACCTCTTCGCCCTCGACCCGGCGGCCCCGACCGGCGCGGCGCCGCGCCAGGTGACGCACCACCGCGTCTGGGACGTGCTCTGGCCGTCGGCCGGCACGCGGCGGATCGTCTACCAGGCGGGCGGCTGGATCTGGCGCTACGACCCGGCGACGGACCAGACCGAGCGCGTGCCGATCCGGGTCTACGGCGACTTCAAGGGTCTGCTGCCCCGCTTCGCGGACGTCTCGGACGACATCGGGAGCTCGGCCATCTCGCCGTCGGGGGCGCGCGCCCTCTTCGGCGCCCGCGGCGACGTCTACACCGTGCCCGCCGCCAAGGGCGAGGTGCGCAACTTGACCCGCAGCCAGGGCGTGCGCGAGCGCGACCCCGCCTGGTCGCCCGACGGCCGCTGGGTCTCCTACTGGAGCGACCGCACCGGCGAGTACGAGCTCTACGTGCGGCCGGCCGACGGCAGCGGCGACGAGCGCCGGGTGACCACCGACGGCACGGACCAGCCGACCTGGCGCTACGACGCCCGCTGGTCGCCGGACAGCTCGAAGCTCGCGTTCGGCGACCGCGAGGCCCGCCTGCGGGTGGTCGACGCCGCCTCGGGTACCCTCACCACCCTCGACCGCGGCCGCTTCTCGGACATCACCGACTACCGGTGGTCGCCCGACGGCCGCTGGCTCGCCTACACCAAGGTCGGCGCGGGCCAGCTGCCGAGCGTCTGGGTCTACTCGCTCGCCAAGGGCGCCGCCTATCAGCTGACCGGCGACGACAGCGCCGAGTCCGAGCCGACCTGGGACCCGAAGGGCCGCTATCTCTACTTCGTCTCGAACCGGGACTACAACCTGACCTTCAGCTCCTTCGAGTTCGCCTACGTCTACACCCACCCGTCGCGGGTCTACGTCGGCCTGCTGACCGACGACGCGCCGCCGCTCTTCCTCCCCGAAAGCGACGAGGAGAAGCCGGCGAAGGCGGACGGCGAAGGGGTCTCGGACGCCGCCGGCGCCGGGTCCGGGAAGGCGGCCAAGAAGGGCGCCGGGTCGAAGGCGGACGCCGGGGCCGAGAAGGCCGGCGGCGGCGAGGCCGCCCCGGTCGTGGTGGCGGTCGAGCCCGCGGGCTTCGAGAGCCGCGTGCGCGCCCTGCCCGGCGGCCCGGACAACTACCGCAACCTGGCGGCGGTCGACTCGGGCGTCCTCTACCTCGAAGGCATGGGCCCGGAGACCAAGCTCCAGCTCTTCGACCTCGAGGAGCGGGAGGCGAAGACGGTCCTCGACGGGGTCCAGGGCTTCGACCTCGCCGCCGGCGGCAAGAAGCTCCTCTTCCGCTCGCGCGGCCGGGGCGGCGCCACCTGGGGGATCGCCGAGGTCAAGCCGGGCCAGAAGGCGAGCGACGGCAAGCTCGACCTCTCGGGGATGACGATGAAGATCGATCCCGGCGCCGAGTGGCATCAGGAGTTCGTCGACGCCTGGCGGATCCTCCGCGACTGGTACTACGACCCGGCGATGAACGGCCTCGACTGGCAGCGCGATCCGCGCCAAGTACGAGCCGCTGGTCGCCTCCGTGGCGCACCGGAGCGACCTCGACTTCATCTTCGGCGAGATGGGCGGCGAGCTCTCCTCGGGCCACGTCTACGTGCAGCCGTCGGACGATTGGCAGGTCGAGCGCCACGAGGGGGGCCTCCTGGGCGCCGAGATCGCCGCCGATCCCTCCGGCTACTTCCGGGTGACGAAGATCTTCCCGGGCCAGAACTGGCAGGACGACTACCGCTCGCCGCTCACCGAGCCGGGCGTCCACGTCGCCCCCGGGGACCTGATCCTGGCGGTCGACGGGGTCTCGACCAAGACCGTCCAGAACTTCTACGAGCTGCTGGAGGACAAGGCCGACCGGGTGGTCACCCTGCGGGTCGCGTCCGATGCCTCCGGGGCGGGGGCGCACGACGAGCGGGTCGAGACCGTCGCCCACGAGACCAACCTGCGCTACCTCGACGCGGTCGACGCCAAGCGGCGCTACGTCGAGCGCGCGTCGGGCGGGCGGATCGGCTACATCCACCTCGAGAACACGGCGGTCGAGGGCACCCGGGAGCTCTACCAGGGCTTCTACGCCCAGTCGACCCGGGACGCTCTGATCCTCGACGACCGCTACAACGGCGGCGGCTTCATCCCGTTCGGGATGATCGAGCTGCTGGAGCGGCCTCTGCTCTCCTACTGGGCGCGGCGCGACGTCGAGCCGTTCACCACCCCCGGTTTCGTCCACCGCGGCCCGAAGGCGGTGCTGACCAACGGCTACGCCGGCTCGGGCGGGGACGCCTTCCCCTACTACTTCCGCGAGCAGGGGTTGGGGCCGGTGATCGGCACCACCACCTGGGGCGGCCTGATCGGCCTCTCCGGCGGGCCGGACCTGGCCGACGGCGGCGGCATCACGGCGCCCTCGTTCCGGTTCGTCACGCCCTCCGGGGTCTGGGCGGTCGAGGGGGTCGGCGTCGAGCCGGACGTCGAGGTCGTCGACCGCCCCGATCTCGAGGCGAAGGGCATCGACCCGACCCTCGACAAGGCGATCGAGGTGCTGGAGAAGACGCTCCAGGAGAACCCGCCGAAGCCGCTGGCGGTGCCCACGCCGCCCGCCACCGCGCGCAAGCCGGGCGGGCCCCGAGCCTCCGGATGATCCTCGCTCCGGTGACGGCAGATGAAGAGTGAGGGCCCCGGGCCGCCGCTCTGGCGGCTCGTGGTCGCCTTCGCCCTGGTCTACGTGATCTGGGGGTCGACCTACCTCGCCATCCGGTTCGCGATCGAGACCGTCCCGCCGCTCCTGATGGCGGGGCTGCGCTACCTGATCGCGGGGCTCATCCTCTACGTCTGGGCGCGGCTGCGCGGCGAGCCCAATCCGCGGCGCGAGGAGATCGTCCCCGTGCTGGTGATCGGCGCGGCGCTCTTCCTCGGCGGCAACGGCGGGGTGGTGACCGCCGAGCAGTGGGTGCCCTCGGGGGCCACCGCCCTGATGGTCGCGACCGAGCCCTTCTGGGTGATCGTGCTCAACTGGCTCCGCCCGCGCGGCGAGGCGCCCTCCGGGCGGGTGGTCCTGGGTCTCGCCCTGGGCTTCGCCGGGGTGTTCTTCCTGGTCTCGCCGTTCCGCGCGACGGTGGGCGTCGAGCTCCGCGGCGCGCTGGTCCTGATCGGGGCGACGCTCTGCTGGGGGGCCGGCTCGCTCTACAGCCGCACCGCCCGGTTGCCGGCGACCCCCTGGATGTCCACCGCCTGCCAGATGCTCGCCGGCGGCGCCCTGCTGGTGGCGGCGGGGAGCGCCGCCGGGCAGTGGTCGCGGCTCGACCTGGCGGCGGTTTCGACCAAGTCGATCCTCGCCTTCGCCTACCTGGTCGTCTTCGGCGCCATCGTCGCCTTCTCGGCCTACGCCTGGCTGCTGCGGGTGGCCCACCCGGCGGCGGCCTCGACCTACGCCTTCGTCAACCCGCTGGTCGCGGTCGTGCTCGGCTGGCTCTTCGCCGGCGAGGAGGTGACCGCGACCACCTTCTGGGCGGGCGGGCTGATCCTCCTGGGCGTCGTCTTGATCACCCTCGCCCACACCCGCGGCGCGATCCGCCTCCGCCGCCGCCCTCGGTAGCGACGTGGAGGGCGGCCCTCGCCCATCTCGAGGGTGGGAGAGGGACCGAGGGTGAGGGGGGTGATCCGATCAATAGCGCCAGCTCTCGAGGTCCGCGCCGTCGGGTGCCGTCGCTTCGATCCGCTCGAGGATCTGCGGCAGGTAGTTGGTGTTGTAGTGCAGCCGCGAGATGGCGTTCGGGTGCATGGGGTCGCCGTTCCAGCAGTGCTCGGCGCGGTCGCCGTAGTCGACCTCGCCGCCGTAGGCCGGCTGCTTCGCCGCCACCAGGAAGGCCTCCATCAGGTAGACGGCGTCGTTCAGGTAGTAGCTGTCCATGTCGCCGACGTAGATGTGGATCTTGCCCACCAGCTGGCGGCCGAGGACGCCCCAGTCCCGCTCGAGGACGTAGCGCAGGTCGTAGTGCTCGCGCCAGTAGGCGGCGACCTCGTGGTCGATCGCGCCGGTCGCCTTGTCCCACACGCGGCGGGGGTAGCCGTCGTCGCCCACCGGCGAGAAGACCGCCTCCCAGGCGTCGAACTGCTCGCCGGAGCGGCCGCGGGTGCCGAGCGCGAGCTCCATGTGGTTGTAGTCCTCGATCGTCGCCGAGACCTCGCCTTGCCAGTCGCGCAGGCCCGGCCGCGCCACCCGGCCGAACGGGCCCTCCCGGTAGTAGGCGTTGTCGTCGTCGTAGAGGTCGATCGTGGTGTAGGCGCGGAAGTCGACCGGGTCGGGGCAGGCGGCGAAGGCACCGTTGTACTCGCCGGGGTAGAAGACCTGGGCCGCGAGCGCCTCCCAGCCGCCGGTCGAGCCGCCGTAGAGAAAGCGGGCCCAGGGCGCGCCGATCCCCCGGAAGCGGCGCTCGATCTCGGGCACGAGCTCGTAGGTGATCGCGTCGCCGTAGGGTCCCAGGTTGGCCGAGTTCACGGCGTAGGAGTCGTCGTAGTAGGGGTTGGCGTGCTGGATCTGGACGATCAGGAAGCGCGGGAAGCCGGGGCTCGTCCAGCGGCGGTAGAAGTCGTAGGCCTCCTGCTGGACGACCCGGTTGTAGCAGGGCACGTGGAAGCGCTCGCTGTAGACGCAGGCGAGCTCCGGGTCGGGCGGCGCGGTGCGGAAGCCGGCGAAGTCGCGCTGGAAGTGGCCGTGGTAGATCATCAGCGGGTAGCGCGCCTCGCGGGTGCTCGGCGAAGGCCCAGGGCAGGAGCACCGTGGCGCCCAGGTAGACGTCGCGCCCCCAGAAAGCGCTCAGCCGCTCGCTCTTGATCCGCACGTGCTTGACGTACTCGGTGTCGGCGGGCGGCTCGATCTCCGGCATCACCCGGTCGAGGACGAGCGGGATCGCGGCGTCCCGGGCCGGATCGACGTCCATCCAGACCGGCTCGGAGTAGAGGTTGCCCGGCGCCTCGTACCAGTGCTGCCCCTCGCCCCGGTCGGCGGGCAGGAGGACGGTGTGGCCGTCGGCGCGGTGGAAGGTCTCGTAGCGGTGGAGGACCGCCTGCACCCGGTAGCGGCCCGCCGGCAGGGAGGCGAGCGAGGCGTACGGATAGCCGTAGGCCGAGGCGTCGACGACCGCCTCCCGGCCAGCAGCCAGGTCCTCGACGTCCAGGCCGAAGACCTGGATGGCGTCGACGCCGGCATCGACCTCGAAGCGGGGCTCGGCGTCGTCGTCCTTCGAGAGCAGCAGGAGCACCCGGCCGGCGAGCGGGCCCGCGGCCGCCGAGGCGGGGTAGGAGAGGGTGAAGCGGAGGGTGGAGGCCGCGGCCCGGACCGGGGCGGGGGCGAGCGAGGCGATCGAGAGCAGGGCGGCAAGAGCGAGGCTGCCGCCGGGGCGGCAGCGGGAGCGCGCGGCGGTCATCATCTCCTCTATCCGGCCCGGCCGCCGAGGCGGATGTCTCTTGACGGGCGATGCCGCGATCCGGACCGCGCCGGCCGGGCGCTATGATCGCCGCAGGACCTGGGACCAGGAGCCCCAACATGGCCAAGCCCGCCGCTCACGGACGCTGCTCGCTCTGCAACCGCCAGGTGCCGGCCGCCGACCTCGAGCCGATCGAGCTGATCCGCCCCGGGATCCTCGAGCTCATCCGCGCCGACCACCCGGACCTCGCTCCGGGCGACACGATCTGCCGCGAGGACCTGAACCGCTACCGGGCCGCCTACGTCACCCACATGCTCGAGGAGGAGCGGGGCGAGATCGGAGAGATCGAGGAAGAGGTGATCCACAAGCTCTCCGAGCAGGAGCTGGTGTCGGAGAACGTCAACACCGAGTTCGACGAGCGCGCCACCTTCGGCCTGCGGCTCGCCGACCGGGTGGCCGCGGTCGGCGGCAGCTGGACCTTCGTGATCGGCTTCTTCGTCGTTCTGGTCGTCTGGATGGCGATCAACTCCGCCGTCCTCCTCGCGCGCGCCTTCGACCCCTATCCCTTCATCCTCCTGAACCTCGTCCTCTCCTGCCTGGCGGCGATCCAGGCGCCGATCATCATGATGAGCCAGAACCGCCAGGAGGCGAAGGACCGCCTGCGCGCCGAGCACGACTACCGGGTGAACCTGAAGGCGGAGCTCGAGATCCGCCTCCTCGGCGAGCGCGTCGACCGCCTGCTCAACCACCAGTGGCGCCGCCTCCTGGAGATCCAGGAGATCCAGATCGATCTCATGGAGCAGCTCGACAAGAGGAAGTAGGCCCCTCTCTCCGCGGCCAGCCCTTCACCGCCAGAAGGACGGGACTCCGTTTGTGGCAGGATCGGTAGGCGCCCGATGCTCTCCAAGCGGGGGTCGTCCGCGCGCAGCGCCAGTCGCCCTCCGATCAAGACGTAGCGGCCGGCGATGTCGCGGCGCCGGCCGGCGGGCAGCATGCCCAGACGATACGTGTTGACCAGCCGAGGCGCACGCCTCCGGGGAGGGGCCGCGCGCCCCCTGCATCCGGAGACCGCGGCGCCGCGCTCGGCGAACAACTTGTCCAGGTACCACTGCGCTCCACACGGTGAGAGCTGAAGTAGGCGACCCCGGAGGGGTCGATCACCCGGTCCCCCGGCCGAAGCCGGCCCTCGAGCCAGCGCAGCGACGCGATCTCGGGCGTGGCCGGCGCGCCGGGAGCCCGGAGGTAAGGCGACCAGGGCACCCCGATCGAGACCAGGGCCCGAGCAGGGCCAGGCCGACCGCCCAGCGCGCCCGCGATACCGTCTCCGCCATAGCGGCGGCCAGGAAGGGCACCGGCAGGCAGAGCATGTACGGCCAGGCGTGGGGGTGGAGGAACGGGAAGACCAGAGCGGGGAAGGCGACGGCGAGGGCCCAAGGCGCCGCGCCGGGCCAGGGCGCCTCAGCGGCCGGCCCTCGCCGGGGGCGGCGGAGAAGGAGGCCGACGAGTACCGAGCCAGCGCAGCCTCCCGCGGCGAGCCACCAGATCGGATCCCGCACGACGTAGGGCCGCAGAACATGCCAGGGCCAGACCCGCGCGCTCGCCGCCGCCAGGCCGAAGAAGGTGCTATAGGTCGCGAGGAAGGGCCGCCAGCCTCCCATCGCCTGGACCGCCAGGAGCCAGGCCGCCAAGCCCGACGCCAAGCCGCGACGCCAAGCCGCCGGCGAGTTTCCTCCGGGACCCGCTGGACCCGCGCTCGCCCGCGGGCGACAAGAAGATTGCCAAGAGAGCGAGGGCCAAGACCGCGAGCGCGAAGAAGAGACCCTTGAGGTGGTGGCTCGCGAGCCAGGCGACGGCGAGGCCGAGAGCGAAGAGATCGCCGGCGCGCCGCCGGGACAGGCAGCCGCTGGCAATCAGCAACCCGATGAGAATGGCCGTGTCGTAGCGCAGCTCGTAGGCGTGGACGGCGAAGGGACCGACCGCCAGGGTGAGAGCCGCCGCCAGGGCGAGCCGCCGGCCTCGGAGCCCCAGGCGGCGGAAGGCGAAGAGGAGCGCGAGGAGCACCCCGCAGGCCGCGGCGACGCGCGCCGAGCGCAGCGTCCAGCCCGGGTCCCGGACCGCAGTCCCGAGCCAGCCCAGCGCCAGCGTCCACGGCATGTAGAATGCCGGCTCCGCGGCGACGCCGTGCCAGTGAAGCCAGCCGGCGTGGAGTGCCAGGGACTCGTCGAAGTTGAGGCGTCGTGTCGCCGCGCACACCAGGAAAAGCGCGACGAGGACCGTGGCGACGGCGGCGCTTGCCAGGTAGAGCCAGGGGTGAAGCGCTCGTCCCTGGGGCGACTCGATCGCTGGCCCGGGCCCGGCCGGCCGGTCCTCGGTCTTCGGCGCGGCAGGCCTCGCCCCACTCACGGCGCCGGGGCGACGATCGGGAGGTTGGGTCGGCGGGGCTTCATCGGCGCGCTCGCTCTCTCCGGGCAACGGGCGTCGATTATGGGCCCTCGCCGCGGGCGGGACAAGCCGCGAGGGCGCCAGGGACTTCGAGAGGAAGGCACGCTCGAGGCCCGGGACCGAGGCGTGTACCTGGATGGGTGCCAAGGACTTCGAGAGAGGGACCGCCCGGGAATTCAATAGGGGTGCCGGGGGCTTCGAGAGGCCGGCGATGTACCCGTCGCTCGGCGGACGCTCGGCGAAGCGATAGAGCGAAACGAGGACTCCGCCTGCGCGCACGTCGCGTGGCGGAGTCCTCGTCCCCGTGGTCAGCGGCTCTCGCTACGATCCGCCGCTCGCCGTGCCCCCCTTCCTCACGTAGATGTTCCCGTTGAAGGTCCGGAGGGTGATCTCCGGGCCGCCGCCGTGGACCGTGCCGCTCACCGCGCGGTTGACCTCCACGTGGTAGCGGCCGCCGGAGCGGTCGGGCGCGGCCGCGGAGGTGTCCTCGTGCACCGCGACGTCGAAGTCGGTGTAGACCTCGCCGTGGGTCGACTGGAGCTTGAGGGTGGCTTTCAAGTCAGGCGGGAAAGTCACGTCGACGTCGCCGTTCAGGGTGACGAACGACATCGGCTCGTCGGGCGTCACCCGGCGCAAGACGACCTTGACGCCGCCGTTGGTCGTGTGCGCGACGACCGAGCCCGCGACGTCCTCGGCGGTGATCCCGCCGTTGACGTTCTCCATCTCGAGCTCGCCACGCACCCCGCGCACCGAGATCTCGCCGCCGTTGACCGTCTTGAGCTGGAGCGAGGTGTCGCGCGGCACCTTGAGGTGGAGCTCGCCACCCTGGGGGCCTTCGACCTTCACCTCGACCTTGTTGTCCCGCTCCTCGGCGGTCAGGCCGAGGGCGGTGCCGCCGATCCGCTTCATGCCGCGGGCCTTGGCCGGCGGCGCCGGCGCGTGCTCCTGCTTGCCCGGCTGGCTGTCGATGACCACCTCCTGGCCGTCGTAGGCCTCGACCGAGATGCTGGCCATCAGGGTGTGGACCTCGACCCGCGCCGGCTGGCCGGGGTGGGACAGCGGAACGGTCAGCTCTTCGGCGACCGCTGGGTGGGCCGGCGCGAGACCGGCGCCCAAGGCGAGCAGCGCGGCGGCTGCGATGGGAAGTCTTCGGATCATGACGTGGGTCCTCCTTGGCGGACGTAGATGTTGCCGTTGACGGTGGTGAGCGAATGCTCCGCACCACCCCCGCCGACCCGGATGCCGGAGAGCGACTTGCGCGAGAGGACGGTCATGCCGCCCTCCCGCCGGTGGCTGGTCTCGACCACGGGGCGGTAGGTGAAGGGGAAGTCGGAGTAGACGTCCCCGTTCAGGGTCTTGAAGCGGAAGTCGGCGGCGAGATCGGGCTGGAAGGCGACGTCGATCTCGCCGTTGACGCTCGAGAAGGTGCAGGCCTCGCGGGGGTTCTCGGCGAAGCGCACGGTGACGCCGCCGTTGACCGAGGTCGCGCGGCCGGAGCCGGAGACGCCGGTCGCCTCGACCGGTCCGTTGACGTTGGCCACCCGGAACGGTCCGCGGTGGCCGGTGAGGGTCACCTGGCCGTCGAGCACCGAGGAGAGGTCGACCGCGACCCCTTGCGGCACCTCGAGGTCGATGTCGTACTCGGCCTTCGCGTGGTCGTCCGGGCCGTCCCGATCGTCGTGGTGCCGGGTGCCGCAGGGGTGGCCGACGTAGACCTCGATCGCGCCCTCGGGGTGGCCGATGCCCAGGGCCATCTCGCGCTTGGCGCGATCGACGGCCGCCCGGGTGTCCCCCGAGAAGCTTTCGTGGACCACCATCCGGACCTCGTCGCCGTCGTAGCCGCGGGCGGTGACCGAGCCGAAGACGTTGCACACCCGGAGGCGGCGCTCCTGCCCCGCGACCGCGCCCGGCTCGAAGCGCAGGGTCTCGTTGCGGGTGGCGGTCTCCTGAGTGGCGGCGGCCGGCCGGGCGACGATGAGGCCGAGCGCGACCGGCACCAGCAGCACGCCGAGGGCGCAGAGGGTCTGGGCCGCGCTCCGGCGGAGCGGGCGTTCGGGCGATCGGTGCATGGCGGATCTCCTTGGTCGGTGGTTTCGGATCGGGACCGTGTCGGCGATCAGACGGAGGAGCCGAGGCGCTGGCGCACGTGCTGGCGGACCTCGGGGAGCACGGCCGGGTCGTCGGCCAGGCGGGTGGCCGCGCGCCGCGCCCCGGCCGCGCCGGAGTCGAGGAGCAGGTCGACCAGGGCGATCTGCACCATCGGCGAGTCCTGGTGGGGCAGGGCACGGAGCAGGACCGCCTGGACCGGCGGCTCGGACGCCACCGGCGCCAGGGCGTCGATCGCGGCCAGTCGCACGTTGACGTTCGGATCGGCGGTCGCGGTCGCGAGCAGAGCGGCGACCACCGGGCGGGTCGGCCGGTCGAGCCGGCCGCCGTAGGCGACGCCGCGCAGGCGGTCGACCGCCGACGGCTGGTCGAGGAGCGAGAGGGCGACCATCTGATTGAGCGAACGCACCTCGGAGCGGAGCGAGGCGACGTCGCCGCCGCGCCTTGCCCCGAGGAGTGTTCCGAGGCCGAGGCCCGCGACCAGGGCGACGGCGGCGACTCCGGCCACCCCGGCGAAGCGCAGGGCCGGCGCGCCCGCCCCGCCCGCCGGCAGCAGCGCGGCGAGCCAGCGCGGGCCCCGCCGGGAGCTGCGGCCATCCCGGACGCGCCCCGGCGCCCCGGGCACCTCGGAGCCGGGGGCGGGGCCCGCCATGCCGGCGCGGTAGGCGCCGAGCATGGCCTCGAACCGGGGCCGGAGCTCCTCGGCGGGCGGGGCCGCCTCGAGGGCCGCCAGGGCGCGCCACGTCCGCGCGAGCTCCTCGGCCTCGCGCCGGCAGGAGGCGCAGGTAGCGAGGTGCTCGTCGAGCTCGGCCGATGGGGTGCCGGCCGCCGCCGCCGGATCGGCCAGGCGGGCGGTCAGCTCTTCGAGAACGTCGTCGCAGCTCTTCATGATGTCGCCTCACCGGCCAGTCGCCGGTAGTGGATCCTGAGCTCAGCCAAGGCCCGGTGGACGCGCACCCGGACCGCCCCCACGGTGCAGCCGAGCACCTGGGCGATCTCGTCGTAGCCCAGGGCGGCGAAGCGCGCCATCACCAGCAGCTCGCGCTTCTCGACCGGCAGCTCGCCGAGCGCCAGGCCGAGCAGCCGCGTCTCCTCGCGCCGCTCGGCCGTCTCGGCCGGCTGCGGATCGAGGGCGACCGGCTCGGGAGCGTCCTCCTCGTGGGGCACCTCGCGGCGCGGCCCGCGCAGGTGGTCCATGCAGACGTTCCGCGCCAGGCGGTAGAGCCAGGGCAGGAAGTTGCCGTCCTCGCGGTAGGTGCCGCGGTACTTGAGCATCCGGAAGAAGACCTCCTGGACGAGGTCGCGGCTCGTCTCCCGGTTGCCGACCAGACGCAGGCAGTAGTTGAAGAGGCGCGCGTGGTGGCGCTCGAACAGGATCGAGAGCTGCTCCACGTCCCCGCCGCGAACCTGCATCATCACCTCCCCGTCGGTCAGCGTGTCCACTCGTCGGTCTCTCCCCGCGTTCCCTTCACGTCCCTTGTCTACCGGCCGCAGGCCCGGGCGTTACAGGCAACGGTGCCTTCCTCCCGCCGGCAGGCGTATGATGAAGTATGGCCATAAGCGCCTGGCTTCGCACCGCCTCGACGATCCTCCTCCCGTCGGCCTTGGCCGCGCTCTCGCCCGGGCTCGCAGCGGAAGCCCGGGCCCAGGGCCTCGCCCTCGACACGGTCGAGACCGCCAACGGCTTGGTGCGGCCGGTCGGGATCGTCCCGCCCGGCGACGGCTCGGGCCGGCTCTTCCTGGTCCAGCAGACCGGACAGATCCTGATCTACGACGGCGTCTCCGTCCAGGCGACGCCTTTCCTCGACCTCTCGGCCAAGGTCGCCTGCTGCGGCGAGGAGGGGCTCCTGGGGCTCGCCTTCCATCCCGGATACCCGGGCGACGACAGCTTCTTCGTCGACTACACCCGGACCGAGGCGGGCACCGGGCAGCTCCAGACGGTGGTCGCCCGCTACCGGGTGTCGGCCGGCGACCCCGACCTGGCCGACGCCGGCTCGGAGGAGATCCTGCTCACCGTCGACCAGCCGTTCGCCAACCACAACGCCGGCCAGCTCGCCTTCGGGCCGGACGGCGACCTCTACGTCGCGCTGGGCGACGGCGGCAACGGCGGCGACCCGAACGAGAACGGCCAGGACCCCGGGACCCTCCTCGGGGCGATCCTGCGCCTCGACGTGGACTCGACCCCCGCCGCCGGTCTCGCCTACGCCATCCCGCCGGACAACCCCTTCGTCGGGGTGGCCGGGGCGCGCGCCGAGGTCTGGGATTACGGCCTGCGCAACCCGTTCCGGTTCTCCTTCGACCGCCAGACCGGCGACCTGTGGATCGCCGACGTCGGCCAGGGGCTGTGGGAGGAGATCGACCTCGAGGCGGCCGGCGGCCCTGGCGGGCACAACTACGGCTGGGACTGCCGCGAGGGCTTCCACGCCTACTCCGACCCGAACGGCGACCACAACTCGACCTGCACCGGCACCGGCTACACCGACCCGATCCTCGAGTACGGCCACGACGCCGGACGTTGCTCGGTGACCGGCGGCTTCCGCTACCGGGGGACGGCCGAGCCCCGCCTCGCGGGCGTCTACCTCTACGCCGACTACTGCACCGGCGAGCTCTTCGGCACGGTGCCGCGTTGCGACGGCGCGTGGCAGAGCGAGCCGCTCCTCGACCTGCCGTACAACGTCACCTCGTTCGGCGAGGACCATGCCGGTGAGCTCTACTTGACCGAGTACCACGGCGACGGCTCGGCGACCGGCAAGGTCCACCGGCTGATCCTCGCCGCCGGCTCGGGCGGCCCCGACCTCCAGGTGGCGCCCGCGAGCCACGACTTCGGCTCGGTCGAGGTGGGCGACACCGTCGAGCTCGCCCTCACCCTGACCAACGCCAACGCCGGGCCGGAGGCGGTCGCCGTCGCTTCGGCCGACCTCACCGGACCGCCGGCCGTCGGCCTCGATCCGAACGACGGCCTCCCGGCCTGCCACGGCCTCCACCCCTGCCTGCCGCCCGGCGCGAGCTGCAAGATCACGCTCCGGGTGCACGCCGCCACGACCGGCGACCTCGCCTCGAGCCTCGACTTCGGCGGCAACTTCGCCCCCGAGCAGGTGACCGTCTCCGGCCAGGCCGTGGCCTGCACCTCGGAGGTGAACCCCACGTTCTCGAGCCAGACGGTTTCCGACAGCCAGACCTATCGCGCCTGCGACACGCTCACCGCCGGCCCCGACTTCACGGTCGCCGCGGGCGGTGACGTGACCTTCCAGGCGGGGACGAGGATCGTCTTGACCTCGGGCTTCCGGGTACTCGCCGGCGGCCACCTCACCGCCCAGATCTTCTGAATCGGATGCCCTTCGCAATCCCTCGGTCTCCTTCCCACCCCACGGCTCCAGAATCACTCCGAACCCCATGAAGCGGCCGAGCTCTGTCTCGGCCGGGCGAACGGCGCGGCCGGCACCCGACGGCGCCCGGTGACCCCGAAGCCCCCGCGCCCTGATCGGACCACTAGAAATCCGTGAACATCGGCCGACGGACGGCGTAGTACCGTCCATGACCGCGGACCGGCGTCCGCCTCACCATCGAAGGGGTCACCAAGCGCTACCGGGGCGGGGTCGAGGCCCTGCGCGGGATCGATCTCGACCTGGGGCCCGGGATCCTGGGCCTCCTCGGCCCGAACGGCGCCGGCAAGTCGACCCTGATGCGCATCCTGGCGACCGTCACCCGGCCCACCGCCGGCACGGCGCGCTGGAACGGGGTCGACCTCGTCCGCAAGCCCGACGCGGTCCGCGCGGTCTTGGGCTACCTGCCCCAGGACTTCGGCGTCTACCCGCACCTCGACGCGGTCGAGTTCCTGCGCTACGTCGCGGCGGTCAAGGGGGTCGACGCCCACCTCGCCCGGCGGCGGATCGACGAGCTCCTCGCGCTGGTCAACCTGACCGAAGCGAAGCGCCGGCCGCTCGGCGGCTACTCGGGCGGCATGCGCCAGCGGATCGGCATCGCCCAGGCGCTCCTCAACGATCCGCTTCTCCTGATCGTCGACGAGCCGACCGTCGGGCTCGACCCGGAGGAGCGGGTGCGCTTCCGCCACCTGCTGGCCGAGCTCGCCGGCGAGCGGATCGTGATCCTCTCCACCCACATCGTCTCCGACGTCGAGGCGACCGCCCACCGGATCGCGGTGATCCGGGACGGCGCGCTCGCCGCGGTCGGCTACCCGGAGGAGCTCCTCGCCCGGGTCGAGGGCCGGGTCTGGAGCTGGGTGGTTCCCGGCGCGCGCCTGGGCGAGGTCCAGGAGCGCTACCTGCTCTCGGGCGCCGTCGCCCGCGGCGACGGGCTGCACGTCCGGGCGGTGGCGACGGCGCCACCCGAGCCGGGAGCGGTGGCGGTGCCGGCGACTCTCGAGGACGCCTACCTCGACCTCGCCGCCCGCCATCCCGCCGGAGCGGCGGCGTGAACCGGGCCGCGCGCGCCCTCGGCCACGTCGCCCTGGCCGACTTCCTGGAGCGGGTGCGCCGGGGCAGCTTCCTCGCCATCCTCGGCCTGGTGGGCCTGCTCGCCTACTCGATCTTCACCGGTGCCTGGTCGATGCGGGTCGGCGACTTCACCGGCCGCCCCAACGCCGCCTGGATCGCCGGGCTGACCGCCCTGGTCACGAGCTTCATGCTCTCGCTCTTCGGCTTCTACCTGGTAAAGAACGCGATCGAGCGCGACCGCGCGACCGGCGTCGGGCAGATCCTCGCCGCCACCCCCCTGTCGCGGCCGCTCTACACCCTCGGCAAAGCGGCGAGCAACTTCGCGGTCCTGGCGACCATGGTGGGCGCGCTGGCGGGGGTCACCCTCCTGATCGCCTTGCTGCGCGGGTTGCCGGGAAGCGCTCATCCGTGGACCGTGGTCTCGCCCTTCTTGCTCGTCGCCCTGCCGCCGATCGCCCTGGTGGCGGCCGCGGCGGTCTTCTTCGAGAGCGTTCGGTGGCTCGCGGGCGGGTTCGGCAACGTCGCGTTCTTCTTCGCCTGGTGCGCCCTGCTCACCTTCGCCATGGCGAGCGGCCGCCCGTGGCTCGATCCCCTGGGGATGCTCGCGACCCACGACAGCCTGGCGGCGGCGGCCGGCGCCGAGCACCCCGAGGTGGCGAGCGGCGAGCTCGGGATGAGCCTGAACCTCGGCCCGCAACGCGAGGCGGCGACGCCGTTCACCTGGGAAGGGTTCGCGTGGACCCCCGGGCGGGTCGCCGAGCGCCTCGCCTGGCTCGTCGCCGCGGCGGCGCTGGCGCTCGGGGCGGCGCTCCCGTTCGACCGCTTCGACCGGCGTTTCGATCGGTCCTCGGGGCGGTCCCGGCGGCCGGACCGGGGGCGGACCGCCCGCCGGCCGGCCGCCGCCGAAGCCGGCACGGGGCCGAGCCCGCCGGCCACCACCTCGATCCGGTTGACGCCGGTTCCCGCCGGGAGCCGGCGGAGCCGCATGGGCGCGTTGGTGGCGGCCGAGCTGCGCCTGATGCTCCGCGGCTGGCCCTGGTGGTGGTACCTGGCGCTCGCCGGGCTCGTCCTCGCCTCCGCGCTCGCCCCGCTCGGTACCGCCCGCTCCGTGCTCGTGCCGCTCGCCTGGCTCGGCTGCGTGCTGGTCTTCTCGCCGCTCGGCAACCGGGCGCGCCGGGCGGGCACCTTCGAGATCCTCGCCGCCTCCTACCGTCCCGCCGTGCGCCAGCCGCTCGCGGCCTGGCTGGCGGGCGTCGCCGTCGCGGTGGCGGTGGCCGCGCCGGCGCTGGTCCGCCTGCTCGCCACCGGCCAGCCGCCGGCGGCCTTGGCGCTCGGGGCGGGAGCGCTCTTCGTCCCCGGCCTGGCTCTCTGCCTGGGAGTCTGGACCGGCGGCGCGAAGGCTTTCGAGGTCGTCTTCACCCTGCTCTGGTACGTCGGTCCCTTGAACCGGGTCCCGGCGCTCGACTTCTCGGGCGCCACCGCCGAGGCGGTCGCCCGCGGGAGCGCCTGGCTCTGGCTCGCCCTGGCGGCGGCCGCCGTCGCCGCCGCCCTCGCCCGGAGCTTCCCGGCAGGTGCGCTCGGGGATCTGAGCGGTTCGTCGCCTCGACCACCGTTCGCCCGGCCGAGGCAGAGCTCGGCCGCTTGTACGCCCGCGAGGGTGCATGGTCAGAGAGGTGCGAGTCCTCTCCAGGCATACGCTCTCCGGCCTGTAATTGACTCTGACTGCGTCGCCGTGAGGCGGGGTGGGGAGTAGGAGGAGATGAGCGATCAGTCCGTAGGCAACGAACCCGATTCGGCCGGTAGGACTCGGCGAGCCTGCAAGCGAATGGCGAAGCCCGGACCCGGGAGAGCCGGGGTGCCCGTCGCGCTGAGGGGTAGCGTGCGAAAGCGTGTGCGGGGGGTCTACAGGTGGTTGGGGACGGAATGACCGCGAGGGCCAGGCACCGTAAGCGGGGAGACCTGTCGTCCACGAGGAGAAGCAGGGCGGCAGGAGTCAGAGCTTCCATAGTAGCGAGGAAACGCCGTAATGGGCGTGGAGCGAAGGGAAGCAGGAAGGTGGATGTGTGACGGACAGGACGAGAGACGAGACCCCGGCGCGAGTGGGGCGAGCCCCTAATCCCGCCGGAGAGGCCCGGTCCCGATGGGGCTGGGCCGAACCCTCGGTCTGGACGGAGCGCATGCTGCGGGCCCTGGAGACCGGGGTCCGAGGAGGGACGTGGTTCAGCCTGATCGACAAGGTCTACCGGAAGCAGACGCTCCTGCGCGCGTTCGAGAGAGTCGAGCGCAACGGGGGCGCCGCGGGGGTAGATCACGTCACCGTGGATCACTACGGATCGCGCCTGGAGGAGGAGGTGGAGACGCTGTCGGCGTCCTTGCGGGACGGTAGCTACCGCCCGCAGGCGGTTCGCCGGCGGTGGATTCCCAAGCCGGGGAGCCGCGAGAAGCGGCCCCTGGGGATTCCGACGGTGCGCGACCGGGTGGTGCAGGGCGCGTTGCGCCTGGTCCTGGAGCCGATCTTCGAGCGGGATTTCGCCGAGCACAGCTACGGCTTCCGCCCGGGGCGCGGGTGCCGGGAAGCGCTGGAGCGGGTCGAGGAGCTCCTCGACTCGGGCCACACCTGGGTGGTGGACGCCGACCTGCGCCGGTACTTCGACACGATCGATCCGGAGCGCCTGCTGGCGCGGGTGCGTGAGAGGGTATCGGACGGGCGAGTGCTCGCCCTGATCGAGTCCTTTCTCGAGCAAGAGGTACTGGACGGACTGGAGAGCTGGACGCCCGAGCGGGGAACCCCGCAAGGCGCGGTGATCAGCCCCCTACTGGCCAACATCTACCTCGACCCGCTGGACCATCTTCTGGCCCGCGAGGGCTTCGAGATGGTGCGCTACGCCGACGACTTCGTGATCCTGTGTCGGAGCGAGACCGAGGCCCGCCGGGCGCTTGCCCTGGTAGAGGTGTGGACGGCCCAGGAGGGCCTGAGCCTTCACCCGGACAAGACGGCGGTGGTGGATGCCACCGAGCGGGGTGGCTTCGACTTCCTGGGGTACCACTTCGAACGGGGATACCAATGGCCTCGCGACAAGAGCCTCCGGAAGCTCAAGGACACCCTGCGCCGCAAGACCCGGCGCACCAACGGTCACAGCCTCGATCGGATCACCTGGGACATCAGCCGGACGTTGCGTGGCTGGTACGAGTACTACCGCTACAGCCACCCGACGACCTTCCGGCCGCTCGACCGGTGGATCCGCATGCGCCTGCGCAGCATCTTACGCAAGCGTCGCCGAGGCCGAGGCCGGGGCCGCGGTAGCGACCACCAGCGCTGGCCCAACGCCTTCTTCGCCGAGCATGGGCTGTTCAGCCTCGAAGCCGCCTATGCCTCGGACTCGCAGTCCTCTCGTAGGTGAACCACCAACCGGAGAGCCGGATGCGGGAGATCCGCACGTCCGGTTCGGAGGGAGGGGGGGCAGGGAATCCAACCTGCCCTCCCTACCCCTATCATGAGCTTGGCGGCGCGGCCGACCGGGGGCGGAAGGGGGGGATCCAGACAAACCCTCTCCCCCCCGGGGCTGAAAGGGGAAAACCGGCTACCCCGAGAAGGAGAGGAACGAGCGGTGCGGAACCGTCAGATGCCGGCCGCGACCAGCGGGCCGAAGGCGGCCGTGTTCTTGCGGTGGGCGAGGTAGCCGGCGCCGAGGAACAGGAGCTCGAGCGCGCCGATGCCCGCCATCCACTCCACCACCCCGCCACCTCCGAAGCCGTAGGAGTGCATGCCGCTCACGAGCACGAAGTTCACCCCGATGTAGGTCATCAGGATCGCCCAGAAGGCGACGATCGACGCCGCGGCCACGCCGAAGGCTCCGACCTGGCGGTCGAACCGGCTGTGGAGGATCGCCATGTAGGCGATGAACGCGATCAGCGACCAGACCTCCTTCGGGTCCCACCCCCAGTAGCGGCCCCACGACGAGGCGGCCCAGATCGAACCGGTGATGATGCCCGCGACCAGCAGGATCGAGCCGGCGTGCATGTACCAGTAGAGCAGGCCGTTCATCCGGGCCACCGCCTCGCGCTTCCTGGGACGGAAGATCTCCAGGCCGATCTGCAGGTGGGCGATGAGCACGCCCAGCGCCAGCACCGAGTAGCTGACCATGATGATCGGCACGTGGATGGCGAGCCACGGGGTGCCGGAGAGCACCGGCGCGATCGGGTGGATGAACGGATCGATCGGCAGGAAGCTCGCGAGCCCGAGGGTCAGGGCGGCCATGGCGGCGGCGTTGAAGAGCACCAGCCGGTTGCGGAGCACCGCCGCGGCGAGGAGGGCGAAGAGGCCGACGCCCCAGGCGAGGAAGAGCATCGACTCGTACATGTTCGAGGCCGGGATGTGGCCCTCGATCTGCCAGCGCACCGCGAGCCCCCAGGTCATCACGCCGACGGCGCCGACGAGCGTCGCCACCGAGGCCAGGTCCCAGAGCCGGCTCGGCCGGCGCAGGGCGGCGAGCGAGACGAGGGTGGCCAGGGCCAGCACCCACCAGGCGAGCCGGGTCGGTTCCACCCGGTTGTAGGTCACCTCGCGGGTCATCTCCCGGAGGGCCGGGTAGCCGGCGGGCGGCTGCGCTTCGCTCTGGCGGTACCAGGCGACGAGCGCCAGGGCGTCGGTGACGCTCGCCGGCGCCTGGGCCCAGGTCGCCGCCGGGTCGCCCGAGGCCGGGACGATCCGGAGCAGGTCGCGGGTGAGGAAGCCCTGGAGCCAGCCGAGGCGGGCGTCGAGCTTCGACGCCGCGCCGAGCGGCGGCGGCAGGTGCTCCTCGCCCTGCGCCTCGCGGCTCCGCGCCTGGCTCACCAGGTCCCGGATCCCGGGGCTGGCGAAGAGCTCGGCGTAGGAGGCGTGGGTGGTGCCGGGCGGCAAGCCCGCGGCGGCCACGAGCGCCGGATCGCCCAGCCTCACCACCGGCTCGGAGATCCAGTCGCGGCCGTCGAACATCCAGGACAGGACGACGCGCGTCGGGCTCGCCCCCTGCCAGCCGCCGCGCTCGCCGGTGACCTTCCACAGCCCTTCGCGGGCCAGGGTGTCGAGCGGCATCACCCGGCCGTCGTGCTGGACCGGCAGGCTGGCGAGCGCCGCCGCCGTCTCGGGCGCGGGCAGGAGCGGTGCGGCGTCGGCCGCCGGCGCCGCCGCCAGGGCGAGGCCGACGGTCGCGACGACCGCCGAGGCGACCGCCGCGGCCTTCCGGCCCGGGCGCCGGGCGGCCACCGCACCGCGCACGCCCGAGCGCTCGGTCTGGCGCCGGGCGAGCGCCCGAGCCTGGACGATGCGCGTGCCGAGCACCGTCGACATGCCGCCCAGCAGCAGGAAGTAACCGATGAAGACGATCAGTTGCCCCGGATCGTGGGACACGGAGAGAACCGACATCTCCCGGCCCCCCGCCTGCTGGTAGCTGCTCTGGAAGAGCTTGTAGCCGCGATAGCCGAGCGGCCGGTTCATCTCGATCACCGCCGGGAACGAGCCGCCGAGGGCCGGGTCGGTCACCGTCACCCGGCTGCGGAACATCGCCGGCCGTTGGGTGCCCGGATAGTAGTCGATCTCGAAGGCGTCGAGCCGGACCGAGAAGGGCAGGGCCGCCTGGGCGCCGCCGGGGGCGTCCGTGCGCAGGGCGAACAGCGGGCTCTCCTGTCCCTCCCAGAGCGCGAGCTGGCCCTCCACCCCGAGCCGCGCGCTGACCAGCGCGCCGGCCAGGATCACGAGCATGGCGGTGTGGGTGAGGAGGAAGCCGATCCGGTAGTTGCTCGGCGGCCAGCGCACCGCGATGGCGAGGATCGTGTTGACGCCCATCGCCAGGAGCAGCGCCCGGAACCAGAAGGAGTAGTAGACCAGCCGTCCTGCGGCGTCGGTGCCCCGGGACGACTCGATCATGGTGCCCGCGGCGAGCGCCGCGAGCAGCAGCACGAGCAAGCCGACGGTGAGCTTGAGGGATGCGAGTTTCTTGATCCAGTGATTCACGATGGTCCCCTTTCGCCGGTAAAGCTACCGACGACAGGCCTCTTGCGCGCCGTCAGGAGGGGGGGTACCGAGCCCACCCCCGGGGGTGTGATCGCCCGCCCACCCGGTCACGTGCGGCCCGCCACCCCCCGGGGTATTCAGCGGCGGGCGCCCATGCCCCATTCTTCCGCCATCGCTCCCGCATCCTGGACGCCGCACCTCTCCACGATCCCGGGACGGGAGACCGGAGAGCCGACCGGGAGCGAGCGAGGAACGAGACCGAGATCGAGAGCCAACGCGGGGGAGCGGCAGCCGGCAGGAACCGATCCCCTGCGAGACCCGTCACCACTCGAACCGAGAACCGGAAACCGAAGAGATGAAGGAGGTGGCCACTCACCGAACAGTCGATGTACCGGGCCTTGTGAAAGATTTCACAAGCTCCGAGGAGAACGCGCGTTTCAACTGCAATCGAAAAACGACGTTCCCTCTCCGCACTCCGGGGAACCCAACTCCAAGACGAGGAGATCTCCTACCATGAGAACAGCGACCCGAGCTCTCCCACTGCTTCTGGCGGTGGCCGTAGTCGCGTTCTTCGCCGCCCCCGCGGCGGCGTTCCACGATGGCGGCGTAGCGGAATGCGCCGGCTGTCACACGATGCACAACTCGGAGCACAACGCGACGATCGTCACCGGCGGCACGCAGGGCCAGGGCGTCAGCGCCTACCTGCTGAAGACCGCCAAGCCGAGCGACACCTGCCTGCTCTGCCACGCCCGTCCGGGCTCTGAGACCGGCTACGGCGTGTTCGGCACGAGCGTGCTCACCCCCAAGCCGCAGCGCGGCGCGGGTGACTACGTCTTCTTGCTCGAGGACAACATCAACGACGGGCACAACGGCCACCTCAGCCCGATCCCGGGCTACGAGGCGGGCCACAACTTCGTCTCCGACACCAAGGGCATCGCCGCGGACCCGGTGAACACCACCGCCCCCGGCGGCACCTACCCGTCGACGAGCATGGCCTGCTCGTCCTGCCACGACCCGCACGGCACCGACGCCTTCCGGCTGCTCTACGGCGCCAACCGGATCGTGCGCGGCAACGACGGCACCTCGTACGTCTTCACCCATGACGCTCCCGAGGCCGTGGGCATCGCCCTCAACGGCGCCGGCGAGTCGAACGGCAACCACACCGCCTACATCTCCGGCATGAGCGCCTGGTGCGCGAACTGCCACGGCGACTTCCACGCCAACGACATCAACCTGATCCACCCGTCGGGCACCGTCCTGGGCGGCACGATCGCGGGCGCCTACAACGCCTACAACGGCACCACGGATTGCGTGAACAACCCGGGTGTCGCCGGCGGCCCCTGCGGCTCCGGCACCCAGACGACGGCATACCTGGCCGCGGTCCCCTTCGAGGACGCGGGCGCGGCGATCGACTCGACCGCCGGTCCCAATGCCGCCAGCCGGGTGATGTGCTTGAGCTGCCACCGCGCGCACGCCACCTCGGCGCCGAACGCGGGCCGGTGGGACTTCAGCGTCACGCTGCTCGCCGAGGACGGTCTGGAATCGGGCGCCTACGCCCTGCCCAACCCCTACGACGGCAACCAGCGCTCGCTCTGCAACAAGTGCCACAGCAAGGACGAGTTCGACGAGCTGCCGCTGGGCACCGACGCGCCGTAACTCGGGTTCCCCGAGATCCGGACCTCCGGGTCCGGCGCAGCACGACGACGCCCGGGAGCACTCCCGGGCGTCGTGGTTTTTGCGCCGTACGGCGCGCCGGCCCTACCTGAAAGGGTAGTTGACCGCCCGACTCACGAATTCGAAAGACCACCCGCGCAGATGGCGAGCCGGAGCCCGCGCCGCGGACAGAATCGCCCCGTGGGCGAGCCGATGGCCCGGCATCGACGCTCCAACGTCGGTTCGACCCCCGAGAGACGACGAGGATGGTGAAGATCCGCTCGTGCCGGATGGCGACCGCTTGCTTCGCCGCGGGCCTGTGTCTCGGCCTCGGCGCCCGGCCCTCCGGGGCCGGCGACCTCTCCGGCAGCGTCCTCGTCTCGACCAGCAACACGGACACGGGCAGCGTGGAGACCGACACGGTGGACCAGCAGTACAACCTCTCGCTCTTCCAGCGCTTCACCCCCTACCTCGCGCTGCGTCTCGGCGCCCAGTACCTCGACCTGGGCACGCGGGTGGCGGGCGACGGCGAGCTCTTCCGGCGCTCCCGGGAGCCCAACCTGTCGCTGTTCTACAACCGCGGCGACCTCTCGGGTCGGTTCCAGCTCCTCGACCGGGTCGCCGACGGGTCGGACGACGTCGACCAGTTCGAGGTCCGGTCCTACCTCGGCGCCCTCTCCTGGCGCACCCGCTGGGGCCCGCTGCTCTCGCTCCAGGTGCGCGACGAGTCGAACGTCGCCGACGTGGCGGTCTTCGGCCGGGACAACGACAGCCGGACCGTGACCGCCTCGGCCCTCTACAACCGGAAGCTCTGGAGCGCCGGCTACACCTACACCGGCTTCCAGCTCGACAACAACCTGACCGGCCTGGGCTTCGACCAGAGCCGCCACGAGCTCCGGTTCGACGCCGGCCGCCACCTGTTCGACGACCGGCTCCGCCTGGGCTTGAGCTCCTGGGTCTCGCGCCAGGACCGGCACCAGGACGTCCCCGCCGGGACCGAGATCGCCCAGCCGGTCCCGGCGAGCCAGGGGCTGGCCGCGGTCGACACCAGCCCCGACGTGGGCGCCCTCGATCCGGCCCCGGGCCTGATCGACGGGGAGCTCCGGACCCCGGCGCTGCCCGACGTCACGGGGCAGATCGGCGCCGCCAACACCTTCCGCAACGTCGGCGTCGACCTCGCCTTCGCGCTGCCGGCGACACGCCTGGAGATCACCGTCGACGCACCCTCGGGCTCGGCCGTCGTGTGGGAGGTCTGGCACAGCGCCGACAACTTGCTCTGGCAGCGGGTCGCCGGCGTCGGCGCGGAGTGGGACTCGGCCCTGCTGCGCTACACGCTGCGCTTCCCGGAGACGACCGACCGCTTCTTCAAGGCGGTCAACCTGAGCGCCAACCCGGCGCCGGACGTGGCGGTCACCGAGGTGCGGGCCCTCCAGGACGTGGCCGGCCTCGCCTCGGCCGACGGCTCGGCAAACCTCTACCGGGGAGACCTCTCCGCCGTCTACCAGGCGACCGAGCAGGTGCGGGCGAGCGTCGGCGTCGGTGCGAGCCGGGACGAGAACCTGACCAGCCAGGTCGTCCAGCGGCGCTTCGACGAGGTCCACGCCCGGACCGCCCTCGACGTCGACCTGCCCCACGACCTCCACGCCCGGGCCGGCTACCAGTACCTCGACCTCGAAGAGCAGGTCGAGCCGGTCCTGCGGCGCACCGAGGAGGTCTACGACGCCTCGCTCGCCTGGCGCCCGCTCGCGACCTTCGAGGCGGCGCTGCTCTACAACCGCCGCGACGAGACCGACGAGACGGTGCTCGTGCGCTCGATCGAGAGCGCGCGCCTCAGGGTGGTGAGCGAGCTGCTCCCGGACCTCTCCCTGACCACCGAGCTCGAGAGCTCCCAGGTCGACGACCCGCTGGGCGGCCAGGACCGCGACGGCTGGGCCCTGCGCCAGTACCTGAGCTCCCGGCCCCGGCCCTCCTGGACGGTGACCGGCGGCTGGTCTCTGGTCCGCTTCGAGGACCCCCAGGGCCAGCCGGTGATCGACAGAAAGGCCCTCGACCTCCAGGCGACCTGGCTGGCGACCGCCTACCTGAGCCTGACCGGCGCCTGGGACTACATCGTCGACCTCGACCGCACCGCCCTGCGCCAGAGCTACTCGCTCTCCTGGTCGCCGGGACCGAAGCTGACCGCGGCCCTCGCCTGGGAGTCCTTCGGCGACGAGGACCTGCGCCGAACGACCAACGACTCCGCAAGCCTCACCTACCGCTTGACTCAGCGCTTCTCCCTCTTCGGCACGTTCAGCCGCTCGAGCTTCGACGAGACCGGGGGAGCGAGCACCGAGGCCACGACCCTGCGCACCGGCGTGGCGCTGTTCTTCTGACAGGACACGAAACGAGCCATGGATACGACACCCCGAACCGCTTCCCGCCTCGCGGCGACCCTGCTTCCGATCCCGGGCTTGCTCCTCGGCCTCCTCTCGGTCCTCGGTCTGCTGCTCGGCCTGCTGCTCACCGTCTCCGGCTGCTCGAGCACGCTGCCGACCACCCAGTTCACCAACCCGAAGTTCAACTTCGGCTTCGTCGAACGGGTGGCGGTCGTGCCGTTCGAGAACCTCGCGAACGACCGACAGGCCGGCCCCCGGGCCACCCGGTTGGCCGTGACCGAGCTGCTGGCGAGCGGCGCCGTGGACGTGGTGGAGCCCGGCGAGGTGCAGGCCGCCCTGGACAAGATGGGAGCCCGGATCACCACGCCGTCGACCGAGCAGGTGGTCACCCTGGGCAAGGCCCTGGGCGTCCAGGCCGTGATCCTGGGCACGGTCGCCGAGTCGACGTCCGTCCGCTCCGGGTCGGTGGAGATCCCGATCGTCAGCCTCGACATGCACATGCTCGAGACCGAGACCGGGGCGGCGGTCTGGGCGGCGACCCACACCGAGCGCGGAGGCGGCCTGAGCTCGAAGCTCCTGGGCACGCTCGCCGAGCCGCTCGCCGAGACCACCCGGCGCTGCGTCCACGAGACGCTCAAGACCCTCTTCGCCAAGTAGCGCCGAGCGCCGCGACGAGCCATTCACCCGACACGACCCGCAACGAGCCCTCCGTGACCATGCCCCCGAGCTCTCCCACCCGCCGACGCGGGCGAAGCCTCGTCCTCGCCGCGCTCCTCGCCGGCACGGTGTGCGCCGGCGCCGCGCGGGCCGAGAGCCTGGCCCTCCTGTCGGTCGAGGACCGGGCGGGTGACGGGGCGGTCGCCGAAGCCCTCGAAGGGGCGCTCGCCGAGGGGCTCGCGGCGGGCCACGAGATCCTGCCGCTCGAGACGGTCCGCGACGCCCTGCGGCGCCGGCGCATCCGGAGCGTCGACGACGCCTCGCCCGCGACGCTGCGCACGCTCGGCCGCGAGCTCGGAGCCCGAGGATTCGTCACCGTGACGCTCTACTCGGTGGAGCTCCAGACCAGCCCCCGGGTCACCGCCTCGGCCCGTCTCTACGACGCCTCGAACGGCGAGCTCGAGCAGATCGCCTTCGCCTCGGCGAGCGGCCTCGACGGCCGCACGCTCCTCGGGTTGGGGGTGACGAGCGACCCGCAGGCGCTGGCGGCCGAGATCGGCCGCCGGCTCCTCGCCGGCCTCGGCGAGGGGCAGCAGCCGGGGCGAGGCGCGCCCGCGAAGCCGGGAGCCGCCCTGGGAGCGGTCGCCGTGGTGCCCTTCGCCGGGATCTCCGATACCGAGTCCACCTCGGCCGCCCAGACCGTCAGCGAGATCGCCCGCACCGTGCTCGCCCGTGACGGGGTCGCCCTCGTCTCTCCCAACCGGGTGGCCGAGGTGCTGCGAGAACGCCGGCTCCACGCCTGGGGCGGCGTCGAGGACGACGTCCGCGAGGGGCTCGCCGCCGCCGGAGCCGGGTCGATCCTGGTCGGCTCCGTCGAGGCCTGGGACGTGGCCGGGGACGGATTCGAGCCCGAGCCGGTGGTCGCCCTCGCCCTGCGCCTGGTCGACGCCGCCACCGGCCGCATCGTCTGGACCGGCGCCCTCGAGCGGCGCGGATGGGACCACCAGGGCCTGTTCCGCCTCGGCCGGATCTACGACCGCGGCACCCTCGCCCAACGCATGATCGAACAATTGATCGGACGCTGGGCCTCCCGCTTCGAGCGGGAAGCCGTCGCCACGAGAGAGAGGACGCGATGAACACCCGCTGGAGCTCGAAACGCTTCGTCCCTGCACTCCTCGGCCTGGCGCTGCTCGTGCCGGCCGCCGCAACGGCCGAAACGGCGCGGACATCCCCTGCCGGGGAGCCTCCCGCTACGACCGGCGACGCCGGCGCGGTGGTCGCAACCGTCAACGGCCAGCCCGTCTTCCTCGAAGACCTGGAGGGCCGGCTCGACGAGATGCACGGCGCCGCCGGCGAGGGCCACCGGGCCGCCTTCGACCTCGACCAGCTCATGTTCCGGCTGGTCAACGACGCCCTGCTCTCCCAGGAGGCCCGCGCCCTGGGCATGGACTCCGAGCCGCCGATCCCCGAGCGCCGGGCCGAGCTCGCCCGGGAGCTCGCGGTCCGGCGTCTCGAGCGCGAGGAGATCTGGTCGAAGGCCGAGGCGAGCGACGCCGAGGTGCGCGCCGAGTTCGAGACCCGGTACCGAAGGGTCACCCTGCGCGTGCTGACCACCTATGAGGAGGCGGAGGCGAAGAAGGCCCTCGAGGATCTCCGCGGCGGCGCCGACTTCGCGACCCTGGCCAAGGAGCGGTCGAAGGACCCGTACGGTCCCCGCGGCGGGCTGGTCGACGCCCTCCCCCGGGCCGACCTCGAGCGGCAGATCGCCGCCGCCGCCTTCTCCCTCGAGCCGGGAGAAGCTCTTCGGCCCAATCGTCACCGACATCGGCTGGGCGGTGCTGCGCGTCGAGTCGTTCCAGCCGCCGGACGAGGAGCGCTTCGCCGCGGTCCAGAAGGACATCCGCGACACCGTTCGCTTCCTCCGGGCCGAGGAGCTCCGGGCGGCGCTCCAGCGGCGGCTCCGGGAGACCCACCCGGTCGTCGTCGACCGCGAGCTGGTGGACTCGATCCGCCCCGAGCGCCTGCCCGACGGCCGGCTCTCCGCCACGGCGGCCACCCCCGACGCCCCGGTGGCCCGCTTCGGCGGTCCCTCCGGGAGCCGGGCGATCACGGCCGGAGCCTACGTGCGCGCCCTGGTGCTGCGCTGGAGCGGGGTGCACAACGAGGTGGCGGCCGCGGCCACCGCGCCGATCGTCCTCGACCGCCTGATCGGCGACGAGCTCCTGGCCACCGAGGCCCTGGCCCGGGGGTACGGCGACACCCCCGAGGTCGCCCGCCGGGTCCGGGCCCTCGAGACCCGGCTCCTGGTCTCGCGCTACCTCCAGGAGGTCGTGTCCCAGACGATCCGGGTGACGCCGGACGAGATGCAGTCCTACTACCAGGCCCACAAGGAGGGCTACCACAAGCCGCCGCACGTCTTCTTGTCGCAGATCACCGTGGCGAGCGAGGCCGAGGCCGAGAAGGTCGCCGAGCTCGCCCGCGGCGGCGCCGACTTCGCCTGGCTCGCCCGCCAGCACTCGACGGACACCTTGCGGCAGCAGGGCGGTGCCAAGGGCTGGAAGACGCCGCAACCCGGCGTCGCCGGGCTCGACGAGCAGCTCCTCGGCGCCCAGGTCGGTGACGTCTTGGGCCCCGTGGGCGGCGCCGACGCGTGGGTGGTCTACCAGGTCGGCGCGCGCGAGGAGCAGGGCCTCTACTCGTTCCAGGAGGTCTCCGGCAACGTCCGCGCGGCGGTCTACCAGCAGGCGGCGCAGCAGGCGATCGACGGCGTCGTCTCGAAGCTCCGCGAGCGCTCCGAGGTCGAGATCCACCACGACGTGCTCGACCATCTGCGGATCTCGGGAGAGGTCGAGCCGGAGGCCGCGGAGCCGGCCGGCGGCATGCCGGCGGGCCACGGCCATGGCGCGCCGTGAGACCCCTCGGCCCGAAGTCCCGACGAAGGTGCCAGCCATGACTCGATCGACATCCAAGCTGCTCGTCGCGATCGCCCTCGGCGCCGGCCTCCTGGCCCTGGTGCTCGCCGCCCCGTCGGCCCGCGGCCAGCTCAAGAAGGGCTCGCGCTTCGCCGCGGGCGGCAACTGCCAGGAGTGCCACGCCGACGTGGGCAAGGGGGTCTCGGTACCCCACCAGCCCCTGGCCCAGGGCGACTGCATGGTGTGCCACAAGCCGCACGGTCTGGTGGGCGCGCTGCGCCTCCAGAAGCAGGAGCCCGAGCTCTGCCTCGATTGCCACTCGAAGGGCACGCTCGGTCTCGAGGAAGCGCACCGCCACCCGGGGGTCGACAAGTGCACGAGCTGCCACGACCCCCACGGCTCGAACCAGACGGGGATCCTGGTCGCCGCCGAACGCGATCTCTGCCTGAAGTGCCACGGCGGCGCGGAGTTCGACCAGAAGGTGGTCCACCCGCCGGCGGCCGCGGACTGCACGAGCTGCCACGCGCCCCACGCCTCGGCCCAGGAGGCCCTGCTCACGAAGCCGAAGGACGCCCTGTGCGCGAGCTGCCACGACGGCGCCGGGGGGTTTGCCGCCAGCCACCAGGGCTTCTCGGTGGCGGGCGCCGACTGCTCCCGGTGCCACGAGCCCCACTCGGCGCCCAGCCCGAAGCTGCTCGAGGCGTCGGTGCACCCCGAGATCTCCTGCGCCGCTTGCCACGAGGAGGGCAAGCCGCTCGCGGCCCCGCCCGGCGGCGCCAAGGTCTGCCTCGACTGCCACGACCTGCCGCAGGCCGCGCCGAACGGCCCGAACGGCGAAGGCTCGCTCCATCCGCCGGCGGCCGCCGGCGAGTGCCTCGACTGCCACGACCCGCACACCTCGGCCACCCGGCCGCTCCTGCTGGCGAGCGAGAAGGAGCTCTGCACCTCGTGCCACGACGACGTCGGCACCGAGCTCCAGTCCGCCCACGTCCACCCGCCGGCCGCCGCCGAGTGCACGAGCTGCCACAGCGGCCACCGAAGCGACCACCGGAAGCTCCTCGCGGCCGAGCCGCGGGATCTGTGCGTGACCTGCCACGACGACCCGGCCGACTCGAAGGCGGCGTCGATCCATCCGCCGGCCGAGGGCGACTGCCTGGAGTGCCACCGGCCTCACGCCAGCGACCAGCCGGGGATGCTGGTGGCGAGTCAGGACGAGCTCTGCGCCCGGTGCCACGACGACGTCGGCACCCGTTCCGGCCTGCCGGTGGTCCACGCGCCGGTCGCGAACGGCGCGTGCACCAGCTGCCACCGGCCCCACGACGGGCCGGCC
Organism: uncultured Acidobacteriota bacterium; assembly: GCA_963837945.1. GTDB lineage: Bacteria > Acidobacteriota > Thermoanaerobaculia > Multivoradales > DATKCC01 > CAVUBL01. The sequence continues at coordinate 85,802 of CAWIQD010000015.1, forward strand.
AAGCTCTTGAAGGCCGAAGGCAAGGCGCTCTGCCAGCAGTGCCACGGACCGATGCTCGAGAGCCTGGCGGCGCTGCCCCAGCACCCGCCTTTCGAGGAGGGCGATTGCGCGACCTGCCACGCGCCCCACGCCTCCGAAGAGCCCGGGCTCCTGACCGCGCCGGCGGGTGAGCTCTGCACCTCGTGCCACGAGGTCGCGACGGCGGCGCCGGCCGGCGGCTCGTCCCACCAGCCGGCGGCCGAGGGGCGGTGCGCGAGCTGCCACCAGCCCCACGCGAGCGCCGTCGACCACTTCCTGAAGGCGCAGGTCAAGCCGCTGTGCACCACCTGCCACGAGGACGTCGCCCAGCAGCTCGCGTCCGAGACCGTGCACGGGCCCGCCGGCTCGCCCGACGGCTGCGTGACCTGCCACGGCCCGCACTCGACGCGCAACCCCAACCTGCTGCTCGAGCCGGTCGCCGAGACCTGCAAGGCGTGCCACACGACCGACTCCCCGGAGTTCGCGTCGAAGCACCTGGACCTGCCGGCCTCGTCCCTGGACTGCGGGAGCTGCCACGACCCCCACGCCTCGAAGACGGCGGGCATGCTGCTGCCCAAGGTCCACCCGCCCTTCGCCGAAGGGGACTGCTCGGTGTGCCACGTCCAGAAGGCCGGCGCCGGGCATGGAGGTGAGAAGTGAGCGTCTCGTTCCGATCCCCGAGCGTCCGATCGCTCGCCGTCCGATCGCTGACCCTGGGAACGGTGCTCGCCGCCGGCGTCCTCGCCGCCTTCCTCGCGGCGGGGGCCCGCGCCGAGCTGCCGGCAGGCATGAAGGTGGACCAGAAGGAGGCCTGCCTCCAGTGCCATGACCTGGCGGCCGCCCTAGAAGCCAAGGTCCGGCACGAGCCGGCCGCGGCGGGGCAGTGCACCGCCTGCCACAACCCCCACGTCTCGCGCTTCGACAGCCTGCTGCGCGACCGGCCGGCGGCGATCTGCACCAAGTGCCACCCGGGGGTCGAGGCGGAGCTCGCCCGTCCGATCACCCATCCGCCGGCCGCCGACGGCCGCTGCACGGCGTGCCACACCCCCCATGGCGGCGACTTCCCGGGGCTGCTGAAGGCCAAGGGGGCGGAGCTCTGCTCGAGCTGCCACGACGACGTCGCCGGCTGGCGCGAGCGGCCGGTCCAGCACCCGCCGTTCGCCCAGGGGCGCTGCGCGGTCTGCCACGAGCCGCACGGCGGGGCGGGCCCCGGGCTGCTCGCCAAGGCCGGCGGGGCGGTCTGTACCCAGTGCCACGCGATGGACGCCGGCCTGCGCCAGGCGCACAAGGGCTACCCGGTCGAGCGCGCGGCCTGCCAGGAGTGCCACGACCCCCACGCCTCCGAGCGCAAGGGCCTCTTCCGCGAGACCCTCCACCCGCCGTTCGAGAGCGGCGACTGCGACACCTGCCACGCCGGCCCCAAGGCGGCGGATCCGTTCGCCACGGTCGAGCCGCTCGCGAAGCTCTGCGGCGAGTGCCACGAGGACGTGGTCGACGCCGCGCGCAAGGCGGCGTTCCCGCACGTGCCGGCGGGAGGCGGCGACTGCACCGCCTGTCACAACCCCCACACCGGCAACGGCAAGGCCCTGCTCAAGAAGGACGTGAGCTCGCTCTGCCTCTCCTGCCACGATCCGGGCGGCGCCAAGTCCGGCCAGCCCGGGCGCCACCTCTCGCACGGCAATGGCCTGGCGTGTACCACCTGCCACCAGCCCCACGGCGGCGAGCGGCCGCTCTTCTTCGTCAAGGACTCGGTCGAGATGTGCGGCGACTGCCACACGCACCAGCACGGCGTCACGCACCCCCTGGGGGAGGAGACGCGGGACCCGCGAAACGGCGACCCCATGACCTGCCGGAGCTGCCACGGCCTGCACGACGCGGGGTACGAGTATTATCTGTTCCGCTCCAGCAATCACGAGCTGTGCATTCAGTGCCACAAGGACTTCGCCCGAGGTGGACGATGAACTGGATCCCCCCCGCATCCCCTCGATCCCCTTCCCACCCCACGGGGGGGAAGGGGACGCCTCCTCCCGTGGCGTCGTCTTCGGGATCGTTCGTCGTCCCTTGGCTCGTTCTGATGGGCACCTTGCTGGCCGTGACCTTCGGGACCGCTCCCCTGGTGCCGGTGGTTTCGGCGCAGCAGGTGCCGAGGGTGCTGGTCTTCGACGAGGCCCTGCAAGGGGCGAAGGACCGCGAGGTCCGCTGGCCGGTCGGGGTGGCCGCCGCGAGCGACGACGAGATCGCCGTGGCGGACGCCAAGGGCTCCCGGGTGCTCGTCTTCCGCCGCCAGGGTGTGGGCTGGGAGGCGAGCCAGGTGGTGACCCTGCCGGGGCCTCCGGCGGGCATCGCGTGGGACGGCGGCCGCTACCTGGTCTCCTTGCGCAGCGGTGGCGGCCTGCTGGCCCTGGAGGGTGCCGACCTGCTGCAACGGGCGATCGCCCTGCCGCCCGACGTGGCGCCGGGGCCGATGGCGCCGGTGCCCTCGGGCGGAGCGCTGGTCTACGACTTCTCCGGCAAGCGGGTGCTGCGCCTGGGCGCCGACGGCAAGGTCGCGGGCGAGACGGCGGTCGAAGGACCGGTCACCGGCGTCGCCGCGACGGCGGGCGGCGGGCTGGCGGTCGCCTGCGGCACCGAGGGGGTGATCCGCCGGTACGACGCCACGGGGGCGCTCCAGGCCACCTGGGAGCTGCCGCCGGACGGCCCGGTGCCGGCCTGGCCCACCGGGCTCGCCGTCGAGCCGGGAGGGGACACGCTGGTCGCCGACCACGCCAACGGACGCATCCTGGTGCTCGATCCCGGCGGCCGGCTGATCGGCCTGGGGGCCCGGGAGGGCTGGGATCCGGGGCTGCTGCTCTATCCCGCGGGTCTCGCCCGCCTGCCGGGGGGCGGCCTGGTGGTCGCCGACCAGGGCAACGGCCGGATCCAGCTCTTCCACCGCGTCCAGGAGGGCGGCGGCTCGTGACCGGTGAGCGGCGCTTGCCCCGGCGCCTGCAAGGTGCCTGGCACCTTGCGGCGGGCGTGGCTCTGGCGGCGCTGCTGGCCTCGCCGGCGCCCGGCCAGGAGGCCCCGCCGCTGGCGCCTTCCGCCACCGTGGCGCCGGTCTACGTCCGCCGCCTCGAGATGCCCGTCGCCGGCGACGCCCTCCTCTCGGCCGACTCGGTGACCGCGGACCTGGTGACCGGCGAGGTCTTCGTCTCGGACGCGCGGACCGACCGGATCGTCATCTTCGACGCCGACGGGGTCTTCCGGCACCAGATCCCGGGCGGCACCGCCTTCTCCGCGCCGCGCGACGTGGCGGTGGACGCCGACGGCCGCCTGATCGTGCTGGCGAACCGGGAGCGCCGGAGCGCGATCGTGGAGCTCGACTTCGACGGCCGGTTCCTGCGCGAGATCGAGCTCTCCGGGCTGCCCGAAGACGCCGCGCCGCCCAACCCGGTCTCGCTGGCCCTCTCGCCGGCGGGGGACCGGCTCTACGTCCTCGACGCCGCCAACCTCCGGCTCTGGATCGCCGCCCGCGCCACCGGCGCCGTCGTCGCTTCGGCCGACCTGGGCCGCGGGGCCGAGACCGAGCGCGAGCGCCGCGACCGCTTCCTCGGCCGGGTCGACGTCTACGGTGACCGCGTGATGGTCGCCGTGCCGTCGGAGGGCCAGGTCTGGGTCTTCGACCTCGACGGCGAGCGGCGCGGCTGGGTGGGGGCCCGGGGCACGTCGCGCTGCGAGCTCGCGGCGCCCAACGCGGCGGCGGTCGACGCGGCCGGCACCGTGGTGATCCTCGACCAGCAGAAGATGATGATGGAGACCTGGGAAGCGAGCGGCAACCGCTGCACCGGCGAGCACTACGGCATCGGCAACGCCCCAGGGTACCTCTACTTCCCGAGCGACCTCGCGCTCGACGCCGCCGGCCGGGTCTACGTGACCCAGGGCTTCGAGGGGCGCGTCCAGGTGTACACCGGGCTGGGCGGGGCGGCAGAGAGCGCCGGGACCCGCGCGGCGCGCGAAGCCTGGAAGCGGCTCACCGCTTCCGACGAGCCCTGATCAGCGAGCCCCACGGCCCGCCGACCCGGCGGCCCGCCGCCTCCGCGCCTCGGCCCGGGCCAGGAGCGCCGCGACCACCGCGAGCAGGACCAGCGGCGCGATCCCGTCGATCAGGTGGCGGCCGCCCCAGAGGGCGGTCGAGGCGCGCGGGTCGACCTGCAGCAGCCGCCGGTGGAGCCCGCCGGCCGTCACCCATCCCGCGTGAAGGCCCATCGACGCGACCAGCGTCCGGTGGCGGACGAAGACCAGGCAGAGGATCGTGCCCGCGAGGGCGAGCGCCGTGAAGACCGCCGGATCGAGGTTCCCCGGCAGGGCGGCGAGGCTCCGCCAGGCGACGGCCAGCCCGGAGGCGGCGCCGACCTCCGCCCCGCGCGGCCAGGCGTCGGCCGGCAGGCGCTGGAAGTGGACCAGGGCGAAGATCAGGGCAGCCGCGGCGACCGCCCAGGGCAGGGCCAGGGAGCGCCTCGCGAGCTGGAACACGACCCCGCGGAAGACCAGCTCCTCGAAGAAGGCGACGAGGGCCGCCGAGACGAGGGCGACGGCGAGGATCGCGGCCGCGGCGCCCGCCCCGTCCGGGCCCTTCACCGAAGCCACGCCGCCCGCGAGCTGGCCGGCGGCGATCAGGGCGACCATGCCGGCGCCGGCCGCGAACCAGGCCGCCGCCGCGCGCCAGGCGGCCCGGCCCCCGACCAGCCCCAGGGCCCGGCGTCCCGTGAGGCCGGTGCGCCGGCAGAGCCAGGGCAAGCCGACGACCACGAAGAGCCAGCGCAGCCGGTCGAAGTAGCGCGGGAAGTCCTTGTCGGCGAGGTAACCGGCGAGGCCGCCCGGAGCGCGGGCCGCCCACAGCTGGACGGCGCGGAAGACCGCGGGCGCGGCGAGGGAGGCGGCGAGGAGCGAGCCGGCCCAGAGTGCCGCGAGCAGCCAGAGCCCCCGCCGGTCGCCGGCCCGGCCGGCCGCTTCCCCCCGGCCCTCTCGCCTCCGCGTCTCCATCGGCGGCCCGAGGATAGCCCGGATCGCTCCTGCCCTCGAAGGTGGCCGGCGCCCACCCTCCGGCGGCCGAAAGACCACCCGCCGGAGGGTGGAGCCGCGGAGCGTGCGAGCCGATGATGGAAGCAGTTCCCAAGCAGTCGTCCGGGGGAGGCACGGAGTGTTCCGATCGGTCGCGAGCCACGTCTCGACAGTTCACCCGTCCGGCGCCAGCCGCCGGACACCGCTCGCGCTCCGTGCCTCGCATTCCTCGTTGCTTTCGGGCTACGAAGGGCGCTCCGGCGCCTCTTCCAGGGAGCCGCGGGCGCCCTCCAGCGAACCGTGGTGCTCCCCGGATTCGAACACCATCTGGAGGACCGGACCGGCGCACGGACGGGTGCCCGGCCGGCTCACGCCTCGACCCATCCCTCGACCTCCACAGGTCCCGCAGTCTCATCCCGCCCCGGCGGGGATCTCCGACTGACCCGGTCTGTCCGGGCTCAGCGCTCCGTCCTCGAGATCCCCGCCGGAACTTCCTCGCAGGTGGCAGGGCGCTCGGCCACCCCGGCACCGCGTCCTCCGGCATCCGGACCTCGGGGCCCAAGGGCTCCTTGGATCCAGGCTCCGCACGGTACGATGACGCCATGTCGGAACCGCCGCCCACCCCCCGCCGGCGCCCCGCCGAGGTGATCTCCCGGTGAAGCGGATCGGCGTCCTCACCAGCGGCGGAGACGCCCCCGGGATGAACGCCGCCATCCGCGCCGTCGTGCGCAGCGCGATCGCCCGCGGCTGGAGCGCTCACGGGGTGCGCCGCGGATTCGCCGGGCTCATGGCCGGCGACCTCTCGGAGCTCGGCGCCCGGGACGTGGGCGGCATCATCCAGCAGGGCGGCACGGTCCTGGGCAGCTCCCGGACCGGCGAGTTCAAGACGCAGGAGGGGCAGCAGCGGGCGCTGGGCCAGCTCGCCCGAGCCGGGATCGACGGCCTGGTGGTGATCGGCGGCAACGGCTCGCAGACCGGCGCCCGCGCGCTCTCCGGGCACGGCTTTCCCGTCGTCGGGATCGCCTCGACCATCGACAACGACATCTACGGCGCCGACATCACCCTGGGCGTCGACACCGCGCTCAACGTCGCCCTCGAGGCGATCGACCGGCTGAAGGTCACCGCCTCGGCCCATCAGCGCGCCTTCCTGGTGGAGGTGATGGGGCGCGACTCGGGCTACCTGGCCCTGATGTCGGGGATCGCGGGTGGTGCCGAGTCGATCGTGCTCCCGGAGCGGCCGTGCGACCCCGAGGACGTCGCCCGCGACCTGCGCTCCGCCTACGACCGGGGCAAGCCCCACGGCCTGGTGGTGGTGGCCGAAGGCGCGCGCTACAACGCGACGGCGCTCGCCGAATACTTCCAGGCCCACCGTGGGCGGCTCGGCTTCGAGCTGCGTCTGACCATCCTCGGCCACGTTCAGCGCGGCGGCGCCCCCGGGGTCTTCGACCGGCTCCTCGGCACCCGGCTCGGGGCGGCCGCGATCGAGCGGCTCGCCCGCGGCGAGGGCGGCGTGCTGGTGGGCCTCCAGGGCCGCGACGTCCTCGCCACCCCCCTCGTCGAGGTCGCGGGCCGGAGGAAGGAGCTCGACCTCGGCCTCCTCGATCTCGCCGCGGCGATGGCGATCTGACCAGATCCCCCCCGCAACCCCTCGATCCCCTTGCCATCCCAGTGGGGGACGCCGCCGCCCGGTCGGCCAGGTCCGGGTCAGTCCGGCGCTCGCTGCTTTTGCCAGAGGCGCCAGCCGTTCCAGGTCTCGGTCTGGCGGAAGGCCCGCGCGAGGGCCTCGCGGAGGTCCGGCGGCAGGGCCTCGGGCTCGCGCGTGATCACCCAGCGCACGGCCGGGCGCTCGAGGTCGCGCCGGACCTCGGCGAGCGCGGCCGGATCGAGGGCGTTGCGCTCGCCGGTGTAGAGGAAGCGGGTCGCCGGGCGCAACCCCTCGACGACGTACCACCCGGGCCCCCAGCCGAGGACCACCAGCGATCGGCCGCCCGCGGACGAGAGGCCCGCCCAGGGCGGCGGCGGCGCGGGCACGCGGGCGCCGATCCGCCGCCCCTCGCAGCACGGGTAGAGGACGGTCGGGCTCCGGCGGTTCTCGAGGATCTTGTACGCCGCCGCGGCGAGGGCGAGGCCGGCGAGGGCGGCGACCCCGAGGCCGCGCAGGCGGCGGCGGTCGAGGCTCGCCGCCGCGACGGCCACGACCGCGATCAGGAGATGCACGTGCGCGCGCAGGTGGGTGACGTCCGGGCGCTCCCAGAGGAACTGCGGCAGATAGGCGACGCCGACCAGGGCCGCCGCCGCGACCGGGAGCCGGACTCCGCGGCCACGTCGCCGGCGGACGGCCTCGCCGGCCAGGAGGCCGGCGTAGACGAGCGGCGGCAGGACGGCGAGCAGCGGGAAGAGGGCGATCGCGAGCGACCGGGGCGAGTCGGGCGGCTGGAGGCGCAGGTGCCAGCCGGGATGGGTGGGAGCGCCCAGGCGCGCGACCAGGAAGGCGAGGCGATGACCGACGTGGGCCAGGAGCCCGGCGGTCTCGCCGCGCAGCGCGGCCAGGACCAACCAGGGCACGAAGCCGGCGAGCGCCGCCGGGGCGGCCCGGGTGAGGAGCTCGCGCGGCCGGCGCCGGAGCGCGACCACGATCACCGCCAGGACGGCCGCCAGGACCGCCGAGTCCTCGCGCCAGTCGGCGAGCCAGCCCGCCAGGGTGGCGATCGCGATCAGCTTGCCCGCCGCCGGCCGGACGGCCGGTGCGTCCCGGCTCCAGGCGATCGCGACGTCGAGCGCGAGGGCGAAGACCAGCGCCGAGGCGGCGGTGGCGAAGGTCGCGGCGCACGAGAGGGCGATCGCGGCCGCCGCCGCCCAGGCGACGGCCGGGGACCCCAGGCGGCGCACGGAGGCGAAGAGCAGCGCGACCGCCAGGCCGCCGAGCAGCGCGCCGGCCAGGCGCAGCACGTCGAGGCCGGGGCCGGACAGGCGCAGGGCGAGCCCGAAGTAGGCGTACTGGCCGGCCGGGTAGAGCAGGTGGAAGAGGCGGTGGAGGTCGCCGCCCTCGGCCCAGGCCCGCGACAGCAGGTAGCGGAAGCCCTCGTCGCCCAGGTCGAGCGCCTGGCCGCGGCCCTCGAGGAAGATCACCGCGGTCGCGAGCGGGACGAGGAGGGCCGCACCGGCCCCCACCCGCAGCGGCGAGACCCGGGGCGGCGGGTCTCCGCCGTCGGCGCCCGGCGCGCGGCCCCGCCAGCGAAGGGCGAAGCGGACGGCCGCCAAGCCTGCCTCGAGCCGCCTCCTGCCGGAGTAGGCCGAGCGCCCCCGGGGCCGCCGCTCCCGGACCACGGGAAGCGCCGAGACCGGCAGCCCGGCGAGCCCGATCATCGCCACCACCCAGGGCTCCGGGTCGTGCCAGGCGACCAGGCGGTCGACCAGCCGGCGGCTGGCCACGAAGCACATGCCGGCGCCGCGCGGCAGGCCGCACAGCCGGGCGAGGAGCGCCTTGAACAGGCGCGAGGTCGCCATCCGGCGCTTCTCCTGGTAGCTCCCGACCCGCGCCGCGAACACCGCGTCGTAGCCCTCGGCCGCCCGCTCGAGGAGGCGGGGGATCGCCTCCGGCGGGTCCTGGAGGTCGCCGTCCAGGACCGCCACCCAGCGCCCCCGCGCGGCCGCGAGACCGGCGAGGACCGCCCGGTGCTGGCCGGCGTTGGCCGGCAGCGGCAGCGGGCGCACCGCGGGGTCCTCCGCCGCCAGGCGCGCGGCGGCCGCGGCGCCGCCGTCCGGCGAGGCGTCGTCGACCGCCACCAGCTCGTAGCTCCAGCCCCGCTCGGCGGCCACGACGCGCAGCCGGCGGGCGAGCTCCGGCAGGGCCCAGGCGGTCCGGAAGACCGGCACCACGACGCTCAGGAAGGGGGTCTCCGCCGTGGCTTCCGGCGCGCTCACCGGCGCTCGCCCTCGCGGAGCCATGCCTCGCCGCCGGCGCGCAGGCCCTCGCGCAGCCAGTCGACGGTCACCGCCAGCCCCTCGGCGAGGGAGTGGCGCGGGCGCCAGCCCAGGAGCTCGGCGGCACGGGAGACGTCCGCCCGCCAGTGCTCCGCGTCGGTCCCGTGGCGCGGGTAGGCGCCGGGACGGGTGACGATCGCGCGGCCCACGGCGCGCTCCACCGCGCGCACCACCTCGTCGTTCGCGACCTCGCGGCCGGTGCCGACGTTGATCGCCCGGCCGCAGACGCCGGGCGCCGTCGCCGCCCGCAGGCAGGCCTCGGCGACGTCGTCCACGAACACCAGGTCGCGGCGCGGCCCGCGGTGGACGTCCGGCGCCGTCAGGGCCAGCTCCTCGCCGGCCAGGGCCGCCCGGATCGCCCGCGGCACCAGGCGGTGGAGGGGCTCCCACGGCCCGTAGACCGAGAACACCCGAAGCTCGACCACGGGGAGACCGCCGGCGCGCGCCGCGCCGAGGGCGAGGACGGAGGTCGCCGCCCGGAGCGCGCCGCGGAGCGAGGCCGGCCGCAAGGGATCGTCCTCGCGGTGCGCCGCCTCGCCCGGCCCGTAGGCGAGCGACGAGCCGACGACCACCAGCCGCTCGAGCGGCGCCTCGGCCAGCGCGTCGACGAGGTGGGCGAGCGCCAGGACGTCGTCGAGCACCCGCTCGGCGAGCGTGCCGTCGCGGTAGGCCGGGTGAGCGGCCGCGTGGAACACGAAGCGGGGCCGGACCTCCCGGACCAGTCGCCGGACGGCGCTCGCGTCCCGGAGGTCGACCGGGTGCACGCGGGCGGCGCTCTCCAGGGCGGCGAGGCGCCAGGATCTGCCGCCGGGCCGGACGGTGCCGTGGACCTCGGGCGCCGCCGCCCCGGGCGACGAGGCCCCTGAGCCGGCCAGGACCCGGCACAGGTTGACCCCGACGAAGCCTCCGGCGCCGGTCACCAGACAGGGGGCGCCGGGCGCCGGGGCCGGTGGGGTCACGAGGCCCCCGCGCGGGGGCACTCGACCTCGGTTTCGACCCGCGCCACCAGGGCCGCCCGGTCCCGCTCGACCTCGTCCTCGTCCCGCCCGGCGAGATCCTCCCAGAGCGAGCGCATGCGGGCGAGCTCGCGCGCCATGTCGCGGCCGGCGGTGTCGCGCCGGAAGGACCGGCGCAGGAACGTGAAGGCGCACCCCAGCCGCACCATCTCGGCCATCAGCAACCGGCTGGGAAGCGGCCGGCCGCCGTCGGCCACGGTCAGGCCGCCGAAGCCGAAGCGGGTGCCGGCGAAGGTGTGCGAGAGGCGCTCGACGGTCCCGTCGGCCACCGCCTCGAAAAGGCACTCCGAGCCCCGGCTGATCGCCAGGTCGTTGAGCCCTACGTAGACGCGGTCGAGCGGGAGGGCGGCGAGCTCGGCCGCCGCCTCCACACCGCGCACGGTCTCGACCAGGATCCCCGTCCGGCAGCGGCCGGCGCAGCGCTCGAGCAGCTCCTCGACCTCCGCCGGCGCCTCGACCATGGGCAGCAGCAGGTCGGTGGCGCCGGCGGCGAGCGCGTCGTCGACCTCGCGGGCGGTCCAGGGGCCGAGCCGGTTGATCCGGCAGAGCCGGCGCTCGGCGCCGAGCGCCGAGAGGCGAGCCAGGTCCTCGACCGTGTCGCGGTTGATCTCGGTGTCGGCTCCCCGCTGGCGCCGCTCCTTGTCGCGCCACTCCCAGTCGACGATGAACGAGCCGATCCCGGCCGCGAGGGCCGTCCGCACCAGCTCCGGGCCGTGGGCGAAGAGGATCGGGTCGAGGAACGGGCGCGGCGTCATGCGGCCTTCCGGGCCAGGACGACGAGCGACGAGCCCCAGGGCAGGCGCGCCCGGGAGAGGGCCCGCACCTCGAGCGCGTCGACCGCTCCGAGCACCCGGGCGGCGAGCCGCGGCGGGCGCCGCTCGAGCCGGCGCAGGCGGGCGACCGGAGCGCGCCGCGAGAGCCAGACGAGCGGCAGCAGGAGGAACTGATAGTGGGTGCGGTGGACCGGCCGCCAGCCGGCCGCCTCGAGCTCCCGTCGCAGGCCGGCGAAGGTGTAGCGGCAGCGGTGTCCGGCCGCTTCGTCGAGCTCGCTCCAGAGCGCCGGGTGGGCGGGCACGGAGACGAGCAGCCAGCCACCGGGCTCGACGGCGCGCGCGGCCGCCGCGAGCAGGGGCGCCGGCGCCCCGTGCTCGAGCACGTCGAGGGCGACGGCGAGCCGGAAGCGTCCGGGCGCGATCGGCAGGCGGCCGAGGTCGGCCTGCACCAGCTCGGCCGCCGGGGCCGCCCGGTGCGCCGCCGCGAGCGAGGCGCCGTAGGCGTCGACTCCGACCACGCCGGCGAAGCGCCGGGCGAGCTCGGCGAGCAGCCCCGCGCTGCCGCACCCGAGCTCGACCGCCTCGGCGCCGGCGGGGTCGGGCACGAAGCGGTCGATCAGCGAGGCGAGGAGCCGCCGGCGGGCGGGGAACCAGAAGTGGTCGGCTTCGAGGCCTTCCAGGTGCTCGCGGCGCGCGGCCGGGAACCCGGCGGGCTCGAACCCGGGCGCGAACCACCAGATGCCGTCGCGGCGCTCGGCCCGGAAACCGCAGCCCGGGCAGCGCGCCCCCTCTTGGGCCATGGCCAGCGACCGGGCGCAGTCCGGGCAGGTCCAGCCGCGGCGGGGCGCGGCCGCGCCCGGGCGCCCTTGGTCGAGCTCCAGGGCCACGGCTTCAGCCACGGAAGGAGGCGGAGAGGGTCTGGAAGGCGAGGACCGGGCCGAGGGGGCGGAGCCGCTCGAGAGCTCCTTCGATCCGGGCGCCGGCGCGGGTGTTGGCGAGGACCGGGGGGAAGAGGCCGTAGCGGTCGATCCTGAAGTCGCCGAAGCCGGCCGCCTCGAAGGCGGGCCGCAGCACGCCGGGCCGCATCCGCGCGACCCCGCGGTCGCCCCGCCAGGTCATCCCCGGGGTGAGAACGATCTGGGCGTAGAACGACGGGTTGAAGGCGTTGGGCTCCGCGAAGGCGACCCGGGCGCCGGGCGCCAGCACGCGGGCGAGGCTCGCGGCGAGCGCGCCCAGGTCGGAGAGGTGGTGGAGGAAGAAGAAGCCGGCGGCGCCGTCGAACGGGCCGGCCGCCGCCCTGTCGACCGCGCAGGCGTCCCAGCACAGGGTCTCGACGCGGCCCTCGGGATCGGCGGCGGCGAGCGCCGCCAGGAGCTGCGCCGAGAGGTCGACCGCGGTCACCCGGAAACCGCGCCTGGCGAGCGGCAGCGAGAAGCGGCCCATGCCGGCGCCGAGCTCGAGGATCCGGGCTCCGGCGGGCAGAGCCAGGGTGTCGACCACCCGGTCGAGGTGGCGCAGGACGTAGCGGCTCTCGACCGGGCCCATGCGGGCCAGCGTCCGCTCCGGCCGGGCGAAGTAGGAGCGCTGGTAGGCGTTGTGGTCGGCTGGCATCGCGGGGATTCTACGTTCGGTCCGATCGCTCAATGGACCTGCAGCCGGGAGGACGGCGGGTGGGTCGGCTCCTGGGGCTCGTAGGCGTGGGTCAAGACGAAGAACCAGCTCGCGACCTGCTCGCCCTCGGCCTCCGAGACGAGCTCGAACACGAACTCGTCCTCGCGCTCTCCGGCCGAGCCCTGGACGTAGGTCACCTGCTCGGGCTCGATCCACAGCTCGCCGATCAGCCGCTTGCCGCGGATCACCTGCACCACCAGGGCCTGCGGGCCCTCGCTCGCGAAGTGCCAGTGGAGGTCCTCGTCGTCGTAGATCACCGCCTCCGGCGTGCCCGCCCGGAGGATGCAGTTGGGGTGGGACACGATCCAGCTCCAGAAGGTCTCGAAGGCCAGGGTGAGCGGTTCGTCCATGGCGGCATGTTAACGTTTGCACCCGTCATTCCGAGATGAGCGACGCCTCCAGAGCGCCAGAACCGACCCCCGAGCTCGCCCTCGAGACCCGGGGCCTGAGCCGCACCTTCGGCGACTTCACCGCCGTCGACCGGATCGACCTGCGCGTGCCGCGGGGGAGTTTCTACGGCTTCCTGGGACCGAACGGCGCCGGCAAGTCGACGACCATCAAGTGCCTGACCGGGCTGCTTCGGCCCTCGGCGGGGACGCTCCGGATCCTGGGGATCGACCCGCTCGCCGACCCGGTGGCGGTCAAGCGCCAGGTCGGCGTGGTGCCCGAGGACCTGGCGCTCTTCGAGCGGCTCTCGGGCGGCGAGAACCTCGCCTTCGTCGGCCGCGTCCACGGCCTCGCCGACGCGGTCCTCGACCAGCGCACCGGCGAGCTCCTCGACCTGCTCGGTCTGGCCGGCGACGCCGGCACCCTGGTGGCGGACTACTCCCACGGCATGAAGAAGAAGCTCTCGCTCGCCGCGGCCTTCCTCCCCGCTCCCCATCTGCTCTTCCTCGACGAGCCGTTCGAGGGGATCGACGCCCTGTCCTCGCGCCAGATCCGGCGCCTGCTCCACGACTTCGTCGAACGCGGCGGCACCATCTTCCTCACCTCGCACGTCCTCGAGATCGTCGAGCGCCTGGCCGACCACGTCGGCATCATCCACAAGGGCCGCCTGGTGGCCCAGGGAGCGATCGCCGAGCTGCGGGCCGGCGCGGCGGCCGGCGAGAGCCTGGAGGAGATCTTCCTCGGGGTGGTGGGCGCCCGCGACCGGCCGGAAGGCTCGCTCGAATGGCTGGGGAGCCTGAGGCCGGGCGGCGCCGGCGGGCCGGCCTCGCTCGGCCGCCAGCTCGCGGCCTTCGCCTGGCTGCGCTGGCGCCAGACGGCGAACAGCCTCGGGCGCGGGCGGCGGGGCGCGCTCCAGCGGCTGGCCGCGGTCGGCGAGCTCGCCGGCAAGGTCGTCCTCTGGTCGATGGCGCTGTTCGGTGCCCTCGGCCTGTCCGTCGGCGCCGCCTTCGCCGGGATCGCGCTGGCGCGCGGCGGCGACGCGCGCACGGCGGTGCTCCTGGTGCTGCGCGTCGGGCTCGGGATCTTCACCCTGGCGCTCTTCGTCTTCCCCGCTTTCCAGGCGATGAACCGCGGCACCTACGGGCGGACGCGGCTGCTCCTGCTGCCGATCGCCCCGCGCCGCCTCCACGCCCTCGAGGTCGGTGCGCACCTCGCCGACCCCTGGCTGCTCCTGATCGTGCCGGCGCTCGGCGTCCTGGGCCTCGCGGTGACCGTCACGGCCGGGCTCGGCGGCCTGGTGGCGCTCGTGGCGGGCGCCCTGCTCCTCCTCGTCCTGACGCTGCTCTCGTCGGTCGCCTCGTTCGGGCTCGAGCTGCTGCTGCGCGACCGGCGGCGCGCCGAGTGGGTGCTCCTCGTCTTCATGTGCCTCTGGGTGATCGGGGCGATGATGCCCGGGCTCCAGCAGAGCCGCCACCACGGGCGGCGCCAGCGAGGTGCTCCGGCGGCCTCCGAGGCGGTGCAGTCGCCGGCCCCGGAGGCGCCGGCGGCCGGACCGGGCGCGGTATCCGCTCCGGGGCGCGCCGCGCCGGCCGCTCGCAAGACCCCGCCGGGCGACAGCCTCTCGGCGCTCGAGCGCTTCCCGGTCTGGCTCCAGTTCCTGCCTTCGGAGGCCTACGCGCGCTCGGTGGCCCGGGGCTCCGCCGGCCGGCCCGGCGCCGCCCTCGCCTCGCTTCTCGCCCTGGCGCTCATCGCCCTCGTCACCTTCCGGGTCTCCTACGGCCTCTGGCGGCGCCTCCTGGCGTCGCCGGCGAGCGCCTCGGCCCGCGCCGGCTCGCGGGCCGCTGTGCACCCCTTCCGTCTGCCCGGTCTCGGGCCGGGCGCCGAGGTCGTCGCCTGGGCCCAGGTGCGCACCTACCTGCGCACCCTGCCCGGCCGGCTCAGCCTGGTGACCTCGCCGATCGCGATCCTCGCCGTGACCTTCATGCTCCGGAGCTCCACCAGCCGGATCGCGGGGCTCGAGCGCTTCGGTCTCGGGCTGGGCGCCGTCCTCGCTCTGGGTAGCACGGTGCTCGCCCACCTCTCGCTCCAGTCCCTGTCGCTCAACCTCTTCGCAGTCGACGGGGCGGGCTTTTCTCTCGCCCTCGTCTCCCCCCTCTCCCGGCGCGACCTGGTGCTCGGCAAGGCGGCGGCCGAGGGGCTCTTGACCACCGGCCTGGCGCTCCTCGCGAGCGGCGTGGTGATGACCCTCGAGCCGGCGGCCTTGCCCTTTTGGCCCGCCATCCTCCTCGCCGGCGTCGCCCTCTCCGCGCTCCTCGCGCCGCTCCATGCCTGGATCTCGATGTTCTTCCCCAAAGCGGTCGACCTCGGGCGCCTGGGCAAGCAGGCGCAGCCCAACCAGCTGGCCGGCCTCGCCGGGCTCTTCGCGACCGCCTTCGCTGTGCCGATCGCCGTCGGTCCGGGCCTCCTCGCCTTCGTCGTCACCCGGCGCCTGTGGCTGGCGACCGGTGTCGAGCTGGCCTGGGCCGCGCTCGCGCTGGTCGCCGCGCGTTTCCTGCTGGGCCTCGCGGCGCGCACCCTGGCGTCGCGCGAGGAGGCGATCTACCTCGCCTTGGCCGAAGGCTCCTGAGCGGCCTTCGCACCGGAAGTAAAAAAAGCTCGTATAGTCGCCCTACCTAGCCGGGCTGCGAAGAGGTTCGACCGGACGGGCGGACGCCCCCCGCGGGAGGGAGCCCGCGCCACCGGATCGCCGCGTCCGGCGCCACCGGAAAGGGGAGGTCTCAGGATGGCCAAGAAGCTGATCCTCGGAGCCGTTCTCGGCGGTCTGGTCTACTTCGTGTGGGGGTTCCTGTCGTGGACGCTCCTGCCGTGGCACGTCGCGACGATGGGGTCGTTCGCCGATCAGGACGCGGTCGTCTCGACGCTCACCGCCAACACCCAGGGGCGCGGGATCTACATCTACCCGCCCGAGGGCGACCAGTCGGCCGCCGGCCAGGAGAAGATGGCCCAGGGGCCCTTGGTCTTCGTGTCGATCGACGATCGCGGGATGCCCTCGATGGGGCCGCCGATCGTCCGCTCGATCGTGATCCAGATCGTCGGCGCCCTGCTCGTGACCTGGCTGCTGCTCCAGGCGACGGGTCTCTCCTACGGCCGGCGGGTCCTCTTCGTCACGGTCTTCGGCCTGGTCGCGGGGTGGCTCTGCTACCTGCCGCCCTGGAACTGGTTCGGCTTCGCCACCGGCTACACGGTGGTGGCGATCCTCGACATGGTGATCGGCAGCCTCCTGGCCGGTCTGGTGATCGCCTGGGCGGCGAAGTAGCCGCGCGGGGGCCGCACCCTTACCGCGGAAGCGTGAGGGCTCCGGCCGGCGGCTGCTAGTCTCCGCGGCCGAGCCCCATGCTGCCGCTGCGCGACGAAAACCCGAGCCGGACGAAGCCGCTGGTCACGGTGGCGTTGATCGCCGCGAACGTCGCCGTGTTCGCCTACGAGCTCGCGCTCGGGCCGCGCCTCGAGCAGTTCATGATGGCCTCGGCCTTCGTGCCGGCGCGGATGTTCGGGGCCGGACCCTATCCGGGAGGCGACCTCCAGCTCGCAGGCGCCCTGCTCTCGATGTTCCTCCACGGCGGCTTCGCCCACATCGGGGGCAACATGCTGTTTCTCTGGATCTTCGGCGACAACGTCGAGGATCGGCTCGGCCACGGCGGCGGGGGCCGGCCGGCCTCGCCTGAGAGCCCGCGGCGGGCGGACGAGACCCGTCGCGTAACAATTCCGGCCCTGCGCGAGTAGGTGTAGGCAACTCGAGGAGGGGCCCATGCTCGCCGATCTCGTCCGCGACCTTCGCCACGCCGCCCGCTCGCTGGTCCGCCACAAGGCGGTGACCGGGCTCGCCGTCCTGACCCTCGCGCTGGGGATCGGCGCCAACACCGCCATCTTCAGCGTCGTCGACGCGGTGCTGCTCGCGCCGCTGCCGTACCCCGACGCCGACCGGCTGGTCCAGGTCTGGAACACCTATCCCAAGATGGGGCTCGACCAGGCCTCGGTCTCGGTGCCGGACTACTTCGACCGCCGCGAGGGCGTCTCCGCCTTCGAGGAGAGCGCGCTCTACACCTACGAGAGCCTCAACCTCGCGTCGGGCGAGAGCACGGAAGGCAGCCCCGAGCGGGTGATCGCCGTCCGCTCCAGCGCCTCGCTCTTCCCGCTGCTCGGCGCCCACGCCGCGCTCGGCCGGGTGTTCGGCGCGGACGAGGACCAGCCGGGTCACGAGCAGGTGGTGGTGCTCTCCGACCGCCTCTGGCGCCGCGACTTTGCGGCCGACCCGGGGATCGTGGGGCGCGACGTCCGGCTCGACGGCAAGCCCTTCCGGGTGCTCGGGGTGATGCCCGCCGGCTTCGAGTTTCCCATCCCCCGGGTCGAGGCCTGGCTCCCCTTCGCCCCGACCCCGGAGCAGCGCTCCGACGACTCGCGCGGCTACGAGTCCTCCTCGATGGTCGCCCGCCTCGCTCCGGGCGCTTCGATCGCCCTGGCCCAGGAGCAGATCGACGCCATCCACCGGAGGAACCTCGAACGCTTCCCGGACAACGCCAAGTTCTGGAAGTCCTCGGGTTTCGGCGGGGTGGCGGTCGACCTGCGCGAGGACCGCTTCGGGAGCCTCCGGCCGATGTTGTTGCTGCTCCAGGGGGTGGTCGGCCTGGTGCTCCTGATCGCCTGCTTCAACGTCGCCAACCTGCTGCTCGCGCGGATCTCGGCGCGTCACAAGGAGCTCGCCGTGCGCACGGCGCTGGGCGCCGGCATGGGCCGGATCGCCCGTCAGCTCCTGCTCGAGAGCCTGCTGCTGGCCGCGGTGGGCGCCGCCGCGGGGATCGGCCTCGGCGCGGCCGGGGTGAAGCTCCTCTCCGGCCTCGGCCTCGCCGAGCGGCTGGCCGGCCTCCACGTGGGCCTCGACGCGCCGGTCCTCGGGTTCACGCTCGGCCTGGCCCTCGTGACCGCCCTTCTCTTCGGCCTCTTCCCGGTGGTCTCGGTCTGGCGGAGCGACCCCGCCGGCGCGCTCAAGGAGGAGGGCCGCGGCGCCGGCGGCGGGCGGCGGACGACCCGGGTGAGGAAGGTCCTGGTGGTCGCCGAGGTGGCGATCGCGCTGGTGCTGCTCGCCGGTGCGGGTCTCCTGGTCCGGACCCTCTCCGCCCTCTCCCACGAGAGCCCCGGCTTCCGGCCGGACCACCTGCTGCTCGCCCAGGTCGACCTGCCCGAGGCGCGCTACGGCGAGCCGCAGCAGGTCGTCGGCTTCTTCGACCGCGCGCTCGAGCGGCTGCGCGCCCTGCCCGGGGTCGAGTCGGCCGGACTGGTCAGCACCGCTCCGTTCTCGGGCCGCTCGTCCTCCGGCTCCTACGCGATCGAGGGCTACACGCCGGGCGACGGCGAGTCGGCGCCCCACGCCCTGATCCGGGTGGTCGACGACGGCTACTTCGCCGCGATGGGGATCCCGGTTCTCGCCGGCCGCGGCTTCACCCGCTTCGATCGCGCGGACTCTCCGACCGTCGCGGTGGTCGACGAGCGCCTGGTCGAGAAGTACTTCCAGGGCAAGGACCCGCTGGCCGGCCGGCTGAGCCGGAGCGGCTCGGACGGGCCGTGGTTCCCGATCGTCGGCGTGGTGGCGCCGGTCAAGGTGAGCGACCTCGAGCACCCGGTCGAGAAGGAGACGATCTACGTCTCCTATCGCCAGATGCCGCAGTCCTCCATGACCTTCGTCCTGCACACCGCCGGCGACCCGCAGACCCTGTCCGACCCGCTGCTCGGCGCGATCCGCGCGATCGACCCGGAGCAGCCGGTCTACGGTGTCACCACCATGCGCGGGCAGCTCGCCGAGAGCCTGCTCACCCAGCGGCTCTCGATGGTGCTGCTGGTCGCCTTCGGCGCGCTGGCCCTGGTGCTGGCGGCGGTGGGGGTCTACGGCGTCCTCGCCTTCTCGGTCGAGCAGCGGCGGCGCGAGATCGGCACCCGCATGGTGCTCGGCGCGGCGCCCGGGGAGGTGCTCCGCCTGGTGGTGCGCGAGGGGGTCGGCCTGACCCTCGTCGGCGTGGCCCTGGGGGCGGTGGGCGCCCTGGGCCTCGGCCGGCTGGCCAGCTCGCTGCTCTTCGGCGTCGCGCCCTGGGACCCCGCCACCCTGGCGACGGTCTCGGTCCTGCTCCTGGCGATCGCGTTCGCCGCCTGCTACCGCCCGGCCCGCCACGCCGCCGCCGTCGACCCGGCGATCGCCCTGCGCGACTCCTGAGCGCGGCCGGGCCGGTGCGCCGGCCCGCGGCCCTGAAACCTACGGGCCCACCGGCACGTTGGAGCGGGTGAAGCGGCTCGCCTGGAGGGCCGCCGGGCAAGGAGACCGCCGATGACCGACCGAGCACCGCGCCGCGACCGCATCCGTCCCGAGCTTCTGGGCCGGGACCTCCGCCACGCCTTCCGCACCCTGGTGCGCGGCCGCGCCTTCACCTTCACCGTGCTCCTCACGCTGACGCTTTGCATGGGCGCGGCGGTGGCCACCTTCAGCGTCTTCCGTTCGGTGGTCCTCGATCCCCTCCCGTTCCGGAGCCTCCGATCGGCTGGTGATCCTCAACAACAGCTACCCGGGGGCCGGCGTCGAGCGGGCCTCGAACGGCGTGCCGGACTACTACGACCGCAAGCAGGAGGTGCCGGCCTTCGAGAGCGTGGCGCTGTTGCGCACCCGGGGGCCGGCCCTCCACCACGGCGACACTCCCGAGCGGGTGCGCACTCTGCTCGCCACGCCGTCGATCTTCCAGGTGCTCGGCGTCTCGGTGGTCCGGGGGCGCGCCTTCACCGCCGAGGACGGCGAGGTGGGCAACGACAAGAAGGTGATCCTGACCTACGGCATGTGGCAGCGGCTGTTCGGGGGCCGCGACGATGCCCTCGGCCAGGACCTCCGCCTCGACGGCGAGCCCTACACCGTGATCGGAGTCCTGCCCCGGGGCTTCGAGGTGCCCGACACCCGCGCCAAGCTGGTCGTCCCGGCCGCCTTCACCGCCGAGGACCGCTCGGACGACCGCCGCCACTCGAACTCCTGGCAGATGATCGCCCGCCTGGCTCCGGGGGCCTCGCTGGCCCAGGCACGGTCCCAGATCGACGCCCTGAACGCCCGGAACCTCGAGCGCTTCCCTCAGTTCAAGCAGCTCCTGATCGACGCCGGCTTCCACACGATCGTCGAGCCCTGGCGCGACGACATGATCCGCGACATCCGGCCGAAGCTCGCCCTGCTCCTGGGCGGCGCCCTCTTCGTGCTGCTGATCGGCTGCGGCAACATCGCGAACCTGATCCTGGTGCGCACCAGCACCCGCCGAAAGGAGCTCGCCACGCGCTGCGCCCTGGGAGCGGGGCGGGGGCGGCTGGCCGGCCAGCTGATCACGGAGAATCTGGTGCTCACCCTCGTCGGGAGCGCCCTCGGCGTCCTCGCCGGGTACTGGAGCCTGCGACTGCTTGCCACTCTAGGTGCCGAGCACATCCCGCGGGGCGCGGAGATCGGGGTCGACGGCGGGGTGCTTCTGGTCACCCTCGCCACAGCACTCGTGCTGGGCACGGTCTTCGGGCTGATCCCGGTGGTCCAGGTGTTCCGCAGCGACCTCTCTTCGATCTTCCGCGAGGAGGGCCGAACGGGAAGTGCCTCGCGCCGGGCCGTCGTCGCCCGGAGCGCCCTGGTCGCGCTGCAGGTGGCCTTCGCCTTCGTCCTCCTGGTGGGCGCGGGCTTCCTGCTGGCGAGCTTCCAGAAGCTGCTGGCGGTGGACCCGGGCTTCCAGCCCGAAGGGGTGTTGACCGCCACCGTGTCTCTGCCCGACAGCCGCTACAAGGAGGACAAGGACCAGCGGGTCTTCGCCGAGCGGTTCCTGAACGAGGTACGCGCGCTGCCGGGGGTCGAGCACGCGGGGCTCACCGACTCGATCCCTTTCGGCAACGACTCGAGCTCGAGCGTGATCACCGTGGAGGGCTACGAGCCGCAGCCGGGCGAATCGGTGCGGGCGCCGTTCCGGCGGATCGTGTCGCCCGGTTACTTCCAGACCCTGGGGATCAAGGTGCTCGAGGGCCGGCCGTTCGACCGGCGGGACACGGCAGACTCGCAGAAGGTGGCGATCGTCGACCGCTGGATGGCGGAGAAGTACTGGCCGGGTCGCGACCCGGTCGGGGGGCGGATCTCCCAGAGCGTGCCCCAGCTCGAGAAGGACCCTTCGAAGATCGAGTGGCTGACGGTGGTTGGGGTGGTGGACGAGATCCTGGTCTCGGACCTGGCCGGCGAGAGCAACCACGGCGCCTACTACTTCCCGGTGAGCCAGGACACCCGGAGCAGCCTGACCGTTGCGCTGAGGACCGACGGTGATCCGAAGGCGCTGGTGCCGGGCCTCCGGCAAGCGCTGGGGGAAATCGACCCGGAGCTGCCCCTCGACGACGTGATGACCATGGACGAGCGGATCGGCCAGGCGCTGGTCGACACGCGGCTGCCGATGCTGCTCGCGACGGTGTTCGCGGGAGTGGCGCTGTTCTTGGCGGCGGTGGGGATCTACGGGGTGCTGGCCTACGCGGTGGCGCAGCGCACGCGGGAGCTGGGGGTCCGGGTGGCGCTGGGGTCGTCGAGCGGGGAGGTGTTCCGGCTGGTGCTGGGCCACGGGGTGCGGGTGCTGGCGGTGGGGCTGGGGACGGGGCTGGTAGGGGCCGTGTTCCTGACGCGTGCGATGGCGGGGATGCTCTACGGGGTGACGCCGCTCGATCCGGAGGTGTTCCTGGCGGTGGCGGGGTTGCTCACGCTGGTGGTGCTGGCGGCGACGGCGATCCCTGCGCGGCGGGCGACGCGGGTGGACCCGGCGGTGGCGCTGGCGGCGGAGTAGGGGCGGGCCGGACTCCGCGACAGCGCCCTGCGCGTCAACAAAGACCTTGGAGGTCGGGGTCGGACTCTGCGATTGAGGGCTCCGGGACGCTCGATCCCCGACGCTCCCAGCTTGTCATCCCGACCGGAGGAGCCGGCGGAGCCGGATCCAAAGTGGAGGGATCTGGGGGCGGGCGACGCTCATCTCTACCATTGCTCCTGCTCTCGCGCGGTGGGCAGAGCCACGACGATGTCGTGAGCGAAGCTCAGGCGGTCCTTGCCCTGGCGGAGCTCGTCGAGGACGGCGACCATGGCGCCGTAGGGTGCCGCGGGGTCGGTCTTGACGATCACCGGCTTTTCTGGGTTCTGCTCCAGGCGGGGGCGCAGGTACTCGATGAGGTGCTCCAGGTCGAGGGGGCGCGAGTCGACGCGGAGTGTGCCGGTCGGCAGAACCTCGACGAGGACCGACTCCACAGGCTGGATCTCGAGGGGGCGGTCGGGATTGCGGGGGAGGCCGAGGTCCAGACCCCGCGTGGCCGTGAAGGTCGCCGTCAGCATGAAGTAGATGACCAGCAGAAACGCCACGTCCGCCATCGACGACGTCGGGATCTCGCCGGTGATTCCTTGGGTTCGAAGCCTCATCGCGGAATCTCCTTCACGTGGTGATGCCCGAGTAGACTCCGACGGCTATGCTGGAGTTCCCTGCGCCGAGCGGCGGCCGCCGAGCCTGGGGCGAGCTGGCCCCGTGCTAACCTCCTTCGTAGCCATGCGAGGCGTCTCGGTCCACATCGAGCCTGAACCGCTCCTCCTCGACCTGGGGCGCGTGGTCCCCAGGACGGACGACGAGCTCTTCGAGCTGTGCGCTCGGAACCCGGAGCTTCCGGATCGAGCGCGACGCGAAGGGAGACTTGATCGTCATGACGCCAGCGGGCTGGGCGAGTAGCCGGAGAAGCGCGGAAGTCGTGAGGGCCTTGAGCGACTGGGCAAGAGCAGATGGCCGCGGCGTGGTCACGGACTCCTCCGGCGGCTACGTTCTCCCCGACCAGGCGATGCGAGCCCCGGATGCCTCGTGGGTGCTCCGCTCGCGCCTGGCCGACATCTCCCCGGATCGACGCGAGAAGTTCCTGCCCCTGTGCCCGGACTTCGTGGTGGAGATCAAGTCCCCGTCCGACCGCCTCGCCGTCCTGCAGGCGAAGATGGAGGAGTACCGAGACAACGGCGCCCGGCTGGGCTGGCTGATCGATCCGCAGGCGCGCCGGGTACACGTCTACCGGCCCGGTCGGGAGGCGGAGGTGCTCGAGAACCCGGCGACGGTCGCCGGCGACCCCGAGCTGGCCGGCTTCGTTCTGGACCTCGAACCGATCTGGGAATCCCTCTGAGCCCCGGGCGAGCCGAGCCCCTCTCGTCCCGACCGTCGATCGCCGGTCCCCAGTGATTCCCGCCCTCGAAGCGCTCGAACGCCTGCGCGAAGGCAACCGCCGCTTCGTGGACGGCTCGCCGACCCGGAGCCTCCTCACCGGCCCGGCCGCGCGACGGGAGCTGGTTGCCGGCCAGGAGCCCTTCGCCGTCGTCCTCGGCTGCGCGGACTCCCGGGTGCCGGCCGAGATCGTCTTCGACCAGGGCCTGGGCGACCTGTTCGTGATCCGCGTCGCCGGCAACGTCGTGGCGCCGTCGCTCGTGGGGAGCGTCGAGTATGCCGCCCACGTGCTCGGCACCCGGCTCGTCGTGGTCCTGGGCCACTCGGGCTGCGGCGCCGTCCAGGCGACCTTGGCCGAGCTCGAGCGCCCGAGCGAGACCCGCTCGCCCAACCTCCTCTCGATCGTCGAGCGCATCCGGCCCTCGGTCGAGACGCTCCTCGAGACCGACCTCCGGCGGGACCGCGATGCCCTGATCCACCACGCCGTGCGGGCGAACGTCCGCGCCTCGGCGGACCACCTGCGCCACGGCTCGCGGATCCTGGAGGAGCGGATCGAGCGCGACGGCCTCCTGGTGGTCGGCGCCGAGTACTCGCTCGAGTCCGGGGTGGTCGAGTTCTTCGACGGCCTGCCGGCGCGGCCGGTGTAAGGTCGGCGGGCTTCCGCACGCCATCGACCGATCGCTTGCCCGCTCGAGGAGGCCCCATGTCCGCGCTCGCCAACGTCGTCGTCGGCCTCGTCGCCCTGCTGCACCTCTACTTCCTGGTGCTCGAGATGTTCCTGTGGGACAAACCCGCGGGCCGGCGTGCCTTCGGCCAGACCCGGGAGGCCGCGGCGGCCTCGAAGACCCTCGCCGCCAACCAGGGGCTCTACAACGGCTTTCTGGCGGCCGGCCTCGTCTGGGGGCTGGTCCTGGGCCCGGCCGGCACCGCCGTCAAGCTGTTCTTCCTCGCCTGCGTGCTCGTCGCCGGCCTCTTCGGAGCGGCGACCGCCAGCCGCAAGATCCTCTACGTCCAGGCCCTGCCGGCCGCCGTCGCGCTCGTCCTCGTGCTTCTTGCCGCCGGCCCCGGTCTGTGGCCGGTCTACGGCGAGGCGCTGGCGGGGGCCAAGTACATCGACTTGACCCACACGATCTCGCCCTCGATCCCGGTCTGGAAGGGCTTCGGGCCGTCGCACTTCGGGCCGACCGTGAACCCGGCGACCGGCGAGCCCTACCGCTATGCGACCGACGGCTTCGAGGCGACCCACTACGACTTCGCCACCGACCAGCTCGGTACGCAGCTCGACCCGCCGGCCCACTGGGCGCCCGAGTACCCCTCGATCGACGAGCTGCCGGCGACCTACGCGGTCCGGCCGCTGGTGGTGATCTCGATCGTCGACCAGGTGGCGAAGGACCCGGGCTACGCCCTCCAGGTCTCGGACGTCGAACGCTGGGAGGCCAGGAACGGCCGGATCCCCGCCGGCTCGGTGGTGATGGTCCGCTCCGACTGGTCGAAGGACTGGCCCGATCCCGCGCTCGCGACGCGGCCGGTCTTCCCGGGGGTCTCGCTGGCGGCCCTCGAGTTCCTCCACGGGGAAGCGCCACATCCTGTTCCACGGCCACGAGCCGCTCGACACCGACGACACGCCGAACCTCGAGAGCGAGCACTGGCTGATGCACCACGGCTACACCCAGGCCGAGGGCGTGGCCCACCTCGACCAGGTGCCGGAGACCGGCTGCCTGGTGACGATCGGCTACCCGAAGCTCCAGGGCGGGCTGGGCGGCTACGCCCGCTACGTCGCCATCTGCCCGGCGGACTGGAAGTACGGCGT
The DNA here is from genome assembly GCA_963837945.1 of uncultured Acidobacteriota bacterium. Taxonomy (GTDB): domain Bacteria; phylum Acidobacteriota; class Thermoanaerobaculia; order Multivoradales; family DATKCC01; genus CAVUBL01. Next base: position 110,766 of record CAWIQD010000015.1, read on the forward strand.
CGCGGTGGGCGAGGTCCCCGAGGCTCCGCTTCCCCGGAGCGACAAGCTCCTGGCGTGGGATCCGCTTCGGGGCGTGCGCGTGCGGAAGTAGGGGATCAGCCGCCGGCCAGCGCAGAAATCGCCCAGGGCCGATCGTGGCCGGGGCGGGGTGGGACCGTCTGCGGCCGGGGTGGGTTGGCACCGGCCATCAGGCGACTCGGCGGAGGAGGGCGCGCTCACGGCTCACGGCTCTCGCGAGGTCGGGGCCGAGGGAGGCGAGGGTGAGGACCAGGGCTTCCGAATTCGCTGTGAGGGTGCGGTTCGCGTGGTAGAGGAGGGGGAAGTCCTCCTCGTGGTGGGTGAGGTGGCCCCGGTGGCGGCGGCCGTCGTGGATCGGGTAGCCGAGGTAGCGGCGGGCTGCGGGACGCCTCGCGTGGCGGTTGAGAATGAGGCGGTTCGGGGTCGCCAGGGCTGTGAAGGTGGCGGCGGCGAGGAGTGCGTCGGGGCGGCGGATGAAGTGACCCAGGGCCTCGCCGCCCTCGGCGACCGGGTCGCCCCGGCGGACGACGGCCCAGAGGCTGCCGCTGCCGGCGGCGACCTCCTCCACGTCGTGATCGCCGGCGTAGAGTGCCTGGCGCTCAAAGGGCGGTGCCTCGAGCCGCCGGGCGGGCTCCAGGAAGAGCGCCGAGAAGGCGTTCAGCTCCACCTCGGATGGAGGCCGGGCCGGCTCGGGTCCCGCGGCCGCGACGGGCGACGGGGTGGCGCGGCGGTGTTCGGCGGATTCGGCCGAGCGGTCGGGAGTGGGGGGGTGATCCTGAGTGGTGAGGACGGGGTGCTACGCTTCGTCTCGGTCTGCATTGGAGCCTCTTCTCCTTTGTGGGTCAGGCCCGGGTGAGGTGCGAACTCGCCCAGGGCCCTTCGCGGTTCGGCGGAAACGGTCGCTCCGCGTTTCAATGCCGCCACCACACCGATTCTTTAGAGGAGTGTCAAACCCCGAGGTGCGATCCTCCACGGCTTCAGGCCGACACCTGCGTCTCCTGGTCCCCCGCCGCCACTGCGTTCATATGGGCGAGGGCCAAGTCGCGGGTCAGGTAGCGGCCGTGGGCCTTCTCATCGTCCTCGCGGACGAGAAGGAACTGACCTAGGGCGCGTAGGCCGCGTCATCCCGGCCGATGCCGTAGAGGCGGAAGAAGAGCGCGTCCGGGCAGGCCTTGCGATGGCGGCGATCCTTCTCGTCCCAGGGGAAGGGCTCGCCCTCGTAGCCGAGGTCGCGGGCCATGGGCTCGAGGTCCACGCCACTGGAGGAGAGGCGGGGGAACCTGCTCGCGGACGAGGTCGCCGATCGGGCGGCCGCCCAGGCTCTCATCGAACGCCGCGGGATCAAGTACAGGAAGCTGCTGCAGGATGAAGAGGTTGATGGTCTGGCCGTGGATTTTCTGCCGCCCGACAAAGTCGAAGGCGAACGAGTTGAGGAGGGCCAGCAGAAGAGGGCTGCCTCGCACGGCGGTGGGTCGGGTCGCGGGGATCCTACCGGATTGACACCGGCCACGGCGGTTCGAGATATCATTAGTCGCTGGTCATCTGAGTGAAGCGGCGCTATGATGAAAGCCGTGGAGCGGCCTGGATCGGATCTCGATTCAGCCGCGAAGCGGCATGCAGCCGCTTGACGCCGCGTACGCACGTGCCGATGGGCTTGCTCGCCAGAACGGTTCTGAGCTCTATACGAGAAGGTTTCGTGCGGGGTGTCCGCTTGTGGCGGACTGACCGGTCTTACTGCACGCTGATCGTGGTGACACTCGGGCTTGGCATCGGCGCCACGGCGGTCGCATTCAGCGTTCTGGCAGGGACTATCCTCCAGAAGCTTCCCTTCACCGATGCCGATCGGTTGGTCTCACCGCGAGTGACAGAGTTGGGCACCGGTGACTCCCGGGGCCCTACGCTGGGTCTGTTCCTTCGCTGGCAGAAAACCAGTGCTTCTCTGGAGAGCCTCGCGGCATACTCCGAGTACCGAGCGTTTGTAACCGGTGCAGACGGACGAACTGCCGTCTATCCGGCGGCCCTCGTGACCAGGGACTTCCTGAAGGTCTTGCGGATCCAGCCGGTGCTGGGCGCGGGCATTGGGGCGAGTGATCAAGAGACCCTCCAAGTCGCTCTGCTAAGCCACCGAGCCTGGGTTCGGGACTTCGACTCGGCTCCCTCGGTAATTGGCCAGCTCTTGACAGTAAATGGCCAATCGGCAACGGTTGCGGGTGTGCTTCCTGAGGGATTCGACTTCCCGTCGGGACAGGACATCTGGTTGGAAATGGGCCTCGACGAGGCGCCATCGAAAGAGACCCTCGGTCTATCAGTATCGGTCGTATGTCGCCTCGCCCATGGGGCATCAGCTGTGTCAGCCCAGAGCGAGCTCACTACGATCACATCGAACTACGAGGCTCAAGGCAGCTCGACAGGTCACGGTTCCGCGGTTGTCGTCGAGCCCTTCGTGCGCGCACACACCGATCCGCGATTGCGGGCCATGCTCTTGCCGATGGTGCTGGCCATCGGTGCCGTTCTTGCCCTCGCCAGTGGGAACGCGGCTCACCTCATCTTCACCAAAGGGTTGACAGAGCGCAGGATCCTCGCGATCAAGCTGGCGCTTGGGGCCAGCCGAATGACACTCTTTCTGACGAGGATCTTCGAGACCCTGACGCTTGCACTATTTGGAGCTTTCCTGAGCTTGCCCCTCACCTACTTGGGGGTGACTGCGTTCAATCATTTCATGGCACCTGGCGAGGTTCTCCGAGCTCCTTTGATCGATGTGAGACTCGACGCTCGCGTCGCCGTCTTCGTGGTCCTTGCGGCAGCCGGCACGACGCTCCTCGCTTCTGCCTTCTCTACTTCTTATCACGGAAGCGCCGGCCCGGGCGATGCTCTGAGATCTGGTGCACTAGAGCTGGGGAGTAATGCTCCCGCGCACGGAAGCCGCCTGCTCTTGACCTTGGAGCTCGCCTTGGCAACGGGAGTTCTTTTTGCAACGGGGCTACTGCTCCACAGCGTTGCCCATCTCCGGGAGATCGACGTCGGAGTTGAGGGAGGCGGTGTCCTTGGAGCGAAGGTCTCGACGGTCCAGGCTCCGCACCTCGAAACGCAAGCAGCCAGCCGGCACTACTTCACCAACCTGTCCCGAAAGCTGGAGAGCCTTCCGGGTGTAAAGTCCGCTGCCTATGTGAGCTCCCTTCCAACCGAGGGCTCGTTTTGGCGCGACGTAATGGTCGCCGACCAGGCTCAGCCGGTTCACGTTCGCTGGCTTGTCATAAGTCCCGGGCTCTTCGAGACCCTTGGCGTCAAGGTTCTCCAAGGACGAGATTTCCGCCCGGCCGAGAGAGCCTCTGGAGCACCGGAAGTCGTCGTCAGCCGCCAGTTCGCCAGGCGGTACCTGGGACCTGAGGCTCTGGGTACTCGCCTGAGGTTTTCCGATTCTGCACCGTCGGCGCGCGCACGGACGGTCGTTGGAGTTGTTTCAGACTACCTGATGACTCAGCCAGGCGAAGAGCAATCGGCGCCAGCCATCTTCACGCCCTTGCGCCAAGACCCCAGGAAGTCGATGGAGATCGTCGTGAGGACGCGCCCAAACTTCTCGTTGCCTGCTTCAACAATGTGTTCGGAAGCTACGCGCCTGAACCCAGGAGTGGCTTGTTTTGACACCCGACGCCTTGAGGCAATTCTCGGGCGTAGGACATGGCTCCAGGACGCTCTCGCGACGCTCTTTTCTGGTCTGAGCCTTCTGGCGGTTGTTCTCGGTACGACGGGCACCTTCGGTATCGTCTCTCTCCTGGCAGCGCGTAGACGTAGAGAGCTGGGGGTCCGTATTGCCCTTGGCGCGACTCGGCAAGGCATCGAGGGGCTCGTTCTGGCCGAGGTTGCGAAACCCGTTCTTCTCGGGCTTCTTCTCGGCTTCGCCGGAGGCCTGACATGCGCGCGCCTGCTATCTGGTTTCCTTTACGGTGTAAAGACGTGGGATCCTCTGGTAGTTGTCACGACTGCTGCCGTTCTCGTCGCATCCGCTGCCTTGGCCGCATATTGGCCTGCGCGAACCGCTGCGAAGCTCGATCCGGCGAATTCCTTGCGGGTGGAGTGAAGGCTTCGACACCTGGCCTCGTTTGTAGTCTACAGCAGGCGCTTCTAAACTTGTAGAAATCCCTGCTATTTCGCCACTCGGAGCAGTTCCTTAGCCAGAAGGAGGTCTAGAAATCCCAGAATATCTTTCCGGGCCTGACCAGGACTCACGTTGAATTCCCAAGATACTCGGTCAATAGTTTCGTCTACTGACCGCCCTTCGACGATCGAGCTCCAGACGACTGAGCCTACACTGTCAAGAGCGAAATAGCAGCCCATTTGAAGATCTACCAGAATATAGTCGCCCTCAACGAGCGTTCCGGTGACGTGAGGAGGAGCTTCCAGAGTTTTCGGGCTACTGGTCATCGGTGCGAGACCTCCCGAAGCTCCGCCTGTTGACCGGCCGCGAGAAAGTCACCGCGGGCAGAGTCGCGGCGCCTGGTCATTCGCAGATAGAGTGGGCAAGACTTGATCAGGTCGCCATGCGTTCCACTTGCCACCAGCCTTCCCTGGTCGAGCACCAGGATGAGAGAGCAGCTCGAGACGGCTTGCACTCGATGGGTGACCAGGAAAGTCGTCATCGGGTGTACGGCCGCTAAGCCCGTTAGCACACGCTGTTCCAGCTCCGGGTCCAGCGCTGCCGTTGCTTCATCCAGGATCAAGATCGCCGGCCTAGCCAGGAGCGCGCGAGCGATGCCAACCCTCTGGCGCTGCCCGTCCGAGAGCTTGCCGCCCCGATCCCCCACGTCAGAGTGATTGCCTTCCGGCAAGTCCGCGGCAAATTCATGGACAGCGGCGATGCGACAGCAGTCCAACACCTCCCTCTCCGTGGCCCCGAGGTTTCCAAAACGAACATTCTCCATGATCGAGCCAGCAAGAAGTAGGCAATCCTGCGGAACCATGCCGACTCCCCGCCGGAGGCTTCTCAGGTCATAGTCGCGAATTTCCACGCCATCGAGAGAAATCCTACCTGTCGTCGGGTCGTGAAGCCGAAGAAGCAGAGACATCATCGTGCTCTTCCCAGCGCCGCTCGTCCCGACGACTCCGATTTGGCTTCCGGCAGGCGCGTCGAAGGTCAGACCTTGAAGCGCTGGGGCACAGCAGGCGGGATAGCAAAAGCCAACCTCCGTGAAACCTATGGCCAGCGCCCTTCCTCCCCGAAGGCTAACGTGACCGCCACGATTCTCTGTGGTAGCCGCAAGGATCGGAGTCAACCGGTCCATCGAGGCGCGACTCGCAAGCAGCTCTCCGTGAAGATTGACTAGAGTTTGTACTGGAGACTCAAGATAGGTCAAAAGGCCCACTAAGGCGACCAACTCGCCCACGGTCAGACGCCCCTGAAAGACTAGGAAACCTCCTCGCCAATAAACCAGCGCGCCGACGCCGAATGTCAATGCATAATTGAGCCAATAAAGGGACCGCAGGGTCTCCAGCGCCAGATGGCTCTTCTTTCGTGCGTCAAAACGGGGGGTGAGCGTCTTGCTCACCCATGCTTGGCGCCCCAGCACCCGAATTTCTCGCGTAGCTCGAAGGAGATCCTGAAGCGAGGAAGCGGATTCGGCTGCTGCGTCGCTGAGCTTTCTCGTGGCACGCCGCACCCGCGGCACAAGCAGGATGGGTATCACCAAGTAGATCGGGACAAGCAAGCAGACCAGAAACGCTTCCCCCCCGTATCGCAAGACGAGCGCTACGATCAAGCCGACTAGCTGAACTATAACGAACACTGTTCTACCGAGCGTTTCGCTGAACAGGGAAGCGAGTCTCGGGCCATCTTCCGTAAGGAAGGTTTGGATCTCGGAAAGTCTCCACTTTTCGAAGGTGGTCTTCGGGAGAGCCTGAACATGTCGCAGCAACTGCAATTGGAAGGATCCGAGCCCAGCCTCGTTCATCCAACTAAAGACGACACGGGAGAGGACGTGGCTTCCAAGCGTGACCAGAGCAAGCCCTACAAGAAGAAGGGCACGGTTTCTAAGCGCTCGAGCATCGTGCCGCACCAAAGCGTCGTCCACTATAGATCCCAGGACGATCGGGATCAGGATCTGTGCGCCCGCCTTTGCGCCACAGGCAGCCGCACCAACGGCCAATCGGGGGCCTCCGCCCTGAGGCCACACTAAGGCGCGGAACCGCCTTATATCCAGTCTTGGGGTAGGCTCTTGTGCCTGACTCTTGGCGGCTGCCATAGTGTTTGTCTCAGCCCAGGGTCCCAAAGAAAGACTGAAGCCAGAGTTCCAAAGCCATCGATGACGTCAGGGTGGCAAAGTCGTCGCACCCTCCATAACGGGCACGGTGGAGCGCTGCGTCCCACTTCTCTCGGTCGAAGACTCCCAGAGCCACGAGATGCGAGCCCTTTGCCGAGAGACCAACCTCCCCCCAATTTCTTACTAGCGTTCGGTAGGCAGAATAGTTTGGAGACTTCCAGTCATGGCGGTGTCGGATACGCTGCGGCAGGATGCCCTCCATTCCTTCACGGAGCAGGCGCTTATCACTACCTGGGGCAATCTTGGCCTGCCACGGAACGGAGAATGCAAACTCCGCCAACGGCCGATAGAGAAAAGGGTACCGCACCTCCACGGACCAACCAAGATATCCTAGCGGGGCTGCTTCATCGCTGCGCCGGAGCATCTCGTACTGGACCTGCTGGGAGCTGCGCCGATAACGTCGTGGCCGGCGCCACCGACTTGCGCGCTGTTCGAGCTCCAGACTCTCGCAGAACCCGCGCGTAACCCACGGTGGGACGGTGACCGAGCGAGCCCAGGAAGTTGGTCGCTTCGAGGGCCTGAGGAGTGGGCGCAGCACGTAGGCATAGAGTACGCCGAGGTATGGCACCGCGAGATGCCTCTGCCACCCAACCAGCTCCTTGATAAGCTGCCCGATTTTCCAGGCCCGAGCCAGATCTGAAAGATGGTAGGGGTACTGGTCCTCTTGAAGTACTACCGACTCGGCTCGCGCTCCGCTAAGTAGCACATCTACCCCCGCGCATGTCAAGAGCTCGGCCTCACTCTTCTGAAGAGGGGAGCATAAGAGGCCGAAGTGTGGGTCGTCCCGAAATTTCGCCTCCTCCAACGCACCAAAAAAGAACTGACCCTCTCCGCTAATGAAATGACCACGCAGATGGCATTCCCCTATGGCCACCTTCGCCCACGCCTGCTCGTCGCACTGAGGCGTTTTGGGCCAGGTGAAGGTCACTGTGTTCAGATGGCTCTCGATCTCGCTGTTACACGGGCTGAGCCTGGATGCCATCGAGACTATCGAGGATGAGTCGAGGCCTCCCGACAGTTCCGCCCAAACCCGGCCTCCGGTCTTCATGTAAGCCGATACTGCATCCTCAAATAGATTCCGAAACTCCAAGTAGCATTGCTCGTCACTCCAGTGCTGAATCTCTTCGTTTGCCTCCAGGTCCCAGTAGGGGGAGATGTCAATACGGCCCCTTGACGCCAGGAGGACGTGGCCAGCTTTGAGACGCTTGACCTGCCGAAAGGCGGTTCTTTCCCCAAACGCGAGCGGCCACGCCAGCAGGTCCGCGATGTACTCCTTGTCCAGGGCCTCAAATGAGATCGCCGCAGGCTCCAGAACCTGACGGAGCTGGGATCCTAGAACGACCTCGTCTTCCTGGATGGAATAAAACAGTGGGCGGACTCCGAAGGGGTCCCTGGCCGCGAAAAGACATGACTCTAGGCGATCCCAAAGAATCATCGCGAACTCTCCGGTCAGATGCTTTGGAAGATCGCGTCCCCACTTCGCATAGCCTGCAATGAGGAGCCGGAGCGTGTCTTGGCCGTGCCGAGAAGCAATATCGCCTTTGAGGTCAACGGAGAGCTCCTCGCAGTTGTCGATCGTTCCATCTAACACAGCCACATAGGGGCCAGTCTGGAGGAGGGACAACGGAGCGCTACAACCATCGTTAAGTCCCATAGAGCCCCGGGAGCGCTCAAGAGCCACAATCCCGGCGCGCTGACCCCTCCACTGTCGTTGGACTGGATCGAACGGCAGGATGGCGCGGCTTGCCAGGGTGTTGAGATCCTCGGGCTCTACCGATCTTTCCCCGAAGCGATGGACCGCGGCCATAGCGCATCTCATCGACCGAGGGAACTCCGTAGTCTCGCAAGAACCTTATAGGCGTGGACGCGCTCTTCGGAATCCCCGACGAGTTCGCCTTCGCATTCAACCCAGGCATGTGCTCGAAAGGGGAATTGCTTGACGCCGAGACATAGCACCGCCGGCAGACCTCGCCGTTGAAGAAGCCTGCAAAGAACGAGGGAGCGCGGCAAACAGTCTTGTTGCCGCCGGACGTAGAGCCGTCCAGCGATGGCTACGATCCGAATGGCTTGCTCCATGGCTTTTCGTCTCGCCCCTTCCTGTTCAACTCCGGCTCGGCAGGTCGATGAGCCAGCAATTAGAGCATGGGCCTTTTGGAAGGGATGTCGCCGAAGCGCAATGTCCCAGATTACGAAGATTGAGAGAGCCTCGAGAACGGAGGCCGCAATCCCGAGTGTGCTGAGAACATGGAGGCGCAAGATCAATGGGGTGACGGAAGTATGGCCGGTCGGTGCTTACAGGAGTTCTGACAAGTAAGAAAACATCGGCGCAGGCCCCAAAGTTTCTTGGGACCGCGCCGTCACTACCCTATGGCATCAAGAATCAAAGCACTGTCGAAGTCGGACAAACTGCCCGACGTCATTTCTTGGGCGGTCACTCGGCCTTCTTGAATCCTGCGCCCATGTCCCAAACGTCCGACGTGCCGTCTCCCAGAGTCAGCGCGACGATAGAGCCGAGCTCCACGAGCGTCGGACCCGAGTAAGGCCTGGGCTCTCTGTGGTTACCTGCGTCGGATTTCGCCAAGAATTGCTTCAATCTCTTCACCCCCTTTCCTGACCCTATTCCCGTAGCAAAGTACGGGGTGTCATAAATCGCAGATCCAAAGTTGCGAAGAGGAGTGCTCCTCTGCTCGTAGGCGCTGATACTGCATCGTGACCCGCAGACTCCTGCGTACGCCAAATCGCCCATCCCGAGAGACCTCAGGAGAGCGAGCTCTCCGAGATCCTTAACGATGGGAGTCAGCATAGGCATCAGGGTCTGCGAGCCAGTCCGCGCAGTCGCAAAGTCCAACATACGAGACATCTGAGCACTGGTCGATTCTAATACGCGCAAGGAAGCATGTCAACTTGCATCGTCTTGCGGCGGTGAAACATGGCTGCAGGACCGACCCGGCTCGGAGCGGGTCAGCTCGCCTGGGCGGCAGGCCGCGGACGGATCTCGCCGAGGATCTCGGCCATCGAGCCCAGCCGCTCGCCGCTCTCGCGGTGGGCGCGCAGGAAGGTCTCCGGACGGGAGAGGACGGTGCCCATGCGCATCCCCTTGCGCAGGGCCTGGAAGGTCACCTGGCGGGTGGCGAGGGCCGCGAGCAGCCCGAGGTGGACCTTCAGCCGGCCGTGCTCGGCGTAGCGCACGTCCATGGTGTGGCGCCAGAGGCCGCCGAGCTCGCGGTAGAACTCGTCGAGCGACAGCCGGGTGGGGAGCACCGCAGCGGCTTCTCGGTGCTAACCCCCGACCGGGGCCTTCAAGAAGGCGACCTTCACGCGGTCATTCTGAGCCGATCCGCGCCGGGCCGTCAAATGCGGTACCCTCGGCTCTCGCCAGCACGTGCCGGCCACACCCTGCCCATCGTCGCGGGCGCGTGCCGCGTGCCAGGCGCCCCTGGACAGGAAGCCACGATCATGTTCATCGGCCATTTCGGCGTCGGATTCGGTGCCAAGCGGGTCGCTCCCGGCGTCTCGCTCGGCACTCTCCTTCTCTCCGCCCAGCTGGCCGACCTCGTCTGGCCGACCCTGGTGCTTCTGGGCGTGGAGCGGGTGGCGGTGCGGCCCGGGGCTTCCCGGGTGACGCCCCTCGACTTCGTGAGCTACCCGTTCTCTCACAGCCTCCTGGCCCTCGCCCTCTGGGGAGCCCTCGCGGGCGGCCTCTATTGGCTGCTGCGCCGCGGCCGGGCCGGAGCGCTCACCGTCGCCGGCCTGGTCGTGAGTCACTGGGTGCTCGACTTCGTCTCGCACGAGCCCGACATGCCCCTCTCCTTCGCCGGCTCGACCCGGGTCGGGCTGGGGCTGTGGAGCTCGCTTCCGGCGACGGTGGCGGTCGAAGGGCTGATCTTCGTCCTCGGCGTGGCCCTCTACCTGCGCGCGACCACGGCGCGGGACCGGGTGGGGCGCTTCGGCCTGTGGGCGCTCGTGGTCTTCCTCGCCGTGGTCTACGTCGCCAACCTCCTCGGGCCACCGCCCCCGTCGGCCGCCGCCGTCGCCTGGTCCGCCGAGGCGATGTGGCTGCTGGTCGCCTGGGGCTACTGGGTCGATCGGCACCGCGCGCCGCGCCGGCTTGCGGAGGCGGCCGGGTGATGGTGTGATCGGGGCGTGTCGACGCCCGAGACCCATCGCGCCATCGAGGCGGTCTGGCGGATCGAGTCCTCGCGCCTGATCGCCGGGCTCGCCCGGATGGTCCGCGACGTCGGGCTCGCCGAGGACCTGGCGCAGGACGCCCTCGTCGTCGCCCTCGAGAAGTGGCCCCAGGCGGGCATCCCGGACAACCCCGGGGCCTGGCTGATGACCACCGCCAAGCGTCGCGGGATCGACCTGCTCCGCCAGCGGAGCCTCCACCGGCGCAAGCACGAGGAGCTCGGCCAGGAGCTCGAGCCGCCCCGGGAGCCGGCGCCGGACCTCGAGGCCGCCCTCGACGACGAGGTCGGAGACGACCTGCTCCGGCTCATCTTCACGGCCTGCCACCCGGTGCTTTCGACCGAAGCGCGGGTGGCGCTGACGCTGCGCCTGCTCGGGGGGCTGACCACCGAGGAGATCGCCCGCGCCTTCCTGGTGCCGGTGCCGACCGTCGCCCAGCGCATCGTCCGGGCCAAGCGGGCGTTGACGGACGCCGGCGTGCCGTTCGAGGTGCCGCGCGGCGCCGAGCTCGAAGCCCGCCTGGCCTCGGTGCTCGAGGTCGTCTACCTGGTGTTCAACGAGGGCTACACCGCCACCGCCGGCGACGACTGGATGCGGCCGGCCCTGTGCCAGGACGCCCTGCGGCTCGGGCGCGTCCTGGCCGGGCTCGCGCCGCGCGAGCCCGAGGTCCACGGTCTCGTGGCGCTGATGGAGATCCAGGCCTCGCGCACCCGGGCGCGGCTGGGCCCGGCGGGCGAGCCCGTGCTGCTCTCCGACCAGGATCGGGGCCGCTGGGACCACCTGCTCATCCGCCGAGGCCTCGCGGCGCTGGCGCGTGCCGAGGCCTTGGGCGGCGCCCTCGGACCGTACGCGCTCCAGGCCGCGATCGCCGCCTGCCACGCCCGGGCACGCACCGTGGAGGAGACCGACTGGCCACGCATCGCGGCGCTCTACGAGGCGCTCGCCAGGGTCTCCCCGTCGCCGGTCGTCGAGCTCAACCGCGCGGTCGCGGTCGCCATGGCGTTCGGGCCGGCCGCGGGGCTCGCGCTGGTCGACGGGCTCGCCGCGGAGCCGTCGCTCGCCGAGTACCACCTGCTGCCGGCGGTGCGCGGCGACCTCCTCGCCAAGCTCGGCCGCCTCGAAGAGGCGCGGCGGGAGATCGAGCGCGCCGCCTCGATGACCGCCAACGAGCGCGAGCGCGCGCTGCTGCTGGAACGCGCGGCGGCATGCGCGGGTTCGGGTTAGCCCTGCCGTCTCCGGCGCCCGGAGTCGAAAAAAGCATCGCGCAGAGCCGCAGAGGCGCGGCTCCCGGGCCGGGACCGCCTCGGATGCCGACCCCAACCGCCCGGTCCGAGCCGCGCGTGGATTTTCGTGCGCCGCAGCCACGACATCCCTCTGGGCAGGGCTCTGCCGGGTTCCGCCCTTCGGCCGCTCTCCTCTGCGTCTCTGCGCGAGACCCTTCGCTCGCGGGGTGGTCGCGGTCCGCTATCCCTCCCGGGACCAACCGTTAGCCGTTCTGCTCGTACGCGGCGCCGAGCAGCCGCTCGACCTCGTCGGTGACCTCGTCGACCGAGGTGAGCGACAGCTTGTGGGTCGCTTGCCCGGGGGCGCTCGCGGGTGCCAGGAGGTCCGAGGCCGGGGGGTCGGTGTAGCGCAGCCCGACGTCCACCCGGGTGCGGGTCGCGGCCGCGACCGCCGCGAATTGCCGCCGCCGCACGAAGGGTACGTACGTGCCGCGGGCCTCGGCCCGGACGTCGTCGCCCAGGTCCTCGAGCGCCGCGCGCAGGGCGTCGAAGATCGGTCGCAGGGCCGCCTTCGGGCCGGCGAACTGCGAGTCGATCGACTCCTCGACCGACGGCGGCTCCCAGCCGGCGGCGCGCGCGGCGGCCTGGGCGATCGCCCACTGGGAGTTCTGGGGCACGCCGTGCTCCTCCTTCAACCAGCGGCGGACCGCGCTCTGGTCCAAGGGATCGATCCCGCTCGCGGCGACGAGCTCGACCCATTCGTCGACGCTGCGCCCCGTGCGCTCCCGCATCGACTCGGTGACGGCGGCCATCATCTCCTCTGGACCCTTGCCTCGGCTCATCGCTCGGCCCTCCTCGGGAGATCGTGCCACGAAGTCCCCTCCCCTGCCAGACCCCCGGAACGTCGGCGATCGCGCCCCTGCCACGGGAGCCGCCGGCGGCGCGAGTGCTTCAGGTTCCCGCGCCGCGTCCGACCACGACCTCGACCCTCCGATTCTGCTGCCGGCCGCCGGCGGTCGAGTTGTCGGCCACCGGCCGCGACTCGCCCAGGCCGACCGTCGTCATCCGCCGCGCTTCGACGCCGTGGCCGGCGAGCCATGCCTCGACCGCCGCGGCCCGGCGCTCGGAAAGTTGCAGGTTGTACTCCTCCGAGGCGATCGAGTCGGTGTGGCCCTCGATCCGGATCGGCCGCCCCTTCATCTCGGCGAGGACGCCGGCCACCTCCGCGAGCGTCGCCTCGGCGTCGCTCCTGAGGTCGGCCGAGTCGAAGTCGAAGAGGATCGAGCCGGGCAGGCGGATGGTCACCTCGGTGTCGCTCACCTTCGCCCCGAGGCGGGCCAGCCGGTCGTCGAGGCTGGCGGTGGTGGTAGCGAGCCCGCTCGCGAAGCCGGCGAGGCCGGTGGTCCGGTCGACCAGCGGGCTCATCCGCATCGTGAGGCGGGTCGTCTTGTCGCGGTTCCACTCGGCGCCGACGGCTTGCTCGGCACGCGCCTGGGCGCCGGGTGGCTCGGGGTCCTCCCAGGCGATCGCCGCCCGGCCGGGAGACGGAGCGGGCCGCGCGGCGGACGCCGCCTCCGGAGCGCCCGCCGTCTCCGCCGCCGGAGCTCGCGCCGCGGAGGTTGCCGGGCCGGAGCCCGCTGGCGCGCGGCCGTCTGCGGCCTCGGCGGGGGCCTCCGGCGAGCGGCCGCAGGCGGCCCCCGCGGCCGCCAGCGCCAGGACCGCGAGGGCGACGTGCCTCTGCCAGGACGAGATCACGGCGATGGCTACTTGTCGGTGACCGGAACGTCCTCGAACGGCTCGGTCTGGGCCATGAGGACGGTCAGCGTCTCGACCCCGGGCGGCGGCGCCGGGAACTTCGCCCAGAAGCGCTTCGTCCCGCCCGCCGGCACCTTCTCGTCGATGCCGCTCGTGTCGCCGTTGATCCACTCGTCCTTCGAGGCGAGGGCGTGTCCTTCCTTGTCGGTCAGGACGTAGTACTTGGTGCCGTTCTCCTCGTCGACGACGTAGGTGTCGGCCTTGCGGGTGAGCCCGAACTTCACCCGCGCCTCCTCGGAGCCGCCGTTCGAGACCGCCCACTTGACGGTCAGCACGTTGCCCTTGCGTTCGACCTCGATCAGGGACAGCTCGACGCCGTCCCAGTTGGTCGGGGCGGAGGCGAGAGGGGTCGCGGTGGCCGCCTGGGCGCGCGCGGCCGGGGTGGCCGCCGCCGCGACGAGGGCCAGGAAGACGAGGAAGCCGAGGGTCCCGTGGGACTCTCGGAAGCGAGCCGATCGGCGATCGACCATGGCGTTCTCCTCGGCGGGATCCCGGCCGGGCTCACCTCGGGGCTACCGGCCGGCGCCGCCAGCTTCGGATTGTCGTTCCGGAGAGTCTACCTCCGAAAGGCGCGGTGGGACCGATCGGGCCGAGTCGCGAATAGGTGGCCGCGGCCGGGCGTAGGTGTAGTGTGAACGTCGAGATGACCATCGCCCCGCGGCAGCCGGCGCCCTCCGCGCACCCTGTCGGCGCCGACCTGGTGTTGCGCGCGCGGTCCGGGGACGGCGAGGCCCGCGAGGAGCTGGCCCGCACCTTCGGACGGCCGGCCTATCTCCTGGCGCTCCAGCTCCTGGGCAATCCCGAGGACGCCCGCGACGCCGCCCAGGACGGCCTGATGCGCTTCTTCTCGCGCCTCGACCGCCTGGATCCGGGCCGACCGGTGCGCCCCTGGCTGCTCGCGATCGTGAGAAACGCCGCCCGCGACTTGGCGCGCCGCCGGCGGGTGCGCCAGACCTCCTCGCTCGACGCCGCGGTCGAGGCCTTCGGTGTCGAGCTGATCGACGACGCCCCGGGTCCGGAGACCTTGAGCCGCCGCGAGGAGCTCCGCAGGAAGGTCTGGCGCGCCTTGGGCGAGTTGCGCGAGACCGAGCGCGAGATCCTGGTCCTGCGCGACTACCAGGACCTCTCCTACGCGGAGATCGCGGCGGTGCTCGGAGTGCCGCTGGGCACCGTCATGTCCCGGCTCCACCGGGCGCGGCGCGCCCTGAGAGCCCTGCTCGCCGGCGACTACGCGGAGCGACCCGGGGCGGACAGCGCACAAGGAGGCGTCGAGCCATGAGAGACGACGACCGCCGGCGCGGATTCGACGAAGCGCTCCTGTCCGGCTACCTGGACGGCGAGCTGACCCAGGCCGAGGCGCAGCGGGTGCGGATCCACCTCGAGGACCACCCCGACGCCCGCGCGCTCTTCGACGAGATGCAGCGGACCCGGGAGGCGACGATGACCACCCGCTTGAAGGTGCCCGAGGACGTGCAGTGGGACGAACGGCCCCGCGGCCTGGTCTCGCTCTTCAGCCGGCGCCTCGGCTGGCTGCTGCTGGTCGCCTGGGCGCTCGCCGTCACGGCCTACGGGCTGTGGCAGTTCTTCACCTCGCCCGAGTTCCTGGTCGAGAAGCTCGTCGCCGCCTCGGCGGTCTCGGGATTCGGCCTGCTCTTTCTCTCGGTCTTCCTCGACCGTCTGCGCGACGGGAGGACCGATCGCTACCGGAGGGTCGAGAAATGATCGTCACCACCACCTCGGAGATCGCCGGCAAGAGGGTCGTCCGCACCCTGGGGCTCGTGCGCGGCAACACCATCCGCGCGCGCAACGTCGGCCGCGACATCATGGCCGCCATGCGCAACATCGTGGGCGGCGAGATCTCCGAGTACACCAAGCTGTTCGCCGAGTCGCGCGAGCAGGCGATCGACCGGATGGTCGAGGAGGCCGAGTCGCTCGGGGCGAACGCGGTGCTCGAGATGCGCTTCGCGACCTCGATGGTCATGCAGGCGGCGGCCGAGCTCCTCGCCTACGGCACCGCGGTGGTGGTCGAGGACGAAATCCCTAGCGCACCGCCTGGTTGAGCCGCTCCTCGAACTCGTCCGAGGTCAGCATGTCGGTGAGCACGTAGGCGAGCTCGCCGCGCTGCATCCGCGGCATGTAGGTGCGGCTGCCCGCCGCGTCCGGCTCGCGCCCCAGGATGGACTGGTAGAAGTCCCGCAGGAGGTCCTGCGCCGAGCGGTGGGCGCGCTCGCGGTTGAACTCCGAGCTGCCGAGCATCGCGTGCACCTGGCCGGGCAGCTCGCCCCGCTGGATCGCGGCGGCCGTCGAGTCGAGCCCCTGGGGGTCGGCGTCGCGGCCGAGGATCGCGTGGTAGAGGGCGCCGGCGATGTACTCCGCCTCCCGACGCGAGTAGACGTGCGCGCTGCCGTGCTCGATCCGGAAGCGGATCGGGCGGTCGAAGTTCGTGTTGTTGGCGACCCACAGGGTGGCGTCGCACTCGCCCGAGCGCACGCCGGTCTTGATCCGCACGGTCTCCTCGTCGACCCGCTCGACGTCGAAGAAGCCGCTGCAGCCCCGCGTGACGTCGAGCTCGAACCGGAAGTGGTCGGCGGGGAAGCGCCGGTTCCACTGGTCGGTCGGGACGACGTGGAGCTCGACCTCGGTCCGCCGCGGCAGGTCGAGAGTCGAGCCCTGGAGAGTCTCGCCCCGGCGCTCGCCGGGGCGAGTCACCACCAGGTCGACCTGGCAGACGACCGGATCCCGCCAGCCCGCGCCGCAGCTCTGGCTCCGGGCCGGGGCGGCCGCGAGGGCCAGGCCGGCGATGACGACGAGAGGGACGAGAGGACGGACGAGCTGGCTTCGGGTCATGGGGTCTCCTCCGGCAGAGAATGGCGAGGGATCGCGGATCCGCGTCGAACGCCGTCTGGTTTCGTGCAAGATGCCTGCCCCGGCGGCGTCAACGGCCGACGACCCAGCGCGCCAGGGCGCGGGCGACCTCGTCGCCCTTCGTGTCGGTGAGGCTCACCCGGGCCTCGAAGCCCACCCGCTCGCCGGCCGGCGGCTCGGGCACCGGGCCGGCCAGCTCGCAGGTGGCGGTGATCGTGCCGCGGGCCTTCTTCAGGTAATCGATCTCGAGGTGGACCGGAATCCCGCGGAGGTGGCCGGGCATCGAGTAGACGACCGCCAGCCCGGAGGCCTCCTCGGCGAGGTTGAGCTGCGCGACCGCGTGGACCGAGCGCAGGTGGTTGCGGACCCGGCGCCGGTCCTTGAGGGTGAGGCGGGCGTAGCCGTCGCGGAGCTCCTCGACCCGGGCGCCGATCGTGCCGGTGTAGGGCGCGGTCCAGCCCACCACCTTGCCGAACAGCCAGCGCCCGCCGGGGAGCGGCGACAGGCGGTCCCAGGAACGCCGGATGCGCGCCGAGGCCCCGGCGCCGGCGGGGCGTCCGGCGGGCTCGACCGGCGAGGAGGCGCTCGGCTCGGGGCGGGTCACCGCCCGATTCTGGCACGGGTCGAGGGCGCGTCGGTGTAGCATTCCGTGCGGTCGGCGGCTCCGTGGGCGGCCGGCCCGTGCGATCCGAACCCGTGAGCACCCCGGCAGGAGACCTTCCATGACCTCATCCTCCCGTTGCCTCCCGAGGACGGCTCTCGCCCTCGCCCTGCTCTGTGGCGGTCTCGTGGCCGCCCTGCCGGCCGCGGCCGGCGCCGCGCCCCCGGCCGCCGGTGCGCCGGTCGTGGCCGCGCCCCCGGCGGACGCGCCGAGCGAGTCCCTCTACGACCCCGCGGCCGATCCCGCGGCCGACCTCGCGCGGGCGGTCGGGGAGGCTCGCTCGAGCGGCCGCCGGATCCTGCTCGAGGTCGGCGGCGACTGGTGCATCTGGTGCCATCGCCTGCACGACTTCGTCGAAAGCCACGAGGGGGTGCGCGAAGCCTGGAACCGGGGGTTCGTGACCGTCGACGTGAACTTCTCGAAGGAGAACGAGAACCGGAAGTTCCTCCGCCAGTACCCGACGATCCCCGGCTACCCCCACCTCTTCGTCCTCGACTCGGACGGCAAGCTCCTCCACTCCGAGAACACCGGCGAGCTCGAGGCCGAGGACAGCTACTCGGAGAAGGCGCTGCTCGAGTTCCTCGAGCGCTGGGCGCCGGCCGGCCTGAAGGCGGCGACGTCGGCGCGATGAACCGGGCGGGCTCCGCCGGCCCCGTCCTGGCCGCCGGCGTCGTGGTGGTCCGGTTTGCCGGAGGCGAGCCCCGTTTCCTGCTGCTCCGGGCCTACGACTACTGGGACTTCCCGAAGGGCGAGGTCGAGGTGGGCGAGGAGCCTTTGGACACGGCGCGCCGGGAGACGGCGGAGGAGGCCGGCCTCGGGGCGCTCACCTTCCGCTGGGGCGAAGAGTTTCGCGAGACGGAGCCCTACCGCCGCGGCCGCAAGGTGGCCCGCTACTACCTGGCCGAGTCGCCGGAGGGCGATGTGGAGCTCGGCGTGAGCCCGGAGCTCGGCCGGCCCGAGCACCACGAGGCCCGCTGGGCGCCGTACGACGAGGCCCACCGGCTCCTGGTGCCCCGCTTGCGGGCGGTGCTCGAGTGGGCGCACGGCCGGCTGGAGGAGGCGACCGGAGGCGGGTGACCCGCCGGCGGTGAGCGAGCATGGATCCGGAGAACGCCGAACGGGTGCCGTCCCCCGCCGAGCTCTTCGACCTCACGGGGAGGGTCGCCGTGGTGACCGGCGCCTCGCGCGGGATCGGCGAGGCGGTCGCCCGCTGCTATGCCCGGGCCGGGGCGGCGGTGGTCCTCGCGAGCCGCCGGCAGGAGGCGCTCGACGTGGTGGCCGCGGGCATCCGCGAGGCGGGCGGCCGGGCGCTCGCGGTGGCCTGCCACACGGGCGACCCGGAGCAGGTCCGGGCGCTCGTCGAGCGGACGGTGGCCGAGCTCGGTGGAATCGACGTCCTGGTCAACAACGCCGGCACCAACCCCCACTTCGGCCCGCTCCTCGAGGCGACCGAGGGGCAGTGGGACAAGACGTTCGAGGTCAACGTCAAGGGCTACGTCCATCTGGCCCGGGCCTGCGTGCCCGAGATGAAGAAGCGCGGCGGCGGCAAGATCGTCAACGTCTCGTCGATCGTCGGCCTCGCGCCCCATCCGGGGCTCGGGGTGTACGCCGTCAGCAAGGCGGCGGTCCTCATGCTCACCAAGACGCTGGCAGTCGAGCTCGCCGCCGACGGCATCCAGGTCAACGCGCTCGCGCCCGGGATCATCAAGACCCGGTTCTCGACCGCCCTCTGGCGCGACCCGGAGCGGCGCGACGCCAACCTCGCCGCGATCCCGGCCGGCCGCTTCGGCGAGGTGGGCGACCTCCTCGGTCTCGCCCTCTACCTCGCCTCTCCGGCCTCTGGCTTCACGACCGGCGCGGTGTTCCGGGTCGACGGCGGCCAGGTGCTCGCGTAGCCGGACGCCCCGAACCGCGGGAACGGGGGCGAGCGCCGGTCCCTCGACGGTTTCCTGTCCCTGCTCGGGCTCCGCCGGCCACCTCGTATACAGAGGCAAAGGCGCGGCACGCGCCGCGCCCGCCCCACCCGGCGGCCGCCAACGGCCTCGCGCCCGCCTTGCACCTCCACGCCCCCGGGTGTACACTCCCTGCCAAAGTATTTTCCCCACCAGAAGGTCTTTCTGGGCGCCACGCGCCGGAAAGGAGGGCCGCTGATGAAGGTCTCGAGGAGGAGCTTCCTCCAGCTTTCAGCCCTCGGGGTCGGTGCCGGTGCGCTCGGTATCGACCTTGCTCCCGCCTACGCTGCCTCCCGGCAGCTCAAGATCCAGGACGCCCGCGAGTTCAAGACCGTGTGCCCGTACTGTGCGGTGGGCTGCGGCACGATCGCCTACGTCCACGGGAGCGGAGGGCTCAACACCGTCAAGTCCGTGATCCACGTCGAGGGGGATCCGGACAGCCCGATCAACGGCGGCACGCTGTGCCCCAAGGGCGCCTCCCAGATGCAGCTCGCGATGAGCCCGCGCATCCAGAAGTCGCCGCTCCTGCGCGAGGCCGGCTCGACCGAGTGGAAACCGGTCGACTGGGACACCGCCATGAACTGGTTCGCTCAGCGGTTCAAGGAGTCGCGCGACCGGACGTTCGTCACCCAGGACGCCCAGGGCCGCACCGTGAACCGCTGCGACGGCATCGCCTGGGTGGGCAGCGCCACCGTCGCCAACGAGGACGCCTACTTCATCACCAAGCTGACGAGGGGCCTGGGGCTGGTCTACATCGACCACCAGGCCCGGATATGACATAGCCCCACGGTGGCCAGTCTGGCCGCCACGTTCGGTCGGGGGGCGATGACCAACCACTGGAAGGACATCAAGAACGCCGATGTCGTCCTGGTGATGGGCGCCAACCCCGCCGAGAACCATCCCTGCGGCTTCAAATGGGCCCTCGAGGCCCGCGACCAGCGCGGCGCGAAGATCGTCACCGTCGACCCGCGCTTCACCCGCACCTCCGCGGTCGCCGACAAGCACCTCCAGATCCGGCCCGGATCGGACATCGCGGTCCTGGGCGGGTTCATCAACTACAGCCTCGGCAACGACCTGTTCCACGAGGACTACGTCAAGCTGCACACCAACGCCTCGTTCATCGTGCGCGAGGACTTCGGCTTCGAGGACGGCCTGTTCTCCGGCTACGACCAGGCGGCGGGCGCCTACGACAAGACGACCTGGGACTACGAGCGCGGCCCGGACGGCTTCGTGGTCCGGGACATGACGCTCCAGGACCCGCGCTGCGTCTTCCAGCTGCTCAAGGCCCACTACAGCCGCTACACGCCGGAGATGGTGGCGAAGATCGCCGGCTGCTCCGCGGACAAGTTCCTCGACATGGCGAAGATCGTCTGCTCGACCGGCCGGCCCGAGCGGGTCGGCACGATCATGTACGCGGTCGGCTGGACCATGCACACCACGGGCAGCCAGATCATCCGCACCGCGGCGATCTTCCAGCTGCTCCAGGGCAACATCGGCCGGCCGGGCGGCGGCATCAACGCCATGCGCGGCCACGCCAACGTCCAGGGCGCGACCGACCACGCGATCGTGGCCGGCATCACCCCGGGCTACCTCAAGGTGCCGACGCCGGCCCAGACCTCGCTCGACGTCCACCTCGAGCAGTCGACGCCCAAGCCGCTGACCGCCGACACGATGAACTACTGGGGCAACTACCCGAAGTTCTTCGTCTCGCAGCTCAAGACCTGGTACGGCGACAAGGCGACGGCCGACAACGAGTACGGCTACCAGTACCTGGGCAAGCAGGACGGCGACGCCACCTGGCTCTCGATCTGGGACCAGGCGCACCAGGGCAAGATGGAAGGGCTGATCACCCTGGGGTTCAACCCGCTGCTTGCCGGACCCGACATCAACCGGCTCCTCCAGGGCATGGCCAAGCTCAAGTGGATGGTGGTCGTCGACCCCTTCATGCTCGACTCGGCCGAGTTCTGGAAGGCCCCGGGCCAGGATCCCTCGAAGATCGCGACCGAGGTCCTCTACCTGCCTTCGACCCACTGGATCGAGCGCGACGGCTCGTTCACCAACAGCGGCCGCTGGGCCCAGTGGAAGGAGAAGGCGATCGACGCGCCCGACACCGTGCGCTCGGACACCTGGATCCTCGCCGAGCTCTTCTGGCGGGTGAAGGAGCGCTACCGGACGGAGGGCGGAGCCTACGACGAGGGCATCCAGGCGATGACCTGGGACTACCTCAATCCCCGCCTGCCGACCCTCACCGAGCTCGCCAAGGAGATCAACGGCTTCGATCTCGCGACCGGCAAGCTGCTCTCCTCGTTCGGCCAGCTCAAGGACGACGGCACCACCACCTCGGGCAACTGGCTCTACTGCGGCAGCTTCACCGAGGACGGCAACCAGATGGCCCGCCGGGACACCTCCGACCCGCTGGGGATGGGGATGCACCACAACTGGGCCTGGAACTGGCCGCTCAACCGCCGCGTGCTCTACAACCGGGCCTCGGCCGACGCCGAGGGCAAGCCGTGGGATCCGACCCGGCCCGGCATCTGGTGGACCGGCAAGGAGTGGGTCGGCGACGTGCCCGACTACGGCAAGACCATGCCGCCGGACGCCAAGGGCTCCTTCATCATGACCGAGGAGGGCGTCGCGCGCCTCTTCACCCGCGGCTTGAAGGACGGCCCGTTCTCCGAGCACTACGAGCCGGCGGAGAGCCCGTCGGTCAACGTGCTCCACGAGAAGGTGGCGACCAACCCGGCGGTGCGCTGGTACGACGGCATCAAGGAGACCCTCGCCGGAAGCGGCGACGACTATCCCTACGCCTGCACCGTCTACCGCGTGGTCGAGCGCGAGCACTTCGTGACCTCGAACGTTCCCTACCTGGTCGAGGCGATGCCCGACTTCTTCGTCGAGGTACCGGCCGAGCTCGCCAGGACCAAGGGGATCGAGAACGGCGGCCGCGTCAAGGTCTCGTCGAAGCGCGGCCAGGTCGAAGGCACGGCGATCGTCACCAAGCGCATCGCGCCGCTGACGGTCAACGGCAAGGAGACCTTCACCATCGGCATCCCCGTGCACTGGGGCTTCGTCGGCCTCACCCATGGTTCGATGGCCAACAACCTCACCCCGTTCATCGGCGACGCCAACACCCGCTGTCCCGAGTTCAAGGCGTTCCTGGTGAACATCGAGAAGGCGTAAAGGAGACTCCGCCATGGCCAACCTAGCCGTCAAACGGATCTCCGCTTCCTCCACGCCGTCGCCCGGCATCCGCACGGCCGAGCCGGAGTACTCGAAGCTCGTCGACATCTCGCGCTGCATCGGCTGCAAGGGGTGCGAGGTCGCCTGCAAGGAGTGGAACGAGCTCGGCGTCGAGCCGACCGCCAACTTCGGCAGCTACCAGAGCCACCGGGACCTTTCGCCGAACACCTGGCTCCTCATGCGCTTCAACGAAGCCGAGGTGGACGGAGAGCTCCACTGGATGATCACCAAGTCGGCGTGCCTGCACTGCGAGGACCCCGGGTGCCTGGAGGCGTGCCCCTCGCCCGGGGCGATCGTCCAGTACATGAACGGCATCGTCGACTTCGACCAGGACCACTGCATCGGCTGCCAGTTCTGCGTCTCCGGCTGCCCGTTCGACATCCCGCGCTTCGACAAGACGACCCGCAAGGTCTACAAGTGCAACATGTGCGTGGACCGGGTCGAGGCGGGCCTGGAGCCGGCTTGCGTCAAGACCTGCCCGACGAACGCCATCTCCTGGGGCTCGAAGCACGACATGCTGACGCTGGCCGCCGACAAGGTCGAGGCGTTGAAGGGCCGCGGCCTCGAGAAGGCCGCTCTCTACGACCCGCAGGGCGTCGGCGGCACCCACATGATGTACGTCGTGCCCCACGGCGACCGGCTCGAGGACTACTCGCTGCCGGCCGATCCGCGGCCCAAGGCCGGGGGGCTCGCGGGCCTCGGCTGGCTGCACAAGGCCGGCGGCTGGCTGTTCGGCCTGGGTGTCGTCGGCACGCTGCTCCACTACCTGACCTACGGACCGCTCGAGCCGGAGTCCCCCGAGGACGGCCCGGCCGGGGAGGCGCCATGAAGAGACAGCTCGTGCCCCGTTTCACCGCGCCGCAGCGCCTGATCCACTGGACGGTGGGGATCTCGTTCTGCGCCCTGCTGCTCTCCGGGCTCGCCCTCGCCTACCCGTCGGCCTTCTGGCTCAGCGTGATCTTCGGCGGTCCGGCGCTGATGCGCATCCTCCACCCGTGGATCGGAGTGGTGTACACGGTCGCGATCGCGGGCATGTTCATCGTCTGGGCCCGCGAGATGACCCTGGACGACTCCGACCGGGCGTGGCTGCGCAAGGTCCCCCAGTACGCCCGGCACGAGCTCGACGAGGTGCCGGACGCCGGCAAGTTCAACGGCGGCCAGAAGCTCTACTTCTGGTTCTCGATCGGCCTCGCCGTCGCCTTCCTGGTCACCGGGATCCCGATGTGGTTCCCGGAGTCCTTCGGGCCGGGGTTGCTGGGCGCCATGCGCATGCTCCACTTCCTGGCCACGATCGGTGGCGGCCTGCTGCTGCTGATGCACGTCTACCTCTCGACCATCGCCTTCCCGGGCACCGCCCGCGGCATGGTCTACGGCGGCGTGCGGCGGCGGTGGGCGAGGTTGCACCACCCGGCGTGGCTGCGCGAGCAGACGGAGCCGGCCCCGCCCCCCCGCCCGGCACGGATCAGGGCCGGGGAGTGAAGTCCGCCGGGCCCTACGAAGAGCGCGACGCGCGGGCCGCTCACCTCGCCGGTGAGCGGCCCCACGCCGCCGAGATCCTCGAGCTCTACCGGCGGATCCTCGCGCTGCAGCGACCGCTCTACCAGCGCGCCGTCTCGTCCACCTGGTTGGGCCGCGGCTGGCCCAAGGCGCCGGCCGGGGCCGAGGCGCCCGGGCGAGGGGACCTCGGTCTCGGGACGCTGCCCTTCTCGCGGCTCGTCCGGCCGCTGCGCCGCTTCACCGAGGAGGCGACCGCCGGGGCGCCGCCGGCGCTGGCCGCCGCCGGGGCCCGGCTGGGCGACGCCCCGGCCGAGAGCCTCCAGACGCTGCTCGTGGAGACGGTCGCGCTCGACGACCTCGAGGAGCTGGCGGCGGGCTTGGGCAGCGACGTGCTGCCCCTGGTCTTCTACTCCCGGGCCTTCCTGCAGCCGATCGCCGAGGGGTTGGTGGAGCGCGCCGACAAGGCGGACACGAACGGCCGGCCGAAGCCGACGGGATCCGCGGGCACCGGCGCCGCCGACGTGCCGGCGGCCTGCCCGCGCTGCGGCTGGCCGCCCCAGGTCGCGATGCTCCGGGACGAGCCCGAGGCCAAGGGCCGACGGCTCCTCGTCTGCGGGCTGTGCGCCGCCGCCTGGCCGTTCCCACGGATGCGCTGCCCGAGCTGTGGCGAGAGCGAGCCGGAGAAGCTCCTGTTCCACGAGAGCGAGGAGACGCCGTACCTCCGGATCGAGGAGTGCGGCGCCTGCCGCGCCTACCTCAAGGCGGTCGACCTGCGCCGGGAGGGCGCCGCGGTGCCGCTGGTCGACGACCTCGCCTCGCCCGAGCTCGACGTCTGGGCCGACGAGCGCGGCCTCTGGAAGATCTCGCGCAACTTGATGGGGTTGTAGGCCCGGCGCCTGGGAGAACGACCGGGGGGGTCGGAAGCGAATCGAGGGGATGCGGGGGGGGATGAGGCAGGGCGGGCCCGTCCGAGCTCTCGGAGATCGGGCCCGCCCCGGATTGCCCGGAGGTTGCCAGGCAGCTCTACCGGGTGGTCAGCAGCAGCTCCGCCGCCACCCGGTCCCAGGCGTCGGGGTCGATCTGGCGGGCGAGCCCGGCGACCGGCAGGCCGCCGTCCTGGAGGACGGTGCCGAGCCGGCGCCCCATCATCGAGCTCAGGGCCTCGGCCGCACCTTCCATCCACTCGCCGGCGATCTTGCCCGGCATCAGGTTCTTGAACGCGGACTCCGGCCGCCGGGGCCGCACCTTGAGGAGCCAGCCCTTGCCGTAAGGATCACGGCTGACGAGCGACGGATCCTCGATCACGTCGCGGTTGACCTCCACGACCTCGCCCGCGACCGGCGAGAGGAGGTCGACGCTCTTGCCGTCCACCCCGAAGCTGAAGCCCCGCTCCCCGATCTCGACGGCGGAGCCGGCGGCCGGCAGCCGGACCGTGGTGGGGGGACCCACCAGGAGCTGCGCGAAGTCGTCGACCCCGACCCTCATCGTGTGCCCCCCCTCGGGGACGGCCCAGGTGTGTCCGGGGTGGAAGAGCACGCCCTCCGGTACCCGGAACCAGCCGCGCAGCCCGGGGGCGCTCGCCCGGGCCGCAGCCGCCACCGGAGCCGCCTTGCGGGCCGAGCCTCCCTTGAGGAACCACCAGAAGGGGATCAGGACCAGCAGGTAGCCGATCACCATCAGGTACTCGATGCCTTTGGTCGTCAGAAAGTCCATGGTTTGCCTCCTCTCCCTTCAGCTCCGCCCGGCCTCTGGAGCGAGTACCGCGACCGCCGGCCGGTCCCCGGGCTCCTCGGCCCAGTCGGGCTTGGAGGAGAGGACCGGCATGCGCCGGATGACCCAGCGGAACACCCAGAGCTCGGCGGAGATCACCGCCGCCGTGACCACCAGCTCCATCCAGGTGGGCACGTAGTGGACCGGCTCGTACCACTTGAAGGCGATCACCGAGAGGTTGAGCCGGTTGAGCACCACGCCGGCGAGGGCGAGCCCCGCTCCGACGCGGATCAGCAGCAGGTTGCGGCGGCGGCTACCCGCGATGAGCAACACCATCGGCACCGCCACCAGGCCGAGGACCTCGAAGCCGTACCAGGCCCCCCAGCCGCCGTGGAAGTAGTGCCACTTCTGGCCGTGGAGGACGTCGAGGGCGACGACGAACAGGTAGACGAACATCGCGCCGCCGGCGACCCGCGCCAGCCCCACCAGGATGCCGTCGTGGGAGCGGTGGAGGTCGGTGCCGACCCGGTCGGAGAACACCCGTTGCGAGATCGACCCCTCGAAGATCACCATCGCGAGTCCCGCGAAGATGCTCGAGACGAAGAACAGGACCGGGATGAGCTCCGAGTA
Organism: uncultured Acidobacteriota bacterium; assembly: GCA_963837945.1. GTDB lineage: Bacteria > Acidobacteriota > Thermoanaerobaculia > Multivoradales > DATKCC01 > CAVUBL01. Next base: position 136,876 of record CAWIQD010000015.1, read on the forward strand.
CCAGAGCGGGTGGACCTTGGGCTTCGCCATCAGGTAGAGCGCCCCGAGCGCCGACTGGTGGAGGGTCGAGAGCGTCACGCCCAGGATCACCGTGCCCACGGTCAAGCTCGCCAGCACCGTGTGGATCCGGCGCCAGCCGAGCCACTCGGCGACCGCCGGCGAGAACTCGACCAGCTCGGCCATCATGTAGAGCATGAAGTGCCAGGCCACCAGGAAGAGGACCGAGGTCAGCCCGAAGGAGTTGCCGATGATCGGGTTGACGACGTTCCACGGCCGGCCGAGGTCGAGCAGCAGGGCGCCGGCGTAGAAGACGTACGCCAGGAAGCCGTTGAGCACCGTCACCCGGACGATCGCGTGGTACTTCTCGAGGCGCAGGATGTAGACCATGAAGGTCAAGACGTAGGCGCCGCCCGCGAAGGCCACGCCGGTCATCACGTCGAAGCCGATCCACAGGCCCCAAGGGAAGGCCTGGCTCAGGTTGGTGACCGCCCCGAGCCCGTAGATGAAGCGGTAGGTGAGGATCACCGCCGCCGCCGCCATCAGGATGCCGGTCGTGACGTTGAAGGGCGTCAGGATCTTGCCCTTCGGCCGCATCTCGCGGCGCAGGAAGGCGACCAGGCCGCCCGGCGGGCGCGCCGCGATCGCTTGGGTCTGCAGGCTGCTCATCTCACACCTCCGTCCGCGGGGACGGTCGCGCCCACGGCGCCCCGCGGCGCCGGGGCCTCCTCGCGCTCTCCGGCGGTGCGCAGCGCCAGCATCATCGCCGGCCAGGCGATCAGCACCAGCGGCACCGCGGTCAGGAAGTCGCGGGTCATCTCGGGGAAGGCCTCCTCACCCAGGTCGGTGCGGAAGCCGAGCTCCTCGAACGGCACCTTCGACAGGTAGAGCACGTTCGTGCCCCCGGCCTCGCGCTCGCCGTAGATCTTGGGCACGTACTCGCCCGGGTTCTGGACGATCCGCTCGTGGGCGATCCGGAGCAGGTCGTCCCGGCTACCGAAAGTGAGAGCTTCGTTGGGGCAGTTCTCGACGCACGCCGGCACCCCGCCCGCCGCGACCCGCTCGAAGCACATCTGGCACTTCTGGATCTTGGGCACGGCGCTGTGGTACTCGAACTTCGGTACGTCGAACGGGCAAGAGAGCATGCAGTAGCGGCAGCCCATGCACTTCGAGGCCGTCCAGGCCACCGGGCCCTCCTCGGTCTTGTGCATCGCCTTGGTCAGACATCCGGCGGCGCACGCCGGCAGCACGCAGTGCATGCACTGGCGCTTGACGAACACCTCGCCCTTGCTGGTCGCGAAGCGGTTGACCGCCGTGAACTGCGTCTCGGAGGTGGTGCGCTCCTTCTCGTAGGAGAAGTCGTCGCTCCAGTCCGGCGCCGGCAGGCCGTTGGCCTCGGCGCAGGCCTCCTCGCAGGTCCGGCAGCCGACGCACCGCGTGGTGTCGACCAGGATGCCGTGGCTCGCTCCGGGATCGAGGCTCGCGGCCCGGGCCCGCCGTGGGACGAGGGCCAGGCCGCCGGCCGCGCCGGCGAGCTTGAAGAGACTCCGTCGATCGAGATCCATGATCCTTCCCTCCCCTTCTCAGCGGAACGTGCCGCGGTCAGGCGCGGCGGGCGCCGAAGAACTCCTCGGCGACGCGCGTCCAGTGAATGTCGTCGATCTGTTCGTGGAGCGAGCCGACCACCATCCCGCCGTCGGGCAGGGACGGCGCCAGCTCCACCGGGACGAGGCGCGAGAGCAACCGGTCGACCTCGCGCCGGAACCAGGCGCGGGCCTCGGCGCCGCGGTAGAGCTCGGCGCGCTCGGCGGCGATCGTGTCGCTCTGCACCCGGGCCAGCCATCCGTCCGCGAAGGGCGAGCGGTTGAGCAGCGTCGGGTGGGTGATGACCGATTCGTTGGCCGCGAGCACCCGTCCGGAAACCGGCGACAGCACCTCCAGCGTCCGGCCGTCGTGGCGCAGCCGGGCGAGCACCTCGCCCTGGGTGAGCTCGCTGCCCGGGGCCGGCAGCTCGACCTCGTCGAGCGGGCCGAGCGCGGCCTGGATCAGGTCGTCCGCTCCGAGCGTCGCCTCGTCGCCCTCGAGCCGCGCCCAGGTGTGGGACGGATGGTGGGCGAGGCCGTTGGCGAGCCGCAGACCGTTGTAGGAGACCTCGGGCTCGGTGCGCACCGTGAGCCAGGCCCGGAAGCCGGGGCTCACGGCGTACGCCAGCACGCCCGCCACCACCACGGCGACGGCGACCGCCAGGAGCACGACGCGACCGATGAGGATCAGGAAGGCGAACACCGGCAGGGCGATCAGGATGACGCTCATCCAGCCGCCGAGCCGGAGCCAGTCCTTGTACCGCACATCCTGCTTCTCCGACTGTTTCATGGCAACCTCCTCGGGCCGTTTCGGTGGCCCTGGCGAGGCTCGTTGCAAGGCCGGAGCCACGGCCGGTGTCGTAGAACAAGGCTATTGGAATCAAGCACTTGGACCTTGGGTGCCTCGATTTTGTAGAGGGGTTCGGCAGGGCGGCTGTCGAGGATCTCAACAGCGACTGTCGAGTTCTTCGACAGCGCCTCAGCAGAGGAGGTCGCGGACCAGCTCGAGGTAGCGGCCGGGGCCGAGGATCACGCGCAGGTCGGTGAGCGCCTGGCCGCCGTCGGCGAGGGTGGCGCCGGTCGCCTCGGTGCCGTCGAGCAGGAAGAAGGCGGCGCGCCGCCGGAAGCGCCGGAGGTCGAGCCGCGAGCGCTCGCCGGCCGCGGCGGCGCCCACCAGGCCCGGGAGGGCCGCGGCGTCGAGCGCCGGAGCGTCCTCGTCCGCGAGCGGCTCGAGCTCGGCGAGCCAGCCCTTGTCGTAGGGCGAGTCGGCGAGCGGCGAGACGTCGGCGTCGAGTGCGCGGTTGCGGGAGACGAGCCGGCCGGCGACCGGCGTCGCGACCGCCAGGCGGCCGCCCGGGAGCTCCAGCTCGCAGAGCGTGGCGCCGGCGGCGACGGGCCCCTCGGCGACTCCCCAGACGACCCGGGCGATCGGCCAGGCGAGAGCGACGGCGAAGGCGTCGAGGCCGAGGCGCAGACGCCCGTCCCCCCGCTGGATCCAGACGTGACCGGGGCCGTACAGGCGGTCGTCGGGGGCCGCGAGCGGCGAGACGGCGGGGAGGGGGAGCGGCGCGCCGGCCGGCGGGCTCACGCCGCGCAGGGCCGCGTCCAGCGGGCAGGCGTCGCAGTCGAAGTCCCGGTCGCACAGGCGGTAGGCGAGGAGTCCCGCGCTCATCCACAGACAGGGTTCCCCCATCCGGGAAAGGGCGTGCGAAGGGATCGGCCGGGATCGTGCTCGGGCCTCGCGTCCTCCCTCCATGGGACACCTCCTGCTCGGGATGATCCCCATCCGCCCGACCTGGTCGATGGACCGCCGAGCGGGGCCGCCGGGGCCACCCGCCACCGGAGGGTGCTGCAAGAGGAGCACCAGCCGGCGACCGGCGGACGCTCGCCGGCTCGCGGAGCCCGCAACCGGGCGCCCCGGGCGGCGCGGCGGCCCGGGAAGGCCCTCGGGCGAGCCGCGTCCCTCACCCCCGCTGCGGTGTTGAGATATTCGACGGAGCGGTGAAAAAGCCAACGATTTCCGTGCTATCCTTTCCATGGCCCCTCCTCCCCCCGGCAATCTCTGGAGCGGCGCCATGATCAAGGTCTTCGCGGCGATCTCACGTTCGTTGAGCGCCCGTCTTCTCGTTCCTCTCCTCCTCACCGTCGTCACCGTCCTCACGCTCTACGCGGTGGTGAGCTTCCGTTCCACCCGCTCCCGCCTGACCACCCTGGTCGGCGACGGCGCCGAGCGTTGCAGCAGCCTGATCCTGGGGGCGACCCACGACAACATGCTGCTCAACCGCAAGGACCAGCTCCAGAGCACGATCGAGCGCCTCGCCGGCGGGCCCGGGGTGCGCGCGATCCGGGTCTACGACACCCGCGGCTGGGTGGCGCTCTCGGCCGCGAGCCCGGAGGTCGGCGAGCGCGTCACCGTGCTCTCCGAGCCCTGTCGAAGCTGCCACGGCCGCGCCGGCCGGCTGCCGGTCAAGACGATCGCCCGCACGGCCTCCCGGGGCGGGGCGGCACGCCCGGCGCTGCGCCATCTCGCGATCATCCCCAACGAGGCCGCGTGCGCCGCCTCCGGGTGCCATGCCGGCCCGGAGAAGCAGCCGGTCCTGGGCATCCTGGAGGTCGAGATGTCGCTCGGCCCGCTCGAGGAGGCGGTGGCGAGCGGTGGCCGCCAGATGGCCTGGGCCGGCCTGTCTCTCATGCTCTTGACCGGCGCGGTCACCGGCCTGGTGGTCAACCGCCTGGTCCATCGCCCGGTGAGCCTGCTCCGCAGCGGCACCGAGCGGATCGCCCACGGAGGCCTGGACACCCGGATCGAGGTCCCCGGCCACCACGAGCTCGCCGGGCTCGCCGAGGCGTTCAACCGGATGACGGCCGACCTGAAGGCCGCGCGCCTCGAGTCCTCGACCTGGTCCGAGCGCCTCGAGGCGAAGGTGGTCGAGAAGACCGAGGAGCTCCAGCGCGCCCAGCGCCAGGTGCTCCACATGGAGAAGATGTCCTCGCTCGGCAAGCTCGCGGCGACCGTCGCCCACGAGCTCAACAACCCGCTCTCGGGGATCCTCACCTACGCCCGCCTGGTCGAGCGCGAGCTCGGGCGGGGCGAGCTCGGCGAAGCGGAGCGCGAGGAGCTCGGCGAGTACCTCCGGCTGATGGAGGTCGAGTGCGGACGCTGCGGCGACATCGTCAAGAACCTGCTGCTCTTCGCCCGCCGGCCGGGCGGTGCCGAGCGGGCTCCGGTCGACGTCAACGAGGTGGTCGACCGCAGCTTGAAGCTGGTCCGTCACCACCTCGAGATCAGCAACGTCCGCTTGCGCAAGGGGACGCTGGCGGGCGATCCGGTGATCCATGCCGACGTCGGCGAGCTCGAGCAGGCGCTCGTCGCCCTGTTCGTCAACGCGGTCGAGGCGATGGGCGGCCCCGGCTGCGAGGAGGGAGAGCTCGTCGTCTCCCTCGCCGGCGACGAGCGCGAGGTGTGCATCGATGTCGCCGACACGGGCGTTGGCATCCACCCGGACGTCTTGCCGCACATCTTCGAGCCGTTCTTCTCCACCAAGCACAAGGAGAGCGGCGTCGGGCTCGGCCTGGCGGTGGTCTACGGCATCGTCGAGCGCCACGGCGGCACGATCGCGGTCGAGTCCGAGCCCGGCCGCGGCACCATCTTCCACCTGACCCTTCCCCGGCACGCGGCGCCGGCGCCACCGGACGCCCGGAGTGCAGGAGGCAGCGAGCGATGACGACATCCGAGCGATCGGCCGCGGGCGTGGTCCCGCCGGCCCTCGAGGGCACCCTTCTGGTGGTCGACGACGAGCACGCCGTGCGCCACTCCCTGTCCAACTGGTTCCGCAAGGACGGCTACGCGGTCGAGACCGCGGAGAACGCCACCGAGGCCTTGCGCTGGCTCCAGACCCGGCGCTTCGACGTGGTCCTGCTCGACATCAAGATGCCGGGCATGGACGGCATGGAGCTGCTCGAGCACGTCCGCAAGATCGACGAGCGGATCGCGGTGATCATGATCACCGCCTTCGCCTCGGTGGAAACGGCGGTCGAGTCGCTGAAGCTGGGCGCCTTCGACTACGTCACCAAGCCGATCGATCCGGACGAGCTCAGCCACCTGGTGCGGCGGGCGACCGAGACCCGGCGCCTGGCCGAGGAGAACGTGCAGCTGCGCGAGACGATCGACGGCCTGGTGGGCGGCGACACGATCGTCGGCGAGAGCCCGGCGATCCGAAGCGTCCTCGAGCTCATCGGCCACGTCGCCGACACCGACGCCACGGTGCTGATCCGCGGCGAGAGCGGCACCGGCAAGGAGCTCATCGCGCGGGCGATCCACGCCAACAGCCGCCGGCGCTACTTCCCCATCGTGCCGGTCAACTGCGGGGCGCTGCCCGAGGGCCTGCTCGAGAGCGAGCTCTTCGGCCACGAGCGGGGCGCCTTCACCGGCGCCCAGTACCGCCGCAAGGGGAAGATCGAAATGGCCGACGGCGGCTCACTGTTCCTCGACGAGGTGGGCGCGATCAGCCCCAAGATGCAGGTCGACCTGCTGCGCGTGCTCGAGACCAAGGAGGTCACCCGGATCGGCGGCAGCCGTCCGGTCAAGGTCGACTTCCGGGTGATCTGCGCGACCAACGAGGATCTCGAGCGGGCGGTCGAGGAGGGTCGGTTCCGGGAGGATTTCTACTACCGGTTGAACGTGTTCACGATCGAGGCGCCACCGCTACGGGCCCGCAAGTCGGACATCCCGCTGCTCGCCAACCACTTCCTCGGCCGCCTCTCGCGCCAGATGGACAAGCACATCACCGAGATCCGTCCCGACGCCATGGAGCTGCTCGTCGCCTACGACTGGCCGGGCAACGTGCGCGAGCTGGCCAACGCCATCGAGCGGGCGGTGGTGGTGGGCGAGCCGCCGGCGATCCGGCCCCGGGACCTGCCGGTGCGGCCGTCGCGACCGTCGCCGGCGGGCGGCGACGAGTCCCTGGCCGACGTCGAGCGCCGGCACGTCGCGGCGGTCCTCGAGCGCACCGGCTGGAACATCACCCACGCCGCCGAGATCCTCCAGGTGGACCGGGTGACCGTCTACAACAAGATCAAGAAATACGACCTGCGCCGGGAAGGCGCTCGGGCCGAGCTCCAGACCGCGGAGGCGCCGAGGTGAGGGTCGGAGCGGAGGGCGTTTGAACCCGCGCGGGCCGCTCCGGGTGGTGCCGGTCTACTGCGGCGAGCGCACGGGCCTGATCGAGCCGCTGGCCGCGGAGCTCGCCGAGACCTTCCGGGTCGAGGTCGAGCTGCATCCCCCCGCCTTCGACCCGGAGGTGGCGTTCGACTCCTCGCGCGGCCAGTACAACTCGCGGATCGTCCTCGCCCAGCTCCTCCATCAGGCCGCGGGCGGACGGGTGATCGGGGTGACCAACGTGGACCTCTTCATCCCGGTGCTCACCTACGTCTTCGGGGAGGCCCAGCTCGCCGGTCCGGCCGCCGTGGTGTCGAGCTACCGGCTGGACAACCGGCTCTACGGGCTGCCGGACGACCGCCACCTGATGTTCGAGCGGCTGGTCAAGGAGGCGATCCACGAGCTCGGCCACACCTACGGCCTGGTCCACTGCCCGGACGGACGCTGCGTGATGGCGAGCTCGACCTACGTCGAGGAGATCGACCTGAAGTCGGAGCGCTTCTGCGACCGGTGCCTGGAGAGGGTGCGCGAGGCCGCGCGGCAGCCGGCGAAGGCCACCACCGCCGGACTCGCTTAGCGCTACAGACTCCGCTTCTTTCCTCGGATGTTCCGGCGGCTACCCTTGGGCTTCGAGCGCCGGTCGCCGCCGCCGCCCCCACCACCGCCACCGCCCGACGCGAACGGAGGAAAGTCGCCGCCCGAGAAGCTCGGGGGACGGCGGGGAGGCCGGTCCTGGGCCTCGGTGACCCGCAGCTGCCGGCCGCCCAGCTCCTTGCCGTCGAGCTCCTCGATCGCCTTGGCGGCGGCGGACTCCTCCGTGTACTCGACGAAGGCGAAGCCGCGCGGCCGGCCGCTGTTGCGGTCGGTCGGGATGAAGACCTCGACGACGTCGCCCGCCTGGGAGAACAGAGCTTCGATCTCGCTCTGGGTGGTGGTGAAGTTCAAGTTTCCGACAAATACCTTGGCGCTGATGACGACCTCCTAGCCTGGGTGGTGCGCGCGATCCATGGGTACAATGATGAGGCTGGACGTCCAGCCACGGCGAGCCATCGGGACGCTAGCAGGAAGCCCGCGCTCGCGTCAAACTGCGCCGGGCCCCATGCGGGGGGTATACTCCGCCGCAATCCACGTCGGGAACGGCTTTCGGACCCATGGCGTCCCGCGGCGAGGAGCGGGCGGAGGGCGCCCAGGTTTGTCCATGTCCATCTCCGAGCGGATTTCGCAACGGCTCGCGCTCCACCTGGCGCCGGGGGGCTTCCCGCTGCCGGACGTCTTCCGGGGACTGGCGGAGAGCTTCCTCTTCGTGGCCGGGCTCGCCCAGAAGGGGGCGGTCGACCAGGTCCGCCCGGCGGCGTGAGCGGCTCCCGGCAGGCGGCCGCCAAGGCGCGGCTCCGGGAGGAGATGAGCCGGCGGCTGGAGGAGCTCGATCCCGCGCGCGCGGCCGAAAGCGCCGAGCGGGCGACCCGCCAGCTCCTCGAGCTCCCCGAGCTCGCCCGCTCCCGCCGGGTGCTCGCCTGCCTCTCGTTCGGCGCGGAGATCGACACCGGCCCGCTCGTCGAGCGCCTCCTCGCCGAGGGTCGCGAGCTCTTCGTGCCCCGGGCCGAGCCGCGCGACCGCCAGCTCCACGTCCATCGCTTTCCCTGCGATCTCGTGACCCTCGGCTTCGGGCTCCGGCAGCCGCCGCGCGGCGCCCCCGAGCTTCGCCCGCGAGGAGGTCGCCGGGCTCGACGCCGTGCTGGTCCTGGGGCTCGCCTTCGACCGCCGGGGCTACCGGCTGGGCCACGGCAGGGGGTACTTCGACCGGTTCCTGGCCGGGCTCGCGGTGCCGTCGATCGGCCTCGCGCACCCGTTCCAGCTCGTCGACCGCTTGCCGGCGGAGCCCCACGACGTGCCGATGACGGTGGTCGTGACCGCCGAGGAGACCCTCCGCCCTACTCGTCCTGCCAGATCTTGACCTCGAGGCGGCCTTCGGAGGTGGCGGCGCCGCGGAACATGCCGGTGGTGTTGAACTCCCAGACGATCTCGCCGTCCCGGCCCACCCCGATCACCCCGCCGTCACCCGGCTGGAGCCGATGCGCGAGGACCTCCTTGGCCGCCGCGCCGCAGGTCATGCCCTTGTACTCGACCAGGGCGGCGATGGTGCGGGTGACGGTGTTCTTGATGTACTCCTCGCCCTGGCCGGTGCCCGAGAGCGCGCAGCTCGCGTTGTCGGCGTAGGTCCCGGCCCCGATCACCGGCACGTCGCCGATGCGCCCGAAGCGCTTGTTGGTGAGACCGCCGGTCGAGGTGGCGGCGGCCAGGTCGCCGTGCGTGTCGAGCGCCGCCGCGCCCACGGTGCCGAACTTGCCGGTCCACTCGCCGGTCTTCTTCTCGCGCTCGATGGCCTGGTCGAGCTGCTCTTTGCGGCGGGGCGTGTCGTAGTAGGAGTTCTCGACCCGCTCGACCCCCATCTGGTCGGCGAACGCCTCGGCGCCGGCATAGCCCATGAACACGTGCGGCGAGCACTCCATGACCAGGCGGGCGAGCTTGATCGGGTTCTTGACCGTCTCGATGCCGGTCACCGCTCCCGCCGAGCGGTCGCGGCCGTCCATGATGGCGGCGTCGAGCTCGTGCGTGCCCTCGTGGGTGTAGACTGCCCCCTTGCCGGCGTTGAACAGCGGGTTGTCCTCCAGGGTCACGATCACCCGCTCGACGGCATCGAGGGAGGTGCCGCCCGAGGCGAGCACCTCCTTGCCGGCGGCGAGGGCCTGCTTCAGGCCGTCGACGTACTGCGCGCGCTCGTCGGCGGGCATGTCGCGAGAGATCACGCCGGCGCCGCCGTGGATGGCGAGGGCCCAGCGGGCCGGCGGGCCCTTGGTGACGGGGTCGGCCGGGCCGCCGGCGAACGCCGACGCGGCCAGGAGCACGGAAGCGGTGACGACGAGGCCGAGGACCGTCGGAACGAGGCGCATGGAGCGAGGTTACCACCGTCGCGACGGCCCGAGTCCAGACCTCCTGACCTACCCCGGTCTCGAATTGTCCGGTGGATGGCCGGATGAGGTCGGTCGAGGGCCGGGGAAGGCGAGGCTCTTGGGCGGTTCGGGCTTGAGGGTGAAGCGCATTCGGAGGCGGGTGCCGGGGAAGAGGGTGGCGGAGGCGTTGAGCTGATCGCAGACGGCGGCGAGGGCCCGGGTCTTGTGGGGCGAGCTCAGGGGATCGAGGGCGACGCGGAGCTCGGTGGTGGTGACTTCGAGATCGCCGGCGGTGGCCAAGGCGCTCTGAAGGAGGGTGCGGCCCTCCTGCTCGGAGCGGCGGTAGTGGGGGGCGAGGAGGCGGAGCAGATCGCCTTCGGCCTGATAGGCGACCATTTTGAGCAGGTCGGTGAGGTGCTTGCGCTCGACGGAGAGCTTGACGACGTCGGCGTGGACGACTTCCTGGACCGGGACGCGGGTGGGCAACTTCGCGCGCCGGGCCTCGAGCTCGGTGATCCGCCCGATCGCCTCGCGCAGGCGAGCAGCGAGAGGGGCGTTGGCGATCTTGAATCCGCGCATGGTGGGCCGCAGGCTCTCGCGGTTGTCGAGGGCGGCGAGCCCGTAGTGGGCCTGGAGTTGCTCGAGGTGGGCGCGGGCCTCGCGTAGCTGGGCGTCGAGCTTCTTGCGCTCGGGGTTGGGGACGTTGCGCTCGGCGTCGGCCGGCTCGGTGGCGTAGTCGACCAGGGCGTCGAGGGCGAATTCCTCGCGCAGGTACTTGAAGAAGTTCTCCTGACCCCAGCGCTCGAACATGCGGTAGGCCACCTCGAGAGCGTCGAGGTCCCGGCGCGAGGTGAGGATGGGCGTCTGATGGCCGCTCTCGCTCAGGCGGGTGACCTGGCGCAGAGACAGCCGCTTGCGCTTGTGCCTGGGGCCGTACTCGAGGCGGACGCCCTGGTCGGCGAGCCAGTAGTCGAGCGTGGCCCTGTCAATCTTCGCCTGGTGGCGCCGGAACCGGCCGAGGGGCACCGGGCGATAGGGCGCCTTGCGGTAGGTGATCAGGTCGAAGCCGTCGGCGAGAATCCGGGCAAACAGCTTCGGGCTCCAGCCGCCGCGGTCGAAGACGACGGTGACCCGGCGCTCGCCGACGAGCTGACGGACCTCGGCGAGGATGCCAGGCAGGCTCTCGACCAATCCCCGGTTGGCCTCGGTGGGCACGACGAAGAGGGGCTCGCTTTCGGCGTCGTGGACCCAGTAGTCGGTGCTGGCCGGCATCGAGAGGCGCATCCGGGCCACGTGGGTCTTGGGAATCTCGCGCTCGCCGTGGTAAGCGCGCACGTGGCCGTCGACGTAGAGGAAGCCCACGGCGTGCCCCCGGGCGGCGACCCGGAGCTGGGCCAGGGCGCGGCCGAGATCGGCTGCGCGGCCCTGGGCGGCGAGCCGGGCGAGCTTGCGGCGCAAGGTCTTGACCTCCGGGGCGCGGTCGAGCCCGAGCACCTGGCCGAGCTGGCGCGGGGAGCGCTCCTTGAGCCCCTCGGGGCGCTTGACCCGCAAGAGCGCCATCAGGAGCAGGGTCACCAGCGTGGTGCGCAGCCCGTAGAAGGCCGGCCCCAGGCCCCCGTAGATCTCGCGGGCCACCGCGAGCACACCGCTCTCCACCAGGGCGGGCATCGCCAGCAGGACCCCGAGGCCGGGCACCCGGGTACTGGTGCCGAAGAGCGGTGCCGCGTCCTCGAGCAGGCCCAGGCGGGCCAGCAGTCGGTCGCCGGAGCGGTCGGACGGGTCCCGGTCGAGCGAGAACGGGGGCGGGCTGCGGGGTCCGCCTCTCGAAAGCGGGACAGGTTTGGGTCCGCGAAGCCGGTGTTGTCGGTCTCGATGGCCTTCGGCCCGATCTGTTGGGCCGCCGGACCGTCCGGCTCGTCCAGAGCGGACAGGTTTGGGTCCGCGCTGGCGAAGGGCAGGACCTCTTGCTCGACCGAGCGCCCCGGCCAACCGAGGCGCCGGGCGAGCTTGCGCACCGCCTTCTTGTCGACGCCCAGCCGCCGGGCGATCTCGCGATTCGACACCCCCTCGGCCTTCCATCGATTCACCGCCTCCGACCGGCTCGGCGCCACCCGAGACCGCCCGCGGGGGAAGCCGCCGGGCCGCCCCAGGGCCGCCAGACCTCCCTCTTCGAACCGCCGCTGGTGCCGCCGCACCGTGCGCACGTCGTAGCCGAAGGCCCGCGCCACCTCACACTGGCGCGCCCAGCGCAGATCGATCAAGCTCACCATTGCGTGGGCCTCGCCCACACGGTCACCCACGGCGAAGTGCGCCAGCGCCAGGCCACTCACGCTCACCACCCGGTAGCCCTCGCGCTCCTGGAGGCGGCAGCGCTCGTTGATGGCGATCACACCCGCCGGGAGGCCGGCGAGGTCCGGAAACAGGAAGGGGTCCTCGGTCGTCGGCGCCATACCCGATTCGGTCTCGGCGACGCCGAAAAAGCGGACACGTTTGGGTCCGCACCTCCCGCGAAGGGCGGTCCTGTGTCTTCAGGCAGTTACGACGGGTAGGTCAGGAGGTCTGGAGTCCGCGGCGCCCGGCGAGCGGTGAAGGGGTGGGGCGCGCGGCGGGTGCGGGGATATAGTGAGCCCTTGGCTTCGGAGGGCACGCAGCAGGAGCTTCTCGTGACGGACTTCGAACAGTTTTTTCACGCGGCGATCGATCCCCTCTGCGTCGCCGACCTGGCGGGCGAGCTGATCACCGTCAACGCCGCCTGGGAGCGCCTCGTCGGGCTTCCGCGCGAGCAGCTCCAAGGGCGGTGCCTGCTCGACCTCGTCGTCCCGGAGGACCGGGAGCGGGTCGCGGCCGAGATGGCGAGCCTCGCTTCGGGGCGGCCGAACGTCCAGCTCGACGCCCGGGTGCGGGACGCCGGCGACGCCGCGCGGTGGCTGCGCTGGACCCTCCTGCCCGACCTCGGCGCCGACCGCCTCTTCGTCGTCGCGCGCGACGCGACCTCGAGACTCGAGGAAGAGGCCCAGGTCCGCCACCTGGCGAACCTCGTCCGCTCCTCGAACGACGCGATTCTCGGCAAGACCCTCGACGGCACGATCACGAGCTGGAACCGGGCGGCCGAGCGGCTCTACGGCTATACGGCGAAGGAGGTCCTGGGCAAGCCCGTCTCGATCCTCGTGCCGCCGGACCACGACGACGACGTGCCCGAGATCCTCCGGCGGATCCGCCGCGGCGAGCCGGTCGAGAGCTACCAGACCGTCCGCCAGTCCAAAGACGGCCGGAGGATCGACGTCTCGCTCACGATCTCGCCGATCCACGACGCCGAAGGCCGGCTGACCGGCGCCTCCGCCATCGCCCGCGACGTCACGATGGTGCGCCACCTGCGCGAGCTCCGACGGGCCCGCACCCAGCTCGAGGCCGCGAACCGCGAGCTCGAGGCCTTCTCCTACTCGGTCTCGCACGACCTGCGGGCGCCCCTGCGCGCGATCGACGGCTTCAGCCAGGCCCTGGTCGAGGACTACGGCGAGGGCCTGGACGCGACCGCCAAGGACTTCCTGCGCCGCGTGCGCGCCGCGGCCCAGCGGATGGGAGAGCTGATCGACGACCTCCTCGCGCTCTCCCGGATCACCCGGGCCTCGATCCAGCGCAAGCCGGTGGCGCTCGGCGGGCTCGCGCGCGAGATCCTGGAGCAGCTCCGGGCGTCCGAGCCGGCACGCTGCGTGGAGACGGTGGTCGCCTCTCCGCTCGACGTGGTCGGCGACCGGGGCCTGCTGCGGGTGGCGCTCTCGAACCTGCTGGGCAACGCCTGGAAGTTCACCCGCGACCGGGAGCCGGCACGGATCGAGCTCGGCGCGCAGGAGCGCGACGGCGAGCGGGTCTTCTACGTGCGCGACAACGGTGCCGGCTTCGACATGGCCTACGCCGACCAGCTCTTCCGGCCGTTCAGCCGGCTCCACGCGGCGCACGAGTTCTCCGGCACCGGCATCGGCCTCGCCACCGTGCAACGCGCGCTGGCGCGCCTCGGAGGCCGGGTGTGGGCCGAGAGCGCGGTGGGCGAGGGAGCGACCTTCTACTTCACGGTGGCCGAGGCCTGACGGGGGCGCCATGCACGACGGTTTCATCCTGCTCATCGAAGACAACCCGGACGACGAGGCGCTCACGCTCCGCGCCTTCGAGCGAAACAGCATCCGCAACCCGGTGGTCGTGAAGCGCGACGGTGCCGCGGCACTCGACTTCCTGCTCGCCCGCGGCGCCGACGCCGAGCGGGACCCGGCCGAGCTGCCGCTGGTCGTGCTGCTCGACCTCAAGCTCCCGAAGGTAGGGGGCCTCGAGGTGCTCCGGCAGGTGCGGGCGGACCCGGTGACCCGGATCGTCCCGGTGGTCGTCCTGACCTCGTCGCGCGAGGAGCAGGACCTGGTCGAGAGCTACGAGATAGGGGCCAACAGCTACGTGCGCAAGCCGGTCGATTTCCAGGAGTTCGTCGCGGCGGTCCGGAGCCTCGGCCTCTACTGGTTGCTGCTCAACGAGCCGCCGCCGCGGCCGCCGGGAGAGTGAATGGGGCGTCGCCTGCGCGTGCTGCTCCTCGAGGACTCGGAGGACGACGCCCTCCTGGTCGTCCGGGAGCTGCGCACCCGGTGGCCCGGGCTGGTCCACGAGGTGATCTCCAGCCCGGCCGCCCTCCCGGGCGTTCTCGACCGGCCCTGGGACGTGGTGATCGCCGACTACCAGTTCCCCGGCGCCACGGCGATCGACTTCCTGCGCATCCTCCGGGAGCGGGGCCTCGACCTGCCCTGCCTCGTCGTCTCGGGCACCGTCGAGGACGAGACCGCGGCCCGGGTGATGCGCGCCGGAGCCCACGACTTCCTGCGCAAGGAGAATCTCCTCCGCCTCGTCCCGGCGGTCGAGCGGGAGCTGCGCGAGGCGGCCAACCGCCGCGAGCACCGGGCCGTGGCCGAAGCCCTGCGGCACAGCGAGCAGCTCTTCCGGCGCATGGTCGAGACCTCCCACGAGGGCATCTGGCTGCTCGACGCCGACGACCGCACGATCTACCTCAACCGCCGGATGGCCGACATGCTGGGGATCGCCCTCGAGTCGGCGGTCAACACCAGCATCTTCTCCTTCGCCGGCGGCGACGCCCGGGAGACCCTCGAGGACCATCTCGCCCGGAGCCGGCGGGGCAGCGCCGAGCTCCGGGAGGTGCGGCTCGTGCGGGTCGACGGCGACGAGCTCTGGGCGCTGATCGCGGCGAGCCCGATGAGCGAGGACGACGGGACCTACACCGGCCAGGTGATGTTCGTCACCGACGTCACCGAGCAGCGGCGTATCCAGCAGCAGCTCATGGTCTCCGACCGGATGGCCTCGGTCGGGATCCTCGCCGCGGGCGTGGCGCACGAGATCAACAATCCGCTGGCCGCGGTGATCGCGAACCTCGACCTGATCCGCGAGGACCTCGACATGGGCGAGGAGGAGGCGATGGCGGCGGCGGAGCTGGCGTCGTGCCTGGAGGACGCCCGGGAAGCCGCCGACCAGGTGCGCCAGATCGCACGCGACCTGAAGCTCTTCTCGCGCAGCGAGGACGGCGACCACGGCGCGGTCGACGTCCTCGAGGTGCTCGAGTCGGCGCTCCGGATCGCGTGGAACGAGATCCGTCACCGCGCCCGCCTCGTGCGGGACTTCCAGCCCGTACCCCGGGTGGCGGCCAACGCCTCCCGCCTGAGCCAGGTCTTCCTCAACCTGGTGATCAACGCCGCCCAGGCGATCCCGACCGGCAACGCGAGCGCCAACGAGATCCGCGTGGCAACCGCGACGGCGCCGGACGGCCGGGTGGAGGTGCGGATCGCGGACACCGGCGACGGCATTCCCCCGGAGCTCCGCGCCCGGGTCTTCGAGCCCTTCTTCACCACCAAACCGGTCGGCTCCGGCACCGGCCTCGGGCTCGCGATCTGCCACCGGATCGTCACCGGCCTGGGCGGGGAGATCGGCTTCGAGAGCGCGACCGGCGTCGGCACCGAGTTCCGGCTGCTGCTGCCCGCCGCCCCGCCCGAGGCGCCGGCGATCGAGGTCGCCGAGCCGGCCTCCGCGGCCGAGCCCGCGCCGCCGACGCCCCGCGCGCGGCTCCTGGTGGTCGACGACGACCGCATGATCGGTGACGTGCTCGGCCGCCTGCTCGAGACGGAGCACGACGTCGAGGTGCTCCAGAGCGCGCGCGCCGCGGCCGCGAAGATCGCCGCCGGCGAGCGCTTCGACGTGATCCTGTGCGACCTGATGATGCCGGACCGGACCGGGATGGAGCTGCACGAGGAGCTCGCCCGCGACGCCCCGGAGCAGGCGGATCGGATGATCTTCCTGACCGGTGGGGCGTTCACGCCGCGCGCCCAGGCCTTCCTCGACACCGTGCCCAACCCCCGGCTCGACAAGCCCTTCGACCTGCGGCAGGTCCGTGAGCTGGTGCGCGCCTACCTGCTGAGGTAGGCTCCGGCGGCGCCCGCCATGACCGAAGCCCCGCCAACACCCAGCGATCCAGAGCAGACCCGGCCCGGCGGCCGCCGCCAGCTGGCAGTCGTCTCGATGGCGGCCCTCGGGGTGGTCTACGGCGACATCGGGACCAGCCCTCTCTACGCGATCCGCGAGTGCTTCTTCGGCGAGCACGCGGTGCCGGTGTCGCCAGCCAACGTGCTCGGCGTGCTCTCGCTGATCCTCTGGTCGCTGCTCCTGGTCATCTCGACCAAGTACCTGGTCTTCATCCTGCGCGCCGACAACCGGGGCGAGGGCGGGATCCTCGCCCTGATGGCGCTGATCCACCCGGAGCACAGCCCGGCGAAGGTGCGCACCCGGCGGGGGCAGTGGCTGCTGATCGCGCTGGGCCTGTTCGGGGCGGCGCTGCTCTACGGCGACGGCATGATCACGCCGGCGATCTCGGTGCTGAGCGCGGTCGAGGGGCTGGACGTGGCGACCCCCGTCTTCCGCCCCTACGTCATCCCGCTCACCGTCGCCATCCTGATCGGCCTCTTCCTCTTCCAGCGCCGGGGCACGGCGGGGGTGGGCGCGGTCTTCGGGCCGGTGACCCTGGTCTGGTTCGCGACCCTTGCCGGGCTGGGCTTCGCCGGCATCGCCAGGGAGCCGGCGGTGCTGGCGGCGGTCAATCCGCTCCACGCCCTGGCCTTCTTCGCGCACAACCGGGGGCGCGGCTTCCTGGTGCTCGGTGCGGTCTTCCTGGTGGTCACCGGCGGCGAGGCGCTCTACGCCGACATGGGCCACTTCGGCGCCCGGCCGATCCGGCTGACCTGGTTCACGATCGTGCTGCCGGCCCTGCTGCTCAACTACTTCGGCCAGGGCGCCCTGCTGCTCGCCGACCCGGCGGCCGCCCACAACCCGTTCTACCGCCTGGCTCCGGCGTGGGCGCTCTACCCGATGGTGGTGCTGGCGACCGCGGCCACGGTGATCGCCTCGCAGGCGGTCATCTCGGGCGCCTTCTCGCTCACCATGCAGGCGGTCCAGCTCGGCTACGCCCCGCGGCTGTCGATCGAGCACACCTCGGCCGAGGCGATGGGGCAGATCTACATGCCGCAGGTGAACTGGGTGCTGATGGTCGCGACCATCGGCCTGGTCCTGGGATTCGGCTCGTCGAGCAACCTGGCCGCGGCCTACGGCGTGGCCGTCACCACCACGATGGTGATCACGACGGTGCTCTTCTACGTCGTCGCGCGCGAGCTGTGGGGCTGGCGCCGGTGGGCGATCGGGGCGCTTTGCCTCTCCTTCCTGGTGGTCGACGTGAGCTTCTTCGGCGCCAGCATGGTGAAGGTCGCCCAGGGCGGCTGGTTCCCGCTCCTGGTGGCGGCCGGCATCTTCACCCTGATGACCACCTGGCGCACCGGCCGGAAGATCCTGCGCTCGCGGCTCCAGGCCGGGGTGGTCGACGTCAGCCGCTTCCTCGCCGAGGGCGGCCTCGAGAAGCTGCCCCGGGTGCCCGGTTGTGGCCTCTTCCTGACCAGCAACCCGGACGGCGTGCCGGTCGTGCTGCTCCACAACATCAAGCACAACAAGGTGTTGCACGAGAAGGTGGTGTTGTTCACCGTCTCGAACGAGGACGTTCCGACCGTGCCGGCGGCCGAGCGGGTCGAGGTCCAGGACCTGGGCCAGGGCTTCTATCGGCTGATCGCGCGCTACGGCTTCATGGAGAGCCCGAGCGTGCCGCGGATCCTCCGCCTGGCCAAGGGCAAGGGGCTCGACATAGATCCCGCCCAGGCGAGCTACTTCCTCGGCCGCGAACACCTGATCGCCACCGAGAAGCCGGGCATGGCCCTGTGGCGCGAGAAGCTCTTCGTCCTGATGTCACGCAACGCCCAGGGCGCCACCGCCTACTTCCGCCTGCCCCCGAACCGGGTGGTCGAGCTCGGCGCCCAGGTCGAGCTCTAGGATCGCCCGATGGCTCTTCCGTGGCGGACCCTGGACCGGATCGCCACCGAGGAGGGCGACCTCGAGCTCCGCCGCCGCGGAGACGAGTTCCTGATCACGGTCGCCGGCCGCGTGTTGATGTCGAGCGCGGCCCACCGCTCGGAAGCGGTTCTCGCCGAGAGCGCCTGCGCGCGGCTCGCCGGCCACCCCCGCCCGCGGCTCCTGTGCGGTGGGCTGGGGATGGGGTTCACCCTGCGGGCCGCACTCGACGCCCTGCCCGCCGGCGGCTCGGTCACCGTCGCCGAGCTCAACCCGGCCGTGGTCGGGTGGTGCCGGGGGCCGCTCGCGGAGCGCGCCGGCCGGCCGCTCGACGACCCGCGGGTGACGGTCGAGATCGCCGACGTCGCCGGCCTGATCGCTCGCGCGGCGGCCGCCGGCGGCGGCGAGGTCTACGACGCCATCGTCCTCGACCTCTACGAGGGCCCGCGGGAGGCCTCCGGCGGCGCCGCGGACCCGTTCTTCGGCCGGCGGGCGCTCGAAACCACCCGCCAGGCCCTCACCCCCGGTGGCGTCTTCGCCGTCTGGTCCGAGGACGCGGACGACCCTTTCGAGCGCCGCCTCGCCGCCGCGGGCTTCACCGTCGAGCGCCTGCGCCCCAGGAGCGGCGGCCCCCGCCACACGGTCTACCTCGGGAGCTAGCAGCCCGATTCACGAATCTCTTGCCTTTCGTTGCGGAGCCGCGGGGTTTGCTTCTCGGCGCGCCTCGACACACCGTCCGGCCGTCGGCCATGACGTTTACGGCATCGGCTTGACGTAAGCGTCAAGCTGGGTGTAGCGTGGCCACGCTCGCCCCGCGCGGCCCTCCTCCCCGGGCCGCCGGCCAGCGACCGAGAGCATGGCCAGCCACCACGATCCGGCGCGTCTCTACACGGTGACCGAGCTCGCCCACGAGCTCGGGGTGACCGCCCGCGCGATCCGCTTCTACGAGGACAAGGGTCTCCTCGATCCGCAGCGGGTCGGCAACAACCGCGTCTACACCTACCGCGACCGGGCGCGCCTGCTCCTCATCCTGCGCGGCAAGCGCCTTGGATTCTCCCTGGCGGAGGTCCAGGAGTACCTCGACCTCTACGACGCCGACCCGACCCACAAGGAGCAGTTCCTCCACCTCCTGCACGGGGTGCGGGACCGGATCTCGGACCTGGAGCAGCAGCGCCGCGACCTGGAGCTCACCCTCGACGAGCTCCGCGAGATCGAGGAGCAGACGCTCGACGCCATGGACGAGCGAGGGATTTCACTACCGACGGAGGTGCCCACGCCATGAAGAACGTCGTCATCGCCGGCTACGTCCGGTCCCCTTTCACCCTCGCCAAGAAGGGAGAGCTCGCCCGGGTCCGCCCCGACGAGCTCGCCGCCCAGACCGTGCGCGGCCTGCTCGAGCGGACCGGGATCGATCCGGCGGCCCTCGAGGACCTGATCATGGGCTGCGCCTTCCCCGAGGGCGAGCAGGGCTTCAACGTCGCCCGGATCGTCGAGTTCCTGGGCGAGCTGCCCGTGGGCATGGCCGGCACGACCGTCAACCGCTTCTGCGGCTCCTCGATGCAGGCGATCCACATGGCCGCCGGCGCGATCCAGATGAACGCCGGCGAGGCCTTCATCGCGGCCGGCGTCGAGTCGATGAGCCGGATCCCGATGGGGGGCTACAACCCGCTGCCCCACCCCGGCCTCTTCGAGCGCTATCCCCAGGCGTTCGTCTCGATGGGCGAGACCGCCGAGAACCTGGCGAAGCGCTACGACATCCCGCGCCGCCGCCAGGAGGAGTTCGCCGTCGAGTCCCAGCGGAAGGCCGCCGCCGCCCAGGCCGCCGGCCGCTTCGACGACGAGATCGTCCCGATCGCACAGAACGGCTCGCGGGTCACGCGGGACGGGTGCCTGCGTCCCGACACCACCCTCGAGGGCCTGGCCGAGCTCAAGCTCGCCTTCGACGAGCACGGCACGGTGACCGCCGGCACGTCCTCGCCGCTCACCGACGGCGCCTCGGCGACCCTGGTCTGCTCCGAGGACTACGCGGACGCGCACGGCTTGGCGCCGCTCGCGCGGATCAAGTCGATCGCGGTCTCCGGCTGCGCCCCGGAGGTGATGGGCCTGGGGCCGGTCGTCTCGACCCGCAAGGCGCTCGAGCGGGCCGGCCTCGAGCTCGCGGACATCGACCTCGTCGAGCTCAACGAGGCCTTCTCGTCGCAGTCGTTGGCGGTGATCGACGAGCTCGGTCTCGACCCGGCGAGGGTGAACCTCGACGGCGGCGCGATCGCTCTCGGCCATCCGCTGGGTGCGACCGGCGCCCGGATCACCGGCAAGGCCGCGGCGCTGCTGGTCCGCGAGGGCGCCCGCTACGCCCTCGCGACCCAGTGCATCGGCGGCGGCCAGGGGATCGCCACGGTCCTGGAGGCGGTCTAGCCATGGCCACCCTCGAAGCCCCGGCCGCGGCCCGCAGCGCCGAGGCCACCGCCGGGGCCGGCCAGATCGCCAAGGTCGGCGTGCTGGGCGCCGGGGTGATGGGCGCCGGCATCGCCGCGCACGTCGCCAACGCCGGTGTGCCGGTCGTCCTGCTCGACATCGTGCCGCCCGGCGCGGGCGAGAGCGCCGAAGAGCGCTCGGCCCTCGCCCGGGATGCCGTCGAGCGCCTGAAGAGGGCCAAGCCCGCCCCCCTCATGGCCGACCGCAACGCCCGGCTCATCACCCCGGGCAACCTCGAGGACGACCTCTCGCTCCTCGCCGAATGCGACTGGATCGTCGAGGCCGTCGTCGAGCGGCCGGACGTCAAGCAGGCGGTCTACCGCCGGGTCGACGCGGTCCGCAAGCCGGGCTCGATCGTCTCCTCGAACACCTCGACCATTCCACTCGCGAAGCTCACCGCCGGGCTGCCCGAGGGCTTCGCCCGCGACTTCCTGGTCACCCACTTCTTCAACCCGCCCCGTTACATGCGCCTCCTGGAGCTGGTCTCCGGCCGCGAGACCCGCCCCGAGGCGGTGGCGGCCGTCCGCGCCTTCGCCGACCGGCGGCTCGGCAAGAGCGTCGTCGAGTGCAAGGACACGCCGGGCTTCATCGCCAACCGGATCGGCACCCTCTGGATCGAGGCGGCGATGCTCGAGGCGATCGACCTCGGGCTCACCGTCGAGGAGGCGGACGCCGTCGCCGGCAAACCGATGGGCCTGCCCAAGACCGGCGTCTTCGGGCTGATGGACCTGGTCGGGATCGACCTCGGTCCCCACATCGCCGCCTCACTCCTCGCCACCCTGCCGGCGGACGACCTCTACCGGCGGATCCACCGGGAGGTGCCCCTCCTCGAGCGGATGATCGCGACCGGCTTCACCGGCCGGAAGGGCAAGGGCGGCTTCTACCGGATCGACACCTCGACGGGCGAGAAGGTCAAGCAGGCGATCGATCTCGCGACCGGCGAGTACCGGCCGGCGCAGACCCCGCGCCTCGCGAGCCTCGACGCCGCCAGGGCCGCCTCTTCCGCGAGGCCAGGCGGCGGGCCTCCGCGTCCTGGTCGAGCACCCGGACCGGGGAGGCCGCTACGCCTGGCGCATGCTCGGGACGACCCTCGCCTACGCCGCCTCGCTGGTGTCGGAGATCGCCGACTCGCCGGTCGCGGTCGACGAGGCGATGCGCACCGGCTACGGCTGGACGTTCGGCCCGTTCGAGCTCCTCGACCGGCTGGGACCCGCCTGGTTCGCCGAGCGGCTCGCCGCCGAGGGCCGGCCGGTGCCGGCGATCCTCGAGGGCCTCCTCGCCGCCGGCGGCGAGACCTTCTACCGGGTCGAGGAGGGCCGGCTCCAGTGCTTCGACCTCACGGCGGCTCCCGGCGGCGCCTACCACGACGTGGTCCGGCCCGCGGGCGTGCTGCTCCTCTCGGATGTGAAGCGTGCCTCGGAGCCGGTTGCCGAGAACGGCTCGGCGAGCCTCTGGGACGTGGGCGACGGCGTCCTATGCCTCGAGTTCCACACCAAGATGAACGCCCTCGACGAGGGCGTCGTCCGGATGATCGGCAAGGCGGGCGCGCTGATCGACGGCACCCGCTTCAAGGCGCTCGTGATCCACAACGAGGCGGAGAATTTTTCCGTCGGCGCCAACGTCGGGATCGCCCTCTTCGCCGCCAATCTCGCCATGTGGCGGGCGATCGAGGAGAGCGTCGCCGCGGGCCAGGAGGCGTACAAGGGGCTCAAGTACGCCCCCTTCCCGGTCGTCGGAGCGCCGTCGGGCATGGCGCTCGGCGGCGGCTGCGAGATCCTGCTCCACTGCGACGCGATCCAGGCCCACGCCGAGAGCTACCTCGGGCTGGTGGAGGTGGGCGTGGGCGTCGTCCCGGGCTGGGGTGGCTGCAAGGAGATGACCGTGCGCTGGGCGACGAACCCGCATCGCCCCGGCGGTCCGATGCCCGGAGT
This sequence comes from uncultured Acidobacteriota bacterium, assembly GCA_963837945.1. Classification (GTDB taxonomy): domain Bacteria; phylum Acidobacteriota; class Thermoanaerobaculia; order Multivoradales; family DATKCC01; genus CAVUBL01. Next base: position 159,395 of record CAWIQD010000015.1, read on the forward strand.
CGCCAAGGCGTTCGAGACGATCTCGACCGCGACGGTCGCGACCTCGGCCGCCGAGGCCATGGAGCTCCTCTTCCTCCGTCCCGGCGACGCCGTCACCATGAACCGGGACCGCTTGCTCGCCGACGCCAAGGCGAAGGCGCTCGAGCTACTGGCGGCAGGCTACGCGCCGCCCGAGCCGGTGGCGGTGACCCTGCCCGGCCCGAGCGGCCGGGTGGCCCTCGAGATGGCGGTCGACGGCTTCGTCGCCAACGGCAAGGCGACGGCCCACGACGCGGTGGTGGCAAAGGCCCTGGCCGTGGTCTTGACCGGCGGCGACACCGACCTGGCCGACACCGTCACCGAGGACGACCTCTCGCGCCTCGAGCGCGAAGCCTTCCTCGACCTCGTCCGGACCCCCGGGACGCTCGCCCGGATCGAGCACATGCTCGAGACCGGCAAGCCCCTCAGGAACTAGCCCGAGCGGCGACGGAGACACCCATGCACTACAAGGCCCCCCTGCGCGACCTGCGCTTCGTCTACTACGAGCTGTTCGACGGCGCCTCGCTCGCCCGCCTCCCCGGCTACGAAGACGCCACCCCCGACCTGGTGACGGCGATCCTCGAGGAGATGGGGAAGATCGCCCAGGAGGTCCTCCAGCCCCTGAACGCCGCGGGCGACCAGGAGGGCTGCCGCTTCGAGGGCGGCGCGGTCCGCACCCCTTCGGGCTTCCGCGACGCCTACCGCCTGATCCGCGAGGGCGGCTGGACCGCGCTCTCCTGCCGGCCCGAGTACGGCGGCCAGGGCATGCCGCACGCCGTGACCATCATGGCGACCGAGCTGTTGTGCGCCTCGAACCTGTCGTTCGCCATGTACATCGGCCTCACCAACGGCGCCTACGCGGGCCTCGACCACCACGCCACCGACGAGCTCAAGGAACGGTTCATCGCCAAGCTGGTCGACGGCACCTGGGCCGGAACCATGTGCCTGACCGAGCCCCAGGCCGGCACCGACCTTGGGCTGGTGCGGACCAGGGCCGAACCCATCGGCCGAGGGCGAGGGCGCCGGCGGCTACCGGATCAACGGCAGCAAGATCTTCGTCTCGGCCGGCGAGCACGACCTGACCGAGAACATCGTCCACCTGATCCTCGCCCGCCTGCCGGACGCGCCGGAGGGGATCAAGGGGATCAGCATGTTCGTGGTGCCCAAGCTGAGGCTGGCGGACGGCCGGCTGGTGAGGAACGGCGTCACCTGCAGCGGCATCGAGCACAAGATGGGGATCAAGGGCTCGGCGACCTGCGCCATCGATTTCGACGACGCGGTGGGCTACCTGGTGGGCGAGCCCCACAAGGGCATGCGCGCCATGTTCACCCTGATGAACGCCGCCCGCCTCCACGTCGGCGTCCAGGGGCTGGCGCTCGCCGACGCGGCCTACCAGGGGGCCGTCGAGTTCGCCCGCGACCGGCTCCAGGGCCGCGCCCTGACCGGCGCGAAGTACCCGGAGCGCGAGGCGGACCCGATCCTGGTCCACCCGGACGTGCGCCGGATGCTGCTGTCGATCCGGGCCTTCACCGAGGCGGCGCGGGCGCTCACCGCCTGGGCGGCGATCGAGATCGACCACGCCGAGGCGAGCCCGGACCCTGAGCGGCGGACGGAGGCGGACGACCTGGCGTCGCTCCTGACCCCGGTGATCAAGGCCTTCCAGACCGACCTGGGCTTCGAGATGGTGAACCTCGCCCTCCAGGTCTGCGGCGGCTACGGCTACACCCGGGAGTACGGCATGGAGCAGCTCGTGCGCGACGCCCGGATCACCCAGATCTACGAGGGCACGAACGGCATCCAGGCGCTGGATCTCGTCGGCCGCAAGCTCGGCGCCCACTTCGGCCGTTACCTCCGGCGCTTCTTCCACCCGGTGTCGGAGTTCCTCGAGGCCGAAGCGGGCAACCCGGCGCTCGCCGAGTACGTCGCCCCGGCCGCCAAGGCGTTCGAGCGCCTGCAGCGCGCCTCGGCCTGGCTCGCCCGGGAGGGGATGAAGGACCCCGACCAGGCGGGGGCCGCGGCCACCGACTACCTCCACCTCTTCGGCTACACCGCCTTCGCCTACCTCTGGGCGCGGATGGCCAAGGTAGCGTTCGAGAAGCTGGCGGAAGGCGCCGCCGGCGAGGAGGAGGCCTTCTACCGCCAGAAGCTCGCCACGGGCCGCTTCTACATGCAGCGCATGCTGCCCCGCTCGGGCGCCTGCTTCGCCAGCCTGATGGCCGGCAGCCGGGCGATCATGGAGGTGCCGGCGGAAGCGTTCTGAGGAGTCTCTCGAGCTCGGGAAGGAGGTCGCTTCGATCGAGGGCGTCTTCCCTGCGCCGGAGGAGGCTCAGGGCTTCGTGCCGAGGGGCTCCTCGCCCGCCGCCTCGAGCTTGGCGTCGACGGCGGCGAGCTCGTTGGCCTCGACGCTCTGCCACGCGGCCTCGAGATGGTCCACCAGCCCCGAGAGCTTCGCGTAGCCCGCCAGGGCGTCCTGGCTCGGGGGGGCGTCGGCGCCGTCGACGGCGGCCTGGAGCTCGCCCAGGGCGCCGGCCAGGAAGCGGATCGACTCGACCGACTTGGGCGGGATCCACCAGGTGTTGGCCGGGTTCGCCGAGGGCTCGTTGCCGGCGAGGGCAGCGAGCCTGGCGAGCAGGGCGTCCATCGCGGCCTGGATCTCGGGGCTCTCGTCGGCACGGCGGGCGGCGACGGCGGCCGTCGCCTTGCCGAGCTCGGCGCCGATCCCGGCCAGCCGGGCGCGGAGCGCCTCGACCTTGCGGGCGAGCTCGAGCTCCGCCTGGTAGCTGCTCGGCTCCATCTCGACCCGCGGGTCCGGCACCACGGTGAGCGGCTGCTCGAGGCGCCGGCCGTCGACGGTCAAGACGGCGCGGTAGGTGCCCGGCGGCGCCCAGACGCCGCCCCCGCCGAACGGCCCGCCGCCTCTCCCCGCGCCCAGCGCCTCGGGCTGGGCGTAGTGGAGCGGCCAGACGAAGCGGTGCATCCCGGGCTCGGCCGAGAGGGCGGAGGGCGGCTGGAACCACTCGGGCGAGGTCCGGAGCTTCGCCGGGTCGAGGGCCGGCGGCGTCTCGGCGCTCGAGTAGCTCTCGACGGTCGCGCCGCTTCCGTCCACGATCTCCAGGGTCACCGCCTTGGCCGGCGCCTTGCCCAGCCAGTAGTCGAGGATCGCTCCGGAGGGCGGGTTCTCGGCCAGCGGCTCGTCCTTGGGCTTGGGCGTGCCGGTGAAGCCCGCCGGGCGCAGGCGCACGGCGGGGGCCGGCTCGAACAGCCAGGCCGCGGCGCCCGCGGGGATGGCGTCGGCCTGGCGCAGCGGCGCGACGTCGTCCAGGATCCAGAAGGCCCGGCCGTGGGTCGCGATCACCACGTCGTCGCCGTGGACGTCGATGTCCCGCACCGAGGTGGTCGGCAGGTCGAGCTGGAGCGAGCGCCAGTGGTCGCCGTCGTCGAAGGAGACGGAGACGCCGCGCTCGGTGCCGGCGTAGAGGAGGCCCTTCCTCTCGGGGTCCTCGCGGACGACGTTGACGAAGCTCCCGTCCGGGATGCCGGTGGCGGCGAGCTGCCAGTGGGCGCCGCCGTCGTGGGTGCGGTAGACGTAGGGCCGGAAATCGTCCAGGCGGTGGCGGTCGACGGCGGCATAGGCGGTCTCCGGGTCGAAGTGCGAGGTCTCGAGGATGCCGATCTTGGACCAGGCGCCGAGCCCCGCCGGCGTCACGTTCTGCCAGTTCTCGCCCTCGTCCTTCGTCCGCCAGACGAGGCCGTCGTCGGTCCCCACCCAGAGGTCGTGGTCGGCCGCGCGCGACGGCGCGATCGTGTAGACCACCCCCATCCGCGGCCCGGAGTGGGTGGTGTTGGCGGCGGTCACCGGGTCGAGGTTGGGCGGCGCGCCCGGGTCCTCGCGCGTCAGGTCCGGGCTGATCGGCCGCCAGTGCTCGCCGCCGTCCTCGGTCCGGAAGACCCGCTGGTTGGCGTAGTAGAGGACCCGCGGGTCGCGGTGCGAGAAGACGAGCGGTAGGGTCCAGGTGCGGCGGTAGAGGTCCGGGTAGGGGAGCGTCGGCGGCACCGAGCGGGTCTGCCAGGTGTCGAGGTCGAGGCGGTCGACCCGGCCGCCGTAAATGATCGACGGGTCCTTCGGGTCGGGCGCGATGTTGTCGGCCTCGCCGCCGGCGGTGATCTCGTGGAACTGGGCGATGTCGATGCCGTCGTAGAAGCTGGTGCGGCTGGGCAGAGCCGCCGCCCCCGAGTCCTGCTCGGCGCCGTAGACCCAGTACGGGAACTGGTCGTCGGTCGTCACGTGGTAGAACTGGCCCGTCGGCTGGTTGTACCAGGAGCTCCAGGTCGCCCCGCCGTCGACCGACACCACGGCCCCCTGGTCGACACCCAGCATGCGGTGCTCCGGGCGCTCGGGATCGATCCAGAGCCGGTGGTAGTCGTCCCCTCCCGGCGCGCCCTTGACCGGCGCGAAGGTGGCGCCTCCGTCCTCCGAGCGGTAGAGGTTGGTGTTGCAGGTGTAGACGACGTCGGGATCGCGCGGGTCGACCGTGACCGAGCCGAAGTACCAGCCGCGCTGCCAGATCCGGTCGTCGTCGCTCGTCCGGCGCCAGTGAGCGCCGCCGTCGTCCGAGCGGTAGAGGCCGCCCGCCGGAGCGTCGACGACGGCGTAGACCCGCTGTGGCTCGGTGGGCGCCACCGCGACGCCGATCCGGCCCGGGCTCTCCGGGAAGCCGTCACCCTCGATCTCGCTCCAGGTGTCGCCGCCGTCGGTCGACTTGTAGAGGCCGCTGCCCGGCCCGCTCGACGGCGGATAGACGCTCCACGGGGTGCGCCGAGTCTGCCAGAGGGCGGCGTAGATCACCTCCGGGTCGCCGGGCTCGAAGGCGAGGTCGATGGCGCCGGTGTCGGGGCCCTTGCCGAGCACCTTCTCCCAGTGGTCGCCGCCGTCGCGCGAACGGTAGACGCCGCGCTCCTCGTTCGGCCCGTAGGGGTGGCCGAGGGCCGCCACGTAGAGCAGCTCGGGGTCGGCCGGGTGAACCAGAATCCTCCCGATCTGCTGGCTGTCCTCGAGGCCGACGTGGGTCCAGGTCTTGCCGCCGTCGGTCGACTTGTAGATGCCGTCGCCCTGGGCGATGTCCGAGCGCATGTCCGCCTCGCCGGTGCCGACGTAGAGGATCTGCGGATCGGACGGGGCGACTGCCAGGGCGCCGACCGAGCCGATCGGCACGTCGTCGAAGATCGGCTGCCAGGTGCGCCCGGTATCGTGGCTCTCCCAGACGCCGCCGTCGACGCTCCCGAAGTAGAAGTGGTCGGGCTCGCCGGGCACGCCCGAGACCGCCAGCACGCGGCCGGCGCGGAAGGGCCCGATCAGGCGCCAGTGGAGGCTTCCTGCGAGCTCCGGAGCCGGCGCCGTCCGGGACGGGGCGGCGGGCGCGGCGGCGGCAAGGGCCGGCAGCAGGGCGAGGGTCAGGACGAGGGACGGGATACGGCAGCGCTTCATGGGCTAGATCCTCCGGGAGCTCGCCGCTGGCGAGCGGCGGGCCGAGGCTACCAGAGCGGCCGGCAACGGCGCACCCGGCCCGGGGACGTCACCCCGCCGCGGCCTTCGCCGCCAGCTCCGAGGTGCACTGGGGGCAGCGGGTGGCCTTGTACGGAATGGTCGAGACGCAGTACGGGCACTTCTTGTCGGTCGGCTCCTCCGGCTCCGGCGGGGCGTGGCCCGAGGCGCGCTCGAGCTGGCGGTCGAGGCGGGCGGCCATCTTGATCACCGCGAACATGGCGATCGCCACCACCCCGAAGGCGAGGAGGTTGTTGACGAAGACGCCGTAGTTGATGGTCACCGCGCCGGCGGCCTGGGCGTCGGCCAGAGTGGCGTAGGGCGGAGCCGCGGTCTCGCCGGGCTTGAGGAGCCAGAAGAGGTCGGAGAAGTCCGAGCGGCCGATCGCCCAGCCCACCGGCGGCATCAGGATGTCGTTGACCAGCGACTTGGCGATGGTGGTGAAGGCGGCGCCGACCGTGAAGCCGATCGCCAGGTCGAGCAGGTTGCCGCGGAAGATGAACTTCTTGAAGTCGCTCCAGAGGCCCATGGGCGGATCTCCTTTCGAGGAACGGCGGGAGCCGTGGGAGACCTTATCGCAGACGCCCCGGGCCCGGCAGCCGGGCGCTTCTCCCGGACGGACCGTTGGCCTCGCCGGCGAACTTCCGATAGCCTCCCCGCGAGGATCCGCGATGCAATGCCCCTACTGCGGTCGTGACTCGAAGGTCGTGGACTCGCGGCCGATCCCGGACGGCATCCGGCGCCGCCGCGAGTGCACCGCCTGCGGCCGGCGCTTCACGACCCACGAGCGCCTCGCGCCGGTCGAGATCCGGGTCGCCAAGGCGGCCGGCCGGCCGGGCGAGCCCTTCGACCGGGAGAAGATCGCCCGGGTGGTCGGGCGGGTGGCGGGCGCCGGGCCGCTCGGCTCCGGCGACGCCCAGGCGGTGGCGCTCCGGATCGAGACCGACCTGGTCGACGCGCGCCGCTCGTCGGTCGAGAGCTGGGAGATCGCCCGCAGCGTCCACGCCCGCCTGGCCGAGCTCGACCCGGCGACCGCCGCCCGCTTCGCCGCCGACTACGCCGATGCCGACGGCACCACGGTCTTCGAGCCCCCGCCGGCGCCCGGCGACGAGGAGCGCCGCTCGCGCGAGGAGCAGATCGGGTTGTTCGAGGGATAGCGAACGAGGAAGACCCGCCCAGGCGGGAGGTGGCGTGCCCGTCCCCCCTGGGGGAGGGAAGGGGATCGAGGGGATGCGGGGGGGGGCCGGTCAGATCGAAACGCCCATCCGGTTCCTGAGGGCGAAGGCGAAGACGATCGAGAGGATGAAGAAGACCACCAGCCAGTGGGTGTTCCAGCCGAAGAACCAGACGTCGTGCGACGGATAGGCGACCGAGATCGACTCGACCGGCCCGTCGGGCAGCGGCGGCTCCGCGGGGTAGACGAGCTGCTCGACGAGGCTCCGGTCGGGCCGCAGCGGTGAGACGAGAGCCAGCCGCTGCTTGCCCGCGCCGACCCGGAACGACTTGTCGTAGCGCTGGTCGCCGAGCTCGACGGTGAGCTGGTAGTCGCCGGCCTTTCGGCCCGCGACCCGCCAGGCGAGCTGCCGCTCGGAGGGGATCCAGAGCGCCGGCGTCTGGACCTCGACCCCGTCCGGGGCCACCAGCCGGGCGACCGGCTTGGCGAGGCCACCGGTGTCCTCGGTCGGCACCTGCCCCTCCCACCCCTCGCCGAGGGTCGCCTGGACGATCGCGGGCTGCCCCGGGGTGAGGCTCCGGTAGGCGTAGCGGAACTGCAGCTGGGCGATCAGGAAGAAGAAGGGCACGATCATGATCGCCATCGGAACGAGCGCGAAGCGCATGTAGCGCAGGTTGTGCCCCAGAAGCTCCCCCTGGGCGCGGAGCATGGCGCGGATGTCGTCGTTGAACAGGCGGATCTCGAACAGGCAGGCGTGGATCTTCGACTTGACCGCGGAGATTCCCTCCTGGTCCGAGGCGAACTTGTAGACGAGCAGCATGCCGACCGAGGCGACCAGCGCGATCACCGCCAGGCCGGCGAGCTCCGGCAGGGCGCGCAGGGGGATGAGCAGCGCGGAGACGACTCCGCGCAGGATGGTGTTGACCGTTGCCATGATGGGGTGAACGCTCCTGTCAGATCACTGGCACGCAGCCGAGCGCAGGCGCACGCGATCGACGTGGGCGGGGGCGCTGCCGTGCCCGAAGGCGATGCCGGCCATACTTGCTCGTGCTCGGCGGCAAAGTCCTAAGAGATGTACCCGAGGCCCTGGAGCCGCTTCTTGATCTCCTCCTCGGAGTCCGCGTCCTCGAGCTTGGCGAGCTCGTTCTCGAGCGCGTGGGTCACGAACTCCGCCGGCGACGAGTAGCCGGCGATCTCGGAGTAGCGCTTGACCTTGACCCAGAGGTCCTGGTCGATCTTGACGGTTCTCGATCCGAACATCGCGTGCGAGTCCTCTCTCGGGTGGTGGTGCGGGGCGCGCGAGGCCGCTAGGGCGCCGGGTGCCCGTCGTAGGGCGGCGGGAACTGCTCGATCCCGTACTCGGCCACGATCGCCGCCGCCAGATTCTTCAAGCTGGTGACCTTCTTGGGAAGCGGCCGGCTGGCGAGCAGGATGCCGGGCACCGACGAGGTCTCCATGCAGTGATCGCCGGTCCAGGGCTCCAGGTTGTCGGAGAAGACCTCGCGGCCGACCGTGCCGGTCGCGGACTCCGACGCCACCCGGGTGCCCTTGGCGTAGCCCACCTGGATGTCGGGCGCCAGGTCGAGGTAGCCCCGGTGCTCGTAGACGTCCTCGCTGAAGTAGACCTTGCCGACCGCCGGCTCTCCGGTCTTGGGGTCCCGGGTCGCCAGGAGCTGGTCGCGGATCTCCTCCATCACGGCGCGGCGCCGGGCGGGTGGCACGATGCCCTGGGCCTCGCGCCCCTGGAGGTTGATGTAGAGGCCGTTCAGCCCGAGACCGTAGGCCTTGGTGCGCGCCCAGTCGACGTTGCCGTAGTAGCCCGGATCCTCGCGCAGGTCGGGATTCTTGACCGCCAGGAATCCGTGGTCCCGCAGCCAGGCGTTGAGGTTGAACGCTCGGCGCCAGCTCGTGAAGCCGTGGTCGGACATGACGACGAGCGTCGTGTCCGGGCTCATGTGGTCGAGGGTGTAGCCGACGATGCCGTCCATCTTCTGGTAGAGCTTCGGGATGACGTCGGCGTACTTCGGATCGACCTCGGGGTCGTAGGCCGGGTGGCTCGGGTCCAGGGTCACCCACATCATGTGGGACACCTGGTCGGTGTTGCCGAAGTAGTAGAAGAGCAGGCGCCGGGGAGCGGAGGCCTTCTCGAACCGGTCGAGGACGTACTTGTACTGCTCGGCGATCTCGTCGCCGGCGATCGCCGCCTGGGCGAGGAACTCATCGCGGTCGAGCACGCCGTCCTTGTACGCGTTGGTCTCCTCCGGCATGCCCTGGGTGTAGAAGCGGCCGGTGGCCCGCGCGAGCTCGGCGGCGTAGTCGTCCGGGTAGGAGACCGGCAGCGCCTGGTCCTCGGGGTCGATGTTGACCGGCGAGGCGTAGAGCTCGAACTCGGGGTGGACCTGCTTCAGGTAGAAGCGCACCATCGCCGGCACGTGCTGGGTCGGGACGAGGTCGAACTCGAAGGGCACCCAGTCGCTCCACTCGCCGACCTGGAGAATCCGCTCCTCGTCGCCGACCACGATCTTCGCCACGTCCGCCTCGGGGTCGAGGTAGGCGGTGAAATCGAACGTCGCCTTCTTCGTCTCCTTCAAAAACGGGTTGTCCGGCCCGTAGAGGCTCGCGTGGACCACGTCGTCGAAGGCGTCGACCTCGTGGATGTCGCCGTTCGAGATGTCCTGGCCCGAGAAGGCGAAGAGCTCCGAGGTGTAGAAGGAGAACCACCCGGGAGTGCCCTGGAGATCCGGCGCCCCCATGCCGGAGAGCTCCCGGCTGGCGGTGCCCGAGGGCGGGAAGTTGGCCGGCATGCGGTCGATGGTGGTGTCGACCCCGGCTTTGCCGAGGGCCTCCCAGAAGGGCTCGCCGTGGCGCAGGAGCTCGACCTTGCCGCTGCCCGGAACCTGCCACTTGCCGAGGGTCAAGAGCGGCTCGCCCGTCTCGGCCCGGCTGGTCGAGAGGTAGGGCAGGTAGGTCTTCGGGTTGCGGTGGAGGAAGTCGTAGATGCCGTGGCCGCCCGCGTCCATGCCGGTGATGAAGTTCGACCAGGCGACCGGGCTCTGGGGCGGGATGGCGGAGAGGAGCGGCTGGAACTGACCCGCAGCCGCGAGGCGGGAGAAGCTCGGCATCCGGCCCTCGTCCATGAGCTTCTTGGTCAGGTCGTAGTCCATGCCGTCGAAGCCGAGCACGATGACCCGCTGGGGTGTCGCCGGCGAGGCCGAGACGTCGCCGCCGCCACAGCCGGCGCACCAGCCGGCGAGGACGGCGGCCAGGCCGAGGAGGCCGGCGACGGTCACCGGTGCGGCGAGGGCGCGCCGACGCCGGACGGCGCGGCCGGAACGAGAGGCTCCTGCGTTGGAGAGGTCGAGCACGATACCGCTACCTCACAGTCGAATGGGTCCAGGTCAGCCGGCGGCCGCGCGCCGGTCCCCTTCAGAGGCTGGCGCGGCGGCCTCCTTCGCCGGCCGCTTCGAGCCCCTGCCCGTGCCGCCGGCCCGCGGGGACTCGAAGGTCGCGAGGTCGAAGAGGGGCTTGCCGTCCATGTGGCGCGGCGGGTCGATGTCGAAGAGGGTGAGCGCGGTCGGAGCGATGTCCATCAGCGCCGGGTCGTCGACGTCGATCTTCCGGTTGCAGAAGAAGACGCCGGGAACCAGCCGAGGGTCGACCCCGTGATCGCCGCTCCAGGCCTTGGTGTTGTCCTCGAAGACCGGTCCCGCGACGACGCCGGTGGCGCAGTCCCAGGAGACGCGGTAGCCGGCGTTGTAGCCGACCAGGAAGTCCTGGGCGTTCTTCAGGTATGGCCCCTTGTAGAGCTTCGAGGTGTCGAAGAGCTCCCGGATCCCCACCTCGCCCTTCTCCTCGTCCCTCAACCCGGAGAGCTTGGCGATGATTTCCTGCTTGAGGGCCGCGGCCTCCTTGCCCGGCTCGACGATCCCCTGGGACTCGCGACCCTTCAAGTTCAGGTACATGCCGCACAGGCCGACGGCGTAGGCCTTCGTCCGGCTCCAGTCGACGTCGCGCAGCCACTCCGAGGTGCCGTCGGCGCCCGGCTTCAGGTGCAGGTAGCCCTCCTGGAGGAGCCAGGCGTTCAGGTTGACGCCGCGCCGGAACGAGGTGAAGCCGTGGTCGGAGCAGACGATCATCAGGTCGCCGTCCTTCAGGCGGCTCCTCACCTTTCCGACCAGCTCGTCGTTGTGGCGGTAGAGCTCCTCGATGGCGTTTCTGTGCGGCGCGTTCTCCTTGCCGCGTGCGGCCGGGTGGCCCTCCTCGGTGTAGCGCCAGAACATGTGCTGGATGCGGTCGGTGGCGTCGAACACGCAGACCAGCGAGCCGCGCCGGAGGCGCTCCATGGCGGAGAAGAACATCTCCTGGCGCTCGTGGTCGATGTCGTAGGCCTGGGCGAGGAAGGTCGCGTCGTCGATCACCTCCTCGTTCAAGGCCCAGGTGTCCTCGGCGAGGCCGAGGGTGGAGAAGGGGCCGATCCGCTTCGCCAGGTAGGTCGAGTAGTAGGACGGGTGCGAGATCGGCATCGCCGGCTTCTCGGGGTCGATGGCGATCGGCGCCACGTAGAGCGAGAAGTGCTCGGGCGTCGCCTCGGTCACCATCATCCGCGCGATGCCGCGCACCTTGATGCCGGGGGCGGCCGGGAAGGTGAGCGGCGTCCAGCCGGAGAGCACCCCGGGAGTGAGCTCCAGGTCCTCGTCGCCGACTCGCATCTTGACCGTGCCGTTCGAAGCGGCGAGGTCGACGACCAGCGAGGTCGCGAGCGGCGGGTCGCCCTCGAGGAACATGTTGGGCGGGCCCTCGATCCGGGTCTCGATCCGGCCGTCCTTGACCTCGACCGGGATCCGCACGCCCCCCTCCTTGAACTTGCCCGTCGCCGGCCGGGTGGTGAACAAGAGGAAGGTGCCCTGGGTGCCGAGCAGGTCGGGCGTGCACATGGCCGAGAGCTCGGCGCCGTAGAACTCGTCCGGCGGGAAGGTGATCGGCACCCGGAGCACCGTGCTCCAGATGTTGTGCTTGCCGAGGATGGTCCAGAAGGGCTGGGACTTCCTGAGCAGGCGGAGCTCCGGCTTGCCGCGCGGAATCTTGAACTTGCCGAGCTTGAAGAAGCGCTCGACGTTGCCGATCCGCGCCGAGGAGAGCATCGGCAGATAGGTGCGGACGTCGCGGTCCAGGAAGTCGAAGATGTTGTGCTTGGCCGGGTGCGTGCCGGTCGAAAACGACGACCACGCGACCGGCGAGACCGACGGATAGGTGCTGGTCAGGCGGTGGTAGCAGCCCTCCCGGGCGAGCTGGGCGAAGTTGGGCAGCTTGCCTTCGGCCATCAGGCGGTCGGTGATCTTCGGCTCCTGGCCGTCGAGACCGACCACGATCAGGCGCTTGATCTTCGGGCGCAGGCGCTTCTTGCGCCGCACCAGGCGCCAGACGAAGCGAAAGGGCAGCAGCAGGAGCGACAGGATCGCCAGGATGATGGTGGTGAAGAGCACCAGGAACGACGAGAGCAGCGCGAAGCCCGCGCCCGGCCCGACGTAGGCCTGGGCGGGGAGCGCCAGGGCGAGGCCCGCGAAGGCCGCCGCCGCGAAGACGAGGCGGGCCCTGCGGCGGGCCGTCCGGGTCGTCGCCCGGATCGGGGCGCCGCCGGCACCGGGGCGCCGGGAGGCGCGGCCGGACGCGGCCGTAGCACGGAGGTCGGTCGGGGAGTCGGTCCTGGAACGGGTCGGTTGCGTAGCGCTCATGTCCTGCCCGGGTCGTGAGGGGGTGGCGTGCGTCGATATAGTCTACGGGATCTGCGGGCCCGGCGGGCGAGGCTCGCACCGCGTCCCGACCGTCCCCAGCCATGGTACACCGGCATCGGGTGCCCCGCGGCCGGACCGCGCATCCTATCCGAGAACCCTCGCGGAGGCGAATCGAGTGAGCACGTTCCAGAAGGTCTACCGGCGGCTGCGCTTCGGGCGGCCGATCATCGTCGTCTCGGGCCTGCCGCGCTCGGGGACGTCGATGGCGATGAAGATGCTCGAGGCCGGCGGCGTGCCGCTGGTCACCGACCAGCAACGCACCGCCGACATCGACAACCCGAAGGGCTACTTCGAGGACGAGCGGGTCAAGGACCTGGCCGAGGCCGACGACACCTCCTGGGTCACCGAGGCCCGGGGCCAGGCGATCAAGGTGGTCTCGTCGCTCCTCCAGTACCTGCCGCGCGACCACAACTACCAGCTCCTCTTCATGCGCCGGAACCTCGAGGAGGTGATCGCGTCGCAGGCCAAGATGCTCGAGCGCCGCGGCGAGGCCTCCGACACCGAGGACGACCGGATGGTCGAGCTCTACCAGAGCCATCTCCGGCGGGTGAGCGCGATGCTGCGCCACGCCCCGCACTTCCAGCACGTCGACCTCCAGTACACGGCGGTGCTCGAGAGCCCGCGGGCGGAAGCCGAGCGCATCCGCGACTTCCTCGGCCGGGAGCTCGACGTGGAGCGGATGGCGGCGGTGGTCGACGAGAGCCTCTACCGCAACCGGGCGAGCTAGCCCGCATGGTTCCCGAGCCTCCGGCGTCTCCCGAGGCGCCGCGCTTCCTGGCCGACGCGATGCTCGGCGGCCTCGCGCGGTGGCTCCGGGTGCTGGGGCTCGACGCCGCCTTCGACCCCACCCTCGACGACCCGGAGCTGGTCGAGCGCGGGCTCGCCGAGGGGCGGACGATCCTCACCCGGGACGCCCGCCTCGTCCTGCGCAAGCGCGCGCGAAACCACCTCTTCATCCGCTCGGAGGTGGTCGACGAACAGGTCCTCCAGGTGCTGGGGGAGCTCGGGATCGAGCCGCGATCCCAAGACCTCTTCAGCCGCTGCCTGCGATGCAACGTGCCGCTCGAGGCGCTCGACCCCGAGGCGGCGGCGCGCGAGGTGCCGGCCTACGTCGCCCGCACCCAGGAGCGCTTCCGCCGCTGCCCGCGCTGCGGCCGCGTCTTCTGGCGCGCCACGCACGCCGAGCGCATGCGGCGGCGGCTCGAGCGGATGGGCGTCCTGTAGACTCGCCCGATCCGAAACGCAAGGAGGGGAGGCCGATGGAACACACCAAGCATCTGAGGTGGGCGGCGGTCTGTCTCGCCGTCGCCGTCGCGGGCGGGGCCGCCCGGGCCGAGCAGGAGGCCGGGGCGCCGGCGGCGCCGGGCCAGGATGGAGCCCAGACCCAGACCCAGACCCAGACCGGAGACCAGGCCGAGAGCGCGCCGGTGCCGGCCCGGGAGGGCGACCGGGCCTGGCGCGAGGTCGTCCGGATCACCGACAACCAGACCAAGCGCACCGAGACCGTCCCGCCCCACGCCATGGGGATCACCGAGCAGAAGGGGCTGGTGTTCTACGAAGGCGGCGAGGTGGGGGCGGTGACCCTGTGGTTCTCCTGGGAGGGCGACAGCGAGGAGAGCCACTATCGGGGTTACGGCCGCTACGACTTCGCCGACGGCTCGAGCGTCTTCACCTCCTTCGAGGGCGCCGGCGCCCTGCCGGGCAAGCAGGCCGGGACGCTCAAGTTCCTCGGTGGGACCGGCCGGTTCGAGGGGATCGCGGGCGAGGGCAAGTTCGGCGCCGCCACGATGACCCCGGGCTCGGCCGGCGGCGACACCTTCCGCGACGTCCAGGCGACCTACACGCTGCCGGCTAGGCCCGCGACGGAAGAGCCCTCGTCGAAAGAAGAGCCTCCGCCGCCTCCGCCGAACGAATGAGCCGAGCCCGGCCGGGCAGCCGCGCAAGCGAGGAGGCGTCGGGCCCCCCTCCGGAGCGCTATCCGCGGCCCCGGGTGGTCGTCAGCCAGTGCCTGGAGCTCAGCGCCTGCCGCTACGACGGGGCGACGATCCAGGCGCCCCTGGTGCGGCGCCTGGAGCCGCACGTCGAGCTGGTCCCGGTGTGCCCGGAGGTGGCGATCGGTCTCGGTGTGCCGCGCGATCCGGTGCGCCTCTGCAAGGTGTCTGGCACCTTGCGCCCCGGCCCCGGGCGGATGGTTCAGCCGTCGACCGGGCGCGACCTGACCGCGGCGATGGAGGCCTTCGCCGAGGGCTTCCTCGCCGCGGTCGGGCCGGTCGAGGGGTTCGTCTTGAAGAGCCGCTCGCCGTCGTGCGGCCTGACCGACACCAAGGTCTTCCCGGGTCCGGACTCGCCGAGGCCCTCGGGGAGAGGCGCCGGCCTCTTCGCCCGGGCGGTCCTCGAGCGCTTCGGCGATGCCGCCGTCGAGGATGAAGCGCGCCTCACCGACGTTCGCCTCCGCCACCAATTCCTGACCAAGGCGTTCACCCTCGCCCGGCTCCGGCGGGTCGAGGAGGCCGGGACGATGCACGGGCTCGTGGCCTTCCACGCCGCCCACGAGCTGCTGCTGACGGCGCAGAGCCAGGCGGCGATCCGACGCCTCGGCCGGATCGTCGCCAACCCGGAGCGGCGGCCGCTGCCCGACGTGCTCGCGGACTACCGGGGCGAGCTCGCCCGAAGCCTCGCGCGGCCGGCGCGGGCGGCGGCCCACGTCGCCGCGGCGATGCACGCGCTCGGCTGCGTCGAGGGCCGCCTGGCTCCCGGCGAGAAGCGGCACTTCCTGGCGGCGCTCGACGACTACCGAGCCGGTCGACTGCCGCTCTCGGCGCCGCTCGTGACACTCCAGGGCTGGATCGCCCGTTTCGGCGAGCCCTGCCTCGCCGCCCAGCTCTACGTCGAGCCGTATCCGCGCGCGCTGATCGGATCCCCCCCGCAACCCCTCTGATCCCCTTCCCACCCCTGAGGGGGGGAAGGGGACGGTTGACCGATCCCCCCCGCAACCCCTCTATCCCCTTCCCACCCCCGAGGGGGGAAGGGGACGCCCCCAACCTGGGCGGAGGGTGGCGAGGGCGGCTGCTCTCGATGACCGGGCCGTCGAGCGAGACCTCTGCTAGGCTCTCTGTCCACCGCGCCAAAATGGACCCGCGGCTCCCGTCTCGGAGGCCGCCTCGCCGGAGGAGATCGTCCGATGTACCGGAAGAGCCGTACGCAGGCCCATAGTGTCGTCGCTCGAGTCGCCGTCCTCGCTCTCGTCACCTGGACCCCGGCCGTCGTGGCCCAGACCCCGGCGGGCGAACCGGATGCCGTCGCCGAGCAGGCCCTGGCGGCCCAGATCGGGCGCGAGGTGGCGATCCCGACCCACCTCCAGGACGGGCAGGAATTCACCACTCCGCTCCCGAAGCTGCTCGACTACGGCGAGAAGCTCTTCACCGCCGTCTGGACCGAGCAGGAGGGTGGCGGCCGCCCGCTCTCCAAGGGCACCGGCAAGCCGCTCTCCGACCCGGACGCGCCGCTCACCTTCCCGCGCAACTTCGACCGCATCTCCTCGCCCGAGGCGAACTCCTGCGCCGGTTGTCACAACACGCCGAGGACCGGCGGTGGCGGCGACATCGTGGCCAACGTGTTCGTGCTCGGCCAGCGCTTCGACCACGTGACCTTCGACCCGGACGATCCGGTGCCGACCCGGGGCGGGGTCGACGAGCGGGGCAACCCGGTGAACATGGGCAACGTGGCCAACAGCCGGGCGACCCTCGGCATGTTCGGCTCCGGCTACATCGAGATGCTGGCGCGCCAGATCACGATCGACCTGCAGGCCGAGGCGCGCGCCCTGGCGCCCGGAGAGAGCGTCGAGCTCAGCTCCACGGGCCTCTCGTTCGGCACCCTCTCGCGCCGCGCCGACGGCACCTGGGACACGGAGGCGGTCGAGGGCCTGGCGCCCGAGAGCCTGGCCTCCACGGGACCCGCCGACCCGCCGAGCCTCGTCATCCGCCCATTCCACCAGGTGGGCGCGGTGGTGTCGCTCCGCGAGTTCACCAACAACGCCTTCAACCACCACCACGGCATGCAGGCCGAGGAGCGCTTCGGCGTCGGCGTGGACCCGGACGGCGACGGCTTCACCAACGAGCTGACCCGCGCCGACCTGACCGCGGTCAGCGTCTGGCAGGCGACCCTGCCGGTGCCCGGCCGGGTGATCCCGCACAATCGGGCGGTGGAGGACGCCGTCCTCGCCGGTGAGGGGACCTTCTCGCGGATCGGCTGCGCCGAGTGCCACGTGCCGGCGCTCGCGCTGCGCGCGGGCAGCGAGTACTACTACGAGCCCAACCCGTTCAACCCGCCGGGCAACCTGCGGCCGGGCGACGCGCCGCTGCTCAAGGTCGACCTCGACTCGCCGAGCCTGCCCGGGCCGCGGCTCAGGAAGACCGATGGCGTCACCTGGGTGCCGGCCTACACGGACCTCAAGCTCCACGACATCACCTCCGGGCCGGACGATCCGAACCGCGAGGCGCTCGACCAGCACGCTCCGGCCGGCTCGGACGCCTTCTTCGCCGGCAACGGCCGGTTCCTCACCAAGAAGCTCTGGGGGCTGGCGAACGAGCCGCCGTTCTTCCACCACGGTCTCAACACCACCATGCGGGACGCGATCCTGGCCCATGCCGGCGAGGCCCAGGCCTCGGCCGACGCCTTCCGGGCGCTTTCGGACTACGACCGGGCGACGGTGATCGAGTTCCTGAAGACCCTCCAGGTGCTGCCCGAGGGCACCGAGAGCCTGGTGATCGACGAGAACGGTCGCCCCCGCCGGTGGCCGCCGGCGCGCGCGAGGTAGTAGCCTCAAGGCGCCATGCCCGGCGACTCCCTGCTCCGAGCCGAACGCCTGACGCGGCGCTCGGAGGATGGCGCCTCGCTGCTCGACGAGGCGTCGCTCGAGCTCGGGGCGGGTGACCGGCTGGTCGTCGAAGGCCCGACCGGCGCCGGCAAGAGCGTGCTGCTTCGGGCCCTGGCGCTCCTCGACCCGGTCCAGGGCGGCCGGGTGCTGTGGCGGGGCGAGCCGGTGGCCGACGCCGAGGTGCCGGCCTTCCGCAGCCGGGTGGCGTATCTCCACCAGAACCCTGCGCTCGCCGAGGGGACGGTCGAGGAGAATCTGCGCGCGCCGTTCGCGCTGCGGGTCCACCGCGAGTGCCGCTTCGAGCGGGGCAGGGCGATCGAGCTGCTGGCCGCGCTGGGACGGGGCGCCTCGTTTCTCGACAAGGCGGTGAGCGACCTCTCCGGGGGCGAGCGGCAGGCGAGCGCCCTGGTGCGCGTGCTCGCGCTCGATCCGGCGGTCCTGCTGCTCGACGAGCCGACCGCGTCGCTCGATCCGGAGACGACGGCCCGGGCCGAAGAGCTCATCGGCCGCTGGGCGGGCGGCGGGGCGGGGGCGCGGGCCTACGTGTGGGTGAGCCACGATCGCGCGCAGGCCGGCCGGGTCGCCGGGCGCCGGCTGCGGATGGAGGCGGGGCGGCTGGTGGACGCGGGCGCTGGGAGCGTGACGACGTGAACGCCGGGTACCTCGAGCTCTCGTACTGGCAGGTGGCGGCGGCGGCGCTCCTCGTCCTGGTCAACGGGGCGATCTCGGTCTTCCTCGAGCTGGGGATCGAGCGGCGACTGCTGATCGCGGCGACGCGCACGGTGGTCCAGCTCCTGCTGGTCGGGCTGGTGCTGCAGTGGGTCTTCTCGGTCTCGCGCTGGTACCTGGTGGTGGGGCTGATGCTGGTGATGGCCCTGGTGGCCGGCGTCGCCGGGGTGCGCCGGACCGCGCGGCGCTACCCGGGGATCTGGGCGAACGCGATCGTGTCGGTGTGGGCGAGCTCGTGGCTGATCACGGCGGCGGCGCTCTTCGGCATCGTCGACGTCGAGCCCTGGTACCGGCCGCAGTACGCGATCCCCCTGCTCGGCATGATCCTCGGCAATACGCTCAACGGCATCTCGCTCGGGCTCGACCGGCTGGGCGAGGAGCTGACCGGGCGGCGTGCGGAGGTCGAGGGGCTCTTGGCGCTCGGCGCGCGGCGCTGGGAGGCGGCGCGGCGCCCGGTGCGGCGGGCGGTCCGGACGGGGATGATCCCGATCGTCAACTCGATGATGGTGGTGGGCATCGTCAGCCTGCCCGGGATGATGACCGGGCAGCTCCTGGCCGGAGTGTCACCGGTCCAGGCGGTCAAGTACCAGGTCGTGATCATGTTCCTGATCGCCTCGGGCACGGCCCTCGGTACGGTCTCGGTGGTGCTGCTCTCCTACCGCCGCCTGTTCAGCCGCCGCCACCAGTTCCTGGCCCACCTCCTGCGCCGGGTCGGCTCCGGCGACTGAAACTCCCCTCGACTGAAACTTCCCTGGCACCTTCCGGCGTCAGACCAGGCCGCGCTCCTGGGCGTAGAGGGTGAGCTCCACCCGGCCGTCGACACCGAGCTTCTCGTAGATGTTGTGCAGGTGGACCTTGACCGTCCCCTCGGTGATGAAGAGCTGCTCGGCGATCGCCCGGTTGCGCAGCCCGCGGGCCACCATACGCAGGATCTCGAGCTCGCGCGGCGTGAGCCTGCGGGAGATCTCGACCAGGCCCCGCTCACGCTGCAGCAGGCGGGTCAGGGCCCGGCCGCCGAGGCCCCGTTCGAGCCACTGGCCGCCGGCGAGGACCGCGCGCACGGCGTCGACGAGGAGCTGGGGCGCCATGTCCTTGAGGACCACGCCGCGGGCGCCCGCGCGAATCGCCTCGAGGAGCTGCTCGTCCTCGATCCCGGCGGTGAGCACGACCACCTGGGTCTCGATCCCTTGCCGGCTCATCGCCTGGAGGACCTCCAGCCCGTCCATCCGCGGCATCCGCACGTCGAGCACCAGGACGTCCGGTGTGAGCTCGAGGACCGCTCGCAGGGTCTCCTCGCCATCGCGGCACCGAGCGACCACTTCCAGCCCCTCCTCGAGCCGGAAGAGCTGGGCGAGACCGTCGAGGACGATCGGGTGGTCGTCGGCGAGGATGACGGTGGCGGCGTTCACGGCGGTCTCCTCCTCAGCTCTCGCCGGCGGGGAGGACGATCCCCAGCGAGGCGCCTGCCGAGCTCGAGTCGAGGGTCATCGATCCGTGGAGTGCGGCGACCCGCTCGCGCAGGCTCTTCGGGCCGAGGTTGAGCTCGGCCAGCGCCTCGTCGCGGTACGAGCCCTCGAACGGGAAGCCGCGGCCGTTGTCGGCGACCGTGATCGTCAGCCCGTTCTCGTCGCCCGAGGTGAGCTCGACCCGCACGGCCGAGGCCTCGCCGTGGCGTGCCGCGTTGACCAGCGCCTCGCGCACCAGGAGGTAGACCTCGCGGCCCATCGGCTCGGCCACCAGGGTGTCGAGCCCGGTGGTGGCGAGCTCCACCCGCATGTCCCATTCGCGCTCGATCCGGTCGACGAGCTCGACCAGCCGTTCGACGAGCGCCGCCTCGCCGCCCGGTGGCCGCTGCGGCTCCGGCTTGAGCTCCTGGATGAAGAACCGCAGGTCCCGCTGCTCGAGGGCGATGAGCCGCTGGACCTCTTCGAGTCCTTCGCGGGCGCTCTCGCGGTCGCCGTCGAACAGGCGCCGGACCGCCTGGAGCCTCAGGGCGATGCCGGTCATCGACTGGAGCACGCCGTCGTGGAGGTCGCGGGCGAGCCGGATGCGCTCCTCGGTCGCCGCGGAGCGTTGCAGCCGGCCGGTCAGGTGGAGGTGATCGAGGCGCTCGGTGACGATTCCCGCCACGATGCCGGCGAGCGTCAGGTCGTCCGAGGTGAGCCGCGGCCGATCGAGGAAGAAGAGGCGTCCCTCGACCGTCTCGCCGCGGACCGGGGGCGAGACCACCGAGGCCATGGCGAAGCGGCCGACGAGACCGGGGTGGATCGGGTCGCCCCGCCAGCGTTCGTGACCGCCGTCGACGCGGCGCAGCACGGCGGCCGGCGACTCGCCCAGGTCCGAGCACAGGAAGGCCCGCCCGGCGAGGGGGGCGGCGACCAGGGGCTCGAGCGTGTCCGGCGCCTCCCGGCTCCGGACCACGGCGCCGTCGGCCCAGCAGGCGACCTGGAGCCAGGGCTCGTCCTCCTCGGTCCAGGCGAGAGCCACCCGCGAGACACCGAGGACCCGTCCCGAAAAGGCGAGGACCTCGGCGAGCAGGGTGTCGGCGTCCACCGGAACGCCGCGCGGCCAGACGGCCAGCGACTCGAGCTCCTCGCGGGCGCGGGTCTCGTGTGCCCCCAGGTAGCCGAGGAGCACGGCGACGACGGCCAGGTAGACCCCGCGAATGATGAAGTCGTGGAGCTCGAAGGCGGGGTCGTGGAGCACCTCGCCGAAGTAGTACCCGACGCCGAGGAACGCGGCGAGCGAGGCGACGGCGGTCCACAGCGTGCCGCGCGACTGCCAGCGCAGAGCGGCGCAGACCAGGGCGAAGATGAAGTAGGCGAGAAACGGGGACGCCGGTCCCGAGGTGAAGTAGATGAAGAGCGAGAAGAACGCGAGGTCGACCGCGTGGGTAGCCCGGGGCCAGATCGGCGAGATCGCCTCGGCCCGGCTCACCACCACCGCGACGACGGCCGCGTACGCGAGGTAGGCGACCAACAGCCCGTACGCGATGTCGGCGTACTTGGCGGGCTCGGAAGGATCGAGGAAGACCGCGAGCAGCGACGAGGCGGCCAGGACGATCCGCCCGACCCCGATCAGCCGCTCCCGGCGGCTCGTCGGCGAGTAGGCCGCGGTCATGGGCGGGCAGTGTACCTCCGGCCACGCGGGCCCGGTGGCTTCGGACATGAATTCGTATCCAAGGATATAGGAAGTCCTATCGGACGATCGATTCCTCCCTTCCCGCCGTCTCCCTACACTGAGCTTCGCGATCGGCCCGCGCCGGTGCATTCGGGCGCAATGAGGCGCCATCGGGCCGCCGGGCGTCCACCGCCACGGCGCTCGGCCCGCCGCGGGCGCCGGGACCGAAGCTACAAGGAGAGAGAACATGAAGCACCGCACCACCCTGCTGCTCACCGTCGCGCTCGCCGCGCTGGCCCTGACGGCCGGCGGCTGCAAGAAGAAGGCCCCGGTCACCGCTGCCGCGACGCCGATCGAGGTCGACCAGTCGCGCTACTCCGCCGCCGAGGCTGCCACGCCCGAGGCCGCCCAGCCCACGGCCGCCCCCGACCTCTGGAGCTCCGACCTCGCCAGCCTGAACGCCTACGTCCGCGACCACCAGCTGCTGCGCGCCGTCTACTTCGACTTCGATCGCGACGAGCTGCGGCCGGACGCCGAGGAGGTCCTGGCGGGCAACGCCCGTTTCCTGAAGGAGCATCCGGACCTGGTGGTGACGATCGAGGGCCACGCCGACGAGCGGGGGACGAACGAGTACAACCTCGCCCTGGGCGACCGGCGCGCGAGCGCGGCGCGCGGCTACCTGAGCACGATGGGCATCGCCCGCGACCAGGTGGGGACGGTGTCCTACGGTGAGGAGCGCCCCGAGTGCAACCAGAGTGCCGAGAACTGCTGGTGGCGCAATCGCCGAGCCCAGTTCGTGATCGTCGGCCGCCGGACGACCGGCTGAGGACGACCCGGGCGCCACCAGAACGTCCGCCTGACGTTCTCCTCCCGTTCTGGCGGGCTCGGACCACGCCTTCTGTCCCCCGAGCGTGGTCCGGGCCCGCCCCCTTTCCCCTCCTGCAGGCCCCGGTCGCGGGGATCTCCCGGCGTCTCAGGCGCGGCGGGCCCAGCGCAAGATCTCGCCCAAGGTCGGCTTTTTGCCGTACATCAGGATGCCCACGCGGTAGATGCGACCGCAGAGGCGGATCATGCCGTAGACGAAGAGCGCCGTCAGGACGATCGCCAGGCCGATCTGCCAGGCCGGGGGCATCTCGACGGCGATCCGCAGCGGCATCAGGATCGGGGTCAGCGGCGGGATGAGCGAGGTGACGACCGCCAGGGTCGAGCTCGAGTCGTTGATCACCGGGAACATGAAGAAGAGCGGCAGGATGATCATCGAGCTCGGCAGCCAGGCGAGCTGGGTCGCTTCCTGGATGTTGTTGAAGCTCGAGCCGACGGCGGCGTAGAGGCTGGCGTAGACGAAGAACCCCAGGACGAAGAAGGCCACGATCGCGAGCGCCTGGGCCACGGTGAGCGAGGGGATCGCGAGGCCTTCGGGCAGGAAGGCGAGCGAGGCGACGACCGCGGGCGCGGTGAGGGCCACGGCGGTCGCCAGCCAGATCGAGAACTGGGTCAGCGCCGCGGCGCCGATGCCCAGGAGCTTGCCCATCATCAGCTCCTCGGGTCGCGCGCTCGAGACGATCACCTCGACGACCCGCGAGCTCTTCTCCTCGAGCACGCCGTGGAGCACCTGCTGGCCCCAGATGAGGAGGATCGTGTAGAGCAGGAAGAAGATGGCGTAGGCGAGGAAGAAGCCGGCCTCGCCCGCCTCGGCGTGGCTGCCCTCCTTGGACACCTTGACCGTCTCGAGCTCGACCGGCGCGAGCAGGGGCTTGACCGTCTGCGGATCGTAGCCCGCGCGGGTCAGGCGCATCTCCCTCACCTCGGTCGAGATCGCCCGCTCGAGGATCGACTGGGTGAGGGTGTTCGAGACGCTCCGGGCGTGGTACTCGGCCTTCCCGCGGCTCAGGCCCTCGGCGTCGATCCAGATCCAGGCGTCGATCCTCTGGCCGGCGTCGGCCTTCTCGTCGAGGAGCCGGGCGTCGAGGGCGCGGCGCTGAGCCTCGCGGTCGGCGCCGGGCGCCTCGACGTCGACCACGATCGTGGCGGACGGCCCGAAGCTCGTGTCGCCTTCGGCGAGGCGTCGGGCGATGCCCGGTCCCAGGGCGCCGGTGCCGTCCACCAGCGCGACGTGGAGGTGGCTGGTGCTCTTCGAGAGCACGTAGGCCGGGAGGATGAACATCCCGGCGAGGAAGAGCGGCAGGATCACGGTGCCCATCCAAAAGCCCTTCGAGCGGATCCGGGCCAGGTACTCGCGGCGGGCGATCACCCGCGTCTTGTCAAGCCGCATCGCGCACCGCCTTGATGAAGATCTCGGCGAGGTCGGGCTCCTGGGAGCGGAACTCCCGGACCTCGAGGAAGGTGGTCAGCTCGCGCAGCACCGCCGAGCCGTCGGCGCCGGGGGCGAGGAGGAGCTTGACCTCGCCGTCGCCGACCACCGCGGCCTCGACGCCGGGCACCTCGCCGGCCCGGCTGAGCTCGCCCCGGGCGACGGCGCGGTAGGCGTTGCCGCCCAGGCTGCGCTTGATTTCCGCGAGCTTGCCCTCGAGGATCGCCCGGCCTCTGGAGATCAGGCAGATGTGGTCGCAGAGCTTCTCGGCCTGCTCCATGACGTGGGTCGAAAAGAGGATCGTCCGGCCGTCGGCCTTGAAGCGGGCCAGGACCTCCTTGAAGAGGCCCTGATTGATCGGATCGAGGCCCGAGAACGGCTCGTCGAGGATCACGACCTCCGGGTCGTGGAGCACGGTGCCGGCGAGCTGAATCTTCTGCTGCATACCCTTCGAGAGGGTCTCGACCTTCGCCTTGGCGCGGTCGGCGAGCTCGAGGCGCTCGAGCCAGCGCTCGGCGCGGGCGGTGGCGTCGCGCCGCGCCAGACCGTGGAGCTCGCCCAGGAACGACAGGTGCTCGAGGACCGTCATCTTGCGGTAGAGGCCTCGCTCTTCGGGCAGGTAGCCGATTCGCTCGAGATCCTGGGCGCGCCGGGGGCGGCCGAAGAGGAGCACCTCGCCCGAGTCGGGCGCCAGGATGTCCATGATCATACGGATGGTGGTGGTCTTGCCGGCGCCGTTCGGCCCCAGGAGGCCGAAGATCGTCCCGGGGGGCACGGACATCGAGACGGAGTCGACGGCGACGAAGTCGCCGAAGACCTTGTGCACGTCGCGTAGCTCGAGGCTAGGTTCCATGGTGTGGGTGCGCTCCCTTTCCGCCGGTCGCCGGACCCCCGGTGCCAGGGGGCTCGCAGGGCTTCGCGCGGCCGGAAGACGTCCGGCAGATTCTGCCACGGGGCGGACGCCGGAGGCGACGCGAGCCCGGACGGGCACATGATCGCACGGAGGGCCCGAGGTGGTGGGCGGCGATAGAGTCTCCCCAAAGAGCGGAGGTGGCGACCATGCGACTTCTCGACCAGGCCACGATGCAGCGTCTCTTCACGGTGACGGACGAGATCCCGCTCGATCGCGAGGCGATCGAGGTGCCGCTCGAGCTCGGGGGCGACGGGGGCGTCGAACGCCTGGCAGGCGGGAGGATCCGGATCACGCTGCCGGACGAGGCGGCGTTGGACCGGTTCTTGGAGGAGCTGCCCGGCCGGATCGCAAACCTACCCCCCTAGCAGCCCAAGAGGTGCCAGGCACCTTTCGGTTCCTTTCGGTTCCCGGCCCGGTTTTCGGATGACGAAGAGGTTCGGCTCGTTCGGGTCGAGGCAGCTTGGCCACTTGCTCCCCACCGGTTCTCGCGATTTCATGGGAGCGATCCGGCCAAGTGAGCTGAAGCAGTCCAGCCTGGTTGGGGCCGAGAGCTTCCGCGGGCGCA
Source organism: uncultured Acidobacteriota bacterium (assembly GCA_963837945.1). Taxonomy (GTDB): domain Bacteria; phylum Acidobacteriota; class Thermoanaerobaculia; order Multivoradales; family DATKCC01; genus CAVUBL01. The sequence continues at coordinate 184,435 of CAWIQD010000015.1, forward strand.
CCGGTGCCTACTCCCGATGCGCGACTTCGGTCGGGACCTGTGCGGGCGGGCTCGGCCGGTTTCCTCTCTTGTTGGTGGCTCGCGGACCCGGCTATCCAGGTTCGAGCAGTGGGACGAAGGGCAGCCCGGGAGGAAAGCTGCCTTCGGGGAAGGCGATGTCGAGTTTGTGCTGGCCGCCGTGCTTGAGAAGTTCCGCGGCTTCTCGGAAGGCCGTGGCGAAGAGGCGATAGGCCTCGCGGAATGCAGCTCGCGCCTCCGGGCCAACCGCGTGGATCAGTGGAGCGGGAGAGCGCTTCGTCGTCTCCGGGCGCTGATGAGGATGGACGCGCAAGAAGACTGTGGGGTCTGACGGCTCCGTCCCACGGACTCGATGTTCGGTGGCCGCGTCCTCCGAGATGACCTCGAGCATCGTAGAGACCCGTTCCTGGACCTCCTCGGTCGAAAGGCCCTCGGCCTGCCAGCAGGGCAGCGGGTCGAGCTCGAGAATTTCCTCGGTTGCGAAGGCCGCGATAGGCGAATGCCGTCGCGAACGGTTCTGGAGGCAGGCTGCCGTCCGGTCGTACCAGACGCCGCGCAGAGGTCGTCCGGTACGCAGAGCAACGCCAGAGTGGACACCGGGCCAGAGCTCGGGCCTTTCGACCAGGCCTTCCTTGCAGGCCTGGGCTAGAACGTAGGCGAGCCGCCGGGTCTGGGCTTCCGGCTCGTCGCTGACCACGATCGATTCGTACCGGCGCCACCAGAAGGCTCCTTGCCAATCGTGGAGCCCGCCGATCTCGCGAGCGAGGTTGCCTTGTACGTAGCGCATGAACTGCGCGAGCTGCTCGGCGTCCTTCGGGCTGAGCAGGAGGTGGTGATGGTTGGACAAGCAGGCCACAGCATGAACCTTGACGTCGTAGCGCGCCTTGGCCCGGGCGAGGATCCCGACATACCGGCGATTCATCTCGGGCCCCGGGCGGAGAAGAAATCGGGCTTGGACGGTCTTGGCGGTCACTTCGACCATCGACCCCGGGGGGACGAAACGGAGCTTTCGTGACATCTCACCCTATCTAGACGCGAAGCGTGGCGACGATCGCTCGCGGTGGCGTCTGAAAGATCCCTGGCACCTTTCGAGAAGTGGGCGAGGGCTATCATGGGCGCATGAGCCGGCGCCACGACCGAGAGGACCTCGAACGGATCGCCGATCGCGCCATGCGTGACCGCGGCCTCCTCCCCGACTACTCCGGGGCGGTCCGCCGGGAGGTCGAGGCCTTCGGTGGTCCGGCGTCCGACGCCGCCGCCCGCGACCTCCGCCACCTCCCCTGGTGCTCGATCGACAACGACGACTCCCGCGACCTCGACCAGGTTTCGGTGGCCGAGCCGCTCGACGGCGGTCGCACCCGGCTGCTCGTTGGGATCGCCGATGTCGACGCCCTGGTCCCTCAGGGGAGCGCGATCGATGCCCACGCCCGCCAGAACACGACGTCGGTCTACACCGCCGCCAAGGTCTACGCCATGCTCCCGGAGCGCCTCTCCTGGGACCTGACGTCGCTCGTCGCCGACGAGGATCGCCTCGCGGTGGTGTTCGAGATGGTGGTCGAAACCGACGGCGAGCTGGCAGGCGCCGACGTCTACCGCGCCACGGTCCACAACCGCGCCAAGCTCGCCTACGACGCGGTCGCCGCCTGGCTCGAAGGGCAGAGCGAGCCACCGGCAGAGCTGGCCGCCATCCCCGATCTCGAGGCGAACCTGCGTCTCCAAGATCGGGTCGCCCAGGCCCTGCGCGCAACGCGCCATCGAGAAGGCGCCCTCGACCTCGAGACCATCGAGCCCCGCGCCGTCTTCCGTGACGGCGAGCTCGCCGGCCTCGAGGAGCAGCCCAGGAACCGTGCCCGTGAGCTGATCGAGGACCTCATGGTCGCCGCGAACGGCGTGTCCGCCCGGTTCCTCGACGGCAAGCGCTTCCCGTCGTTGCGCCGCGTCCTGCGCTCGCCGGAACGCTGGCCCCGGATCGTCGAGGTCGCCGCTGACCACGGTGGGGCTCTTCCGGAATCGCCCGACGCCGGCGCCCTTGCGGCCTTCCTCGCCCGCGCCCGGCGCCGCGATCCGCTCCGCTTCCCGGACCTCTCGCTCACCATCGTCAAGCTGATGGGCAGGGGCGAATACGCGGTCGACCTCCCCGGCCAAGCACCGGCCGGCCACTTCGGCCTCGCCGTGCGGGATTACACCCACTCGACCGCCCCGAACCGCCGGTATCCGGACGTCGTCACCCAGCGCCTGCTCAAGGCTTCCCTTGCCGGCGAGGGCGTGCCCTACACCACCGGCGAGCTCCGCGAGCTCGCCCGCCACTGCACGGAGCAGGAGGACGATGCCAACAAGATCGAGCGCCTGGTGCGGAAGGCGGCCGCGGCGTTGCTGCTCGAGGACCACGTCGGACAGCGCTTCGATGCGATCGTCACTGGCGCCTCGGAGAAGGGCACCTGGGTGCGGATCTTCGAGCCGCCGGTCGAGGGCAAGCTGATGCACGGGGTCGAGGGGCTCGACGTCGGCGACCGCCTGCGCGTCAAGCTTCTCGGCACCGATGTCGAGCGTGGCTACATCGACTTCGGCCGGATCGGCTGACTCGGCCCGCTCCGCTTCCGGTTCCCCTACTTGCCGCCGGTCTCGGCCGCCTCCTCCGGCGCCTCGAGCAGGCCCAGCCCGGCCTCGGCCACCGCGGCCTTGAAGCTCGGGACCTTCTCGGTGAAGAACCGGTCGGCTTCGGCCGTCGCCTGGTCCACTGCCTTCGCCGCCCGCGCCAGGTACTCTTTCTGGGCCGGTGTTGGTGCGTCCCAGGACGAGCCGATCGAGCGCAGCGCGTTCGAAACCTTGTCCCAGGGCGTCGTCTCGGGCGGGATTCCCTCCGAGCCCTCGGGGACCCAGAGCTCGCTCTCGAGGTCCGAGAGCCCCTTGCCCAGGTCGCGAGCCGCGTCCATCACCTCCTGGTCGAGCTCCTCGTCGTGTGCTGCCTTGCGCTCGGCCCGTACCTTTGCGCTGACCCGGGCGATGTCGCCCTGGAGGTCGTGGATGCTCTCGATCGTCTTCGAAAGGCGCTCCTGCAGATCGCCGGCTTCGAGAAGGGCCGCCTGGTTGGCCTCGCGGGCCTCGCGCGGAATGTCGAAGCGCGGATCGGCGAGCACCTGGATTGGCTGGCTCGCCTCGGCGCCCCCGTAGCTCACCCGGAGGGTGTACGTACCGGGCAGGATCTCGACGCCACCGCGCCGGAAGAACGGGACCTCCTCCTCGCCCGGCGGGCGCCGGAACGGATCGCGCCGCAGGTCCCAGGCGATCCGGTTGATCCCGAGGGTGATCGGCTCTTCGAAGGTTCGGACGAGCGCGCCCGAGGCGTCCCGGACCTCGATCTTCGCCTTGGGCTTCTCGCCCGGTCGGCCGCCCTTCGGCTTCGACTCGGCTTTCGCCTCACCCGCGGTCGGCGCGCCTTCGATCGAGGTGCCAGGCACTTTTCGCTTCGGCTCCTCCAGTGATGAGGTGCCAGGCACTTTTCGTCCCCTTCGCTCGGGCTGCTCCAAGGTGCCAGACACTTTTCGTTCCTCTTGGCGCGCCGCTTCCTTCCGCTGCCGCTCGACCTCGTCGTCCGGGTACGGCAGTCCCTTCTGATCGACCGAGAAGGTGATCAGCGCCCCGTAGGGCGGGTTCTCCCCCCGGTACTCGCCGCTCCCCGGAAAGCGCGACGAGGCCCCCTGCGCCACTTCGTGCTGCTGGGCGTCGGGGATCGGGAACAGGTGCAGCGGCTCGGCGAGCACCTTGGCGAGGCCTTCCTGGCCCATCTCGCGCAGCGGCGCGATGTCGTCGAGCACGAAGACGCCGCGGCCGTGGGTGCCCACGACCAGGTCGCTCTCGCGGCGCTGGATCGTCAGGTCCATCACCGAGACGGTCGGCACGCCGTGGCTCCAGCGCATCCAGCTGCCGCCGCCGTCGAGCGAGGCCCAGAGCCCGAACTCGGTGCCGACGAACAGCAGGTCGGGATCTTCCGGGTCCTGGACGACCGACAGCGCGTAACCGCGCAAGTCCTTCGTCGCCAGGCTCTTCCAGGTCGCCCCGTAGTCGTGGGTCACGTAGACGTAGGGCGTCCAGTCGAAGCGCCGGTGGTTGTCGAAGACCGCGAAGGCCGTCGCCGCGTCGTGGGGCGAGGCCGCGAGGTGAGGCACCCAGGTGTTCTCGGGCACTCCGTGGACGTTGCCCTCGACCGAGGTCCAGGTCCCGCCGCCGTCCCTCGTCACCTGCACCCGGCCGTCGTCGGTTCCCACCCAGATCACCCCGCGCTCGACCGGCGAGGGAGAGATGGCGATGATCGTGGTGAAATTCTCCGCGCCCGAGACGTCCGGCGTCAGCCCGCCGGACTCTTCCTGCTTCTGCCACTCCGGGTTGTCAGTCGTCAGGTCCGGGCTCACCACCCGCCAGGTATCCCCCCGGTCGTTCGACTCGTGGAGGAACTGGCTGCCGAAGAAGATGGTGTCGGGATCGAGCGGGTCGGGCGCGAAGCCCGCGTTCCAGTTGAACCGGAGCGTTTCGACCCCCTCGGGCGGCGCCGGCCGGATGTCCTTGCGCTCGCCGGTCCTGAGGTCCCAGCGCAGCAGGTACCCTTCCTGGGACATCGAATAGCCGCGCATCGGGTCCCTGGGGTCGGGCGCGGTGTCGAAGCCGTCGCCGAACCCCACCTCGCTCCACTGGTAGTTGCGGATCCCGCCCCGCTCCCAGACCTCGGAGGGACCCTTCCACGAGCCGTTGTCCTGGAGACCGCCGTAGATGTCGTAGGGCACGGCGTCGTCGACCCGTACGTGGTAGTACTGCGCGAGCGGCAGATCGGCGACGAAGCGCCAGGTGTCGCCGCGGTCGCGCGAGATGAAGACCCCGCCGTCGTTGCCCTCGACGACCAGGTTCGGATCGCCCGGGTCGATCCACATCGCGTGATGGTCCGGGTGCGAGGTGCCGAAGCCGGAGAGGGTGCGCCAGGTCTTGCCCCCGTCCTCCGACAGCGTGACCTGGGAGAACAGGCTGTAGACCCGGTTCGGGTCGACCGGGTCGACGCGCAGCCGCGAGAAGTAGAACGGCCGGTCGCCGGCGTCCGGATCGCTGGTCGCCTGGCGGAAGGTCCGGCCGCCGTCGTTCGAGACGTAGAAGGCGTTGTCCTTGGCCTCGACCAGGGCGTAGACGCGGCTCGGGTCCGACGGCGCGACCGCCACGCCGATGCGGCCGAGGTCGCCCTCGGGAAGCCCGTCCTCGGGCGTCTTCTTCGTCCAGGTCGCCCCGCCGTCGAAGGTCGTGTAGAGACCCGACCCGGGACCTCCGGAGCGGAAGAACCAGGGCCAGCGCCGGTGCTGCCACATGGCGGCGAACAGGTGGTTCGGGTTGCCCGGGTCGATCGCCAGGTCGGCGCAGCCGGTCGTCTCGTCGACGTAGAGGACCTTCGTCCAGCTCTTGCCTCCGTCGGTGGTCTTGAACACGCCGCGCTCCGCCGTCTCGGCCCAGGACGAGCCCAGGGCGCAGACATAGGCCACCTCCGGCCGCCGCGGATCGAGGAGCACGCGGCCGATCTTCTCGGTCTTCTCGAGCCCGAGGTGGTCCCAGTGGCGGCCGCCGTCCATCGACTTGTAGACGCCGTCACCGACCGAGGCGCTGTTGCGCGGGTTGGCCTCACCGGTGCCCACCCAGAGGACGTCGGGCGCCGTCGGGTCGACGGCGATGGCGCCGATCGAGGCGACCGGCTGATCGTCGAACAGCGGGGTCCAGGTCAAGCCGCCGTCGACCGAGCGCCAGAGGCCGCCCGAGGCCGAGCCGACGTAGAGGGTCGCCGGGTCTCCGGAGACCCCGGCGAGCGCCACCACACGGCCGCTCATCGTGGCCGGGCCGATCGAGCGGGCGCTCATCCCGGCCAGCAGCCCCGGGTCGGGAGCCGCGGTCGGGGCGGTGGAGCGGGCGGTGGTGGCGGCGCGTGCGGCGAGGGCCGGCGAGGCGCCGGCGGCGATCACCAGCAGTCCGGGCAGAAGGCTCGAGACGAGGGCAAGGCGAAGCGGATGCTGCTTCATCGGGGGATCCTCCTCGGCAGGGGAAGAACGGGCGTCGATCGGTTCCCGGAGTCTACCGCTCTCCGTCGCAACCTTCGCACGGAGGTCCCGTAGTAGCTGAGGACAGGCCAGTGCGCAGGACACGAGCGCCGACCGGGCGGGGACGTCCGCCCCGCGGCCGAGCCGTGGCATCCCGCGCCCGCATCCAGAGCACTTTAAGGGAGGAAGCACAATGACCCACCGACTGATGAAGGGCCTCGCCCTCGCGGCGACCCTCGCCGCCGTCGTCGCCGCGCCGCTCGCGGCGCAGGACGCCATGACCGCCGACCAGCTCATCGCGAAGAACCTCGAAGCCAAGGGGGGCAAGGACAAGCTCGCCGCCCTCCAGACCGCGCGGCTGACCGGCAAGATGAACATGGGCGGGGCCGAGGCGCCGTTCACCTTGGAGTGGAAGTCCCCGGACAAGATGCGCCTGGAGCTCACCCTCCAGGGCATGACCCTGACCCAGGCCTACGACGGCGAGACCGCCTGGATGATCAATCCCTTCATGGGCAAGACCGATCCCGAGAAGATGAGCCAGGAAGACGCCGACATGGTCAAGGAGCAGGCCGACTTCCGTGGGCCGCTGTTCAACCCCGAGGAGAAAGGCTACACGGTGGCCTACGGCGGGGAGACCGAGATCGAGGGCACGCCCGCCTACCAGCTCGACGTCACCCGGCCCGACGGCGGGGTCATGCACATCTACCTCGACAAGGAGTACTTCCTCGAGTTCAAGCAGGAGGACAAGCGCAAGATCCGGGGCCAGGAGGTCGAGACCGAGGCCGCCATCGGCGACTACAAGGAGGTCGACGGCCTGATGTTCGCCCACTCGATCGACAGCCACGTGGTCGGCCAGCCCGAGGGCAGCGGCTTCAACATGACGATCGAGAACATCGAGCTCAACCCCGAGGTGCCCGAGGGCGACTTCGCCATGCCCGAAGCCAAGCCGGCCGATTCCAAAGAAGAGAAGCCGGGTCAAGGCCAGGGAAGCTCGACCCGATGAGCGGCCACGGCGAAGGGTTCTTCCGCGGACTGGCCGCGGCGGCGCCGGGGCTCGCCCTGGCGGCGCTCGTGGCCCTCCCGTCGCCGGCCGCGGCACGGCCGCAGGAGCCGGCGCCCCCCGCTCCGGCCCCGGCTGCCGCCCCGGCGCCCGAGACCGTCCAGCTCGACTCGGCCGCCCTGGGCGGCCTCGAGGCCCGCGCCATCGGCCCGGCGGTGATGAGCGGCCGGATCGCCGCGATCGACGGCGCCTGGGACGGTGACACGCTCGCCCTCTACGTCGGCTCCGCCGGCGGCGGGCTCTGGAAGTCCGAGGACGGCGGCATCAACTTCGAGTCGGTGTTCGACGACTACCCGCAGTCGATCGGCGCCGTCGCCGTCGACCGGGCGCATCCGCGGACGGTCTGGGTGGGCACCGGCGAGTCCTGGACGCGCAACAGCGTCTCGGTCGGCCACGGGGTCTACAAGTCGACCGACGCCGGCTACACCTGGGAGGCGATGGGCCTCGAGGACACGGAGCGGATCGCTCGCATCCAGATCCACCCGAGCGATCCGGACACGGTCTGGGTCTGCGCCCCGGGGCACCTGTGGAGCTCGAACGAGGAGCGCGGCGTCTTCAAGACCACCGACGGCGGCAAGAGCTGGACCAAGGTCCTCTACGTCGACGACGAGACCGGCTGCGCCGACCTCGACCTCGATCCCCAGGACCCGAGCGTGCTCTACGCCGGCATGTGGCAGTTCCGGCGCTCCCCGGACTTCTTCACCTCCGGCGGACCCGGCTCCGGTCTCTACCGCTCGACCGATGGCGGCGCGACCTGGAAGGAGATGACCGAGGGGCTCCCCGCGGGCGACAAGGGCCGGATCGCCGTCGCGGTCGCCCCCTCGCGCCCCAACCGGGTGTACGCGACGGTCGAGGCAAAGGAGAACGCCCTCTATCGCTCCGACGACCTGGGTGAGACGTGGAAGAAAGTCAACTCGTCGTTCAACGTCGGGGCCCGGCCGTTCTACTTCTCGCGCCTGGTGGTCGACCCGACCGACTTCAAGACGGTCTACAAGCCGGGCCTCACCCTCGGCATCTCGACCGACCAGGGGGACTCGTTCACCTCGTTTCTCTCCGGCGGCTTCGGCGGCGGTGGCGTGCACTCCGACATGCACGCCCTCTGGATCGACCCCAAGGACTCGAGGCACCTCCTCCTGGGCACCGACGGCGGGGTCTACGTCTCCCTCGACCAGGGGCACACCTTCCGCCACGTGCGGAGCCTCCCGGTGTCGCAGTTCTACCGCGTGAGCGTGGACGACGACTGGCCGTACCACGTCTACGGCGGGCTCCAGGACAACGGTTCCTGGCGCGGCCCGTCGCGGAGCCCCTCGGGCGTCGAGAGCCGGGACTGGGAGAACGTCGGCTTCGGCGACGGCATGTGCGTGTTCCGAGACCCGGCCGACCCGGACTACGTCTACTCCGAGTACCAGGGCGGCGAGATCTCCCGCTTCCACTTGCCGACCGGCGAGGTGCGCGACATCAAGGCCTACCCGGCCGAGGGCGAGCCCAAGTACCGCTTCAACTGGACCACCCCGCTGGCGTTCTCGCCGCACGAGAAGGGCACGCTCTACATGGGCGCCCAGAGGCTCTTGCGCTCGCGCGATCGGGGGGAGTCCTGGGAGGAGATCTCGCCGGACCTGACCTCCGACAACCCCGAGTGGCAGCGCCAGGCGAAGTCGGGCGGCCTGACCATCGACAACTCGACCGCCGAGAACTACACCACGATCTACTCGATCAGCGAGTCGCCGGCCGAGGCCGGGGTGATCTGGGTAGGCACCGACGACGGCAACGTGCAGCTGACCCGCGACGACGGCAAGAGCTGGGAGAAGGTGTCGGGCAACATCCCGGGATTCCCCGAGCGCGGCTGGGTGAGCGACGTCGAGGCGAGCCCGAAGACCGCCGGCGCGGCGCTGGTCACGGTCGACGCCCATCGCCTGGGCGACATGGCCCCGTACGTCTTCGAGACGGCCGACTACGGCAAGACCTGGAAGAGCCTCGCGACCGAGGACATCGAGGGCTACGCCCACGCCGTCCAGCAAGACCTGGTCAACCCCGACCTGCTGTTCCTGGGCACCGAGCGCGGCCTGTGGATCTCGCTCGACCACGGCGGCCACTGGGTGCGCTTCGAAGGCGGGCTGCCCAAGATGGTGGCGGTGCGCGACGTGGCGATCCAGCCCCGCGAGGGGGACCTGGTGATCGCCACCCACGGCCGCGGCCTCTACATCCTGGACGACCTGACGCCGCTTCGGAACCTGACGACCGAGGTGCTCAACGAGGACGTGGCCATGCTCCCCAGCCGGCCGGCGGTGATGGTCATCTCCTCGCCGGAGCAGGAGTTCTCGGGCGACGGCGACTTCATCGGCCAGAACCCGCCGGAGGCCGCAGAGATCGCCTACTACCTGAAGCGCCGCCACCTGTTCGGCGACCTCAAGGTGGAGATCTACGGGCCCGACGGCGAGCTGATCAAGTCTGTGCCGGGCGGCAAGCGCCGCGGGATCAACCGGGTCTCCTGGCCGATGCGGCTGGCACCTCCGAAGGTGCCGCCGGCGACCAACCTGGTGCCCGCCTTCGAGGGCCCGCGGGTGCTCGAGGGCACGTACACGGTCAAGCTGACCAAAGGCAAGCAGACTCTGACCAGCACGGTCAGCCTGGTGCCCGATCCCCGGTCGCCTCATTCAGCGGAGGACCGGCAGCTGCAGCAGAAGACCGCCCTCGACCTCTACCGGATGCTCGAGCGGATGACCTACCTGGTCGATTCGCTGACCGACCTGCGCGACCAGGCCCGGGACCGCGCCGGCAAGCTCGCCGAGCGAAGCCGCACGGCGAAGCGCCTCGACGCGTACGCCGACTCGCTGGAGGAGTTCCGGACCACCCTGGTCTCGACCAGCGAAGCCGGCTGGCTCTCCGGCGAGGAGAAGCTCCGCGAGGAGCTCGGCAACCTCTACGGCGGAGTCAACTCCTACACCGGCCGCCCCACGCAGAGCCAGCTCGACCGGCTCGAGGTGCTCCGGGGCCGCCTGGAGAAGGCTTTCTCCAGGTTCGACGAGCTGACCGCGCAGCGCGAGGAGCTCAACCGAGCGCTCGAGCGCGAGAAGGTCGAGCCGCTGGTGCTGCTGACCCGCGAGGCCTGGGAGGCGAAGCAGCCGGGCTGAGCGCCGCCTCGGCGGACCTCTCGAGCCCCCGGGGCGCGGCCTCGGGGGCTTCTCTTCGTCGCTCGCCGGAAGGTGCCAGACACTTTTCAGCCCGGGTGCCGGGCCCTTTGTCGGGGACGACAAGATTTCATTCCAAGGGATGTTCTTTCCGCCATGGCGCCGATTTGCGGATGCTTGTTAGGTAAAGACGTAAATTTCTGATGTCAAAGGACTTATGCTTGCGCTTCGATGCGTTGGCAGGTAGATTTGACCGATGGCTTCCTTTGACGGGCTGGGGAGGGCGCTGCGCTGGATCCGCCAGCGCCAGGGCAAGAAGCAGTACGAGGTCGCCGACGCCGCCAAGATCACCAAGGCGATGCTGTCCTCTTACGAGAACGGCAAGCAGCGGCCGACGATCGATACCCTGGAGCGGATCCTCGACGCATTGGAGATCGACCTCGACTACCTGGCCTACGCGATGCGAGTGGTCGCCCAGGAGGACGGCCGCAAGGGCGGCCTCCCACGGCCCGCCGGCCCGGGCCTCGCGCCGGCACCGGCGGGGCCGTTCCTCGACCTCGAGCACCTGCTGGGCGTCGCCCGCCGCCTCGAGCCGGCCGAGGAGCATGCGGTCGGCCAGATGCTCGAAGGCTTCCACAGCCTCTTGCGCTACATGCTGACCCAGGCCGACGACCTCCGGGCTCGGGCCGGGGGCCAGCAAGAGGGCCCGGCCGGCGCCGCGGACGAAGCGCCCTGAACCGCCCGCGGCCCGCCTTTCGGGCCACGACGTTCCGCTTGCCGGTGAACAGTTGCTCCGAGCGGTGACACGCCGCCGCTGGCGATCGCGCCGACGGGCGCTTCCGTACGGCTTTAAGGAAGTTTTCCTTGCTTCCCGTAACTGTCTGAAAAAAAACGACTTAGGCTTGCGTAACGGCGCCGCACCGGATACATTTTCCCCATGCCAGTATTTCAGGGATTGGGGAAGGCCCTACGCTGGCTGCGCGAGAAGCGGGGGCTGAGGCAGTACGAGGCGGCCGAGCGCGCCGCCATCACCAAAGCCATGCTCTCGGCCTACGAGACCGGCAAGCAAAAACCGTCGCTCGATACCCTGGAGAAGATCCTCGCCGCGCTCGACGCCGGCCTGGTCGAGCTCGCCCGCGCCCTCGACCTGGTCAACGAGCGTGGCATGGCGGCGCGCGGGGAGGCGTCGCCCGGGCTTCCCCCGATCGCCGGCGAGCTCGACGTCCGCGCCCTGCTGGGCGTCGAGGAGCTCGCCGGCGAGGAGGAGGCCGCCCTGGCCCAGATGCTCGGCGGTTTCCACCGCCTCATCCGCTACCTCCACACGACCGGCGGCAAGTAGCGCCGGTGGCCAGGGGCCGGACGGCGATCCCCTACCGCGGCTTGCCGCTCGAGGAGGCGAGCTCCTTCTCGAGCTCGTCGAGGCGCTTTTCGAGCTCGTCGATCCGCTTTTCGAGCTCTTGGTTCCGGGCTCCGAGACGCTCGTTGAGCCGGGGCCAATCGACCTTGTCGAGCGATTCGCCGAGGCGGTCCATCGCCTCCGGATGAAGGAAGACCACCGGCGGGCCCTCGCCCGGGCGGGCGAGCTTCCGCAGGCGGACGACCTGGCGCTCCTCTTGCCCCGGCGCACCGCTCTGCTCCATGAGCCGGCCGAGGTCGATCTCCTGACGCTCGCGCTCCTCGAGCGCGACCTCGAAGTCGAGCGGCCGGCCGTCGCGCCAAGCGGAGATCCGCGCGGTATCGCCGGTGTCGTGTCCCCGCACGGCGAGGGTCAGGTCCCAGGGCGTCTCGACCGGCTGGTCGTCGAGCTGGGCGATCACGTCGCCCGCCTGAAGGCCCGCTTTGGCCGCGGGGCTGCCCTTCTCGACCCGGGAGACGAGGACGCCCTGGTCCGCCGGGGCGCCGAAGTGGGCGCGCAGGTCCCGCGTCATGGGCAGCAGCTCGACGCCCAGGTAGCCGCCGCCGAGCACCTTGGTCATCCACACGCCGCCGCCGGGCTCGTCACCGGGCTCGGCGACCACCACTACCTCCCGGGTCCGGCGCTCGGCGTCCGCCTCGGCCTTGGCCTCGGCGTGGGCCTCGGCGTGCGCCTTGGCCGCCTTCGCCGGCACCGCCGCCGCTCCGCCGTCGGCGGCCGCGAAGGCCGGCGCGCCGAGCAGGGCCAGGGCAGCGAGGGTCAGGGAAAGGGCTCGGGGGAGTCGCGCTCGCCGGCCGGCCGGCCGGCGGGGCGCATCCTGTCGGGTCGTGTCGCTCATGATCGGTCGTCTCCTGGCTGAGGTGGTTCGTGGTAAGGACTTCAGGGGCGGTCGTCGGGGTGATAGGCGGCGGGCTCGACGCGCGGCGCCGGCCCGGATTCGCGGCGGCGGGCCAGGCGGCCGACGTCGAGCACCAGGTCGACCCGGTCGTCGCCCCCCAGGTAGATCACGGGCTCGTCGGTGTCGGCCATCCGCTTGAGCTCCTGGAGCTCGGCGGAGAGCCGCGCCCGCTCGACCTCGATCCGCTGGAGGCGGGCGCGGCGAGCCGGCTGGCCTGCGGTTGCGGAGCCGGCTTCGGGACGCTGAGCGAACCGCGCGAGGGTGGCTCCCCCGGCCGCCAGCAACGCGGCGAGGGCGGCGGCGGCCGCGAAGGCCCGCCAAGCCGGCCGCGGGACGGCGAGCGGCCTCGTCGCCGCGCCTCCCTCCGCCGCCAGCCGCTCCAGCAGCCGGGGGGTGAACTCCGCGCCGGCACGCTCTCTCGGCAGCGAGCGGAGTGCTTCGCGCAGCGGGTCTCGGTTCATGTCGTACCTCCGTTCCAGTCGTCCCACCAAGGCGCGAGATCGCGGCGCAGCCGGGCCCGCGCGCGGTGGAGCCGGCTCTTGACCGTGCCCACCCGGCAGCCCAGCACCCGGGCGATCGAGCTCTGGGGCCAGTCCTCGATCTCGTAGAGCACCAGCGGCACCCGGAGCGCGAGCGGCAGGGCGGTGACCGCCTCGGCCAGCCGGCCGCGGAGCTCGCGGGCGAGGAGCCGGCGCGGGCCGCCAGCCTCGACCTCCTCGCGGACCTCCATCGCCGAGCCGACGAGCTCGCCGGCGAGGCCCCGCCAGCGCCGGTCGCGCCGCGCTTCGGAGCGCACCAGGTTGGTTGCGATGCGATAGAGGAAGGCCGCGAGGTAACCCTGCTCACGGTAGCGGGCGGCGCTCCGGTAGAGGCGCAGGAAGGCCTCCTGCGCCAGGTCCTCGGCCCGGTCGAGCGAGCCGGTCAAGCGGGTCAGGTAGGCGACCAGCGGGTCCTTGTGCCGGTCGACGAGGGCCTCGAAGGCGTCCTCGTCGCCCGAGCGCACGCGCGCCATCAGCTGGGCGTCGGTCGGGTCGCTCTCGGCTTTCGCGATGGGGATGCTCACGTCCTGCCTCTGCTCCCCATAACGCCGAACTCTGGAGAAGGTTCGCCGGTGGTCCGTCGATGGATTCGCTGTCGATTGAAGGTCGACGGACCACTAGCCGCCCAGGTCGTGGGCCAGGGTGAGCGCCTTGTCGGCCAGGTTGTGGGCCCGCTCGAGGTCCCCCGCATCGAGCGCCCGGCGGCTCTGGTCGACGAGACCGCGGACGAGAGTGACGGAGTCCGCCTGGGCCTCGGCCCGGGCGCCGTCCAGGCCGTCGAGGATCCGCTCGACCTCCCGCAGGGCGGTGAGCGTCTCCTCGTGCAGGCCGGCCGCCTGGTCCCGGCCCATGGCCGCGGTGAGGGTCGGGGGCACCGGGCGCGGGACGGGGGCAGAGCGGGGCGCCGGCTCGGGCGAGGGCGTCGCCTCGGGCGCCGGCGTCGGGCTTCGGGCTCCGGCGCATCCGGCCGCCACGGAGGCGGCGAGGGCGGCGACGGCGAAAGCGGCGAGCCGGCTCACGTCACCTCCCCGCCGCCGTCGACGGCGTCCGTCTCGGTCTCCTCACGGAGAAGGCCCTGGATCGGCAGGTGGACGATCATCCGGGTACCCCGGCCGGGGTCCGAGGTCGCTTCGATCATGCCGCCGTGCTGCTGCACGATGCGGTGGACCATGAAGAGCCCGACCCCGCTGCCTTCGGCCTTGGTCGAGTAGTAGAGCTGGAAGACCTTCTCCAGGTCGGCGGGCGGGATCCCGTCGCCCGTGTCCTCGACGCTCACCCGGACGAAGAGCGGCAGCTCGAGCTCGGCGTGCAGGCGCAGCTCGCCGCCCCCGGGCATCGCCTGGAGGGCGTTGCGCATCAGGTTCAAGAAGACCTGACGCAGGCGCTCGGCGTCGCCCGAGACGAGGAGCGGTCCGGTCCCGAGGTCGAGCTCCAGGGTTACGCCGGACGCGTCGGCCTCCGGGCCGACGAGCGCCACGACGTCCTCCAGCAGCTCGGCGAGATCGATCTCGGCGAGGCGCAGGGTCTCCGGGCGCGAGAAGCGGAGGAAGTCCTGGAGCAGGCCGTCGAGGCGCCGGATCTCCCCCTCGAGCAGAGCCAGGCTGCGGGTGGCGCGCTCGGGTGCCGGGTCGAGCGAGGCGCGCAGGAGCTCGACGTGGAGGGCCATGGCGTTCAACGGGTTCTTGAGCTCGTGGACCATGCCGGACGTCAGGCGGGTGAGCGAGGTCAGCCGCGCGCCGTAGTGCACCAGGCTGCGCAGGATTTCGACCGACTCCAGATCCTCGAACAGGAGCACGAACCCGGCCTGGCCTTGCTCCGGGTCGGCGACCGGGAAGGCCGAGGCCAGGTATTCGTCCGGCGCTCCCTCGCGCTCGGCCGGCGGCAGCCGCAGATGGACGTGTCGCACCTCGGTGCGCCCTCCGGCCGCGCGCGCGAAGAGTCGGCCGACCGGCGAGTCGGCGGCGACCAGCGAGGTCAGCGGCTCGCCGAAGGCCTCCGCCAGGCTCGCGCCCAGCAACGGCTCGCAGGCGCGGTTGAAGAACAGGACTTCGCCGTCGCGGTTGAGCAGGAGGACGCCGTCCTCCAGGTGCTCGACGAGCTGCTCGAGCGAGGTCTTCTGGGCGAGCAGGCGGAGGCGCTCGGCCGCCACCTCGCGGCCGAACAGGCGGAGATCCGAGGCCAGGTCGTCGAAGTCGCCCGACAGGCGCACCTCGTCGCCGTCGTCGAGCCGTCCCGCCCGCATCTGGCCGACCTGGGTGCGCAGGCGGCGCACCGGGGTGAGGGTGAGCTGCGCCACCACGAAGCCGGCGACCAGGGCGAGGGGAAGGGCGACGAGCCCCAGCCACAGCGAGCGCCCCAGGGCCCGGTCGAGCTCGGTCCGGATGAGCCCGGTCGCGGTGCCCATGTGGATGGTGCCGAAGGGGCGGCCGTCGAGATCCAGGGGGAGGGTGACCTCGTAGAGCCCGTTCCGCCGGTAGAGGGCGCGCAGGCGGCGCAGGGGGCCCAGGTCCCGGAGGTGCTCGAGGGTCGGAGGCGGGCTCTCGAGCGCCCGTGCCGCACCGGCCGTGCCGACGATCAGCTCGCCGGAGCGGCCGGTGACGGCGCCGTAGACGACGCTGTGCGAATAGCCGACGTGGGCCTCGAGCAGGGTGCGCAGAGGCCGGCTCTCGGCCAGGATCCGCTCGGCGCCGGCGGCCGTCTCCGGGACGGCGGGGGCCGCCAGCTCCTCGCCGGCCACGGCGTAGACCTCGTGCGCCAGGATCCCGGCCTCCGATTCGGCCGAGTCGAGGCTCAGCCGGGCGAGTTGCGCCATCTGGACGGCCGTCGTCACCGCGACCACCACGACGGTCAGCGCCAAGACGATGAGCGCGTCGCGGCTGCGGATACCCAAGCGGATGCGAAAGCCTCTGGCCATGACTCGTACGCCCGTCAAAGCTGCGCCCGGCGGAGCGCGATCCAAGGAGCCCATGATGACAGGGTTGCGCGCTCTCCCACCGGGCCGGCTCGATACGGCCGGCCGGATCCGGCGAAGGAAGAAACTGCCATCAAGCGCGCAAGATTTTCCTCGCCGGGCCCGTCGGTTACGGAAGCGCGGTGCGAGCTCGACTCGGAGCCCGGCCCCGGTTTCGGGTCACCGGGTGCTCAGGGCGGAGGAAAGCTGGTGCAGACAAGCGAGCAGGGTCAAGCGGTCCGACTCCGGCCAGGAGGCGAAGCTCACCGCTCCGACGCCGAAGGCCTCTTCCTTGCGCACGACCCGCGAGGGCACGCGCGCGAACACCGTCTCCTCGTTCAGACGGAAGGTCAGGAGAACCTCCGAGCCGACCGGCACTTCGTCCGGGAGGGTCAGCGCCAGGCCTTCGGTGCTGATGTCGATCGCCGAGCTCGTCCAGCTCGGGCGGCGGCGCCTGTCGGACGCCTGCGGCGACACCGGAGCCGAGGTGTCGGACATTTCGAGGGCCACGAAAAGCTCGGGAACCGGAGTCCGAGGCGACCGTCTGCGGTCCGCGGCGAGCACGAGCGTTCCGAAGGCTTCACCGAAATCGATGCTGGCGTGGGGCATGGCCGTTCCCCCTGTGGGTTCGAGTGTAGCACCTTGGCTAAGCCATGACTGTGCAAGGGCTGGGCCACGCCTCGTCCAAGGCGTCCAAGGTGCCAGTCACCTTGCAGCGGCCGCTTTTCGCTGACTCCTCGGCGCTCTCGGCCACCTCGAAAGGTGCCAGTCACCTTTCGGAGGACGGCCTCTTGACAACATACCGACCGGTAGGTATCCTCGACCCATGACCGAGACCGCCACCCCCCGCCAGCCGGAAGAGACCCGCCGGCGCCTCCTCGAGGCGGCGTTCGGCGAGTTCTACCGCCACGGCTTCCAGGGCGGGAGCCTCGCCCGCATCGTCGAGGCGGCGGGGATCACCAAGGGTGCGCTCTTCCATCACTTCGCCGGCAAGCAGGCCCTGGGCTACGCGGTCGTCGACGAGATCATCGAGCCGCTGCTCCTCGAGCGCTGGCTGGGCGGCCTCGAGGGCGCGGCGGATCCGATCTCGGTGATCGAGGCCGCCTTCCGCCGCTACGCCCGCCAGGACGTCGAGAGCGGCTCCTGGGTCGACGGCTGCCCGCTCAACAACCTGGCGCAGGAGATGTCGCCCCTCGACGAGGGCTTCCACGAGCGGATCGACGCCCTCTACGTGAGGTGGCGAACGGCGTTCGCCGCCGCCCTGGCGAAGGGCATCGAGGTAGGCACCGTGCGGCCCGAGGTGTCGCCCGAGAGGACCGCCGCTCTCCTGGTCGCCTCCCAGATGGGGATCTGGGGCACCGGGAAGAGCTCGCGCGACGCCGGCCAGATGCTCGCGGCCTGCGAGGCCGTCTGCGACTACCTCGAAGGTCTCAGGCCCCGGGATCCGGGGCCACGCTCCACTCCACGCAAACGATCAAACACGAGCCAAGGCTCGAAAGGAGACGGTGATGAGCAACGAGGGACGGTTCGTCTGGTATGAGCTCTTGACGCCGGATGCCGAGGCCGCCAAGGCCTTCTACACCGAGGCGATCGGCTGGGGGACCCAGCCCTTCGCGAGCAGCCCCGAGCCCTACGCCATGTGGCTCGCGGGTGAGACGCCGGTCGGCGGCGTGATGCAGATCCAGCCCGAGCACGAGCAGGGCGGCCTGGCGCCCCAGTGGTGGGCCCACGTCGCCGTCGACGACGTCGACCGCGCGGCCCGGCGCGCGGAGGAGCTGGGCGGCACGATCCGCACCCCGGGCACCGACATCCCCGAGGTCGGCCGGTTCGCGGTGGTCGACGACCCCCAGGGCGCCCTGATCGCCCTCTTCGCGCGCAAGGGCGATCCGATGCCGCCGCCGGAGCAGATGAAGGTCGGCTCGGTCGGCTGGCACGAGCTCAACACGACCGATCACGAGAGCGCCTGGAAGTTCTACTCCGCGCTCTTCGGCTGGAAGCACACGACCACCCTCGACATGGGCGAGTGGGGCTCCTACTTCATGTTCCGCCATCCGGACGCCCCCGAGGACGCCCCGCTCGGCGGCATGTTCGACTCTGCCAAGCACACGAACCTGCCCCCGAGGTGGCTCTATTACGTGAACGTTCCCGAGATGGACCCGACGGTCGCGCGGATCGAGGCCGGGGGCGGCAAGCTCCTGACCGGCCCGATGGACGTCCCCGGCGGCGGCCGCGCCGCCCAGGCCCTCGACCCCCAGGGCGTCCACTTCGCGATCTTCGCCACCAAGTGACCTGGCGGGCCCAGGGCCGGAAAGCCTCCTCGTCCACCCACCCGGGGAGCCCGTCGCTCCCCGGGTGTCCGCGTCGGCCGGGCTCCGCTACGGGCTCCTCACCAGGACCAGCTTGCCGCCGGATGAAATCGAGAACTCGAGCCGGGTCGGGCTGTCCTGGGTGAACGGAGCGCGGAACGTCGTGCCGGGCAGGCGCGTCGTCGTCATTGTGACCGTGCCTTGCTTCCAGCTACCCGCCACGTCGAAGGTCGTCGAGTCGGGCAGTGTCTCGTCGCCCTGGAAGGAGCCTTCCATCTTGCCGTCGTCGTTCGAGACCAGGTTGAACACGTGGTCCGACTGGGTCTCCTCGGCCCAGGAGTTGGTGATGATCATGATCGGGTACACGGACGGGCTGGTCGGGCTGCCGCCACCGCCGGAACAGGCGGCGAGCGCGGCACTGCCGACGACGAGCCCCACGCTTGCGAACCACCTCGTGATCGACATCTGACGATCTCCTCGAGGCCGGGATCGGTTCCCGACCGGTTGGCCCTACGGCCTGTCCAGGGAAGCGAACAGGCGCGCCTTCCTCTCCTCGAGCACCGGGATCTCCTCGTCGAGCCGCTTCGCCGCCGCCGCGACCTGCTCCACGGCCTGGCGAACGTCCTGCGGGCTGGGGGGTGAGGGCGTGTGCTCGCGCTGCAAGACGACGAGCGACGGATTAAGGGGCAGGACGATGCCCTGGTGGATTCGGGTCACCGCCTCGACCCGGACGTCCCCCCAGTCGCGCCGCAGTCCTTCCGCGGCCCCTTCTGCCCAGAGCGAGGCGATCCGGCTCTCGGCCGAGTCCTTCTTCGCGTCGAGGGCGGTGTACGCCTCGTTGTAGGTCGCCATCGCCTGGAGCAGGCCGAGCAGCGAGGCCTCGTCGCTCGCCGCCCCCGGGCCCAGAAGCGCGAACACGTCCCGGAGGTCCTCGAGCTTCAGGAGATAGGTGTCGAGGACCGCCTCGAGGTCGGCCGCGACCTCGCCCCGGGCCTGGCGCTGGTCGAGGGAGGCCCGGAGCTCGGCCTCGCTCGCGCCGAGCTTTTCGAGGATCGAGTGAACCCCGGCGACCAGCTCTTCCATCACGTCTGCGGTGCCCTGGTCGCCCTCGCGCACCGCCTTGCGGAGCTCGAGCAGACGCCCGGAGAGCGCCTCGACCAGGTACTGGCGGTCCGAGCGCCCGATCACCACCGGCACGGAGACCCCGCCGGCCGGTATGGCCTGCTCGCCGCCCGGTGGGAAGAGGATGGTCAAGCCGGCGGGCTCGACCAGGATCAGCTGCACCTGGACGACTCCCGCCGGGATCGGCGTTCGGAACTCTGCCGAGTCGTCCACCCGGACCGTCCCGTACGAGACCACCCGGAGCTCGACGTTCGTCTGCGGGCGGGCGTCCTCGCCCACCACGTGGCCGCGCAGGAGGACCGTGGCCGGGGCCTGGGCGGGAAGCTCGTTCGCGGCCGCCAGGCCGATCCCCAGCGCCAAGACGACGGTGCGTCGCCTCATGGCGCGGCTCCCTTTCGGAACGTCAGGAGCAGCTCGCTGCCGGGAGCGATCGTCTCGTCGCTGCGGTGCCCCAGCACGCCGTTCGCGAGCACGGAGACCGGCTCGACCGTCCCCGGCGGCGATGGAACCGTGACGCAGAAACCGCCCTGCTCGTCGGTGAGTGCCGTCACCCGGCCGATCCGGACCGTCGCCCCGGCGACGACCCGCTCCGGGGCCTCCTTTTCGACCACCCGTCCGCAGACCTCGGTCGAGAGCAGCTCCAGGCGAAGCTCCACTACACGCTCGGCGGGGAGCCGGGGCAGGCGCAGGGCGGTCTCCCGGAAGCCGCGGACGTGCGGCGTCAGGACGGCGGGCAGATCGAGCACGCCGGACGGCAGGCCGTCGAAGCGCGCGACGCCGTCGACCACCGGCCGACCGAGGTGGAGGAGGCCGGTCTCGAGCGTCACCTCGCCGGCGAGCTCGCCGGCACCGAACGGACTCTCCGGCGGCGTCGTGAGCCGGACCGCCAGCGACGAGCCTTCCGCCCGGGCGTCGAGGACCGCGAGGAAGGCGATCAGAACGGCGAGCAGCACCGCCACGAGCGCCGAAGCGCCCATCGCGAGCCGATAGCGCGCGAGCTTCTGGTCGACCAGCCGCCCCGCCAGCTCGAAGCGCTGAAGCCTCGTCAGGTCGTCGGTCGGAACCACCCGGAAATCCCGGAAGACGACCTCGGCGAACCTCGCGCGATCCTCGGCGGGCGCACTTTCGATCGTCCTTCGCCGCTCGACCATCCGCGACCGCAGGAGGCTCGCGACGATGGCGACGACGAACGCCACCAGGGCCAACGGGCTACCGACGTACTGGACCGCCTCGACCCAGCTCATAGGAGGGCTCCTCGCCTGGAGGCAGCGTCGAGCCGCCTCCCGACTCTTGAACGACGTTCGGGCAGGGAGATCCTCAGAGCTCCCGGAGCTCGCTCTCTCTCCAGGCGAGCTCACTGGAAACCCGCGGGACAAAGAAAGGTTTCGAGCTACGTATGGCGGCCCATGGGCGAGCCGGAGCCCGCCAGGTCGAAGCGAAGCCGCGGCAGGTCACTCGCCTGGCCGGCGAGGGCGCCGGGACTGTGCCGGGGTGCATGGCTCCCATGGCCCGGCGGATATCCCCAGTGGGCTTTCGAGCGGTGAGCGAGCTCCGAGGGCGCCGCGGCGTCGTCGGGCGAAGCTCGGAGGACGGCGAGCCCTGGGGAGGCTCGCCCGAGCCTCAGATCCAGACGTCGTTCTCCGCCGTGCGCTCGCCGCCCTCGGCGCCGGTGTTGAGGACCCCACGGGGCTCGATGAGCAGGAGCTCGACCTCGTTTTCGGCATAGGGCTTGTGCTCGACGCCCCTGGGGACGACGAACATCTCGCCTGCGCCCAGGGTCACGTGGCCGTCCCGAAAGTCGATGCGCAGGGTCCCGTCGAGGACCAGGAAGGTCTCGTCGGTCTCCTTGTGGTCGTGCCAGACGAAGTCGCCCTGGATCTTGACGAGCTTGAACTGGTAGTCGTTCATCTCGGCGATCACCTTGGGCGCCCAGTGCTCGGCGATGAGGCCGAGCTTCTGGTCGAGGTTGATCGGTTCGTACCTCACGAGACCTCCTGCCGGTCTGGCGCCGGCATCCTACGGGCCCGCTTCGACGAGCGCCGCGAGCTTGGCGAGGGACATCCGCCAGCCGGCCTCGTTGTCGGCGGGCGAGAGGCCCGGAGGCAGCCCGTCGTGCACGGCGAGAAGATCGGTCCCGCCGTCCGCCTCGACGAGCGAGATCTTCATCGTCATCTCGCCCTGCATGGCGGGATCCGCCGTCTCGAACTCGACCACCTCGACGATCCGCTCGTCCGGAACGAGCTCGACGAACCGGCCGTGGAAGGTGTCGGTGTGCGCCGTCGTCTTGCCGGCCGCCGTGGGCTCGTCGTAGGTGAGCGAGATCCGGAACGAGCCCCCTTGGCGGGCATCGAACGCATGCACCCGGCTGGTCATGCCGTCCGGCACCATCCAGGTCGCGACCGAGCGCGCATCGACGAACGCGCGATAGACCGCCGCCCGGGGTGCGTCGAGGTGGCGGGTGATCCGGGTCGAGGCCATGCCCCGGACGTTAGCAGGTGTGGGAGACCGGCGGCGCCGCCCGCGCCGGAGTTGCCAGGCTGATTGAAGGACCGCGAGGACACGTCAATGGAGGGTTGACGGACCACGAGTGCGCACCTCGTAACGAAGCTCCACCATGCCGTTCTTGTACGCAGTGACCTCGGCCAGGTGCAGGGCGATGTCTCCGTCGAGGTTAGCGAAGAAAGGGATGCCATCGCCGATCAAGATCGGAAGGATCGAATAGCGAAGCTCGTCGGCAAGCCCGAGACGGAGGCACTCACCCGTTGTCGGGAATCTCGGGCTCGACGAGGCGCGCCAACATTTCGAGAGATTCTTGCCACCCGAAATAGCAAAATTCGACGGGAATCGACGCTGGAATGCCTTCCTAGACGATGTCGAGCTCCGTGCCGCACGCGACCGGCTTCAGATCGATCGACACGAGCGCTTCGCCTGGCAGATCGGGATCGTCGAATCGATCGGTGTGGCGCTTGCGCTCGCCCGGGATCAGCACACTCCCTGGCCGGATGGAACTAGATCCCGGTTTCGCACCGCGCTCAGTAGCTGCACAACGACCACTGAGTGGGCGACGGACGCCTTCGGCGATCGCTACCGTCTTCGTGACACCTTCTTCGCGCGGCTGCTGGCTCGCGGTCGGCTGATCTCCTTCGCGTGTCTGGCTGGCGGAATGTAGCAGGGGCGGTGAGTTGCGTCAACGCGACGGCGCGAGCGAAGGTCACCGCTGGGGCTGCATCGCCGCCGCCGAGCGCCGGCCGCGAGCCCGCCGAGCTCGGAGTGTTCCGGAAGGATCTCGGAATCTGCCGGGCCGCTGCCGGATGGGCCTGGAGGGTGCGGCGGCTGGTGGAGGACATCCAGAAGCAGGTCGCGGCGAGGGATGAGAAAGCTCCTGAGCCTGCCCGTCCAACGAGACAGGCAGCGAGCTCACGCCCAATGACGAGGAGACGACATGGCTGAGAACGACATCACCGCGCCCGTTCCGTTCACCGAAGCGTTCGCCCGCCACGACGAGGCCGCGCTCCACTCTCGTGCCGCGTCCCTTCTGCTGCTCGGTGGGCAGATGGAGAGCGAGCCCGTCGCGCGGGCGCTTCGGGCCGAGAGCACCGAAGCAGCCATAGACGTGGCGCCCGCGGAGGACATCGAGGCTCTCCAGGTTCCAGCCCTGGAGCCCATTGGCCAGCGCGTGCCGCGGGAGAGGACGATGGATTTCCTCGCCCGGGAGATGGCGGTCGAGCCGGAGGAGCTCGGCGAGCCCCGGCCGGGAGCGGTCGCCGAGCTCGCCGTCGCCGTGGTGGAGCGCCGCTCGGTCACCGCGGCCGCCGCGCTCTTCGAAGCCAGCCTGCAGGACGCCAACGAGCTCGTTCGCGTCGCGGCGGCCATCGGGTATCTCGGCGTCGTCGCCGATCCGCTGCCACTCCTCGAGCCACTCGTGAGGCGGCACCGGGAGCGCCGATCCTCTGGTCCGCGATCTCGCGGCTACCGGCCTCGCCCGCTTCGCTCCCGACCACCCCCGGCTTCGAGAGCTCCAGGCGCCTTCGGAGGGCGGAGAGCCGGGCGAACCCGCCCACACTTCGATGATCGTACACGGCACGTGGGCCCGCGGCAACAGCTGGTGGCAGCCCGGCGGGGACTTCCATACCTATGTCTCCACGCAGGTTCCCACCACCAAGTACTCGGCGCCGCTCTACTCCCAACCGGACCGCTTCGAGTGGTCGGGAGGTTGGAGCGACGCTGCGCGCGCGGTGGGCGCCCAGGATCTGGTGGCCTGGGTCCAGAACCACACTTTGAACGATCTCGACCTCTTCACCCACAGCCACGGCGGCAGCATCTCGATGCTCGCGAGCCACCAGGGCATCGACATCGGCAAGCTGATCCTCCTGAGCTGCCCGGTTCATTGGCCGAAGTACTGTCCGGACTTCGCCCACGTGCAGACAGTGATCTCGATCCGGGTCCACTTCGACCTCGTGATCTTCGCGGACGGAGGTGGGCAGAGGTTCCGCGATCCAAGGATCCAGGAGAACGTGCTCCCGATCTGGTTCGATCACTCGGCGACCCACGACCCCGCCGTCTGGCAGCGGTACGCGGTCTCGAACCTGCTGTGAGCTCCTCGGCGGACCGCCGCTGCTAGACTGGACCAGCCATGGAGCTCGCAAGAGTCGCCGGCGTGTTCGCAAACCGGGCACTGTTCGCGACCACCGGCTTCCGGCCGGCGGGGCGAGCGCTCGTCCGGGCCCTCTCCTCGGAAGACGAGAACGTCCGCACGATCGCCGGCATGTCGCTGGTCCAGAGCGGACGCCGTGCCGAGGCCCTCCTCGAGGAGGCTCTCGATCGTCGGGAGAACCTGCCCATGGTGCTCTCGATCCTCGGGGACATCGGCGATCCGGCGAGCGAGGGCACTCTCACCCGCTTCGCCGACGATCCGGAGCCAGCGATCGCTCGCTCCGCCCGGGACGCCCTGCGCACGCTCCGGGCCCAGCAGGGGGCTGCGTCGCTCTGACGCGACCGCGCACCACCGCCCGAGCCGAGCGTCGGAGCGAGCGGCATCCCGCCGGGCCGTGGCAGAATGCTCGCATGCCTGCCACGCTCTTTCGTCGCTCCGCCGCCGTCCTCGGTCTCGCAATGCTGATCGGCGGGTCGCTCGCCCTGCCCGCCGTGGCCCGGGCTCAGAATCCGGCTCCGGAACCGGCCCGGGCCGCCGCTCAGGGTGCTTCCCAGGCGCAGCCCCAGCCCCCGGAGACGCCCCCGGCCGGGCAGTTCGGCGAGGAGCTCGTGGTCACCGAGGTCTTCCTCGACGTCCTCGCCCTCGACCGCCACGGCCGGAGCGTGCCCGGCCTCGGCAAGGACGACTTCGTGGTCACCGAGAACGGCCAGCCGGTCGAGGTGACGAGCGTCGACTACTACACGACGCGCTACGAGGACCTCGGCCGGGCGGGGACGCCCCGGGCGCGCGAGGGGGCGGAGGCGGCGCCGGCCGCGGTGCCGTCGGCTCGCTACTTCATCCTCTTCTTCCACGACCAGAGCGGCGCCGTGGCGGACGAGGCGACCCTCACGCGCAGCCGGCTGGACGCCGCCCGCTGGGCCCGCCAGTGGGTGCGCGACGAGATGCAGGGCTCGGACTGGATCGCCGTCGTCCGCTACCGGCAGAGCCTCGCCGTGCTCGCCGACTTCACCCAGGACCAGGCGGCGATCCTCCAGGCGATCGACGACGCGATCGTCGGCCGCCCCTCCGAGATCACGCGGCCCTCGCTGCGCAGCCGCGTGGTGGCCGCGGGCGGCCCGAGCCTCCTCGCCGGCCTGCCGAACAGCTTCGACCTCGCCGGCTCGGCCACCCGCCCGGAGGACGCGATCCGCCTGGTCGCCGAGGCCTCGGGCAAGATCATCGGGCGGAAGAACCTGCTCCTCTACAGCCTCGGCTTCGGGCAGCTCGGCTCGGCCTATCGCCTGCCCGACTCGCGCTACTACCCGCCGATGGAGGAAGCGCTCAACGCCAACAACGTCGCGGTCTATCCGATCGACCTCGCGGGCGGCGGCATCCACTCCGACACGGCGCAAACGACGTTTCTCAGCCTCCTCGCCGACGACACGGGCGGCGAGCTGTTCAAGAGCTTCAACTCCTACCTCCAGCCGCTCGAGCGGATCAGCGACCAGACGACCGGCTACTACCTGGTGACCTTTCGCTCGAAGCACCCGGCCGGGGCGAGCGGCTATCAGAAGATCGACGTCCGGGTGAAGCGCCGCGGCGTCGAGTTGCGGACCCGCAACGGCTACCGCTACGGCGGCGGTTAACCAAGACGACAGCCGCCGCGTGGTAGCGGGTATGGACACCTGGCGCAGAAACCTCGTCTACGCCGGACGGCTGCTCGGGCGCAGCCCCGGTCTCGCCGTCACCGCCGTTCTCTCGCTCGCCATCGGCATCGGCGCGAACACCGCCGTCTTCACGGTGGCCGACGGCGTGCTCCTGCGCGCGCCGGCCGGCGTCGGCGATGCCGGGCGCCTGGTCGACATCGGGCGCTCGCAGGACGGCCAAGGCTTCGACAACAACTCCTATCCCAACTACCTCGACCTGCGCTCGCGCAGCCGCTCGTTCACCCGCGTCGCGGCGGCCCGCTTCTCGCCGGACCCGATGGGTCTCACCGAGGGCGACACCGCGATCCGGGTGTACGGCAGCCTCGTTTCCAGCAACTACTTCGAGACCCTGGAGGCCACTCCGGCGCGCGGCCGGTTCTTCTCGTCGCGGGACGGCGAGCGGCCCGGCGGAGCGCCCTACGTCGTGCTCTCGCACCGCTTCTGGGTAAGCCACTACGGCGGCGACGAGGCGGTCGTCGGCCGCGAGGTGGAGATCGACGGGCACCCCTTCACGGTCGCCGGCGTGGCGCAGAAGGGCTTCGTGGGGACGACCCTCTTCCGCCCGGACCTGTGGATTCCGATGAGCATGATCGCGGAAGCCTTGCCGAGGAGCTCGGCGACGGAGCTGACCAGCCGCGAGTCGGTGTGGCTGCTGATGATCGGAAGGCTCGCGCCCGGCGTGTCGCTCGCCCAGGCGCGCTCCGAGGTCGAGGCGATCGGCACGGCGCTCGAGCGGGAGTACCCGCGCGTCAACCGGGGCCGCGGCCTGCGGGTCGAGCCGCTGTCGTCGGTCCCCGGCAACGAGGCGCCGCTCGCGGCCTTCCTCGGCGCTCTGATGCTGGTGGTGGCGCTCGTGCTGGTCATCGCCTGCGCCAATCTCGCGGGCGTCCTCCTGGCGCGGGTGGCGGCCCGGCGCCGCGAGATCGCCGTGCGGCTGGCGCTCGGCGCGAGCCGTGCGAGCCTCGTCGGGCAGATGCTGGGCGAGACCCTGGTGCTGTCGCTGCTCGGCGGAGCGGTCGGGATCGCCCTCGCTCGCCTGCTGACGACGGTCCTCGTCTCGACGCTGCAGCGCCTCCCGGTCCCGGTGGGAGTGGCCACCGCGCTCGACGGGAGGGTCCTCGCGTTCACCCTCGTCGTGTCCCTGCTCACCGCCCTGCTGGCGAGCCTGGCGCCGACCCTCGCGGTGTCCCGGCGCCAGGTCTCGGGTGCGCTCAAGCCCGACGCCGCGGCGGATCCCCGGCGCCTGCGGCTGCGCAGCGCCTTCGTCGTCGCCCAGGTCACCGGCAGCTTCGCCCTGGTGGTCGTCGCCGGCCTGGCGTTCCATTCCCTCCAGCGCTCGGCGGCCGTCGACCCCGGGTTCGACCCGGCCGGCGTCGAGGTCGCGAGCTTCGACCTGTCGCTCGGCGGGTACGACGAGCACTCCGGACCGGCCTACGTCCGCGAGCTGCTGGCGAGGGTCCGCGCCCTGCCGGGGGTCGAGAGTGTCTCGACGGCGGTCGTCCTGCCGCTCGGCGGCGAGGGGATGGGCCTCGGAGCGCTCTATCCGCCCGGGCACACCACCGAGGCCGACGAGATCGACGCCGACTGGAACGTCGTCGAGCCGGGCTACTTCGCGACGCTGCGCATGGCGCTCGAGCGCGGCCGCGACTTCGACAGCGGCGACCGCGCCGGCAGCCCGCCGGTGGCGATCGTCAACCAGACCCTGGCCGAGCGGCTCTGGCCGGGCGCGGACCCGGTCGGCAAGGTCCTGATGCACGAGGGGGACAGCGAGGGCGCCCTCACCCCGCTGACCGTCGTCGGGGTGGCGCGCGACGGCAAGTACCGCTCGCTCGGCGAGTCCCCGCGCTCGTTCCTCTGGGTGCCGCTCGAGCAGCTGTACAACCCGCGGCTCAACGTGCTCGTGCGCGCCTCGGCGCGAGCCCCCGTCGGCGCCGAGATCCGGCGGCTGGTGCAGGCGACGAGCCCGAGGCTTCCGGTCCTGCGCACCCAGCCCCTGGCCGAGCTCACCGCCATCGGGCTGCTGCCGCAGAGGATCGTGCTGGCGGCCTGCGGCGGGTTGGGAGCGGTCGGCGTGCTGCTCGCCGCCATCGGGCTCTTCGGGGTCATCGCCCACGCCGTGGCGAGCCGCCGCCGCGAGATCGCGGTGCGCATGGCCCTCGGCGCCCGGCGCACGAGCGTCGTCGGCCTGTTCCTGCGCCGCGGGATGAAGCTCGTCGTCCTCGGCCTCGGCGTCGGCCTGGCGCTCGCCGCGGGGGCGGGTCGGGCGCTCGCCTCGGTGCTGTTCGGGGTCGGCCCTCTCGACCCGGCGGCGCTCGCCGGGGCGGTGCTGCTGTTCTCGGCCGTCGGCCTCGCCGCCTCCTACCTCCCGGCGCGCCGGGCGAGCGGCGTCGAGGCCGCGCAGGCGTTGCGCGGCGAGTGAGAGCGGCGAATCTCGAGTCCTCCGGCTCGGCTGGCACTCTCGGCGCGGATCCGGCGTAGAATCGACACTCGGTTTTCGGACTCAGCTCAGGGCAACGGCGCCGGTCGCGCGCGCGGCCGGCGCGCCGCGTGACATGACCGGGGGCGCCGTCCCCCAGGAGGAGAGCGCATGTCGAAGTCGAAGATCTGGTGGTTCGCAGCCGTCGCCGTGGTCCTCGCCGCCGCCGCCGTCCCGGCGACCGCCCAGGAGTCGGCCCCGCCGCAGCTCGTCCTGGTCCACAAGGAGACGATCCGGCCGCCGATGATGGACGCCTACGTGAAGACCACCAAGGCGTTCGTCGACATGGTGGGCAAGCACCGCGACGTCATGAAGACGTTCAACGCGGCCGCCTTCCAGACCGACGAGATGGAGATGGTCTACGTGATGCCGCTGACGAGCTTCGCCGACATGGACCGGGTGGGCGGCGAGTTCATGGCCATGGAGCAGGCGGGCGGGGACGCCTGGAAGCAGCTCATGGCGCAGAACGGCGCCACCACCGTCAAGGCCGACGAGTGGGTGCTCGCGCGCCTGGCCGACGCGAGCTACGCGCCGGCCGAGCCCGCGGTCGCGATGGAGCAGGCGAAGGTCTTCCGCTGGGACTTCTACTACCTGGAGCCGGGCAAGGAGAGCGAGGCCGTCGAGCTCGCCAAGGACGTCAAGGCCCTCTACGAGCAGAAGGGTTCGCACGACTCCTGGGACCTGTTCCAGGCGATCACCGGCAGCGACATGCCCTACCTGGTGGTGGGCATCCCCGGCACGAGCCCCGCGGACATCGAGGCCCGGGGCGCCGCGACCCACGCCGCGATGGGCGACGCCTGGACCCAGGTCGAGCAGCGGATCTCCACCGTCGTCCGGAGCACCCGGAGCGTCTATGCCTGGGCGCGCCCGGACCTCTCGATCCCGCCGCCGGGGATGGCCATGGACAAGATGGATCAGTGAGCGGTCGCGGGCCCGGCGGCTCCCCGCCGGGCCCGCGGTCTTCACTCGAAGCGATCGACGACCGTCACCCCGACGCCGGCGAACGAACCCATCGCCTCGATGGCGGCCGGCACCTCGATCAGGGCGATCGTGCGGCCCACCAGGCGCCGGGGATCGAGGCGCCCGTCGACCAGCCGCACACCGACGGGCCTACCTCCACGATCGTCCCGGCGAGCTCGTGGCCCGGCACGTGCGGCAGGCGCACGTCGGGGTCGTGCCCCATCCAGCCGTGCCAGTCGCTGCGGCAGACGCCCGCCGCCCCGACGCCGAAGACCTGGGCGCCGTAGACTCCACGAGACGATGACCGCGCTCCTCGCCGAGCTCCGCCTCGCCCTCCGGCGCCTCGCCGCTCGGCCCGGGTTCGCCCTCCTTGCGATCCTCACCCTGGCGCTCGCCACCGGCGCCCACGCGGCGATCTTCAGCCTGGTCGACGCCCTCTTCCTGCGGCCTCTGCCGGTCGCCCGGCCGGAGCGGCTGGTGGGGATCTACGAGAGCCGAGGCGGCGCGGGCTTTCATCCCCTTTCGCTGCCCGACTACCTCGACTATCGGCGGCAGGCGAGGGCGTTCTCGGCCCTGGCGGCTCATTACCCGACCGCCCCCCTGAGCCTGCGCACGGAGGACGGCTCCGAGGAGGTCAACGGCTCGGTGGTCTCGGCCAACTACTTCCGGGTGCTGGGGATCGAGCCCGAGCTCGGCCGCTTCTTCCTCCCGGAGGAGGACCGGCCGTCCGGCGCCGCCCCGGCGGCGGTCGTCTCCGACGGGCTGTGGCACTCGCGCCTGGGAGGGCGGACCGACGTGGCGGGCACGGTGCTCTACCTGAACGGCACCGCCTTCAGCGTCGTGGGCGTCGCTCCGGCCCGGTTCACCGGCGTCCTGAAGGGTCTGCCGTCCGAGGTCTGGATCCCCACCTCGGCGGCGGCCGTCGGCTACCGCTGGTGCGATCCCGCGAGCCGGGACTGCACCTGGCTCAATCTGGTCGGCCGCCTGGCGCCACGATCGCCGCCGCCCGGACCGAGATGAAGGGGCTCTTCCGGCGGATCCGACGGGTGCATCCGCCGGCGCCCGGAGAGGCGCTCTGCGGCGTGAGCCTGGCGCCGCTGACCGGTGTCCACCCGGCCGCCCGCGCCGGCACGCTTCGCCTGGCCGGTCTCCTCGCCGCCGCCGTCACCCTGTTGCTCCTGGCGGCGGGCGCCAACCTGAGCGGGCTGCTGGTCGCCTCGGGCCTCGCCCGGCGCAAGGAGACCGCGGTCCGCCTGGCCCTCGGCGCGTCCCGCCTGCGGGTGGCCGCGCCGCTCCTCGCCGAGGCGCTCCTCCTGGCGCTGGCGGGCGGCGCCGGCGGCCTCCTGGTGGCGGCCTGGCTCGGGCGCCTGGTCGCCCTCCTCTACCCGAGCGACGCGCCCCTCGATCTCCACCCGACGCCGGCAGTCGTCGTCTACGCCGCCCTCCTGGCGGCGGTCACCGGCCTTTCGGTGGGGCTGGTGGCGGGCCTCCAGACGGCGCGGCACGACCTCGCGCCCGCCCTCGAGGACGAAGTGACCCTCGGGTCCCGCCGCCGACCGAGACTGCTCGGGCCCCTCGTCGTCCTCCAGGTCGCCCTCTCCTTCGTCCTGCTCGTGGCCACCGGCCTGCTGGCCCGGAGCCTCGTCGGCACCGCGCGGGGCGGCGGCCTCGACCCGGAGAGCCTGGCGACCCTGCGCCTCCGGCCCCGCCTGGTCGGCTACCCGCCGGAGCGCGCCCAGGCGTTCACCCGGCGGGTGGTCGAGCGGCTGGAAGGGCTGCCGGGCGTGGCCTCGGTAAGCCTCGGGTCCGGCTTCGCGCGCGCCCTCTACGGCGACCCGGTCGAGGTGAACCTGACGGGGTCTTCCACGTGGCGCCCGACGGGCGCGCCGACCGCCTGGGCCGACGAGGTGGCGCCGAGCTTCTTCGAGACCAACGGCGTGGCGCTGCTCCGCGGCCGCGGCATCGAGCCCGGCGACCGGGTGGGGAGCCCGAGGGTGGTGGTGGTCAACCGCACCCTTGCGACGATGCTCTGGCCGGACGGCGATCCGGTCGGGGCCGTTCTGCTCATCGAGGGCGAGCCCCACGAGGTCGTGGGGTGGTGGCGGACGCGGTGGCGCGGAGCGTCGACGAGGGCCCGGCGCCCCAGGTCTACACGCCCTACTGGCAGGACCCGGCGAACGTCGACTGCCGCCTGGTGGTGCGGGTCGACGGCGACGCCGCCCGCTTCCTGCCCTCGCTGCGCCGGGCGATTCTCGCCATCGATCCCGCGGTGCCGGTGACCGAGGTCGGCACCCTGCGCGAGCTCCTCGCCCAGCGGCAGGCACCGGCCCGGCTCGCGGCGCGCGTCCTGGGCGCTTCGGGAGCCCTCACCCATTTCCTGAGCGCCGTGGGGCTCTATGGCGTGCTCGCCCTGGCGGTGGGCCGGCGACGGCGGGAGATCGCCATCCGCATCGCCCTCGGCGGCGACCGCTCGCGGGTCGTGGCGCTGGTGGTCCGGGACGCCCTCGGGCTGGTGGCCATCGCCCTCGGCCTCGGGCTCGCCGCGGCGCTCGCCGCCTCCCGGGTCCTGGCCCACTACCTCTTCGGCGTCAGCCCGCGCGATCCGGCGGCCTTCGCCGCCGCCCTCGCGGTGCTCGCCGCCGCCGCCGCCCTGGCGGCCTGGACCCCGGCTCGCCGCGCCGCCCGCCTCGATCCCGCGAGCGTCTTGAAGAGCAGCTGAACGCCGGCCCACGTGGCGGATGACCGAGGGACTGGTGGGAAGGGGATCAGCGGGGTCGTGGGGGTGATCCGGCCGGCGCGGGGGCGTCCCCTTCCCCCCTCGGGGGTGGGAAGGGGATCGAGGGGTTGCGGGGGGGAGCCGGTCAACACTCGATGACGTTCAGCGCCAACCCGCCGCGCGAGGTCTCCTTGTACTTGCTCTTCATGTCGGCGCCGGTCTCGCGCATGGTCTTGATCACCTTGTCGAGCGAGACCACGTGCGAGCCGTCGCCGCGCAGAGCGATGCGGGCGGCGTTGATCGCCTTGACCGCGCCCATGGCGTTCCTCTCGATGCAGGGGATCTGGACCAGCCCGCCCACCGGGTCGCAGGTCAGCCCGAGGTTGTGCTCCATGCCGATCTCGGCCGCGTTCTCGATCTGGGCGTTGCTGCCGCCGAGGATCGCGGCGAGCCCCGCCGCCGCCATCGAGCAGGCTACCCCCACCTCGCCCTGGCAGCCGACCTCGGCGCCCGAGATCGAGGCGTTCTCCTTGTAGAGGATCCCGACGGCGCCGGCGGTCAGGAGGTAGCGCACGATCTCCTCGTCGCCCGCCCTCGGGACGAAGCGGCGGATGTAGAGGGCGATCGCCGGCACGATGCCGGCGGCGCCGTTGGTCGGCGCGGTCACCACCCGGCCGCCGGCGGCGTTCTCCTCGTTGACCGCGATGGCGAAGAGGTTCACCCAGTCGAGGAGCGCCAGCGGGTCGGTCGACTCCAGGGCGCCGCGGGCCGAGAGCTCGCGGAAGAGGGCGGGCGCGCGGCGCGGCACCCGGAAGCCGCCGGGCAGGGTCCCCTCCTGCCGGCAGCCGCGCTCGACGCACGCCTCCATCGCCTGCCAGATCGCGAGGAGGCCGGAGCGGACTTCCTCCTCGCTGCGCCACGCGGTCTCGTTCTCGAGCTGGAGCCGCCAGATCGGAAGCGCCGCCCGCTCGGCCATCTCGAGCAGCTCGGCGCCGCTCCGGAAGGGGTGGGGAAGGGAGGTGTGGTCGGTCACCAGCTCGTCGGCCCCGGCGGTCTTCTCGTCGACCACGAAGCCGCCGCCGACCGAGTAGTAGACCCGCTCCTCGAGCGTTTCGCCGCCGCTGTCGAAGGCGGTGAAGCGCATGCCGTTCGGGTGGAGCGGCAGGCTCTTCTTGCGGTGGAAGAGGAGGTCCTGGGCCGGGTCGAAGGCGATCGGGTGGCGCCCGAGGAGCGCCAGGCCCTCGCCCCGCTCGACGGCGGCCACCCGCGGCTCGATCGCGCCCGGGTCGATGCCTTCCGGCGTCTCCCCCTCGAGACCGAGGAGCACGGCCTTGTGGGTGCCGTGCCCACGGCCGGTGGCGCCCAGTGAGCCGAACAGCTCGGCCCGCAGGCGCGCGGTCGCCTCGAGCCGGCCGGTCCGCTCCAGGCGCTCGACGAAGCGCAGGGCGGCGCGCATCGGCCCGACCGTGTGCGAGCTCGAAGGGCCGATGCCGATGGTGAAGAGGTCGAAGACGCTGAGGCTCATGGTGAACGAGGTAACGCTCGGCCGGCCCCGCGCCTTCCAGCGGAGCTTCGGTCGCGGGTAGAGGATAGAGTGCGCATTCATGAACCTCCCGACGAAGGGCCTGCTGTGGGCGGCGGCCGTCTGCCTCGCTCTCCTCGGCCTGGCGGACCCGGCGGCCGGCCGCTCGCTCTACTGGCGCGAGCTCTCGGTCGAGGCCCGGCTCGAGGCGGACGGTGCGCTGCGCGTCGCCGAGACCCAGACCATGGTCTTCACCGGCGACTGGAACGGCGGGGAGCGGGTCTTCCGGCTCGGGCGCGGGCAGGCGATCGAGCTCTACGCGATCGCCCGCATCGACCCGGAGACCGGAGAGCGGCACGAGCTCGAGAAATGGGACCTCAGCCAGGTCGACCACTACGACTGGGCGGACGACCGGACGCTACGCTGGCGCAGCCGCCTGCCGAGCGACCCCGAGTTCGACGAGACGGCGATCACCTACGAGCTCGACTACCGCCTGACCGGTGTCCTGCGGCCGGTGGGCGAAGGCCTCTACCTCCTCGATCACGACTTCGCCTTCCCGCAGCGCAGCGGGCCGATCGAGCACTTCCACCTCGAGCTCGCCGTCGACCCGGCGTTCGCCCCGGAGGACGAGCTGCCGGCGTCGCTCGATCGGCAGGACCTGGCGCCTGGCGAGAGCGTGGTGGTCACCGCCCGGCTGCGCTACCAGGGCGCGGGCGCGCCGGCCGCCGCGCTGCCGGCGCCGGTGTCGCCGGTCGCGTTCCCCATCCGGGTGGCGGGGGTCGCCGCCCTGCTCGTCGCCCTGGTCTGGTTGTTCGTGGGATTCGCCAGGCGGGAGAGCGCGCTCGGCCGGCGATGGGGACGCGTGCCCCAGCCGCCCGGGATCGACCGCGCCTGGATCGAAGGCCACCTGCTGGGGCTCCGGCCCGAGGAGGTCGGGGCCTACTGGGACCGGGCGATCGGGCCGCCCGAGGTGGCGGCGGTGCTCGCCCGCATGGTGTCCAAGGGCAAGCTCGCGAGCGACGTCGAACCGGGGCACGGTCGCCAGCGGGACCTCCGCCTGCGGTTGCTCGTCGATCGCCACTCCCTGTCCGGCTACGAGCGCGACCTGGTCTTCGCGCTGTTCTTCGGCGGCCGGAGCGAGGTGACCACCGCCGAGCTGCGCGCGCACTACAAGTCGTCCGGCTTCGACCCCGCCGAGGTGATCCGCTCCGGCCTCGAGGAGCGCCTGAAGTTCGACGTGCACGAGGGCCGCGGACGCCCGGCTCCGAGCCGGCGACCGACGGCGATCCTCGCCCTCTCCACCGTCGGCCTCCTCGGCCTCCAGGCCGCCTGGCGCTGGCCCGCGGGCCTCACCACCCTCCTCTCTCTCGCTTTCCTGGTGCCGCCGTTCTACGGGCTCGCCCTGGGCATCGCCTATGCGGCGCGCGACGTGCCCGACAAGCTGCGGAACCGGGTGATCGCCTTCGGCGTGCCGATGGCGCTGATGGTGGCCGGAACCGTCTTCGTCGTCTTCCAACCGGAGCTCTCGAGCTGGTTCACGATCGAGGTGCCGCCGGGGATCCTGGGCCTCGCCGCGCTCCTGCTCGGGCCCCTCGCCGCCTGGTCGAGCGTGCTCAACGCCGCGACGAGCCGCGAGCGGGCGGAGACGATCGCCGCCCGCCAGGAGCTCCTGCAGGCCCGGCGCCATCTGAAGGCGGAGCTCCGCCGCCCGGAGCCGGACCTCGACGACGCCTGGTTCCCCTATCTCCTCGCCTTCGGACTGTCG
Organism: uncultured Acidobacteriota bacterium; assembly: GCA_963837945.1. Classification (GTDB taxonomy): domain Bacteria; phylum Acidobacteriota; class Thermoanaerobaculia; order Multivoradales; family DATKCC01; genus CAVUBL01. The sequence continues at coordinate 219,710 of CAWIQD010000015.1, forward strand.
GCGGCCATGGACCGCTGGGCGAAGGCCTTCGGCGGCGTCTCGGCGAGCGGCCTCGCGGCGGGCGCCGCCGCGGCGGGCGCGTTCTCCGGCGGCGGCTCCTCCGGCGGCGGCTGGAGCGGCGGCGGCGGCAGCTTCGGCGGCGCCGGTGCCAGCGCCTCGTGGGCCGCGGCGGCGACCGGCATGGCTTCCGGCGTGTCGGCGCCGAGCTCGAGCAGCGGCGGGGGCGGCGGGGGCGGCGGCAGCTCGGGCGGTGGCGGAGGCGGCGGCTGGTGAGGGGCTGAACGCCCGCCGGTGGGGTTCCGAATCCGGAACGTCGCCGTCCGAAAGCGGGAAGCCCGGAGGCGGGCCGGAGCCGTCGGAAGACCCCGGATGGAGGAGCGCCGGCGGCGGCGCCCTCTGGCACCCTCCTTGCTCGTCTCGGCCGGCACTCGACCCGGGAGGCGACTCATGCAGACCCTGCGGCACGACCTCACGCTCGCCCTGCGCCAGCTCACGAAGTCCCCCGGCTTCACGCTGGCGGCGGTCGTCACCCTGGCCCTGGGGATCGGCGCGACGAGCGCCGCGTACAGCTTGCTCGACGCGCTCTTCTGGCGGCCGCTACCCGGGATCGAGCAGCCGGAGCGCCTGGCGCTCCTCTACGGGCGGGAGGGTGAGTCGCCGCCGGGCGTCGCCTCCTACGTCGACTTCCTGGACTTCCGGCGCGACAGCCGGTCGTTCTCCCAGCTCGCCGCGTTCAAGCCCCGGTCGGTCGCGATCGGCGCCGGCGAAACGGACCTCCTGGGAACGGCGGTGATGGTCACCGGCGCCTTCTTCGAGACGCTCGGTGCACGGCCCGCCCTCGGCCGGTTCCCGGCGCCGGCCGGCGGCGACGGGGCGGCCGACGCGGATGCCGTCGTCCTCGGCTACGATCTCTGGCAACGCGCCTTCGCGGGCGCGCCCGACGTGCTGGGCCGGAAGGTCCTGGTCCGGGGCATCCCGGTGACCGTGGTCGGCGTCGCCCCCGCGGGCTTCCGACCGGTGCCCCTCGACACGAGCGCGGACCTCTACGTCTCGATGGCCCTCCAGCCGCAGCTCATGGGCGAGGACCTGCTCGCGAGTCGCGGCTGGAGCGGCATCTACGTCGTAGGGCGCCTGGCGCCCGGCGTCTCCCTCGCCGGCGCGCAGGCCGAGATCGACAGCCTGGCGGCGCGGCTCGAGCGCGAGTACCCGACGTCGAACAAGGACCGCGGCGACGTCCTCGAGTCCGTCGAGAGCTCCCGGATCAGCGCCGGGGCGCGCGGCACCGTGCGGCAGGTCGCCGCGGTGCTCTCCGCCGCCGTCCTCGCGGTCCTGCTGATCGCCTGCGCCAACGTCGCCGGGCTGCTCACGGTGCGCGCGGTCCGCCGCTCCGGCGAGGTGGCGATCCGCTCGGCGCTCGGGGCCGGCCGACGGGCGCTGGTGCGCCAGCTCCTGGTCGAGAGCCTGGTGCTCGCCTTGGCGGGCGCCCTGGCCGGCCTGGTCGTGGCGAGTTTCCTGCTCGGCGCCCTGGCGCGCCTGCCGGTGCCGTTTCCCGTGATCGGCGCCCTCGACTGGCGGGTGGTCGCCTTCACCGCCGCGCTGGCGGTGGTCTGCGGCCTCCTCTTCGGTCTGCTGCCGGCGCTCCAGGCGGCGCGGCGCGACTTGACGCCCCTGATGCGGACCGCCGAGCGGCCGGCGAGCGCGCGCCTGCGCTCCGGGTTGGTGGTCGGGCAGGTCGGCCTCTCCCTGGCGCTCCTGGTGGTCGCCTCGTTGCTGCTGCGCACGGTCGCCGAGCTGCGGGCGATCCCGGTGGGCTTCGCCACCGCCGGGCTCGCGGTGGCGGAGGTGGGGCTCGCTCCCGAGGCGGCGCCGGGTGCGTACCAGGAGCTCGTCACCCGGGTGCGCGCGCTGCCCGGCGTCGCGGCGGCGAGCGTGACCACCCTCTTGCCCGGCGACCATGGCGAAGACCGGGTGGGCATGCGGCCCGAAGGGACCGGCGGCGAGCCGAGCTCGCTGCTCACGGTGGTGACCGGGCCGGATTACTTCGCGACCCTCGGGGCGCCGCTCGTGGCCGGCCGGGACCTCGGCCCGGGCGACGACGCCACCGCGCCGCTCGTGGCGGTGGTCAATGAGAGCTTCGTCCGGGCGTTCTGGCCCGGCCGCGAGGCGCTCGGACGGCGCATCGCCCTCGGCGGAGACGACGCCGCTCTCACGGTCGTCGGCGTGGCGGCGGACACCCGGGTGGGCGTGGTCCGCCACCCGGTCGAACCGACGGTGTTCCTGTCCCAGGGCCAGGCCCCGTGGCCCCTCACCGAGATGCACCTCGTCGTGCGCTCCGCCCTGCCGGCTCGGGCGCTGGCGCCGGAGCTCCGGCGGGCGGCGGCCACCGTCTCCGGCTGGGTGTTCCAGGTCGGCTCGCTCGACGAGCGGCTGCGGGGCAGCGTGTCCAAGGAGAGCACGCTGACCGGAATCCTCGGCGCGTTCGGCCTCGCGGCGCTGGCGCTGGCCGCGATCGGCCTCTATGGGCTGATGGCCTTCGCCGTGGGCGAGCGGGCGCACGAGATCGGCGTGCGGATGGCGCTCGGCGCCGGCCCGGGGCGGGTGCGGCGCCTGGTGGTCCGGCGCGGCCTGGTGCTCGCCGCCGCCGGCCTGGCGCTGGGGCTCGGGGTGGGCGTCACCGCTGCCGGCGCCCTGGGCGGAGTGCTCTACGACGTCGGCCAGCTCGATCCCGCGAGCCTGGCAGGCTCGAGCCTGCTGCTGCTCGCGGTGGCCGTCGCCGCCTGCTGGATCCCCGCGACCCGCGCCGCCCGGCTCGATCCGGTGACGGTGTTGCGCAAGGAGTGACCGCCTTCGAAGCCCTCGACTCGTGACCCGAGGGCCGGGTGCCGGCAGGGGGCGTCCCCTTCCCCCCCGTGGGGAGGGAAGGGGATCGAGGGGATGCGGGCGGGACCCCGATCTTGCGCCCAGACGCCCCAACGCGTAACCTCGGCGCATGAAAGAGATCCGCAACGCGTCCCACGAGCCGCTGCGGGTGCCCCTGCCGCAGGGCAAGGTGCTCCATCTCGGCCCGAGCCAGACCGGCCAGGTGCCGGCCGCCGCCCTCGAGCACGAGCCGTTCAAGAAGCTGGTCGAGGCCAAGAAGATCGAGGTCCTGGGCGAGGGGACCCACGAGACCCGCCATCCCCTGAAGGAGGAGAAGGGGGCGGCGAGCGCCGGGCCGGGCCACGCGCCGGGGGGGGTTGTGCACCCTTCCGGCGACCGGTAGCGTCCTGCTGCAACGCCGCATCTACCGCCGTCTCCGGCGTTGCACTCGGCTCGGGCTCCTCAACGTACCGCAGTACGCCTGCGTCGCCCTCGCCTCGCGCGCCTTGGATCCGACGGCATCTGCGGCGTTTCGCGACGGACGCAGGTGATTTTCCTGCTGCAACGCCGCATCTACCGCCGTCTCCGGCGTGGCACTCGGCTCGGGCTCCTCAACGTACCGCAGTACGCCTGCGTCGCCCTCACCTCGCGCGCCTTGGATCCGACGGCATCTGCGGCGTTTCGCGACGGACGCAGGTGATTTTCCTGCTGCAACGCCGCATCTACCGCCGTCTCCGCCGTTGCGGTCCGACTCGCGGCGGGGCTTTCCTCTCGCCGCGCTGCGGCTTGACAGCTTTGTGACGCGCTCGTAACCTTCGATGTAACCGGTTACATCCACTGAACGCCGCCGGGCGAGCGCATGCGTGGATCCTGCCTCCATCGACCGCAACCGGGCCGGCGATCGCCGGCGGGCGGACCTCCGTGGCGGTGACGATCCGCGACGTGGCGCGGGCCGCCGGCGTCTCGGTGGCGACCGTGTCGCGCGTCTTGAACGCCAAGGCCTCGGTCACCGAGGCCACCCGCGACCGGGTGCGCGAGGCGATCCGCCGCCTCGCCTACGTGCCGCACGGCGGCGCCCGCAGCTTGACCACCCGCCGCACCCACGTCATCGGCGTGGTCCTTCCCGAGATGGTCGGCGCCTTCTTCTCCGAGGTGATCCGCGGCATCGACCGGATCGCGCGCCCCGAGGGTTACCACGTCCTGGTGTCGGGCTCCCACAGCGAGCCAGCCGAGACCCAGGCGGTGCTGCGCGCCCTCCACGGGCGGGTCGACGGCTTGATCCTGATGATCCCGGGCCCCGGGATCGAAAGCCTGTCGCGGAGCCTGCCGCCCCAGACCCCCGTGCTCCTGCTCCACGGCGCCGGCGAGACCGGCCGGCCCACCCTGCGGGTCGACAACCGGCGCGGCGCCCGGCTGGCGGTCGAGCACCTCCTCGACCTGGGCCACCGGCGGATCGCCCTCGTCGGCGGTCCGGAGGGCAACGCCGACGCGATCGAACGGCGGGCCGGCTACCGCGAGGCCCTCGCCGGGCGCGGCATCGCCCCCGATCCGGAGCTCGAGCTCGCCGGCGACTTCCGCGAGGAGTCCGGGTTCGCGGCGGCGGCGCGGCTGGCATCGCTCGCGCCGCGCCCGAGCGCGGTCTTCGCGGCCAACGACGCCATGGCGATCGGTTGCCTGGCCGGCCTGCGCTCGACGGGCCTCGACGTGCCGTCCGACCTCTCGCTGGTGGGCTTCGACGACGTGCCGAACGCCCGCTACCTCGCGCCGGCCCTGACCACGGTCCGGGTGCCGATCGCCGAGATCGGGAGCCGGGCGATGGAGCGGATGCTCGCGATGGTGCTCGGGGGGGACGACCCGGCGCCGCGGCACGAGGTCGTCGTCCCGACCCTTTCGATCCGTGATTCAACCCTCTCGGCCGATGCGGCCGCGAACCGTCCTTTCAAGGAGGAGAGACCATGAGGCAGAGGCGACGAAACATCCATCGGCTCGCCGGGATCGCCTTGCTCGCCGGCGCAGTGCTCGCCGGAGGGCACCCGGCATGGGCCCAGAAGAGCAATTCCTCGATCGAGGGGACGATCACGAACGAGGCCGGGCCGGTACCCGGCGCCCAGATCGAGGCGATCGCGGAGGACTCCGGGTTCCGCGTCACGGCGACCGCCGACGGCCAGGGCCACTTCAACCTGCCCGGCCTGACCCCCGGGGTCTACACGGTCAACGTGTCGGCCGAAGGCCAGGCGCCCCGGAGCCGCAAGGTCCAGGTGCTGGTCGCCGAGTCCGTCCACGCCGACTTCAGCCTCGAGCCGGCCAAGACGTTCGGCGAAGAGGTGACCGTCGAGGCGCCGGCGACCCTGCTGCGCGAGACCCGCACCTCGGAGGTCGCGACCAACGTCACGCGGCAGCAGATCGAGAACCTGCCGCAGAACAACCGGAACTTCCTCGGCTTCGCCGCCCTGGCGCCCGGCGTGCAGAGCACCCGCAACCAGGACGAGGCCGGTCAGAAGATCCGCAGCGGCGGCGAGGACTCCCGGCAGGTCAACGTCTTCATCGACGGGCTGTCCTACAAGAACGACCTCCTCCAGGGCGGCGCGTTCAACCAGGACTCGAGCCGCGGCAACCCCTTCCCGCAAAACGCGGTCCAGGAGTTCCGGGTGCTCACCCAGAACTACAAGGCCGAGTACGAGAAGGCCTCGGCCGCGGTGATCACCGCGGTGACCAAGTCGGGCGGCAATCAGCTCAAGGGCGACGGCTTCTACCTGTTCCAGGACAAGGGGATGGTCTCTCAGGACGACTTCTCGAGGATGCGTGGCGACGAGAAGCCCGACTACAAGCGCAAGCAGGGCGGCCTCTCCCTGGGCGGCCCGATCGTCCAGGACAAGCTGAACTACTTCCTCTCCTACGAGGGGCAGACCCAGAACCGCGACGCCTCCGTCTTCTACGGCGGGGCGTACGACAGCGCGCCGCAAAACGTCAAGGACTTCCTCGGCCAGTATCCGACCGGTGTCCTCACCCAGCCCTTCGACTCCGACCTCTACTTCGGCAAGCTCTCGTGGCAGCCGGCGGTCGGCCAGAGCGCCTACCTGACCTACTACCGCCGCGACGAGCACGAGGTCCGCGGCTTCGGCGGGCAGCGCACGCGCGACGGCGCCGAGAGCTTCGAGATCGGCAACAACGCCTGGGTCGCCCACCACACCTGGGTGCTGGGCGACGCCCTGAACGACGCCTCGCTCTCTTACCAGACCCTGGAGTGGAACCCGACGGCGCTCGACGCGTCGACCCCCCGGCTCAACTACCAGGGCATCCTGGACGTCGGCGGCAAGGACGCGACCCAGGACTTCAAGCAGGACAAGGTGGCCCTGCGCGACGACCTCTCCTACTTCACCGACTGGCACGGCACCCACACCTTCAAGGGGGGCGTGTCGGTCAACTGGCTCGACTACTCGATCAGCAAGCGCACCTTCGGCAACGGCACCTTCACCTTCCGCAGCGACGAGAACTGGCAGTTCCCGTTCATGGCGCAGGTGGGCTTCGGAGATCCCGAGCTGTCGTTCAACAACACGCAGCTCGGGCTCTACGTGCAGGACGACTGGTCGCCGACCGACCGGTTGACGCTCAACCTCGGCGTGCGGTGGGACTACGAGTCGAACATGGTCAACAACGACTTCGTGACGCCCCCAGCCCTGGTCTCGGCCCTCGAGGGGGCGTGCCGAACCTACGACCAGCCGGTGGGCGGCCAGGCCACCTGGTGCCTGCCGGACTTCCTCGACATCGGCCAGTACACGACCGACGGCAACGACCGCGGCCCGTACTACGGCATGATCCAGCCGCGCCTGGGCTTCGCCTGGAACGTGGACGAGAAGGGCGACACGGTCCTCTTCGGCGGCTGGGGCAAGTACTACGACCGCGTGGTGCTGAACGACATCTTCGACGAGGCGTACCGCCAGCAGTGGAGGGTCTACTCCTTCTGCTTCTCCGCCGACGGCAGCCCGGCCCCCAACTGCGGCGTGCCGGCCCTCCAGTGGCAGGACTCCTACCTCTCGGGCGACGCCCTGCGCCAGCTCATCGCCAACGGCCAGGCGCCCGGCCCGGAGGTCTTCCTGGTCAACAACGACCTGAAGCCGCCGCGCTCGGACCAGTGGACGCTCGGCGTGCGCCACACCTTCGGCAAGTGGCTCGGCTCGCTCTCCTACGTCGGGGTGCGCAGCTACAACGGCCTGATCTACTTCTTCGCCGACCTGCCGCCGGGCACCGCCTTCGACGACCGCTTCGGCGGCAACGTGCCGGTGCCGGGCTACGGCCGGGTGTTCTTCACCTCGACCGCCAGGAAGTCCTGGTACGACGGGGCGCTGCTCTCTCTCGACCGGCCTCTGGCGGGCGGCGACCGGTGGGGCTTCCACCTCGCCTACACCTACGCCAAGGCCTACCAGAACGGCACCGACAACCCCGGCGAGGGTGTGGCCTTCGGCGCCTTCGACTACGCCTCGTCGGCCGACCTCTACAAGTTCCCGGGCACCAACGACGAGCGCCACCACGTGGTGGCGAGCGGTATCGTGCGGCTGCCGGCGAGGTTCCTTCTCTCGACGCTCATCGACCTGGGCTCGGGGACGCCGTACACGATCTTCGACGACTCGACGGCCCCGTTCACGGTGCGCTGGAACGAGGGGCGCCCCGACAAGAAGGACTTCATCATCCCGAACGCCTGGGCCTACCGGGACGTCGACCTTCGCCTCGAGTGGCAGGCGCCGCCGATCAAGGGCGTGGCGGTCTCGCTCATCGGCGAGGCCTTCAACGTGTTCAACTTCGACAACTACAACGCCTTCAACAACTTCAGGCCGCGCTTGCCGGCGACGAACGACCAGTTCGGCGACCCGACGAGCGAGATCAACACCCGGCGCTTCCAGGTGGGTGCGCGGGTGAGCTTCTGAGAGCGGCGGGCGGATGACGAGGCGAGGGGGTAGGTGGCGCCTGCGGTGGCTCGCGCCCGCCGTCTGCGCCCTCGCCCTCGTCGCCTGTACCGCGCAGGTACCCCCGGCGGCGCCGCCCGGATCGGCGGTGCCGCCGGCCGCCGCAAGGCCGGCGGGGACCGACCGGCAGCAGGCGGCGTTCCTCGACGAGCTCGAGGAGCGCACCTTCCGCTTCTTCTGGGACCGGGCGGACCCCGCGACCGGCCTGACCGCCGACCGCTGGCCCACCCGCTCGTTCGCCTCGATCGCCGCCACCGGGTTCGGTTTGACCGCCTACCCGATCGGGGTCGAGCGGGGTTGGGTCTCGCGCGCGGCGGCCCGCGACCGGGTGCTCCGGACGCTCCGCTTCTTCCAGGAGTCGCCGCAAGGGCCGGCGCCGCGCGGCGAGACCGGCTTCCATGGCTTCTACTACCACTTCCTCGACCCGTCGACCGGCGAGCGCTTCGAGACCGTCGAGCTCTCGACCATCGACACGACGTTGCTCCTGGGCGGAGTGCTCTTCTGCCGCGACTACTTCGACCGCGGCGACCCGGACGAGGCCGAGATCCGGCGGCTCGCGAGCGCCCTCTACGAGCGGGTCGAGTGGACCTGGGCCCAGCCCCGGCCGCCGGCCGTCGGCCACGGCTGGACCCCGGAGGGCGGCTACCTCGAGTCGGACTGGCTGGGCTATAACGAGGCGATGATCCTCTACCTGCTCGCCCTGGGCTCGCCGACCCACCCGATCGACCCGGCCGGCTGGCGGGCCTGGGCCGGCCGCTACCAGTGGGAGCGCTTCGAGGGCCACGAGTACGTCGACTTCCCGCCGCTCTTCGGTCACCAGTACAGCCACGTCTGGGTCGATTTCCGGGGCATCCGCGACGCCTACATGCGCGAGCACGGGATCGACTACTTCGAGAACTCCCGGCGCGCGACGCTCGCCCAGCGCGCCTGGGCGAGCGAGAACCCGCGCGGCTGGCGGGGGCTCGGCCCCGACGTCTGGGGGGTGACCGCCTGCGACGGCCCGGCCGACGTCGAGCGCCCGGTCGGCGGCGAGACGCGGCGCTTCTGGACCTACGCCGGGCGCGGCGTGGGCGTGCGCTGGACGCGCGACGACGGCACGATCGCCCCGACCGCCGCCGGCGGCTCGGTGCCCTTCGCGCCGGAGGTGGCGATCCCGGCGCTCATGGCCATGCGCGCGCGCTGGGGCGAGCACCTCTGGGGCGAGTACGGCTTCTTCGACGCCTTCAACCCGAGCTTCGACTTCGCCGAGGTGCCGGTGCACCAGGGGAAGGTGGTGCCCGGCCTGGGCTGGTTCGACACCGACTACCTGGGGATCGACCAGGGACCGATCCTGGCGATGATCGAGAACTATCGCTCCGGGCTCGTCTGGCGCGTGATGCGGCGCGACCCGGCCCTGCGGCGCGGCCTCGAGCGCGCCGGTTTCACGGGCGGTTGGCTGGAAGCGCCTCGTTCATGAGGCGGGCGCCGACCCCGCTGCTCGCGGCAGCCCTGGCGGCCTGGGCGCTCGCCTGCGCCGGCGGGCGGACCGGCCAGGCGGGTCGGACGACGGTGGTGCGCTTCTGGGGCTTCGGCCGGGAGGGCGAGGTGGTGCGCGACCTCGTGCCCGACTTCGAGCGGCGTCACCCGGGGGTCCGGGTGGAGGTGCAGCAGGTGCCCTGGACCGCGGCCCACGAGAAGCTCCTGACCGCGTTCGTCGGCGGCACCCTGCCCGACGCCGCCCCGGTCGGCAACACCTGGGTGCCCGAGCTCGTCGCGCTCGACGCCCTCGAGCCCCTCGACCGGCGGATCGCCGGTGCGGCGGCGATCGATCCCGGCGACTACTTCGCCGGCGTCTGGGACACCAACCGGGTGGCGGGCGAGGTGTGGGGCGTGCCCTGGTACGTCGACACGCGCCTGCTCTTCTACCGCACCGACCTGGTGGCAGGCGGCCCCTGGCCGCCGCGCAGCTGGGCCGAGTGGCGCCGGGCGATGCAGCGCATCCGCCGGGGCCATGGAAAGGGGGGCCCGGACCGCTACGCCATCCTCCTGCCGATCGACGAGTGGCCGCAGCCGGTGCTCCTGGGCCTCGAGCTCGGGGCGCCGCTCCTTTCCGGCGGCGGCCGCCGCGGCGACTTCGAGGAGCCCCGCTTCCGGCGCGCCATGGCCTTTTACACCGGCCTCTTCGCCGACGGCCTGGCGGCGCCGGTCGACCAGGCGGGGATCGCCAACCTCTACCAGCAGTTCGCCGAGGGCGGCTTCGCCATGATGATCACCGGGCCCTGGAACCTGGGCGAGCTCCGAGCGGCGCCTGCCGCCCGCAGACCAGGACCTCTGGGCGACGGCGCCGATGCCGCCGCCCGAGGCGGGCATGCCCTACCCCGGCGCCTCGCTCGCCGGCGGCTCGAGCCTGGTCCTCTTCCGCCAGGCGCGCGCGCCGGAGGCCGCCTGGCAGTGGCTCGAGTACCTCTCGGAGCCGGCCCAGCAGGCGCGCTTCCACGAGCTGACCGGCGACCTGCCCGCCCGCCGCTCGGTCTGGCGCTCGGCCGGTCTCGCACGCGACCCCCGCGCGGCGCCCTTCCTGGTGCAGCTCGAGCACGCCGTGCCGACGCCGAAGGTGCCCGAGTGGGAGCGGATCGCCACCCGCGTCACCCAGGCGTCCGAGGAGGTGGTGCGCGGCGGCCGGAGCCTCGACCAGGCGCTCGCCGACCTCGACGCCGACGTCGACCGCATGCTCGAGAAGCGCCGCTGGCTGCTCGACCGGCGCGCGGCGCGGGGCCGCCCGGCGGCGGCCCGCGGGGCCGGAGGAAGCGGGCGATGACCGGGCGCTCGGAGGCCCGCGCGGGGTGGACCCTGGTGGCGCCGGCGCTCTCGGCGATCCTGCTGTTCTTCGCGCTGCCGCTGGTCGCGGCGCTCGTGCTCTCGGCGACCGACTTCGACATCTACGCCCTGGCCGACCCGGCGAACGCGCGCTTCGTCGGGCTGCGCAACTACCAGCGCCTGCTGGCGGACCCGCTCTTCTGGATCGTTCTCCGCAACACCGCCGTGTTCGTGGTCCTGGGGGTGCCGCTCACCCTTCTCTCGTCGCTCGGCGGGGCGCTCCTCGTCCACTCGCGCCTGGCGCGCCTGCGTGGCCTCTACCGCACCGTCTTCTTCGCCCCGGTGGTCACCACCCTGGTGGCGGTGGCCGTCGTCTGGCGCTACCTCTACCACCCGCGCTTCGGGCTGATCGACCAGGCCCTCGGGCTCGTCGGCCTGCCGCCGGTCGACTGGCTCGGCCACCCCTGGACGGCGATGGTGGCGATCACGATCCTCGCCGTGTGGCGGACCTTCGGCTACGGCCTGGTGATCTTCGTCGTCGGCCTGGAGGCGATCGAGCCCGCGCTCTACGAGGCGGCCGAGCTCGACGGCGCCGGCCCCTGGCGGCGGCTCAAGGACATCACCCTGCCCGAGCTCCGAGCGACGATGCTCTTCGTCGGCGTCCTGGTCACGGTACAGCTCTTCCAGATCTTCGCCGAGCCCTACGTCATGACCCGCGGCGGGCCGCTCCACGCCACCACCTCGATCACGCTCCTCATGTACGAGCAGGGCTTCCGCTGGTGGAACATGGGCCCGGCCGCCGCGATCGCGTTCGTGCTCTTCGCGATGATCCTGGCGACCACCGGGCTGCAGGTGGCGCTGCGGCGCCGGGGCGGGGGAGGGGGCTCGTGAGGCGGCGGCTCGCCCTGCTCGCGGTCAACGGAGCGCTGGCGGTCCTGGCGCTCGCGACCGCCGCGCCGATCCTCTGGATGGTGTCGGCGTCGTTCATGGCGACCGGCGAGGCGACCAGCCTGCCGGTGCGTCTGGTGCCGGCGCACCCGACCCTCGAGCACTATCACCTCCTCTTCGCGCGCCTCGACTTCGCCCGCGCCCTCGGCAACACGCTGCTGCTGGCGCTCGCGATCACCGCAATCTCGCTGCTCGCCAACTCGATGGCCGGCTACGCCTTCGCCAAGCTCCGCTTCCGCGGGCGGGACCGGCTGTTCGGGCTCCTCCTGGCGACGCTCGTGGTGCCGCCCCAGGTGACCGTGCTGCCGCTCTTCCTCGAGATCCGCTCCCTGGGGCTGGTCGACTCCTTCGGCGGCGTGATCGTGGCCGGCATCGCCACGGTGTTCGGCATCTTCCTGGTGCGCCAGTTCGCCCTCGGCATCCCGGACGACCTGCTCGACGCGGCGCGCATGGACGGCGCCTCGGAGCTGCAGGATCTACTGGACGATCGTCCTGCCCCTGCTGCGGCCGATCCTCCTGACGCTCGGCGTGTTCACGTTCCTCTCCGCCTGGAACGACTTCATGTGGCCCCTGATCGTGCTCACCGACCAGGCGAAGTACACCTTGCCGGTGGCGATCGCCAACCTCTCCGGCGAGCACGTCCAGGACATCGAGCTGATGATGGCCGGCGCCGTGGTCACGGTGCTGCCGGCGCTCGTCCTGTTCTTGGCCCTCCAGCGCTACTACGTGCGCGGCATCCTGATGGGCGGCGTCAAATGAGGCGCCTGGCGGCGCTCCTGCCCCTGGCCGTCCTCGCCCTCGGAGCGGGGCCGAAGGCGCCCACCGGCGCTCCGGTGGGCGTCTCCCTCGACCCCGGCGCCTGGCGGGCGGCGCCCGCCGACGGGGTCGAGCTCTCGCTGGCCGCCGCGACCGGCCCGGACGGCCAGGCGGCGCTGCGCCTCGACTACGACTTCCACGGCCACGGAGGGTGGGCCGCCGCTCGCCACCCGGTGGACCTGGTGCTGCCGCCGAGCTACGAGCTCCGCTTCCGGCTCCGGGGCACGGGGACCGCCAACCGCCTCGAGGTGAAGCTCGTCGACCCTTCGGGTGACAACGTCTGGTGGCACGTCGACCCGGCCGAGGGATGGTCCGCCGAGTGGAACGCCGAGCGCATCCGGAAGCGCCAGGTCACCTTCGCCTGGGGGCCGGCGGGCGGCGGCGAGCCGTCGCGGATCGGGGCGATCGAGATCGCGATCACCGCCGGCGGCGGCGGGAGCGGCTCGCTCTGGCTCGCGGACCTCGAGATCGTGCCCACCGAGGCGCCGAGCCCGCCCGCCGGGCCACCCCGGGCGAGCGCCACGGGCGCCGCCGGCAGCGAGCCCGGGCATCCGCCATCGGCGGCCCTCGACCGCAACCCGGCGACCTCCTGGCGTCCGAGCTCGGTGCCGGCCGCCCTCTCCGTCGACCTCCAGGGGCTCGTCGAGCTCGGCGGCCTCTCCTTCGCCTGGGAGCCGGGGCGGGAGCCCGAGCGCTTTCGGGTCGAGCTCTCCGAGGACGGGCGCGAGTGGCGGGCGGCCCGCGAGGTCGTTTCCGAGGGCGCCTCCGGGAGCCACGTCCGCCTCCCCGACGCCGAGGCCCGGCGAGTGCGGATCTCCTTCGTGGCCGGCTCCTGCCCCCGGGGGTGCGGGCTCGCCGAGCTCACCGTCCGCCCGCTCGCCTTCGGCGCCTCGACCAACGCCTTCGTCGAGGCGGTGGCGGCGAAGGCACCGGGTGGCGCGTTCCCCAGGGGCGTCTCGGGCCAGGCGGTCTACTGGACCGTGATCGGGCGCGGCACCGAAGCGGAGGGAGCCCCGGAGGAGGCGCTCCTCTCGGGCGACGGCCTCCTCGAGACCGGCGCCGGGAGCTTCTCGCTCGAGCCCTTCCTGCTCCTCTCGGGCGAGGGGAGCCGAAAGCTCCTGAGCTGGGCCGACACCAACCCGGGCCAGCGCCTCGAGGAGGGCGACCTGCCGCTGCCCACGGTCACCTGGCGGCTGGGGGGAACGCCGCACCCGCTGGCCTGGGGCCAGCTCGAGGTCACGCCCCTGGTCGTCGCCGAAGACGGCCGCTCGGTGCTCCTGGCGCGCTACCGGATCGTGGCGAAGCGCGCCAACCGGTCCGACGAGCCGGTCCCCTTGAAGGGCACCCTCTTGCTCGCCGCCCGGCCCTTCCAGGTCGATCCGCCCTACCAGCTCCTCAACCTCACCGGAGGCGTCGCCCCGATCGAACGGATCGCCTGCACGGCGGGCGGCCTGCGGTTGGACGGCGGGCGGGCGGTGGTGACGAGCCCGGCGCCCGCCGCCTGCGGTGCCCGGGCTTTCGACCAGCCGCTCCTGGCCGCCGACCTCGCTGGCGGTCGGGTGCCGCCTCACGACGCGGTGGAAGACCCGGTGGGCCTGGCGAGCGCCGCCCTCGCCTGGCCCTTCGACCTCGCCCCGGACGAGAGCTTCGAGGTGATCGTGGCGACACCCCTGGCCGATGCCCCGTCGCTACGGGAGAGGGCGGGCGGAGACGGCGCCGGGCCGGGCGACCTCGTTTCTCCGGCCGGTCTCTCCCGCCTCGCCGGAGGTGGCGCCACGGGCTTCGCCGCCGCGCTGGGCGCGGCCCGGGAGCGCTGGCGCTCCGCTCTCGGTCCCCTCGAGCTCGACCTGCCCGACTCGGCCTCGCGCCTGGTGCGGACGCTCCGATCGAGCGTCGCCTGGAACCTGGTCCACCGGGACGGCGACGCCCTCCAGCCCGGCTCGCGCTCCTACGCTCGCTCCTGGATCCGCGACGGCGCCATGACCGGTGAGGCCCTCCTCCGCATGGGCCGCGCCGACGTGGCCCGGGCCTACGCCGAGTGGTTCGCCGGCTTCCAGTACCCGGACGGCAAGGTCCCCTGCTGCGTCGACCGGCGCGGCGCCGACCCGGTGGCCGAGAACGACAGCCACGGCGAGCTCGTCCACCTGATCTCCGAGGTCTACCGGTATACCGGCGACCGGGCGTTCGCGGAGCGGACGTTCCCCCACGTGGCCGCGGCGGTCGACTACCTCGAGACCTTGCGCCAGGAGCGCCGCACCCCCGCCTACCGGGAGGGCGGGAAGCTCGCCTTCTTCGGTCTGCTACCCGAGTCGATCAGCCACGAGGGCTACTCGGCCCACCCGGTCCACTCCTACTGGGACGACGCCTGGGCCTACCGGGGGCTGGCCGACGCCGCGGCGCTCGCCCACGCCCTGGGCAAGGACGACCTCGCCCGGGAGTGGGCGGCGCGCCGCGACGAGCTTCGCTCCGATCTCCTCGCCTCGATCGCGCGGGTCCGCGAGCGGGACCACCTCGACTTCATCCCCGGAAGCGCCGACCTGGGCGACTTCGACTCGACCGCCACCACCGTCGTCCTCGATCCGGGGGGACTCCTGGCCTACCTGCCGCGCGGCGCCGTCGACGCCACCTTCGAGCGCTTCTGGAAGGGTTTCGTCGCCCGGCGCCCGATCTCGGCGAAGGGCACCTCCGACTGGGACGCCTACACGCCGTACGAGATCCGCCACGTCGGGGCGTTCGTCCGGCTGGGCTGGGTCGACCGCGCCCACCAGCTCCTCGCCCGCTACCTGGCGGACCGCCGCCCCCTCGCCTGGAACGGCTGGCCGGAGGTGGTCACCCGGGACCCGCGCGAGCCCCGGTTCGTGGGCGACATGCCCCACGGCTGGGTCGCCTCCGACTTCATCCGTTCGGTCCTCGACCTGTTCGCGTACGACGAGCGGGAGGCGCCCCCCGGAGCGGAGAACGAGCGACTGGTGCTCGGGGCCGGGGTGCCGGCGGCCTGGCTCGCGCGGCCCGAGGGGATCGCCGTCCGCCGGCTGGCGACGCCGTGGGGGAGCTCGCGTACCGGCTCGAGCCCCGGGCGCCCGGCGAGGGGGGCGGTGTGCGCTACCGGCTCGAGCCGGCCGCCGAGCCGGGCGCAAGGCCGCTGGTGGCACCCCCGGGAGGACTGGTGTTCACGTTGCCCGCCGGACGGGCCGCGCGCGCCCTGGTCGACGGCCGGCCGGCCGATCCAGGCCCCGACGGCCGCCTGGTGGTCCGGACCGTGCCGGCGACCGTCGAGCTGCTGCCCGCGGAGCCCGGCGCGGCGGCGGGAGCGAGAGAGGAGGAGAGGTGACCCCCGAGCCGAGCTGCTACGGCCACTTCGCGGCCGGCGGCACCGAGTACGTGGTGACCGACCCGCGGACCCCGCGCCCGTGGGTCAACGTCATCGCCAACCCGCGCGTCGGCCTGGTCGTCTCCCAGACCGGGAGCGGCCTGTCCTGGATCGACAACTCGCAGCTCGCGGCGGTCACCCGCTGGCGCCAGGACCTGGCCGACGACAGCTCGGGGCGCTTCCTCTACCTCTGCGACCTCGAGGCCGATCGGGTCGGGTCGCTGGCGCCCGCGCCCTGCTGGCCGGCCTACGAGCGCTTCGCCTGCCGCCACGGCCTGGGCTGGACCCGCTTCGAGACCGAGCTCGACGGCGTCGCTGCCACCTGGACCCTGTCCGTGGACGAGACCGAGACCGTCGAGCTCTGGCGCGTCCGCCTCGAGGAGACCGCCGGCCGGCCGCGCCGCCTCGCCCTCGTCGCCTTCGTCGAGTGGAACTGCGGCGTCTCGCCGGCGCCGCGGCGGGAGTTCCAGAAGCTCTTCCTCGAGACCGGCTACGAGGGGGGCGTCGCGACCGCCGGAAGCCACATGTGGGACACGCCGTCCGAGCCCTGGGGGCACTGGAATCGCGACTTCCCGTACTGGAGCGCCTTCGCGGCGGCTCAGGAGGTGGCGGCGGCGGAGGGCGACAAGGCGGCCTTCCTCGGCCGTGGCCGGGGGTGGCGGCGGCCGGCGGCCCTCGACCCGGGCGCCCGGTGGCCCGGCGCCTTCGGCCGCCACGGCGACCCGGTGGCGGCGCTTCGCTCGGAGGTCGAGCTGCCGGCCGGTGGGAGCTTCGACGGCGGCTTCGTCCTCGCCACCACCACCGAACGGGCCGGCGCCGCGGCCCTCGCCCGGCGCTTCGCGCGCCCGGAGGCGATGGACGCCTCCCTCGACGCGGTCCGCGAGGGGTGGCGCCGGCGCCTCGCCGACCACCGCGTGGAGACCCCCGCCGGCGGCCTCGATCCGCTCTTGAACGGCTGGTTCCGCTACCAGGCGATCTCGGCCCGGCTCTGGGGGCGCGCCGGCTACTACCAGCAGAGCGGCGCCTTCGGCTTCCGCGATCAGCTCCAGGACTCGCAGGTCTGGCTGACGATCGATCCCGTGCGCTGCCGCGAGCAGATCCGCCTTCACGCCGGCCACCAGTTCGCCGACGGTTCGGTCTACCACTGGTGGCACCCGCTCTCGGAGCAGGGGCACGTCACGCGGATGAGCGACGACCTCCTCTGGCTCGCCTACGTGGCGGCGAGCTACGTGAAGGAGACCGGCGACTTCGGGGTCCTGGACGAGGCGGCCCCCTACCTGGACGAGCCGGAGCCCCGGCCCCTCTCCGACCACGTCGAGCGGGCGTTCGGCCGGGTCTTCCGCCGGACGAGCCCGCGGGGCCTGCCCTACATCGGCGGCGGCGACTGGAACGACGGGCTCTCGGCGCTGGGGCTCGGGGAGGCCGGCGAGTCGGTCTGGCTGGCGATCTTCCTGGCCGGCCTGTGCGCCGAGTGGAGCGAGGTCTACCGCCGGGCGGACCGGAGCGACGAGGACCGGGCGCGTGCCCGCGAGCTCGCCGACCGGCGCGAGGCGCTGGCGGCGGCGGTCGAGGAGCACGGCTGGGACGGGGCCTGGTACCGGCGCGCCACCCGCGACGACGGCTCCTGGATCGGCTCGTCCGAGAACCGCTTCGGGCGCATCTTCCTGAACCCCCAGACCTGGGCGGTGCTCTCCGGCGTCGCGCCGCCCGAGCGCGCCGAGCGCTGCCTGGACGCGGTCGAGGAGCACCTGGTCTCGGACGCCGGCGCGCTGCTCCTCGCCCCGGCCTGGGAGGAGCCGGACGAGACGGTGGGCTACATCACCCGCTACGCCCCGGGCCTGCGGGAGAACGGCGGGGTCTACACCCACGCCGCGGTGTGGGCGCTCGCGGCGGCGGCGAAGGTGGGCCGCGCGTCCCTGGTCGCCCGGCTGCTCTCGGCGATCGATCCCTCGACCAAGGACCCGGAGCGCTACTGGGCCGAGCCCTACGTGCTGCCGGGCAACGTCGACGGCCCCGCCTCGCCCCACCACGGCCGCGGCGGCTGGACCTGGTACACCGGCTCGGCCGCCTGGCTGCCCCGGGTGGTCTCCGAGTGGGTGCTCGGCGTGCGCCCGACCTGGGACGGCCTCCTCTTCGCCCCCTGCCTGCCGCCCGACTGGCAACGCGCCGCGATGCGCCGCCCCTGGCGCGGCGCAACGCCTGGAGATCGCGATCGAGCGCGAGCCCGGCCGCCGCCCGGGCGAGGTGACGGTCGAGCTCGACGGCCGCGAGCTGGGAGGGAACCTGCTCGCCCCCCTCCCGCCCGGTACCGAGGCCAAGATCAGGGTCCGCTGCGGGTAGGGCCTCTCATGCCCCGCATCGGGAGGGCCAGAAAGTATGTTCTGCGCAGAGGCGCAGAGGCGCAGAGACGCAGAGGAGGGCGATCGGTGGGCGGGCCCCGATCTTCCCGACTGAGCCGCGCCTCTGCGACTCTGCGGCTCTGCGCGAGACTTGGCGCACTGTCTCCGTCGTTTCCGATCAGCCCGCCAGCGCGCGGCCGTTCGAGCGGGCGACCTGCGAGTAGAAACTCGCGCTCGCCTTGGGGGTGCGGCGCTGGGTCCGGTAGTCGACGTGGACGATGCCGAAGCGCTTCGTGTAGCCGTGGGCCCACTCGAAGTTGTCGAGGAGCGACCAGACGAAGTAGCCGCGAACGTCGATGCCGGCGGCGAGGGCGCGCGCGACGGCCAGGAGGTGGTCCCGGAGGTAGGCCGTGCGCAAGCGGGTCGTCGATCCCCGCGGGCGGCGCCGCCTCCGGGTCGGCGAAGGCGGCGCCGTTCTCGGTGACGTAGAGGGGCAGGCCGGGGCGAAGCTCCGCCACGCGGGCGAGCACCTCCTCGAGGCCGGCCGGGTAGACCTCCCAGCCGAGCTCGGTGCGGAGCGCCTCCTCCCGATCCGGGTCGGGGGGCGCCGGCGCTGCGCCGGCCCAGGCCGCCGGGTCGGCCCGCACCACCGAGCGCGTGTAGTAGTTGACCCCCAGCCAGTCGATCGGCACGGCGAGGCCGGCGGCCTCGCGATCGAAGTCCTCGCTCCAGGCGGGGCCGTAGATCGCGGCCAGCTCCTCCGGGTAACGGCCCAGGACCAGGGGCTCGAGGAAGTGCCGGTTCATGTAGGCGTCGGCGCGCGCCGCGGCCGCGACGTCCTCCGGCCGGTCGCTCGCCGGGTGCTTGGGCTCGAGGTTCAGGACCACGCCGACCTCGCCCCGGTCCCCGGCGGAGCCCTCGGCGCGGTGGGCCTCGACCGCCCGGGCGTGGGCGCGGAGCAGGTTGTGGGCGGCACGCGCGCCGGCGGAGGGCGACCCTCGGCCGGGCGCCAGGACGTCGTGCAGGTAGCCGCCGTCGGAGACCACCCAGGGCTCGTTGATCGTGGCCCAGAGGGCGACGCCGTCGAGGGCGCGGAAGCAGACGCCGGCGTAGTCGGCGAACCAGCCGGCGACGTCCGGGTTCGTCCAGCCGCCCCGGTCCTCGAGCGCCGCCGGCAGGTCCCAGTGGTAGAGGGTCGCCATCGGCGTGATGCCGGCTTCGAGGAGGGCGTCGACCAGCCGGCGGTAGAAGTCGAGGCCGCGCGACTCGACCCGCCCGGTCCCCGCCGGCAGCACCCGCGGCCAGGCGATCGAGAAGCGGTAGGCCGAGAGGCCCAGCTCGCGCATCAGGGCCACGTCCTCGGGCCAGCGCCGGTAATGGTCCGAGGCCACGTCCCCGGTGCTGCCGCCGGCGATCCGCCCCGGCGTGTGGCTGAAGCGGTGCCAGATGCTGGGGCCCGCGCCGTCGGCGAGCGGCGAGCCCTCGACCTGGTAGGCGGAGGTGGCGGCCCCCCACAGGAAGCCGGGGGGAAAGGGAGATCCGTCGGTCATCCGCCACTCGCCCACATGTTTCACGAGGCTCCGTCGCGAAACGTCGTAGATGCATGTAGATCCAAGGCGGGCGACGGGAGGGTGACGCAGGCGTACTTGCCAGGCGTTGCAGCAGGAGGCTCGTGAAACATGTCAGCTAGCCGAGGCGCGCCTCGCTCGCGGCGTCGAAGAGGTGAAGGGCGGAGAGGTCGAGCTCGAGCTCGATCCGGGAGCCGACGGCGGGGATGCGCTCGGGGCCGAGCCTGGCGATCAGCGTCTGGGCGCCGTGCTGGGCGTGGACGACGACCTCCGAGCCCAGGGGCTCCGCGAGCGCGACCTCGGCAAAGAGGCGGCCCTCCCCCCCGGCTCCCAGCGAGCCGCCGTCCGCGCCGCCGGTGGCGGCCTCGCTCACCCGCTCCGGCCGGATGCCCACGACCAGCGCGCGCCCCGCCTGGCCGCCGAGGGCGGCGCGGGCGCCCTCGGGCACCGGCAGCTCGAAGCCCTCGCCGGAGAGGACGGTGCCGCCGCCGCCCACGCGCACCGGCAGCAGGTTCATCGGCGGGCTGCCCACGAAGCCGGCGACGAACAGGTTCGCCGGCCGGCGGTAAATCTCGAGCGGGGTGCCCACCTGCTGGAGCCGGCCGTCGCGCATCACCGCGATCCGGCTGCCCATGGTCATCGCCTCGACCTGGTCGTGGGTGACGTAGACCGTGGTCGTGCCGAGCCGTTTCTGGAGGCGGACGATCTCCGAGCGCATCTGCATGCGAAGCTTGGCGTCCAGGTTCGAGAGCGGCTCGTCGAACAGGAAGGCCCGCGGCTGGCGGACGATCGCCCGGCCCACCGCCACCCGCTGGCGCTGGCCGCCGGAGAGCTCCTTGGGCTTCCTGCCGAGAAGCAGCTCCAAGCCGAGGATGCCGGCGGCCTCGCCGACCAGGGTCTCCCGCTCCGGCCGCGGCACGCGGCGCACCTTCAAGCCGTACTCCAGGTTCTGGCGGACGGTCATGTGCGGGTAGAGCGCGTAGGTCTGGAAGACCATCGCGATGTCGCGATCCTTGGGCGCGAGGTCGTTCACCACCCGGCCGTCGATCGAGATCGTGCCGCCCGAGACCGCCTCGAGCCCCGCGATCATGCGCAGCACCGTCGACTTGCCGCACCCCGACGGCCCCACCAGGACCATCAGCTCGCGGTCGGCGATCGAGAGGTCCACCCCGTCGACGGCGACGGTGTCGCCGAAGCGCTTGGTCACTCCGCTGAGGACGATCTCCGCCATCGGCCGGGCTCCGCTCGGAGCTGGGGAGGCCATTCTCCCATCTTCGGGCCGCCCGGCGGGCTACAATCCTCCGAGCCGCTCCCCTCATCACCTTCCGGAGGATTGGATGCTTCGTCTACCCGCTCGTGCCGTCTCCGCCCTCGCCACCCTCGCCGGTCTCCTCTCCGCCACGGCCGTCGGCGCCCAGTCGTCGGCCATCGACGCCAAGGTCGACCAGGAGCTGCCGGCCCTGGTCCAGACCTACGAGTCGCTCCACGCCGCCCCCGAGCTCTCGGGCCACGAGGAGAAGACCTCCGCCTTCCTGGCCGGCGAGCTTCGCAAGCTCGGCTTCACCGTCACCGAGCACATCGGCAAGTACCAGGACCCGGACCTCGTCGGCTACGGCCTCGCCGGGGTGATGAAGAACGGCGAGGGGCCCACGGTCCTCGTGCGCACCGAGCTCGACGCCCTGCCGGTGACCGAGGCGACCGGCCTGCCCTATGCGAGCCACGTCCAGGCCCGCAACCCCGACGGCCAGACGGTCGGGGTGATGCACGCCTGCGGGCACGACGTCCACATGACCTCGTTCCTGGGCACTGCACGTCTCCTGGCCGGCATGAAGGACCGCTGGCACGGCACGCTGGTCATGGTCGGCCAGCCGGCCGAGGAGCTCGGCAAGGGCGCGGACGCGATGCTCCGTGACGGCCTCTACGAGAAGGTCCCGCGGCCGGACTACGTGCTCGCCTTCCACGACTCCTCGGACCTCGCGGCGGGCAAGGTGGCCTACTGCCCCGGCTACGCCCTCGCCAACATCGACTCGGTCGACATCACGATCCGCGGCGTCGGCGGTCACGGTGCGCTTCCTTCCCACACCAAGGATCCGGTGGTGCTCGCCGCCCAGACGATTCTCGCCATCCAGACCATCGTCAGCCGCGAGATCTCGCCGCTCGACCCGGCCGTGGTCACGGTGGGCTCGATCCACGGCGGCACCAAGAGGAACGTCATCCCCGACCAGGTGGTGCTCCAGCTCACCGTGCGGACCTACAAGCAGGAGGTGCGCGAGAAGGTGCTGGCCGCCCTGAAGCGGATCCCCGCCGGGCTGGCGACGGCCGCCGGGATCCCCGAGGACCGGATGCCGATCGTCAGCGTCTCGGAGACCGAGCGCGGCGACGCGACCTACAACGACCCCGAGCTCACCGCCCGGATGGCCAAGGTCTGGGAGCAGGCGTTCCCCGAGGGGCAGGTCCTCCAGGTGCCGCCGGAGATGGTGAGCGAGGACGTCGGCCACTTCGGCCTCGACCGCGAGATCCCGGTGCTCCAGTTCCGGATCGGCGCGGTCGACCCGAAGCTCGTCGCGGAGCACGAGAAGACTGGTGAGCCGCTGCCGCCGCTCCACTCGGCGCTCTTCGCGCCGCTGCCCGAGCCCACGATCCGCGCCGGCGTCAAGGCGACGACCCTGGCGGTCCTCGACCTCATGGGGAAGTAGGGGAGGAGCCATGGACCTCCGGAAGATCGTCAAGTGGCTCGTTTTCCTGCTGATCGTGGTCGTCGCCTGGAGAGAGGGGTGGCCGCGGCTCCAGGCGATGCTCTCCGGGTCCTTCCACACCGCCGCCGCCAGCGTGGAGGACGAGAGCCTGGCCGAGACCTGCATCCGCGAAGCGACCGCGACCGTCCAGGCCTTCGGCGACGGCGTCTCGACCTACGGTCGGGATCGCTCCGACACCGCCGGCTGGATGCGCTTCGCGGGCCGGATCCAGCGCCGGGCCGGAAGCGCCCGGAACCTCTGTGACTGCCCCGGCGAAGCGTGCTCCAGGGCCAAGGCGGCCCTCGTCCAGCTCGACTCCCTGATCCAGAGGACCGACGGCATGGTGCGCGGCTCGACCGACGTGGTGTTCAACCCGGCGACCGACATGGAAGAGATCTACGACAAGCTCGACCAGGCGAAGTCCCGGCTCCGGGACGCTGCAGGCGGAGAGTGACGTGGCAGCACGATTTCGGTCAGAGAGAATCCCGAGACAGGGTGCAGGAAGAATCCAGGATAGGAGGCACAGGGTGTCGCGACGCTCCACGCTCGTCCTCACGCTCGGTCTGCTGACGGTACCCGCCGGCGCCTGGGCTCGGCCGGCGCCGCCGCCGGCGGCGGCCCCGATCGCGCTCCACGTCGACCTGCGCGACGTCACGCAGAAGATCTTCCACGTCGCGATGAGCCTCCCGGTCGAGCCGGGGGCGCTCACTCTCGACTACCCGAAGTGGATCCCCGGCGAGCACTCGCCGAGCGGCCCGGTGGGCAACGTCGCCGGGTTGCGGATCACCGCCGGCGGCGAGAGCGTCCCCTGGCGGCGCGACCTCGACGACGTGTACGCGATCCACCTCGAGGTGCCGCCGGGCGCGCGGACGCTCGACGTCGCCTTCGACTTCCTGTCGCCCACCGGCGGTGGCCGCTTCGGGCAGAGCGTCTCGGTGACCGGGAGCCTGGTGGCGCTCGAGTGGAACCAGGTGCTCTTCTACCCGGCGGGGCTCTCGGCGCGCGAGATCCGGCTCGAGCCGACGGTCGAGCTGCCCGCCGGCTGGCGCTACGCCACGGCGCTCGCGACCGCATCGAGCGCGGCCGGCACGGCCTCGGGCGCCGGGATGGAGATCCGGTTCGAGCCGGCGTCGCTCGCCGAGCTCGTCGACTCGCCGCTCGTCGCCGGCGTCAACTTCCGCGAGGTCGAGCTCACCGCGCCGCCGGCGCGGCCGGTGGTCCTCGACCTGGTCGCCGACGCTCCCGAGGATCTCGAGATCACGGACGAGCAGCGGCAGGACTTCTCCAACCTGGTCGAGCAGGCGAAGCTCCTCTTCGGCGCCGAGCACTACGACCACTACCGGTTCCTCCTCGTCCTCTCCGACGAGTCCGGTCACTTCGGTCTCGAGCACCACCGCTCGAGCGACGACCGCACCTGGGCGAAGTTCCTGACCCAGCCGGAGTCGTTCCTCGCTTCGGCGGGGCTCCTGCCGCACGAGTACGTCCACTCCTGGAACGGCAAGTTCCGCCGTCCGGCCGATCTCTGGACGCCCGACTTCAACCGCGTTCCGATGCGCGACGACCTGCTCTGGGTCTACGAGGGGCTGACCAGCTACTGGGGGGACGTGCTGACCGCCCGGAGCGGCCTGTGGAGCGCCGAAGAGTACCGCGACGCCCTGGCCGCGAGCGCCGCCCAGATGGACCACCGCGCCGGCCGCGCCTGGCGGCCGCTCCAGGACACGGCGGACGAGGCGCAGATCCTCTACTACACCCCCGGCAGCTGGCGCAGCTGGCGGCGGGGCACCGACTTCTACTCCGAGGGGGAGCTCGTCTGGCTCGACGTCGACACCAAGATCCGTGAGCTCTCGGGCGGCGCCAAGTCGCTCGACGACTTCGCACGGCGCTTCTACGGCACGGCCGACGGGAGCTGGACGACCAAGACGTACTCCTTCGAGGACCTGGTCGCGGCGCTCGGCGAGGTTCAGCCCTTCGACTGGCAGGCGTTCCTGCGCGAGCGGCTCGACGCCAAGGGCGAGCACGCACCCTTGGGCGGCATCGAGCGCGGCGGCTACCGGCTCGTCTACACCGCCGAGCCCGGCGAGTACCAGACGGCGAACGAGACACGGCGCAAGCGGATCGACCTCGAGGACTCGCTCGGCCTCGTGGTCGGCACCGACGCGAAGAGCGCCGGCGAGATCCAGGACGTGCTCTGGGACGGCCCGGCCTTCGCGGCGGGCGCCGCCCCGGGCATGGAGCTCGTGGCGGTCGACGGCCGTGCATTCTCGGCCGACGGCTTGAAGGCGGCGGTCGCGGCGGCCCGCTCGGATCAGCCGGACTCGAAGCCGATCGAGCTCCTGGTCAAGGACCAGGACATCTACCGCACCTTCCGCCTCGACTACCACGGGGGCCTGCGGTATCCGCACCTCGCGCGGCGCGCGGGAACCCCGGCCCGGCTCGACGAGATCGTCGCCCCCCGGAACTAACGGCCCGGACGTTCCATCCGGCATTGCCCGATCGGGTGCCCTCGAACGCGTGAAGCGGCCGAGCTCCGTCTCGGCCGGGCGAACGGTGCGGAAGGCACCGGACGCTACCGCCACCCGAGGGCTCGCCCGATCGCCTGGCAGCTCCGGGTCGTCGCGGGAGACCGGCGGCAGCCACGGCCCCAGCCGCTCGCGCACCCACCAGGCGCCCGTTACCGGGTCGTCTCGTTGGAGACCTCGCCCCGCTCGCCGCCGCGGGCGGGCGGCCGCCAGCCGAACAGGCCCGCGCGGAGCGAGATCCCGCCGCCGGGGATCTCGTCCAGGTCGCTCTCGGCGGTCACTCCGGCATGATAGCGACCGGCCGGCGCAGCCGCGCGAGAGCGAAGAGGACGAGGCCCCCCACCAGGGCGGCTCCCGCGGCCAGGAGGCTGAAGGCATCGGCGCTCGCCACCAGGGCCAGGGACAGGACGCAGGCTGCCACCGGGATCGCAGGCCCGCCCGGGAGCCGCCAGGTGGTCGCGGTCGCGGGCATCTTCCGGCGCAGCACGGGCACCGCCGCGGCGGTGCCCAGGTAGGTCGCGAGGCGGGCGACCACCGAGAGCGCGGCGAGGCCCACGAAGGTGCCCGAGAGAGCCAGCGGCAGGGCGATCGCCGTCTGCACCAGGATCGCCACCGCCGGGGTCCGGAAGCGCGGGTGGACCCGGGAGAGCGCCCGACCCAGGGCGGGCGGCCCGAAGCCGTCTTCGGCCAGGGCGAAGAGGTAGCGGGGCCCGGCGAGGATGGTGTTGTTGTTGGTGCCCAGGATCGAGAGCATCGCGCCCACGGTCAAGAGCCAGCCGCCCCAGGAACCGAGGAAGCCCTGCGCCGCGTCGGCCAGGGGTGTGAGGGACGAGGCGACGTGCGGCAGCGTGCCCAGGGCGACCCACTGGACCGCGAGGTAGAGAAACGTGACGAACGTGATCTCCGCGACCAGGGCGAAGGGCACGTCCCGTTTCGGGTCGAGGAACTCGCCCGCCGCCGCCGGCGTGTTCTCGAACCCGGCGTAGGCGAAGAGCAGGAGGAGCGCCGCCCGGCCCAGGTTCTGGCCGGGACCGCCCAGATCAGAGGCGGAGCCGGTGGCCGCCTGGCCCGCGACCCGCGCCGAGGAGACGAACCAGACACCGGCGCCCAGGAACACCAGGAGCGGCAGCACCTTGACGATCACCAGGAAGACCGAGGCCCGGACCCCCGACTTGATGCCCACGACGTTGATCGCGGTCAAGGCGAGGGTGGGCACGGCGATGGCGAGGATCCGGCCGGCGCCCACCTCCGCGCCGGGCACCAGGTGGCTGAGCGCGAGGGCGAACCCCACCGACAGCGAGGCCACCGAGGAGACCCGGGCGAGCCAGGTCATCCACCCGACCTCGAACCCCACCAGCGGTCCGAACGCGGTGCGGGCGTAGAGGTAGGCGCTCCCCGGTGCGTCGAAGCGGCTCGACGCCTCGGCGAAGCAGAGCACCAGGAGGAGCACGGCGAGGCCGGCGACCCCGACCGCGGCGAGGCTCCACGCCCCGAGAAAGGCGGCGGCCGCCGCCGGCAGCAGGTAGACGCCGCTCCCGATGACGTCGTTGAGCGCCAGAGCGACGATCTCCCAGCGTCCCACGGCCCGGAGCAGGCCGGGAGCGGAGCCGTTGGGCGAGGGAGCTTCGGTCGGCATCTCGGAGCTTCAGTTATAGCTCTTGATCGCGGGCCAAGCCTGGGCGAGCGGCTGCTTCAAGCCGCGCGCCACCCAGAGCGTCTGGTGGTTCTCGTAGGGCATGCAGTCGACGCAGGTGAAGGTGCCCGCGTCCTCGACCGAGGCGAATTTCTCCTCCAGGCTCTCGCGGCCGCCGCCGATCACCACCAGCACCTCGCCGGTGCACCCACCGGGCCCCCAGAGGAAGTAACTGTTGTGGCTGGAGATCGCGCCGGGTACGCCGAGCGCGGGTCCGAAGAGGTCGACCGCTCCGGCCTCGCCGTAGTTGCGCCCGAAGACGCAGGCCCGGGAGCGGTCGGCCTCGGGGAGCCGCGCGTAGACCCGGGCCACGGCCTGGGCCAGCTCGGGCCAGCCGTGCATGTCGGCGAAGAACTGGTCGAGGCGCCCGATCTCGTGGCGTTCGTCGGTGCCCGGCTGGATGCCGAGTGCGCGGCTGTAGCGCACCAGGCGGTCCTCGGAGAGGAGCGGCTTGGCGAGCGGCGCGATCAGGGCGCCGCCCGCGAGCAGGACCCCCACCAGGGCGGGGCGGAGCCTGCGCACCCGCGCCCCCGCCGTCCAGCCCTCGAGCGCCACCCCGCCGGCCGCGAACAGCAGGGTGTAGGCCGGGCCCAGGTAGTAGGGCTTGGCGTGGCTGAACGTCATCACGACGAGGATCGCGACGTAGGCCCAGCCGAGCGCCCGCCACGGCCGAGCGCGCCGGAGGCCGAGCAGGAAGGCGAGGCCCGAGATCCACACGGGCAGGGCCAGGGGACCGGCCAGGAGGATCTGGGCGGCGAAGAACCCCCAGGGCGAGAGGACGGCGTTCTTGTGCAGCCGCGCGTTCTCCATGAACTCCAGGGTCGGCCAGCCGTGGGTCGCCTGCCAGACGAGGTGCGGAACGAACAGGAGCCCCGCCAGCGCGCCGCCCGCCCAGAGCCAGGGGGAGCGCAGGACGTCCCAGCGCCGGGCGACGAGAAGGCCCGCGGCCAGCCCCATGCCCAGGAACAGCACGCTGATCTTGTTCTCGAGGCCGATCCCGGCGACCAGGCCGAAGAGGAGCCAGAGTCGGGGATCGGCTCTTCGTGCGGGCGCTTGGGTGTCCTCGCCGGCTCCGTCCGGCCGGTCGAGCAACGCGACGGCGAGCCACCAGAGCAGCGCCCAGGCGAGCACGTCGAAGGCGTTCATCGAGAAAATGCTGAACAGGCTCAGGCAGACCGGGGCGAGCAGCGTGGCGAGCCCGGCCAGACCCTGCGCGAACCGGCCGCCGCCCAGGCGCGCCGCGATCCGCATCGCGATCCACACCGTGGCCGCGGCGGCGAGCGCCGGGAGCAGGCGAAGCGCGGGCAGCGACGTGCCGAGCGTCGCGCGCACGGCGGCCGCCAGCCAGCCGATCGCCGGCGGCTGGTCGACGTAGCCGAGGCCCAGGTGCCGGCCGCAGGCGAGGTAATAGAGCTCGTCGCGGAAGTAGCCGTAGCCGCGGAGCGTCAGCAGATAGAACGCCAGGGTCCCGCCGGTCAGGAGCCAGCGGACCTGCGGCGCCCCGAGCCGTTGGTCGGTCATCGGATCCCCCGTTCCGGCGCCGGCCGGACCACTCTCAGGCCCAGCGCTCGCCGATCTCGCCCAGGCCGGCCTTCTGGAGATCCTCCGCGCTCATCGCGATCCGGAGCCGGCAGTCGGCGTTGAAGGCGAGGAACCAGGGCTCGGCCAGGCCCGGGACCTCGGAGGGCTCCGAGACGTCGACGATCGCGATCGCTCCGCGCTTGCCGCCGCGCTCGGTGAAGTAGATCGCCTCGGGCGTGATCTCGTCGAGGATGCGGCCCAGGATCTCACCGGCCTTGCCCTCGCGGACCAGGGTGTTGAACGGCTCGTGCGGCATCGTGATGTTCAGGATCATACGCATCGGGACCACCTCCTGTTCAGGCGCGGTCAGATGGAGCTGCGAGCCACTCCACGGCACCCTGCCACCCGATGCGAGCCGGTGGGAGGGGCGGCGAGCCGCGAGCGGCTCACCACGTCTTGCAGGCGGGCTCGCCAGCACTCGTCGTACACCGAGCAGTAGCAGACTGCGACATCCGCGGAGCCCTCCAGGATCGCCCGCCGGAGCCGGGCGAGGGTCTCGCCCGCGTCGGGCCCCCCGTCGCTCGAGATCGCGAAGATCGTCTCCTTCGAGGATCGCGCGGGGAGCACCCGGCCGTTGACCAGCGAGGTGTAGTAGTCCAGACCCTCTGGCTTCTCCCGCAGGACGTCCTGGACGAGCTCCACCCAGCCCGGCGCGGTCTTGCCCCGGTAGCTCACGGACGCCGCCTCGATCCGGGCCGGGCCCACGCCGGTGTTCT
The DNA here is from genome assembly GCA_963837945.1 of uncultured Acidobacteriota bacterium. Classification (GTDB taxonomy): domain Bacteria; phylum Acidobacteriota; class Thermoanaerobaculia; order Multivoradales; family DATKCC01; genus CAVUBL01. The sequence continues at coordinate 248,611 of CAWIQD010000015.1, forward strand.
GCACCCAGAAGGCGATCTTGGCGCCGGTGATCGAGACCGCGACCTCGACATAGGGCCAGACCGAGGCGCGCTGCGCGCGGCGGATGAGCGAGGCTTCGTAGAGCGAGATGCCGAGGCCGCAGAGGCTCAAGAGCAGTGCCGAGAGGCCGACCAGCGTCTGCGGCTGGCGTAGCCACTCGGCCCAGGAAAATCGACCTTGGCTCTCGGTGCTCACGGCGATCAGGGTGGATGGCGGATGCTACCACGGCCGGTCGGCACCGGGTGGTATCTTCGCCGGAGCGCCCCGCACGCTGCCCGTCCATCGACCCACGAGGTGTTCCGACGATGCGAAACCGGTTTCGCTCGAACGGCAGCCGCCGCCCTGCGGTGACCGTCCCCCTGGCCGTCTTCGCGGCCGCCGCCAGCCTGGCGGCGGCGCTCGCCACGCCCGTCCGCCTCCGGGCGGCGGAGGCCGCGCCCGCGCCCGCGCCTGCCGCCGCGCCGGCCCACCTCCGGCTCGGCAACGTCTTCGACCTGGAGTGGGCCGAGGACCCGCAGATCTCGCCGGACGGTGAGCGGGTGGTCTTCGTCCGCTCCGGCTTCGACCGGATGACCGACCGGCCGCGGCACAGCTTGTGGATGGTCGGCGCGGACGGCTCGGAGCTCCGGCCGCTCACCGACCCCGAGCTCGACGCCGCCTCGCCGCGCTGGTCGCCGGACGGCGGCCGGATCGCGTACGTCACCCAGGGAAACGACCACCAGGCCGAGATCCGGGTCCTCTACCTGGGCTCGGGGACGACCGCGCGCCTCGCCTCGCTCGAGCACGGTCCAAGTCGAGCTCGCCTGGTCGCCCGACGGCGGCTCCCTGGCGTTCGCCCGGTTCGTGGCGGACGCGCCGGAGCCACCGCTCGCCCGGATGCCCGCGCCGCCCGAGGGGGCCGACTGGGGTCCGGAGATCAAGGTGATCGACCGCCTGATCTACCGGTTCAACGGCCAGGGTTACCTGCCGCGCGGCCGGACCCATCTCTTCGTGCTGCCGGCCGAGGGCGGCACCCCGCACCAGGTGACGGACGGCGACGTCGACGATCGCGGCAGCCTCGCCTGGAGCCCGGACGGCGAGGCCCTGGTCTTCTCCGCCAACCGCCACGCCGACGCCCCGTACCGCCCGCTCGACACGGAGGTCTACGAGGTCCCGGCGGCCGGCGGCGAGGTGCGCGCCCTGACCGACCGAAACGGCCCGGACGGCGACGTCGCGGTGTCGCCGGACGGGCGGTGGATCGCCTACACCGGCTTCGACGATCGGCACCTGGGCTACCAGGTCGCCGGGCTCTACCTGATGCACCGCGACGGGAGCGGGCTCCCGGCTCTTGACGGCCGACCTCGACCGCGGCGTCGAGAGCCCGAGGTGGGACGCCGACGGCACAGGGCCTCGTCTTCCAGTACGACGACGAGGGCACCACCCGGATCGGTCACGTCGACCTCGGCGGCCGGGTCAGGGTCCTGGCGAGCGACGTCGGTGGCCTCGACCTCGGCCGGCCCTACTCGGGAGGCCAGTACTCGCTGGCGCCCCTGGCGGCCGGATCCGGCCGGTTCGCCTTCACCTCGACCGCTCCCGACCATCCCGCCGACGTCGCCGTGGGGAGCGTCGATGGCGGCGAGCCCCGCCGGCTGACCGACCTCGACCACGGTCTCTTCGACCCCCTGGAGCTCGGCGCCCTCGAGGAGATCCACTTCTCGTCGGGCTACGACCGGCGGCCGATCGAGGGCTGGGTGCTCCGGCCTCCGGGCTTCGATCCGGGGGCGAAGTATCCGCTGCTGCTCGAGATCCACGGCGGCCCCTTCGCCAACTACGGCGCGCGCTTCTCGGCCGAGGACCAGCTCTACGCCGCCGCCGGCTACGTCGTGCTCTACGTCAACCCGCGCGGCTCGACCAGCTACGGCGAAGAGTTCGGCAACCTGATCCACCACGACTATCCGGACCACGACTTCGACGACCTGATGTCCGGCGTCGACGCCGTCGTCGCGCGCGGCTTCGTCGACCCCGACCGCCTCTACGTGACCGGCGGCAGCGGCGGCGGGGTGCTCACCGCCTGGATCGTCGGCCACACCGACCGCTTCCGCGCCGCCGCCGTCGCCAAGCCGGTGATCAACTGGTACAGCTGGGCCTTGACCTCGGACCTGCCCTCGTTCGGCGTGACCTACTGGTTCCCCGGCCCGCCCTGGGAGCACGAGGCCGAGTACATGAAGCGCTCGCCGATCAGCTACGTGGGCGACGTCTCGACCCCGACCCTGGTGATGACCGGCGAGGAGGACTACCGGACCCCCAGCTCCGACGCCGAGCAGTTCTACGAGGCGCTCCAGCTGCGCAAGGTGCCTTCGGTCATGGTGCGGATCCCGGACGCCAACCACGAGATCGCCGAGAAGCCGAGCAACATGATGGCCAAGGTGGCCTACATCCTCGGCTGGTTCGAGCGCTACGGAGGGGAGAAGGCCCCGGCGCCGTGAGAGGGTCGCGGAGGCGCGAGGAAGGGTTTGCAGCCCGGAGCAGAGTTCGCCCGGCCGAGACAGAGCTCGGCCCAGTAAGAGCCGATGGTTGCTCGATGGACCGTTCGCCCGGCCGAGACAGAGCTCGGCCCAGTAAGAGCCGATGGTTGCTCGATGGACCGTTCGCCCGGCCGAGACAGAGCTCGGCCGCTTGTACGCCCGCGAGGGTGCATGGTCAGAGAGGTGCGAGTCCTCTCCAGGCATACGCTCTCCGGCCTGTAATTGACTCTGACTGCGTCGCCGTGAGGCGGGGTGGGGAGTAGGAGGAGATGAGCGATCAGTCCGTAGGCAACGAACCCGATTCGGCCGGTAGGACTCGGCGAGCCTGCAAGCGAATGGCGAAGCCCGGACCCGGGAGAGCCGGGGTGCCCGTCGCGCTGAGGGGTAGCGTGCGAAAGCGTGTGCGGGGGGTCTACAGGTGGTTGGGGACGGAATGACCGCGAGGGCCAGGCACCGTAAGCGGGGAGACCTGTCGTCCACGAGGAGAAGCAGGGCGGCAGGAGTCAGAGCTTCCATAGTAGCGAGGAAACGCCGTAATGGGCGTGGAGCGAAGGGAAGCAGGAAGGTGGATGTGTGACGGACAGGACGAGAGACGAGACCCCGGCGCGAGTGGGGCGAGCCCCTAATCCCGCCGGAGAGGCCCGGTCCCGATGGGGCTGGGCCGAACCCTCGGTCTGGACGGAGCGCATGCTGCGGGCCCTGGAGACCGGGGTCCGAGGAGGGACGTGGTTCAGCCTGATCGACAAGGTCTACCGGAAGCAGACGCTCCTGCGCGCGTTCGAGAGAGTCGAGCGCAACGGGGGCGCCGCGGGGGTAGATCACGTCACCGTGGATCACTACGGATCGCGCCTGGAGGAGGAGGTGGAGACGCTGTCGGCGTCCTTGCGGGACGGTAGCTACCGCCCGCAGGCGGTTCGCCGGCGGTGGATTCCCAAGCCGGGGAGCCGCGAGAAGCGGCCCCTGGGGATTCCGACGGTGCGCGACCGGGTGGTGCAGGGCGCGTTGCGCCTGGTCCTGGAGCCGATCTTCGAGCGGGATTTCGCCGAGCACAGCTACGGCTTCCGCCCGGGGCGCGGGTGCCGGGAAGCGCTGGAGCGGGTCGAGGAGCTCCTCGACTCGGGCCACACCTGGGTGGTGGACGCCGACCTGCGCCGGTACTTCGACACGATCGATCCGGAGCGCCTGCTGGCGCGGGTGCGTGAGAGGGTATCGGACGGGCGAGTGCTCGCCCTGATCGAGTCCTTTCTCGAGCAAGAGGTACTGGACGGACTGGAGAGCTGGACGCCCGAGCGGGGAACCCCGCAAGGCGCGGTGATCAGCCCCCTACTGGCCAACATCTACCTCGACCCGCTGGACCATCTTCTGGCCCGCGAGGGCTTCGAGATGGTGCGCTACGCCGACGACTTCGTGATCCTGTGTCGGAGCGAGACCGAGGCCCGCCGGGCGCTTGCCCTGGTAGAGGTGTGGACGGCCCAGGAGGGCCTGAGCCTTCACCCGGACAAGACGGCGGTGGTGGATGCCACCGAGCGGGGTGGCTTCGACTTCCTGGGGTACCACTTCGAACGGGGATACCAATGGCCTCGCGACAAGAGCCTCCGGAAGCTCAAGGACACCCTGCGCCGCAAGACCCGGCGCACCAACGGTCACAGCCTCGATCGGATCACTTGGGACATCAGCCGGACGTTGCGTGGCTGGTACGAGTACTACCGCTACAGCCACCCGACGACCTTCCGGCCGCTCGACCGGTGGATCCGCATGCGCCTGCGCAGCATCTTACGCAAGCGTCGCCGAGGCCGAGGCCGGGGCCGCGGTAGCGACCACCAGCGCTGGCCCAACGCCTTCTTCGCCGAGCATGGGCTGTTCAGCCTCGAAGCCGCCTATGCCTCGGACTCGCAGTCCTCTCGTAGGTGAACCACCAACCGGAGAGCCGGATGCGGGAGATCCGCACGTCCGGTTCGGAGGGAGGGGGGCAGGGAATCCAACCTGCCCTCCCTACCCCTATCATTGGCCGTTGCCTTCGCCCGACTTCTCGTTCGGCGGATTCCGAGCCGGTCTTGCGCGGACCGTGCCGAGGCGCGACTCCTCCGTCCCAGCGTTCTAGTGAGCTGTGAATGAACCGTCAAGTGACGTCGTCGAGGGCGCGGGCACCGCCGCCGCGGAGCGGCGGTGGTCGGGGCGCGCTCGACATAGGCGCGCCGTATGCCGGCGTAGCGGCGCCTGCGTCGAGCGAGGCGTAAAGCCGCGAGCGGATGACCCGGTGCGCCTGGAGCAGGTCGGCGATTCATTCACAAGTTCAGTCGCGCCGTTCGCAAGGGCGGGAGCCCCCGGCCCGCCCCAGGCTTCGGTCAGCGCGCGGCCGAAGTTGGCGCCCACCACCTTCTCGATCACCCGGTCCGGCCGGCCGCGGCGGGCCATCTCGGCCGCGATCCGGTCCATGTGCCGCTCCGAGTTGAGCGCCGGGATGAACGGCGGCCGGTCCGGGCTCTCGCCGGGCGCCGAGATCCCCATCGCCCGGCGCTGCTCCACCTCCTTGCGAAGCGCCTCCCGGTACTCCGGCCCGTCCGCCACCGGCACCACCCCCTGGTCGCTCCCGATCCCCACGTGGTCCACGCCGCAGACGTCGAGCGCGTGATCGAGGTGGGCGAAGAGCATGTCGGTCGTCAGCTCGCCGGTGCCGCCGTCGAGGAACGGCATCAGGTAGATCCCCACCACGCCGCCCTGGTCGGCGGCCGCGCGCAGCTCGGCGTCGTCGTTGTTCCGCGGGTGGCGGTAGACGGCGTTGCAGCCGGTGTGCGAGATGAGCGGCGGGCGCTCCGAGGCGGCGATCCCTTCGGCGGTCGTGCGTTGACCGGCGTGGGAGAGGTCGACCGCGATCCCCAGCTCGTTCATCCGTGCGACCGCCTGCCGTCCGAGGCGCGAGAGCCCGGCGTTGCCCGGCTCCAGGCAGCCGTCGCCGTAGAGGCTCCGGTCGTTGTAGGTGAGCTGGGCGATGCGCAGGCCCAGCCCGCGGAAGAGGTCGAGCCGGTCGAGGTCGTCGCCGTAGAGGTCGGTGCTCTGCGCCCCGGCGATGATCCCGAGCCGCCCCTCCCGCTTCGCCCGCTCGAGATCGGCGCCGGAGCGCACCAGGAGGAGGCGATCGGCGTGCACCTCGGCCGCTCGCTGGAGCCGGGCGAAGCGCCGGACCGCCCCCTCGAATCCCTCCCGGGGCGCCGGCACGGTCATGTTGATCGCGGTGATGCCCGAGCGGTCGACGACCGCGAGCACGTCGTCCGGGAGCGGCAGCGAGTCCCCGAGGTCGAGGCCACAAAGCCCGTCGATCACCATCGCCTCCGGGTAGCCCGGCCAGAGCGGCACCGGTAGGGCGCCGGCGGCCGCGCGGTCGGCGGCGCGGGCCGGCCGGCCGCCCGCTCCGAGCGCGGCGAGCGCGCCGAGGGCGGCCCCGCTTCCCAGGAGCGCGCGCCGCGAGAGGCCGCCGGGCCGGCCGGCGCCGGGATCGGCCGGATCCGCGCTCCGGAGCGTGGACGAAGACGGGGTCGGCGACTGCGCCGGGGGCCGGGTGCCGGGCTTCCTCATGAGCTTCCTCCGCGGGTTCGGGTTCGACCCGGCGAGGATAGCGGATGGCGACCCGGCGGGCTCAGCGCTTCTGCGCCTGGTCGCGGAATCCCGGGAGGATCGCCTTGACGAAGGCGTTCTCGATCAGGTTGATGATCACCTGGAGATTGCTCGCGTTGGGGTCCGAGACGCTGCCCGAGAGGTCGGCCACCGTCGCCACCTCCTCGTTCGGCCGGTTCTCGAGGAGCTCCGAGACCCCCTCGGCGAGCTTCTCCCAGAGCTTGTGGAAGATGCCCTCGTCCTCGTCCTGCTGCGGGTCGTAGACGTTGACCTCGCGAAACAGCGGCTTGACGTAGCCGTCGAGCCTGCCGTCCGCGACCCGGAGCTGGCTGTAGAAAGAGAAGGTGCCCCCGGTCACGTCGAGGTTGGCGTAGCTCCGGAGCAGGTCGTTCATGGCCGCCAGGCGCGTGTTGCGGATGGCGACGGCGAGGTCGAAATCGGCGCCCTTCGAATCCTGGCCGAAAGACGCCCTGTCGCCCGAGCCCGCCCGCTTCCCATGAAGGCGCCGCGGGCCACGAAGCGCGAGGGCGGGGCCTGGGGATCGTTGCTCCAGCCAGTGAGCGTCAGGTCGGTGTCGGCGACGAACACCCGGTAGCCCGGGCTCCGCTGGTGGCTCACGAAGCCGAGCTCGCTGCCGCTCAGGTGGATCTTGCGGACTGCGAGAGCGGTGTGCTGCTGGCGCTCGGCGTCGCGGACCGCCGCCATCGCCCGGCGGGTGAGCTCCGGGTCGCTCAGGTAGTCGACCCGCACGCCGGCCACCTCGACGTCGTCGAGGCTCACCCGCCGCCGCTTCGGGCCGTACTCGACGCTGCCGCGGGCCGAGAGCAGGCCGCGGCGCACGGTCAGCCGGTAGTCGCGGACGATCGGCTGGAGGCGGTCGAGGGGCACCTCGTCGACCCGCCCGCCGGCGGCGACGGCGGGAAAGGGCAGGGCGAGGAAGTTCGCGCGGCCGTCGAGCGCCGCGCTCCCGGAGCCGAAGATCGCCGCCGTCGCGTGGAGGGTCGAGGGATAGACCCTCTCGGGCGAGGCGACGTTGCGGATGTTGTGGGCGACGGCGTCGAGGCGCGTGAGCTCGAGCGGGCGGTCGGGGTCGCGCTCGTCGACGTAGGTCATCGCGCCGTCGACGATCCCCAGCTCGTTGACCTTCAAGGGGTAGGCCTGCTCGAGGGCCCGCTGCCAGCCGCGCTTCTCGAGGGGCATCCGGTCGCGGCGCTCCTCGCGCAGCTGGGCGAGGTTGACGTAGAGGCGGGGCCGGTCGAGCTCGGCGTCGGCCACCAGCCGCAGGCGCAGCAGGGCCCACCACTCGACGCTGAAGGTGAAGTCGGGCAGGTCGAGGACCGCCGGCCGGGGATGGGCGTCCTGGGTCACCACCAGGTCGCGCAGCTCGAGCGAGAAGTCCCAGGGGCAGAAGTCCGCCGCTCCGAGGTGGACGGTGTAGCCGTCGAGGGTGGCGTTCATGCGACGTTCGATCGAGGTGCGCAGAGGACCGTCGATCAAGACGTCGAGGAGCGCCACGGCAACGAACGACAGAGCGAGGACGATCGCCGTGCCGAGCAGGATCCGGCGCGTCCGGCGCGGCAGGCGCTCGACGCCGTGGAGCGTGCGGCGCGCGGCGGCGTCCCCGCGCCGGGCGAGCCGGCGGGCCCGGCTCCGCGTCCCTCTCCACCAGGTATCGAGGTCCATGGTCTCGTCCTCGTCCCCTCCCGGCCGGCTCCCTCGCCTGCCGCGCGCCGGGACGGAGGCCGTTGCAAGAGGCGTGCTACGCGCGTGCTAGAGTGGCGCCCTCCTCGACTCGGACGCCATGGCACGCCCTTCCCGGGCCGGAGAGCGACGTGACGGATGGAGCTCACCTCTCGGCCGACCTGCAGGAGAGCGCCGACGACCTGCGAAGCTACCTGGCGGACGGCATCCCGCCCTTGCTGGCCGCGGGCGGCATCGGCCTGCTGCTGCGCGGCGCCCCCCGAAGCCTGACCTCCCAGGTCCAGGCCTGGCTGTCCTACCAGCACCAGGCCCGCGGCGGCACCGTCCGGTTCGCCGACCTGGTCTTCCACGCGCTGCGCAAGCTCCACCTGCTGGGCGAGCTCGGGCTGATGCCGAAGAAGGAGCTCGCGGACTACCTGGCGTCGCTGGTCGAGGCGCTGCTCCCGCTCTGCCCGGCCGAGGACCGGAAGCTCGTCCGCGGCAGCCTCGAGCGCCTGCGCCAGGCCCGCCAGGAGGTGCTGGGGACCGGCTTCCGCGTCGGCTCGGCGCCGGGCGCCCCGGGGGCGGACGGCGAAGCGGCGCCCCCGGAGCTCGGCGAGGAGCTGCGCCGTTTCTCGCTCTTGCTCTCGCGGCTCAGGCCGCAGGCCGCCGCCGGCGCGGTACCGGGGGGGCACGATCTGCCTGCGCCGCTGGCCCCGGGGCCCGGCGACGAGCTGGTCTCGGCGCTCCTGTCGTCGGCGACCGCCTCCGCCCGCGACGGCTCCGAGCTCGCCAAGTACCTCGAGCACCTGCGCGACCTGGGTGTCGCCAGCACCGACCCGGCGGTGGTCGTGCGCACGCTCAGCCGCGCCCTGCCCGCCTGGGCGCCCGCGGCGATGCCCGATCCCGAGGAGATGGGTGGCAACGCGCGGGCACTGCGCCGCTTCGTCGACCTCGCCGAGGCGCCGCAGCAACGGCTCGAGCGCTTCCAGGAGGTCCTCCGCTCGCTGGTCGAGGAGTTCAACGCCGGCTCGCTGGCCCGCGCGGTCGCGCTCTCCCAGGTGGCCGCGAGCCTGCTCGCCGAGCAGCGTCTGCCCGCCGGCGACGCCGACCTGGTGCGCGGCCGCGCGCGAGACTCTCTCGACGGCGAACGCCTGCGCACGTTCGCCCTCGATCCGCAGCAGCAGCCGCTCCTCGGCCAGCTCATGGCGTTCTTCCCCGAGCTCGGGCCGGCCGGCCTGCTCACCACGCTCGAGGACCAGCCCGACCGGCTGGTCCGGCGGCTCTGCCTGACCCTGCTCGAGCTGCACGGCGCGGCGGCGCGGCCGGCGGTCGTCGATCGCCTGGCGGGCGCGCTCGACGACACCCGGGAGACCGCCTGGTTCTGGCAGCGCAACCTGCTCTACCTGCTCCATCGCCTGCCCTGCCCGCCCGACGCCCTCGAGGAGCGCGAGCTCGAAGGCGTCCTGCACTTCTCCGAGCTCACCTACCACCCGCGGGTGGTCGGCGAGGCGGTGGTTCGGCTCGGGCAGATTCCCCACGAGCGGGCCGAGAGCGCGCTGGTCGCGCGCTTGCGGCAGGTGGAGGAGGGGATCGAAGCGGGAGGGCTCCACGACCAGCCGCCCGAGGACCTCGAGCGGCTGCGCGCGTTGCTGGCCGGCCAGCTCCTGCGGTCGGGCTCCTCGGCCGCCCGCCGGACGGTCGTCCAGGGCGCTCTCGCGCGCCTCCGGCAGAACGGCTCCGGCGACCGGGTGGCCGAGCTCCGCCTCGCCGACCTGTCGGCCGAGCCGGACCTGGTCGACGAGCTCCTGCGGGCGCTCCAGGAGGGGCTGCCCCGCCGCCTCCTCGGGGTGACCCTGCCACGCAAGACCGAGAGCCTCACCCAGATCGTCGAGGGTTTGGCGTCGACGCCCACGCCCGCCGTGCGCCGCGGTCTCGAGGCGATCGCCCGCGGCTTCGGGCGCGAGCCGTACGGCATCGAGGCCACCAAGGTGCTCGCCGCCTTCGACGCGCCGGCCGGCGCCGCCGGTCGATCCCAGGGTGCTCCGGCCGGCCCGCCCGACGCCGCTCCGGGGGCACCGGCCGGGCAGCGCATGGAGGGCGACCTGCGGCTCTTCGGGCTGCCCAACCTGCTCCAGAGCTTCGGCCAGAGCGAGCTCACCGGCACCTTGACGCTCCGCGACCGGCAGGGGGCGACCGTGGCCCTGCTGATCCTCGACCGGGGCGCCCTCGCCTCGTGCTCCACCGGCCGGTTGCAGGCGGAGACGGCGTTCTACCAGCTCCTCGAGAGGCCGGTCGCGAGCTCGTTCTCGTTCGAGGGACAGGAGGTCGTCCGGCCGGCGGGGGGCCAGGCCGTGGTGCGGCGGGACCTGGTCGGGCTGCTCATGGAAGGGATGCGGCGCAACGACGAGTATCGCCGCGCCTGCGCCCTGGTGCCGGATCCGACCGTCCTGGTGCCTACCGGCATCCGCCCGACGAGCCTGCCCGGCGAGACCGACGGGGTCTTCGTCCGCGAGCTCTGGAGCCAGGTCAAGGGCGGAGCGACCGCGGCGGCCTGCGAGCAGGCCCTGACGGCCGACGCCTACCGGGTGCGCGCCCTGCTCGCCCACTGGCTCACCGAGGGCGCGGTCGAGGTCTCGCAGTTCGAGCGTCCGTCGTAGCGGTCTCTAGGCTCCGACTTTCGACAAGAGTGGAAAGCGCTCCGGGTTCTCGATCGACTCGACCGCGAGGTCGATTTCAAGGTCCGGCCAGTACAGGTGGTGCGAGGAGGGTCTCTCGACGTTCAAGATCGCTCCGACCGCGGCGTTGCGGAACCAGGGGAACTCATCGAAGGGTAAGAAGAGCTCGCGGTTGTCCAGCAGGATCCAGAGACCATGCTTCGAAATGTTGGTCACCTCAATGTCCGAAGTGCTGGTGCCAGGCGTTGCGGATTTCATCTTCGTGTTCTCCGATCAAGTCCCGGATGCGGGCGAGGTCGCGGTCGGCAAGACCGTAGTTCTGCGCCAGATCGAGCTGCGGCTCCAGCCAGAACTTCGCTTCGCCATCGGAAGACTGGACGTGGACATGCGGACGGTCTTCTTCGCGGGAGAAGAAGTAGAAGCGATAGGGGCCGACACGTAGAACCGTCGGGCTCATCGTGGGATTGTAGCCTGCGTCCCCCGGCGGCTGGCCTGGACGCGGTCGCTTACGCCCCCAGCGCCGCGTCCAGGCGAGCCTCGGCGGCGACCGAGCTCCAGTCCATCTCGCCCCGGCCGTGCTCGATCGCCGCCGCGAAGCGCTCCTCGAGCAGCTCGGCGAGGCGCATGCGGGCGCCGGCAGCGCCGGCGGCTTGCCCGGCAAGGCGGACGTCCTTCAGGCCGAGGGCGAGCTTGAACCCGGGCTCCTGCCACGAGCGATCGAGGATCTGCCGCCCATAGCTCTCGTAGAGCGGGCAGCCGAAGAGCGTTGCCGTGAGCATCTCGTGGAAGGCGCGCGGGTCGAGCCCCGAGGCCTCGACCAGGGCGAAGGCTTCCGACATCGCCTCGATCGCCGAGGCGATCAGGAAGTTGAAGGCCACCTTGGCGACGTTGGCGGCCCCCACCTCCTCGCCCAGGTCGATCGTCTTGCGCGCCACCGGCTCGAGGACCTCTCGCGCCGCCTCCTTGCCGTCGTCGCCTCCCGAGAGGAGGTGCGCCTGCTTGCGCTCGGCCACGGAGTCGGGACGACCGAGGATCGGGGCCGCCACGTAGACCACCCCGTGCGCCGCATGGGCGCGGGCGAGGTCGCGAGCGCAGTCGGGCGAGATCGTGCTCATCGAGACGTGGACGGCGCCGTCCGCCAAGGAGTCGAGGAGATCGGCGTCCGCGAAGACCGCGCGCACCGCCCGGTCGTCGGCCAGACAGCTCAACACCAGCCGGGCGCCGGTGCAGGCCTCGGCCGCCGAGGCGGCGAGCACGGCACCCGCGTCCGCCAGCGGCTCGGCCTTCTCCCGCGTCCGGTTCCACACCGTGATGTCCCCGCCGTCGGCGAGAAGGTTCTCGGCCATCGGGCGTCCCATCAGGCCCGTTCCGATGAAGGTCAGCTCCATGGGGTCTCCTCGGTAGGTTGCGGCAAGGTTCCTCCGGCCGAAGCGATGACGCAAGGCGCGTGCCGCCCCCGAGGCCCGTGGCTCTCTCCCCAGACAGAGCCTTCGGCGGAAGCCGAGACCAGGGCCGAGACCAGGGTGGGGGCGTCCCCTTCCCCCCCAGGGGGTGGGAAGGGGATCAAGGGGATGCGGGGGGGATGCGGTCAGAACAGCCGCGCGGCGGCCCAGAAGCCGACGAAGGTGCCGAGCGCGTTGCCCAGGGCGCCGACCAGCACGCCGGGCAGGACCAGGTCGGAGCGGCCGAGGCTCCTGGCGAGGGCGAGGGCGGAGGTCGAGCCGCCGATGTTCGCCTGCGATGCGACCGCGGCGGTGTCGGCGTCGATCCCGAGGAGCCGGGCGGCGACGAAGATGATCACGCCGTGGACCAGGACCAGGATCCCCGCGAAGGCGAGCAGCAGGAGCGCCACCCGGCCGAGCCCCGCGAGCTTGCCGACGTCGCAGAATGCGCCGACCACCGCCAGGAAGAGGTAGACCGCGAACATGCCGGTCACCCGCACGCCGGGGAGCCGGGAGATCGCCCGCACCTGGGCGAGGGCGAGCGCCAGCACGGTCACCACCAGGATCGACGGGACCGCGAAGCCGGCGCCGGCGAGCGCCGCGGCGAGGCGGTCGGAGACCAGGAGCGCGGCGAAGCCCAGGGCGAGGACCACTCCCAGCTCGAGCGGGCCGACGCGTTCGACGTCCTCCTCGCCGGGGCCGGTGGGGGCCGGCTCGGCCTGCGGCTCGGCCGCGCGCCGCGGGCCGAAGACCGGCGCCAGCAGCCGGGGCAGGGCGATCGTCGCCACCATCCAGAGCGCCGTCACCACGTTGTCGACCGCCACCGCGCCGGCGAACAGGCCGCCCTCGTGGACCACGTCGTAGCCCAGGGCGACGGCGTTGAAGTTGATGCCGCCGCCGACGTAGGTGGCGACGTACATGCCGCCGACCGCCGGGTAGAGCGGCCCGACCGCCGCCAACCCGATCAGGTGTGCGCCCACGAGCGCTCCGAGCACCACGCCGCCGGCACCGATCGCGAACAGGCCGAGCATCGGCAGGCCCGCGCGGGCCAGGTCGCGGAGCGAGACCGGCAGCAGGAGCCAGAAGATGGCGAGCGGCGCCAGGTAGGTGAAGACCGCGTCGTAGAGCGGCACCGGCGCCTCCGGGCTGGAGCCGGCCGGCAGCAGCCCGAGATTGGCCGCCAGGGCGGTGATGAGGATCACCAGGAGCGCGGCGCCCAGGTGGCGCAACGGCGTGTGGCGCGCGAGCCACTCGGAGCCGACGACGAACAGGCAGAGCAGGGCGAGGATGTACAGGGGATCGCGGACCGGCATGGCCTGGCCGAAGGCTGGAGACGGGGTCTGTCGCGCCGGAGCTTACACGGCTCGCGCCCGACCGGTGCTCCCGCCCGCCGGCGCCGCGCGCTCCCGCGGCGGCCGCCGAGCCGCCCCGCTCAAGGCGCGGGCGCGGCGGGCAGGCTCATCGCCGGGTCGCCGAGCAGGGTCATGCCGAGCACCGCGTCCTCGCCGGTGCCCTGGGCATGGAGCGCCATCTTGGCCCGGTGCAGGGCCTCCCCGACCGTCTCCACCCCCGCCCCGACCTGCTCGAAGAAGAGCGACCCCAGCCGCCGGTTCGACTCCTCGCTGGTCAGCGTGGTCGCGCCGATCGTCCCCGCCGCTCCGACCTCCGGCGCGCGCAGCAGGCTCGAGGAGACGCACTCCGTCGCGGGCTCGACGTAGTAGCTGCTCCAGCAGCCCCACTGGAGCACCAGGTCGGGCTGTCCCGCGTTGGTGAGCGCGGCGACGTCCTGCCAGCGCAGGATCGGGGTGAACTCCCAGACGCTGATCGAGGAGTGGCCGACGAAGGAGACCAGCGGCGTGCCGGCGTCGAGCGCCGCCAGGGTCGCCTGGCGCACCGCCTCGAACCCGAGGTCGTCGACCTGGGCGAGGCTCACGTTCCAGTCGGCGAGGCTCGCGGCGAAGGACTCGTTGACCTCGGAGACGGCGCGCTCGGTGTCCGAGGCGCCGGCGATCAGCAGGGCGTCGCGGCTCGTCGCCACGCGGTCTTCCCAGGCGGCGAGCTTGGCCACCACCGCCGCGAGCTCGGACGGCGAGCGCACGGGCAGCCGCCCGACCGGCACGTCGCCCACCCCGTCGCCGTCGGCATCCACCAAGACCTCGTCGGAGGGCGAGAAAGCGACCTCGGGGACCGCCTGCACGTAGGCGGTGGGCACGTAGGAGATCGAGCCCTTGCCCAGGTGGTCGTAGGGGTCGGTGGTGTCGGCGCCGACCAGCAGCACGTCGCGCAGGCGGCCGGGGAACCGCTCCTCGGAGGCGGCGACGAAGCGCCGGATCGCCTCGGCGGACGGCTGATGGTCGTTGTAGGCCGCGTAGATGCGATCGACGGTGACCACCTCGGTGTCGAGACCCCGGGACTGCTCGAGCGCCACCAGGTCGTCCAGGCCGGCGAGGAACGCCGGGTGGGTGACGATCAGGTACTCGGCCCCGGAGGCGCCCAGCGGCTCCGGCACGCCGGCCTCGATCGCCGGGTGGTGCAGCCGGCTGGTGGCGACGACGACGGCGCTGTCGGCGAGGCCGGGCACCGTCACCTCGCCGCGGACCGGCTGCATCTCGGAGCGCAGGTAGCCCGAGAACCGGCCGCGCGCCGCGAGCTCCGGAGGCGCCGTCAGGTCGCCCGGGCCGCCGGCCGGCGGGCGCTCGTGCGGGTCCAGATGGAGCCAGGCGACGACCGGCTCGGAGCCGAACCCGCCGATCGCCACCGGCCAGCGGGAGGGGAGCGTGCCGTGGAAGGCGCCGTCGATCGCCCGGGTGGCGCGCGGGTAGTCGACCGAGAAGCCCTCGAGGTTGATCAGGTCGACCTCGTAGCCGGTGTCGCCGGGAGCGGTCAGCTCCAGGTGGTTGCCGGTCGCCTGGACCAGGCCGGTGACGTCGAACGTCCCGCTCCAGGGCGCGAGGCCGTCGAAGCGGGGCGAGCCGAGCTCGACGCCGTTGAGGCGGACCACCAGGTGGTGATCGGGGGCCGGGCCGTCGAAGCTCGTGTATCCCCAGGCGTCGACCGTCAGGGTGGTGTCGCCGGCCGCCAGGTCGGGGAGGTCGAAGTCCCGGCCGAGCGTCGCCGGCGACTCGAGGGCGAGCATGCGCTCGTCGAACCACGGGTCGCCGTTCGGCGCGCTCGGGCTGTAGGCGTTGTCCGGGTGGCGCCGGAGCTCGGCGCGAGTGGTGGCTTCCCGGCCCCGGCGGAGGGTGGGGAGGCTCAGCACTCGCGGCCCGGCGGACGACCCGACCCGGAGCTCGTAGTCGTCGACCGGGCTCGCGAGCGTGATCTGCGGATCGGCGAGGAACTCGACGTACGAGCCAGGTCCGAAGCGGTTCGCCGGCCCGACGTAGGCCGGTACCGCCTCGCCCTCGTCGAGCACCGAGATCCGGGACGAGGGGACGCCCGAGAGGTCGAGGCCGGCGGCGGCGAGCGCCTCGTAGGTGACCCGCTGGATGCCGGCTTCGGCGACCAGCAGGAGCGCGGAGGAGCCGCCCGCGCCCGGCGCGCCGGCGGCACCGGGCCGGGCCTTCGCCCCGAGCTCCGGAGCTCGCCCGGCCCGGGCGTCGGCGAGCCGCTTGGCAACCGGCACGACCCCGGTCTCCTCCTGGATCGCCGGCCAGTCGATCGTCGCGGGCCGGGGGCGTGCCCCCACCCGGGCGCCGACGGCGAACGGCCCGTGGAGCCGTCCCTCGCCGTCGACCGCCACGTCCTCGATCCCGACCGCGGTGACCCCGGGGGCGGCGACGTGCGCCCGGTACTCGTGCGGCTCGAAGCTGTCGACCCCCTTCGCCGGCAGGGTGGCGAGGACCGCGCTCGAGTGGCCCGGTGTCAGGTCCCAGATCCGGAAGGCGGCGTTGCGGCTCTCCTCGGCGGTCGCGAAGCGCACCGAGAGGCCGTCCGCGGCGCGCTCCGTGGCGACCCAGGCGACGGTCACCGGCAGCGTGGTGGCCGCGACCTGGTAGTCCTCCACCTCGCCGTCCGGCGCCCGCAGGCCGCTGCCGTCGGTCGGCGACTCGGCCCGCGTCTGGCTGGTGGTGAAGCGGAAGCGGGCGTAGGTCGCGGTGACCCCGCCGCAACCGCGGGGCACCGAGCTCCAGGCGACCGTCACGTTCGAGCCGCTGGTGCCGGAGGGCACCGCGACGGTGGCCGAGCGCTCGTCGCCGGTGTTGAAGGCGCCGTCGCGATCCCAGTCGACGTACCCCACCAGGTAGCCGGTCGAGCCCGAGTCGTTGGTCACGTTGACGGTGACCGAGTAGGTCCGATCGTTGGGGCAGGTCGGGAAGCTCGCCACCCCGTCCTCGTCGTCGACGGCGCCGATCTGGGCACCGTCGTCGCCGCTCGCGTTGGTGTTCGGCTGGCCGTCCGCCTCACCGTCCGGCGGGTTCGCCCCGAGGTAGAGGAGACGGTCGCCGAGCACGTGGCGCGGGCCGTTCGAGAGCTGGTCGCCGTAGCTGTTGGGGGCATCTCCGAAGTCGTAGGCGCAGAAGGTCGGATTGCCGATCCCGATCCGCTGCTCGGCGGGATCGGTGAAGTCGTCGCCCCGTATGTACTGGACGCTGACGTTCGAGACCGCGCCGCCGAAGAGGTAGCTCACGTTGCCGGCGGTGCTGGTCTCGGCGACGTTGGCGCCGTCGGTCTCCACGACGTCGCCGGCCAGCTGGTCGACCGACCCGAGCGTGGCCGAGTAGGGCACGAAGGCACCTGCCGAGCTCGTCGCCGAGGTGCGCAGGTAGTCCTCCCAGGAGCCGTTGTCGACGTCGAGGTGCTTCCAGGTGAGCTGTCGCACCGGCACCGAGAAGTGCCAGTTGGACTCGAGCAGAAGGGCTTCGGGGTTTTGCGGCCCGCCGTTGGCGCCGTCGTCGAACTGCATCAGGTAGTGGCCCGCCTCGCCCCCGAAGACGCTGGTCTGGGTGGTGAACGGCTGCCGGCCACCGGCCACCACCTGGTCGCCGGTCAGGTCCCGGGTCGAGCTGAGCGACAGCGTCACGTCACCGATCGTGGCGCTCGTGAAGGCGTTGTTGTTGCCGTTGTCGCCCCACTCGTAGCTCACCGTGCTGGTGCACAGGTTGGCCACGGCCGCGGCGCTCCGAAGCACCAGGCGGGCACGGTTGAGCGTGCCGGTCGTGTCGGAGACGACGTCGCAGACGTAGAGGGTCCACGTGCCGCTCGCGTTGCCGGTGTAGAAGTCCGCTCCCGAGTAGTTGACCAGCCGGGCGTAGTAGGGCTCTCCCGTCGGGTCGCTCGAGTTGTCGTCGAGCGGCGGGTTGCCGCCACCGTCGGAGTTCGAGGAGATCAGGACGTCGTAGTCGTCGTCGGCGTCGCCGCTCGGATGCATGAAGACGGCGAACGAGCCTCCGGGGGCGTACAGGATGGCGGCGGACGTCACCGCGGCGGGTGTGCGAGATGTTGAGACCTAGAGCTATATTTGCAACCGTGAAAGAATTCGATACCGAAAACGTGCGAGCAAGACCGCCCGAGGTACAGGCCGCGACGGTGGCGGAGGTCTGGGGGATCGTACCGCCCGAGGTGTTGTCCCAGCGATAGATGGTGGCTTCCGCGGGGGTTGCGGCGAAGGCCAGGAAGGCCAGCAGGAGGCTCGCCTGCGCGTAGCGCCGGCAAGGGTTTGCGCGCCTCTGGCTCGGGGTCTCTCGGCGGTCGGGGACCATGGTCTCTCCTTGCTCGCGCGCGCTCCGCACGGGTGCCGGCTTCCCCCCTCCGGCCGATCGGCGATCGCGCGTGTCCTACGTCGTGTCTGCTTCGCTCTGACAGGTTTTCTGACGCCTTGGCCGTCCCGAGAATCCAACTTTCTCCTATAGACAAGCCAGAAGAAATAGTATACCGATCGGCGAGCCAGCGCAACCCGCGGCCTCCGCGGAAGAGTTCGATCGATATAGAATTCTCGGGAGCGTTGGATCAAGAATTGCCCGGGCCGTCGCCGGCCTCCGACGGTCGCCGGCCGGGCCCGACCGCGAGGAGCTTCGATGTCCGAGAAGACCATCGTCCGCTGTGCCATCCATCCCGCCCTCGGCATCGCCCGCGTCGGCAACGCGCCCGCGGACGACTACTACCTGGCGCCCGAGGTCCCGGGCCGCCCGGCCGACCCGGTGCCGCCGGGCTTCAAGAACGCCAAGGGCGAGGTGCGCAAGGAGGCGGCGCGCTTCCGGATCTACGGCTATGACGGCGACGGCCGGGTGGTCCGCGAGCTGACCGCGGCCGAGGCCGAGATCACCTGGGAGGTCCACCTCGCCAACCGCAAGGCGGCCTGGTACAAGTTCGCCAACGCCATGGACCTGAAGCAGTACGCGCTCTCGACCACCTTGCGCAACGCGACGGTGGGCGGGGCGCTGCGCCAGGCGCTGGTCAACGACCCCGGGCCGGTCGAGATCTCCGGCCGGGGAACCTCCGGGCCCGCCTACCGCTTCGACCAGGGCTACGTGACCTTCCCCGGCGGCGGTCCGATCAACGTACCGCTCGGCGAGCTGCGGACCGACCAGGCGGGGCGCCTCCTGGTCCTGGGCGGCGACGGCAAGTCCGCGTCGGCCAGCGCGCAGCCGGCCGTCACCTTCGCCAACAACGATGGCTGGTACGACGACGTCTCGGACGGCCCGGTGCGCGCGACGGTCAAGCTCCGCGGGACCTCCGAGACGTTCGAGGCCGAGCCGGCGATGGTCGCCGTGACGCCGCCCAACTTCGGCCAGGGCCTCTACGGCGTGGTCACGCTCTTCGACGTCGTCTACGACCTCTACGTTCGCCTCGGCTGGGCCGAGGCGCCGCGGGAGGTGGTCTTCTTCGACCACGTCTTCCCCCTCTTCGAGCGGCTGGTCGACAGCCAGTGGGTGAACGAGGGGGCGTACTTCCTCTTCGGGCCCGGATCGCCCGGCGACCTGACCGAGCCCGGCCGGCTGGCCCGCCTCGCCGACCCCGGGGAGGGCGCCCGACGCGACCGGGAAGCGATCTTCCGGCTGTTCCGCGACCCGCTCGAGCCGTGGGACGCGCCCGGCCGGCGGGCGAAGCTCCCGCCGCCTCAGCCGGCGCTGCTGCCGCCCTTCTACGGCGACGGCTTCGGGGAGTACGAGGACCTCGCGATCGACCAGCTGGCGCTCACCCCGACGCTCTATGGCTGGCTCGAGCGCTGGGCCGCCGGGGACTTCGTGACCGGCACGCCGCGCCGGCCGCCCCGGCGTCTCGAGGAGCTGCCGCTCGCCGAGCAGCCGGGGGCCCTCGACCAAACGCCCCTCGAGGACTGCCTGGGCGGTCCCTTTCACCCCGGCATCGAGCTCACCTGGCCGATGCGCGTGCCCCGCATGTGGCGCCCGCCGGCCGAGGCCGGCGGGCTGCTCTACCGGCTCCACATCCTGCCGCCGGGCGAGACGCCGCGCGACGACTTCGGGCCGGTTCTGACCCCCGAGACCTGCCTCGGACCGGACGGCCCGCTGGTCGCGAGCGGACCGGGCTCGCTCACCCGCTGGCTCGGAATCCCGTGGCAGACCGACGAGGCGAGCTGCCTCTCGGGCTACGACTTCTCGACCTACTTGCCGCTGCCCTCCTTCTGGGCCGCGCGGGTGCCCAACGAGGTCCTGAGCCAGGGCGCCTTCCAGCAAGCGACCGATCGCAAGCTCACCCCGGTGCAGCGCCTCAAGAGCCTCTCGCACCGGCAGTTCTGGCTCCGCGACCTCCAGGGCTCGGGCTACCAGGACCGCATCAACAACATGGTCGCCGAGTGGAACCTGCTCGGCATCGTGGCCGAGCGGCCGGCGCCCAGGGACCGCCCGCGGGAGGGCGCGGACGCCGAGATCGAGGCCGGCTTGCCCGAGCGCTGGTGGGTCGAGACCGAGCGCGATCCGGCGTTCAGCGCCGCCGACCCGACCTGGCGCCAGCTCGTGCTGGTCGAGGGCACGGAGCCGCGGACCGAGCGGCTCGAGAAAGCGGCGATGTCGATCACCGAGCTCGCGGCCGAGCGCGGCGAGGAGCCGGAGGCGGTGGTCCATCCCCGCCGGCGCCACATCCGCCAGGACCAGAGGTGAGGGCGACGGCGGTCCCGACCGTCGCGATCGCCGGCGGCGGTCCGGCCGGCGCCGTGGCCGCCCGGGTGCTGGCGCGGCGCGGGGTGCGGGCGGTGGTGCTCGAGTCGGCCGTCGGCCCGACGGAGAAGGTCGGCGAGACCCTGCCGCCGTCGGCGGCGCCGCTGCTCCGGCACCTGGGCTGCGAGCCCGGTGCCGGGAGCGGGGCGGATCCCGGTCCCCATCTGCCGTCCCACGGCATCCGCGCCCACTGGGGCTCGGAGCGGCCGGCCGAGAACCTTTTCCTGGCGAGCCCGTTCGGGCCGGGCTGGCACGTCGACCGGAGGGCGTTCGAGGCGGGGCTCGCGGCGGCGGCGGTCGCGGCGGGCGCCGAGTGGCGCTGGGGATCGCGGGTGATCGCCTGCCGCCGGGATCCCGCGGGAGGCGGCGGGCGGTGGCGCCTCGAGCTCGCGACGGCGGGGGAGGCCGGTGCCGCCGGCCGCGCGGTCCTCGAGGCCGACTTCGTGGCCGACGCCACCGGCAGGAGAGCGAGCCTCGCCCGCCGGCTCGGTGCCCGCCGGCGGCGGACCGACCGGCTGGTGGGCATCGCCTCGATCCTCCGCCCGCCGGCGCCGGTCGCGGACTCGGCCACCCTGATCGAAGCGGTCGAGGACGGCTGGTGGTACTCGGCGCCGCTCTCGGGCGGCCGCCTGGCCGTCGCCTTCTTCGGCGACGGAGACCTCCTCGATCGCTCGCTCCTCCAGGCCGACCCCGGGGCCTGGCGGAGGCGCCTCGCCCGCACCTCGGCCACCCGCGAGCGGGCGGGCGGGCCGGGCGGCGGGGCGAGCGCGGCGCTCCGGGTGTTCCCGGCCGAGAGCTCGCGGCTCGATCGGATCGCGGGCGCCGGCTGGATCGCGCTCGGCGACGCCGCGGCCGCCTACGACCCGCTCTCCTCGCACGGCATCGCGGCGGCGATGGGCTCGGGCCTCTACGGTGGCCACGCGGTCACCGATCTCCTCGCCGGCCGGTCCGAGGCCCGCCTCGCCTACCTCGACCTGATGGAGCGCAACTACGGCGCCTACCTGGAGCTCCTCGAGCGCCACTACGCCCGCGAGCGCCGCTGGCCGGACTCGCCCTTCTGGCGCCGCCGCCGCGACCCCACCCCGCGGGACGGGTCCCGGCCCGCCCCGGCGCATGTTTCCTTCTGACGTCGTTCGCTTCAACCTTCACGGCCAGCAGATTCGTAACTTCCCTCTTGCGAGGGAGCGCCGGCGCACCGCGAAGCGCGCGGCAACCCGTATCCGAAGTCTCGAGCCTTCAAGGGAGTCTCCATCATGCCGAGTCGTCCCAGGATGTTCGTCGCGAGCCTCGGGCTCGCAATCTTCTCGCTGTCCCTCGTGGTCGGAGCGCCGCCGGCGTTCGGCCAAGACCTACCGGGCAAGGCCCTCGGCCTGCTCCAGCTGCGCACCTCGCCCTTCGATCCGCCGACCGAGGACGTCTTCGTGGCGGACGACGGGCCGGGCCTCGACACCGGCTGCACGTTCAACACCGATCCCAACCATCCGCTGGTCATCGACGTCCTGATCGACCAGGCCGTCGGCCCGGTGGACGCCAACGGCTACCTGGCGAACCCGGGAGCCTTGGTGGCGCAGGGTGTCGTGCCCGCTTCGGTGGCCGTCATCATGCCCGCCTACGACGTCGACGTGAACGGCTCGCCGCCGCCCGAGAGCGACGAGGTCGTGTTCAACGGCCAGAGCCTGGGCACCCTGACCGGTGACGACTCGATCTGGAAGCTCAACTCGTTCACCGTCGGCATCGACAAGATCAAGTTCCCGGCCCCAGCGGCCGGCGGCGCACCCGCGCCGGTCGCCAACCGGGTGCAGATCAATGTCGACACGCTGAGCACGGGACGCTGGTGCACCGCCATCGACTGGGTGGCGCTGGTGATCCCGATCAAGCTCCCGGTGGCTCTCAAGCTCGAGCCGACCGCGGGCAACCGGATCGCCGTGCGCGACTACGCCTCCCCCGACACGATCGACACGATCTTCGAGCAGTCGTTCGACGCCGCCTGCGCGGAGACGACCGACATCGGCCCGTACGACGACTATCCGTTTTCCGCCCCCGCCGGCCCGGCCGGCAGCGCGCGGCTCCACGCGACCCTCGAGCGCTGCCCGAGCAACCCGCAGCTCAGCCCCGAGGTGCGGGTCGACTGGCAGGTGGCCGGCTC
Source organism: uncultured Acidobacteriota bacterium (assembly GCA_963837945.1). Lineage (GTDB taxonomy): Bacteria > Acidobacteriota > Thermoanaerobaculia > Multivoradales > DATKCC01 > CAVUBL01. Next base: position 270,809 of record CAWIQD010000015.1, read on the forward strand.
CTCTCTGAGCGGCGTCGAGACCTGGTCGGGCTACGAGGGGGACGTCAACGTGACCATGCCCGGCAACGTCGGCGTCTACGACGTCGCACTGACCTTCACGGTCGACGGCAAGGCCCTTCCCCAGGTCCACCGCAAGATGTTCGTGACCAAGGCGACGCCGCTCGCGCAGGTCGATCCGCCGCGGCTCGGCTGGTACGAGCGGGCGACGAGCTGGGCGGCCGGCCAGAGCTCCGAAGACTCGATCCTCTCCTCCCTGCTGGGCGGTCTCTACTCCTACGGCCAGGGCCACTGGCGCTACGGCTACCGGTTCGGCGGCCCGCTCAAGTGCACGTGGACCGACCTGGTCGCCGATCCGCTCACCTGCGACTACGCGGACTGCCACGTCTTCAGCCAGGTGTTCGAGAACATGGCGGCGACCCTGGGCGTCGGCGGCCTGACGCTGCTCGTTCCCCAGGGCACCCACAATCTCGGCTTCCTCACCTCCGGGGCGGCGTCGCTCGACCCGGCCTTCCCCGGCAACGCCAAGCCGGTCGGTGGCGGGAGCTACGATCGCTACTTCTTCGCCAACCACAGCCTGCGGCTGAAGAGCTCGAAGTACTACGACGCCACCTTCGACGGCATCTACTCGAGCCAGAACGCCTTCATCACCGCCAACGTCAACCGCTCCTCGTTGAGCCTCGACGCGGACGGCCCCTACCTCCCGACCGACGAGGGCTGGAAGATCTATCCCCGCGGCGGCAGCAGCGTCTACGACTCCTGGGGCCGGAACGACTACAAGAGCCCGCCGGGACCGATCGGCCAAGGCGCGGAGGGTCCGCAGCCGGCGCAGACGGCCGACATCGCGTTCACCGGCACCGCCGGCTACGACCTGGTCGACGACGACACGGACGGCCTCGCCGAGGCGCTCCGGGCGGACGTCGAGGTACGCCTCGACGTGGGAGGGCAGTACCTGGTTCTGGCCTTCCTCGAGAAGGCCGGCCAGCCGATCGCCAACCGGCCGGACTGGGAGTCGATGCTGCCGGTCGAGGCGAGACTCGACGAGATCGCCGGCACCTATGACGTCACCGTGCAGTTCTCGGGCGAGCAGATCTACCGCGCCGGCGAGGACGGCCCCTACGACCTCGTGCTCTACGGCCTCGGTGACACCGGCTTCACCACCGTCACCCTGGCGACGCCGGCGTACGATCGCACCCTCTTCGGCGAGCTTCCGGGTCATTTCACCGGGGTCTCCGAGGCGGCGGTCGACGCGGACGGCGACGGCCTCTACGACTACGTCGAGGCGACCCTCGCGCTCGATGTCCGGCAGACGAGCGAGCTGCGGCTCCAGGGCGCACTCGGCAAGGACGGGCAGACGCTGGCCGAGGCCGGCACCGTCCAGACCCTGGACTCCGGCCCCGCCCAAGTGGCGCTCCGCTTCGACGGCGCCGGGCTCCGGCGCGCGGGTCTCGACGGCCCGTACGAGGGGAGCGTCAACCTGATCGACGCCGACGGCGCCACGATCGACGGCCTGCAGTTCACGACCGGGCCGTATTCCTCCGATTCGTTCTCGGCGCTCCTCGTGCCGCAGGGACCGTCGAGCGACCAGGGAATCGACACCAACGGCAACGGTCTCTACGATCTGCTGAGGGTCGACTTCGGGGCCGAGGTCGGCAAGGCCGGCAGCTACCTGCTGACCGGGGTGCTGCGGGGCGCCGGCTCGTCGTCGGTGGTCTACGCCGACTCGCAGCTCGTCGCCCCGGCCGGGCCGACCACCATCCGGCTGGAGTTTCCGGGTCCGGTGATCAATGCCCTGGGGCTCGACGGTCCGTACACCGTCCGCGTCGTGGTCCGCGACCCGGCGACGCTCGAGACCCTCGACGCGGTCGACCTGGCACAGGCCACCGGCCCCTACCAGGCCGTGGACTTCGACCCCTTCGGCTCGTCGGGCCTGCCGATCGTGCTGACCGGCGTCTCGAACGACTTCGGGGTCGACACCGACGGCAACGGCAAGTACGACCTGCTGCACGTCGACGTCGAGGTCGCCCTGGCGCGCACCGACTTCTACTCTTGGAGCGCGCGCCTGGTCGACCGCGACAACACCGAGCTCGGGTTCTACACCGGCCAGGCCACGCTGCCCGCCGGCACCACGAACATCCAGTTCGTCTTCGATGGCGAGGCGATCGGTGACAACGGCGTCGACGGCCCCTATTTCGTCAAGGGCCTGCTGATGTACGGCCGCAGTGGCGTCAACCTGGTGAGTGTCGACGTGGCCGAGACCTCGGCCTACGCGGTGAGCGACTTCGAGGGGGCAGCGGACGGAGTGCCGCCGCAGATCGTGGTCGCCACCGAGCCGGTCGTCCTCTGGCCCCCGAGCCACAAGCTGGAGACCGTGGCGGTTTCCGACTTCGTCCTCGCCGTCACCGACGACCAGGACCCGAACGTCTCGCCCGCCGACGTGACGATCGTCGCGGTGACGAGCGACGAGCCGGCGAACGCGCTCGGGGACGGCTCGACGGGGCAGGACGTCGCCATCGCGCCGGATTGCCGCTCGGTCGAGCTTCGGGCGGAACGTTCCGGCACCGGCAACGGTCGCGTCTACACGATTCACGTGGCGGCGTCCGATGCCAGCGGCAACGTGGGAACCGCGAGCTTCAGCGTGATCGTCCCCCACGACTCGGCCGATGGCGGGGCCGGCGACGACGGCCCGGCCTACACCGTCGCAGGCAGCTGCGGAGGTGGTGTCTCGTAGCTCGGGTTGTCGAGGGCGGCGCGGACGGCTCGGGCGAGGAGGGCCGAGGCGAAGGGCTTCTGTAGGAGCCTCGCCCCTCCGGAGTGCGCCGCGACCTGGCGGTCGCCGTAACCCGACATCAGCAGGACCTTGAGGCCAGGAAGCTCGGCCCGCATCCGGCGGGCGACTTCCTGGCCGTCGAGGCCCGGCATCACCAGGGCGGTGAGGAGCAGCTCCGGCCGGGCAGCGGAGCCCGCGACCAGCTCCAGCGCCTCGCCGCCGTTGGCCGCCTCGAGAACCCGGTAGCCTTGAGCCTCGAGGATCTGGCTGACCAGGCCGCGAACCTGAGGCTCGTCCTCGACGACGAGGATCGTCTCCGTGCCTCGGGGCATGGCGAGGTGCCGCGACCACGGATGGTGGTAGAGGGTCGATTCTGTCGCTGCAATGCGCGAGTGGCTAGCGGCGAATCGCCGACGCGGCTATCGGCGGATGGCTTACTCGGCTGTAGGCGAACGGCCCCTGCTCCGGCCCTGGGCACCGCGGTAAGATCGGACCTCCCATGCGCCAGGCTTTGGACATCGAAACCCTCCGCGGCGTCTACGGGCGGATCGCGGGCTTCTACGACTTCGAGCACGGCCTGATCACCGCGCGCTCCGACCAGCGGGGCCGAAAGCTGGTGGTGCGCGAGACGGTCGCCCCCGGCGACCGGGTGCTCGACTGCGGCGCCGGCACCGGCTCGACCGCCCTCTTGAGCGCCGCCCGCGTGGGGCCGGCGGGCCGGGTGACGCTCTTCGACCTGAGCCCGGAGATGCTGGCGGTGGCGAAGGAGCGGGCCGGCCGCGCCGGGCTCGCCGAGAGGATGAGCTTCGAGCCCGGCGACATGGCGCACCTGCCCTTCGCCGACGGCGCCTTCGACGCCGCGGTCTCGACCTACAGCCTGTGCCCGGTCGTCGACCCGGCGAAGGCGGCGCGGGAGATCTACCGCGTCGTCCGGCCCGGCGGCCGGATCGGCGTCGCCCACTCGGTCGATCCGAAGAATCCGTGGGTGAGGAAGCTCGGCGGCTGGGTCGAGGCGGTGGCGTGGCGCATCCACTGGCTCTCGATGGGCTGCCGCTCGGTGAGCGTGCTGCCGGCCCTCGAAGCGGCGGGCGGGCGGGTGGTCTACGAGCGGCGCCTCGGCGTGCCCCTGTGGCCGTTCCTGGTCTTCGTGGTGGAGAAGCCGGCGACCGGGCCGGGCTGAGCTCCGGGCGGAGCGTCGCAGCGCAGGAGTCAGCCGAGGAGCGCTTCGAGCTCGGCGACCGAGGGGACCCGGCCGCTCACCCTCACCTCGCCGTCGACCGCCAGCGCCGGGGTCATCATCACCCCGAAGTCGAGAATGGCGTCGAGGTCCTCGACCTTCTCGAGCTCGTAGGCGAGCCCCAGGTTGCGCGCCGCAGCTTGCGTCTGCTCGCTCAGGCGGCGGCAGCTCGGGCATCCGGTGCCCAGGATCTGTAGCTTCATGACGGGTCTCCTTTCAGATCGGTCAGCTCGCGACCGCGGCGCCCCAGGCGAGGCCGCCGGCGGTGGCCATCACCACCACCAGGGCGACGTAGACGGAGGTCTTCCGCCAGCCGAGGACGCTCGCGATCACCAGCATGTTGGGGAGCGACAGGGCGGGGCCGGCCAAGAGCAGAGCGAGGGCCGGCCCCTGGCCCATGCCCTGGCCGAGCAGGCCCTGGACGATCGGCACCTCGGTCAGGGTGGCGAAGTACATGAAGGCGCCGGCCACGGCGGCGAAGAGGTTGGCCGCGAGCGAGTTGCCGCCCACCGCCGCCGCCACCCAGCCGGCGGGCACGAGGCCCTCGCCGCCGGGCCGCCCGAGGAGGACGCCGGCCACCAGGACCCCGGCGAACAGGAGCGGCAGGATCTGCTTGGCGAACCCCCAGCTCGACTCGAACCAGCGCCCGGCCTCGCCGGCGGTCGTCGCGGCCGCGAGCGCCAGCGCCAGGGCGCCGACCGCGAAGGCGATCTGCGGCCGGCCGGGGGCGAGCGCCGCGGCGGCGGCGGTGGCGAGGACGCCCGCCGCCAGCTTCCACCAGGCGATCCGGAGCCAGGCGACGAGGCCGACCCCGAGCGCCAGCGCGGCCGCGCCGGTGAGCCACCACTTGGCGGCGAAGATCGCGGCGGCCAAGCCGGTCTCCGCCCGGGGCGCGGCCCAGGTGGCGAAGATCAGGATCGCGACCAGCGAGGCGAAGACGGCCGCGCTCCGCCCGACCGGCGGCGCGGGCTCCGTCGGCGGAGCGGCCAGGGTGCCGGCGGCTCCGCCGCCCGCCTCGCGGCGGAAGATCGCCTCCATCAGGAGCCCCACGACGACGGCGAAGACCACCGCGCCCACCGCCCGGGCCAGCCCCATCCGCCAGCCGAGGACGCTGCCGGTGAGCGTGATGGCGAGCACGTTGATCGCCGGCCCCGAGTAGAGGAACGCGGTGGCCGGGCCGAGCCCGGCGCCGCGGCGGTGGATGCCGGCGAAGAGCGGCAGCACCGTGCAGGAGCAGACCGCGAGGAGCGTGCCGCTCACCGCGGCGACACCGTAGGCCACGAAGCGGTTGGCGCCCGGCCCGAGGAAGCGCATGACCGCCCCGCCGCCCAGGAACACCGCGATGGCGCCGGCGATGTAGAAGGCCGGGACGAGGCAGAGGATCACGTGCTCCCGCGCGTACCAGCGGACGAGGAGCAGGCCCTCCAGGAGCGCCCGGTCGAAGCGGGGCCACGCCACCGGCAGCAAGACGACGGCGACCAGGAGCGCGACCAGGACCGCCAGCAGTCGCCACTCGCCCCGCCGGTCGAGGGCGTGGGAGCCGTTCACGGGGCGCTCTCTCGGCCCACGCCGGCGCGCGTGGCCAGGCCGAGCGCCGCCAGGTCGAGGCCGGCTTCGCACAGGGCCTCCGGCGAGCGGTTCTTGAGCTCGGCGGCGAGCTCGCGATCGGCGCGGGCGGTCGGGTCGTCGGCCAGAAGATCGAGGATCGGGCCGAGGCATACCGGCCCTGCTTCGTCCGGGCTCAGCCGGTAGCGGACCCAGCGCCCCTCCTTCGCCTCCTGGACCAGGCCGGCGCGGCGCAGCTCGGCCAGGTGTCCGGAGACCGTGGACGTGGCGAGCCCCAGGGCCGCCGTGAGCTGGCAGACGCAGAGCTCGCCTTCGCGCAGCATGGCGACGATCCGGAGGCGGGCCGGATGGCCGAGGGCCTTGAAGGCGCCCACCGCCCGGGGCAGGGTGAGCTCGTGCGGGGTCGCTTCGTCATTTCGGGCCATGGCGAAATGATGGCGCGCCGGCGGCCGCCGCGCGCCGTCCGGAAGGGTGGAGCGCGAGCCCACCCCCGGGAGTGGCGCCGGCCACGCCCTCGGCAAGCCGTTTCGGATAGCCTTCGCCGCGGAGGCCACGAGCCATGGACGCTTTCTCCGAGATCGGAGCCGTGATCGACGAGCTCTACGCGACCATCTCCGGTCCGGCGGGGCCGCGGGACCGCGAGCGCGAGCTGCGGCTGCACCACCCGGCGGCGCGCCTCATGAGGAGCGGCGTCGGCCCCGACGGCCGGCCCAGGCTGCAGGTGATGGCGCCTGAGCAATGGCTCGACGACACCGCCGACTTCTTCGCCGCCGAAGACTTCTACGAGATGGAGGTGGCCCGCCACGTCGGGCGTTTCGGCACCATCGCCTGGGTGCGGAGCGTCTACGAGGCCCGTCGCCACCCGGACGACGCGGAGGTCCTGTTCCGCGGGATCAACAGCATCCAGCTCTACCACGACGGCGAGCGCTGGTGGATCCTCACCGTCCTCTGGACCAACGAGCGCGAAGGAGTGCGCGTGCCGCCCGAGTGGCTGGCGCCCCGGGCCCGGCCTGACCCGGCCTGAGCAGGGGAAGGCGGCGGCGCGGAGGGCGCTCGTCGGCCCGCTACGGATCCCCCGACGCGAAGTCCCGGGCGGCCAGGACCTGGCCGGTCCGCCGGCTCTCGACGCTCGCGACGTAGGCGCGGGCGACCGTCGCGGCGGGCAGGCCGGCGCTCCCGTCCCGGCCCATCGCCACCAGGGTCTCCGAGACCCAGGGCGGGCTCACCACGTTCACCCGCACCCGGCGCGGCGCCTCGAGCGCCGCCCCGCGCACGAAGCCCTCGAGGCCGGCATTGACCAGGCTGATCGCCGCGCCGCCGACCATCGGGTGCTGCGCGAGGGTGCCGCTGGTCAGGGTGAACGAGCCGCCGTCGGTGACCCGGCCGAGGCCGAGGCGCACCAGGTTCACCTGCCCCATCAGCTTGTCGCCGAGGCTCGCCCGGAAGTCCTCGTCGGTGAGCTCGGCGAGCGGCTTGAACCGCACCGCCCCCGCGGCCGAGACCAGGGCGTCGAACGACCCGACGGCCTCGTACAGCTCCTCGATCGAGGCCCGTCGAGGTGATGTCGGCCCGGAGCTCGCCGTGGCGGTGGCCCACCGAGAGAACCTCGTGGCGCGGCGCGAGCGCCTCGACGACCGCCCGCCCGATCGTGCCGGTCCCTCCGATGACGATGATCCGCATGCCGGTTCCCCTCCCGTCGCTTGCGTTTGAGCTGCCCTGCGAACGATAGCCGAGCGCGCCCTCCGATGCCAGAGCTAGGAGCTCGGGTCCGAGCCTCGATCCGGGGCGCTCACGACTTGGAGCGCTCCTCGATCTGGTCGCGCATGCGCTCCTCCTGCTCGCGGAGCTCGGGGGTGAAGGCCTCGCCGAAGTCCTCGAGCTCGAAGAACGGCCGGATCTCGAGCATCGCCTCGTCGCCTCCGCCCGCGGTCATCGGGGCGCGCTTCGCCCATTCGATCGCCTCCTCGAGCGAGGCGACCTGCCAGATCCAGAAGCCGGCGACGAGCTCCTTGGTCTCGGTGAAGGGCCCGTCGATCACCGTACTCTTGCCGCCCTCGAAGTGGACGCGGGCCCCTTTCGAGCTCGGGTGGAGCCCCTCGCCCGCGAGCATCACGCCGGCCGCGACCAGCTCCTCGTTGAACTTGCCCATCGCGGTGAGGAGCTCCTCGCTCGGCATCACGCCGGCCTCGGACTCCTCGGTCGCCTCGACGATCACCAGGCATCGCATCGTTCGGTCTCCTTGGAATGTGTCTTTGTTCGGTGCCGGAGGTTCGGCCGCAAGCTATCCAGCGAGCGGTCTCTCGTCCGCGCTGTCGCCGTAGACCGCGGGGACGAGGGCTCCGGTCTGCCGCAGGTAGACGGTGAGCTGGCCGCGGTGGTGGTACCAGTGGTTGAAAAGGACGGTGCGCAGGAGCGCCGCGCGCGGCATCTCCATCAGCACCCGGTCGCCTCGGGTCATCTTCCAGGGCGAGGCCAGGTCGCCGTCGTCCATCGCGGCGATCACCTCTCGCGCCCGCGCCAGGCTCTCGTCGAAGACGGCGAGCAGCGCCGCCACGCTCTCCGCGCCCGGCCGCGGGATCTCCCGGTCGGCGTCGAACGTCGGCCGGGTCGACATCTCGGCGATCACCCGGGGCAGCGTCGCCACGTGCATGGCGAGCTGCCCCTGGGTCAGCGACTTCTCGTGCGGCCGCCAGTCGAGGTGCTCCTCCGGCACCCGCTCGAGCACGCGGCGGGTCGAGCTCCCCTCGCGGTCGAGCTCCTGCACGAGCTCCGCGACCGTGATCACGCGCCGCCTCCGGCCTCCGGGCCGTTGACCATCCAGGGCGTGCCGAAGCGGTCGACCACCATGCCGAAGCCTTGCGACCAGAACGTCTTCTGGAAGGGCATGGTGATCTGGCCGCCCTCGGCCAGGACGCCGAAGATCCGTTCGGCCTCGGCCACCGTCGAGTAGAGGAGCGTCAGAGAGACGTTCTTCATCCCCTCGTAGGGCTGGTCCACCATGGCATCGGAGGCCATGAGGGCACGGTCGCCCAGGTTCAGGCGGGCGTGCATGACGCGGTCCTCGGCGCCCGCCGGGCACTGGTCGGCCATCGGCGACTCGCCGAAGGTCATGAGGGTCTCGAGCTTGCCGCCGAGCGTGCGCTCGTAGAAGCGCATCGCCTCGGCGCAGTTGCCGTCGAAGGTGAGGTACACGTCGAGCTGGGGCATCGGGGTTCCTTTCGTCTGAATCCTGCGGTCAGAATCTCTCAGTAACGGGGGTTGCCCGCCTCGATCTCGCGGAAGCGGTCGACGGCGTCGCTCGGCTCGAAGTCGTCGAGCTCGAAGATCCGGCGCACCTCGATCTCGCCCTGGCCGCCGTCGATCGCGGGGTTGGGGAAGCGGCGGCTCCACTCCATCGCCTCTTCCCGCGACTTCACCTGGATCATCGTGTAGCCGGCGATGAGCTCCTTGGTCTCGGAGAAGGGGCCGTCGACCAGGGTGCGCTTCTCGCCGGAGTAGTGGACGCGCCAGCCCTTCGAGCTCGGCTGGAGGCCCGAGGCGTCGAGGAGCACGCCGGCCCTCGCCAGCTCCTCGTGGTAGGCCGCCATCTTGGCGATCAGCTCCGCGCTCGGCATGAGGCCGGCTTCCGAGTCCTGCGTGGCCTTGACGATCATCATGTAGCGCATGGGCCTGTCTCCTGTTCGTTCGCGTCGCGGGTCCGCGTCGGGTCATGGAGGCGGGGGACGCGGGCGGCCTCGCCCGGCTCGTCCCCCGGCTCTACCTGGACGACGAACCGCGGGCGGCGGAATCGACACTCGGGGCCGAGATCGTTCGGCCGCTTCCCGCCCGGGGCCGCCGGATCAGGCCGTCGAGGCTGTACTCGCCCGCGCCGTAGGCCGCCAGGAACAGGAAGATGAAGCAGAGCAGCACCGCCGGCTCGCCGTGGTTCTGGATCGGCCAGAAGCCGGTCGGCTGGTGGCCCTGGAAGTAGGCGACCGCCATCTCGCCCGAGAGGACGAAGGCGACCGGCCGCGTGAAGAGCCCGACGAAGATCAGGGCGCCGCCTGCGACCTCGAGCACCCCCGCCAGGCCCATCTCGGAGACCAGCTTCACCGGCCCCCCGGGCATCAGGCCGAACCAGCCGAAGAGCTTCATGCCACCCGCCTGGACGAAGAGCAGCGCCGCCACCACGCGGAGCAGCAGGACCGTGATCTGGATCGCGCGTTCTCTGGTCATGGGGATCTCCTCTTTGCATTGTCGATGCCCGCGAGGGGCATCGGTGTCGATCGAACCGATTCGAGTCGAGATGAGAGCCGGTCGCCGCGGCACGCCCGCTCGCTCCGGTCCCGACCAGACGACGAACGGACGCCCCCCGGATCGACACGGGCCGGCTCAGGGGGCTGGCGAAGGGCTTCTTCCTGTGGGTTCCGGGTCCAGGTAGATCGTCTCGAGGTGGCGGCGGAGGTCGTCGAGGCCGCTCCCTTCGAGCCCGCGGCAGATCTCCTCGATCGTCTCGAGGCCGAGCATCCGGTAGCTCTCGGTCTGCGACTCGTCGAACCACTGGTCGCCGGTGCCCTGGTGCGGGAAGCCGGGATGCGCGGCGGCGTAGCTCGCGACGTCCGGCGGCTCGTTGCCGAGGAGCATCGGCTTGACGTAGACCAGGGTGCCGTCGGCCGCCGCCGGATCGACCGCCGAGTAGCGGACCGTCGCCACCGAGCAGCGGTGGGTGCGCTCGCGCAGCCCGCGCGTGAGCCGGTCCTCGAAGATGACCGGCACGCCCAGGTCGATGCGGATCTTGCGCAGCGCGTTGCCCAGGTCGTCGTAGGTGAATCCAGGGTCGCAGCCGCCGTCGAGCACCAGCAGGAAGCGGCAGCGGCGGGCGACCATCTCGTAGAGCCCGAGGTTTTCGAAGTGGCCGCCGTCGGAGAGGTAGACGTACTCGCTCCGGTCCGAGGTGAGGCCGAGGGCCTCCTTGAGGAGCGAGCGCACCGCCGAGCGCGGCCCGGCCTCGCGCCAGGTCCCCTCCCCGGCGGGCCCGGGGTTGCCCAGCCAGGAGCCCAGGCGGGCGTTGAAGAGCGTCATGATGAAGCTCACTACGGGCGAGGAGTGGTACCCCATGCTCGGGCTGGCGGCGGCGCCGGAGATCGCCACCGCGGTGCCCAGGGTGATGCCGCCGCCGTAGAGCGCCGCCGGCCGGTAGCCGAGCTCTGGGCTGCCGGCGGCGAGCGGCGTGACGGTGAAGGAGCGGGCCTTCCTCTGCTGCCAGGCCAGGCGGCCGGGCGCCACCAGGTTGAGCGTGAGGTTGACCACGTGGAGCGGCTGGCGGGGCGCCGGGCCGCCGGGCTCGGCACCGCCGGCGAGGTCGGGCCCGAGCTCGGACATGGCCAGGTCGTCGTCGACCGCGAAGCCGGTGAAGCCGTGGGCGCTCCGCTCCGGGTTCGAGGCTCCCAGGTAGGCGCGCACCAGCCGGTCGCGGTACATGGCGTGGAGCGAGAAGGTGTTGATGTTGATGTAGCGCGCCGCCACCCAGGCGGCGAGGGCGAGGGCGAGCGCCACGACCACGAGCAGCTCGGGGCTCGAGAACTGGAGGATCTGGTAGTGCGCGCGCCAGCCGAGGGGGGCGCCGTGGGCGTCGCGCACCTGGAGGCCCGCGAAGCCGCGCAGCCCGGGCACGTGGCCGACGGCGAGCAGCAGGAGGTCGGTCGAGATGGCGAGCCCGGCCACCAGGCAGGCGATGAAGAGGAGCGGCGCGATCCGCGCCACGACCCAGCGCCCGAGCGCGCCGCCCTTGCGCCCGGGCGGCCCCGCCGCCGCCCGAGGAGAGCCATCCGCCGAGGGCGCTCACCGCGGCGGCGGCGGTTCCGAGCGCCGCGAGCACCCCATCGAGCCACTCGCGGTGGAGTGCCCAGCGCGGCACGACCAGCACCAGGCCGGCGACGGCGAACCACGCGATCGAGGCGATCAGGACGTTGCCCACCGCTCGTGCCATCCACTCCCGGTCCCGGTCGGAAAGGAAGCGGCTCGAGAGCCCGCCGAACAGGACCGTGCCGAAGCAGAAGCCGAGCAGGATCGCCGGCGGCCCGATCGTCACGTACTCGGCCCAGGTCAGGCTCGCCGCCGGGTCCGGGCTCCAGAGCAGGTAATTGGTGGTGATCCAGGCGGCGGCGCCGGTGCCCGCCGCCATGAACGGGATGGCGAGCGACAAGGGACCGAAGAGGAGGCGGAAGCGCTCGCCGATCGGGCGCCGGTGGAAGAGGAGGAAGCCGATCCAGGCCGCCACCGCCGGCACCACGGTCCACAGCACGACCGACGGCAAGTGGGAGTAGTCGGCGAAGTTGTCGCCCAGGAAGAAGAGCGAGTCGAAGGCCAGGAAGGTGAGGACCGAGCCGGCGAGCGGAGCGAGGACGTTCACCAGGAAGGCGTTTCGCCCGTGGTCGCGCCCGCCGACCCCCGGCAGGTAGCGCAGGATGTTGAACAAGGCGCAGGCAAACAGCAGGGCGCTCGCCGCCGGCAGCAGGTCGTGGATCCAGAAGGAGTCGCTGATGGCGTTGAGGGCGGGCGCGGCGTAGTCGGGCGCGCCGCCGGCGAACAGCACCGTGCGGTAGATCTGCTCCGGGAAGGCGAGCGCCGCGAGGTAGAGCCGCGGCACCAGGGCGGCCAGCATCAGGACCGGTAGCAGGACGAGCCAGTTGAGGAGGACGTTGCGCAGGACCGTCGCGACCAGGGTCCAGGTGTCCGAGGAGAGCGCCCCACGGCGCGGCGAGAGGTAGCTGTTGTACTCCCGCAGGTGGGCGACGGGATCGGCCTCGCCGGCAGCGGGCGCCGGAGCGCCCGGCCGCAGGCGCGAGGCGACCCGGCCGATGCCGCCCGCGCGATGCGCCCAGGCGGAGAGGAGGCCGCCCAGGTAGCCGCCGCCCGAGACCGTCGAGAGGTAGTCGAAGCGCTCGAGCAGGCCGTGGCCGGCGAGGCCCTGAGCCGCGCCCAGGGCGAAGGTTGCGCTCCGGATGCCGCCGCCCGAGATGCACAGCGCGGCCGGCGCCGCGGCGCCCTCCGTGCCGATCGCCCGGCGCTCCTCGGCCAGCACTTCCTCGAAAGAAGACGGCCCGGGGTTCATTGGACGCGAATGCTACCCCAGGCCGTGCGGTGGGACCGGCGCGCCTTCGCCGCGCCTCACCTGGCCATACCGGCCAGGTTCGGGATCGTCTCCTCGAGGACCGGCACCTCGGGCTCCTCCTCCATGGGCTCGACCGCCCGCGTGCGGGCCACCAGCATGTAGATCGAGGGCACCACGAAGAGCGTGAAGGCGGTGCCGATGATCATGCCCGAGACCAGCATGATGCCGATCGAGTTCCGGGCTCCGGCCCCCGGCCCCGAGGCGAGGATCAGGGGCGTGTGGCCGACCACCGTGGCCGCGGTGGTCATCAGGATCGGCCGCAACCGCGTGCTCGACGCCTCGATGATCGCCGCCAGCTTCGCCACCCCCCGCGCCTGGAGCTGGTTGGCGAACTCGACCATCAGGATGCCGTTCTTGGCGATCAGCCCGACCAGGGTGATCAGGCCCACCTCGCTGTAGATGTTGAGCGTGGTGAAGCCGAGGAACGAGAACGCGAGCGAGCCGGCGAGGGCGAGCGGCACCGAGCCCGCCAGGATGATGAACGGGTCCCGGAAGCTCTCGAACTGCGCCGCCAGCACCAGGTAGATGAGGATCGCCGAGAGCCCGAAGGTGCCGAGGAACTTGCTGCCCTCGGTGCGCAGCTGGCGCGACTCGCCGGCGTAGTCGATGGTGAAGCCCTGGGGCAGGATCTCGTGCGCCTGCTCCTCGAGGAAGCCCAAGGCCTTGTCGAGCGAGACCCCGGGCGGGATCACCCCCTGGATCCGCACCGCGTTGAGCTGCTGGAAGCGCTTGAGCTCGCGCGGCTCGGTGGTGGTCTTCAAGGTCGCGAAGGTCGACAGCGGCACGAGCTTCCCGCCGGGCCCGCTGATGTAGATCTCGGAGAGCTGGTCCGGGGTCAGGCGCTCGGCGCGCTGGATCTGGGGGATCACCTTGTAGCTGCGCCCCTGGATGCTGAAGCGGTTGACGTAGTTGCCGCCGAGCATGGTCGAGAGGTCGCGCCCGGCCTGGGAGAGGTCGACCCCTTCCGAGCGCAGCTTGTCGCGGTCGAAGACCACCTCGGCCTGCGGCTGGTCGAACTTCAGGTCCGAGTCGGCGTAGATGAACATGCCGCTCTGGTTGGCCTTCTGGACGAGCTGGTTGGCGAACTTGACCAGCTCCCGGGGGTCGCGGGTCGAGGCGATGACGAAGTCCACCGGGTAGTCGCCGCCGCCGGGAAGCGCCGGCGGCACGAGCGGGATCACCCGTACGCCCGGGATCTTCGCCACCTTGCTCGCGACCTCGAGCTGGATCGGCTCGATGCCGCGCTCGCGCTCGCTCCAGGGCTTGGTGACCAGGCCGCTGAAGCCGCCGCTGGGGAAGGTGACCTGGAAGGTGCGCACCATCTCCGGCACGGACTCGAAGGCCTTCTCGACCTGGGCGGTGTAGAGCCTGGTCTGGTCGAGGGTCGAGTTGGCCGCCGCCTGGACGATGCCGAAGACCACGCTCTGGTCCTCGGTGGGTGCGAGCTCCTTCTGCGAGAACAGGTAGAACGGCACGATCAGGAGCGCCACCAGGCCCCAGAGCACGAGCACCACCGGCCGGTAGGCGAGGGTGCCCGTGAGCAGCCGCGCGTAGGTGCGCCGGACGGTCTCGAAGTGGCGGTTGATCATCCCCGCGAAGCCGCGCTCGGTGGCGCCGGCGGTGAGCAGCTTCGAGCCCATCATCGGCGAGAGCGTCAAGGCCACGACGCCGGAGATGACCACCGCGCCCGCCAGGGTGAAGGCGAACTCCCGGAACAGCGAGCCGGTCAGGCCGCCCTGGATGCCGATCGGCGCGTAGACCGCCGCGAGCGTGATGGTCATCGCGACGATCGGGCCGGCGAGCTCGCGGGCCGCGTCGATCGCCGCCCGGAACGGCGTCGCTCCCAGGTGGAGGTGGCGCTCGACGTTCTCCACCATGACGATGGCGTCGTCGACCACCAGGCCGACCGACAAGACGATGGCCAGAAGCGTCAGCAGGTTGATCGTGAAGCCGGCGACCAGCATCAAGAAGACCGCGCCGACCAGCGAGATCGGGATCGCGACCACCGGGATGAGCACCGAGCGCACCGAGCCCAGGAAGAGGAAGATCACCAGGATGACGATCAAGAGGGTCTCGGAGAGGGTCTTGAGCACCTCGTGGATCGCGTCCTGGATGTAGCTCGTCGAGTCGTAGGCGATCGCCACCTTCATCCCGGCCGGCAGCTCGGACTCGATCTCGGGCAGGGTGTCGCGCACCCGGCCGATGACGTCGAGCGAGTTGGCCGTGGGCAGCACCCAGACGCCGATGAAGACCGCGGTCTGGCCGGTGAAGCGGACCTCCGAGTCGTAGCTCTCGGCGCCGAGCTGCACCTCGGCGATCTCACCCAGGCGCACCAACACGCCGTCCTTCTCCTTGACCACCAGCTGGCGGAACTCGTCGGCGGTCTGGAGCGCGGTGTTCGCCACCAGGTTGACCGACACCATCGAGCCCTTGGTCCGGCCGAGCGCCGAGAGGTAGTTGTTCTGGGCGAGCGCCTGGCGCACGTCCGTGGGCGAGATGCCGCGGGCCGCCATCTTGTCCGGCTCGAGCCAGATGCGCATGGCGAAGGTGCGGTCGCCCAGGATGTCGGCCTTCTGCACGCCGCTGATCGCCGAGAGCTTCGGCTGGACGACGCGGGTCAGGTAGTCGGAGACCTGGTTCTGGTCGAGGTCCCCCGAGGAGAAGCCGATGTACATGGCCGCGAACTGGGTATCGGCGGTCTGGAGCTGGATGATCGGCGCCTCGGCCTCGGGCGGCAGGTCGTTGCGCACCTGGGCGACCTTCGACTGGACCTGGGTCAGGGCCGCGTTGGTGTCGTAGTTGAGCTTCAGGTGGACGGTGATCGTCGACACCCCTTGCGTGCTCGACGACTCCATGTAGTCGATGCCGTCGGAGCTCGCGATGACGCGCTCCAAGGGGGTGGTGATGAAGCCGCGCACCAGGTCGGCGTTGGCGCCCACGTAGGCGGTCGTCACCGTGATCACGGCGACGTCGCTGCGCGGGTACTGGCGCACCGAGAGCGAGCGCACCGCCTGGATGCCGGCGATCAGGATGACCAGGTTGACGACGATCGCCAGCACGGGCCGCTTGATGAACAGGTCGGTGATCTTCATGGGAGTGACCGAGTTCCTCTGTCGAAGTGATCGGAGAGAAGCTTTAGCTGTCGGTGGGGTTGGGCGTCGGGTCGTTGCCCGGCTGCACCTCGTTGTTCACCAGCACCGCCGCGCCGTTCCTCAGCTTGAAGACGCCCGAGGTCACGACCTCCTGGCCGGGCTCGAGCCCGGAGACGACCGCCACCTGGTCGCCGCGCGAGGCGCCCAGCGTGACGAACTGCTGGCGCACGCCGCGATAGGTCTTGCCGTCCGGTCCCTTCAGGTCGCCGACCACGTAGACCGAGTCGCCATAGGGCGCGTAGCTGATCGCCGAAGCGGGCAAGGCGATGACCGCCGAGCCTTGGCCGAGGTGCGCCTGCGCCTCGACGAACATGCCCGGCTTGAGCACCTCGTTCGGGTTGTCGAAGGTCGCCTGCACCTGGACGTTGCGGGTCGCGGGGTCGACCACGGAGTCGACCGCCGTGACCTTGCCCGCGAGGGCCGTCGATTCGCTCGCGGCCGCCTGCGCCGGCCCCTCGACCTTGACCGTCACCGGCGTCCCCGCCGCCAGCCGGGTGACCTGCTGCTGCGGGAGCGAGAAGTTGACGAAGATCGGGTGGAGCGACTGGAGCGGCACGATCGGGTCGCCGCCCGCGAGGTACTGGCCGAGGTCGACCTGGCGGATGCCCAGGACGCCCGAGAACGGCGCCCGGATCGTCTTGCGCTCGATCGTGGCGTGGATCTCGCCGACCCGGGCCTCGGCCTGGGTCAGCTTCGAGCTGGCGTCGTCGAGCTCGGCCTGGGAGGTCACCCCCTTGTCGCGCAGGGTCTGCATCCGGCCGAGCTGGGTCTTGGCGAGGTCGCGCTCGGCCTCGGCGGAGCGCAGCTGCGCCTTCTCCTGCTGGGTGTCGAGCTCGAGCAGCACGTCGCCCTTGCGGACCGTCGCGCCGGAATCGAAGCCGATGCGCACGACGATCCCGGGCAAGTCGGCGGCGACCGTCACGCCGTGGACCGCCGCCGCCGTGCCGACGGCGGAGAGCGTCGCGTCCCAGCGCGCCTCCTCGGTGGTGACGGTGGTGACCGCCTCGGGCGGCGGTTGATACCCCTTGCCCTGGGCGATCGCCGCCTGGACCTGCCGGAACTTCACCGTGCCGAGAGCCGTCACGACGACGGCCACGACGACGAGCATGAGAGTCATTCGCTTTGCCATGGTGGATCTCCTCGTTGCGGGTGCTACTCGATCTCGACGTGCCGCTCGGCGAGCAGCGAGCCGGTCGCGCGCGCCAGCTCGACGAGCGCGGCGCGGTAGTCGGTCAGGGCCTGGATCTCGGTGAGCCGGGCGCTCGCCAGGTCGTTCTGGCGGGTGAGGACCAGGAAGTTCGTCGACAGCCCGGCGGAGAAGCGGTCCTGCTCGGCCGAGAGCTGGACCTGGGCCGCCTCGCGCTCGGCGCGGGCGGCGTCGATCCGGCCGGCGGCCGTGTCGAGGGCCGCCGCCGCGTCCAGGACCTCGGCGCGGATGGTC
Organism: uncultured Acidobacteriota bacterium; assembly: GCA_963837945.1. Lineage (GTDB taxonomy): Bacteria > Acidobacteriota > Thermoanaerobaculia > Multivoradales > DATKCC01 > CAVUBL01. The sequence goes on from CAWIQD010000015.1 coordinate 288,125, forward strand.
TTCCGGGTGCCCGCGAGGTCGGCCTCGGCCTGCCGCTCGGTGTCGGCGGCGATCCGGGCGTTCGCCCGCGCGGTGTGGTTGCCGATCGGGACCTGGAGCTGGAGCTCCACCCGGGCGTCGTCGAAGTCGCCGTTGGCGAGCTGGTCGAAGGTGTCGCCCAGGTTGCCCTCGAGCCCTTTCGGAACCTCGTTCGGGAGCCCTGGAATTCCCGAGCTGGAGCCGTTGAGAGAGCCCGCGAGGCCGAAGCGGTCGTAGGAGGCGACGAGGTCCAAGGCGGGCAGGATGCGGTTTCTGGCGAAGGCGCTCTCCACCCGGCGCCGCTCGAGGCCGGCCTCGGCGACGGCGAGCTCGGGCCGAGACGCCAGGGCCCGGGTCATCGCGTCTTGGACGTCGACCGGCCGGACCGCGGTCTCGGCCTTCTCGACCGGTTCGAGGCGGACCGCCCACAGGTCGTCCTCGGCCCCCAGGATCAAGCGCTTGAGCGCGTTCTCGGCGCGCGAGGCGGCCTCCTGGGCGGCCAGCAGGTCGCCCCGCCGGCGCTCGATCTCGGCCCGCGGTTGCGCGCTCTCGGTCTCGGGCGACGAGCCGGCTTCGATGCGGATCTTGGTCTCCGAGAGCTGCTGGCCGGCGAGGTCCATCGCCTCCCTCTCGACCCCGACCGCGCGGCGCGCCGCGACCAGCGTCCAGTAGGCCTGCTCCACCGCGGCCACGGTCTCCGTGACCTGCCGGCGAAGCGACGCGGCCGCCCGGTCGCGGTCGGCGGCCGCCACCTTGAGCCCGAAGCGCGCCGAGTCGATCGCCCGGTCGCGCAAGAGCGGCTGGCGCGCCTCGACCCCGAGCTGGCTCTGGTAGGCCGGCGAGAGGAAGACGAAGGAACCGTTGGTCGAGACCCGCGAGGAGCCGGAGCTGACCGAGACCGAGGCGCCGGTCGGCAGGAGCTGCTCGAGCGAGGCGCTCACCTCGGCGGTGCGGTCGGTGGGCGCGAGCTCGCCCGCCGGGGCGCCCGAGAACGAAGAGTTGACCGGCGCCGTCACCTTCTCCCAGCCGGCGGCGACCGCGAGCTGCGGGTCGTAGGCGCCGTGGGCGCCGCTGACGGCGGCGTCGGCGGCGTCGAAGGCGGCGCGCTCGACGACGATGCTCTCGTTCTTGTCGAGCGCGCGCTCGATCGCCTGCTCGAGGGTCAACGGCTGGCCCTCACCGGCGTCGGCCGCGCGAGCGGCCGGCGTGGCCAGGGTGCCGAAACAGAGGAGCGCCGCGATGGCGGCAGCCCGGAACGAATGCGCCGAAGGCAAGAATGCGCCAGACGCCTCTTCGGTTCGAGGCGGAGTTCGATATCGAATGAAGCTCACGTACGCCCTCCCTGGAGCTCGACTTTCTGGATGCACGGGTGGAGCGCCTCGACGAAGCGCTCGACCTGATCGGGGTCGATGGCGACCAGGGCCCGCGCCTCGCAGGCGTTGAGCTCGCAGCCGGCCTCGACGGCCTGGCGGATCGCGCTCACCGGATCCTCGAAGAACCGGCGCCGGAACCCTTCGTCCGTCACCAGCCGCCCGATCACCCGCTCTACGTTGGACTGACTCATTCGCGTGTCCCCGGTCATGTACCTATGACGAGCGGCGGGCCGTCATTTAGACATCCCCGCCCCTCGGTCTTCCGTCCGCCGCCGGACCGCGGGGTCCGGGACTGGACGGTTCCTCTCTTCCCAAGGAACGTGCCAGTCGGGTCACGCACCGGTCGCCACGACGCAACGACCGGGATGCAAGAGACTTACGCGCGGCAGGCAGGAAGGTTCGCTCGGTGGCCGAAGTGTCTGAAAATCGACACTCTGTCGAGAAACCAGCAGGAGGAGCCGGCGTCTACCCGAGCCCGTACTTCTCGATCCGGGAGTAGAGCTGGGAGCGGGTGAGGCCGAGGAGGCGGGCGGCCTTGGCCTTGTTGCCGCGGGTGCGCTCGAGCGCCTTCTCGACGAAGCCGCGCTCGAAGTTCTCGAGATCGACGCCCCCCGGCGGCAGGGCGGCCGCCGGGTCGAGCGCGCCGTTGCCGCCCGGCGTCCTGGCCTCCTCCGGCCGGCCGACCGCGGCCGGCAGGTGCTCGCGGCTGATCAGGCCGCCGTCGCACAGCAGGATCGCGCGCTCGATGGCGTTCCTGAGCTCGCGGACGTTGCCCGGCCAGGGGTAGGCGAGGAGCCATTCGCGGGCGTCGCGCGAGATCCCGGCCGCCGGCCGCGGCATGGAGGGCGCGAGCTCCTCGAGGAAGGCCTCGGCGAGCGGCAGGACGTCCTCCGGGCGCTCGCGCAGCGCCGGCGTATGGATCTCGAACACCGCCAGCCGGTAGTAGAGGTCCTCGCGGAACCGGCCCTGGGCCATGGCGGCGGTCAGGTCGCGGTTGGTCGCGGCGATCACCCGCACGTCGGCCTTGATCGTCCGGGTGCCGCCGACGCGCTGGAACTCGCGCTCCTGGAGCACCCGCAGCAGCTTCGCCTGGAGCATCGGGCTCATCTCGGCGATCTCGTCGAGGAACAGGGTGCCGCCCGCCGCCTGCTCCAGGCGCCCGACCTTGGTCGCCACGGCGCCGGTGAAGGCGCCCTTCTCGTGGCCGAAGAGCTCGGACTCCAGGAGCTGCTCGGGGAGGGCGGCGCAGTTGATCGCCACGAACGGGCGCCCGGCGCGCGGCGAGCCGTGGTGGACGAGCCGCGAGACCACCTCCTTGCCGGTGCCCGACTCGCCGGTCACGAGCACGGTGGTCTCGGACGCCGCCACCCGGCCGACCTGCATCAGGACCTCGCGCCAGGAGCGCGACACGCCGACGACGCGGCTCTGGCCGCGGGCCTCGAGCTCGCGGGTCAGGGTCTCGACCGTCGCCTCGAGGCGCCGGGCGCGCTCGCACGCCTCGGCGGCGATCCGCTCCTCCTCGGCCAGGCGGTGGTGCGAGAGGGCGAGCGCGATGCGGTCGGCGATGCGCCGGGCCACCTCCACGTCCTCGGGCGCGAAGCGATCGGGCTCGCGATGGAAGAAGACGAGGGAGCCGCGGACCTCGCCCCAGCGCCGGACCGGCACCCGCAGCCACGAGCGCATGCCGCTCTCCCGGCCCAGCCGGTTGCGCGGGGTGGTCGGCGGAGCTCTTCGAGGATGTCGCGGAGGATCTCGTGGTCCTTGAGGCGGGCGGCGACCTCGTCGCCGGTCAGGGGCACCGGCGCGTCGGGGACCCGGGCGTCCTGCTCGCCCGCCATCGCCACCATCCGGAAGGAGGTCCCCTCGTCGTCGAGCTCGGTCAGAACCAGCGCGTGGTGGGGCAGAACCGGCTGCACCGCCTGGGAGATCCGCTCGAAGACCTCGCGCACGTCGAGGGCCTCGGCGAGGGTGCCGAAGAGCACCTCCAGCCGCTCGAGCCGTTCGCGGCGCCGGCGCTCCGCGTCCCAGATCCGCCAGTGGTCGACCGCCGAGCCGAGCAGGGCGGCGATCGGGCCGAGGATCTCCTGGTGCTCGGCGCTGAAGGCCCGCTCGCCGTAGGCGGAGAGCCAGACGCCGCCGGTGAAGGCCTCGGCGGGCCGGAAGGGCTCCCAGAGCGCCGAGCGCACGCCGCCGGCGAGGATCTCCCGGTCGCCCGGGAAGTCCGGGTCGAGCTCGGCCTCCGCGTCGTCGATCCGAGGCACCGGACCGGGCTGGGGGCGCACCCGCGGCGACCAGTGGGTCAGCGGCACCGGCCCCGAGCACTCGCCGGGCGCCTCCTCGCACGGGACGGTCGTGGCGTGGAGCACCGCGCGGTCGCCGTCGACGATGCGCACCACGCCCATGTTGTCGAACGGGATGATCGCGCGGATCGACGAGGCGACCCGCTCGAAGACGTCCTGGAGCTCGAGCGTCTCCGCCGCGGTCTCGGCGACCTCGGCGAGCGCGCGAACGATGGCGTCCCGGTCCATGGGACGAAGAAGTCTACAACGCGGGTGTGACGGCGCCGTGTCGGGGTATCCTGTGCGGCGATCCATGACCGAGCCTCCCGCGATCCTCGAGACCACCGGCCTCGGCCGGCGCTTCGCCAGCCGCTGGGCGCTGGTCGGCGTGAGCCTGCGCATGGCCGAGGGCGGCGCCCTCCTGGTCACCGGCAGGAACGGCTCGGGCAAGTCCTCGCTCCTGCGCGTGCTGGCGACCGCCATCCGCCCGAGCCGGGGCAGCGCCCGGGTCGCCGGCTTCGACGTGGTCGCCGAGCGCACGCGGGTGCGGCGGCAGGTCGCCTATCTCTCGCATCAGCTCCACGCCTACGAGGCGCTCACCGTGGCCGAGAACCTGCGCATCGCGGAGCGCTTCCTGGGCGCGGGCCGGCCCCGGGCTCCGCTCGACGGTCTCCTGGCGCGGGTCGGCCTCGAGGGGCGCGGCGACGACCCGGTCTCGAACCTCTCGGCGGGGCTCAGGCGACGGCTCGCGCTCGCCCGCGTGCTGCTCCAGGACGCCCGGGTCCTGCTCCTCGACGAGCCGTACGCGCAGCTCGACCCCGCGGGCTTCGCGCTGGTCGACTCGCTGGTGCGCGGCGCCCGCGAGCGGGGGGCCACGGTGGTCCTGGTCACCCATGTGCTCGAGGGCGCGCGCGAGCTCTGCGACCGGGCGATCCGGCTCGACGCCGGGCGCATCGTCTGGGCGGGGGCGGCGACCGAGATCGAGAGTGGAGGCCCGCCCCGGGCGGGCACCGTGGGAGAGCACCGGGAGGACGGACCGTGAGCCAGCTCGGGGCCGCCCTGGCCAAGGAGCTCCTGCTCCAGTGGCGCACCCGCGCCCACTTCGTGGCGACGCTCGCGTTCGGGTGGGCCGCGCTCTTCCTGTTCAGCTTCGCCGGCAGCGCTCCCGATCCGGTGGAGCTCCGCGGCCACGCGGCGGGCTTCCTGTGGCTGGGGCTTCTGCTCGCGTCGACCCTGTCGCTGTCCGAGGGGTTCCACCGGGAGATGGAGCAGGGCGCCCTCGAGGGCCTGCTGCTGCTGCCCGCCTCGCCCGTCGCCCTCTTCTACGGCAAGGCGATCGCCAACTTCATCGGGCTCACGCTCCTGGGGATCGGGCTGCTGCCGGTGATGATCGGGCTCTACGACGCGGGCACGGGAAGAGGTTGGGCGCTGGTCGGCGTTGTCATGCTCGGGGCCGCGGGCCTCGCGGCACCCGGCACCCTCTACGCCGCCATGTCCTCCCAGGCGCGGGCCGGCCAGGTCCTGCTGCCGCTGCTCCTCTACCCGCTCGTCGTGCCGGCGCTGGTGGCGAGCGTCAATGCCACGTCGCTGCTCATCCTGGGCGACCCGATGCACCTGGCGAAGTCGTGGCTCGTCCTTCTGGCGAGCTTCGATGCACTATATTGGTTGGCCTGCGGTCTGCTCTTCGACCGCGTGGTGGAAGAATAGGAATCATGAGCGAGCGAACCGCGAAAGTCGCTTACGGGCTCGCCGCCTTCGGGTTTCTCCTGCTCCTCGTCGGCTCGTGGTGGGGCCTGTTCGTCGCCCCGCCCGAGGAGTACATGGGGCAGGTGCAGCGCATCCTGTACGTCCACGTACCGACCGCGTGGGTGGCGATGCTCGTCTTCACGTCCACCTTCGTGTGCGGCGTGGCGTTCCTGGTGCGCAACCGCTGGCGGTGGGACTGCTGGCTCGAGGCCTCGGTCGAGGTGGCCGTGGTGCTCGGGCTCTTGCTGTGCCTCCAGGGGAGCATCTGGGCGAAGCCCACCTGGGGCGTCTGGTGGGACTGGGATCCGCGCCTGACCAGCATGGCGATCCTGGACTTCGCCTTCGTCGGCATCCTCGCCCTGCGCCGCTTCGTCGACGACCCGACCCGGCGGGCGGTCTGGTCGTCGGTCGCCACGATCATCGCGGCGGTGGACGTGCCGATCGTCTACTACTCGGTGAAGTGGTGGAACTCGCTCCACCAGCTCCAGTCGAATCCGTCGACGGTATCGTCCTCCTTCTACGCTCCGCTGCGGATCAACGCCTTCGGAGTGCTGTTTCTCGCCGCCGGCATGGTCGCGCTGCGCTCGCGCATCGCGACGCTCAGGTTGGAGCGCGAGCTGGCGCCGCCGCCGCCGGCCACCAGCCCCGAGGTGGTGCTCGCCGCGCTGGCGGGGACCGCCGTCTTCGCCGGCACGATCCAGGGCGGCTGGAGCTTCGTCTGGCTGGCCTACGGGGCGACCGGCGCGGCGTTCCTGCTCTACATGGTGTCGCTCCACTATCGCTACCGGGCCGAGCTCGAACGGGCCGCGCGGAGAGGTCCCGCGGCCGGAGGTACTTCCGAATGATCGAATCCGAAGTCTCCCGAGGCCCGGCGGTCTCCATCTCGCCCGCGCGGCTGCGCCTGCTGGCCGTGATCACGGTGGTGGTGGCGGCGGGGATCTTCCTGTGGCTCATGCTCGGCGGCATGCGCCGGAACCTGGTCTATTACTGGGGGCCGACCCAGGTCGAGCAGGCCGGCCCGAAGGCGGTCGGAGCGACCATCCGGCTGGGCGGCATGGTGGCTCCGGACTCGATCGAGCGCGGCAAGGGAGCCTCGGCCGTCGAGTTCGACGTCGAGGACGGAACCTCGACGGTCCACGTGGTGAGCCAGGGCGTGCCGCCCCAGCTCTTCCGCTCCGGCATCGGCGTGGTGGTCGAGGGCACGATGACGCCCCAAGGCGTCTTCGCCGGCAAGCGCCTGATGGTCTCGCATAGCAACGAGTACCGGGCGCCCGACGACATGAGCCACCCCGACGTCGAGCAGCTCATGAGCACCACCGACGGCCTCGATCCGCAGGCGGTGGCGAGAGGGGCGAAGAACCCGTGAACGGTCTGCTCGGCCGCCTCCTGGTGGACCTGGCGCTCGCCTCGGCCGCGGCCGGGTCGGTCCTCGCCTTCGCCGGTGGGCGCCGGCCGACGCCGGTCGTGCGCGCCTGGGTGCGGCGTTGCGCCCTGGGGTTCGCGGTGTCGATCGCGGCGGCCAACTTCGTCATGGTCCGCGCCCTGCTGGTCCACGACTTCAGCGTCAGCTACGTCGCGCACGTCGGGTCGCTCTCCTCGCCGACGTGGGTGACCGTCGTCAGCCTCTGGTCGTCGCTCGAGGGCTCGATCCTGTTCTGGGGCCTGGTGCTGGGCCTCTACATCGCCGGCGCCAGCTTCGCCCTGCGCGACCGCCACCCCGAGTACGTCACCTACGCGATGGGCGTCTGGCTCGCCTGCGCGGCGTTCTTCGCGCTGCTCATCGCGGCACCGGCGCAGCCCTTCCTCACCCTCGCCCACCCGCCGGTCGACGGCCCGGGGCCGAACCCGCTGCTCCAGAACCACATCCTGATGGTCGTCCACCCGCCCTTCCTCTACGCCGGCTACGTGGGCATGACGATCCCCTTCGGGCTGGCCTGGGCGGCGCTCCTGGTCGGGCACCTGGGGCACGACTTCCTGCGCCCGCTGCGCACCTGGCTGCTCTTGCCCTGGATCTTCCTCACCGTGGCGATCGCGCTCGGCGGCTGGTGGTCCTACGAGGTGCTCGGCTGGGGCGGCTACTGGGCCTGGGACCCGGTCGAGAACGCCTCGCTCCTGCCCTGGCTGACGGCCACGGCGGCGCTCCACTCGGCGATGCTCACCGAGCGCAAGGGGATCTTGAAGGGCTGGACGGTCACCCTGGTGATGGCGACCTTCCTGCTCACCGTGCTCGGCACCTTCATGACCCGCTCCGGGGTGTTCAACTCGGTCCACTCGTTCACCCAGAGCGCCATCGGTCCGACCATCCTGGTGTTCCTCGGGGTCGCGGCCCTGGGCTCGATCGTCCTGCTGGCGGCGCGGATCGACGCCCTGGCGCCCGACGCGGCGCTGCGCGGCACGCGCAGCCGCGACGCCATGATGCTGGTCAACAACCTGCTCCTGGTGCTCCTCACCTTCACCGTGCTCCTGGGGACCGTCTTTCCCCTCCTGATGGAGGCCTTCGGCGGCAAGCAGATGAGCGTCGGGCGGCCCTACTTCGACAGCATGGCGGTGCCTCTCGGGGCGGCGCTGCTGTTCCTGATGGGCGTCGGGCCCGCTTTGCCCTGGGGCAGCGCCTCGCGCGGCGAGGTCCGGCGGGCGCTCCTGCCGCCGCTCGTCGGCGGCGCGCTGGTGACGGCGATCGGCGTGGTCCTCGGGGTGCGCAGCGTCTGGACCGCGCTCGTCCTGTTCTTCGCCGGCTACGCCTGTCAGGTCACCTTCCGCGAGCTCTTCCTGCCGATGCGCCAGCGGATGCGCGCGCGCGGCGAGAGCCCCTGGCGCGCGCTGGTCGAGGGCGGCTGGCGCCGCGGCCGCAGGCGCATGGGCGGCTACGTGATCCACGCCGGCACCCTGATCGTCTTCGTGGCGGTGGCGGTGAGCAGCACGATGAGCACCTCGAAGGAGGTCCAGCTCCGGCGCGGCCAGACGACCTCGCTCGGGCCGTACACGCTCACCTTCAACGGCGTCGAGCAGCTCCAGGAGCCCAACCGGCAGGCGCTCGTCGCGCACCTGGCGGTGGCCCGGGGCGGCGAGAGCGTCGGCGAGCTCGATCCGCGGATGAACTTCTACCCGACCCAGCGTGAGCCGGTCGGCACGCCCGCCGTCCGCAGCTCGTTCGGCGGCGACCTCTACCTGTCGTTGATGAACGTCGACGACACGGGCCAGTCGGTCGGCCTCCTGGTGATGCACAAGCCCCTGGTCGGCTGGATCTGGGCGGCGGTCCTGCTGATGGCCCTGGGCGGACTGGTCGCGATCCTGCCCCGGCGGCGGCCGGCGGCGCTCGCCGTGCGGGCCGAGCTGCCCGAGGTGCCGGCATCCGGGGCGACCTCGCGATGAACCGCAAGGTCCTGCTCGTGGGGCTGCTGCTCCTCGTGCCCCTGGTCGCCGTGCTCTACCTGAACCTCGGCCACGATCCGGCGGCGATCGAGACCCCGATGGTCGGCCGCCCGGCCCCGCCGTTCCGGCTCCAGCCGGCGGGCGGCGGCGCCCCGGTGTCGCTCGCGAGCCTCGCCGGCAAGCCGGTGGTGCTCAACTTCTGGGCGACCTGGTGCGTGCCCTGCGCCCAGGAGCACGAGGCCCTGATCGAGGCGTCGCGCGCCTGGCAGGGGCGGGTCCACTTCCTCGGCATGGTCTACGAGGACCAGGAGGACCAGGTGCTCGCCTACCTGCGTTCCCGCGGCGGCGCCCCCTACCCGTCGCTGATGGATCCCGAGGACCGGACGGCGATCGCCTACGGCATCTACGGCGTGCCCGAGACCTTCTTCATCGACGCCTCGGGGCGGATCGCCGACAAGTTCGTGGGGCCCCTCAGCCCGGGCGAGATCGCGCGCCGGCTGCGCGGCCTGACGGAGGCCGGCTCGTGAGCCTCTCGCTCCGCCGCGCCGGGCTCGTCCTCGCCGTGCTCGCGGCCTCGCTCTGGATGGTCTGGGCCGCGCCGGTGCTCGTCGCGGCCCAGACCCAGACACAGACCCCCCTGAACGAGGCCGCGAACGCCCTCGGCACCGGCGAGGTCGAGCAGGTGGCGGGGCCGCCCCAGGGCTCCCCCCTCGCGGGCGACGCGCTCGAGCGGCGCACCGCCGAGCTCTCCGACCTGCTGCGCTGTCCGGTCTGCCAGGGGCTCTCGATCGGCGACTCGCCGTCGTCGCTCGCCCGGCAGATGAAGGGGCTGGTGCGCGCGATGCTCGCCGCCGGGTACACCGAGGACCAGATCCTCGACTACTTCCAGTACTCCTACGGGGAGTTCGTGCTCCTCCGGCCGCCGATGACGGGGGCGAGCGTCACCGTCTGGCTGGCACCGGTCGCCGCCCTCCTCCTCGGCGGCGTCGTCGTCTGGTGGTGGATGCGACGGAGCAACCGGGCGACCGCGGCCGCGCGCGGTGCGGTGGCGAGCCCGGCCCCGGCCGCCTCGGCCGCGCCGGGCGCCGGTGCCGCTCCGGAGGTCGACGCGGAGCTCGCGCCCTACCTCGAGCGGGTGCGGCGCCTGGTGGGCGGCGAGACGCCGGCCGAGACCCGTCCCCGGCGGAACCAATCGTGAGCGAAGCGGCGGCTTCCGTCGCCTGGATGCCGGCCGTCCTGTTCATCGCGGGCGGCCTGGCGGCCGGCCTGTTCCTGGTCTGGTGGACCCGGCGCAAGAGCCCGGCGGCGGCGCCGGCGGGCGGCGACGGCTCGCTGCCGGTCGAGGTGCGGGATCTCGAAGAGAAGGAGGCGGCCCTGCTCGCGCAGCTCGAGGAGCTCGAGGACACGGCCGGCAAGTACACGCCGGAGCGGCTCGTCGAGCACCGGCGGCGGATCGAGCTGGCCGCGGCCGAGACCCTGCGCGAGCTCGAGACCCAGCTCGAGGCGAACCGCGCTGCGGTGGAGCGCCGGCGCGAGGCCGAGCGGCCGCGGGGTGCGCCGGCTCCCGCGGCGGCGGCCGGGGCCGGCCTCTTCGTCCGCCATCCGGCGCTCAAGGGCTTCCTCTGGGGCGCCGGGGCGATGGCGGCCATGGCGCTCCTGTTCTTCTCCGTCTCGCGCTCGACCGTGCCGCGCGCTCCGGGCGGCGAGCTGACCGGGAGCGTCCCCGGTGGCGCCCCGGCCGCCGCCACCGCTCCCGCGGCCACCGCACCCTCCGCCGCGGAGGCCGAGCAGGGCCGCGCCCTCGACGCGCGCATCCAGGCGAATCCCGAAGACCTCGACGCCCGACTCGCCAAGGCGCGCTTCGACCTCGGCCAGAGCGACTGGATGGGAGCCTGGACCGAGACGGAGTACGTCCTCAAGAAGTCGCCCGGAAACCCCGAGGCGCTCACCTACCAGGCCCTCGTCCGCTTCGCCATGGGCCAGCCGCAGGACGCGATCGACATGCTGAACCAGGCGCTCGAGAGGGCCCCGGACTTCGCCGACGCCTACGCGATCCTCAGCCTGGTCCAGGCCAAGACCGGCCATCTCGACCAGGCCCGCGCGACGATCGAGCGGGGCGAGACGCGGCTCCCCGACCAGCGCGCCATGTTCGAGCAGATGTACACGCAGCTGCGCCAGCAGGCCGCGGCGGAAGCCGCGGGCGGCGGGGCGGCCGGAGCCGAGGAGGCCGGAGCCGAAGAGGCCGCGGCGGCGCCCGCGGGCGCCGCGCCCGCCGAGCCGGCCGGGCCGATCGGGTCGGGGTCCGTCGAGATCGCCAACGGGCAGGCGAGGATCTCCGGGGTGGTCGAGCTGGCGCCGGGCGCGGCCGGCGGGGTGCCGCCCGGGGGCGTGCTCTTCGTCTTCGTCCGGCCGGCGGGGGAGACCTCCGGGCCGCCCACCGCGGTTCGGCGCTTCGCCTCGCCCACCTTCCCGCTGCGCTTCGCCCTGGGCGACGGCGACTCGATGATGGGCCAGCCGTTCCCCGAGCGGTTGCGCATCGAGGCCCGGCTCGACAGCGACGGCAACCCGATGACCCAGACTGAGGGCGACCTCCACGCCGAGCTCGACGATCAGCCGGTCGGCGCCAGCGACCTCCACCTCGACCTGCGCCGGTAACGTCCTCGGCGCCACCCGTCCGGGAGACCCGGCTCAGGTGCCGGTGAGCAGGCGGCCGGCCGCCAGGCCGGCGAACGCCGCCACCAGGCAGAGGACGACGGTCGCGGCGACGTTCAACGAGGCGTTCCCCCAGGCGCCGTCCTGGACCAGGCGCATCGTCTCGTAGCTGAAGGTGGAGTAGGTGGTGAAGCCGCCCATGGCGCCGGTGGTGAGCGCCAGCCGCAGGGTGGGCGAGAGCCACTCGGTCGAGAGGCCGACGTGCATCAGGGCGCCGAGCAGGAACGAACCGAGCAGGTTGACGGCCAGCGTGCCGTAGGGAAACGACGTGCCGAGCGCGCGCAGCACCCAGCCCGACACGAGATAGCGCAGGGCCGTGCCGGCCGCGCCTCCCAGGCAGATCCAGAGCAGTCGCCCCATCCCCGCTAGTATGCACGACGCGAGGAGGCGATATGAAGATCGAAGGCGAAGGGCAACTGCTGCGCATCTTCATCGGCGAGAGCGACCACTGGGGCGGCGTGCCGCTTTCCGAGGCGATCGTCCGCAGGGCGCGCGAGGCGGGGCTCGCGGGCGCCACCGTGCTGCGCGGTCTCGAGGGCTTCGGCGCTCACAGCCGGATCCACACGACGAAGATCCTCCGGCTCTCGGAGGACCTGCCGATCATCATCGAGATCGTCGACCGGCCCGAGCAGATCGAGGCCTTCCTGCCGACCCTCGACGAGATGGTGCGCGAAGGCATGATGACCCTCGAGCGGGTGCGGATCATCGCCTACCGGGCGGGCGACCAGGACAGCCTGCGCCGGGGCTGAGCGCCGCCCGCCTCCGGACGCCGCCCGGTCACTCGCTGCGCAGCGTCGTCGCCGGGTCGACCCGCGCCGCGCGCCAGGCGGGTGCGAGGCAGGCGATCGCCGACACCGCGGCGAGCAGAGCGGCCACCCCCGCGTAGGTCGCCGGGTCGAACCCCGGATCGACGGCGAGCAGCCGCTCGAAGCTCCGCAGCAGGAGCCCGGAGCCACGCCCAGCACCCGGAAGTAGGAGGCGCTCACCCGCTGGCCTTCGAGCCGCTCGGGGGGTCTCGCCGCCGGTCAGGATAGGCCGCCAGGGCTCGAGCGCCGCGAGCGAGTCGAACGAGCGGCTGCGGGGGCGAGCTCGCGGAGCATCCCGAACGTGCCATCGAGCCGCCCGCCGTCTCCGGCCACCTCCCAGACCGACGCGATTCGCCGGGCTCCGGGATAGGGGAGCGGCTCGAGCAGGACCGGGTCGACGACGCTGAAGATGGCCGTCGTGGCGCCGATCCCGAGGGCGAGAGTGAGGACGGTGACGGCGGTGAAGCCGGGCGAGCGCCGGAGCCGCCGGACGGCGTAGCGCAAGTCGGCCAGGAAGCTCTCGACCCGGTTCTCCCAGCCGTAGCCGCGGACCTTCTCGGGGACGACGAGCTCGTTGCCCAGCTCGCGGCGGGCGGCGCGGCGCGCGGCCTCCGACGAAAGCCCGTGGGCCTCGTTCGCCGCGGTCGCCTCGTCGAGGAAGCTCTTGACCTCGTCCGCGATCTCGCGATCGCTCCGAGGGCGGTGGAAGAGGGCTTGGAGGCCGCGCGAGAGCTGGCGCCAGGGCGACACGGCTCAGAGCTTGTGAATGAATCTCCGCCCGTCGCGAGGGCGCGGGCACCGCCGCGCGGAGCGCGGTGGTCGGGGCGCCGCTCGCAAGGCGCGCCGACGCAGGCATAGCGGGGCCTACGTCGAGGAGGCGTAACGCCGCGAGCGGTGATTCGGGGGCGCCCGGAGCAGGTCGGCGATTCATTCACAAGCTCTCAGCCCTCCGCCTCGGCCTCGAGCAGCCGGCGGACGGCGCCAGCACGCCGCTCCCAGTCCTCCTCCTCGATCACCACCTGCCGCCGGCCGCTCCCGGTCAGCGAGTAGAACTTCGCCCGCCGCGCGCTCTCGGTCTGCCGCCACTCGGCGTCGAGCCAGCCGTTCCTCTCGAGGCGGCGCAGGGCGGTCAGGAGCGATCCTGGGTTCACCTTGAAGACCCCGCGGGAGACCTGCTCGATGCGGCGCGCGATACCGTAGCCGTGAAGCGGCTGGAGGCTCAGCGTCTTCAGGATCAGCAGGTCCAGGGTGCCCTGAATCACGTCGGTCGTCGGCTCGTCCATGGTGCCTCCGGTGTCGAGGTGCCGGACGATACCCGGGCTACATCATGATTGTCAAGATGTGACGATCAAGAGGGCGGCGGCGGGACTCGCCGGAATCGGCTCCAGCCCGCCTGCGGCGTCTCCTCGTCCATCTGCCGCCGGCGGGCGCGGAGCACGTCCGTGCGGGTGCAGATGCCCACCAGGCGACCGTCGCGCATCACCGGCAGGTGCTCGACCCCTTCGTCGACGATTCGCCGCAGGGCCTCGAGCACGGTGTCCGCCGGGTCCACGGTCACCACGTCGCGCGACGCCAGGCTCGAGATCGGCTCGTCCCCCGTCGCCTCGGAGGCGAGCAGGTCGGAGCGCGAGACGATGCCCAGGCAGCCGCCGGCCGCGTCGAGCACGGGGTAGGCGCCGTGGCCACCGGAGAGGACCCGCCGGCGAGCCTCCTCGAGCGTGGCCTCCGCCGGCAGGGTCTCGACCGGGTGGGTCATGACCTCGGCGACCCGGGTCGTCCGGAGCGCGTCGACCTGGTACTCGCCGACGACGCGCAGGCCGCGCCGCGCCAGCTTCTCGGTCATCAGGCTCTCGCGCAGCAGACCGCTCGCCACCAGGTCGGCGAGGACGCTCGCCAGCATCAGGGGCAGGATCACCTGGTAATCGCCGGTGAGCTCGAAGAGGAAGACGATCGAGGTGAAGGTGGCCCGCGTCGCGGCGCCGAAGGTCGCGGCCATCGCCACCAGGGCGAAGGCGCCGGGGTGGATCGTGACCGTCGGCAAGGCGAGCTGCAGGAGGTGGCCCGAGATGCCGCCGAAGCAGCCGCTGATCAGGAGCACGGGGGCCAGCGTGCCGCCCGAGGTACCGGAGCCGAGGGCGAGCCACCAGGCCACGAGCTTGGCGGCCAGCAGGGCCGCCAGGGCGGAGACGGCGAGCCGGCCCGCCAGCACGTCGCCGATGGCGGCGTAGCCGACCCCCAGGGCGCGCGGCACCATGAGGCCGACGAGGGCGAAGGCGAACGAGCCGACGACCGGGTGCCAGACCTCGTCGAGCGGCAGACGGCGGAAGCCCTTCTCGACCAGGAACAGTCCCTGGCAGACGACGACGGCCAGGAGGCCGCAGGCGACCCCGAGGAGGGCGTAGAGAGGCAGGTCGCCGAGCCCCGCGAAGTCCTGGACCGGAACCGTGAAGAGCGGTCCCGGCCCGAGCAGGAGCGAGTGCACCCCCGAGGCGACGCTCGCCGCCACGACCAGCGGCACGAAGGCTCGCGTCGAGAACTCGAAGAGCAGCAGCTCGAGAGGCAGCACCACCGCCGCGAGCGGCGTTCCGAAGGTCGCCGCCATGCCGGCCGCGGCACCGCAGGCGAGGAGGATCCGGCGCTCCGCCGGCGAGACGCGGAGCAGCTGCCCGAGGAGCGAGCCGAGAGCCCCACCGGTGACGATGATCGGTCCCTCGGCACCGAAGGGGCCGCCGGTGCCGATCGCGATGGCGGCCGAGAGCGGCTTGGCGAAGGCGTTGCGCGGCGCGATCCGGCTCTGCCGGGTGAGGATGCTTTCCATCGCCTCCGGGATGCCGTGCCCGCGGATCAGCGGCGCCCAGCGGGCGAGCAGGGCGATGACCAGGCCGCCGGCGGTGGCCGCGAGGACCATGCCGACGCCCGGCCGCCAGCCGGCGAAGGAGGGGAGGTCCCAGCCCCACCGGTGGAACAGGAAGAGGTTCGTGAACAGGCCGATCAGGCGGAGCAGCAGCCAGCCGGCGGCGCCGCCCAGCAGGCCGAGGACGACCGCGAAGAGCGACAGGAAGGCGGTCCGGCGAGGAGATCCGATCAGCGACATGAGCCCCCGCGCGGCCTCACTCCGGAAGGCCGGGGGCCGAAGCGCCGGCCGCCGGCGGGGCGTACTTGAGGATCCAGACCATCACCAGCGAGACGAGGGCCAGGAAGACGAAGGTGATGAACCCGATCGGGTAGCCCCGGTCGCCGAGGTTGCGCACCGCGAAGCCGAGGATCGGCGGGATGGCGAAGCCGCCGAAGGCCCCCAGGCCGCCCACCCAGCCGGCGGCGCCGCCGACCGCCCGGGGCACCGCCTGCGGCACGATCTTGAACACCGCCGCGTTGGTGAACCCCATGCCGACCGCGAGCAGCACGATCCCGGGCACCGCGAGCTCGAAGTCCCGCGCCATGGTCATCACGAGCGCGCCGGCGAGGGCCACGAAGAGGAACAGGATCGCGGTGTTCTCGCCCCCCTCCTGGAGGAAGTCGGAGAGCATCCCCCCGACCACCCGCACGACCGAGGTGAGCAGCGAGTAGAGCGCGGTCAGCGCGCCGGCGACCACCAGCGAGGTGCCGTAGTACTTGGTCCAGTAGGTCGGCAGCCAGGCGGTGAGCGCGATGAAGCCGCCGAAGGTGGTGAAGTAGACGACCACCAGCGCCCAGGTCCGCCAGACCCGGGCGGAGAGGCGGAGGCTCTCCTTGAGGTTCGCGGCCGGGAAGAGCTCCTGCCCGTGGGCCGCCGCCTCGGCGCGCGCCGCCGCCCGGTCGCGACCGGCCTGGAGGAGCTGGAAGTACCAGGCGTTGCGCCCGAGCGCGAAGTAGAGCGCGGTGCCGACGGCGAGGAAGGCGGTCCAGGCGACGTAGGCGCCGCCCAGGCCGATCGAGGCAAGGGCCACCGGGATCAGGAACGAGAAGAGCCCGGGCGCCAGGTTGCCGAAGCCGGCGAAGACCGCCAGCGCGCCGCCCTGGCGCTTCTGGGGGAACCAGTACGAGACCTGCCCGATGCCGACCGAGAAGGTGGCGATGCCGCAGCCGCAGAGCAGAGCGAGCAGCAGGAGGGCCGGGTAGAGGCCGTCCATCCGGTCCGGGTAGTAGGCGAGCACCACCGCCGTCAACCCGGCCATGCCGACCAGCGCGGCCGCCAGGAGCACCAGGAACGGCCGGCGCCCGCCGGTCGTGTCGACCCACGCCGCGAACGGGATGCGCAGGAGCGACCCCGAGAGCGAAGGCATCGCGACGAGGAAGCCGACCGCCAGCGGCGAAAGGGCCATCGCCTCCTGGAAGCGGGCCGCGCTCGGTCCGAAGAGCGCCACCGCGGCGAAGCCGAAGAAGAAGCCGAGCGTGGCGGCGAAGAGCCCCTGGTGCGGGGTTCCCTTACCGGATCCCCCCCGCAACCCCTCGTTCCCCTTCCCACCCCCGTGGGGGGAAGGGGACGATTGACCGGATCCCCCCCGCAACCCCTCGTTCCCCTTCCCACCCCCGTGGGGGGAAG
>CAWIQD010000016.1:0-521554 GCA_963837945.1 uncultured Acidobacteriota bacterium
CAGCGGGGTGCTCCGGGCGTCGTCCGCCTGGGGCGGAGCTTCTTGATTAGACTAGGCGCATCTTGGACCCGACGAACCTGTCGATCAGTGTCGAGACGTTCCTCCGCGAGCTCGGCATGGCCTGGCAGCGACTGTCGCTCTACCAGGAGGGGCACCCCGCGCGCCACCAGGTCGTGCTGCGCGCGCATTCCGTGCTCGCCGCCCTCAACGCGGCGCGGGGCGGGGTGGCCGTCGGCGTCGCCCAGGACGGATTCGTGGCCAGGGACCGAAAGGTCGAGGGCGGCCCCGCCGAACGGCTGGCCGAGAGCCTCTACCGGCGCCACGTGGCCGTGGTCCGGTTCGCCGAAGACACGACGGTCGCGGACCTCCGGGCGTTCCTCCAGGCGGTGCCGAGGGGCCGGCCCTCACCGGACGAGCCGCCGCTCTGGGACCTCCTCGCCGCCCAAGCCGTCTCGGCCATCCGCCTGGAGCCGGTCGACCTGAGCTATGTCGAGACCACCGACGAGGACGAGGCGGAAGCGAGCGGCGGCGGCGAGCCGCTCTGGGACCGCCTCCTGCGAGCGGTCCTGGGCGAGCTCGAGGAGGCCGGCGGGGCGGTGAAGCCGGTGCCGCGACCAGCCAGCGCCTCGCTGCGCGGGGTGACCGAGCTGGTCGAGCAGGTGCTCGCCCGGCGCGGGATCCGGCTCGAAACGCTCGCGCGTCCGTCCGCCCCGGCGGCGGGGCCGGGAGGGGGTCCGGGGACGGGTTTCGGTCCGGGCTCCGGCCCGGATCCCGGTCCCGGTCCCGGTCCCGGTCCAGGTCCAGGTTCGCGGGCTGCTCCGGGGCGCGGGCCGGGCACGGTTTCGGGCCCCGCGGGCGGGGCGGGGGGCGCGGTGCCGGGCGGCGTGGTGGCGAGCCTCGGAGCCGCCCTGGGCGGCGCGCTCGCCTCCGGCCTCGCCGGCGGCGGAAAGGGCGCCGGCCACGACGTGGCCGAGCTCCTGAGCGCCCTGCCCGAGGCGCTGGGTGAGGTCGTTCTCGATCGGGCGCTGACCGAGCTGGTGGCGCCTGCCCCGCCGGGCGACGGAGACGGCGCCGCCGAGCCGTCCGGGCGCGCCGCGGGCTTCGGGACGCTCGCCGAGTGCCTGCCGGCCTTTCAGGTGATCGCGGCGCTGCGCCGGATCCGCGCCGCGGGAGTCTCCTTCTCGCCGTCGGTCGTGACCCTGGTCGAAGGCCTGATCGCCCACGCCGGCCGGGCCGCCCCGACGACGATGAGCGCCGCCGAGCTCGCCGGCGAGCTGGCGGCCGTGTTCGGCGACGACGACCTCGACCGCCGGCTGCCGAACGAGCGCGAGCTCGACCGGCTCGCCCTCGAGCTGGCCCGTCTGCCGCCGGCGGTCTCCCCCGATCCGGGCGCTGTCGGCCTGCGCCTCGGCACGCTCACCGAGCAGCGACAGCTCACCCAGCTCTCCTTGACCCTGCTCGACCTGATCGGGCGGCCGTTCTTGAAGCGGCCCGCCCAGGTCGCGTTGGTGCAGCGCCTGGGGGAGGTCTTCCGGAGCCTGCTGGCCGAAGGGGCGCTGGCGCTCGCGATGCGGATTCCGGAGCGCCTGCAGAGCCTGCGCGCGGCCGGGGACACCAGCGCCGTCGCCGACCTCGCGCTCGCGGAGCTCCGGCGCCCCGAGAGCGCCGCCGCCTTCCTCGAGCGCCCGGACGAGCTGCCCGCGTCGGCCGCCGCGTCCGCCCTGCGCCTCGCCGAGCTCCTGGGCGACCAGCTCCTCGACGACCTGCTCGGGGCGATGTGCGAGGAGGAGGACCTCTCCCGGCGCCGGCAGACCTTCGACCTGATGATCTCCTTCGGCCCGCCGATCGTCCCCCGGGCCCGGGCCATGCTCCGGGACGAGCGCTGGTACGTGCAGCGCAACATGATCTCGCTGCTGCGCCGGATCGAGGGCGGCTTCACCGTCGAGGACCTCGACCACGGCCTCGGGCACCAGGACTCGCGGGTCCGGCTCGAGGCGCTCAAGGGCCTTGGGCAGGACCGGGTCTCGCCCGAGCTGATCGCGCGGGCGGTGAACGACCGCGACCCGAAGGTCGCCCTGGCCGCGATGAGCGCCGTCGGCAGCCACCGGCTGGCGGCGGCCATCCCGTCGCTCCTCGCGCTGCTCGAGCCACGCGACCCGTTCGGCCGCAACCGCGCCCGGCGGCTCGCGGCCCTCGAGACCCTCGGCCAGCTGGGAGATCCGGCGGCGCTCCCCGGGATCGCCCACCTCCTCCGGCCCTGGTTCTCGGCCGCCGGCGCCGAGGAGCGGCGGGCCGCCTACGCGTCGCTCGCGGGCTATCCGCCGGAGAGCCGGCTGCCCTGGCTCGAGAGGGGGCGCTGGTCCCCCGATCCGCTGGTGCGCCGCATCTGCCGCGAGATCCGTCAGGGCGGTGGAGGAGCGTCGTGAAGCGCGCCTCGAGCGAGGAGCTCGGGCTGTTGATCTCGCTCTCCCGGGCGATCGGCGTGCGGGCGCTCTACCCGGCCGAGCATCCGGCGGTCGGCCACGTCGTCGAACAGATGCTCGGCGCCCTCCGCGGCTGCCTCGAGGCCCAGGGCGCGGACCGGATCTCCTTTTTGCTGCTCGCGGGAGAGGTGTTCGTCAACGACCAGCCGGTGCGTAGCGAGACCCTTCACCTCGGCCCCTTCGTGCGCACGATGGAGCGGCTGGGGGTCCAGCGGCTGTCGCTCGAGGCCGGCCTGACGGAGGCGGAGGCGCAAGGGCTGCTCGGCGGCCTGAGCAGGGTCGAGGCGCTCCAGGAGAGCCCGCACGTCGACATGGGCCGGGTACGGGTCACCGGCACGGTCGGTAGCACCTCCGTGACCGTCGCCGCCGGCTCCGGGGGGCCGGCAGCCGGCCGGGGCGGGTTCGGCGAGGGGACGCTCGATCGCGCCGAGGAGGCCTTCGGCGGCGTCGCCGCGGGGGGGCGGGAGGCGTATGCCCGACTGGACGGCCTGGTCTGGCAGCTGATCGATGGCCTGGCGTCGACCAGCCGCTCCCTCCTGCTGCTGGCGCCGATCCGCTCTGCCGAGCGCGCCTTCTTCGCCCACTCGCTCCACGTGGCCCTGCTCGCCCTCGCCCAAGCCCGGAGCCTGGGGCTCGCAGGGATCACGCTCCACGAGATCGGCATGGCCGCGATGCTCCACGACATCGGCAAGCTCAGCCTTCCCCGGCACCTGCGGGAGCGGCGGGGGCGGCTCTCCGACCCGGAGTGGGAGCAGATGAAGCTCCACCCGGAGCTCGGCGCTGCCTGGCTCGCGGCCACCGAGGGGGTGCCGTGCCTGGCGATCCTCGTGGCCTACGAGCACCACCTGCGGTGGGACGGCAAGCCGAGCTTCCCGCTGCCGACCCAGCCGAGGACGCCGAACCTGGCGAGCCAGATCACGGCGGTCGCGGACACCTGGGACGTCATGGTCTCCGAGCGCTACCCGGTGCCCGGGGCCGCGCGGCGCGCGGCGATCGAGGCGTGGCGCCGGCGCTCGGGCGGCGCCCTCGATCCCTTCCTGGCCGGCAACTTCGTCCTGCTGATGAGCGAGGCGGAGCCGGCCGGGGACGAGGCCTGACCAGCGCCCAGGAGCCTGCACGGCAGAAACACGTCATCGCGCGCAAGGGTCTTACGGGGTAGATCCAAGGCGCGAGGAGGAAGCGATGCGGGGACATCGGAGACGACGAGCAACGCCGGAGACACCCCGCAACCCCCTTGCGCGCGGTGCCGATCAGTCGCCGCCGGGCCCGGAAGGCGGCGGGTCTGCGGGCACCGGACCGCGCCGGCCGCGACGCGGGGGCAGGAGCCCGTCCTGGATCTCCTGGCGGGTCTCGGGGAGGAGCTCGCCGGTGAAGCAGCCCAGGGTGTAGGGGTACTCCCGGGTCAGGTGGTAGGCGTAGTGGTAGGTGCGGCTGCCGACGGTGACCGTCTCGCGCCGGCCGTGGCAGGCGTCGAGGTCGGCGTCGGTCAGCTCGTTGCCGTCCGCGTCCTCGAGGCCGAGGATCGGGAAGCCGTCGAGCGCCCAGCCCACCACCTGGTCGCTGTCGACGCCGGGGATGCAGGGGGAGGCGTTATGGTAGTGGTACTGGGAATTCGCCTGCGGATGGCCGTCGCAGGTGTCCTGGATCTCGTGCGCGGCGGCGTCGCGGCCGGCGTCGTCGAGCGCGCTGTAGAAGGCGACGCCGCTCACCGTGAACCCGATCATCCCCATGGGCAGGCAGCTCGGCTCGGCGGCCCGCACCGGGCGGGCCGGGATCTCGAACGCGAGGTGCTGGGCGGCGATGCGGTTGGGGTTCGTGTCCCAGACGTACGCCGGGTCGCTGAGCGAGATGGGGAAGATGCCGGTCGGCTCCTCGATCGGCAGGCCGTTGCCGGTAAAGAGGAGCTCCGGCCCCCGCCGGGTGAAGCTGTAGGCCGCCTGGGGCCAGTAGACGCTCCCCTGGACGTGGGGCTTCGCCGTCGGGTCCCAGGTGTCGCCGTGGAACCACGGTCCGTCGTGGCGTGCTCCGCCCTCGCGGAAGGTGGTGCGGCACGAGTAGACGTTGCCCGCCTCCGGGTGGTCGGTGACGTGACCGTCGCCCACCGGCAGCTCGTGCGCCCGCGCCGTGCCCGGCGCCAGGACGAGGCTCAGGGCGAGGATCAAGACCGCGCTGCCGGCTGCGGACGCTCGGCTCGAAATGGTGGACAGGATCGACATGGAACCCCTCCTGGCTCTTCTCATCTGCGACTCCCTCGTTCGACCGAACCGTTGGCTTGGACGACGCTCCCCCCGGCTCTCCCCGGGCCGGCGTCCTGTCCGTTCAACCCGCGAGGAACGCATTTCTTGCGCGGCGCGGTGAGAGGGTGGATGGTCTCGGGTGGGTGTAGTGTGTAAAGAACTTCGGGAGGATTCGATGGCAACCCCGCTCGAGCGCCAAAGTCTCACGCTCGACCAAGCCCTCGTGGAGCGGTTGCGGCGGGAAGCGAAGCAACGCCGCGTCAGCATGTAGGAGATGGCACGCACCCTGCTCCGGCTCACGAAGCCGAAGGACTTCCAGACGCCTCGTCGGTTTGAGGCGAAGCTTCGTTAGTCGTCGCCCGTCTGGAGGATCTCGTCGTCGACCACCCAGCGATCTCCTTCGCGCACCAGGTGGGCTTCCGTATGGACCTTGCCGAGGGGGCTCTTCTCGCCGGCGACGAGCAGGAGGGCGTGGTCCCCGGAGACGAAGCCGCGCGTGACCTCGTAGGTGTCGGGATGGGAGTCCTGCAGGAAGGCGATGAAGCCCGTGGCCTGGTTCTCGAGGTGGACCTGGCGATCCGCGCCGAGGAGCGGTTTCAACGCCGCGGCGTTCCCCGCGCTCACCGCCTCGTGGTAGGCCCGGTAGACCTTCCCGGGCTCGCCGCCTCCGGCCGGCAGCGCGTCGCCGTAGTCGGTGGACGCCACCGGCACGTCGAAGGTCACGTCGAAGGTGGCACCCTCGGGGTCCTTCTGGTGCACCCTGCCGGCGATCCGGCCTCCCGAGGCCTTGACCGTGGAGCCCGTCGAGGAATCGAAACAGAAGCCGCAGCCGTCACCGGAGCCGAAGTAGTAGCTCATCCCGCGGTACTTCCCTGTCTTGTCGAACTGGAGGTAGACGACCGCGGTCTCGTCGTCCGCGAAGACCGCGTCGATGAAGTGCTCGCGGTCCCAATAATGGTCGAGGATCGCGGTCACGAAGCCGGCGTTGGAGATGGCGACGAGGATCCCCGGTTCGCTGTCGTCGCCGACCTTGCCCGGAAACGCATAGGCCCCGACGACGTCGAACTCGCCGGTCTTGGACGAGAACGTCCCGCTTGCCTGTGGCTTGCCGGAAGGCGACTTTCCCTGGGCGGCCTGCGGGATCACCAGGGCTGCACTCATCAGGCCCGCGAGCATGAGACTCCGGATCATAGGGGGCTCCTTGTTCGGTGGTGGAGTGGGGGCCGGGGCAGCGGTGCCCGACCGCTGGAACGCAGACTATCCCAAGGGCCCGCACGTCTCACCGAGTTCTCGAGCTCGGGATCTCCCGCGGCCAGTCGCCGTCCGGGCCGAGCAGGCCGGCGAGGAGGATCAGGAGAAGCGGGGCGAGTCCGGCCGGCCCGGTTCCTGGCCCTGGTGCGGCGATTGCAGCCTCCTCGACCGTGACCACCCGCGCCCTGCTCCTCGCCCTGGCGATCGGCCCGGCGGCCCTGGCTTCCCGGCCAGGCCCGGTGGCCGCTCAGGTGGCGACGCCGGTTCTCAAGTGGCAGTACGGCGGCTGCTACGCCTACGGCTGCGAGACCGGCTGGTACTCCTCGCCGGCGGTGGCGGACCTCGACGGCGACGGGCACCCGGAGGTCGTCGCCTCGGCCTACTCCGTGGTCGAGCTCGACGGCGCCACGGGCGCCCTCGAGTGGCGGGTCGCCTCAGGCCACGACCGCTCGGAGCCGATGGCGGCGAACGTCGGCCGCACCTGGCCCGGCATCGTGATCGCGGACGTCGACGGCGACGGCGAGCCGGAGATCGTCACCGCCCACGGCGGCGGCTGGGTCTCGGTCTACCGGCCCGACGGGTACTTCGAGCCGGGCTGGCCGCGCCAGCCGGTGGCGAGCGAGCTCCGCAGTCTGGCGGTTGCGGACCTCGACCACGACGGCACGATGGAGATCGCGGTCGGGGCGGCGCGCAGCGACCCGGTCAACACCTGGGTGCTCGAGCCCGACGGCTCGACCCGGGCCGGCTGGCCGCAGCTCTCGGGCGGGCCCGGCTACGCCGAGGGGGTCTACAACGACGACCTGGCGCTCGCCGACCTCGACGGCGACGCCGACCTCGAGCTGGTCGTGCCCTCGGACGTCAACTACGTCTGCTCCTACCAGCCGGACGGCTCCCAGCGCGTGGCCAACCCGGTCTACGGCGGCCGCACCTGGTGCGAGGTCGGCGCCTGGGAGAGCTACGTCACCGAGCTCACCGGCTACGGACTGTGCAACGGGGTGCGGGCCGAGAGCTACCGCACCAACTTCGCCCTCGGGCCGGCGACGGTGGCGGATGTCGACGGCGACGGCAGCCCGGAGGTGGCGGTGACCGGCCGCACCTACGACTGCACCGGCGGCGAGACCGACGAGTACACGGGCGTCTACCTCTTCCGGGGCGACCGAAGCCGCTACGTGACGCCGAGCCACGACTGGACGAGTGTGCCGGTGGACCTCGGCGCCCCGCTGTCGCTCGACTACCAGGTGATCGAGAACCCGGCCTTCAACCCGGTGGTGGCGGACCTCGACGGCGACGGCGAGCGGGAGATCCTGTTCTCGGACTTCTCCGGCCGGGTCCACGCCTTCTGGCTCGACAAGACCGAGCACGGCTCCTGGCCCTTCCGGGTCTGGACTCCCGCCACGGGCCACTATGTCTATGCCTCCGAGCCGGTGGTCGCCGACCTCGACGGCGACGGCCGGGCCGAGGTGCTCTTCACCACCTGGACCGAGAAGGGCTCGAGCTCCGGCGGCTCGCTCTACGTCGTCGACTCGACCGGCGCGCTGCTCCACCAGGTGCCGCTGCCCGCGGCTCCGGTGGCGACGGACTGGAACGGCGCCCTCGCCGCTCCCACGCTCGCCGACATCGACGGCGACCCCGACCTCGAGGTGGTCGTCCAGACCGCCTTCTCCGGCGTCGTCGCCTATGACCTGCCCGGCACCGCCGGCGCCCGCGTCCTCTGGGGCACCGGCCGCGGCTCGGTCCGCCGCGCCGGCACCCCGGCCTGCACCGCCCAGAGGACGGCGACCCTCTCCGACGAGACGATCGCCGCCGAGACCCGGGTGGTCGAAGCCTGCGGCACGATCACCGCCGGCCCGAACCTCTATCTCGCGACCGGCGCCGACGTCACCCTGCGCACCCCCGGCACGGTCGTCTTCGTGCCCCCCGTCGAGGTCGACGAGGGGGCCAAGCTCACCGTGAGCAACGCCCCGCCCGAGTGAAGGCCCAGATCGACCGATTCGCTGTTCCCGAGTCCCATTGCGTCGCGCCCCTCTGGGTCGGCTCAGTCCGGGTAGTAGCCCCAGCCGGTCTTCGAGTCGTACCAGTAGGAAACCGAAGGATGACCCACGTAGAAGACCAGGCGGATCCGATCACTGTCGCTCTCGAAGCTCTGGAGGTGCCGCTCGAGGAGGGGGTCGCGGAAGCGGTAGGCCTCGAGGGTCGCGGGGAAGGCTCCGGTCTCAAGGCGGCGCTCATAGGCATAGATCACGACCCGTTGCGCTTCGAGCTGCAGCCGGATCCAGAGATGGGCGAACCACAGTGCGACCAGAACGATGGTAGCGGCGATCACGGCGATTGCTCGGCCTGCGGCCCTCGTCCGCCCGAACGCCGCCAGGCCGGCGGCCGTGATCACCGAGCCCAGCACGACGAGGATGGCCAGGGGCCGCGCCCAATCGCCTACCGTGTAGCGGAGCGACCACACTGCCATCGATTCGAGGCCGAGAAGGAGGGCGAGGAGCACGAGCCCGCGGAATCGGCGCAGAGGGCTCCTAGGGCTTCGAGTCCCGGTCTCTCCGAAGGTCTCCGGCACCGTCAAACTCCGCTCCGCCTCGCCTCGGCGATGGACGCCGGGGAGACCTGCGCGGACCTTATCCCATCAGTTGGAAGCGAAGGGATTGGGGGCCGGATGGGGGTCTTGCGACCATCGCACCACCCCCTCGATCGTCGACGCGCAGATGTTGCAGCACGTCGCCACCTGCCAGGTGCCCGCGCCACAGGTCACCGTGGCCGTGCAGTGCGAGGGTACCTTTAGCCATTCGTTCACTGGCAGATGCCCGTCGATCCACATGCCGTCCGCGTCGTAGGCCGTGCCATTGACGGGTGGGTGAGTGACGACGCTGCCGTGCTCCGGCATGACGGCGAACTTGTCGAGCTGCTGAGGCGAGCAGTTCTGGTAGCTCAGCTGACCGGGCGGGAACGGTGTTCGAAAGCAGACGCCCTTCGTCGCGAGGGACTGAGCCGACGAGAATCCCTCGCCCGGGAAGATGGATGTCTCCCCCTGATCGTCCTCTGCCGAGCATGATGCGCCGCATTCCGGTTGCATGTCGAAGAGATCGCCGGCCACGTCGAACGCACTCCCGAAGACCTCGCCCGACGTGTGGAGGCTGACGGTGGAGTCCTCGCAACAATAGAGATCCATCTCCCCGGCGCGGGCTCCGGACTGGGAGCTCGAGTCGGCGTCTCCAATGGCCAGGCAGCTGTTGGAGCTGCTCCAGGTGTGATTCGTGATGAACCCGTTCGCGGCCAGCGCGACCGACGTTCCTCCGTTTCCGGCACAGATGTCGAAAGTGAACGACTGGCCGCCGACCAGAGGCACCATGAAGGCGATGCCACCCCGGAAGCAGAAGATCACGTCGGTCACGAAGTCGTTGCAGATCTGGAACTGGAACACGATCTCCAGGTAGCCGGAGACGGCGACCGTCAACGAGTTGAAGTTCAGATGGGTACCCGGCGTCAGGTTGTCGAGGACCTGTTGGGTGAGCGGGTTGCCGAACTGGTCGCTCAACGACAGCAGGATGGCGCTGAAGCTGGCGCGAACCCGGTAGGTATAGGTGAAGCAGAAGGTGAACTTGTCCCGGGCTCCACCGGCTTCTGCGGCCCTGGACGGGGTGCCGCCACCTCGCGTCGCTTCGAGGCCCGACCCCGAGGTGGCAGAGGCCGCGCCCGGGTCACCGGTGCCACCTGGCGCCGCTCGCTGCAACTGAGCCAGGCTCACCGGCTCCTGGAGGAGCACGTCGGGCACGTCCGGCCTGTCCGACTTGCCCGGGATCCGGACCTTCCTCGTCTGGAGCGTCACCTGGCTCAGGTCGTTCTCGATATCGAGCGGGATCCGGGCGCTGCCGCCCGGTCCCTCGATCCGGATGTCCGTGCCCCCGACCGGTGCGCCGCTCGTGACGTAGATCAGGCCCATGAGGCTCCGGTCGTCCGAGTTGTCGACGTCGAGCACCTTGACGTCGGGGCTGCTCGGAACGATGTTCGCGCCCGCCAGGTTGACGCCGGTCACGGTCAGGACGTGAATCTGGCCTTGCACCGCCTGAGAGGGTGTGAAGACGTCGACCACCGGCGCCGGCGTGACGACCCGGAACGGAGCGCCGGTCGCGCCGCCCGGTGTTTCGATCGCCAGGTTGTAGAAGCCCTCGACGCCCGCACCTTCGGCGTGGATGGTGGCGCGCAGCTGGGTTCCAGCACTGTTGATGCTGACCAGGTCCGCCGTCGGGTAGACGCGGCCGGTCGGGGTGCCGTCCTCATACGCCCCGGTGGCGACGTAGATGGTCGCACCGGCGAGATTCTCGCCGGTGACCGTCACCGTCGTGGCGTTGCCCTGGAAGATGACGTCGGGCGTCGTCCCCGTCACCACCGGTTCCGCCAGGACGTTGGCCGAGAGGTTGATGCGCAGCGGATTCGGCCGGTAGGGGTCGTTGTGCCAGATCTTGAGCTGCGCGCTCAGGGCGCCGGGCTGGTTGGTGTCGAGTCGGACGTCGAAGCCGTCCTGCTGGCCGACGGCCAGCGGTGAAGTGAGAGTGCCGACGATCGAGAAGGCGCTCGAGCCCGTGATCTCGACGTTGGACGGCGAGCCCTCGAGCACCAGGTTGGAGGAGCCGGCGGCCGCGTTGTTCTTGACGGTGAGGGTCTTCGCGTTCTGACCGCCGCCGGAGCCCGCGTCGAGATCGCCCCAGGAGACCGTATCGCTGTGGGCAAGCGGCACGCCGTGGTCGTCGAGCACCTGCAGGCTGGCCGGCGGCCGGCTTCCGGACGCGAAGTTCAGGTCGTAGTTCTGCCATCCTCGCGCGTTGAACCGGAAGTCCTCGGCCCAGAACGCCACGTCGTTGACGGCCATGAACTCGCCGAACGAGGACTCGGGCCGGACCGTGAAGGTGACCGTCCGCTGGTTGCCGACCAGAGTGGTCGAGCAGCCGACCAGGGTGACGGTCTCGGGGTTGAACGTGTCGGGTCTCTTCGAAGCGAAGCCGCCCCCGGTGCAGGGCACCTGGTCGCCCGACCACAGGTAGCCCACGCTCTGGTCCTGCCACGAGAAGTTCCCCCGCGGGTTGGCGGCGTTGTCGCCCAGCAGGTTGATCATGGCCTTGAGGTCGCGGACGCCGCTGCCGCTATCGGATGCTCGGGCGATGATCTGGTAGGTACTGGCGTCCCCGATCGACCAGAAGGTCGAGGAGACGGTGAGCGAGTCGAGTGTCGGCAGCGACGTGTCGACTCGGTAGGAGCCGCTCCAGGTCGTGACCCGTCCGGCGAGGTCGCGGGCGCAGAGGTAGAGCGTGTCGTCGCCCTCGGGAGCTGTGAGGACCGCGCCGTTGGTCGTCACCGAGCCGCCGGTGCAGCCGCCGCCGAGGGGCGTGTTCCAGCGGTAGCGGACCTCGGCCAGTCCCGAGTTCGCCGGGGCGCCGCCCACCGAGTCGTCGGCGGTGACCGTGGCCGTCTGCGCCGCCAGCCATTGGCTGGACGCGTTGGTCGCCGACACCTGCGGAGAGTAGCGGTCGACGCGGGCGTAGCCCGGCTGGTTCCAGGGCCCCCAGTTGCCATTGGCGTCCCGGGCCTGGAAGTAGTAGGCGCGCTGGTAGCCGTCGCCGGGCAGGTGGGAGCCGCTGATCGTGATCGACGTGCCTCCGGTCCCGATCGGCACCAGGTCGACGCTGCAACCACCCCAGCCGGTGACGTCGTTGCTGCGGCAGATCCGGTAGCCGTCGATGCCGGCCCCGCTGTCGGTGGCCGGCGTGACACTGGCCAAGAAGTCGCCCGTCACCCAGCACTGGCCGCCCGAGCTGTAGGCGCAGGCGATGGTGGTCGGCCCGGGCGCCGTGGGCGGTCCGGAGTCGACCCGGTAGGTGCCGCTCCAGTGGGTCACCCGCCCGGTGTTGTCGCGGGCGCAGAGATAGAGCGTGTTGTCCCCTTCGGGCACGGTCAGGGTGGTACCCGACGAAGTTACCGTCCCGCCGCTGAGGCAGGCCATGTCGAGGCTGCCGTTCCACCGGTACCGGAGGTCGGCGAGGCCGGAGTTGGCGGCGCCGCCGCCGGTGGCGTCGGCGGCGGAGAGGGTTGCGGTGCGGCTGGTGAACCAGTCCGGCGACGCGTTGGTGGCGGAGAGGGTGGGGGAGTAGCGGTCGACCCGGACGTAGCGCGGCGTGTTCCAGGCGCTCCAGTTGCCGGCGACGTCGCGAGCCTGGAAGTAGTAAGCGCGGCGATATCCGTCGCCGGCCAGGTCGCCGCCGCTGACCGTGACCAAAGTGCCGCCGGTGCCTACCGAGACGAGATCGACGCTGCAGCCGCCCCAGCCGGTGACGTCGTTGCTGCGGCAGATCCGGTAGCCGCTGACTCCCGAGCCGGAGTCGGTCGAGGGAGTGACGCTGGCGACGAACGTGCCGGTGACCCAGCACTCCCCCGGGGTCACGTAGAAGCAGTTGACCGCGGTCGCCCCGGGGGTTGTGGGCGCGCCGGCGTCGACCCGGTAGGTCCCCGACCAGTGAGCCACCCTGCCGGTGGCGTCGCGGGCGCAGACGAAGAGCGTGTTGTCGCCCTCGGGCACGGTCAGGGTCGCGCCGGCCGAGGTGGCGGTCCCGCCCGTGCAAGCGCCGTCGAGCGGAGTGGCCCAGCTGTAGCGCACGGCCACGAGGCCGGAGTTGGCGGCGGCGCCGCCGGTGGTGTCGGCGGCCGAGACGACGGCGGTCCGGCTGGCGAACCACTGGGTAGAAGCGTTGCTGGCCGAGACGGTGGGAGCGTAGCGGTCGACCCGCACGTAGCGCGGCGAGTTCCAGGCGCCGTAGTTGCCGACGGCGTCCCGAGCGGCGAAGTAGTAGGCGCGACGGTAGCCATCGGAAGGCAGGTGCGAGCCGCTGACGGTGACCGAGGTTCCTCCGGAGCCGATCGGGACGAGATCGACGTCGCAACCGCCCCAGCCCGTGATGTCGTTGCTGCGGCAGATCCGGTATCCGCCGACGCCCGAGCCGGTGTCCGAGGCCGGGGTCGCGCTCACCGTGAACGAGCCGGTCACCCAGCAGTCGCTGCCGGTCGTGGAGGCGCAGGCGACGGCGGTGTTGCCCGGCGCCGTGGGCCCGGTGAGATCCATCTTGACGTAGGCAGGAGTGTTCGCGCTCCAGGAGGTGCAGTTGCCGGTGCCGTCGCAGGCGCTGACGTAGTAGGCCCGCTGGTAGCCATCGCCCGGGAGATTCGAGCCGCTGACGGTGAAGCTCGAGCCGCTGTTGGACGTCATGACGACGTTGCAGCCGCCCCAGCCCGTGGTGTCGTTGCTACGGCAGAAACGGTAGTGATGGGCGCCCGCCGAGTAGGCGGCGAGGGTGAAGGTGCCGTTGACGAAGCACTGAGCGCCGACCAGCGCATCGCAGGCTGCCGAGGGTTTGCCGGGCACTGGAGGGGCGGTCGCGAGGACCGGGCCGGCGGCCAAGAAGAGGACCAGCAGAAAAAGGCCGACGCGTGGGCCTTGGAGCCTGAGCGCCCCCGCCGGGGGACCCGCCGCGGAAGAGGGGACCGAACGTCGCAGAGCGTGGAGCATCTCTCGCCTCCAGGGTCAGGTGCGTCGATCTCGAGGGGTCGTTCCGCTGGTGACGAACCGGACACGAAGGCCAGTCCGCCACCCTCCAGGCCGAGCCGTCGTGCGGCCTCGGCCCTCGACCACGAGCTTCTGGTTTCTCCTGCGAATGGTAATCGAAAGTGTTTCGTGCTTTCAAGAGGTCTGGGGATTGACCCCTTGACGAACTGAGGCAAACGACCACCGGAGCGGAGACATGGCGGGGAGCGACATCTTCGTGGGGACCCTGGACCTGCTGATCTTGCGGGCGCTGCGGCGCCAGGCCCTCCACGGGTACGCCGTGGGGCGCTGGCTGCGCGAGCGCACCGGGGGCCGTCCTCGAGATCGGCGAGGGAGCCCTCTACCCGGCACTCCACCGTCTCGAACGCAGCGGCGCCCTGGCCTCGGACTGGGGACGGTCCGACACCGGCCGGCAGGTCAAGTTCTACCGCCTGACCGACCGTGGCCGCCGGCGGCTCGAGGACTTCGCCGAGCGCTGGCACGAGCACGCCCGGGCGGTCGCCGCCGTCCTGCAATCGTGAGGAGATCATGGGACCACCACGCTTCGTCCGCTCGCTCCGTGTCACGCGCTACCGCTCCGACGTGCGACGCGACGTCGAGGACGAGGTCGAGTTCCATCTCGAGATGCGGACCCGTGAGCTGATCGCGGAGGGCATGGCGCCGGAGGAGGCCGCCCGGGCCGCGCGCGAAGCTTTCGGCGACCGCGCCCGGATCGAGGCCGCGTGTAGCGGCCTGTCCGCGGCGGTAGCCCGCCGCCGGCGGCTCGGGCGAGGCTCTCCTCCACCGCCTGCACCCAGAAGAACCGCGCGTCCGGATCGAGCGCGGCGAGCCGCGTGCCGACCCCGTGGACCTGCCTGGTCCCCGCCCGCCGCGCCACCCGGATCGACCCGGTGCCGGCTCTCAAGGGGGAGTAGCCGTCCGGCGGGGCACGCCGGCTGGCAGTCCCCTTGCGGCTCCGCTCCACGACGGCTCTCGCCGTCCGGACGGGCCTCGCTCCCCACCCGGCCAGATATTGACTCGGTGATCTCGGTGATCTCCGAAAGGCCGCCGCGGGTCCGGGCCGCCGAGGACCCGATGGACGGGTTTGCCCGGGCCACGAGCCTGCCGGGCGACGCGCCGCGACGCCGCCACCACGGGGCGTTCCCCGCCCGCCGGCTACCTGGGTCCGCTCGAGACCGCGGAGTCCGGGTGACGCCGCCGGTTCAGGCGCGATAGAGCGCTTCGAAGACCCCTCGGTTCTCGTCGGCGGCCACGGTCCAAGCCGCGAGGCTCGCCAGCAGGTTCACCTCGGTGGGCGAGAGGGCGGTGTCGAAGGTCGGGTAGTGGGGGAAGGCGTGGAACGAGGAGGGGTCGTCGAAGGCTCCCATCAGGCCCTGGACCTGGGGCGAGAGGGCGTCGTAGAAGTCCCGCACCCGCGCGGTGTAGACCCAGAGCACGGTCACCGTCCGGCCGCCGGCGACGCCGAACCAGACGTTCTCCTGGACCTCCAGCTCCTGGGTGAATAGGGCGGGCTTCTGGTTCGTGCCGCTGCCGCTCGCCTGCCAGAGGCCGCGCACGAGCTCGGCGAAGGCGTCGGCGGGGAAGACCTGGCTGTTCTGGCCCTGGGGAAACGCGGGGTGGGGCTCCCCGGCGTAGAGCTCGTAGCCCTTGCCCTGCTGGTAGGGCTGGTAGCCGAAGAGCGGCGGGATCTGGCTCGAGACGAGCACCCCGGTCCCGGGCGCGGTGGTGCCGTCGGCCAGGGCGACGCCCTCGGGGACCGCTTCCAGACGCTGGGTGGAATTGACGAAAGCGATGACGCTCTCGACGTCCGTGTAACTCAGCATGTCGGCGACGCCGGTGTTCTCCAGGCTCCCGCCGTCGGCGAACTGGGTCGGCAGGGTCATCGGGAAGGGCTCGACGCCGGCGACCGGCCAGTAGGCGTACTCGGGGATCAGTGACGTCAGCAGGCCGAGGTCGGTCTTCATCTCGGCCATGAGCTTGGGCGTCCGCGCCTTGATCCGGTGCTTGAACAGGAAGCCGGGGAGCTCGGCGAGATCGGCGCCGACCCGGCCCAGGTGCATGCCCAGCCAGGCCATGACGTCGTCGAAGAAGTCGTCGACCAGGTCGAGGAAGTCGTCCGGCCGCTGTGCCCACTGGGCGAAGAGGTTGCCGAGCGTCTCGGCGAAGGCGGCGCTCGACGCGCCGACGGCGTCGGCGATCGCCCACTGGCGGAGCTGGCCGACGGTGACCTCGCCCGGGCCGACCCCGGTGGGATTGGAGCTGAAGCCGAACGAGGTCACGCCGCCGCCTCCGGGAGCCCGCTCGTTGGCGTCGGTGCCGCGCGGCGCGCCCACGATGCCGGTGAAGAAGGCGGTCGACTGGACCGGGGCGAGCAAGCGGTAGCCGGAGTCCGGCTCGGCGAGGAACATCGAGGTGTTGCACAGCAGATAGGGGCGTTCGGCGTGACCGGGCCCGGCCGCCACCAGGTGGGCGGTTTCGCTCGTGAGCTGCGTTCCGCCGCGGGTGACGTCCCGGGCCAGGGTCTCCTCGTCCCAGGAGAAGAGCGACCTGGGCGCGAAGCGGGAGCCGGGGCGGTAGAGGCCGTAGGGCTTGAGGATGTGGAGCCCGATGAGCGCCTGCCAGAGGAAGTTGGGCGGCGTCTTGAAGAACTTGAAGAGCAGGAACGCCTCGACGGCGAGCGCCGGCACCGAGAAGAGGCGGGTCGCGACCGCGTTGCCGAGGTTGCCGGCGGGTAGGACGGCGAGGGTCTCGGCCGGCGTGTGGCCCGGGGTGGCGGTGGCGACCAGCCGGCCCGGGTCGGCGACGTACTCGTTCAGGTAGGCGTCGTCGCTCGTCGCACCCGAGAGAAACTCGAAGGTCACGCCCACCCACGAGCCCCCGGAAACGGTCGAGATCGCGCGCGTCTTGCCGAGCAGGCCCAGGGCCTTCAGGCCGCGCAGCTGGCCCATCCCGGCCGTGAGTGCGCGCGAGCCGCCGCCCGAGAGACAGATTCCGACGTCGCCGGGGGTCTCCCGGGGAACGAAGCGCTCGACGGTGAGCGCTCCGGTGACGAGGTCGGCCGTGAACATGCCGGAGCTGCTCGGTGCTGGGGACATGGCTCTTCCTCCGTGATCGGGTTCTCCTCTCTCAGTGCCGCGGAGGAGCGAATCGTTACCCGAAGGCCCGACGCCCAAGCAGAACCGTCCCGGCCGGGGTCACCTGGAACGAGGACCGCAGTCGCCCTTGACCACCA
Source organism: uncultured Acidobacteriota bacterium (assembly GCA_963837945.1). GTDB lineage: Bacteria > Acidobacteriota > Thermoanaerobaculia > Multivoradales > DATKCC01 > CAVUBL01. The sequence goes on from CAWIQD010000016.1 coordinate 16,795, forward strand.
CCCGCACCCGCCGCTGGTTGTTCGCCTCGTCCGACTCGGTGACCTGCTTGGCCTCGTCGAGGAACACCCGCACCACGTGGGAGCCCGGCTTCAGGCGCAGGTGGCCGCCGACGTGCTGCGTGGCGCCGGCGGCGAGGCTCAGGTCCTTGTTCTCGGCCAGGAAGGCGGCGCCGTCGTGGAGACGGCTCGCGAACGGGCCGCCCGGGACGGTGCCGACGTTCTCGGCATCGTAGTCGTAGCGGTAGACGCAGGCGCCGCCGGAGGTCGAGATCGCCTCGGCGGCCGACAGAGCGATCGTGCCGCCCCAGGGGCTCGGGTGGCCACCCAGGTTGATGCCGTGCTGCGAGGTGAGATCGGGCTGGAGCGGCGCGTGGATCTTCGAGCCGACCACGACGATCTCCTTGGGCTTGTGGGAGCGGGCATGGGGCTCCTCGGCCGAGCGATGCGGCGAGGCGAGGCCGCCGGGAGCCACCTGCCCGCCTGGGTTGAGGCAGTTGACCTGGTAGACGGCGTCCTGGGAGTGGTCGACGCCCGCGCTCGGCGAGACGATCTCGATCCGCGCGAAGCCGTTGTGCTGATTCTGGGGCACCGGGTTCCCCGCGAGGTTTCCGATCCCGGGGTTCGAGGCGGGGGCCGGGTCGAGGTCGACCGGCGTCGGCTTGATCTCGACGTGGAAGCTCACGCCCTGGGCCTCGGTGCCGGGGAAAGAGAGCGTCTGGACGGGCCCGCGCTCGCCGTTGTGGTTGAGCCGGTACTTGACGGTCCCCTTGCCCACGACGCCGATCGAGCCGGTGAAGGTCAGAGTGACCGGGCAGTGGGCGGTCTGCTGCGTCGGGAAGGTCGAGAGGGTCGCCTTCTGCACCTGGAAGGGGACGGCGACCCCCCCGACGGGAGTGGGCGGTGACGGCAGGCCCGGCGCGACGAGCACGTTGTGCCCCTGGCAGTAGATGACGCCGATCCGCTGGTCCTCGGCGCTCTTCCAGCCCCGCTGGTCGTCGATCGAAGGCACCGAGGGCGTGGGTCCCGCCTCGGCGACGTCGCCGTCGTCGGACCAGCACTTGGCCGCCGCGCCCACGGTGTGGACATAGGGGAGGCTGAAGCCGCTGGCGATGACCTGGCTCCGGACGGCGCCCTTGGCGACCCGGTCCTCGAGCATGTCGTTGCAGAGCTGGACCGGATTCCTGTTGAACGGCGCCCGGAAGAGCTTGTCAAGAGGCACGTCGAGGAGGACGATGCCGCGGTTCGTCTCGGCCGCGTGGCTCGCCCACTTGAAGACCCACGCCTCGTTCGGGTGGGGCGCCGCGACGAACAGCCCGAGGCTCTGGCCGCCGTCGCAGCCCGCGTGCACGGCGAGCGCGTAGGTCATCTGCCTGGGCTTGGCCAGGGTGAAGTGGTGGCCGTCGCTCGTGACCTCGATGGGCGGCGGCGTGTGCTCGAACTGGACGCTGAGCTTCGAGACGCCCGCCCGGGCGGCGCCCGCGCCGATCAGAAGGCCGAAGGCGGTGACGGCCGCGGCCGCCGGAAGGATCGGGAATCGGTTCGTTCGGATCATGGAAGGTCTCCTTGTCTCGTCGGTCTCACCTGGGTAGTCGGAATGTCGGGCCGACGCCCGCCAGGCTCGAGGCGATCCGGGCCGCCGGCGCCGCCGCCGGGACCGGAGCCATCGCCTGGGCGCCGGCCTCGTCGGCGCCGGTCTGGGCGCCGAGATGGAGCACGAGGGTCGCCGTGTAGCTGGCCGTGAAGCCGCCGTCGGCCGGCGTCCGGAGCTCCCCGTCGCGGCTCCGGGTCCAGTCGCCGGCCAGGTCGAGGGCGAGGAGCGACCGGAGCCAGGGCGGGCTCCAGGTCACCCCCAGGTGGATCAGCTCGGTGGTCGAGTCGAGCCCCACGACGTCGTTGCGGCTGCGGTTGTAGGAGTAGAGGGGCTGGAAGGCGAGGGCGGCGCGGGCGATCTGCCAGGAGGGCTGGAGCGAGACGCCCCAAGTGTCGGTCCGGCCGAAGGCGGGGTCGGCGTCGAGCCGGGTGGCGGAGAGCGAGGCGGAGAGGCTGCCGCCACCGCCCAGGGGCCCGAAGGCGCTGACGCCGGCGTCCTCGGTGGTGGTGTCGGCGGTCGCGTCCCGGTGGTCGTCGTGCACGGCGAGCGATGCCGTCTGGGAGAACTGGACGGCGCCCAGGCCCTCGGAGAGGTTGCCCCCGAGGGTCCAGTCCAGGCGGTCGACCTCCGGGGTGAAGAGCTCCGCGTCGGCGCCGGCCCGGGTGGTGGCGGCGGTGCCTTGGAGGCCGACCTGGACGGCCTGGCCGAGCGGGCTCGAGAGGCTGACGTTGGCGCTCCGCAGCCGCGCTCCCGGCCCCGAGGCGTCGTCGCCGTCGATCGCCTGGAGGCCGGCCGAGAGATAGGCGTTCCCCCAATGTTGATCGAGGCCCAGCTCGAGGCTGTCCCGCCCCGAACGTCCGCCGGGGGTGAGGCCCGGGTCGGCGGGGTTGACGAACCCCGACGCGACGTGGCGCAGCGCGAGGCGCCAGCCCAGGTGCCGGCCGGACTCCCGGGGGCTCATCGCGAGCTCGAGCCGGAAAGCCTCCCCGCTCCGCGCCTCGCCGAAGGCCCCGGCGCCCGGGGTGAGCTCACCGTGGGCGCCTTCGAAGAGAACGCTCAATCCGCCGCCGATCGTGCCCCGGCCGAAGAGCCCGTAGGACCGCCCCGTGCCGCCGGCGCCGAGCCCGGAAGGGTGCTCGTCCACCTCCATCGCGACGCCGCGGACGACAAAAGGGCGGTCGCCGCCTCCGATCTCGAGAGCGCCCGCCCTGACGTCGTCGCGGGCGGCCAGCTCTCCGCTTGCGGAGTCGGTGATGTCCGGGTCGAAGGTGTCGTAGACCGAGGCCCGCACCTCACCCGGCGCGCCGGCGACGGCCTGGACGCCGCCCCGGGCGAGCCCGTCCGTGAGCAGCTCGAGGCCGTCGAGGAAGCCCGCCGTCCCCCGGCCGGCACGGAGCTCGCCGCCCCATCCGCCGCTCTCGGAGGCGCCGGGCGTCGCGACGCGCGCCAGCCAGCTCTCGAGGTCCTGGTCGGGTCCGGCAGCGTCGCCCGTCTCGTGGCGCAACGAGAGATCGGCGGTGACGCCGGCCTCGCCCCGCGGCGACGCGACCGTCGCCTGGCCCGAGAGGGTCACCGCCCGCTCGCCGGGTTCGGTGGGCGGATCGCCGCCGTGCCCCGTGCCGCTCGCCTCGAGGTCGAAGGCCCCGGAGTGGGGCGCCGGCGGGGGCGGGGTCTCGTCGGCGCCGGCGGTGACCTCGACCGGCTCCGACTCGCCCAGGACCCGGCCGTCCGGGCCGGTGGCGGCGACCCGCACGCGGTAGCGCCTTCCGGGCTCGAGGAGCGCGGCCGGCAGCACGTAGGCCGGCTCGCGGGTGAGGGCGGCCGCCACCGCCTCGCCGCCCGCCGCCGGCCGGACGGTCACCCGGTAGACGAGGCCCGGCGCGCCACCGGTCCAGCGCACGGCGGGGGCGCTGGTGCCCGCCGGGCGGCTCGAAGGGGGCACCTCCTCGGCCACCAGGTCCACTCGTGCGGGGACCAGGGTGAGCCCCCGCCAGTCGGTCGGCTCGCCCCGGACGTCGCCCGGGAAGACCGCCCCCACCCGCCAGCGGAGCTCCCCCGTCCCGAGCGCCTGGAGCTCCTTCCCGGTAGGCCGCCAGAGCGGCTCGGTCGTCCGCACCTCCCGGACGGGCTCGCCGGCGGCCCGTTCCAGCTCCAGGCGGTAGGCGGCGGCGCCGGGCACCAGGCTCCAGCGAAGCTCGAAGGGGCCCGGACCGACCACCTCGCCGTCCGCGGGCGCCAGGGCCCGGAGCCCGGACGCCCGGGAAAGCGTCTCGACGACCGGGACGGCGGCCGAGGCGAGGCGCTGCGGGTGCTCGATCACCAGGGAAAGGGCATGGTGCCCGCGGGCGAGCTGGGGGATCGGGACGCGGGAGGCGACCGCCAGCGCCTGGCCGGCGATCGCCTGCAGCGTGAAGCGATCGAAGATCACGCCGTCGAGCGCCCAGCCGCCGATCACCGGACCGCTGCCGCTGGTGGTGAGCAGGCCGTGGGCGAAGACCCGCTCGCCGGTGGCGATCTGGGAGCCCGGTTGGGGCGAGACCACCGCCGTACCGGTCACCGCCAGCGGCGCGGCGAGCGAGCTCGGCGCGAGGACCGGCAGCCGGGCGCCCCGAGGCGTGGTGGCGCCGTCCGGGTTGGAGAGACGGAGGACGACGGCGCGCCCCGCGGCGTCGCGGCGCACGGAGAGGCGTACCTCGGCGAGGCGCTCCGAGCCCACTCGCACTCCCTCGACCGTCGCCGCCGGCGAGTCGCTCCGAACCGTCGCGCCGCTCGCGAAGTGACGCCCGGTCAGGCGGACGAGCTGCCCCGCCGCGCCCGCTGCGAGGGTCGAAGGGAGGACGGAGTCGATGACCGGCACCGGCGGCCGCACCACCAGGTGGATCGGGAGGTCGCGAACGGTCCCGCCGCCCGCCCCGCGCAGGGTGCCGGCGTACCTGCCCGGCGTCGCGCCGGGGTCGAGCGCGAGGCGGAAGGTGACCGGCGCGAAGGCGGGGGGCCTCGCGGTATGTGCGCCGCCGGCGGAGACGAAGGCCGGGAGCCCGCGGAGGGAGTAGGTGACCGGCGCCGAGAAGCCGTCGTCTGGCGAGGTCGCGACCTGGAGCACCGCCGGCCCGCCGTCGACCGTCAGCTCGACCGGATCAGGGCTCGCCGCGGCGCGGAACGAGGGTGGCGGACCGGGGGGCGGCGGCCGGGGTGCCGGCGGCGGTGGTGGGGTGGGAGCCGGCGGGGCCGGGGTCGGCGGTGGCAGGGGCGGCGGCGGCGCCGGGGTCGGCGTCGGCGGCTCGGGCGGCGGCGGCGGTGGCGGAGGGGGCGCGGTCACGATCACCGTGAAGGGGACCGTGACGGTGGGGCCCGAGAGCGGGACCCCCCGCAACATGCCGGTATAGGTCCCCGGCGCGGCGCCGGCCCCGAGACTGAAGGGGAAGGTGACCGGCGGGAAGGGCAGGTGGACCAGACGGGTCCCGCCGGTGTGGACGAACGCCGGCAGCCCGACGAAGGAGTACGTGACGTCGAGGCTGAACGCCGGGTCGGGGTTGGTGGCCACGGCGACGGCCTTGCCCGCGCCGCCGATCTCGAGGGTCAGCGGATCGGGGCTCGCCGCCGGATGGAAGGTGGGCGCGGCGAACGCCGGGACCGCGGCGAGCCAGCCGGCCGCGACCAGGACGTGCAACCGCCGGCCGAGCGATGGGACGGGATCGGGCTTCATCGGGTCGGTCTCCTCTCTCCCTTCCAAGACGAAAGAGGGAGACAAAGCCCGCCACTCGTTCCAGGGACATGGGGAGCCCCCTGGTAGAGTTCGAAGCCGGCGCCCGGTTCCCGTCCGCCATGGACACTCCGCCTCCAGGGCAGATCACCCGTCTCCTCCACCGTCATCTCGCGGGCGAGCGCGAGGCCTTCGACCAGCTCGTGCCGCTGGTCTACGACCGGCTGCGGGTGCTCGCGCAGCGCCAGCTCCGCCGCCACCGGCCGGGTCAGACCCTCGACACCACCGCCTTGGTCCACGAGGCCTATCTCCAGCTCGTGGACGAGACCGGCGTCGCCTGGCAGGACCGGGGCCACTTCTACGCCATCACCGCGCGGGCGATGCGGCGCATCATCGTCGACCACGTGCGGCGCCGGCACGCCGTCAAGCGGGGTGGCGGCGACGCGCCCCTGACCCTCGACGCCGAGATCCTGGAGGGCGATCCGCAGGCCGAGGCCGAGCTGGTGCTGGCGGTCGACCGCGCTCTCGAGGTCCTGAGCTCGTTCAACGAGCGGTTGACCCGCCTCGTCGAGTGCCGCTTCTTCGCCGGCATGACCGAGGAGGAGACGGCCGAGGCCCTGGGGATCTCGCTACGCACCGTGCAGCGGGACTGGACTCGGGCCAAGGCCTGGCTGCGCAAGGAGCTGCGTTGATCACGCCCGGGTAGGGCTCCGCCGGGAGGATGGCGGGGGTGCGCCTGCGATTCCGACTAGGGAGGGCAGAGAGCGAACATCGACCACCGACCCAGGAGATCCGCCATGCACACCTCCGCCCCCTCGCCACGACGATTCGTCCCGGGAAGCACCCGGCCGGCGCTGCTGGCCTTGCTTCTCCTCGCGCCCCTCGCGGCGCCCGCCCCGGCCCGGGCGCGGGCGTTCGAGCTCAAGAACGTCTACGTCTCCAGCTTCCAGACCGGGGGCTCCTCGGCCCAGACCCTGCGCTGCCAGGACCCCGGGCCCGACGGCTCGGCCGCCTGCGAGCTCCTCGCCGCCGACGGCAAGGTCCTCGCACGGGGCACCCTGAAGCGTCAGGGCAAGGCGACCGGCGACCGGGCGGCGGAGACGAAGCTTCTCGCCGAGACCTTCCGCAACCCGGCCACCCGGGTCACGACCCGGGCCCGGGGCCGGGAGCTCGAGCTCCGGATCGCAGCGCCGGGCGAGCCGATCCTGATCGCCCTGTTGCTCCCCGCGGTGCAGATGGCCCGCGAGGCGCCCAGGCGAACGCCCACCGCCACCGGCGGCGGCGACCTCGTCGCGCCGCCCGCACCGGAGCGCTCCGGCCGGGTCTACACGCCCGCCAAGGGACCCAACACTTTGACCGCTCCCCAGACCCAGACCCTGCTCACCTTCCGCCAGCTCAGCACGAGCGCCGTCGTGCCGATGAAGCCGGGGCGTTGCCCGGGCGTCGTGGACTGCGGCGTCTACGTGCTCGCCAACCGGCACGGCAACACCGCTGCCAGGGTCCGGATGGGCATCGACTGCGTTCCGGGCAAGACCGCCTTCTACCTCGGATACCGGATCGGCGGCGGCTCCGTCGAGACGGTGCTCACCGGCGGCTCGACCCAGGGAACGTACACGCGCGACCTCGAGCTCGAGCTCTTCTCCGCCTCGGAGCTGGAGACGGCCTGCCAGAAGGCTCTCGGTGGCTCCTGGCCGGAGCCGGGAGGGCCTCGCAACACCTCCTCCACGGTCGCCACCCAGGTCTCCAAGACGCTCCGCCTCTGGGGCCGGTGCTACGCCGATCCTGACGACACGAGCAAGGATGTCCTCGTGAAGCTGGCCCTGACCTGCACCACCCAGAACACCGTTCACCCGGTGCCGTGAGGTCGGGGAGGCCGAGATGAGACTTCGACTCGCCTTCGCTTCGCTCCTCGCCACTGCCCTCGAGAACAAGGTCCAGGACCTGCTGGCGGCGGCCGAGAGCGAGCCCTCGATGACGCAGAAGGCGCGGCAATGCGATGGCGCCGAGCGACGGTGCGTCGGCGGAGGCGGCTGCCACGGGATCTGCGCCGTCTACACCGCTCAGTTTCTCAACCGCGTGGTCTTTCCCGGGCCGTGAGCGCCGGGTCCTCGCGCAGTGGCGGGGCGGCGCTCGGCGCCCGCGGCCGGCTGCGCCCGGGCGACCGCGAGGAGCCGCGCCATGAGAGCGGTCCGCGGGTCGCGCGGGAGGTACTGCCGCCGCGCGGCGCCGAGGCAGGGAGCGAGGGTCTCGACCGCCTCCCGCCGGCGGCCGAGGGCGAGGAGCGCCTGGCCCAGCGTGGTGCAGGTGTCCAGCGCCGCGGGGTGCTCGGCCAGGTCGAGACGGCGGAACTGCTCCAGGGTGGAGCGGGCGAGGGTGACCGCCTGCTCGAGGCGGCCGCGCCGGCGCGCCAGCTCCGCCTGGTGGGACCGCGCCCGGGGGACCATCGGATGATCGGCCCCGAGCAACTTGTGGAAGATGCGCTGGGCCTCGGCGAGCCGCGCCTCGGCCTCGTCGTAGCGCCCTTCTTCGACCAGGGCGTAGCCCAGGTTGCGCAGGACCGTGCCGGTGAGCGGATGGTCGCCGTCGTAGATCTTCCGGAGCTTCGCCAGATTGTCCACCAGGATCGCCTCGGCGTGCGCCGGCCGGCCCTCCATGACCAGGAGCCGGGCGTAGTAGACCTCGGCGGTCGAGAGCTGCTGGTCGGGATCGCCGTAGAGGGTGCGGAAGAGCTCGATCGAGGCGCGGTAGCGCCTCTCGGCCTCGGGCCAGGCCCCCCGGTCGCGCAGCACGTTGCCCAGGTCGCGCAGGCCGGCCGCCAGCTCGCCGCTCGCGGCCGGCGCCGGGCCGAGCCGCGCCAGGCCCTCGCGCAGGGTGCTCTCGGCCTCGGGCAGCCGCCCGCGGGTGTGGAGGAGGTCGCCGAGCTCGAGGTCGACCCGGGCGCGCTCGAGGGGCTCGACGCCGCGGGCCGTGTCGACGATCCGCTTCGCGCGCCGCAGGTTCGCCTCCGCCGTCGGGTAGTCGCCGGCGTAGTACTGGCTCCGCGCGAGGGCGCGGAGCACGTCGCCCACCTCTGGGCTGGCCGGCCCGGAGTGGCGCTCGGCGAGGGTCAGGGCGCGGCCGAGGACTTCGATCGAGGCGGGGTACAAGCCGAGCGCGTTGTAGGTGGTGCCGAGCAGGGAGAGAAGCCGGCTCTGGCTCGTCGGCTGGTCGCCCAGCTCGCGCTTCACCAGGTCGGCGGCCAGGTCCACGTAGTCGCGGGCCGTCGGAGGGTGGTCGAGCTGTCGCGGGTTGGGGACCGAGAAGACCTCCCCCAGGAGGTGCTCGACCTCGGCGGCGTGGCGCGCCTCGCGGACCGCCCGCAGGTGCTGCCCGACCAGCACGCTCAGGATCCAGAGGGTGCCGAGAGCCACGGCGAGGCCCCAGGCGAGGGCCGCCCGGTGGCGCGCCACGTACTTCCGGGCGCGGTAGGCCAGGGTGTCCGGGCGGGCGCGGATCGGCAGGCCGCGGCGATGGAGCTCGACGTCGTCGAGGAGCTGGCCGACGGAGAGGTAGCGCCGGTCCGGCTCCTTGCGCAGGGCGCAGAGGACGATGTCGTCGAGGTCCCCCTTGAGGCGCCGGGCGAGGGCGGAGCGAGTGGTCCGCCGCGCCGCGCAGGCCGCCGGCGTCGCCTCCGTCGCGGCCTGGACGCTCGGCAGGACCGCCGGCGTCCGGCAGACCGCCCGCTCGAGGGCGGCGGGTGCGGTCGAGATCACCGCCTGCGCCCGCCGGCCGGTGAGGAGCTCGGAGAGCAGGAGGCCGAGCTGATAGACGTCGGAGGCGGTGGTCACCGGCTCGCCCGACACCTGCTCGGGGCTCGCGTACTCGGGCGTCAGGATGCGACCTGCGGCGCGGGTCGCCGGGCTCGCCTCCCGGTCGCCCAGCGAGAGGAGCTTCGCGATGCCGAAGTCGAGGAGCTTGACCTCGCCCTCGCGGGTGACGGCGATGTTCGACGGCTTGACGTCGCGGTGGATGACCAGGTTCCGGTGGGCGTGTTGGACGGCCTGTCCGACCTCGAGAAAGAGGGCCAGGCGCTGGTCGACGTCGAGGCGCTCCTCGTCCGCGTAGCGGTCGATGGGCCGGCCGTCGACGTACTCCATGACCAGGAACGGCCGCCCGTCCTCGGCCTGGCCGCCATCCAGGAGGCGGGCGATCCCGGCGTGGCTCAAGGAGGCGAGGATCTGCCGCTCCTGCTCGAAGCGACGGAGAAGCTCCTCGCCGGCCGCGCCGGCGCCGAGGAGCTTCAAGGCGGCGAGCTGCTGGTACTGGCCGTCGGCGCGCTCGACCAGGAAGACCATGCCCATCCCGCCCCGGCCGAGGGGACGGACGACCTGCCACGGACCGATCCTCCGGCCCGCCTCGGGGGGCTCGGCGGGCTCGGCGGCGAGCTCGTCCCAGAACCGGCCGGCGACCCCCCGACCGGGATCGAGCGCGGGGGCGTCCGCGACGGCCAGGCGCAGGAGGTCCTCGACCTCTGCGCGGAGCCCGGAGTCGTCCGCGCAGGACCGGTCGAGATAGGCGGCGCGAAGCTCCGCCTCGAGCTCCAAGGCGCGCGCGAACAGGGCATCGGTCCGCCGCCGCCGGTCGTCGGCGTGGGGGTCCATTCGTCTCCGGCCAGTGTAGCAGCGGAGCCCTTCCGGGCCGGCAGAAAAGCGGCTCGGAGGCGGGCGACATGAGCCATGCCGACTCCCGGCGGGCGGTGATCGACCGCCTCTTCGAGCGGGTCCTCGACCGGCCCCCGGAGCTGCGCCGGTCGTTCCTCGCCGAAGTCTGCAGGAGCGACGCCGGCCTGCTCCGGGAGGTCGAGGAGCTCCTGGAGGCCGCCGAGATGGACGAGCCCCTCTTCGAACGTCTCGGCCGGGCGGTCGCTGGCGATCTCGGCGCGGCTCTCTCCGGCGGGCTCGGCGCCGGCGGCGGCGACCCCGCCGGCCGCCGGGTGGGGCCTTACCGCCTGGTCGCGGAGATCGGCCGCGGCGGCATGGCGGTCGTCTACCTGGCCGAGCGCGCCGACGGCCAGTTCGAGCAGCGCGTGGCCTTGAAGCTCGTTCGCTCCGAGATCGCCAGCGACGAGGTGCTCCGCCGGTTTCTCCGCGAGCGCCAGATCCTCGCCTCGCTGCAGCATCCCGGGATCGCCCGGCTCCTCGACGGCGGGGTGGCCGAGGACGGCCGCCCTTTCTTCGCCATGGAGCACGTCGAGGGGGTGCCGATCGACCGCCACTGCCGGGAGCGCCGGTCGACGCTCGAGGAGCGGCTCCGGCTGTTCGTCGCCGCGGGACGCGCCGTCGAGCACGCCCACGCTCGCCTGGTGATTCACCGCGACCTCAAGCCCTCGAACATCCTGGTCACCGAGGACGGCCGGGTGAAGCTCCTCGACTTCGGCATCGCGCGACTCCTCGAGCCCGGACCGGAGGCGCCCGGGGGCGACCTGACCCGCACCCTGGTGCGGGTGATGACCCCCGAGTACGCGAGCCCCGAGCAGGCGCGGGGCGAGCCGGTGGGCACCGCCTCCGACGTCTACCAGCTCGGGCTTCTGCTCTACCGGCTGCTGACCGGCCGGCCCGCCTACCGGATCGACGCCCGGTCGGCGAGCGAGATCGAGCGCCTGATCTCGACCGAGGTCCCGCCGCCGCCCAGCGTGGCGGTGCTCCGGCGCGACGCCGCGGCCGGCGACGCCGGCGACGAGGAGAGGCCCGGAGCCTCCGCGCCGGCCCTCGCCCGGCGCCTCGCCGGGGACCTCGACAACATCGTCGCCATGGCCCTGCGCAAGGAGCCGGAGCGGCGTTACGCCTCGGTCGAGCGCCTGGTCGAGGACGTGGAGCGCCACCTCGACGGCCGGCCGGTCGCCGCCCACCCGGACTCCCTCCGGTACCGGGCCGGCAAGTTCCTCCGGCGGCACCGCTTCGGCGTCGCCGCGGCGGCCGTCCTCGCCCTTATGGTCGTCGGCTACGCGGTCACCGTCACCACCCAGGCGCGAGCACTCCTGCGCGAACGCGACCGGGCCCAGGCCGAGGCGACCAAGGCCGAGGAGGTCCAGCGCTTCCTCCTCGACCTGTTCGAGGTGGCCGATCCCGCCGAAGCGCGTGGGCGGGACGTGACGGTGCGCGAGCTCCTGGATCGGGGCGCCGCCGGGCTCGAGGGCCGGCTGGGCGACCAGCCGGCGGTGCAGGCCGAGCTCGCCCGGTCGATCGGCGAGATCTACCGCCGGCTCGGCCTCTACGACCAGGCGGGGACCTACCTCGACCGCGCCCTCGACCTGTCCCGGCGCCTCCGGCCGCCGGACGAGCTCGAGGAGGCCGAGAGCCTCGCCCGGCTGGCGGAGCTCGAGCGCGACCGGGGCGACGTGGACCGCTCGGTGGCCCTTTCCCGCCGGTCGCTCGCCGAGCGGCTCCGGCACCTGCCCCGGCGCAGTGCGAAGGTGGCGGCGAGCCTCGACGGTCTGGGCACGGCGCTGCGCGAGCAGGGCGCGCTCGAGGAGTCCGAGCGGCGCCTGCGCGAGGCCTTGGCGATCCGGCGCTCGATCCTGGGGCCGAACCATCCCGACGTGGCCTCCACCCTCAACTCGCTCGGCCAGACGCTCCACGCCCGGGGCGACGACGCCGCGGCCGCGAAGCTCCTCGGCGAGGCGCTCGCGATCCGGCGCCGGGCCCTGGCCAAGGACCACCCGGACCTCATCACCAGCATCGCGAACCTCGCCGTAGTCCTGCGCCAGGAGGGGGACTACGCGGGCTCCGAGCGGCTCTATCGCGAGGCCCTGGCGGCCAACCGCCGGGTCCTCGGCGAGCGGCATCCCTACACCGCCATCACCATGAGCAACCTCGCCCTCACCTTGCGGAGCGAGGGCAAGCTGGACGAGGCGACGAGCATCCTCCAGCGGGCCCTCGAGATCCGTCGGGCGACCCTCGGCCCGAGTCACCCGATGGTGGCCGCCAACCTGAACGACCTCGGGCGCGTGCGACAGGACGCCGGCGACCTGGAGGGAGCGGAGGACCTCTACCGGCAGGCCCTCGCGGCATACCCCTCGGGCCATCCCTGGCGGCCGATCACCGAGTTCAACCTGGCCACGGTCCTGTCGGCGCAGGGCGATCACCAGGAGGCCCTGGCGCTCCTGCGCAAGACCCTCGACCGCGACCGCCAGCTCCTGGGCGAGGACCACCCCTCGGTGGCCCAGGACCTGGTCGCCGTCGCCCGGGAGCTCGGCGCCCTGGGCGACCTCGCCGGGGCGGAGCCGCTGGCGCGCCAGGCCCTGGCCATCGACCGGGCCAAGCTACCGGCCCGGCACCGGCAGGTGGCCGAGGCGCTCCTGGTCCTGGGCGAGATCCTGCTCGACCGCGGGCGCGCCGGCGAAGCCGAGCCGCTGCTCCGCGAGGCGCTCGACGTCCGCGAGTCGACGCTTGGCCCCGACGCCGCCAAGACCGCCGAGGTCCGGGACGCGCTCGAGCGCTGCCGCCAGGCCGTCGCCGGTCACTCGTCCGACTCCGCCGGAACGCCCTCCGGCTCCGCCGGCCACCGGTAGCGCTCGCGAAGCCGCAGCGCGACCCGCACCAGACCGATCAGCACCGGCACCTCGACGAGCCGACGCCGCTCGCCGGCCCTCGTGCGAATTCTCAATCTCGCGACCGTCTACACCTGTCACGGCGGCGATACCCGGGATTCCGACCCGGGGGTGGGCGGCTGGGTTTGCAGCGGTCTTGGACAAGGATCCGGTCGGGGCGTCGCGGAAGGAGAGGCGGTCATGGAAGGCCCGGAGCGCAACCACACGGTCCTGCCGATCTCGGCGGTTCTCTTGATCCTCGGGCTCGGAAGCTACTACCTGCTCGAACAGCCGTATCGGAGCCTGCGCCCGCCGCAATCGCTCGAGACGATGGCCCACCCCGGGGCGCTCGAGGACCTCGACGCCCGGCTCTGGGAGGACCCTTTCGGAGCGGTGGAGCGGGCGGCCGAGGTCTCGGCGTGCCGCGAGGTGGAGGACGCGGCGGTGGTCGCGGCGAGTCTGCCGCAAGGCGGCCGGCCCGCGGACGAGGTCCAGCGGCTCCAGGGGAGCGTCGCGCGCTTCGAGGAGTCCGCCAAGCACCGTCTCTGGCAGCTCGCCCGCGAGGTCCGCCGGCGCTCCGATCTGGCCGTCGAGGCGGCCGGCGACCGCCCTCCGCGGCGGATCGTCCTGCTTCCGGTCCTGGTGCCGGGGGAGCCCTACTTCGAGCAGGCGGAGACCCGTCGCAGGGTCCGCTATGCGGTGCTCTCGGGGCTGGGGGAGGCCGGCTACGTGCCGGAATCGAGCGACCACGTCGGAGTCGTCGAGACCTGCTGGAGCTCGGCGGAGCGGCTCGAGATCGCCGGAGGCCAGCCGGTTCCCGTGCCCTACGAGTGGTTCGAGGTGGACCGGCTCCGCCCGCCGGAGGAGCAGGGGTCCGAGGAGGCCGTGCTGGTCCTGTGGCTGGACGAGAGCGAGCTCCGCTCCAACCTGTGGGCCCGGGTCGATGACCTCCTCCGCCATCTCATCGGCTACCGCCCTCCGCGGCTGGGTGACGACTCCTCCTCCGCGCCGGGTGACGAGGTCGTGAAACGGTTCGACTTCCGGCTGATCGGCCCGTCCGACTCCCAGACCCTGGCCGAGATGTTGCGGCCGGAGGCGGCGAAGGGAGGTTCCCTGGCGACCCGAGCCCCGACGCGGTCGCTGCGTTGGGTGCCGGCGCTCTGGTTCGGATACCTGGCTCCCAGCCGGCCGAGGTCGGACTGCTCGATTCCGTCGAGGATCTCTGTCGCAAGATCGCGAACGCCGCCGGCGCGAATCAGGAGCAGGCTTGTTCTCCGCGCCCGGAGCTCGGGCCGGCGTCGTCCCCCCTGGCGAGGAACGTCTCGGCGCCGCTTCGCAAGGCCGTCCGGGAGGTCCTCGAAAGGGACTGGCGGAGGCTCGCGGAACCGGGGGCAGCGGTTCAGATCTCCCTCTGGGCGGACGACCTGAGGAACGACCTGATCGCGGAGGCGTTGCGATGGTCCGCCGACGCGGGCCAGCCGCTCCCTGCGGCGGCGGCCGATCAGGCGGTCGGCGCCTGGCTGCTCGAGCACCGGGAGGATGTCTTCGGGCGGTTCGCGCTTCCGGCGAGCGTGCTCGACCGGGTGACCCTCTACTTGAACCGGGCGACTGCGCCGGCGAGCTTGCTCCTGGCCGGCGACCCGGCGGCGGACCCCGCGCGGATCACCGACTGGAACGCCGAGCTCGTGGCGCTCATCCACGAGCGGCACCGGGTCCGGGTGGTCGATCCCCTGACCCGCGACGACCGGCTCGCCGAGGCGATCGTCGCTGAGCTCGGCCTGCGCGGCATCGATCTGTGCAGAGGGGACGGCCACAGCCAGATGGCGCTGGTCGGGGAGTGGGACACGCCCTACGGGCGCGCGCTGCCGCTGAGTCTCGAGGCGGCGATCGCGCGCTGCCGTGACCGCGGCGCCTTCCAGACCCTCGCCCTGGCCATCCGGAGCCGCCTGGCGGCCGGGGCCCGGCCCGTCGCCGGCGTGCGCCGGTTCAACTATCTGCGCGGGCTCGACGGCGTGCTGCCCGGCCACTCCGGCAAGGCGGCCTCCGCGAGCGGGCTCGGCTCCGACGGCGGCGCGGCCGACCGTCGCGGCGAGGAAGAGACGCTGCTCGATCGGCTGCGGCTGTTCGGCGGCAGGACCCTCGAACGAGCCAACGGGGACCCGCAGTACGACTACATGCGCCGGCTCACCGACGAGCTGTCCCGGCTGGACGACGACCTGCGGCGCCGGGGCGAAGGCATCGACACCATCGGCGTCGTGGGGTCCGACACTTACGACAAGCTCCTGGTGCTCCAGGCGCTCCGCGAGCGCTTTCCCCGGACGGTGTTCTTCACCACGGACCTCGACGGGCGGTTGCTCCACCCGGCCGAGTTCCGCTGGAACCGGAACCTGCTCGTCGCGTCGAGCTTCGGGCTGTCGCTCGAGCCCGGGCTCCAAGATCGGATCCCACCGTTCCGGGACAGCTACCAGACGGCGACCTTCCTCGCCACCCAGATGGCCTTGAGCGACGTGGCTACGGCATCCGGGGCCCCGGAGCTCCCGCCAGGCCGGACGCTCCCCCGGGGCCCGGCGTACCTCTTGGCTTCACTGAATCCGAACGCCGGGCGAGCCGGCGCGCGGGAGCCGGACGACCGGCTGCCTTCTCTCGATGGCTCGCCGCTCGATCCGAGCGCGCTCCCGCGGCCGGTCCGCCTCACCCTGATCTCGCACATCGCGAGCGACGGTCCGGCGGACTGGCTTCCCGGGCCGAGGCTCTTCGAGATCGGCCGAGACGGGGCCTACGACATCACCACTGAGCCGGACCGGCTGGCGCTCCATCCAGCCCGGCGCCTCTCCCGTCCCGACGGCGCCCGGGTCTCCGGCGGGTTAGGGATCGCCCTGCTCGGCCTGGTCCTCCTGATTCCCGTCGTGCCCGCGTTGCAGCGCTTCACGTTCGCGCGCCGGGCGGAGACCGACGACCGCCAGCGGCTGGTGATGAACGGTCTGACCGTCGTCGTGCTGGCGGCGATCCTCGTCTACGGCGTGATCGTCTACCGCGACACGGGCGACCTGGCGGGCGAGCCGTTCGAGCTCTGGGCGGGCATCAGCATCTGGCCTACCGAAGCGCTGCGGCTGTTGGCGACCCTCCTCGGGATCTCCTTCCTCGGTCTCGGCTGGGCCCACCTGCGGCGCAACGAGGAGCGGGTCGCGAGAGAGTACGGCCTGGACCGGCCGCTGGCGCCCACCGAGACCGGGATCTGGCGCGAGTGGTGGGGAATGAGACCCGCGCCGGACCGCGCGGATCCCCGGTGCGAGGGAACGCGAGACGCCCGCCGGCCTCGCCTCACCTACCGCTGGATCGTGCGCCGGCTCGCGGCCTGGGCCCGATGGGGTCTGGCCTGGCGTCTCGTCCGGCGGCGGGTGAGCATCAACGTCTGGCGGCGGCGAGGACGAGGCCGAGATCAGCGAGCGGCCATCGAAGGCGAAGGAGGTGGTGGGCGGCGTCAAGGTCTGGCAACGCTATTGCCGGCTCGGCCGCTTCGGCAACAGTCTCGTCCGGATCGTCCCGGTCGCCCTCCTCTACATGATCTTGGCGCGCAGGCTGTTCGCGTTCTTCGGGCACTCCCACCTGCCGTTCCGCGGCCAGGACTCCTACGTGGCCGATCGTTGGATCCTCCAGGCCTGCGTCTGGACGGTCATCTTCCTGACCTTCTTCGTGGTCGACGCGACTCGCCTGTGCGAGCGCTTCATCCTGGCGCTGACCCGAAGGCGGACCCGATGGCCGAAGGAGGTCCTGAACCGAGCGGTTGGCCGGCTCGGCGCCGACCCGCGGGACGTCGCCGAGTATCTCGACGTCGAGGTGATCGCCGCGCGGACCGAGGCGGTGGGCAGGCTCATCGTCTACCCGTTCGTGGTCCTGTTCCTGGTGATCGTCTCGCGTGCCACGCTGTTCGACAACTGGAGCTGGCCGCTGTCGCTGCTGCTGGTCCTCAGCATGTCGTCGGCCTACGCCGTGGTCTGCGCGGTGGTGCTCCGGCGCGCGGCCGAGAGAGCGCGGGCCGAGACGGTCGAGAGGCTGCGGGCCAACCTCCTCCACGCGGTCGGAGGGGCCGAGCCGGGGGCGCCGGCGCGCTGCGCCCAGATCCGGCTGCTGATCGAACGGGTCCAGGAGCTGCGACAGGGCGCCTTCGCCCACTGGTCCCACAACCCGCTGGTCAAGGCGATCCTGCTCCCGTTCGGCGGTCTCGGCTTGCTGACCCTTCTGGAGGTGCTGGGCGCGATGAACCAGTAGCTGGGAGGGGAGACCTCGCCGGCCAGCGGTAGCGGTCGCGAAGCCGCAGCGCGACGCGGACCAGACCGATCAGCACCGGCACCTCGACGAGCGGGCCGATGACGGCGGCGAAGGCGGCGCCCGAGCCGATGCCGAAGACCGCCACGGCCACGGCGATCGCGAGCTCGAAGTTGTTGCTCGCGGCGGTGAACGAGAGCGTGGCGGACTTCGCGTAGTCGGCCCCCGCCCGGCGCCCCATGGCGAAGCTGACCAGGAACATCACCACGAAGTAGACGAGCAGCGGCGCCGCGATCCGGAGCACGTCGCCCGGCGCGGCGAGGATGCGCCGCCCCTGGAGGCTGAACATGGCGACGATGGTGAAGAGCAGCGCCACCAGGGTGAGCGGCGCGATGGCCGGCACGAACCGGCGCTCGTACCACGCCCGGCCGCGGGAGCGGACGAGGGCGAAGCGGGTCGCCATGCCGGCGAGGAACGGGATGCCCAGGTAGACGAAGACGCTCTCGGCGATCTGCGCCCATGGTCACCCGCACCACGACGCCGCGCAGGCCCACGAGCGGGGGCAGGAACGCCAGGAAGAACCAGGCGTAGAGGCTGTAGGTGAGCACCTGGAAGACGCTGTTGAAGGCCACCAGGCCCGCCGCGTACTCGGCGTCGCCGCCCGCGAGGTCGTTCCAGACGATGACCATGGCGATGCAGCGGGCGAGCCCGATCAGGATCAGGCCGGTCATGTACTCGGGGCGGTCGCGCAGGAAGAGGACCGCCAGGCCGAACATCAGGACCGGCCCGACCAGCCAGTTCTGGAGCAGCGACAGGCCGAGGATCCGGCGGTTGCGGAAGACGTCGGGCAGCTCCTCGTAGCGCACCTTGGCGAGCGGCGGGTACATCATGAGGATCAGCCCGACCGCGATCGGCACGTTGGTGGTGCCGACCTGGAAGCGGCCCCAGAAGGCTTCGATCCCGGGGACGAGCGCCCCCAGGGCGACCCCGGCCGCCATGGCGAGGCCGATCCAGAGAGTGAGGTAGCGGTCGAGGAACGACAGGCGCTGGGCGAGGCCTCGGGACATGGAGTCTCTCGGGTCTGGGAAGGTCGTGGCGCGGGCTCAGCCGGCGCGGGCCGGCGTTACCGTCGTGGCCTCTTCGAGCGAGCCGGGCAGGGCGGCGACGAAGGCGCGGATCTCGTCGCGCACGCGGCGGTAGGGGGCCAGGGCCTCCTCCTCGGTGGTCGCGCCGAGGGCCAGGCGCGGCGGGTCGTCGAAGCCGCGGTGGACGACCCCGGCCCGGCCGGGGAAGAGCGGGCAGCTCTCGCGGGCGGAGTCGCAGACGGTCACCACCCAGTCGAAGCCGATTCCGACGAGCTCGCCGACGTGGCGCGAGGCATGGTCCGAGATGTCGACCCCGGCCTCGGCCATCACCCGCACGGCTCGCGGATCGAGCCCCTTGGGGGCGACGCCGGCCGAGAACGCCTCGATCTTCCCACCGTGGAGGTCGCGCGCCCAGCCCTCGGCCATCTGGCTGCGGCACGAGTTGCCGGTGCACAGGAAGAGGACCTTCACCGGCTCCCTCAGCTTCGGTAGCACGCGCTCAGCTCCTCGAGGTCGCACTCGCGAACGGCGGCGAGGCGCTCGGCGCCGGGCGCCGCCACGGGGTCCTCGGCCAGCCTCCCGAGCACCCAGGCGAGGAGCTCGAGGACCTCGGGCGGCGCGCCGGACCCGGCGAGGCGGTAGAAGTGCCAACGGCCTTGCTTGCGGCGCTCCACCAGGCCGGCCTGGTGGAGGATGGCGAGGTGCTTCGAGACCGTCGACGGGGCGAGCTCCAGGAGCTCGACGAGCTGGCACAGGCAGAGCTCGCCGCCTCCGAGGCAGGCCAGGGCCCGGAGGCGGGTCTCGTCGGCCAGGGCCTTGGTCTGGGTGAGGAGGGGGGACACGGCGCGGGTTCCACTTCGCTACATGGCGAAGTATAGCAGCGTCCGTCGGGCCGGGCAACCGGCGGCGGACGCCTGGGGCTGCGGTAGACTCCTGGTCGCTCCGTCCGCCGCTCTCTTGACCCTCTCGACCTCCATCCACCCGGGCCCGTGGCTCCGAGCGGTCCGGCTCGGGGTCCTGGCCCTCCTCGTCCTCGGCTGTGCGGCCGACCCGCCGCGTCCGGCCCCGGCCGCGCCCCGGGGTAGCCCTTCGCCGTCCGATCTCGAGGGGCTCGGCGTCGCGACCTTGCGGGTCGGGACCACGGTCGGCGGGACCCTCGTCGGCGGCCTCTCGGGCCTCGTATGGGACCCTGACGACGGCAGCTTCTACGCCCTTTCGGACGACCGCGGCAGGTACGATCCGGTGCGCTTCTACCACCTGCGGATCGACCTCTCCGACGGCCGTCTGGCGGACGGCGACGTCTCCTTCTCTGGAGTGACCTTCCTCACCGAAGCGGACCGCCACCCCTACCCGCGCCGGGAGATCGATCCCGAGGGATTCGCCCGCGACCGCCGGGGCACCTTCTACCTCGCCTCCGAGGGGGTCGCCGACGACGGGGTCCCGCCTTTCGTCGCGGCGCTCCGCCCCGACGGCAGCGAGGCGCGCCGCTTCCCCCTGCCCCCGCGCTACGCCCCGGACGGCGACGAGCGCCACGGCGTGCGGGACAACCTGGCCTTCGAGAGCCTCACCGTCACGCCTGACCAGCGCTTCCTGGTGAGTGCCCTCGAGAACGCGCTCACCACCGACGGACCGGAGGCCGACGTCGGGGTGCCGAGCCTCGCGCGGATCCTGCGTCTGGCCGCTCGCCGGCGGGGCGCCGCGAGAGTATGCCTATCGCGTCGACCCGGTGTCGGCGGCATCACCCTCGCTCGCGGCGTGGCGGCTCAACGGCCTGGCCGACCTCGCGGCGCTCTCGGACGAGCGCTTCCTGGCCCTCGAGCGCCAGTACGTCCTCGGTGCGGGGCCGAGCGTCCGGCTGTACCGCGTCTCGCTCGCCGGAGCGACCGAGGTCTCCCACCTCGACGACCTCTCCCACCGGCCGATCCGGACCGCCGTGAAGGAGCTCGTCGCCGACTTCGCCGACCTCGGCGTGCCGCTCGAGAACTACGAGGGTATGGCCCTCGGCCCGCGCCTCGCCGACGGCCGCCGCGTGCTGGTCGTGGTTTCGGACGACAACTTCGATCCCATCCTCGAGCGCACCCGGTTTCTCGCCTTCGCCGTCGCCGATCGGGCCCTCGCGCCGGAGCCGGCGCCGCCGGGCCCCCCCAGGTGAGGGCTCACTCGCGGGCCGGGACCTTGCGCTCCTCGAGCTCGGCGCCGCCGCCGGGTGCTTCGCGCCGGGCGCCGCGGCCGCGCTCGATGGTGTAGAGGAGGTCGGCGCCGGCGGCGGCGCCGGTCGTCGCCTGGAGGCTCCACTTGCTGCTCAGAAGGTAGCGGATCCGCAGCGTGTTGGCCGCCTCGAACAGGCCCACGCCGTAGGCGACGTAGAGCCGCGGCGAGAGGTACTTGCCGAGCACCAGCGAGGCCTGGTCGAGCCCGCCGCCGGTCTCGATCCGCGCCTCCTCGAGCCCGAAGCGGGCGCCGAGCCGCTCGGCGAGGAGGTTCCCGCCCTTGAGACCCAGGGCGGTGGCCGCGCGGGTCACCAGGCTGCCCTCCGAGGTGCTCGCCTGACGGAGCGGCCGGCCGAGCAGCAGGTAGGAGAGCTGGTTGGCCTGGTCCATGGTCGGGTCGGACCAGAGCGTGATCACCGGCTTGTCGAGCGGTCCCTTGGCTTCGAGCCCGGCGGTCACGCCGTCGCTCGCCTTGCGATAGGCACGCAGGTCGACCCGGGGGTTGTCGATCGGGCCGTCGAAGGCGAGCCGGCCACGCTCGATGGTCAGGTCCTGCCCGTACGCCTTGAAGGTTCCGCCCGCGAGGTCGATCTCGCCGATGGCGTTGGTCGGCCGGTCGGGGGCTTCGATGAGCAGCAGGCTCCCGGTCGGCTCGGCCTCGAGGCCCAGGACGTCGATGTCGACGTCCTTGCCGAGGACCACCCGCACGCGCATGGCGAGCGGCAGGCTCGGCGCGGCGCTCGCGGGCGACGCCTGGTCGCCCCCGACGAAGACCACGTCGTCGGAGGCGGTCACCACCCCGGGCGCCTGCTTGGCGACGTCGAGCGACATCTTCGGGACCTCGACCTCGCCGTTCACCGCGAGCCGGGCACCGTCGTAGGTGAGCTCCAGGTCGGGCGAGGCGAGGAGCTGGACCTCCGGCGTGTCCATCGCCGTGAACCGCCGCCCCTGGACGCTCACCCGGATCGGCCGCCCGGGCGCCGGCGCGGGCGGCGCGCTGCCGGTGAGCTCGAGGGTCCCCTCGCCCGAGGTCAGGCGGCCCGCGATCGCGAGCGTCGGGTCCGTCCCGTCGCCGGTGGCCGAGAGCTCGATCGCGGTCAACCGGATCCCGAGGGCCGGGACCGCCGCCCGTCCGTCCTCGAGCTTCGCCGACCCCCCGACCCGCGGGTGCCCGACCGTGCCCCCGATCCGCAGGTCGGCGCTCACGCGTCCCGCGGTGTCGTCGAGCTGGTCGGTGAACGCCTGGAGGAAGGAGAGGTCGGTGATCTCGGCGTCGATCGTCGCCGAGAGCGGCTGGTCGCCCGCCGGCGCGCCGGCCGGCCGCCATCCGGGCAGGAGGACGTCGCCCTCGATCCGTCCGAGGTCCGGGAGCGGCAGCCGCACGCCGGCCCGCGCCCCGGTGGCGTTCGCCGAGGCGCTCAGGTGCCCGAGGCCGAAACGCACGGTCTCGACGTCGCCGTCGGGCACCGGGTAGTCGAGCTCGCCGGGGCCCGGCCGCAGATCGGCCTCGGCGGTCAGCCGGCCGGCCGCGTCCGAGGCGGCCCGGATGCGGCCGGCGACCTGCCCGCGGAGCGCGAGGTCGGGCGGCAGGAGGCTCGCGGCGAGCGACAGGGGCAGGGCGTCGAGCTCGGCCGCGAGGTGCCAGGCGCTTTGCACGCTCTGCACGTCTGGCGTGGCTCCGGCCGAAGCCGAAGAGGCCGGCGCCCGCCAGTCGCCCTCGGCGCAGAGTCGCGCCTCCCCCGAGATCTCGCACAGGCGCCCGAGCTCGACGGCCCGGCTCGAGGCGCTGACCCGCACGGGCTTCGCCAGCGCCCAGGTGCCGGCGTCGGGCAGGGTGAAGCCGAGGGTCTCGAGCGTCCCCCGCCAGGTGGCGGAGTCCTCGAGGCCGCCCTGGGCCGCGAGCTCGAGGCCGCCCTCGGGCGCGTCGACCGTGACGGTGAGCCGGTGGCTCTCGCGGGTTCCGTGGGCGCCGAGCGCGACCCGCCCGAACGAGCGGTTTCCGGAGGCGACGCCGGTGGCGTCGGCGTCGAGGGTCATCCTCCCGCCCGGGGCGAGATCGACGTCCGCCTTGGCCTCGAGCGTGTGGACCGAGGTCGTGGTCCACTCGAGACCCCGGCCCTGGACGGTCGCCTCGATCCGCGGCGTCGCCTGGGCCCCGGACAGGTGCCCCGTCGCGGCGAGCTCGCCGGCGGCGTCGGGCAGCGCCAGGGCCAGGTTCGGGGCCTCGAGCTCGAACCCCAGGTCCCAGCTCGGCGCGACCCGGCCCCGCGGCACCATCCGCGCCGATCCCCAGTGGAGCTCGGCCGTCGGGAGCTCGATCCGGTCCCCGTCCAGCCGCACCGCGCCGTGGGCCGAGAACGGCTCGCCGCGGAGCGTGCCCGCGAGGCGCAAGGGCTCGATCGTCCCGACCGGACCGGCGTCCTCGAGGTGGCCGGCGGTCCGCGCCTGGAGCGCCAGCTTGCCCACGCCGTCCGGCCAGAGGGCCCGCGGGTCGAGGCCGCGGCCGTCGACGCTCAGGCGCCAGGCGACGCGCGGCGACCACGCCACCTCGCCGCGCGCCGTCACCTTCCCGCCGAGCAGGTCCGCCCCGAGGCGCTCGAGCACCAGCCGCTCGCGGCCGCCGTGGCCCGCCAGCTCGACCGGCGTCGGCGGCAGGCCGGCGCCCGAGACCCGCGCCGTCGCGCGGAGCCGGTAGTCGGCCGCGGTTCCGGCGACCGAGGCCTGGCCGCGCGCGCTCCGGAACGAGGGCTCGCCGGTGAGCGGCCAGACCAGGTCGCGCCAGGAGGCGTCGAGGTCGAAGCGCGGCTCCCCGCCGGCCGGCAGCACGAGCTCGCCGCCCGCCTCGAGGCGGGTCGGGGCCGACGGGCTCGCGAGCGCCAGCCGGTCGAAGCGCCAGCGCTCGCCGTTCCGGACCACCGCCACCTGGGCGCTTAGCGCTCCGTAGTCGGTCGCCGGCGCGGCGAGCCGGGCCTCGGCGCGGAAGGCGTCGATCGCGCCTTCGGCGTGGACCCTGCCGCCGACCGTCGCGGCGGGCAGGGTCGCGCCCAGTCGCCGGAGGGGGAAGGGACGGGCGGCGAGCGTGGCGTCGAAGCGCAGGTCGTGGAGCGGCCGGGTGAGCGTGGCGTCGAGGCGCGCGGCGACCGGCGCCCGGAGCTCCTGGGCGACGCGCAATCGCTCGAGGGTGCCGGAGAAGGAGCCGCGACCGGCGAGGCGGGGCTGGCCGGGGAGCGCGGCCGACCAGTCCAGGGTGAGGTCCACCGGGTAGTCGCCGGTCGGCTCGAGGCGGCCGGAGACCCGGGCGGAGAGCTCGGGCGAGGCGACCGTCAGCCGCTCGATCGTGACCACGTCGCCCCGCGAGCGGGTGGCGAGGTCGATGGCGTCGATCCGCAACGGCTGGGGAGCCGCGGCGGCGCCGGCCTTTCCGCCGGCGGCCGGCGGCGAGACCACCTCGAGATCGCGGACGCGGGCCTGCCGGACGATGATGTTGATCGGCAGGTGGACGTCGGGCAGGCCCTGCGGCGTGGCGCTCGGCGGGCCGGGGAGGAGCCGGACCCGGACGCCCGAGGCCGCCAGCCGCTCGACGTCGAGCCGCTTCTCGAGCAGCGCGCCGAGCCGCCAGTCGAGCGTCAGCCGGTCGACCCGGACCACGGCGGCGTCGCTCCGATAGACGAGGCCCCGGATCGCGAGCGGTCCGCGGATCGGCCCGCGGAGCTCGGCGACCTCGAGCGAGCCGGCCATCGTCGAGCCGACCCGGGTGAAGAGCCAGCGCGCCCCGGCCTGGGTGCCGAGCAGAAACCACAGGGCTGCGCCGACCAGGAGGCCGAGCGCCGCGACGGCCACCGCCAGGCGTGCCAGCCACCGCCGCCACCTGCCGCC
The DNA here is from genome assembly GCA_963837945.1 of uncultured Acidobacteriota bacterium. Lineage (GTDB taxonomy): Bacteria > Acidobacteriota > Thermoanaerobaculia > Multivoradales > DATKCC01 > CAVUBL01. The sequence goes on from CAWIQD010000016.1 coordinate 41,093, forward strand.
CGCGCCGCTCACAGGTCGGGTCCGATCATCAGGTGGAAGCGCACCGGGTCGCCCGGCTCGCTCACCGCCCAGGCGACGTCGGCGCGCACCAGCCCGATCGGCGAGAGCCAGCGCAGGCCGACGCCGGTGCCTTCGTGGAGCTCCGAGCCGAGCGAGGCGGCCGCCCCGCCGACGTCGTAGAACGCCGCCGCCCCCCAGCGGCCGAAGCGGCCGAAGTCGAAGAACAGGTCGTCGGCCTCGAGGCTCGCGGTGAGGAGAGAGCGGCCGCCGATCACGTCGCCTGCGGAGTCGAGCTCACCGAGCTGCTGGTAGCCGTAGCCCCGGACGCTCTGGTCGCCGCCCGCGAAGAAGCGGATCGCCGGCGGCAGGCGGTGGAAGTCCGAGGTCCAGAGCCGACCGAGCTCGGCCCTGCCGATCAGGCGCACCCCGCCGCCCAGCGAGCGGATCACCTTGGCGTCGGCGCTCGCCTCGAAGAACGAGCTGTCCGAGCCGGCGGAGCGGTCGGCGGTGCGCAGCTTCGCCTGGACGCGCTGGCCGTGGAGCGGGTAGATCCGGTCGTCGGCCTCGACCCGCGACCAGCTCGTCTCGGGGATCACCAGCTCGGAGACCCCCGAGTCGAGACCGACCTCGAAGTCGGCGCGCTGAAAGGTCAGGCCGTAGGCTTCGCGCCAGCCGCCGCGCGAGCGGGTGAGCCCGACGCCGACGAGCGCCGTCTCGGAGCTGCTGGTCTCGGGCGTGAGGCGCGAGTATCCGACGGTGTAGGTGAAGACGTCGGTCCGCGGGTAGGCGCCGGGCACCAGGTAGCGGGCGTCGAAGCTCTGCTCGATCTGGGAGAGGGTCAGCTCGCCCTCCCCCCGATGGCCGTGGCGGTTGATCCGGCGCAGCTCGAGCCCCAGCTTGCCCCGCGGGCCGGTGTCGGTTCCGTAGCCGACCCCCAGGTCCCACTTCTGGCGCGCCGCCGGCACCAGGTCGACGTCGACCGGCACCTCGAGGTCACGGGCCTCGTCCTCGCGCGGCACCACCTCGACCCGCTGGAAGTAGGGGCTGTCCGAGAGCGCGGCCTGGAACCGGGCCAGCCGGTCGACGTCGAACACGTCCCCCGGCTGGAAGGTGACGTAGCCGCGGAGCAACGCCGGATCGAGCACGGTCTGGTGGAAGCGGACCGGCCCGAAGCGGTAGCGCGGCCCGGTGTCCATCACCAGCTCGATCGCGGCGGTGTAGCGCTCCCGGTCGACCCGGATCTCCGCGGTCTCGAACGCGGCGTCGAGATAGCCGCCGGCGGCGGCGTAGTCGACCAGGGCGCCCTTGCCGGACTCGTAGTCGGGCTGCGAGAGGCGGTCGCTCGGCGCGAGGGGGAAGGCGCGCTCGCGCTCGACGAAGCCCGGATCGTCGGCGCCCGGCCCGGTCACCCGCACGTCGACCGCCTCGAGGCGCAGCGGCGGACCGGGCTCGACACGGTAGCGAGCGGTCCAGGTGGTGCCCTCGTGGGTGAGCTCCGAGCGCACCTGGGGCCGGTAGTAGCCGAAGGGCTCGAGGGCGCGCGCGATCTCCTCCGGGGCCCGGGCGTGGAGCTGGCGAAGCCGCGCGGGGGTGACCTCGCCCGGCTTCGCGTCCTCGATGCTCAGGGTCGCTTCGATGTTGTCCGAGAGCTCGCCGCCCAAGACCTTCTGGACCAGGTTCTCGCCCTCGACCACCACCTCGACGTCGACCTTGCCGACGCCGGCCGGAGCGGGCTCCGCGGCGGCGCTTCGCGCGCCGGCGGCACCCGGTGCCCCCAGGGCGACAACCAGCGCAAGGGCGAGCGAAGCGGCGTGGCCGAGGCTCATCCGGCGGTCCCCTGCGCCGGGGCGCGGGCCGCCCCGGGCTCGGGGATCACCCCCCGGGGCCGGTGCCTCCGGGACCACACCCGGGTGAAGCCGGCGCCCAGGAGCAGGATCATCGAGGAGTAGTAGACCCAGAGCAGGAGCAGCACCAGCGACCCCGCGACGCCGTACACCGAGGCCACGCCGCTCCGGCCCAGGTAGAAGCCGATGAGCTCCTTGCCGACCGAGAAGACGAGGGCGGTGACGACCGCCCCCAGGGCGACGTGGCGCCAGGCGATCTCGGCGTCCGGCAAGAGCTTGAAGATCAGGCCGAACAGGAACGTGACGAGCAGGAAGAAGACCACGAAATCGAGCCCCGAGAGCAACCCCGAGGGGATCGCGAGCCGCCGCTGGAGGTAGCCGCCGAGAGCCGCGAGCGCGGCGCTCAGCACCAGCGAGACGAGGAGCACGAAGCCCACCGCCAGGACCAGCCCGAACGACAGCAGGCGCTTCCTCAAGAAGTCGCGGATCACGTGGCCGGGCCGGGGCTTGACCTCCCAGACCGCGTTGAGCGCCACCTGGAGCTGGCCGAAGACCGCCGAGGCGCTGAGCAACAAGGTCACCGCCCCCACGGCTCCCGCCCAGTCGCGCAGCTCGGGCTCGGACGCGTCGGCGAGCACCTGGCGCACCGTGCGGGCGGCGGTGGGCCCCGCGAGCAGGGTCACCTGGCGCTCGATCTCGGCGCGGGTGGCCACCTCGCCGAACACCGTGCCGGCGAGAGCGACCGACAGGACCAGCACCGGAGCCGAGGGAGACGAGGGTGTAGAAGGCCAACGCCGCGCTCTGGGTGGGCGCGGCGCTCCCGAGCCACTGGCCGACCGTCTCGCACACCACCCCCCACGGGCCGAGATAGCGCCTGCGAAGCGCCGTCGCCGCGCGAGCTCCCGCCCGGGCCGGGGTGGAAAGAGTCCTGCCGCTCACGGGGAGCCGGTTTCGCAAGCGCCGTGCCACGAGCGCCGAGGTGGCGGATCGCGCCTCGGGGGCCGGAGCGGGCGGGGGATTCTGACCGATTCCGGACCGACTCGTGACCGAGGCTTGACCGCGTCCCCGACCCGGGCGCGCTACGCTGGTGGTGATCTACTCGTCGTCTTGCCCTCTGCCGGAGTCGCGGGGCGGTCGAGGTCCCGGGATCGAGTCACGATGCGCAACGCCCTCCTCGTCTACCCCGAGTTCCCTCCGTCGTACTGGGGCTTCCAGTACGCCCTGGAGCTCATCGGCAAGCGCTCGGCGATGCCGCCGCTGGGGCTTCTGACCGTGGCGGCGATGTTTCCCGCCGGCTACCGGCTGCGGCTGGTGGACATGAACGTCACAGAGCTCACCGACGACGACCTGGACTGGGCCGACCTGGTCCTGACCTCGACCATGGTCATCCAGCAGCGCTCGCTGCGCGACGTCATCGCCCGGTGCAACGGGCGGGGCAAGCCGGTGGTGGTCGGCGGTCCACACCCGACGAGCTTCGCCTGCGAGATCGCGGGCGCCGACCACTACCTGCTGGGCGAGGTCGAGGAGACCTTCCCGAGCTTCCTGGCCGACTGGGAGGCGGGGCGGGCGGAGCGGACGTACGAGCCGGAGGAGAAGCCGGCGGTCACCCTGGCGCCGGTTCCGCGCTTCGACCTGCTCGACCTCGGGGCCTACTCGTCGATGGCGGTCCAGTTCTCCCGCGGCTGCCCGTTCAACTGCGAGTTCTGCGACATCACCAAGCTCTTCGGCCGGGTGCCGCGGACGAAGTCGAACGAGCAGCTCCTCGCCGAGCTCGACCGCCTCTACGAGCTCGGGTGGCGGGGCGCGGTGTTCCTCGTCGACGACAACTTCATCGGCAACAAGCGCGAGGCGCTGCGCCTGCTGCCCTCCGTCGCCGAGTGGCAGCGCGAGCGCGGCTACCCGTTCGACCTCTACACCGAGGCGAGCGTCAACCTGGCCAAGCTCGAGCCGCTCATGGACGCCATGGTCGAGGGCGGCTTCACCATGGTCTTCCTGGGCATCGAGAGCCCGAACCCCGAGGCCCTCCTCCAGACGCAGAAGGTCCAGAACACCGAGCGCGGCAACGAGAACTACCTGCTCCAGGCGGTGCGCAGGATCCAGGAGAAGGGGATCGAGGTCAGCGGCGGCTTCATCCTGGGGCTGGACGGCGACGGGCCGGAGGTCTTCGACGCCCAGGTCGCCTTCATCCAGGAGGCGGCGATCCCGATGGCCATGGTCGGCCTGCTCACCGCCCTGCGCGGCACCGATCTCTACGCCCGCCTCGAGCGCGAGGGGCGCCTGCTCGGCGAGTCGAGCGGCAACAACGTCGAGATCGCCCTCAACTTCCGCCCGGAGCTCGACCCGGAGGTGCTGGTCGCCGGCTATCGCCGGGTCCTCGCCACCCTCTACGACCCCGGCCTCGAGAGCTACTTCGAGCGGTGCTGGCGCTTCCTCTCGCGCAGCGGCGCCGTCCCGCGCGCGCGACGCAAGGCAGGTCGGGAGGAAATCGTCGCCTTCTTGCGCTCTCTGCGGTTCCAGCTCTTCTCCCGGCAGGGCCCGGCCTACTTCAAGTTCCTCGCCCGCACGCTCCTCAGGCGGCCGCGGCTCTTCGACCACGCGGTGCGGCTCGCGATCAAGGGCTTCCACTTCCAGCGCTTCACGATCCAGACCCTCGCCGCCCACGACTTCAAGGAGACCGCGCTCGCCGGCTACCAGCGGGTCGAGGAGCTGGCCGCCCGGAGCGCCGAGTCGCCGAACGTCTCACCGGACGCGCTCGCGCGCCACGCCGGGCGGGCCCGGCAGAGCCTCCGCCGCCGCTTCCGCCGGCTCAGGCCCGAGTTCCGGCGCGGCCTGGACCGCGACCGCGCCTGGTTCGAGGAGGCCATCCAGGCGTGCGTGCGCGAGGGAGCGGGTCTCGGGCTCGTGAGGAGCTGGACCCCCAGCTTCCGCCGTTGGTTCTCGGACGGCTCCTGGCGGAGTGCCCTCGAGCTCGCGGGCTACGCCCCCACCGCACGGCGCGGAGACGCTCCCTCCGAGCGCAAGCTGACGGTCGCTCCGCTCCTCGAGAACGGCCGGTTGCGAAGGAACCTGGAGCTCTTCTTCCGGGAGCTGGGCGTCCGGGTGACGACCACCGCGGAACAGCTCGTGCAGCTCGGCCACGAGCGGCTGGAACGGCTGCACGGGGACGCAGGCGAGCCGGACGGCCTCCTGGGCTATCTCGGCGACCTGGCCCGCCGCGTCAACACCCTCGTCGTGCCCTTGGCGGACGAGCTCGACGGCCCCAGCGAGCGGGTCCACGTCCTGGCCGCGGGGCCCGAAAGCGCGGCCGCGGCCCTGCCGGAGATCATCTGCCTCCGCCTCGAGCGCGGCAGCCGGCAGCTCCGCGAAAGCGTGGTCGATCTCGGCGTCACCCTGGTCGGCGATCGCTCCCGCGCCGAGGAGGCCTTCGACCGGGCCTTCGTCGTCGGTTGAGGGGCGCCGAACCGGAAGTCCGGGCCGCGGCGACCGCGGCCCTGCCGGTTTGGCAGCCGCGGGCCGCTCGGATAGGCTTGTTGCGGGCCTTTGCGCCGTGGAGAGCTTCTTGCAGCGGAGGCCGCGCGACGAGCGGTGAAGAGGGACGCGGCGGCGCCTCGGCCGGCTCGCGCCCCGCGATTCGATGACCCCGACCCGACCCACCTCGAAGAAGACCGTGGTCCGCGTCCGCCGCCGCGCCGAGGCGGTCTGGCGCCTGCGGGTGACCCGGCGGCGCGTCCTCGCCGTCGCCGCGGCCGTCGCCCTTCTCGGTCTCGGCGTCCTGGTCTGGGCGATCTGGCCTTACTGGCGTCTCTCGGGGCAGTTCGAGGACGTCCCGACCCTCCAGCCCTCGCGCCTCTACGGCCGGTCTCGGATCGTCGCCACCGGCCAGCTCGTCGACGCCGGCGCCGTCGTCGCCCAGCTCGCCGGCGAGGGCTACCGCGAGGTGGGCGACGGGGAGCGCCCGACGACCGGCCACTACCGGCGCTCGGGCGGCACGCTCACCATCTACCAGCGCACCTTCCCGACGCCGCGCGGCCCGGGCGGCGGCGCCCCGCTGGTGCTCCACCTGCACGGCCGCCGGGTCCGCGCGATCGAGCTCGCCGGCCGCTCGGTGCCGGCCGCGTACCTCGATCCGCCGCTGATCGCCACCTACTACGGCCCGGACTTGAAGGAGCGCCGCCCGGTGCGGGTCGACGACCTGCCCGAGGAGCTGATCGAGGCGGTCCTGGCGGCCGAGGACGACTCCTTCTTCAGCCACGCCGGGCTCTCGCTCACCGGGATCGCGCGCGCGGCGTGGGTGGACGTGACCGGCGGCGAGCTGAGCCAGGGGGGCAGCACTCTGACCCAACAGCTGGTCAAGAACCTCTACCTCACCCAGGAGCGCACCCTGTCGCGCAAGGTCCGCGAGGCGGTGCTCGCCGTCTTCGTCGAGCTGCGGCACTCCAAGCGCGCGATCCTCCAGGCCTACCTCAACGAGATCTACCTCGGCAGCTCGAACGGCGTGAACCTGATCGGCGTGGGCGCCGCCTCCCGGGCCTTCTTCGGCAAGAATCCCGAGCAGCTCGAGCTGCCGGAGGCCGCGCTGCTCGCCGGGATGATCCGCTCGCCGGCCAACTACTCGCCGATCCGCCACCCGGAGGCGGCCGCCCGGCGGCGCAACCAGGTGCTCGCCCGCATGGTCGAGACCGGCGCGATCGACGCCGCGCGGGCCGAGCGGGCCGAGGCCCAGCCGGTACGGGTGGCGCCCGAGCCCGTCGTCCACCGCCGTGCGCCCTACTTCGCCGAGCTCGCCCTCGACGAGGCCGAGCGCCGCTTCGGGATCAAGGACCTCGAGGACGGCGGCTACTCGCTGCTCTCGACCCTCGACTGGCCCGATCAGCAGGAGGCCCAGAAGGCGGTCGCCTGGGGCCTCGATGCGCTCGCCAAGGGATGGGAGAAGGGACACAAGGTGAAGGGGCCGCTCCAGGGGGCGCTGATCTCGGTCGAGCCGGAGGACGGCGCGATCCTCGCCTACGTCGGCGGCCGGGACTTCTCCGAGAGCCAGTTCGATCGCGTCAGCCAGGCCCGCCGCCAGGCCGGGAGCGCCTTCAAGCCGGTGGTCTACGCCGCCGCCTTCGAGTCGCGGGCGGCGACCCCCGCGACGATGGTCGAGGACTCGCCGCTCACCGTCCGCCTGGCCAACCAGACCTGGACCCCGGACAACTACGACGAGGAGTATCACGGCTGGGTGTCGGTGCGCACCGCCCTCGAGCACAGCTACAACGTCGCGACCGCCCGCCTCGCCCTCCAGACCGGCCTCGACAAGATCGTGGCGACCGCTCGCGCGATGGGCATCACGACGCCGCTCCGGCCGGTGCCGGCGCTCGCCCTGGGCGCCTTCGAGGTCACGCCGCTCGAGATGTCTACGGTCTACTCGACCCTCGCCACCGGCGGCCGGCGCCCGACCGTCCACGCCCTGATCACCGCCTTCGACCGCCAGGGCCACGAGATCCACGGGCTGGAGCTACCGAAGCCGGAGCAGGTGCTCTCGCCCCAGACGGTCTACCTGCTGACCTCGATCCTCCAGGGGGTGCTCGACCGGGGCACCGGCGCCTCGGCCCGCTCCCAGGGGCTCGAAGGTCCCCTGGCGGGCAAGACCGGGACCAGCAACGGGCGCCGGGACAACTGGTTCGCCGGCTACTCTCCCGAGCGGACGACGGTCGTCTGGGTGGGCTACGACGACAACGAGACGACCCGCATGTCCGGCGCGCGGGCGGCGTTGCCGCTGTGGACCCGCTTCACCATCCGTGTGCGGCCGCCGGGCGGCTACTCGACCTTCCAGATGCCTCCCGGCCTGACGACCGCGGTGATCGATCCCGAGTCCGGCGAGCTCGCCACCGACGAGTGCCCCCAGACGATCACCGAGGTCTTCCTCGACGGCGACGTGCCGCAGGAGGTCTGCCACCTCCACCGCGACTACTGGGGCTGGAGCGACGAGGGCGGGGAGGACGGCAGGCGCGAGCACCGGGGACGTTTCCGCCGCTGGCTCGGCCGGGTGTTCGGAGGCGGCGACGACGCCCCGGGCGGCGACGAGGGCCGCCCGCCGCCGCGCTGAGCACCGGTCTCGAAGCCGCCGGCTCCTAACCGGCTGCCCGGGCCTCGTCCCCCGCGCCCGCCAGGTCGTGGTAGGTGAAGCTGTGGCCGACGCCGTCCCAGGCCTTGCCGTCCACCTCGACGTACGGATAGACGAAGTAGTTGAGCGGCCCGTCCTTCTGCGGCGGCGCGAGGGTCAGGTCGCGTCCGATCGAGAGCTGCACCCGGTTCTCGTCGTGGGCGCCGAAGAAGTAGTCCTTTTTGTCGAGGTGCTTCTTCGCCTCCGAGGCGTCGACCGGCACCCAGCCGTAGCCGGCGAGGTAGAACTCGGCCCAGCAGTGGTAGCCGCCGATCTCCCCCGCGCCCCGGTCGGCCGGGATCGGCAGGCCGATCTCGAAGCGTGCCGGGATGCCCGCGGCCCGGGTAAGGCCGGTGAACAGGGCGTGGAAGTCGGTGCAGTTGCCCCGCTTCATGTCGCAGGCCCAGTAGATGTCACCGTGCCCCCAGCCGGTGCCGCTCTTGTCGTAGCTCATGGTGGCGACGACGTAGTCGTAGATCTTCTGGGCCCGCTCGAGGTCGGTGGTGGCGCCCTGGGTGACCTCGGCCGAGAGCCTCCGGATGCGATCGTCGAGCGGCACGAGCTTGTCCGGCCGGAGCCAGCGCGCGACGTCGGGCGGCAGGTCGCCGTGGTGGGGCTCCGCGCGGGCGAAGTCCTTGCGGATCTTCTCGGTCCGCGTCACGCGGAAGGTCTGCGTGACGTCGAACGCCTTGCGGTCGGGGTGGTCGACGACCAGGTGGATCATCTCGTTGCCCAGGGTCGGATCGGTCTCGACCTGGGTCGGGTAGGGCGAGTCGACCTCCTCGACGTCGACCTGCTGTGCGACGTCGCTCTTCGGGTAGGGGATCCAGATCTCGACCTTTCCCGCGCCGGGCGGCAGGTTCTCGAGCGAGGCCTGGTAGGTGACCTCGAAGGTGCGGCTCACCGGGCTCGCCGAGTCCGTCGCGGCCGGGCCGGCTGCCGAGGCCGCCGGCGCCTGGGGCTCGGGCGTCGGCTCGGGGGCGGGGTTGCAGGCCAGGCCGGCGAGGAGCACCGGGGCGAGGGCGGCGAGAAAGATCGAGCGCTTCGGCATGTTCACGTCTCCTCGAGTCGATGGGACGGGCATCTTACTGCGGAACCCCGCGGCCCGGGGTCCAGGGCGCCCCGGCCGCCGCCATGTCGGCCTCGAGCTGCGCCAGGTCGGTGTCGACCAGGGTGCGCAGGTCGGCCTCCGCCTCGCTGAGCTCCTTGCCGGCGACCTCCAGGCTCTCGCGGTGGGTCGCGGTCGGCCCCTGGGTCGTGTACCAGTGGCCTTCGACGGCCTGCTGCACCCGCTGGGCGATCGACGGGACCGTCGGCTCGTCGAGCTCGCCGCGCACGGCGTCCCCTTCGAGGCGGCGGTCGATCTCGGACAGGCGGACCTCGAGCTGCCGGGAGCGCGCCAGAAGCTCCGGCGGCGCGCCGGGCGTCGCCAGGAGCGCCTTGTCGATGAGGGCCAGGCGCTTGCCCGTCTCCTCGGCCACCTCGACCGCCCCGCCCACCCGGCGCTGGAGGTCGGCCGTCCGCTGCTCGAAGGCGAGGGTCGCCTGCGGATCGGCGGCCGGGGCCGGGGCGCCGGCGAGCGGCTCCACCTGGAAGCTCCTGGCCTCGCCGAGGGGGGTGAGCTCGCCGTCGTCGAGGCGGGCGAGCTCCACGCGGTAGGTGCCGGGAGCGACCAGCGGGCCGCCCGGCGGCTGGCCCCAGATCGGCGGCGGCTGGTCCTCGAGCCGGGTCACCGGCAGGCTCGAGGGGTAGCGCAGGTCCCAGGCCACCCGGTGGAAGCCCTTGGCGCTCGGGCCGGTCAGGCGGCGCACCACGTGGCCGGCGGCGTCGCTGACGGTCAAGACCAGCTTGGGCTCCCCGGCGAGCGACTCCTCGCGGAGGGCCTCCCAGCCGGGGAACGGCACGTCCTTGCCCGCCTTCCGGAGCTTCGCCTCCTCCGCCGTGCGCGCCTCGTGGGGGCTCTGCCAGTCGTCCCGCAGGTAGTAGGTGACGAGGGCGCCGAACGGCGGGTTCTCCGCCCAGTAGGCGTTCGACCCCTCGTAGGCCTGGCCGCGCACCCCGAGGTCGACCGACGGCACGTAGAGCTTCGCCGGGCGGACCGGGAAGAGGACCGCCTCCTCGCCGAGCGTCCGCTCGCTCGCCTGGCGCAGCGGCGTGTAGTCGTCGAGGACGAAGAAGCCGCGCCCGAAGGAGGCGCCCACCAGGTCGCCCTCGCGGCGCTGGATCTCGAGGTCGCGGAAGGCGACCCGGGGCACGCCGCCGGTGAGGGCGATCCAGTGGCTCCCGCCGTCGATCGTGAAGTCGAGGCCCTGCTCGGTCGCCGCGAAGAGCAGGTCGGGCTTCTCGGAGTCCTGGGCGATCGCCCAGACCAGGTCGCGCTCGGGCAGGTCGCCGGCGATCGAGGTCCAGGTCCGGCCCCGGTCGGTGCTCTTCACCAGGTAGGGCCGGTAGTCCCCCTGCTTGTGATCGTCGAGGGCCGCGAAGACCGTGTCGGGATCGTGGAGCGAGGCGCGCACCTGGTTGACGAAGGAGCCCTCGGGCACGCCCGGCACCGAGTCGATCCGGCGCCAGCTCGCCCCGCCGTCCTCGGAGACCTGGATCAGGCCGTCGTCGGTGCCGACGTAGAGCAGGCCCTCGACCAGCGGCGACTCGGAGACCGAGCTCAGGTTGCCGTACCAGGACATGGCGCCGTTGTCGTAGAGCGCCGTGGTGCCGGGGACGGTCTCGTCCATCGGCAGCTCGTAGCGGTTCCGGCCGCGCGAGAGGTCGGGGGAGATCGCGGTCCAGGAGTCGCCCCGGTCGTCGCTGCGCCAGAGGCGCTGGGAGCCGAGGTAGATCCGGGTGTGCGAGTGCGGGCTCACCAGCACCGGCGAGTCCCAGTTCCAGCGCTCGGGAGGATCGCCCGGGGCCGGCTGGGGCTGGACGTCGAGCACCTCGCGCGTCACCCGGTCGTAGCGCAGCAGGTGGCCGCCTTGCCAGGTGACGTAGAGCGTGTCCGGATCCTCGGGATCGATGGCGCAGTCGTAACCGTCCGCCCCGAAGGGCACGATCCAGTCCCGGTTGCGGACGCCGTTGGCCGAGGCGGTCGCGGTCGGTCCGTAGAGGGTGCCGTTGTCCTGGGTGCCGCCGACCACGTGGTAGAAGGGCCGGTCGTCGTCGAGCGCCAGCTTGTAGATCTGGGTCACCGGCAGGTTGGCGATGTGGCGCCAGCTCGCGCCGTCGTTCCAGCTCTCGTAGAGGCCGCCGTCGCAACCCGCCAGCAGGTAGCCGGGATGGGCCGGGTCGAAGGCCAGGGCGTGGTTGTCGCTGTGCTTGCCCGGCTCGCCGAGCTCGGTGAAGGTCTTGCCGCCGTCGTCGGTGACGTGGATCCAGACGTCCATCTGGTAGACCCTGTCGAAGCGGTAGGGCGAGGCGTAGATCTCCTGGTAATAGTGCGGTCCGGTGCCGCCGCTGGTGTAGGAGCTGCGCTTCTCCCAGCTCTCGCCGCCGTCGGCGGAGCGGTAGAAGCCCCGGTCGTCGTCGCTCCCCTCGATCGTCGCGTAGACCACCTCCGGGCGCTGGGGCGAGACGGCGAGGCCGATCTTGCCCAGGTCCCCCTGGGGCAGCCCGGTGGTGAGGCGGCGCCAGCTCTCGCCGCCGTCGGTCGACTTGTAGATGCCCGACTCCGGGCCACCGGCGAGCAGCGCCCAGGTCTTCCTCCGGCGCTCGTAGGTGGCGGCGTACAGGGTATCGGGGTCGGCCGGGTCGGCCTCGAGGTCGGTGGCGCCCGTGTCCTCGCTGATCGCCAGCACCTGGCGCCAGCTCTTGCCGCCGTCGCTCGTCTTGTAGACGCCGCGCTCGCCGCCCGCGCTCCAGAGCGGCCCCTCGGAGGCCACCCACACGGTGGCCGAGTCCCGCGGGTCGACCACGATCTTGGCGATGTGCTCGGAGTGCTCGAGGCCCAGGTGGTCCCAGGTCCGGCCGCCGTCGCGGCTCCGGTAGACGCCGTCGCCGTAACCGACGTGGCGGCCGCTGACGTTCTCGCCGGTGCCCACCCAGACGGTGCTCGGGTCGCTCGGGTCGACGGTCACGCAGCCGATCGAGTAGGAGCCCTCGTGGTCGAAGATCGGCGTCCAGGTGGTGCCGTTGTCGGTGGTCTTCCACACCCCGCCGGAGCCGGCGGCGACGTACCAGGTGGCGCGATCGGTCGGGTCGAGGGCGACGTCGGCGATCCGCCCGGACATGAGGCCCGGCCCGATGTTGCGCAGGGCCAGGCCGGCGAAGGTCTCAGGGGTCATGCGCACGTCCGCGCCGTGCCGGGCCTCCGCGCGGGGCTCGGGCCGGGGGCGGGCCGCGGAGGCCGCCAGGCTGGTCAGCAGGATGATCGCGCACGCGAACGTCGACGCTCTCGACACCGTCGTCTTCATGTCCTCTCCCGGATTGGGTTGGAAGCTGGTCGCCGGGCTCCTCGCGAAGCCACGGCTTCCGATGCTACCAGGCTCGCGCTATACTTCCGGCACCTGACGCGGAGTGGGAATTTTCAAAGTTACAGACGCTTTGTAAAGAGCGCATGAAGCGACCCGTAGCCCTTTCGACCGCGGCGGCCGGCCTGTCGCTCGCGATGCTGGTGACCCCGGCATTCGCGACGCCCGGGCCGGCGCCGGCGCCCGCCCCTGCCGCTCGCGGGGCCGCCACCAGGACGGCCTCCGCAACCGACCAGTCCTTCGCCCGTTCCACCCAGAGCTTCGCGCCCGGCCTGCGCCCGGAGGTGCTGCGCCTCGCCCTCGCGGCCCAGCAGTGCGCCGTCGCCCGCGGCCTGGTCAAGAACCCGGACGTCCTGACCGTGATCGACTATTCGCTGCCGTCGACCCGGCGCCGCCTCTGGGTGCTCGACCTGGCCCACAGCAAGGTGCTCTTCCACGAGCTCGTGGCCCACGGCCGCGGCTCCGGCGAGAACCGGGCCACCCGCTTCTCGAACGTCTCGATGAGCCTCGAGTCGAGCCTCGGCGTGATGACCACGGCCGAGACCTACTACGGCAAGAACGGCTACTCGCTGCGCCTCGACGGCCAGACGCCCGGGGTCAACGACCAGGCCCGGGAGCGGACGATCGTGATGCACGGCGCGGACTACGTGAGCGAGGACTTCATCCACCGGGTCGGCCGCCTCGGTCGGAGCTGGGGGTGCCCCGCCCTGCCGCGCGAGGACGCGCGCCCCGTGATCGACACGATCAAGGGGGGCAGCGTGGTATTCAGCTACTACCCGGACCAGGACTGGATGGCCGCCTCGCCGTTCCTCGCCTGCCCGGGTGGCGGCGAGCGGATCGCCGCCACGACCGCCGCCGCCGGCGCCGCCCGCTGAGCCGGAACGGCGCCGCCGGTCGCTCCTCGATCGAACGATAGAGCCACCGGCTCGCCCCCGGATCGCTCACCGCCGCGGCGCGGAAGAGGCGGCGGCGAGCAGCTCCGCCACCGGGGCGTAGTCGCCGAAGGTCTCGCTCAGGTGGGCGTAGACGTCCACGTCGCCCGGCGCGAAGACGAAGCTCGCCCCGAGCTGGAACGGGTCCTTGCCGAGCGGGCGCTGGGTGTGCCCGGCCGTGCGCGCCCGGGCCCGCCCGCGCCGGTCGTCGCGGCGCAGCAGGTGGAGGACCGAGGCGGACCCGAGCCCGGCGGCGCGGTAGGCTCGGCGCTCCTCGTCGACCAGCAGGGGGAACTCGATCCCCGTCTCCTCGCGGAACCGCCGGGCGTAGGGAAAGTCGCCCAGCCCGATCGCGGCGAGCGACGCGCCCGCCGCCCGGAAGGCCTCCTCGTGCGCGCGCAACTGCGCGACGTGCTCGTAGCAGAAGATTCAGCCGTAGTGGCGGAGGAAGACGAGCACCGCCGGGCCCGCCTCCCAGAGCGAGCCGAGGCGGACCTCGCGGCCGTCCGGATCGGGGAGCTCGAGCGGGGCGAGCACCGCGCTGAAGGAGTCGTTCATGGTGCGTCGAGTCTAGTGGTCTGATCCAGCCAGAATCGCGACGAACGAGCCGAGTTTTGAGCCGCAGCCAGACCGGGAGGGGGCGTCCCTCTCCCCCCGCGAGGGTTGGAGAGGGATCGAGGGTCCCGAGCGCCGAGCCTCGGCAGCGTCTCCCAGGGGCCCCAGTCGAAGTCCTCGTAGAGCTCCCGGGGCGGCCGCGGTGGCCAAGCGACGGGCGGCGGCGTCTCCAGGATCAGGCGCTCCGGGCCGCTGGAGCTCTCGGCGCCGCCCCGGCTCGCGAGCTCGATCCGGTGCCATCCCCGGGCGAGGAAGCCCGCCCCGAAGAGCCTCCCATCGACCCGGATCCGCGCCGCGCCGTCGTGGCGGAAGCGCCGGCCGGCCAGCGCCTCGAAGCGCCTCGCCTCGCCGGGCGCGAGGCCCGAGAGGTCGCAGCCCAGCAGGTAGAGGTTGCGGTCGTAGTGCACGAAGTGCCGGTCCAGGAATGCACGCTCCTCGGCGCCGAGCCAGTCGGTGCGGTAGCTGGCGATGTAGGCCACGGCCCGATGGCGCCGGAGCTCCTCGGAAATCGGCGGCAGCTCGCCGGTCCGGTAGCGCTCGAGGCTGTTGATCGTCGTCACGTAAGCGTAGACGGCATCAGGCCGGAAGTAGAGGCCGGCCATGTCGAAGACCGGGTCGCCCGGGGCGGTGGTCCGCTGGACCTGGCGCAGGGTCTCGAGCTGGGGCTCTTGCGGGAGGCGGGCGAGGCGCACGAGGTAGGGCACCCCGGGGGCGGCGGCGAGCCAGAGGATACCCAGCAGCAGGACCGCGCCGGCCGGCCGCCCGAGATCGAGCCCGCGCGCCCGGGCGGCGTTCGCCACGACCGCGGCCGCGAGGACGGCCAGGGTCGGCAGGACGGTGAGGTGGAGGTAGGGGAAGGGAAAGGGATTGCACCAGAGCGAGGCGACCAGGACCGCCGCCAGGAAGGCCGTGAACCGGAGCCCCCGAGGCGGTGCGTCCCCCCCGGTCGCCCCGAGGCGCCGCCGGGCACGGGAGCAGGTCCGGTACCAGGCGAGACCCCCGGAGGCGAGACCCGCCACCGCCAGGGCCGAGAACAGGAGGTTGCGGGCCCCCTCGTTCACCAGGAAGTCTCCGGGCCAGAAGCTTCGCGGGCCGTAGGCGGCGAGGCCCGTGGCCGTCGCCGCCACGTCGACCACGGCGAGGCGCAGGAAGTCACCCAGGTTGCCCAGCCAGGCCATGACGCCGGCGGCCACCGCCAGGGGCGCCACCCAGGCGGCCAGCGGACGGAGCAGCAGCCCCGGCGCGCGCTCGCGGACCGCCGCCGTCAGCCAGAGGCAGCCGAAGGCGAAGCAGGCGAAGGCGGCCTTGTCCGTGAACAGGAAGGCGGCGGAGAGAAGGAGCGCTTCGATCACGTAGCGCCGGCGCCGCTCGAGCGGCGAGAGCTCGACCGCGAGCGCCGCCGCCACACAGAGGGCGACCCCCCCGTCCGGCCGCACCTCGATCCCGCGCCCGGCCATCGTCGTGTGGACGAGGGCCAGGCCGGCGGCCAGGGCGCCGCCCAGGGGCGTGCTCAGCCGGCGCCCGGCGATGCCGACCAGGAGGACCGTCCCGAGCAACATGGCGGTGCTCACCGCCCGGGCGTGGAAGAAGCTCGCCACCGGTTCGTCGGGCTCGATCACGGGGGCCAGCAGCAGGTAGAGGAGGGGGCCGTGGCTCTGGCGGACGTCGCGGTAGAGGAGGCGGCCGGCCCGGACCTCGTAGGCGGCGTGGACGTGCTCGACCTCGTCGACCTGGAAGGGCCGGAGGGAGGCGACGGCGACCACCAGGCCGGCGCCGGCGAGGAGGGTCAGGGCCACCAGGGCGAGCAAGGCGTTCCGGAGCACGCGCCGAGTATAGGAGGGGGATAAGATTGGCGGCTCGGCGCGCGCCCGCGCTCTCGTCCCCCCAACCCGTGGCCATGGCCGACCGGTCCGATACCCGCGCCCCCGCCATCGAGGTGGAGGGCGCCCGCACCCACAACCTCAAAGGCGTGACCTGTCGCATCCCGCACGGCGCGGTGACCGTGGTCACCGGCCCGTCGGGGGCGGGCAAGTCTTCGCTCGCCTTCGACACCGTCTACGCCGAGGGGCAACGGCGCTTCGTCGAGTCGATGTCGACCTACGCCCGGCAGTTTCTCGACCAGATGGAACGGCCGCCGGTGGACGACATCCGCGGGGTCCTGCCCGGGGTGGCGCTCGAGGCCAAGAACTCGATCAGGAACGCGCGCTCGACCGTCGGCACGATCACCGAGGCCCACGACGTGCTGCGCCTGCTCTTCACCCACCTGGGCGAGGTGCGCTGCCCGAACGGCCACGGACAGCTCGCTCGTTACGGGCCGGACCAGGCCGCCGCGGCGCTCGCCGCCGGCGCCGCGGGCGAGCGCTTCACCCTCGTGGTCCCTCTCCCCCGGCCCAAGAAGCGGGCGAACGACGCCTTGGGGGAGCTCGTCCGTCAGGGGTTCGCGCGCCGCCTGGGGGCGCGCTCCGGCGAGGACCCGGCGGAGGTCGTGCACATGGAGCCCGGCGCCTCCTGGACCAAGGACCTCGATCCGCTGCCGCTGGTCCTCGGCCGCTTCAAGGCGGAGCCGGGCGAGGACGGCGCTCCGGCGGCGCGGCTCGCCGAGACCGTCGAGGAGGCCTACCGGCTCGGCGGCGGCCGGCTCGAGGCGCGCGAGGCGGGCGGCGAGGGGCGGGTCCGTTACTTCGCCCGGAGCCTGGTGTGCGCGATCTGCGGCACCACCTCGCGGGCGCCGACGCCGGCTCTGTTCTCGTTCAACTCGCCGCTCGGCGCCTGCCCGGAGTGCGAGGGCTTCGGGCGGGTGATCGGGATCGACCGCGAGCGGGTGATCCCCGACCCCACCCGCTCCCTCGAGGAGCGGCCGATCGCGCCCTGGAACACCCCGGCCTACGAGGGGCTCTACGGCAAGCTCTTCCGGGCGGCGCGCGAGCGTGGCGTGCCCCTCGACCTGCCCTGGCAGGAGCTGCCGGCCGAGGACCGCGAGTGGATCTGGAGCGGCCGCGAGGCGGGCGGCGTCAAGTTCACCAGCCTCGAGCGCTTCTGGAAGTGGCTCGAGAGGAAGACCTACAGGGTTCACGTCCGGGTGCTCCTGGCGCGCTACCGCGCCTACAACCCCTGCCCGGCGTGCGGCGGCACGCGGCTGCGCCCTCAGTCCCTGGCGGTGCTCCTCGAGGGGACCTCGATCGCGGACCTGACCGCTCTGCCGATCGAGGACCTCCGCCGCTGGCTCGCCGAGCGCCGCTGGAGCGAGCGCCAGCGCGAGCTCGCCGGGCACCTGCTCGAGGAGCTGGGCGAGCGGGTCGAGGTGCTCCACCGCGTGGGGCTCGACTACCTGACCCTCGACCGCCAGGCGCGGACGCTCTCGGGTGGCGAGGCGCAGCGCATCCACCTGGCGGCGGCGCTCGGCAGCGGCCTGACCAGCACCCTCTACGCCCTCGACGAGCCGACCATCGGCCTCCACCCGCAGGACTCGGAGAAGCTCCTCGACCTGCTCCGCGACCTCGCGAGGCGCGGCAACACGGTCCTGGTGGTCGAGCACGACCGGACGATCATCCTCGGCGCCGACCACCTGATCGACCTGGGGCCGCGGGCGGGGGAGGGGGGCGGTCGGCTGATGGGCGAGGGGACGGTCGACGAGGTGCTGGCGAACGAGGAGTCGCTGACCGCCCGCTACCTGACCGCGCGGCCGCCGCCACGGCTGCGGGAGCACCTGGCGCGGAGCCGCTCTGGGCCGGCCCGGCCCCGCCTCCGGATCGCCGGCGCCCGCGCCCACAACCTGCGCGACGTGACCGTGGAGCTGCCGCTCGCTTCCCTCGTGGCGGTGACCGGCGTCTCGGGCTCGGGCAAGTCGACCCTGATCGAGAACGTCCTCCACGGCACCTACCAGCGCTCGCGCGGGGTGGTCGACGTCGAGCCGGGCGAGGTCGACGCGATCGAGGGGCTCGAGGGCCTGGCCGACGTGACGCTCGTCGACCAGAGCCCGCTCGGCCGGTCCAGCCGCTCGAACCCGGTGACCTACGTCAAGGCCTACGACGAGATCCGCAAGATCTTCGCCGCCACGGGGGCGGCCAAGACTCGTGGGATCACCGCCGGCCACTTCTCGTTCAACGTCGACAAGGGGCGCTGCCCGGTCTGCCAGGGGACCGGCGCGATCGAGGTCGACATGCAGTTCATGGCGCCGGTCACGGTGCCGTGCGAGGAGTGCCAGGGGCGGCGCTTCCGGCCCGAGGTGCTCCGTGTCACCTTCCGCGGTCTCTCGATCGACCGGGTGCTCGACCTGACCGTGGAGCAGGCGATCGACCTCTTCCAGGGCCACCGGAAGCTCGGGAAGCGCCTGGCGGTGCTGGCCCACGCCGGCCTCGGGTACCTGCGGCTCGGCCAGCCGACCTCGACCCTCTCGGGCGGCGAGGCGCAGCGCCTGAAGCTCGCCGCCTTCCTCGACCGGCCGAAGAAGGAGAAGCCGCGGCTCTTCCTGTTCGACGAGCCGACCACCGGCCTCCACCTCTCGGACATCGACCTGCTCTACGGCACGCTGCGCCGCCTGGTCGAGCGCGGCGACGGGGTGATCGTGGTCGAGCACGCGGTGGATCTCATCGCGCGCGCCGAGTGGATCGTCGACCTGGGGCCCGGCGGCGGCATCCACGGCGGCGAGCTCCTCTACTCGGGCCCCCTCGAGCCCTTCCTCGACGAGGTCGAGAGCCCGACCGCCGACGAGCTCCGGAAGCACCTCGAGTGGCGGCGGGCGCCCAAGGCGGCGGCGAAAGGGTAGCGGACGACGGCTACGAGGCGGCGGGGGGCAGCGGCGCCATCGAGAGCAGGTCGTCGGCGGTCGGCGGGGCGTAGATCACCGGGTGGTCGGTCGGCACCCGGACCGAGGAGTCGGCGGCGAGGTAGACGACCGTCGGCGGCGGGCCCCACTCGGCGAGGAGCTGGGCGATCTGCTCGGGCTGGCTGAAGGTGAGGAGCGAGCCGAGCGTCGCCTTGAGCTCGCCGCGCTGGCGCTTCGATGGCTTGGCGGGCGCGGCCTGCACCCCCGAGGCCTCCCCGGGCTCCAGCTCGACCGCGATCAGGTCGATCTCCAGGTCGCCGAGGAGCGGCGGCTGGTTGCCCACCGACTCGATCAAGGCGCGCTGCCAGAGCTGCTCGCGGGTCAGCGCGAGGACGCCGCCGGCGCGCGGCGGCATCCAGCTCTCGGTCAACGACCCCTGGTCGCGGCGGATGACCAGGGCCTTGCGGGTCCGGGAGGGTCGCCGGGCGAGGAACGAGGCCGCGGCCTCCCATCCGGGCGCCGGTTCGCTCTCAGGCTGCTCCGGAGTCTCCTTGCCGGCCGCGGCGGCCCGTAGGGCCTGGAGGAGTCGCTCCGGCTCGGCGTGCTCGAAGCCGAGCTGGCCGAGGGCGAGGAGGGCGGCGTACGGGAGATACGGGCGCGAGCCCTCGGGCGGGCCGGCGATCGCCTCGATGACGAGCTGGCTCCAGTCCCCGAGCTTCATGCCGTCGAGGTCGGGCACCAGGAGGCGCGCCGGCAGCTCCCCGGCGGCGGCGCACCACAGCTCGGGCAGACTCGGATCGAAGCGGCGCTGCATCGAGAGCCCGATCAGCTTGATTCGCGGCCCCCAGGTCTCCCAGGCGGCGTGGACCTGCCCTTCGATCCAGTCCTCCGTGGGCAATAAGCCGGTGCCGGCCTGACGGACCTTTTCCACCCACTGGCTCCACTCGTCGGCTGAGAGGCTCCGGGGCGCCACCGAAGGGGTCGCCACGACGGACTGGTGCCCGACGTTGCGCAGCCAACCGGCGAGCTCCTCGAGTGCCTGCGCCTTCTCCTGTCCGGACCTCGCCTCGAGCCGGTACATCCGGGAGAGGGTCCGCAAGCCGGCGACCAGCCGCTCGCCGAAGGTATCGGCGCGGGCTACCTGGCCGAGCACCGCGCCGCAAAGGAGCGCCAGCGCCAGGGAGTGGGCCTCGCCGGCCAGCATCTCGTAGAAATCGTGGACGGTCCGGAGATCCTTCTTCGCCTGCTCGTCGAGGTCGGCGGGCGCCGGCTGCTCGCCGCCGGCGCGCAGCGAGTCCAGCCGGTCGAGCGCCCGCTCGGTCTCGGCCCAGGACGGGCTGACCCCCAGGATACGGAGCTCGCTCGAGAGGAGCGTCAAGTGGAGCCAGGGCGTGCCGTCCGGGCGGGTCGCGGGCTCGCCCGGGAAGCTCGGCGAGCATCTTGGCGAAGGCCCGCAGAAGGTCGGCCTCCGCGAACGGATCGGGTTCCGCGGCGACCCCGAGCGCTTCCGCCTTCCAGGCCGTCCGCACCGTCGGTCGCAGCTCGAGGCCCGAGTAGTCGAGGCGCCAGAGGTAGCGGGGGCTCGCGCCGTCGCCCGCGGCCTGGCCGGGCAGGGCCTCGGCGACGTCGAGCAGGGGCAGGATCGCGCGCGCATGCGATTCCGCCTCCGCCCAGGTGAGGCGCCGGTCCTGGGGGATCGAGGCGGCCTCGGGGCGTTGCTCCCAGGCGTGGAACGCCGTCTCGAAGGCCTTGCGGGTCGGCCAGCAGCCGCGCGAGCTCGCGCACCCGTTCGAAGAGGAAGCGGCGGTCCTGCTCCGAGAGGAGCGGGTCCGCGGCCGCCGCCGCGGGGTCGGGGGCGGCCGCGCCGGCCTCGCCGTCGTGCCCCATCCGCCGGGTGAGCCAGTCGCCGAAGGCCGCCTCCGCTCCGTCTCCCAGGTCGAGCCGTTCGCTCCCGTTCTCCCATTCCCGCGACGGGTAGTAGAGGGCGTCGTGGGCGAGCCGCCGGAAGCGGGGCTCGCGTCGCAGCCGCTCCTCCATCGCCTGGCCCTCGAGCACCATCTCGACCGCTACCTGGATCATCAGGTCGCAGAGGTTCGCCCGGCTCCGCCACTCGCCGGGTTCCAGGACGAAGTACCCGTCCTGGTCGCTCAGCCGGGTGAGCTCGCGGCGCAGGTCGATCGGGTGCATCTTCGCCTGGTGGAGGAGGACGTAGGGCAGGATGCGCAGGTCCTCGACCTCGTCGCTCGGCGAGGGCGGCGCAGGCGCCGGGGTGCCGTCGCCGGTGCCCGACGGGGCGGGTGCCGGCCGCGTCACCGGGCCGGTGAGCGCCACGATCCGGAGCAGGAACCGGTGCAGGTCCCGGTGGTCGAAGACGATGAACAGGTCGTGCGTGAAGTAGGTGTACTCGATCGGGTACGCCTCGTTGCGCGTGCGCCGGCGCATCTCTTCGAAGTACGAGCGGTCGGAGAGGAAGCAGAAGAAGGCGCGCTCGGCGACCAGCTTCTTGAGCCGCCGGACGAGCGAGGTGATGCGGTCGGAGAGGCCCTCGACCTTGTCGAGCTCGTCGACGACGAAGAGTGGCACGAGGCCGGCGTCGAGGCAGCGGTCGACGAGCACCGGGATCTCGCGGTCGAGGGTGGCAACCGTCAGGTCGCGGATGAACTTCGAGTCCTCGGTGATCGTGCGGCGCCGCGAGCGTCCCGCCGAGACCTTGAGCACGGTGGCGGCGCCCAGGGCGGCGATCACCCCGGTCACCGCAGCGAGCGGCCCGCCGGTCCCGGCGGCGACGGCGCCCGTGCCCACCAGGCCGCCGGTCAAGCAGGGCGGTGAGCGGCGACAGCAGGTCCTTGCCCTGGTTGCTCGCGGCGACGCTCGCCTCGGCCTCCCGCTTCGCCTCGTCCTTCCACTCCTCCTCGCTGGTGAAGCTGCCCGAGATGCGGCGGTACATCTCGCAGGCGCTCGACAGGGCGACCAGCTCGCGCAGCCCCTGGTCGGGGCGCTCGGCGGCGATCGCCGGACCCGGCGCGAAGAGCACGCCGGTGTCGAGGAGCCCGGCCTGGGACCAGATCTGGCGCAGCCGCCCGGTGCCGGGGCAGCGGTCCAGCTCGAGCTCGAGCTGGGCGGCGAGCTCGGCCAGAGTCGGGTCCGGGCGAGCGCCGGCGCGTGCCGGGCCGGTGAAGACCGCCTCGCGGAACCGGCCGGTCACCTCGCGGGCCAGGGAGCGATAGAGCTCGAGGGTGATCTGGATCAGGGCGTTCTCGGTCTCGTCGCGCGAGAGGGACCCCGGCGGCGGGCGGTCCTTCGCCTTGCCGGCGGCCGGGGCGGTCTCGCCGTCGCCCGCGCCATTCGCCGGCTTCGCCGCCTCGCCCTGGCTCTCGACCGCCGTCGCCCGGGTGAGGTCGGGCAGCAGGTTGGGGCCGTGGAGGAAGACCGGCAGCACGCGGCGCGCCGGGTGCGGCGAGAGGTCCCGAAGCTCCTGGCAGACGTGGAGCACTAGGGTCGTCTTGCCCGAGCCGCGGTGGCCGGCGATCAGAAACGAGCGGCCCCGCACCTCGCCCAGGACGTAGTGCCTGGCCTCCTGCTTGAGCAGGCGGTAGGCGTCGGACTCGACCAGGATGATCGCGCCCGGGCCGGTCCCGAACGAGGTCGTGGATCGGCTGTAGGGCTCGACCGTCTCGCGGATGGCGATCGGCATCCGGGCGCTCCTCAGGTCCCGGCGGCCGGCCCTGGCTGGGCCGCCTCGGCCGGCTCGTCGCCGCCGCCGGGCGCGGCGGGCTTCTCGGCACCCGCGCCGGCCGCCTTGCCCGCGGTACCGGCCTCCTTCTTGGGCTCCTTCTTCGCGCCATTCGCGGCGGCCGGCGCCGCCACGCCGCTCCAGGTCGCGAACTCCGTCGAGCCGACGATCCGGTGGGTCAGGTAGCCGAACAGGCCGGCGAGGAAAAGCGCCCCCAGGAAGTAGACCAGCGCCGGCGAGAGCCGCCAGCCGCCGAGCCCGCCGCCCAGCCCGCCCCAGCTCGACTCGACGCTCGGCGGACCGCCGCGCGCGGTCGCGGTGAAGGCGAGGAAGAAGAGGGCGAGAGCGGCGCCCAGGAGGACGGCCGAGAGCAGGCCGAAGAGGAGGGCCGCGGTCCGCAGGCCGGCCGTGGCCGGGGTCACCGGACCGGCCGCCAGCCAGAGGACCAGCGCGCAGAGGAGGGCGGGGAAGAGGGCCAGCGCTGCCGCGGTCCAGATCGCCCAGCGTGGCAAGAGCGTCGAGCTCATGCTGAAGTCCTTCCTTGGCGAAAGCGCAACGATAGCAGAGCCACCCCTCCGGAAGCATCCCCACTCGATGCACACGGAGACGAGCGCCGGTGCACGTGGTGCGGGGTCGAAATCCGCCACCGGCGAGGGGAAGATGCGATTGATATTTTTAATCTAATATCGCGTGGAGATCAAGAAAATCAATTCATAGATTGACTTTGTTGGCTCGACCAGCAGTACGCTGAGACCCAGAAGGAGCGAGCCCTATGGATCTCTCGAAAGCCCTTTGCCCCGAGTGCCGAGCCCCGATGAGGATCAGACGGCTGGTCTGTCCCCGTGGCCACCTCGCCATGGAGGGAGAGTTCGAAGTGCCGACCCTGGCTCGCCTGAGCCTCGAGGAGCAGCTCTTCGTGACCGCTTTCGTGCGCTGCCACGGCTCGATCAAGCGGATGGAGGAGCTGTTCGAGATCAGCTATCCGACGGTGAAGAACCGGTTGAACGCCGTCGCCGGCAAGCTCGACCGTGCCCTCGACGCCCCGGCCTCGAACCTCGAGGTCCTCGAGCGCCTGGAGAACGGCGACGTCACTGTGGAGGAAGCGCTGGCGGAGCTTCGCTGAGCGGCGGGGCGCCAGAGATCGGGAAACGGTAGGTCGCCTATCGCGGCCGGAAAGGAGAACGGACGATGTCTGCGGAACGACGGAAGGTCCTGGAGATGCTCGCGGCGGGCAAGATCACCGCGGAAGAGGCGGAGAAGCTCCTCGAACGCCTGGCCTCGCCCGGCGCGCCGAACAACGCTCCCGAGCGCGACGCGGCGGGCGCCGCCGACACTCGGGAGGGCGAAGGGCGTCCGCGGGCTCCACGCTTCCTGCGCGTCGTCGTGGACTCGCCCAAGCGCGACAGCGTCAACATCCGGCTGCCGTTGGGGCTCATCCGGACCGGTCTCAAGCTGTCGACCATCCTGCCGGGGAGGGTCAGCCAACGCTTGTCCGAACGGGGCATCGACCTCTCCGAGCTGGGCAAGCTCGACGACGAGACCCTGATCGCCGAGCTCGCCGCGCTCCAGGTCGACATCAAGGCCGAGGACGGCGAGACGGTCCGCGTCTTCTGCGAGTAGCGAAGGGAGTCGGATCGATCCAGAGATCCAGGTCACCTGTGGCTCGCGGGAAGCTGCCGAGAGGTGCCTGGCACCTTCGCGCGCCTTTGCGGCTGATATCGTTTGCCCGATGTCGACCGCCGTCCCTCCCACGGAATCCGTCGAAGCCGAGCTGCGCCGGCTCGTCGACGACTACCGCGCGCGCTGCCTCTGGTTCCTTCGCGAGGACCTCTATCCCGCAACGCGGGAGGAGGCCCTGCGGGTGCTGGAGCAGATCGAGCGGAACGGAGACCGGGAGGCTTTCATCCGCGCCGGGAAGATCCGACGATGGCTCTCACAGACATCCAGCGCGCCGTCTGTCGCCTCCTAGCCGAGCGGTGCGTCCAACGACACCTGGCATGGGGCCTCCTGCCTTGAGACGCTCGAAGGCGAAACCCGGTACGGTATTCGCGTCGTGCGTCAGAACGATCCGCCTCTCCTGCGCTGCGCGCTCCAGGATTTCGGGATCGTCCACCTGCCGCATCCCGAGCTCCTGCACCGACACCAGGTCGACATCGGGTAGGCGGGGCCGCAGGCCCATCTGAATACGGCCGTTGAAGTTCTCGTCCGCGAGGAGGGCGAGCACGACGGCTCAGAGCTTGTGAATAAATCTCCGGCCGTCGCGAGGGCGCGGGCACCGCCGCGCGGAGCGCGGTGGTCGGGGCGCCCCTCGCAAGGCGCGCCGACGCAGGCGTAGCGGGGCCTACGTCGAGGAGGCGTAACGCCGCGAGGGGCGATTCGGGGGCGCCCGCAGTAGGTCGGAGATTCATTCACAAGCTCTCAGCGCTGGGCCTGTCGAGCGCGGAGCCGGCGCCGGAGCTCGGCGGTGGGAAATCGCTCCTCGATCTTTCGGCGGATCTCCTCTGCTTCCGCCGCCCGTTCCGCCAGGTATGCATCCACCTCGCCGCGGTGGCGGAGCACGTAGGCGATCGTGGCGTAGACATCCGGCAACGCGAGGCTCGGGAAGGAAAGGACGTTCTCCTCAGGGGAGGCGCCGGTATCGTAGGCATGCACGACCGTATCGAGCGTAACGCGCGTGCCACCGACTCGCACCACGCCATCGGCGTTGGTGGTCAGGGGCGGTACTTCCTGTGTGGCGGTCAGTGCCATGGAATGCTCCAGCTAGATGGCTGCCAGTATAGCCTGGGTTTTGAAGGGTAGCAGCTCACTCGGAGCCCCCGGCCCTGCCCGCCCGTCTCGGGCTCAGAGGGACCTGTAAAGTGGGTGGTGCCCTCCCGCTCCTCGCCTGCGACGACCGGCCTCACGGGTTGGCGAAGATCCCGTGGCCACCGATCCGGCGCCAGCGGACGACCGGAACCGGCTGCTCGATGACGCGCTCACTCGCCCTCGCGCGGCCGCTGGGCCGCCGCCGCGATCCCACGGAGCATCCCCGCGAACACCCACTGATGGAATGGATACAGGGCGTACCAGTAGAGCCGCCCGGGCAGCCCGACCGGATCGAAGAGGGCGGTTTGCCGAATCGTCGACGATGAGTCGTCGCCGGAGACCTCGAACTCCAGCCAGGCCCGCCCGGGCAGCCGCATCTCGGCGGCGAGGCGCAAGTGGCGGTCGGGCTCGAACGCTTCGACACGCCAGAAGTCGACCGGATCGCCGACGCGCAGGGTCTCGGGGTCGCGGCGCCCACGGCGCATCCCCACGCCCCCCACGAGCAGGTCGAGGAAGCCGCGAAGTCGCCACAGCCCGTTCCAGGCGTACCAACCCGTCTGGCCGCCGATCCGTCGAATGGGCTCGAAGGCCGCGTCGGGCGGTGCGGCGATCCGCGTCGTTCGCGAGTCGATGAGACGCGCCTTGAACTGCACGTCGGACCAGGAGGGCATCGGCCCGGAGGAGGAGAGGGCATCCGACCAGCGCGTCGCCGCGATCTCCCGGTCTTCCTTGGCGAGTGCGTGGCGAATGGCGGCTTCGATCCCCATCGGCCGTACGTCGAAGGTCTTCAACGCGGCGTCGTTCCGCACGACTGTCGAGTGGACGATGCTCTCGATCAGCTTCCGGCCCACGCGGGCGTAGAGAGGCGTCACCAGCCCCAGCCACAAGCTCGAGAGATACGGTGTCAGTACCGGCACCGGGATCATGAGCAGGCGCACGCCGCGGCACCGTGCGTAGACGCGCATGATGTCCGCGTAGGACACCTGGTCCGCACCACCGATCTCGTAGATGGCGGAGCCGGAGATCCGTACGTCGAGGGCCGCCGTCAGGTACTCGATGAGGTCTTCGATGGCAATCGGCTGCGCGGTCATCGAGGTCCACTTCGGCGTGACCATCAGGGGCAATCGCTCCACCAGCGAGCGAATCATTTCGAACGACAGGCTTCCGGAGCCGATGACGATGGAGGCCCGGAGCTCGATCGTGGGTACCCCGGACTCGCGCAAGATCCGTCCCACTTCCTGGCGGCTGCGCAGATGCGGCGAGAGGCTCTCCTCGTCGGGTCCCAGGCCGCCGACGTAGATGATGTGCTCGACGCCCGCCGCCTTCGCCGTCTCGGCGAAGTTGCGGGCCGCCTGCCGGTCGGCTTCCTCGAAAGACCCCTTCGAGCCCATCGAGTGGACCAGGTAGTAGGCGACGTCGACTCCGTCCAAGGCGGTCTGGAGGCTCTCCCGATCGAGCACGTCGCCTCGCACGACTTCGGTCGAGGCGGCCACCCGGGGCGCGAGAAAGTCGGGCCGTCGTGCCAGGCAGCGCACGCGGTACCCCCGCTGCTCGAGCACCTGCAGCAGGCGCCCACCGATGTAGCCCGTCGCACCGGTCAGGAGGATCAGGGGCTGCTCGGCCGGGTCGTTTCGCATCGGAGCCGGTCCAGTGGGCGGCGTGCGCGTTCCAGGGATTGGTCTTCGAGGAAGCGGGGACGCGCGGCTCGCCTGATCTTATCGGTCGCGGGAGCGATCGAGGGGTGGTTGCACCTTCCCACGCCACCTCGTCCCGTGCCCGCGCCGCACCGAAAGCGCACGATGTAATTTTTGTGCTACGATTCGTCGCCCATGGCCAAGTCGAAGCCCTTCAGCATCCGCCTCTCCGCCCTCACCGACGAGCTGATCACCCGCGAGGCGCGGCGCACTCACCGTAGCAAGGGAGCGGTCGTCGAGCTGCTGGCCGACGAGGCTTTGCGCACGCGGCGTTTCCCCGGGATCGCGTTCCGCAGCTCGGACTGGAACCGCCGCCCGTGGGTCATCGGTACGGCGCTCGACGTGTGGGAGATCGTCGCCGCCTCTCGGCGCTTCGAGTCACCACGGGACATGGCGGCCCGAACCGAACTCGACGAGAGACAGGTCCGGCTCGCCCTCGCCTACTACGAGGAGTTCCCCGACGAGATCGACGCCGCGATCCGGGAGAACGAGACGCCGATCGGACGTCTCCAGCGCGAGTACCCCACGATCGCCACCATCACGGCCGAGTAGCGGCGGCCTTCACCCGATGCGGTTACTCCTCGACGCCCACGTCTCCGGCCGTGTGATCGCCCGCCGGCTGCGCGAGCGTGGCCACGACGTTCGGGCCGTCAACGAGGAGCCTCAGCTCGACGGCTGGGACGACGCCCCGCTCCTCGAGCTCGCGGCGGCCGAGGGACGCGTCATGATCACCTTCAACGTCAAGGACTTCCCGCGAATCTGTTCGGAGTGGGCTGGCGCCGGCAAGCACCACGCCGGTTGCCTGATCCTGGTGGGAATCGACCACGGCGAGTTCGGAACGGTCCTCCGGGTGATCGACGCCGCGCTCACCGCCCGCCCCGACCCGGCAGAGTGGCGCGACTACGCCGCCTGGGGCACCCGGCGGAGCGGCGAGTGAAACCGCCCTGAGAAGTGGCTGGCACCTCCCGCGGTGGCCTCTGCCGCGATAGACACATCGAACGCGAGGATCTCTCGGCCGTCGAGCATGAGCCGCCCGACTCGGCACTTGACAGAAGGGCGAAGGCGGAGCTCGGGCGCTGCGAAGAAAGTCTCGATTGCTTCTTCGGGATAGTCATGACCCGATGGCGAACCGTCGTCTTCGACACCTAGGAGAAGGAGTCCCCCATCGGCGTTGGCGAAAGCCGCCACGTACTCGGCGATCGTGTCTGGTACTGAGCGCCGTCCGAGCAGTCTGGGGAAGAGCAGCAGGTCACGCGACACGAATGGCCTCGCTCTCGACGTACGGGCGCACTCGGTCTCGAAGCCCTCGTTCCGTGACCAGGTCGACCCGCGCATCGAGGAGATCCTCCAGGAAGATCCGCAGCTTCATGAACTTGGAGAAGCTCGGCGAGGCCGCGAAGTCCACGAGGATGTCCACGTCACTTCCCTCGGACGCCTCGTCCCGGGCGACCGATCCGAACAGCCGCATCGAGGTCACGCCGAATCGGCGGATCTCTTCACGGTGCTGTTCCAGAAGCCGGAGTATCTCGTCCCGCTGCATGAGGCTCTCCTCGCACGTTATCTTAGCGCCCAGTGCCCTTCAGGCCAGACGATCTCTGCCCGAGGCTCTGCGGCTCGCGTGTGATGGCGGTAGCTTCCGACCGTCCCGCCTCGCGGTCATCGTCGCCCACGACCAGCCTCGGCCGACCATGGACGAGCGGGCGCATCCGCCGAGCGCCGGCTCGGAGCCCCCGGCCCCTGCCCTCCCGTCTCGGACTCGGAGGAGCTGAAAAGTGGGTGGCACCTTCCCGGTGCCTTCCCGGTGGCGCTTCGGACTCGGGAAGGTTTGAAAGATGGGGGGCTCCTCCCAGCCTTCACCGTCGAGGACGTACCAGTTCCCAGCTGAGCCCGAAGAGGTAGACTGGAAGAGCAATGGCCGAGCCACTGAATGAGCAGGTGCTCCTCTCGAAGCTTCGTTCCCTTCCTCGCGAGCGCCTGGCGGAGGTCGAGGATTTCGTCGACTTCCTCCGGGAGCGCGAGGTGGATCGCCAGGTGAGCCGGGCGATGACGGCAGCTTCGGAAGAGGCCTTCCGTGAGGTTTGGGACAACCCCGAGGATGCCGCCTACGACGCGCTATGAGTTCGGTGACGTCGTGTTGGTCCGCTTCCCGTTTACGGACCAGAGCACGACGAAGAAGCGGCCCGCCATCGTCGTCAGCTCCGCGAGCTACCACCGGGAGCGGTCCGACCTCATCCTCATGGCCGTGACGAGCCAGATCGGTGCCATGCGCCGGACTGGCGACATCCTGGTCGAGGGGTGGCAAGAAGCAGGACTCCTCAAGCCCTCCGTCGTCAAGCCGGTCGTTGCCACCGTTCAGAGGGATGGGGTGCTCCGGCGGCTTGGCCGCCTCGGCAAGGACGATCGCTCCAGCCTCCGGGAGTCGTTCTCGAAGATCTGTGGATAGATCGCCGGACGGTCTGTTGACGAGTGCTGTTGACGAGTGCCAGCCACTTCTCCGGCAGCCACTTTTCAGGCAGGGCTGCCTTCGCCGCCGGGCAGGGACCGGGGGCTGCGCCCGGCGTCGGCTCCTGAGCCCGCATTCAGCGAGTTGCACTTCAGCCGGCTCCGGGGGACCGGGCCGCCGGGTGCCCTGCTACCGCCGAGAGCCTGTCCCGGGCTCTGAGCCTTGCGGGTAGCGGCCGTGGTCTCCGACCGTCCCGCCTCGCGGTCACCGTCGCCACGACCGGCCTCGGCCCGGCGGGCGCATCCGCCGAGCGCCGGCTCGGAGCCCCCGGCCCCTACCCTCCCGTCTTGGACTCGGAGGAGCTGAAGAGTGGGTGGCACCTTCCCGGTGGCGGGATCCAGGACTCATCCACCGGTCTTCGACTCGGCGAGGATCTCGTCGGCGCCGTACTGGAACGGAGACACTCCAAACCGGTTCAGGGCGGCCAGGAACTCGGCGCGCGGCAGCCCGGCGACCTCGGCGGCTCGCCCCTGCGACAGCCGGCCCACCTCGAACCACTTCACCGCGGCCGCGATCCGCATCTCGCGAGCGAACGTGGACGGGTCCTCGCGCAGAGCGTCGAGCGCATCGTCGGGAACATCGAGGATCAGGCGCATTTCCCATGCCTCCTGAGGTCACTCTAGCAGGACTAGCTGTGCGGTCTCGGCGGCCTCACCGCCAGCGCTTGTCGAAGCACCTGGCACTTCTTCTGGCTGGTCTTGGCTGTCATGGTTGGCTGATCTGCGTGCGAGGTCCGGTCTGGCCAGTTCGGGTTCCCGAGGTGGGCGAGCACGATTCAGTGCCGGTCTCGCCTCTCGCGTAGCCGGCGCCGGAGCTCGATAGTGCCAGGCTGCGCCTCGACCTTCCGGCGGATCTCCTCCGCCTCTGCCTTTCGTTCCGCCAAGTAGGCATCGACCTCTCCGCGGTGCCGGAGCACGTAGGCGATCGTGGCGTAGACATCGGGCAGCTCGAGGCTCGGGAACCGCTCCACGATCTCCTCGGGCGAGGCGCCGGTGTCGTAGGCGTAGGCGACCGTATCCAGCGGAACCCGCGTGCCGCCGACCCGAACCACGCCGCCGGGCTTGATCGTCAAGGGGGGTGTGTCTTGTACGATGGTCATCGGCATGAGGCGCTCCAAGACAGTGGCAACCAGTATACGAGCTGCGAGCCTTCCTCCGGCGGGCCGGCAACTCGTTCGACCAGAGGGTCATGTACCTCGAGGTCGCCGGCTACGCCGAGTTGCTCGCGGTCCAGCCGGAGCACGGCTTGCTGGAGGTGTGACGCGATGAAGAAGCGAGCCTACCGGACGATCACCGGGCGCCAACTCGACTTCGCCGAGCTCGACCAGGCCGAGCGCGACTTCCTCGGCACCGTTGAGGCGAAGTACGAGAGCGGGCCCGAGTGGTCCGCCTTCGCGGGTTGGTGGGCTGCCGAGCTTCGAGCGGCCGGCCTCTCGAGGAGGACGGCCGCGTACCGCATCTGCCAGGACCTCGAGGCTCGCCTGGGGCTCGCCCAGGGCAAGGTCGCGGCCCCCGACTACCGCGACTACCTCGCCGACCTCATCGAGGAACGCTATGGCTCCCGCTACCGCTTCTGCAAGGAGACCGGCGTCGACCCCGGCCACCTCAGCCGGGTGTTGTCGAGCCAATCCGACCTCTCCCTCCAGAACTTGCAGCGCATTCTCGACGCGCTGCACGCCTCGCTCGTGATCCAGCCGGAGGAGGACTTGGCGGAGCGCGCCAGCCCGGAGCTAGCGGCCAGAGACTTGGCAGGTGCGGCGTGCTGACCCAGAATCGGGCGTTAGGCGGCCCTCGGAATGACCACTGGCAACGCCACGTCTTCCATTTGAGATCCGCGAGGCCGTGGTGGCTGTTTGCGGCTAGTGCTTCTGGCTGAAGGATCCGTTCAAGGCGTTCCTGCTGGGCTGCGGAATCGACGAATCACTCTACAACCGCTAGCCTGGACTATTCAGTGACGGCGTAGCGAGAGCTACAAGTGTGCGTGAGATCGGGGCAGCGCAGTGATGCTGAAAAGTGGCTGGCACGTTCCTGGCGCGGGGTGCTCTGGCGGCTTGGCCCCCTCGGCAAGGACGATCGCTCCAGCCTCCGGGAGTCGTTCTCGAAGATCCTTGGATAGATGGCCGGACGGGCTGTTGACGAGTGCAAGCCACTTCTCCGATAGCCGCTTTTCAGGCACGGACGCCTTCGCCGCCGGGCAGGGGCCGGGGGCTCCGCCCGGCGTCGGCTCCTGAGCCCGCATTCGGCGGCGTGCACTCCGGCCGGCGATGGGGGACCGGGCCGCCGGGTGCCCTGCCACCGCCGAGAGGCTGTCCGAAGCTCTGAGGCTTGCTGGTGGCGGCGGTGGTCGCCGACCGTCTCGCCTCGCGGTCACCGTGGCCACGACCGGCCTCGGCCAGGCGGGCGCATCCGCCGAGCACCGGCTCGGAACCCCCGGCCCCCGCCCTACCGTCTCGGACTCGGGAGGGTCTGAAAAGAGGGGTGAACCTTCTCGCGCTTGCGCACGGCGTGCCTACTCCTGCCGGCCAGGTGGATCTGTCCGCTCGTCTTGCTCGAGGATTTGCTTGACTCGCAGCCGCAGCGCCGGCACGTCGTTCTGAACGGCGTCCCAGAGGATGTCCAGGTCGAGCGCGAAGTAGGCATGGGCGACGACATCCCTCATGCCCGCGATCTCCCTCCAGGGCAGGTCCGAGTGTCCGTGCCGAAAATCCTCTGGGAGCCCCTTGACCGCCTCCCCAATCACGTGCAAGTTGTGGAGGAGCGCGTCGAACCGCATCTCGTCCGCGAACACTTGGTCGCGGGTGCATCCTTCCGTGTAGCGGGAGATCTTGCGGCAGGCGGTCTCGATGTCGCGGAGGAAGAGCAGCAGGTCACGCGACACGAATGGCCTCGCTCTCCACGTACGGGCGCACTCGGTCTCGAAGCCCTCGTTCCGTGACCAGGTCGACCCGGGCATCGAGGAGATCCTCCAGGAAGATCCGCAGCTTCATGAACTTAGAGAAGCTCGGCGAGGCCGCGAAGTCCACGAGGATGTCCACGTCACTTCCCTCGGACGCCTCGTCCCGGGCGACCGATCCGAACAGCCGCATCGAGGTCACGCCGAATCGGCGGATCTCTTCACGGTGCTGTTCCAGAAGCCGGAGTATCTCGTCCCGCTGCATGAGGCTCTCCTCGCACACCATCTTAACGCTCGCTGGGGGCAGCCACTTCTCCGGTAGCCGCCTTCGCCGCCGGGCAGGGACCGGGGGCTCCGCCCGGCGTCGTCTCCTGAGGCCGCATTCGGTGAGGTGCACTCCGGCCGGTGGCGGGGGACCGGGCCGCCAGGTGCCCTACCTCCGCCGAGAGCCTGTCCGAGGCTCTGAGGCGTGCGGGTGGCGGCGGGAGTCTCCGACCGTCTCGCCTCGCGGTAACCGTGGCCACGACCGGCCTCGGCCAGGCGGGCGCATCCGCCGAGCGCCGGCTCGGAGCCCCCGGCCCCTGCCCTCCCGTCTCGGACTCAGGAGAGTCTGTGAGGTGGGTGGCACCTACCCGGCTCCTGGGCGAAGATGTCGAAGGACAACCGTCCGAAGGTCTTCGGAGCCTCCTTCGAAGAAAACAGGGTAGACTACTGACCTCGACCTCTGGCCGGAATTCTGCCAGCCTTGGCTCAATGGCCGTAGCCACGGCGGTTTGCCTGGACCAGAAGAACGGGGTCCTGAGCTGCCTTCTGGCCCCACTTATCATGCGGCGTCACACGGTGTCAAGCGAAACTCAGAGGCGCTCTGAGGGGAGGGTGCCGAGTTCTGCTTATAGAAAGTACTCGAGTCGGTGGCCGCTGGCCCGTCCGATCTCAGCGGTCAATTCTGGCACTACCAAGGGATAAACTCTCGGCACAATGGATATGCGCAGCAAGCCTCTGCATCAGCTTCTCAGTTCCCGGAACCTGGAGTTTGCTCGCGAGGCCGCATCGGAGCTTGAGAAGATCCACGGCTTTAGTTGGGCGCCGGTCGGCGGACGCGAGAACAACTACGGGCAGATAAACATAGGAAGCGATCCGGGATTCGCCCTTGTCGAACGTGTAACTAACGCCATCGACGCTGTGGTCGAGGACGCAGCTTTGGCAGACCGGATTACAGGGGTAAGCAAGACGACTCCAGCGAATCCGCGGCAGGCGGTTGAGAAATGGTTCGGTGTCGAGGCTGGCCGGATCCGGAACCTCGGCAACGAGGCTCGCCAGAAGTTGGCCGACAAGATTGTCGTGGCCCTCTTGAGTGGCTCAGGCGGTCGGGCGAACCCTTCCGTGCTCATTCGCGATTATGGCGTAGGGCTGACGTCTTCTCAGTTTCCTGAATCCATCCTCAGCCTTGGGGGAAGCAATAAGATAGACAAGCCTTTCCTCGCAGGCGCTTACGGACAGGGTGGGTCAACCACCCTTGCATTCTCTCCCGAGGGCACTCTCATTGCCAGTCGGAGGAATCCGCTTTGGCTAAGTGGTGACCCTGACCAGATTGCTCTAACGCTTGTTCGTTTTCGTGACCTAGATCCAACGGTGAACAAGAACGGCCGGTACGAGTTCCTGGTGGATGCTCATGGAAACGTAGCTTCCGTGAACGCATCAGACGTGGAGACTTTCAAGCCGGGCACGCTTGTCCTACATTACGATTACGATCTTGCTCGATATGCCTCCGCGATGACTCAGTTGACCGGATCTCTGTGGTGGCTACTCCAGAACGCCCTCTTCGACCCCGTGCTTCCAATGTGGGCCGAGGACCATCGTAGCGAGATCACCAAGAGCGACGCTCCTGTACGGCGCACTATAGCAGGCAACCACACACGCCTGTGGACCGACAGAAATGAGAAGCTGGAGCACACAGATAGCGTGCAGATCGTCGTTCCACATGAGGACGGGCAGAGTCGGGTTATCGCCCACTATTGGGTCGCAGCAACCCCCGAGGGTATCGCCGCCAAGAGCAAGCCGATAGAGGCCTACGTGGATCCATATCGACCAATCACCTACACTTTTTTTGGGCAGAGCCATGGATGGGAGGATCAGCGCTTTGTTCGGGATCGCCTTCAGCTGCCGTACCTTGACAGGTACCTGATTGTCCAGATTGAATTGGACCACTTGGCGGCTCACGCGCGGCGAAACATCCTCTCGACAACGCGGGATCGCTTGAAGGAATCGAGGATTTACGACGAACTCCGGGAGCGCCTAGCTCATGCGCTGGCCGAAGACCCGCAGTCGATCCGGCTCAACGAACAGCGGCGGGAAGCTCTGCTTTCTGCGTACTCTGAGGCTGAGAGAAAGCAAATGAGAGAGCGCTTTGCGCGGCTACTAGCGAACCTAGCTGCGGGGCGCGACGCTGAAGTGCCAAGCAAGGGGAAGTCCGAGAGGGGTAGGGAGCCCTCTGGATCTCGCTCGAGAGACCCGCTGCCACCGTTGCCAACCAGCGAGTCACCTACCTTTCTTCGGCTGGCGAACGCTCAGCGCCCTGTCCAAGTGAGGATCGATCGGGCCGCAGTGCTCCGGCTAGAAAGTGATGCGCCTGATGGCTACCTTGCGGCACACGACCCTTACGCGCGGCTACTTGTAGTGGTCGACCCGGCCGACAACCTTGTAATGGAGAGTCGGTCCGACTTTCGTGGCGGCCGGGCAAGGATTCTAATCCGGCCTGGCTCAGACGCGAAGGTGGGCGATGACGGGGTCGTCGATGTTTTCCTTCTCACTCCAGATGGCGAGAGCTTTCGCGACCGAATAACGTACCGGATCACTCCTCACGGAGAGTCTGCAACCTCGGGAGATACGAGACGAGGCCAGGTTAAGGCACCAGAGCCAGTACCGATCTACGAGGCTGGCTGGGCTGCACTCGGATGGGATGAAAATGCCGTGGCCAAGGTCGAGGAGGATCCGACTGGGAGTCGTATTCTCGTGAATATGGACAACCGACACATCGTTCGCCTCCTTCGGCTCGGCGGCTACAAGGAGACAGGGCTCGCGAGGATGAAGAACAACTATCTGCTGTACTGCGCCTACTATGCATGGCTCCAGCACAATGCGCTGGAGCATGATGATCACGGCTTAAGCGGCGAAGCGTTTGAGCGTTACAAGGATGATGAACTGGATCGAGCTTCGCAAACCGTTGTCAGCGCAATTGCTGCGGAGGGAAGGTTAGGGTGAGTACTGTTCCGTCTGAGCCGAAGAGGCACCCGCTTCACTCGATGTGCAGCTACTTGGGCTCATACCCACCGCATGTACCGAGGAGAATTCTCAAACGTTGGTACCGGCGGAGGAGGACGATCGTGGACCCCTTTTGCGGAGGTGGCACGACGCTCCTGGAGGCCGGGCTTCTTGGGCACTCAACGATTGGTATGGACCTTAATCCTCTTGCTGTCGCGCTCTCACGAGCAAAGACGCAGTGCCCGCACCTACCTGACCTGCTGTGGAGGCTGACAGAGCTTGCGCGCAGTTTTGAGCCCGACATTGAAGTTGTCGACGTGCCCCCCGAAGTGTCGCAGCTCTTCCACAGCACGACGCTTCAGCAGCTGGTCTTTCTCCGGGAGAACCTAGACCCTTCTCGACCGGAGGACGCATTCCTTGTTGGAACTCTCTTGGGGATCCTTCACGGCAAATTCAGAAGGGATGGCACGAGTGCGTACCTCTCCATTGACATGCCGAACACCTTTAGTATGTCCCCAGCTTACGTCCGACGGTTCGTAGAGAGGAATGGCCTAAGGAAGCCACCGGCAGATGTATTCGGGAAGCTCCGCGCCAGGGTACGGTGGCTCCTTCGATATGGGGCCGCTATCCGAGGAGACCACCTTGTCATTCGGGGTGACGGGGCACGCTTGCGGGAAGTCTTGGCGGAGAACGGGATCCGCTATGTCGGCGGGATCGTCACCTCCCCCCCGTACCTAGTGTCGCGTCACGCGTCAAGTGTCGGATAGAGTCGCTTGAGCTTGGTCCTGGCATCGGCTGTGGTGAACTGCCAGTCAATGCAAGCATTGGCATGGTTGCGATGGTCGCTCCATGCCAGGGTTTCAGTGCGCGTCTCGTCGATCGTGTCGATTCGTCGGTTCAGGCACTGGTGGCTGAGAACGTTGATCTCGATCTCGGCGATGTTGAGCCAACTGCCGTGCTTGGGGGTGTAGATGAACTCGAAGCGGTCCCACAGGGCCTTGGCCTGTGCGGGTGGAAAGGTCTCGTAGAGCGATCCCGGAGCGTGGGTGTTCAGGTTGTCCATGACGAGGGTGATCCTCTCCGCCTGGACGTAGTGTCGAGCGATCTCGTCGAGGAAGGACGCCCAGTCCTGCTTGGACCGGTGCTCGGTGATCTCGACGATCCGCATTCCCGCCAAAGGCTCGATGGCCAGGAAGACGTTGCACACGCCGCAGCGCTCGTACTCATAGTCGAAGCGTGCGAGGACGCCGGGCTCGGCGGGCAAGGGAAGCCGAGTTTCCCGGATGAGCTGTCGGGGCGACTCGTCCATGCACACCACGGGGCGCAGCGGATCGAAAGGCCGCTTGTAGACGTCCAGCACCTGCTCCATCCGGGCGACGAACTCCCCATTCTCCCGGGGCGGGATCACCCATTGTTGGTTCTTCCACGGCTTCAATTCGTTTTTTTTAAAACCCGACGTACCGTCTCGTAGGAGATCGAATCCACGTACCTCAGCTCCACCATCTTGTCGGCCAGCAGCCGCAGCGACCAACGGGCGTGACCGGGAGGAGGCTTCGAGCAGCTCAACGCCACCAGGTGCGCCTCGAAGTCTCCGTCCGCCTTCTTCTCATACTGCCGATCCGGCTTGCGCTTCTCCAGCGCGACATCCAATCCCTCTTCGACGAACCGTCGCTTCACACGCTCGACCTTCTTCTCGCTGACCGGTAGCACCTCAGCCAGCTGCTGCCCCGTCGCTTTCCTCTCCTGGGACGGACCTTCGTCACACCCCAGGAGGATCAGCGCGTTCAACACCTTCTGACTACTATGCCGGCCGCGCGTCGCAACCTCCTCGAGAATCTGCCGCTCCTGCTCGGTCAACGTCACCTTGTACCGGACTGCACCCATGGCGCTCCTCCCGTCGCGTTGGCGTTGGGAGGAGTATAGTCGTCTCTAACCGACACTTCAAGGTTGACATGACACTAGGGATCCTCCGATACGGTACTTTCAACTGGATTCGGCTCTGGCTCCTGAAGGAGGACGCAGCGGAGGTTGATCGTCTCCTCGATAGCACGGACTCATTAGATCGATACCTCGCTTTCATGGCTAGCTTTCTGCGAACTGCCTCCCAGGTACTCCGAAAGGGGACGCCTGTCACTCTGGTGATTGGCGATGTCCAGGAGCAGGGCCAGCATCTAACCCTAGCAGAGCGTGTTTGGGAGGAACTCGCGGGTGTTGTGCCATTTCACCTAGAGATGCTAATCGTGGACGAATTCGACTCAAACGGAAAGACGACTAGGATCTGGGGCGAAGAAAGGAAGGGTCGCGCAACGAACCTAGACAGAATCCTAGTTCTAAGTCGAAGCTGATGGTGGTAGCTTAGACGCAGGGGGCAGAGTGACACCGGCGACCTTATGGCGGTATCGCAAGGTCGGCCGGACTTCAGCTAGGGTAGGTGGGGGGAGCCGCCTTTCGGACGGGGTCGAGAACCCTTGATAGAGATATGGTAGCCCCGCGGGCCGGGAGTCCCCGCGCCCGGGCACCAAGCATCGTGCAGATCGAGCGGTTCGGGGCCTCTCCTCCGGGCGGCGTTGGAGGCGCGCGTCGGGCTTGGGCGGTGCCTGGAGCATGGGCGTTCCGGGAGCGCGCCGGAATCGAGGCACGAGCCTGCGGTCCATCTTGCTTCCAAGCGAGGGCCGGTCGCCCGGAGGGGAGGCCCCGAACCGCCCCACGGTCTATGCTCCGACCGACCTTCGGTGCGGCGGGCGAACGGGCCATGCCACGGCCGCGGAGCGTCGCGGTCACGGGCTCGCCCTACCGCTTGACTTGCGCCCCATCTTCCGTTAGCATCTGCTGAGCGATCGAGGGTTGGCCAACCCACTGGATCGGCAGATCGACCGCCGCCTCCGGGGGCGTTCCCCGGTGCGGCGCCTTGACAACGAAGCGGCCCGAGCGAGTTCGAGCTCGCCCGGGCCCGTCCCGCAAAGGAGATAGCTCCTCCCATGCGAAACAGCGAAGAGAGTAGCACCCGCACGCCGCAGGATCCCACGCCGTCTACCGCCGCCACCGCCGCCGGTCTCGCCACGGGGGTCGCGATCGGCGACGGCGGCACCCCCACCACCGTGCCCAACGCCTTCAGCGCCGGCTTCTTGATCGTAGCCTCCCGGCTCGGCGACGCCCCGGCCTCGGCGCCTTCCGGCCTCGCCGGCGGCTCCTTCTGGGCCGGGCCTTGGGAGATCGAGCCGGTCGTCTTCCAGCACGGCGCCTGCTGGGCCGTGGTCCGCCGGGGCGAGTCCATGGCGGCCGGCGACGAGCCGGTGGCCCTGACTCGCCACCGCGCCGACGCCCTCTTGATCGCGGCGACGCTCCCGGCCCTCGCCGTCCCCAACCGCCTCGCGCTGGGCGAGAAGGCCAAGCGCCTCGGCACGCCGGTCCACGACGGGCGGCTTTGCGTCGCCCACCTGGCCCGGCCCGAGCCGCGGATCGTCGAGCACCTCCACGTCGCCCGCGCGCTCCTCGCCGCGCCCGAGTCCTTCGCCCTGGCGGTCGAGGCCCTCGGGCGCGAGGAGATTCCGGTCCTCGGCCGGGCCCTCGCCCGCCGGCTCGTGCGGGCGTAGCGGTACACCGACCCGGAGGGGCGGGCGTCTGCCCCTCCGGGCCGCCTTCTCGAGATCGAGCGGCTCTCCATCCTGCAGCACAGGAAGATCTCGCAGAGGCTTGACCGAGGCGTGTCGCTCCGCTACGATTCAGGTTGAATCGGTCCGCATCGTCCGGAGAACACCATGGCAACTCAACCCGTCACCGCCCACCTTCCCGTCGACCTCGTCCAGAAGATCGACGAGTACGCAGAACGCCTGGAACGTTCACGAGGCTGGATCGTGAAGGAGGCCGTCGGCGAGTGGGTCGATCGGGAAGCGGAGCGCGACCGGCTCACGCGCCAAGCTCTCGAGTCGGTGGATGCGGGCCGTCTGATCGACCACGAGCGGGTCGAGGAGTGGCTGGACAGCCTCTCCTCGGAAAACCCGAAGCCCGTGCCGCGCCCGTGAAATTCCGATGGGCCGACCAGGCTGTCGACGATCTCGCCCGCTTGCATGACTTTCTGGCGGCCTACGACCGACAGGTTGCCCTCCGGGTTGTCAGTTCCCTTCGCCAGGCGCTCCGGCAGGTTCTGCCGCATCCGAGGCTGGGCTCGCGGCTCGCCGGGTACGGGCCGCGCGAGGTCCGCCGCCTGATCGTCGGCAACTATGAGATTTGCTACGAGGTGTCCGGCGAGGCGATTCATGTCCTGCGTTTCTTTCATTCCAGGGAGAATCGCTGAACACTGTCCCACGCGAGCCGATGAAGGAGCACGCCGCCTTGCGGCGCCCAATCGTCTCACCCGGACCACGGAGGTGACCTCCTTGCCCCAACGGCTCTCCAACGTCCCCCCTGGCGAGGTTCTTCTCGAGGAGTTCCTGCGTCCGCTCGATCTCAGTCAAGATCGCCTGGCCCGGGAGATCCACGTGCCGCCGCGCCGGATCAACGAGGTCATTCTCGGCAAGCGAGCGGTCACGCTGGACACGGCGCTTCGCCTCGCGCGATATTTCGGCACTTCGGAACGCTTCTGGCTCGGGCTCCAGATGGACTACGAGCTCGAGGAAACCGAACGCGAGACCGGATCTGTGATCCGCCAGGAAGTCACTCCGAGGGCCAAGGCCAGTTGAGCGCGGGAGCTGGGGCGTGATCCTTCACCTCTCAGAGCCGCGGATCATCGAGCACCTCCACGGCGCGCTGGTGCTCCTTCGGGGTCCATCATGAGCAGCGTGCCGGCAAAGAGCCCTGACGGAAGCGACCGCTACGCCTCGTATGTCGAGGCCTGGCGGCGGCGTTTCGCGGAGCAG
This sequence comes from uncultured Acidobacteriota bacterium, assembly GCA_963837945.1. Classification (GTDB taxonomy): domain Bacteria; phylum Acidobacteriota; class Thermoanaerobaculia; order Multivoradales; family DATKCC01; genus CAVUBL01. The sequence continues at coordinate 81,601 of CAWIQD010000016.1, forward strand.
CGAGCGGCGGAGGAGCGGAGGCCAGGGACGTGTATACTTACTTGTGTATACGAAGAGGGGTGACCGATGACCACGGCCCGAGTGTTCAAGTCCGGTAACAGCCAGGCAGTCCGCCTCCCCAAGGAGTTTCGGGTCAGGAGTCGGGAGCTGGAGATCTTTCGCCGCGGCGACGAGATCGTCTTGCGCGAGCCGGCAAAGGATCTTTCGCGCGCTTTCGAGCTGCTGGCCGGCCTTCCAGAGGACTTCCTTCCGGAGGGCCGTCGAGACACCCCACCCCAGGAGCGCAAGGATCTCGAATGACGGCTCGGTACCTGCTGGATACCGACATCTGCATCTACATCGCGCGCGAGCGGCCACCCCGGGTACTGAAGCGCTTCGAGGAGCTCGCTCCGGGTGAGGCCGTCATCTCGGTGATCACGTGGGGAGAGCTGCGGCACGGCGCGGAGAAGAGTACGAAGCGCGAACGCGTCCTGCTGTCGCTCGACGAGTTCGCCGCCTTGGTGCCCGTCGAGCCCCTGCCCGAGGCGGCCGGGCGAGAGTACGGGGCCATCCGCGCGGCACTGGAGGCTCGAGGAACGCCGATCGGCAACAACGATCTGTGGATCGCCGCCCACGCGCGAGCCGCGGGCTTGACGTTGATCACCAACAACGAGGGTGAGCTCCGGCGGGTCCCGAACCTCGAGGTCGAGAACTGGGTGAGCCCCTCCGGGGAGACGAGCGGCGAGCCGTGACGCGGGCCGGGCGACCCTCCGCCCCTCCGGGCCGCGACCCTCTGCTAGTCTCCTTCGGGGTCCATCATGAGCAACGTGCCGGCAAAGAGCCCTGACGGAAGCGACCGCTACGCCTCGTATGTCGAGGCCTGGCGGCGGCGCTTCGCCGCGCAGCGAGCGGCGGAGGAGGCGTTCCGCGCCCGGGCGCTGGAGGCGGCCCGGCGTGCGGCGGACGTTCTGGCCGGGCGCTACGGCGTCCGGAAGGTGATCCTCTTCGGCTCCCTCGCCTGGCGGCGGCCGAGCCTCGCGTCGGACATCGATCTCGCCGTCGAGGGCCTCGCGCGGGGACGCTTCTTCCGCGCCGACGCCGAGCTGGCTCGCGAGATCCCGATTCCCGTCGACCTCAAGCTCCTCGCCGAGTGCCCGCCGATGCTCCGCCACCGCATCGAGGCGGAGGGAGTCGTTCTCCATGCAGCGTGAACGGGAGTTCCTGACCCTCGCGGCCGAGATTCGGCAGGAGCTCTCGAGCCTCGCGCACCTCGCCGAGGAGATCCCGGTCGCCTGGGCGAGGGGCCGCACTCTGCCGGAGGGGGATCGCCGAGCCTACGTCGAGAGCACGGCGCTCCGCCTCCACAACTACTACACGGCCTGCGAAAGGATCTTCGAGAAGATCGCCGGCGAGATCAACGGAGGCCTTCCGCAGACGCCGGACTCGCACCTGCGCCTCCTCCGGACGATGACCGTGGAGGTTCCCGGCGTCCGGCCAAGGGTCCTTACCCCCGAGCTCGCGGACCGCCTCAGCGATTACCTGCGGTTCCGCCACGTGGTTCGCAACAACTACGGTTTCGAGCTCCACGAGGAGAGGATCGACCCGCTCGTCCATGACCTGGCGGAGGTCTCCGGAGAGCTCCAGGACCAGCTCGCGGATTTGCTCGCCTACCTCGAGGAGCTCGGTCACCGCACGTCCGGCAGAAGGACGCCTTCCGTCCAGCCTGGGGCGCGTCCCACTCAGTGGTCGAGGCTGCCGGCGGGGGCGACCCACTCGGTGGGCTGATGGGTGACGGCCGCGATGCGGTCGTAGTCGTCGTCGTAGTGGAGGACCGCGAGGCCTGCGGCCTCGGCCGCGGCGGCGATCACCAGGTCCGCTGGCTTGGCTCCACGGTGGAGGGCCGCTGCAGCCATCTCGCCCGCGACCTGGACCGCCCGGCGCATCACCTGGGGCGTGATGGGAGCCTCCGGCAACGCCCTCCGCTCCTCGATGACCTCCGCCACGTCCCGGGCCCTGGAGCCATAGACGACCTCGAGGTCGATCAGGCCGCAGGTCCACAGGCGGCCCGCCTTGGCCAACTCCTCGAGCCGGTCTCCGACCCTCTCCTGGTGGGCGCGGCCGAGCACCGACGTATCGACGAGATAGCGCATGGCGCTCAGCTCCCGAGGCGCGGCCGCCGCGCGTCGTCGATCTTCGCCAGGTCGAGGGCGCCCGGCCGGCGGAGCCGCCGGACATGCCGCAAGGCGGTCTCGTCGTCCACGAGCCGCTGCAGCGCCTTGGTGACCGTGTCCTTGATCGTGTCGCTGCCCGCCGCGCTTCGCGCTCGCTCCAGGAGGTCGTCGTCGATGTCCACGAGTCGCTTGGTCATGCCGAGAGTATATACGATCCGAGAAGGAGATATATATGGCCGCCGACTCTGGCCTGGCAGGGGTTTGGCCCGAGACTCCGGCCGGCGGAGCCGGGGCGTCATCCGAGCCCGGCGGCGCGGACGATCAGCACCAGCCCGACCCCGACGACGGCGACTCCGACGGCGCGGGCCAGCGCGGTCGCCGCCCGGTGCCAGGCGCTCGAGCGTGATCGCCGCCGTCACCAGGGCCATGGCGCGCAGGTCCATGACTCCGGCGACCAGGAGGATCGCCATCAGGTTGCCGCAGCAGGGGCTGCAGAGGAGCCCGAGATGGAGGCCGTGGCGCCAGGCCGCACCGGCGTCCGGCGGCAACGGTCGGCCGCCTCCCGGGACCTCCCGGCAGCAGGCGAGCCGCCGCGCCTTCCACGAGCTGAGCTGGAGCGCGCCGGCGAGCAGGACGACCGCGCCGGCGGCGATCGGAACGGCGCGCGCCAGGGGCGGCAGCCGCATCTCCACCGCCGCCAGGGCGACGCCCAGCGGAAGGGCGGCCGCTCCGATCGCGATCCAGACGGCGAAGTAGCCCGCGCTCACCAGCGCAGTCAGCGGCCCCAGGCGCGCGGCGCCGGTGCCGCGAACGGCCCGGCGGTAGCGCTCGAGCATCGGCACGAGACAGGGCAAGCATCATCGCCACCATCATCGAGGTCCACATGCCGAGGAAGGACGCCGCGGCGCCGGGCCACGTCTGGCCGGGCATGCGCATCCAGGCCATGGACATCGTCCAGCCGCCGGGCATGGGCATCCCGCCCGCGGGCGACATCGATGCGCACCATGCGATCGTCCCCGCCGCGCCGGCGGCGAAGACGAGCGCCGAGACGCCGAGGAAACCCCGCTGAGCCGGTCGGTCGCAGGCCATGGGTCGCGGGCTCGCTCCTATCGGTGAGGGGCGTTCGCGTGCACGCGGAGCCCGAGACGCGCCAGGACGTCGTCGAGGACCGACTCCGCGTCGCCCCCCGCCGCGCAAGCGCGCCAGGCGACGAAGCCGTCCGGGCGCACGAGCACGGCGCCCGAGTCCGTCACGCCGTAGCGCTCGGGCCATCGGCCGTCGACGTCGGCGAGGGCGCACCCGGAGCCGATGCGATGGCAGGTCAAGGGGAGGTCGGTGCCGCCGGCCACCCGATCGCCGGCCGCGCACCAGGCGTCGCCCTTCGGGCCGGCCAGGAGGACGAACCCCGTTCCGAACAGGTCGTGGACCGGGATCGTCTCGTCGCCGCGGGCGAGCATCATGTGCGGCGCCCGGGTGCCCGGCCGGCCGGAGAGCTCGCGTGCCGGCTCGAACGGACGCGCCGGCGGGTCGCCCTCTTCGGGGACGACGGCGCCCTGCCGATAGACCTGGCCGAAGACGACGTCGTAGCCGTCGACCATCGGCACCGGCTCCGGCAGGCGGCCCCGGGGGTCCTCGAACCAGGCCTGGAGGCGCGCGAGCGACTGCTCGAGCGAGGCGACGGCCACGGGACGGCGCTCGGCGTCGTAGCTGTCGAGCAGCTCCGGGTCCGCCTGACCTCCGAGGACCAGGGCCAGCTTCCACGCCAGGTCGTGCGCGTCGTGGATGCCGGTGTTGCCGCCGAAGGCGCCGGTCGGTGGCATGAGGTGGGCGGCGTCGCCGACCAGGAAAGCGCGGCCCGCGCGGAACCGGTCCGCCACCGACGCCGCGACCTCCCAGGAACGCGCGTCGACGAGCTCCGCCTTCGCGTCCGGCCGCCCCGCCCCGATGCGCACCAGCTCCCGGCACCTCTCGGCGTCGAAGGACTCGGGGCGCTCGCCGCGCTCGGGGTCGTACTGGAGGGCGAGCAGCCATCGCCCGCTCTCGCGCGGGGTGAAGGTGGCGTTGAGGCTGGAGACGAAGCAGGAGGTGAACCTCTTGCCGTCGAGGAAGGGCACCAAGTCGGTGTCGAAGACGAGGTTCATCCAGTGCTGCAACACGCCCGGCCCGGTGCGGCCGATCCCGAGCTTCTCGCGCAGGCTCCCGTTGGCGCCGTCCGCGGCGACCAGGTAGGCGGCGCGGACGGTCTCCTCCGCTCCGGACGAACGGTCCCGGATGCGCGCCTCGACGCGGTCGGCACTCTGTGACATCGCCACGAGCTCGGTCGCGAAGCGCACCTGCGCACCCTGCCGCTCCGCGTTCTCCCGCAGGATCGGCTCGAGCACGTGCTGGTCGCAGGTCGCCGGGTCGGTGGCGCCGAGCCCGGTCACCTCGGGCCACGCCGAGTCCATCATCCACTGGATGTTCGGATCGGCGAGCGTCTCTCCGCGGGCGACGCCGCCCCCCTGCTGGTCCCCGGTCCGCTGGGCACGGATCTCGTCCTCGATCCCGGCCGCGCGGAAGATCTCCATGCTGCGCGGCGAGATGCCCGCGAACTTGTACTGGATCGACGTGCCGGGATGCCGTTCGACGACCAGGCACTCGACGCCGTGGCGAGCCAGCAGGAGCGCGGTGGTCAATCCGTTCAAGCCTCCGCCGACGATCAGGACTGAAGTATCGATAGGCACGTGGATTCTCCTTTCTCCGTGCCGAGGAGGTCCGTGGAGGGCCGGGTGAGCGTGACGCGAGGAGCTCTCGGCACGGGCTCGTGGGGCGCTGATCCGGCCGATGGCCGGCGCTCCCGAGACCTGCATGCACGACCGGCTCCACGGCCGGCCGTGACGCGCCGGGCCGCCTCCGCCACGCCCAGGCCCCGGCTCAGCCCTTCTCGTACTCGTCGTGGCGGCGCCACCAGACGCCGGCCTCGTTGCGCCCCTTGGGCGCGCGGTCGAGCCACTGCTACATGCCCCACAGGGCGTCGAGGCCGCGGGCGTAGGTGGAGTAGGTGTGGTACACGACGCCGTCTTCGAGCACGAAGGCGCTCATGCCCGGCCGCTCGCGGGCGTAGGTGGCCGCGTCGGTTCCGGTCGTCGCCGCGAGCCGGACGACGACCTCCGGGGCCTCCGCCTCGTCCATCGCGTGATGGTTGCGCTGGTAGTTGTACTCGACGGTCCCCGCGCGCTGTTGCTCCTCGGTGGGCGCGACGCCGAAGTCGGCGTTGAAGTCGCTGCCGAGCGAGGACGCCCAGGGGAACGTCCATCCCATGCGCCGCTTGTAGGCCGCGAGCTTCGCGAGTGGCGCCCGCGACACCGCCGACAGCATGACGTCGTGGTTCGCGAGGTGGACGGCGAAGCCGTCGAACCCGTCGGCGATCGCCGAGCAGGACGGGCACCCCGCAAGGTGCGTGGTCGCCGAGGCCGAGATCGCCCTCGTCTCGCGCGAGCTGGGCGGGACTGCCAAGGCTCTCGCCGCGGCGCGGGCGACGCTCGAAACCCACGGCGACCGGGCGAACGCCGCGCACGCGCGGCTCCTCGCTGGCCTGGCCCGTCGAGGCGGACCATGCGCGGGTGCTCGCCCTGCTCGCCGATGGGGAGTCGTGGTCGAGCACGGGCCTTTTCCCCGGACTTGCGGCGGGGGCGGGATCGGCACCCTGCGGGCCGTCCGGCGGCCGGGCTCGTCACTCCGCCCGGAGCGCCTCGGTGGGGGGGACCGACGCGGCGCGCCAGGCGGGGAGTAGGCAGGCGCCGAGGGCGACGGCGAGGAGCACGGCCGGGGCGGCCGCGAACGCCACGACGTCGAAGGGTGTCACGCCGAAGAGCAGGCTCGCGAGGAACCGCGCCATCGCCGCCGCGCCGGCGAGGCCCAGGACCAGGCCGGCGCCGGTCACCAGCAGGCCCTGGCGTAGCACGAGGGCGACGATCGCGCCCCGGTCGGCGCCCAGGGCGCCGCGCACGCCCATCTCCCGCCGGCGCCGAGCGACGTTGTAGGTGAGCACGCCGAAGAGCCCGGTGGCCGCCAGGGCGAGCGCCAGGAACGCCAGGCTCGCGAGGGTGGCGGCGGCGAAGCGGGGCTGGCTGACCGAGGCCGACACCCTGCTCGACAGCGTGGCGACGTCGACGCCCGCCCTGGGCGCCAGGTCGGCCGCCACCGAGCGCAGCGTCGCGACGAAGGGCTCCGGGTCCCCCGCGGTCCGCACGACCAGGAAGAACCAGGACGGCATCTGCGAGCCGGGCAGGCCGTAGATCGCGCTCTGGGGCTCGCCGTCGAGACCGTCGTGGAGGACGTTGCCGACGACCCCGACGATCTCCGTGGGCCGGGCGCCCTCCGCGCCGTCTCCCGCCTCGAACCGGCGCCCGACGACCGGGCGCCCCCCGGACGGGCCGAAGCGCAGGTAGGAGCGGACGAACTCCTCGTTCACCACTATAGGCCGCACGGTGCCGTCGAGATCCTCCGGGACCAAGAAGCGCCCCGCGACGAGGCGCAGCGAGAGCGCCTTCGCGTAGCCGGGCGTCACGGTGTAGGCGATCGCGCGGGCGGTGACGGGCTCGCCGCCGGTGACCGAGGCCGGCAAGGTGAACTGCTGGATCGCGGTCGAGTTGCCGAGCGGCGCCATGTTGGCGACGCCGGCGGCCTCGACGCCCGGCAAGGCCTCGATCCGGGCCGCCAGGTCGAGGGCGAGCTGCCGCGCCGCTTCGGTCTCGGAGTCGCCACCGAGGTCGACCTGCGCCACCAGCACCCGGCCCGGGTCGTATCCCGGATCGACCGCCACCAGCTCGGCGTAGCTGCGGATCAGCAGGCCCGCTCCCACCAGGAGCATCACGGCGAGCGCCGCCTCGACCACGAGGAGGCTGCCGCCGAGGCGCATCGAGCGCGCCCCGGTGGCGCCGCCGGTGCCGTCGCGCAGCGCCGGGAGCGGGTCGCGGCGGGCGGCGCGCAGGGCGGGGAGCAGCCCGGCCAGGAGCGCGGTGGCGAGCGCGGCCAGGGCGGCGAAGGCGAGCACCCGGCCGTCGAGCCTCACGTCGTCCACGCGCGGGAAGTCCGCCGGCGCGAGCCTCGGCAGCGCCGCGAGGAGGCCGCGGCAGAGCGCGAGGCCGAGGAGGCCCCCGAGGCCCGAGAGCACCAGGCTCTCGGTCAGCACCTGGCGGATCACGCGGCTGCGGCCGGCGCCGAGGGCGGTGCGCACCGCGAGCTCGCGGGAGCGGGCGACGCCGCGGGAGAGGAGGAGGTTGGCGACGTTGGCGCAGCAGATCAGCAGCACGAAGCCGACGCCGACCGAGAGCACCAGGAGCGCCGGCCGCACGCTGGCCGTCATCTCCTCGAGGAGCGTGTGGACCCGCACCTCCACCGGGGCGCCCTGGCCGAAGATCGCGTCGACGATCGGCGGCCGCTCGACGCTGCGGGCGGCGGCCGTCCCTTCGGCCGCGGCCTGCGCGGGGCTCACCCCCGGGCGCAGGCGTGCGATCGCGCCGAACAGGCGGATCGAGTTGCCCCCTCCGGGGGGCGGCATCGCGTACGGGGTCCAGAGCCGGACCTCCCGGTCCGGGAAGTAGAAGCCGGGAGCCGTGACCCCGACGATCGTGTGCGCCACGCCATCGAGGGTGAGGGTGGCGCCGAGCGGCGGACGGATCGCCGCCGAAGCGCTCGCGGAAGAAGGCGTCGGAGATCACCGCCACCGGCGGGGCGCCGGGGGCGGCATCGTCCGGCATCAGGAGGCGACCGGCCGCCGGCCGGGCCCGCAGCAGCCGGAACAGGGAAGGCGAGACGGAGGAGGTCGGCAGGCGCACCGCCCGGTCGCCGCTCGTGTCGACGACCGTATCGCGGCTGAAGGCGGCGATCCCCTCGACGGTGGTGGCGTTCGGGGCCCAGGCGTGGAAGGTGTGGTCGGTCAGCAGCGATCCCCGGAAGGCCGCCGTGGCGCCCGGGTGCACCTCCGCCAGGCGCACGAGCCGGTCCGCCCCGGGGTACGGCAGAGGCCGCATCAGGACCCCGTGGACGACCGAGAAGAGGGCCGTGTTCGCGCCCAGGCCGAGGGCCAGCGAGAGCAGAGCCGCCAGCGAGAGACCCTTTTGCTGCCGCAGGCTGCGCAGCGCGAGCCGAACGTCCTGCCAGAGACCGTCCATGAGCCAGAGCATAGAGGATCTGCCCGCCTTGCCCCGCGACCGGTCTCGCCGTACCATCGCACTTCCGTCATGGACGAAAGCACCGGAGCAGCCACCCTCTCGGACGCCGCGGCGGCCCCGTCGCGGCCGAACCGGGCGCTCCAGGTGGTCGGGATCCTCGCCGGCCTCTTCCTGGGTGGCGTCTTCCTGTTCGCGGCCTGGGCCAAGGCGATCGATCCGGCCGCCTTCGTGGCGGAGATCCAGGCGCGCGGCCTCGGCTTTCTCGGCGGTGCCGCGCCGGTCGCCTACCTGGCGCTGGCCCTCGAAGCCGGCCTCGGGACGCTCCTCGTCCTCGGGGTCCGCCGGCTCTGGGTGCTCGTGCCGACCGCCCTGCTGGTCGCCTTCTTCGTCGCCCTGACCGGCCAGGACTACTACCGCGCGGCCCACGGGCTCGAGCCCACGTCGGCCTCCTGCGGCTGCTTCGGCAACCTGGTGGTGCGCAGCCCCGCCCAGGCGTTCTGGCAGGACCTGCTGCTCCTGGGCGTGCCCCTCGCCCTGGTGTTCCTCGGCCGCTGCCCGCGCGCCCGCAAGGTGCCGCCGGTGCGCACCGCCGCCGGGCTCCTGGTGGCGGCGGCCGCCGTGCTCCTGGCGTGGAAGGCGCCCGAGCTGCCGCTCGACGACTGGGCGACCCGCCTGTCGCCCGGGGTCCCGGTCTCCGAGCTCTGCGTCGGCGAGGCGGCCGGCCGGGTCTGCCTGGGCTCGGCGGTGCCCGAGCTCGACCACGGGAAGCACCTGGTGATCCTCGCCGACCTGGACGAGGCGTTCGGGAAGAAGGTGGCCCGGATCAACGGTTACCTCGATCGGCAGGCCCTCGACGGCGGATTGCCCTCGGTGTTCGTGGTGACCACGGCCGGACAGGCCGAGCGCCGGGCTTTCCTCTGGCAATGGGGACCCGGCTTCGAGACGCGGGAGATCCCGGAGCCGCTCATGAAGCCCCTGGTCCGCCGGCTGCCGCGCTCGTTCCTGGTGAACGAGGGCGAGGTCCGCGAGACCTGGGACGGCCTGCCGCCGTTCGAGCGCTGGGGCGGCAGCGGGAGAACCGACCCGCCCGCCGACGGAACCGAATGATCGCCGACCACCTGCGGAGAGATCCGATGCCGAGCCTTCCACCGATGACTTCCGTGCCTGCCCCGGGCGCCCGGACGGCCGCGCTGGCCGTGGCGCTCCTCGCCTGCCTGGCCCTGCTGCTCGGGCCCGCCGCGCCGCCGCTCGCCGCGCAATCGACGCCCGACCCGTTCCTCCAGGGCTTCCAGCCGATCGGCACCTACTCGCTCTCGATCGACGGCAAGCCGGCGCCGCGCGCCGAGATCTTCCAGTCGACCCGGGCGCGGGCCTTCCTGCTCCTCGGTGCCGGCGTCGACCAGCCGCTCCTGGTCGACCTGCGCAGCCGGCAGGTCGAGACGGTGGGGATCATGAGCCTCGCCAAGCGCCCCGACGGCACGATCGACATCCTGGCCGACGCCGCCGTGACGCCGCGCGGCCCCTTCGAGGTCGGCGAGGCCGGAGTGAGCTTCGAGACCGGCGGCCACAAGTACCAGCTCGGCGAGCGCGCCTCGCTCACCGGCCCGCGCAAGGCCTCCGAGCTGACCGCCTACGACCCGTCCTACGCCCGCGGCGCCGAGGCGTACCAGCCGAACTCGAAGCTGGTCTCCCAGCTCGACAAGGAGAGCCAGCCGGTGCGGGTGCAGGTCTTCTTCAACTCGAAGTGCCCCCACTGCCAGCTCATGGTGCCGCGGATCATCAAGGTCCAGCAGGTGATCGACAACCCCAAGATCAGCTTCGAGTACTACGGCGTGCCGGACAGCTTCAAGGATCCCGTGATGGAGGCGAAGAACGTCCACGGCACGCCCACCGGCATCGTCTACGTGAAGGGCAAGGAGGTCGGGCGGATCACCGGCGAGGCGTGGAAGACGCCGGAGCTGGCGCTCAAGAACGTCTTGCTCACCGGGAACCCTACTTCGTAGGCCCACGGATCCCACGACCCCCTCGGATTCGGTCTCGCCCGAGCTCAGCTCGTTCGAAGAGGACCTCGAGCGGATCGATCCCGCCGTTTTGCCAGCGCGCGTCGGGGCTCTGGAGCTCGCCCGGGGCCGCGATCCGCGACACTCCCAGGGCGCGGAGCCCCGCGACCAGGGCCGGCGCTTCGCCGGCGAGCGCCACCCCCTGGAGCCGGCCGCGCCAGGGGTCGAGGACGGCGGGCAGCGCCGCGGAGGTCGGCGAGCGGGTGCACCCGCACCGTCCGGAGGCCGGGCGTCGGCCGGAAGGCGGGGCGGGGCTCGACCACCACCGTGCCGCCTCGCGGATCCTCCGGGTCCCCCGCCGCCGGGAAGACGGCGAGGCCGCGGAGGGCCGCCTCGGAGCGCACCTGCCGGACGCCGGCGAGCTCGGCCGCCTCGGCCGGGCCGGGCGGCCAGCGGCGGGCCAGCCGGCCGAGCTCTCCGGCCAGGGCGCGGGCGAGCTCGCCGCTTCGCGCCTCGTCGCCCGCCACGTAGACCGCCGCCACCGACAGGCAGCCGCGCTGGTCGAAGAGCGCCACGTCGCGCGCGATCCCGGTGGCCGCGGGCCCGAGCTCCGCGCCCGGCGCCAGTGCCGCGAGGCTGGTCCGGGCGCCGTAGGCCGCCACCCGGACGACGCCGGCCTGGGCGGCGCGCCGGGCGAGGCTGGCGAGCGCCTCGTCGCCGCCGTAGGCGAGCACGGTCCGGGTGCGCGCGAGAATCGGCCCCTCGACCGCTTCGTCGCCGCCCCGCCAGGTCGCGGCGGCGACGCCGCCGGCCAAAGCGGGGAGGCGGCGGACCAGCGCCCGCACGAACGAGTCCGCGAACCACGGCTCGGCCGACGGCGACTTGAGGAGCACCGGGCGGCGGGCGGCGAGCGCCGGGAGCAGGGGCTGGACGGCGAGGGCGGGCAGGTTCGAGGCGAGGACCACCAGGACCAGGTCGCCGGCGGCCTCCGCGCCGCCCGGCCGCCGGAGCTTCCCGGGCCCGCTCGAAGAGTGCCGCGGCGCTCTCGCCCCGCACCCCGCCGAGAACCGCCTCGAGCCCGGCCTGGAGCCCTGCGGGGGACAGTCGGACGGCGCGGCCGAGCGGAGCCCCGAGCTCCCGGCGCTCGGGCGAGCGCGGATCGAGGAAGGCCGCGACGGTCGCCTCCCAGGCCGCCAGGATCTCCTCGTCGCCGAGCGCCCGGAGGGCGTCGCCGCCTCCGGCCAAGCTCTGGATCAGGCGCTCGGCCGATCGCTCGGTCAGGTGGGCCGGGCGGCTCCGGGCGCTCGCCTCCGGTCCCGGGATCGCCCCTCAGGGGGCGGCCTCGATCATCTCCTCGGCGGCGAGCGAGCAGCCGCGCAGCTCCGCCCCCGCCGCCCGGCCCAGGAGGCGCAGCCCGCCCGGCTCGATCGCGCCCAGGTCCTCGGTCAACAGGTGGACGGCCGAGGAGAGGTTCGCCAGGTCGAAGATCGCCACCAGCCCGGTCGTCCCGGGAGGCGCCTCCGCCAGGGTCTCCGGGTCGAGCACCCGGAAGCGCACCCAGTGCGGCGCGACGAAGAGGTCGGGATCGCCGCCCTCGAGGGTCCGGGCGTAGAGCTGGCTGGTCAGCTCGGTCATGCCGTACTCGCGCACCACCCGCGCCGGCGCGACGCCCAGGAGGGCCTCCGTCCGCTCGAGCAGGTCGGCGCGCGAGGTCTCGCGCCGGTGGCCCTTGAAGCCGCCGGTCTCGAAGAGCACGGTCCCCGCCGGCAGGCGGTGGGCGCGCCCCGCGGCTTCGAGCGCGTCGAGCCAGGCGGCGAGCGCCAGGGCGGTGGCCGCGACCAGCCCCGGCCGGCCGTCGCGGGCCCGGGCCGCCGCCCAGGCGTCGGCGGCGGCCGAATCGAGCCCCTCCGGGCCGAAGGCCCAGGCGCTCCCGGCCGCGCCGTGGCGGTGCACGACGTGGTCGATCATGAACGACAGGCTGGAGTCCGGCAGGTCGGCCGGCGGCGGCACCAGCGACAGGATCGGCAGGTGGCGCCGCCGGCCGCCCGGTCCCGGCAGGCAGAAGCGGGGGAAGGAGGCGTCGATCGTCGCCCGGTAGAGGCCGAGGAAGGTCTGGCGGTGGACGCTTCGAGGGCCGCCGGTCGTGCCGCTCGAGCGAAAGACCGGGGCGCTCGAGAGGTCGACCCCGCGGGGCGTCAGGTCGAGGCTCTTGTAGGCGAGCGCGGGGACCGCGGGCAGGGCGCGCCAGTCGCCCGCGCCGCCGGTCTCGCGGCGGGCCAGGCCGCCGAGCGCCGGCACCCGCTCGAGCTGCCAGGCGTGGGCCTGGAGGGCGAGCTCCTCGAACGATCCCGCGGCGGGATCCTCGATGAAGTGCCGGATGCGCCGTGCCAGCTCCCGGGCCATGAACCGAAGGATACGGCAAACGCCCAGCAAGCCGCGGGGCGGAGCCGGCGTGCTACGATCCCCGGCGGACTTCCGTCGATCGAACGACTCGCCGGCGCCGCGCGCCGGCCGCCACCCGAGACCTGCCGTGGCTCCCACTCCGGCCTCCACCGGCCCGCGCCTGACGCCGCGCATCGCCCTGCTGGTCGCGCTGGCGGTGATCCTCGTCGCGGGCGCCACCGTCGCCTGCGTCGAGTGGCAGCTTCGCGCCGGGCGCCGCGCCGGCTCGGGCGAGCTCGACCCGGCGGCTCGCGCCGTCGCCGCCTTCGCCGGCCAACGGCTGGAGAGCCTGGAGCTCGCGGCCGCCGAGCTTGCCGCCCGCCCCGAGGTCGCGGCCGCGGCCGCCGGCGGCGCCCGGGAGCCGGGCCGTGGCGAGCGCGGGGCGGCGGGGCCCGGCCGGCCGCCGGCCGCGGCTCCGGAGGCCGAAGCGGGACCGAGCCCGCTCGTTCAGGCGCTCGAGGACGAGCTCGACCGGCGCCAGCTCGAGCTCGTCGTGGTCCGCGATCCGGAGGGCCGGGTGGTGGCCTCGGCCGGCGGCCCCGAGCCGGCGGCGGGCGCCTTCGCCACCTCGCCGGCGGTCGTCCGTGCCGGCGTCGACGGCGCCACGCGCGGCGCGCTCCTGCTCGGCGACGCCCTCTACCTGGTGGCGGCGCGGCGGGCGGGCGAGGCGGCCGCGCAGGCCGGCGTGGTGGCGGTCGCGGACCTGGTCAACCAGTCGCTGGCCCTCCAGGCGCAGTCGCTGGCGCGGGCGGACCTTGCCTTCGTCGCCCTCGGCGAAGGCGGGACGGGGAAGCTCGCGGCCTCCTCTCTCGGCCGGGACGACGCCGACGGCCTGGTCCCCGCCCTCGCCGCCTCCGGCGCCCTGTCCGAAGCCGTCCAGCGAGGCTCCCGGGTCGGTCCGGTCGAGATCGTCCTCGCCGGCCGGAGATTCGAGGCCGCGGTCGAGCCGCTCGCCGATCCCGCGGGCCGCCCGGTGGCGGCGCTCGTGACCCTGGCCGAGCACGGTGGCGCCTCCCCGGCTCTGCGGTGGGTGGAGTGGGTGGCGCTCGGCGCCGGGCTGCTGGCGCTCGTCGTGGGACTCGTGGGCGCGCCGCTCATCGGCCGCGCCGCGACCGGTCCGGTGCGCGAGGTGGCCGAGGCCGCGACCGCGGCGCGGGGCGGCGACCTGGTGGCGGCCTCGCGGCACGAGGTGCCGGGGCCGCTCGCGGACTTCTTCCGGGACCTGGTGGAGAAGCGCGCCCTGGAGAACCTGGTGGCGGCCCGGCCCGCCGGGGCGGACGACGGGCCGGCGGGCGCCGCCGAGCGGCTCTCTCTGGCCGTGCTGGTGGTCGAGATGCCGCGCTATGGCCGCACTCGGGGAAGCGACGAGCCCCGGGAGGTCGCCGAGCGCCTGGCCCGCGACCTGCTCGCGGTCCGCGGCGCGGTGGCGGCCCGCGGCGGCCGCGTGGAAGCCGCGCTCGGCCACCGGGTCCTGGCCGGCTTCCCGGGCGAGGGAGCGGCCGCCCGCGCCCTCGCGGCGGGAGCGGAGGTGCTGCGGCGCCTCTCCGAGCCGGCGAACGCTTTCGACGAGCCGGTGCCGCCGACGGTCGCCCTCGCCGCCGGGCCGGTGATCCTCGCCGGCCGCGCAGGGGCCCGGACCCTGGCCGGGCTTCCGGTCCAGCAGGCCGAGAGCCTGCTCCGGGAAGCCTCGTCGGGGGACCTGATCCTGTCGAAGGGGATCGCGGCGGAGCTTCGCGAGCGGCTGGCGGCGGCGGGCGTCGAGCTCACCGCCCAGCGCGGCCTGCTCACCCCGCAGCTGGTCTACTTGCTCGACGCGGAGCGAGCCGCCCGGGCCGCCGCGGCGCTGGGCTTGGCCGAGCACTCCGCGGGCGGGGCCGAGCACGCCGCGGGCGGGGCCGAGCTCGCCATCCTCGCCCCCGGCGCGGTGATCGCCGACCGGTTCACGCTCGAGGAGCGGATCGAGGGCGGCGACGACCGGGTCCTCTTCCGCGCCCGGGACCGGGAGACCGGCGCTCCGGTGGCGCTCGAGGCGCTCGCCCGCTCGCTCCTCGCCGACCCCGACGCCCTCGAAGAGCTCGGCAACCCGATCCGCGCCGTGCTGCACGTCGCGCATCCCGCGCTCGCTCGCGTGGTGGAGCTGGGGATCGACGGCCGGGTGCCGTTCGTCGCCGCCGAGTGGGCGGCGGGTCCGCGGCTCGACCGCACGCTCGCGCGCGAGGGCGCCTTGCCGCCGGCGGCGGCCCTGCGGGTGGCCCGCTACCTGGCGGCGGGCCTGGCCGCCGTCCACGGCGCCCGGCTGGCGCACGGCGCCGTGCGGCCGGCGGCCGTGGCGCTCGATCCCCGCGGACACGCCCGCCTGACCGGCCTGGGAGTCGCCGCCCTGCTGCCGCCGCCCGGCACCGATCCCGACGCCGACCGCCTCCTGGGCCCGGCCCGCTACCTCGCGCCCGAGCGTCTCGCCGGGGAGGCTCCGAGCGCCGCGGCGGACGTCTTCGCTGCGGGCGCCGTGCTGGTCGAGATCTTCACCGGCCGGCCGATCCCCGAGTCCGGCTCGCCGGAGCTTCCGGACCCGACCACCCTGCCCGAAGGCCTGCCCGCGGTGCTCGCCCGGTGCCTGGCGCGCGATCCGGGCGAGCGCTACGCCGACGGCGCGGCGCTCGGGGCGGCGCTGGCGGAGATCCGCGCCTGAGGCGCCGGCCGCGCGGCGCACCGCAGGCTCTCGCCCGGCCAGGTGTTTCACCCCCGACGTGGACCGTCCCGCCCACCAGCCCCCGGAGGCCGATCCCGACGCGGCGGTGCTGGCCCGGGTCGCGGCCGGCGACGGCGGCGCCTTCGAGAGCCTGGTCTGGCGCCACCAGGACCGGCTGCTGGCGCTCTGCGAGCGGCTGCTCGGAGACCGCGAGGACGCCCGCGACGCGGCCCAGGAGGTCTTCCTCAAGGCCTTCCGCAAGGCCGCGACCTTCCGCCCCGAGGCCCGGGTCTCGACCTGGCTCTACCGGATCGCCGTCAATCACTGCCTGAACCGGCTGCGCCGGCACAAGGTCGTGCGCTTCCTCTCGTTCGGCGCCTTCGAGCGGAGCGGCGAGGGCGCCGGTCCGTCCGAGGCGTCGGCCGGGCTCGATCCTCCCGACGGCGCGCCCGGCCCCGAGGCCGAGCTCGAAGCCCGGCGGCGGTGGCGGGCGACCCGCCGGACGATCGGTGAGCTGCCCGAGAGCCAGCGGGCGGTCCTGGTGCTCGCCAGGTTCGAGGGGCTGTCGTACAAGGAGATCGCCCAAGTGCTGGGGATCACCGTCGGAGCGGTGGAGAGCCGCCTGTTCCGGGCCATGCGGCGGCTGGAACAGGCGCAAGAGAACGCCGGCCCACGGGTTTCATAGACTGGAGACACGCGATGTCCGAGAAGATGCCACGAGACAGGGAGGCTTCGTCCCCTTCCCCCCAGACCACCGGCTTTCGCCCGGCGGTGCCCGAGGGAAGGGGATCGAGGGGTCGCGGGGGCGATCTCAAGGATCTGATGCGGCTTCTCCACGGCGAGCTCGACCCGGAGCGTGCGGCGCGCCTCGAGGCACGGATCGCCCGGGAGCCGGAGCTCGCGAGCCAGTACCGGCGGCTCGCCCGGGCATGGGACGGTCTCGAGCTGCCGCCGCCGGCGCCGGCGCCTCCTGGGTTCGCCACCCGGGTCGCGGCGCGGGCGGCGGAGGCCGGGCGCCGGGTCCGGGCCGAGGCCGGACGCCTTCTCTCCAGCCTGGGTGCGTGCGGCCGGTGCCCTGGCGGTGGCCCTCGGCGTGACCGCCGGGGCTGGCCTCTCCTGGCTCGAGACCTCCCCCGCGCCGGCCCGGAGCGCGCCGGCGGCCACGCGGGTGCCGGCCGCGGCCACGACCTCGCCTGCGACCCCGAGCACGAGCCCGACGACGACTTCGAGCGAGGCCCTCGAAGGCGCGGACGCCGTCCCGAGCCTCGCCGAGGCGTACTGGACGGCTCTCGCTGCCGGCGGGACGGAGAGCGGCGAGGAGGGGAGCGGGCGATGAGCCGGCGCTGGCTGGGCCTCGCCCTGCTCCTCTCGCTGGGGGTGAACGCCGGGATCCTGGCGACCCTCGCGGTCGAGCGCCTGCGCGGAGGAGGCCGCGACCACGCCGCCCCGGTGGCCGAGGTCGCAGCGGAGAAGGGGGAGACGCCGGGGCCGCCGGAGGGGCCGGTGGCCGGACCGCCGGCAGGCCCGGGCGCCGAGCAAGCGCCTCCGCCGGACGGCGACGAGGGCTCGCCCGCCCGGCCGGATTCGCAGGGTTTCCCGCCCGGGATGGAGCGGCGTCTCGGCGAGCTGGCGAGCCGCATGGGCCTCGAGGGGGACCGCCGCGCCAGGTTCCTGGAGATCCAGCGCCGGTTCTTCCGCGAGACCCGGGGCGACCACGACGAAGGGATCGATCTCCACCAGTCGCTGCGCCGCGAGCTCACCTCGCCGGAGCCGTCGCGGGACCGGCTCGACGAGATCCTCGAGCAGCTCGCCGCGACCCGCCGGCGCCTCGACCAGGCCCTGGTGGAGACGGTGCTCGCCACCCGCGAGCTCCTCGGCCCGGAGCAGGAGCGGGAGTACCTGACGTTCCTGGGGCGCCTGCGCGACGTCAGCGAAGGGCGCCCGCCCGGCGGCCCGCCTCCGCGCGGCCCGCGCCGCGACGGCAGGCCGCTGCGCGGCCCCATCCGCCGCCCACCGCCGCGGTAGGGCCCCCACCCATTCCGGCCGGAACGGAGCCCGGCAGGGAGGCGATCGTTGCGGGCCGGAGGGCTTGCCCGGCCGAGGCAGAGCTCGGCCGCTTCATCCGTCGACGTCGCGTCCCACCGCAACAGGCCCATGAACCGGCCGACCTCCCGCCACCCCACCGCAACAGGCCCATGAAGCGGCCGACTCCCGCCACCGCACGGCAACAGGCCCCTGAAGCGGCCGACTCCCGCCACCCCACCGCAACAGGCCCATGAAGCGGCCGACTCCCGCCACCGCACGGCAACAGGCCCCTGAAGCGGCCGACTCCCGCCACCGCACGGCAACAGGCCCATGAAGCGGCCGACCTCTGCGTCGGCCGGGCGAACGGCTCGGAGGGCATCGAACCACCCCCTCTCATGCTGCATAAACATTTCGGCGCCCCGGTCCGTAGATACCTATGAGAGACGAGGCAAACGCACCTCGAGAGACACTCTCCTTCCTCCTCCCTCCGATGCCCCGCCGGCCCCCCGGCGGGGCAAATTTTTTGGCTGGCCCCCGCCCGCTCCCGGGCGGCGAAGAAGATGGATGTCCGAAGAGCGCCGGGGTGGGGGGTTCAGAGGCTCTGGCGCCGCAACGCGGCGAAGAACTCGGCCGCGACCTCGCCGGGATGGGCGGAGAGCCCTTCCGGGCCGTCCTCCGGGAGCCAGTCGAGCGGCAGGTGCTTCTTGTACGGGCCCTGGAGGAAGCGCCGGTCGAGGAGAGCGATCACCCCGACGTCCCGGTCGGAGCGGATCAGTCGGCCCGCGGCCTGGACCACCCGGGTCATCCCCGGCACCACGAAGGCGTACTCGAAGCCGCGCTCGAAGCGCTCGTCGTAGTAGCTCGAGAGGAGCTTCTGCTCGAGGGTGAGCGCGGGCAGGCAGGGCCCGACCACCGCGACGCCGCGCAGCATGTCGCCGGGGTAGTCGACCCCCTCGGCGAAGACCCCGCCCGCCACCGCCAGCAGCAGCACGTCGCCCAGCATCGCCCCCCGCAGCGTGTCGAGGATCTCCTCGCGCTCCCGGTCGCCGGAGGAGCGGCGCTGCACCAGCACCCGCTTCGCCGCCGGCTCGAGGTGCCCCGCGACCTGGGCGAGGAAGTCGTAGCTCGGGAAGAGCGCCAGGCAGTTGCCCTCGACCGAGTCCGCGAACGCCGCCAGGCTCTCGGCGATCCGCGGGTAGTAGGTCGGGCGCTCGCGGTAGGTGGTCGCGACCGAGGCGTCGATCACCACCCGCCGGTTCTCGGGCGGGAAGGGGTTGGCGACCGACCGCGAGGCCGTGCGCTCGGGGTCGAAGCCGATCAGGTCGCGGTAGAACTCGGGCGGCGAGAGGGTCGCCGAGAGCCCGATCGTCGAGTGGGTCCGGTTGATCGTCCGGCCGAGGAAGCGGCTCGGGTCCTTGCACAGGATCTTGAGCCGGGCGTCGCCGTCGAGGCGCTCGACCAGGTGGCTGAACGCCTCGTCGGAGACCACCAGGGCGTTCAAGAAGCGGAGCAGACCGAAGTACAGGTCGACGAACGGGTCGTCGGG
Source organism: uncultured Acidobacteriota bacterium (assembly GCA_963837945.1). Lineage (GTDB taxonomy): Bacteria > Acidobacteriota > Thermoanaerobaculia > Multivoradales > DATKCC01 > CAVUBL01. Next base: position 100,608 of record CAWIQD010000016.1, read on the forward strand.
CTGGAAGGTCTTGGTCTCGCGCTGGTGCTCGAGGTAATCGATGAACGCCCCGTCGAACTTCGGCCGCAGGCGCCAGAGGTGGTCCTCCGGCAGCGTCGCCTCGACCGCCCGATCGCCGGCCGGCCCTTCCTCCAGGGCGTCGCCCACCGCGCCCTCGACCCGCGTGGCGAGCTCCAGGCAGAGGGCCTCGATCCGCCGGTGGATCGCCTCGCCGCCCCTGCCCGCGGACCCCGCCGCCTCGGCCGCCCGCCGGATCGCGCCGGCGGAGAGCTCCGGGCTGTAGTAGCCGCGGCCGCGGTCGACCAGGTTGTGGATCTCGTCGATCACCAGCACCGCGTCCGAGAGGTCGGCCTCGGCGCCGAAGTCCGAGAGCGAGACGTAGGGGTCGAAGGCGTAGTTGTAGTCGCACACCGTGACCTGCACCCGGCCGGCGAGCTCGAGGCTCACCTCGAAGGGGCAGACCTCGGCCTCGCGGGCGGCGTCGTAGATCGTGTCCGGGTCGAGGTAGGGGTGGGCGCCGAGGAGGCGCGAGACGAGGCCCGAGCCCTGGAGCTTCGCCTGGTAGTCCTTGGCGTACGGGCAGTACTCCTCGTGACAGAGCACCTGGCCGTTGGCGCACATCTTGGCCTTCGCCCGCAGGCGTAGCGACCGGAACGTCCCGTCGCCGTTGAGCAGCTCGAGCACCCGGGTCGCCATCTCCTGCTGCAGCGTCTTGGCGGTCAGCACGTACAGGCGCTTCTCGTGGGCCAGGCAGTAGCGCAGGGCCGGAAAGAGCGTCGCCACGGTCTTGCCGATGCCGGTCGGGGCCTCGAGCAGCAGGTGCTCGCGCTGCTCGAGGGCGAGGGCGACCGTCGCGGAGATCTCGTCCTGGCCCGCGCGGACCTCCGGATAGGGGAAGGCCAGGCGCTCCGCCGCCTCGCGGCGCCGGTCGGCGTCGAGGCGCTGGCGCACGTAGACCGCGATCAGCGCGTTGAGGCGCTTCGCCGACCGCCTTGGCGATCCCGTCGAGGTCGACCGGCACCGGCTCGCGGTCGACCCCGTCGCTGCCGATCTCGATCAGCACCAGCTCGGCCCGCACGTCGGGCGGGCCCTCGGCGATCTCGTCCGGGTGACGCTCCAGGATCTCGGTCGAGCCCTCCCGGCAGGCGAGCATCCAGGCGTAGAGCCGGGCCTGCTGGCAGTAGAGGTCGCGGACCGCCTGGCCGAGCTGGGCGCCGCGGCGCACCGACTTGATCTCCTCGACCACCTGGGCGCCGTCGGGATCGCGGCGCAGGCCGTCGAGACGCCCCGACACCGTGACCTGCCATCCGCGGTGGCCGAAGGTGTGGCGCACCCAGACCTCGCGCCGGTACGAGGCGTCCTGCTCGAGCGTCTGCTCCTGGTAGCGGCTGTGGATCGCCTGGCCGAGCCAGAGACGCTCGTAGCCCCCGCGGTTGGCGAAGCCGAGGCTGCCGGCGGCCTGGCGGTCGAGCAGATCCGCGACCGAGAGCTCGAGGGTCAGGCGGTCGGAGTCGAAGCGCGGCGGCATGGAGAGAGACTATACGGGACCCGATTCGTGGGCAGCGGGTAAGCTCGCGGGCGATGAGGCGCGCGGCCGCCAACGTGGTCCCGATCCTGGCGCTCGTCGCGGCCGCGGCGCTCGCCGGCTGCCCGGCCCATCCGGACTCCGGGCCCGCAGCCGCGACGCCACCCCCGCCGGCCGACCTGCGGAGCGCCGCCGGGGAGGTGGTGGCGGCCCTCGCCGAGCGCGACTTCGCCCGCCTGGCCGGGCTGGTCCACCCGGGCAAGGGCGTGCGCTTCTCGCCGTACGCCCACGTCGACCCCGGCCCACCAGGTGGTGCTCAGCCCCGAGGACCTCCGGGCGGTGGCCCGGGGCGAGCGGCTGGAGCGGGTGTGGGGGCGCTACGACGGCAGCGGCGAGCCGATCCGCCTCTCCTTCCGCGAGTACGTCGACCGCTTCGTCGACGACGCGCCGTACGCCGCGAGCGGCCAGGTGGCGGTCGACACCCGGCAGGGCGCGGGCACGGTGGCGGACGACGCCGCCGAGGCCTACCCCGGCGGCCGGATCGTCGAGTACCACGTGCCCGGTACCGACCCGAGCTCGGGCGGCATGGACTGGAAGAGCCTGCGGCTGGTGTTCGAGAAGCGGCGGGGGGAAGGGGACGCCGGGGAGCCGGGACGGTGGTACCTGGTCGGCATCATCCACGACCAGTGGACGATCTGACCGGATGCCCCCCGCAACCCCTCGATCCCCTTCCCACCCCACGGGGGGGAAGGGGACGGTCGACCGGATGCCCCCCACATCCCCTCGATCCCCTTCCCACCCCACGGGGGGGAAGGGGACGCCCCCTCCCATCGTCTTTCGTGGCTGCGGAATCACTCCGGACCCATGAAGCGGCCGAGCTCTGTCTCGGCCGGGCGAACCGCCCGCAGGGCACCCGACGCTGCCTGTCGACTGGATGCCCCCCGCATCCCCTCGATCCCCTTCCCACCCCACGGGGGGGAAGGGGACGCCCCCTCCCGTATGAGTCGGCAGGGGCGGTGGAAGCTTGACGGGAGGGTGACGTACAATGGTGGAGAGGTTGTACGTCGCGGGAGTCCGAATGAACACCAAGCTCACATTGCGGTTGGACGAGGAGCTGATCCGCAAGGCCAAGTCCCATGCCAGGCGAATCGGCAAGCCCGTCTCGAAACTCGTGGAAGAGTACTTCGCGGTGCTCACGGCGCCGACCGAGCGAGGGAAATCCGAGCTGACGCCGCGGGTGGCCAGGCTGAAGGGGATTCTCCGGGGCGCCGACGTGGACGAGGAGGCCTGCCGCAGACACCTCGAGGACAAGTACCTTTGAGGGTTCTGCTCGACACCAACGTCGTCACCCGGAACCTCGAGGACTTCCGGCAGGCCACCCTCCCCGTGTTCTCGCCGTCCGACCTGCTGAGGACCCTCGACGCCGCCGAGGAAGAGTAGGGCGGGCCTGTGGCCCGCCGGCCGGGATCACCCGGCCTCGCCGCCGTGCTCGGCCCAGTAGGCGACGAGGTGCTTGGTGTAGGCGAGGGCGGTCTCCAGGTTCTGGACCGTGTTCCATTCGAAGCGGCTGTGGAAGTCGTGGCCGCCGGTGAAGACGTTGGGCGTCGGCAGGCCCATCTCCGAGAGCCGGGCGCCGTCGGTGCCGCCGCGCACCCGGTGGGCCTCGATCGCGAGGCCCATGGCCTCGGCCGCCGCGAAGGCGAAGCCGATCGCCCGCGGGTCGCTCTCCTCGATGTAGTCGAGCATGTTGCGGTAGCTGTCCTCGATCTCGAGGTCGATCGTCGAGCGCGGGTGGGCGAGGCGGGCGGCGTCGACCAGGTGGCCCAGGAGGCGCTTGCGCCGCTCGAGGCCGGCGGACTCGAAGTCCCGCAGCAGGATGTGGGCCTCGGCCAGGGTGGCCGACCCGCCGGGGTTCAGGCGGTGCGGGAAGAAGTAGCCCTGCCGGCCCTCGGTCGCCTCCGGGCTCTCGTCGCCCGGCAGGGCGGCCAGGATCTCGGCGAGGATCCGGACGGCGTTGGCCATCACCCCCTTGGCGTAGCCCGGGTGGACGTTCACCCCGTGCACCCGGACGACGGCGGTGGCGGCGTTGAACGTCTCGGTGTCGAGCTGGCCGACGGCGCCGCCGTCGATCGTGTAGGCGACCTTCGCCCCGAGCCGCTCGAGATCGAGGGCGTCGACCCCGCGCCCGACCTCCTCGTCGACCGTGAAGCAGACCCGCAGCGGCGGCCGGGGCACTGACGGATCGCGCGCCAGGTCCTCTGCCAGCTGCATGACGATCGCCACCCCGGCCTTGTCGTCGCTTCCCAGCAGCGTCGTCCCGTCGCTGGTGATCAGGTCGTGGCCGAGGTGGTCGAGGAGCGCCGGCGAGCGCGCCGGATCGAGCTTGACCTCGGGATCGCCCGGCAGCGCGATCACCGAGCCGTCGTAGGCGCGGTGGATGAGAGGACGGACCGGGCCGCCCGGCTCGTCGGGCGAGGTGTCGACGTGGGCGACCAGGGCGAGGACCGGCGCCCCGGCCGCGGCCGCCCCGGCCGGCGGCACGGTGGCGTAGACGTAGCCGTGCTCGTCCATCTCGGCGTCGCCGGCGCCCAGCTCTCGGAGCTCCTCGGCGAGGAGGCGGGAGAGATCCTTCTGCTTCTCGGTCGTGGGGACCGATCGCGAGCCCGGATCGCTCTTGGTGTCGATCCGGACGTAGCGCAGGAAGCGGCGGGCGACGGCGGGCAGGTCGGAGTCCGATCTCGTGGGGCGGCTCATGGAGCGGATGTTCTCACGGAGCGCGCCGGGGGCGGCCGTTATGATGGCGCCTTCGACGCGCCGCCCGGTGCGGACGCGGCGATCGGTCCGCGAGCGGACGACAGCACTCTGGCGAGCGACGTCTCCAAGGAGCCCCCGATGAAATACCTCTGCCTCGTCTACGGCGACGAGAACACCCTGCACAGCGTGCCCGACGGCGAGTGCGTCGGCTACGACGAGGAGATCCGCACGAGCGGCGTCTGCCTCTCCTCCGAGGCGCTCGAGCCGGCGGCCACCGCCACCACCGTGCGCGTCCGCGACGGCAAGCGCACCGTCACCGACGGGCCCTTTGCGGAGAGCAAGGAGCACATCGCCGGCTTCTACCTCATCGAAGCCCGCGATCGGGACGAGGCGGTCGAGGTGGCGGCGCGGATCCCGCCGGCGCGCGTGGGCACCATCGAGATCCGTGCCGTCCGGCCGATCCGCGAGGCCGTCCGCGCCGCCCAACGGCGGTCGGATCCAGCCGCCGGAGGGCTCCGGCCGGGCGGTGGAGCCCTCTCCTCCCCGCGAGGGTGAGGAGAGGGCTGGGGTGAGGAGGGGCGATCCGATCGATCGCTACTCCTCCCGCAGCGTCTCGATCGGGTCGATTCGCACCGCCCGGCGCGCCGGCAGCCACGCGGCGGTCGCGGCGACGGCGGCGAGCAGCCCGGCGACCGCCCCGAGCGTCGCCGGGTCCGACGGCGCCACGCCGTAGAGCAGGCTGCCGAGCGTCCGGCCGAGGGCGAGCGAGGCGCCGAGCCCGACGGCGATCCCGACGGCCACCGTGCCCAGCGAGCCGCGCAGCACGAGGTTCCGCACCCCGCCGGGCCGCGCCCCCAGGGCCAGGCGGATCCCCAGCTCGCGGCGCCGCTGAGCGACGGTGTAGGAGACCACGCTGCCGATCCCCGCCGCGGCGAGGAGGAGGCCGGTCACGGCGAAGGCCGCGAGCAGGAGGAGCGTGAAGCGGCGCCGCGCGAGCGAGCCCAGGACGACCTCGTCCATGCCCTCGATCTCGAAGGGCACGTCCGGGTCCAGGTCGTGGACGCGCCCGCGCACCGCGCCCGCCACGGCGTCCGCCGGCCCCGCCAGGCGAACCACCAGAGCGCCGCGGCCCAGGCGGTAGGGGCGCTGCTCCGCGGCGAAGTAGGCCGCCGGCCCGTCGGCCTCGGTGAGCTCGCGGCCGCGCACGTCGCCCACCACGCCGACCACCGTCGCCCACTTGTCCTGGTCCCAGTAGTCGTCCATGCCGCCGCCGGTGATGCGCTTGCCGATTGGATCCTGCCCCGGCCAGGCGGCGCGCGCGAACGCCCGGTCGACCAGCGCCGCGTGGGGCGCCGCGGCGTCGTCCCGGGCGTCGAAGAGCCGTCCCTCGAGGAGCGGGATGCCCAGGGCCCGGAAGTAGCCGCCGTCGGCCACGCGGTAGAGGGCCGTGATGCCGGGCTTGGCGCCCCCTTCGACGTCCAGGAGGCCATTCGCGTCCGAGCCGGAGAGCGGCAGGCTCGAGGTGACCCCCGCCTCGCGGACTCCCGGCAGCGAGCGGAGCTCGCCGACCAGCCGGCCGTAGTAGGCGCGGCGCTCCGCGTTGCCCGGGTAGAGCGAGTCGGGCAGGTCGACCGACACCGCGAGCACGTGCTCCGGGTCGAAGCCCGGGTCCTCCTGGAGCACCCGCCAGAAGCTGTGGAGGAGCAGCCCGCAGCCGACCAGCAGCAGCACCGCCAGGGCGACCTCGGCCGCCACCAGCACGCGCCAGGTCCGGTGCTGCGCCCGGTCGGCCGTGGCGCTTCGCGCGCCCCCGACCGGGCCCAGGCCGCCCGCCCCCCGCCGGCCCACGAGCCGCAGGCCGGGGAGGACGCCGAACCCGAGCGCCGTCGCCACCGACAGGCCCAGGGTGAAGAGGAGCACCGGCCACCGGAGCCCGATCGCGTCGAGCCGGGGCAGCGGCACCGCCGCGCTCGCGACCAGCGCCTGCTGGGCGGCGTACGCCACCCCCAGGCCGGCGGCGCCGCCGGCGAGCGCCACCAGCAGGCTCTCGGCGAAGAGCTGGCGCAGGATCCGCCCGGGGCTCGCCCCGAGAGCCGAGCGCACCGCCATCTCGTGGCGCCGGTCGAGGCCGCGGGCGAGGGCGGCGCTCGCCAGGTTCGTGCAGGCGACGAGGAGCAGCAGGCCGGCGGCTCCCCAGAGCAGCAGCAGCGGCCGGCGAACCGGTCCGGCGATCGTCTCGAGGAGCGGCGTGACCCGCGCCGAGACCGGCAGGTAGTCGCTCGAGCCGGCCTCGTCGCCCAGGTCGCCGCTCAGGATGCGCTTCGTGATCGTGGTCAGCTCCGCCTCCGCCTGGGCCCGGCCGACCCCGTCGCGCAGGCGCCCGACGAGCTTCCAGTTGTGGGCCGTGCGGTGCTCGTTGAACGGCACGATCTCCTTCGGGAACCAGACTTGGGTGTCGTCAGGGAAGGAGAAGCCGGCCGGCAGGACGCCGACGACCCGCAGGTCGTAGCCCCAGGTCTGGAGGGTGCGGCCCGCGATCGCTCCGCCGCCCAGGACGTCGCGCCAGAAGCCGTCGCTCACGACCGCCACCGGCGCGGCGCCGCTGCCGGTGCTCTTCGGGCGCGGGCAGGCGCCCGAGCGCCGGCTGGACTCGGAGGACGCGGAAGAACTCCGCCGAGACGGCCGCGGTGCCGGCGAGCACCGGCCGGTCGCCGCCCAACACGGTCGACGGGCCGGAGGCGTAGGCGGCGAGCGCCTCGAAGTCGTGCGACAGGTCGTGCCAGTCGCGGAAGGTGGGGTCGGAGGAGTCCATCGCGTGCCCCGAGGTGGCGACCTCCTGGGCGCGCACCAGGCGCTCGGGCTCGGGGTAGGGCAGGCGCGAGAGGACCACGCCGTAGACCGCGCTGAAGGTCGCGGTGTTGGCGCCGACGCCCAGGGCCAGGGTCAGGATCGCGAGCAGGGCGAGGCCGGGGCGCTCGAACACCGAGCGGCCGGCGGCCTTGAGGTCACCGAGGAATCCGTCGAGAGGCATGCCCTCCCGTACGTGGCGAGGGCGGGAGTGTTACACCAGGCGCCACGTCGGTTTGAGGCGGAGCTTCGCTAGACAGAAGAAGGGCGGGACCCGGATGGAGATTGCCTTCTGCAGATCCGGAGCCCCGCCCTTTCGACTTGGTCTCGCCATGAAGCCGGCAACCGGCGCGGCGAGCAGTCCACTCGCCGCTATCTACGGTCGCGGCGCGCGGGCGGATTCACCGTGCAAGATTTTCCTCGGCAGGCGCCCCGCGGCGGGTTCATTCGTAGGGTGCGATCCGCCCGCAGGCGACCGGCCGGCCGCCCGAGTCGAGGTCGTAGAGGACCAGCGTCCGGCTGCCGAGCGGCGTCAGGCGGGAAGCGTCGATCGTGTACTCGTGCTCGAAGACCACGGCGCCGCGCCCGTCGGAGGTCGGCGGCGGGACCAGGGCGACCCGGTCGCGGCCGGTGACCGGCCCGCCGGCGGCGGGGCTCACCACCTGGAGCTTGACCTCGTCGGCCGTGTCGCTCGTCGGGCAGAGCGAGCTCCGGCCGCCCTGGGCCCCGTCGAGGGCCGCCGGATGGACCTCGAGCGGGTCGAGGCCGAAGGCCCGGATCTGGATCGAGAGGTGGTCGCCACGCAGCACCAGGTGGGCGATGCCGGTGACGCCGGAGTCGCCCACCGGCGCGAGCTCCACGTCGAAGCTCTGCGGCTTGGGGCCGACGTAGGCGCCGGCGGCGGTGGTGAGGAAGGTCGCCGCGAGGGCGGCGGCCGCGAGGGCGAGGCGACGGTGGTGTGTCGAGGTCATGACTCCAGTCCTCCAGGCCACGATGGACCCCGGAACAAGGCCGGGATCCCGTCCCCCGAGCTCGGCCTTCGGAACAGAGTCTTCAGCAAGACCCGTGCCGCCGCGGCGGACCGCCCAGCGTTCGCTACAATGTCCGGGTGCCTACCGCCGACCCCGCGGCCCCCTATCGCCTCCCGGCGATCCCGTACCTGCGCCTCCGGGCCATCTTCCGCGCCCGCGAGCCGGCGCACCTGCCCGCCTTCCACGGCTCGCTCCTCCGCGGCGCCTTCGGCCACGCCCTGCGCCGCGCGGTCTGCGCCATGGGGCCCGAGCAGCCCTGCGCCACCTGCCCCTTGCGCGGGCCGTGCGTCTACACCCGCCTGTTCGAGACCTTCCTCGAGGGCGAGGCGCCGCCCTTCTTGCAGGGGATCGAGACGGCGCCCCGGCCCTACGTGGTCGAGCCCCGCTCGGCGGCCCGGGAGCTCCAGGCCGGCGACCCTCTCGAGGCGGACCTCCTGCTCCTCGGCCAGGCGACCGAGCTCCAGGGCTACGCGGTCCTCGCCCTCGGCTGGATGGCCGAGGCCGGCCTCGGCCGCCGCCGTGCGCGCTTCGAGCTCGAGAGCGTCGACTACCCGGCCCGCGAAGGGCCCGCCGGGGCGGAGACGCTCGTCTGGCGACCGGGTTACCGCGCCGGCGGCCGCCGCTGGCCGGGGACGGTCGAGCCCCTGGCCACGATCCCCGCCGCCGGGCCGGCCCCGGGAGCCGCTCGCGAGAGCGCGCCCGAGATGCTAACCGTCCGCTTCGTCACCGCCACGCGCCTCAAGAAGAACGGCTCCCTCCAGGACCGGGTCAGCTTCCGCACTCTCGCCTTCCACGCGCTCCGCCGCGCCCTGGAGATCGCCCACTGCCACGTGCCGGGCGCGCGGCCGGACTGGGAGCTCAAGCGCCTGCTCGACCGGGCCGCGGCTGTCCGGGTCACCCGCTCGGCGCTCCGCTGGCACGACCAGAGCCGTTACTCGAGCCGCCAGAAGACGACCCATCCGATCGGCGGCTTCGAAGGCGAGATCGACCTCGAAGGCGATCTCGCCCCGTTCCTGCCCCTCCTCCGGACCGCCGAGATCCTCCACGTGGGCAAGGGCGCCACCTTCGGGTTGGGGAAAGTGGAAATCCTGCGGTGACTGCGGCCGCTCGGGGCGGAGCCGGGAACGCCGCCTGAGGACTTTGCCGTAGCCGTTGTGGTACACTCCACCAAACGCCGGATGTGGCGCTCGCCCGAAGCAAAATTCATGCCAGGTCGGAGTCGCCATTTTGGCATGGAGGTTACGGAGAGTGCCTCAAGCTCTTTGACATCAGGAGGTTAGATGATGTCGAGGAGACCTGGAGACGCCCGCGGAGGAGCCTGGAGGATGGTCGAAACCGGAGGTTACGGAAAACGACCCGCGAACTACCTGATGGCGAAGGACTTAGAGCTACTGCCGTCGGAATTGCCCTGATCAGCACGGAGGGATTGCGACGCGACGAGGCACCCCTGGATGGTTGCCGTAACGGCTGTCGTCGGAATTGCCCTGATCAGCACGGAGGGATTGCGACATGACGTGCGGGATATCGACGCCCAACCATCCAGCAATGGCGATAGTCGGAATTGCCCTGATCAGCACGGAGGGATTGCGACTCCTTACCTTCCACGACGTAGTGAGTCTCCACCTCGGCTCCCGTCGGAATTGCCCTGATCAGCACGGAGGGATTGCGACCAGAGCAATGCATGCTCGAGCGGTCGCGAGGTCTCTGTCGGAATTGCTCTGATCAGCACGGAGGGATTGCGACCGTTAGCAAGAACTGTCCAACATCGGGTGTTGGACATTGGACAGTTGACAGTTTTTGCTAACGCCTAACGGAGCCGGACGGTTCCAACAGGCACAATCTCCGCCGAAGGCGGAGGGAAGGAGTCGGCCATGCGCCGTTCATTCGTCGCAGTACTGGCGGCCATCGTGGCCGCCTTCCTGTTCACTCCGGCCGTTGCTTCGGCGGCGACCACGGTCGACGTGCTCGTTTTGTCGACCGTGCCCAATTCGGTCTACACCAACTGGGACGACCTCGGTCAGGCGACCGAGGACGTAGCGGAGTTTTTGACCGTTACCGGCCTCGCGCCGGAAAACGTCAAAGTCCACTACGATCCGAATCCGCTGTCGGCGGATGAGTCGACGGCTGCCAGTCAGCTGGACCTCCTCGGAATGGTCTCTGGGGAGGTTCTCACCCGGCTGACCTCCTCCGGGTACGACAGGGCGCTTGTTTACAACAGCGCCTTGGCCCCAAACCATGCCGGCTACGCGGATGGAGTTTTCGCCGTGGTTCGCCGGGGTGGAAGGGGGGGGGTTCACGAGCTATTGCATCTGTTCTCCGGCAAGGGATCGTCTCTTCACTATGACGCTCTGTGTCTGGGGGCGTCGATGGGAGTCGATGCCATCCCAGACACGTGTCCGGGGGCTACGACCACGGTGATGGAGATTTCGGCGACCAACAAGCGGGACACGGTCGCCAATCTGAATGCCGTGGCTAATCACGCTAACGGCCCGCCGTCTCCGAACTGGAGTTCGCTCCCGGAGATTCCGGGATTCCAGTTCGGAGTCAGGGTCAGCGCGAATGGGCAAGTTCTGCCTAGCGGACCGGAAAACTGTCTCCCGGAGACGGTTTGTTACTCCGTGTCGGTGGAGGGTCGATCCGAGGTTTTTGTGAGGATTGTCGGCCCGAAGCCCAACGGAAGACTGTGGGTCAACATCCTCAAGTTCACTACAAGTGAGCTTGAGGTTTGGGTCAAACAGGACAGTAGTGGGAAGGTGCAGTACTACGACCTGTCCCAGTACGACAAAGGTCGGGATGGCTCTAGCCTACCGGGCTTTGTCGACACCGAGGCCTTTCTGCCTTAACCCCGCCCGAAGTTCGGGCGGCGCAACGCGAACGACCCCCCGCCGAGAGGCGGGTCGGTTCAACGAGGTCGGAATTGCCCTGATCAGTACGGAGGGATTGCGACACCTGGGGGATCGCGACCGGGCAGAGCGTGGTCGAGATGTAGTCCTCTCCCAGGAAGGTCGGAATTGCCCTGATCAGTACGGGGGGATTGCGACGGAAGCCCGTTCAGCCCTTCAGCCACGAAGTCGGTGTCTCCTCAACTTGGAGTGGGCGATTCCGGACTGCTGCCAGAGGCGTGCCTGGCACCCCCTCTGGCTACCCCGGAATTGGGAGCTGTGGCAGAGGTCGTACCGCCGGGGGGAGGTCCGCACGTCGGCCTCGCGGGCATGGGACAGGATGAGCTGCCCGGGGTCCTCGATCGCCGCGAGGCGCTCCGCGTCGTCGAAGGGGCGGAGCCAGGTGTGGCGCAGCATCCTACGTGGAGTGGAAGAAGGAGTAACCGCTCAAGCCGCCGCCTACGGCAGTCCGCCCAGCGCACGCTCCAGCTCCTCTCCCGAGAGCGTGGCCTCGGCGCGCCGCTCTTCGATCAGCTTCCAGAGCTCGGGGCTCGTCTCGAGAACGACGGTCTCCCAGTCCTCGCCCTCGACACCGATGAGCAACGCTGCGGGCCGGCCCCGGCGCGTGACGACGATCCGGTCTCGCTGCGCCGAGTCGACGGCTACTTTGATGCCCTTCTGTAGATCTCGAACGCTGATCGTCTTCACAGGATCTCCTCCGTCGTGCGGTGAGGAGGCTTCCGTCTCACCGCCCGGATGAACACTCGATTCTCCGTCTCGTCGACGTCGTAGAAGACTCGGTAGTCGCCCACCCGCAACTGCCAGATCGGTGGGACCGCCGCGAAGGGCGGCACGAGCTTCCGCAGCCGCTTGATCTGCTTGGTGGCCAGATCGGAGCCCGTACATGCATAGATCTTTGCATAGGCAAGGCCCGAAGGCAATTCGTGACGATGCGACCGCTCCAAGCCGTCCTTCCAGACTGCCAGCAGGTGCCTGCCAGAAAGGTGCCTGGCACCCCCTCTGCACTGGACCGCGGCCACCGCTGGGTGGTGGACGCCGACATCGCCGGCTTCTTCGACCGCATCCCCCACGCGCGCTTGCTCGAAGCCCTGGGCCGCCTCGGCTTCGACCCCTACGTCGAGCGCCTCTTCGAGCTCTGGGTCCGCGCCGAGGTCTACGACGGCCGCTCGCTCCGCCGGCTCGAGGAGGGCGTCCCTCAGGGCTCTGTCGTCTCGCCCATGCTCGCCAACCTCTTCCTCGACCGCCTCGACGAGGAGCTCGCCGCGGCGGGCCTCGTGGCCGTGCGCTACGCCGACGATTTCGCGGTGCTCTGCCGCGACGAGGCAGCCGCCCAGGAGGCCCTGGAGCTCACCGACGACCTCCTCGAAGCCCTGGATCTCGACCTCAACCGGGACAAGACCGCCATCCAGAGCTTCGAAGGCGGCTTCAAGTTCCTGGGGGCGCTCTTCGTGGGCGAGAGCATCTTCCTGCCGTTCGAGCGCGGGCGACGCGAGCGCGGTGCGCCCAAGCTCCCTCCGCCCCTCGATCTGCGCACCTATCTCGAGCTCCGGGAGGCGGGAGAGCCGCCGTGGCCAACCTCTACTTGACCGAGCAAGGTGCCGTCCTCCGGAAGACCGGCGACCGTCTGATCGTCGAGAAGGAGGGCGAGGTCCTCCTGGAGGTTCCCTGCCTCAAGCTCGACGCCGTCCTCGTCTTCGGCAACGTCCAGTTCACCACCCAGGCGGCCGTCGAGATGCTCGACCACGGGATCGAGCTGGCGCTGCTCTCGACCTCCGGCAGGCTCCGGGGCCAGCTCACCCCGCCCAAGGCGAAGAACGTGGTCCTCCGGATCGCCCAGTACGACCTCCACCGCTCCGGCGAGCTCTGCCTGGGACTCGCCCGGGAGATCGTTCAGGCAAAGATCGCCAACTCGGCCGCGGTGCTCCGGCGCTACCGGGAGAACCACCCGGAGGTGCTGGAGCTCGCCGAGATCGCCGACCTCGAGGCCGCAGGCGCCCGGGCCGCCGAGGCCGAGAGCCTGGAGAGCCTCCTGGGGTTGGAAGGCACGGCGGCGGCCCGGTACTTCGGTCTCCTCGGCCGGCTGGTGCCTGCCGAGCTCGGCTTCGCCGGGCGCAACCGCCGACCGCCCCGCGATCCGCTGAACGCACTGCTCTCCTTCGGCTACGTCCTCGTGGGCAACGAGCTCCAGAGCCTCCTCGACGGCATGGGCTACGACCCGTCCATCGGCTTCTACCACCAGGTGGACTACGGCCGGCCGTCGCTGGCCCTCGATCTGCTCGAAGAGCTTCCGGGCGCCGTTGGTGGACCGCTTCAGCGTGAAGCTCTTGAACCTTGGCGTGCTGGCGGCCCGCGACTTCACCTCCTCGCCCCAGGGCGGGGCCTACCTGGGCCACGAGGCCAAGAAGCGCTACTTCGCGGCCTACGAGGCCGAGCTCGAGGCGCCCTTCACACTCGCCGGCGAGGAGACGAGCTTCCGCAAGCTGTTCCGCCGCCAGGCCGAGCGCCTGGCCCGCGCGCTCCAGGGCGGCGAGCCCTACCGCGCCTTCCGCTACCCATGCTGATCACCGTGAGCTACGACATCCGGGATAACCGCCGGCGCACGAAGGTGGCCGAGGCCCTGGAGAATTACGGCCGGAGGGTGCAGCTCTCGGTCTTCGAGTGTCTGCTTGAGGACCAGCAGGTGGCGCGCTTGCGCCGCCAGCTCGAACGTTTGATCGAGCCGCAGGAGGACTCGGTACGGATCTACCGCCTGTGCGCCGAGTGTCGCGGCAAGGTGGAGGTGGTCGGGGTCGGCATCTTGACCGAGGATCCGGACGTCTACATCGTTTGAGGTATACTACGCGAAGCTCAGGCGTAGCGGCGAGATTCCGGCAAACTTCATGCCAGGCCGAAACCGCCATTTTGGCGCTGAGGTTACGGTGAACGCTGCAAGTTCTTTGACAACAGAAGGTTAGCCGATGTCGAGAAGGCCTGAAGACGACCGCGGAGGAGCCCGGACGATGGCCGAAACCGGAGGTTACGGAAAAAGACCCGCCAACTATCTGACGGCAAAGGACTTAGAACTACTGCCGTCGGAATTGCCCTGATCAGCACGGAGGGATTGCGACCTTTTAGGTTTTCAGCTTTACCCCAGTGTACGGCCCGTCGGAATTGCCCTGATCAGCACGGAGGGATTGCGACCCCCCCGTCGCCGTCGCTGGAGCCGTAGCCGTATCCGTCGTCGGAATTGCCCTGATCAGCACGGAGGGATTGCGACTGAGTCCGTCGCGTAGAGGGCGGCGAGGCTCTTGCCAATCGCCGTCGGAATTGCCCTGATCAGCACGGAGGGATTGCGACAGCGATCGCCGACGCGATCGGGTGCAGCGAGAAGACGGTGTCGGAATTGCCCTGATCAGCACGGAGGGATTGCGACCTGATGTAGCCGTTCCGCTCCGACAGGTCGGGCTTGAAGAAGAAGGTCGGAATTGCCCTGATCAGCACGGAGGGATTGCGACAATGTCGCGGCGACCCGTACGGACGTGACAAGAAGATAGTCGGAATTGCCCTGATCAGCACGGAGGGATTGCGACTTCTTGATTACTCTACACATTCAGTTTTCTCCTAAAGTTGTCGGAATTGCCCTGATCAGCACGGAGGGATTGCGACTTCGACACCGCGTCTTCGATCTGTCCGTCGGTCATGGGCGTCGGAATTGCCCTGATCAGCACGGAGGGATTGCGACTCTATGGCGGCTTCCCGCTGGCCGAACGACTCGGCCAGCGTCGGAATTGCCCTGATCAGCACGGAGGGATTGCGACTTGTTGAGCGGCGCGGTGAGCGCGGTCGAGGTGCACGGGTCGGAATTGCCCTGATCAGCACGGAGGGATTGCGACTTGGATTCACCTGTCCAACGGAGGTAATGGTGCGAGATCCGTCGGAATTGCCCTGATCAGCACGGAGGGATTGCGACGGAAGCTGCCTTCTGAGCCCTGCTCGCGGCACGTTGGGCGGTGTTCGCCGCGTCGGAATTGCCCTGATCAGCACGGAGGGATTGCGACCTCCTCTCCGGTCACGACGTCGGGCGGGAGCTGCCACTGCGGTCGGAATTGCCCTGATCAGCACGGAGGGATTGCGACACCGTATGGCCCGCATGGAGCCCTGCCGAGCACATCGCCAGGGTCGGAATTGCCCTGATCAGCACGGAGGGATTGCGACTTCTCCAGGAAGCCCTTGCGCATGGCGCGGGCCTTATCGTGGTCGGAATTGCCCTGATCAGCACGGAGGGATTGCGACTCTGCGCGCCTGCTCGGCCTTGCGGGCGGCCGTCTCAGCCGTCGGAATTGCCCTGATCAGCACGGAGGGATTGCGACTCTTGTGCCGGACACGATTGCGGATCACCCACGCAATAGGCAGCCACTCGTGGGAATTGCCCTGATCAGCACGGAGGGATTGCGACTCAATCAAGCCCAGTACAACCGCAACCACCTTAGAAGGAACCCTATTGTCGGAATTGCCCTGATCAGCACGGAGGGATTGCGACTCCTGTCTGTCCTCGGCTCCGAACCAGTCCTTGATGTAGGTCTGCGTCGGAATTGCCCTGATCAGCACGGAGGGATTGCGACTCAGGGACTTATAGATGGCGGTACCCTTGACGACGCCGTCGGAATTGCCCTGATCAGCACGGAGGGATTGCGACTCTCGGCGTCGATCCCTCGAGCGGGCGGTTCACACAAAGCAGTCGGAATTGCCCTGATCAGCACGGAGGGATTGCGACCCTTTCTTGCGCCCCAGCTGTTCGTAGACCGACTGCAGCGCCGTCGGAATTGCCCTGATCAGCACGGAGGGATTGCGACGGTCTGGTCTGGTGACTAGGTGGTGTTGCCGGCGCAGATGTCGGAATTGCCCTGATCAGCACGGAGGGATTGCTTCCCGTTAATAAGCACCTGCGCGGCGAGTCCTGCTACTGGCTCGTCGGAATTGCCCTGATCAGCACGGAGGGATTGCGACCGATGAGGCCCGTGCCCGCGAGCGTCCCCGTCGTGATCGTCGGAATTGCCCTGATCAGCACGGAGGGATTGCGACGACGATGTCGGCGCTCTCTGGGAAAACTTCCTGGTGATGGAGCGCGTCAAGATGCATGCGTATTCCGCTCTGGCGGCCAACAATTATTTCTGCCGCACCTGGGAGGACGGACAGGAAGTCGATTTTGTGTAAGAGCGCGGAGGCGTGCTGTACGGATATGAGTTCAAGTGGCGCGGCGGTACCGCGGCCGAACCGCAAGATTGGCGGAAGGCCTACCCGCGCACCGAATTCAAGAACGTGAACAGGGACAACTACCTGGAATTCTGCGAAGTCACCGCGGCTTGAGTGCCGGTATCGATTCTGGCCTTTCCCCTTGATAGATAAGGGCATGAAGCAGCCCTCTTGAAATTTTCATCCAGGTATGCTATATTCAAATTTAGACACAAAAGGCTATTTTGTAAAGGAAACTTTCCTTTACATCTGTCGTTACCTTTTGTGGAAGACCCTTGATAATTCGCTCCCGCCGCGCGTGGCGGCTGGAGCGCGGAATATGAGTGCAGTTACCTGTTGCCTGTTGAACCCGTCTCAAAAAGGACCGGAGCCGCGTGCTTGGATCGTTTTTGAGATGGGTTCGTGAGGACTTACTCTAAACTGCCGGCCCCGGAAGGGCCGGCGCGACTTTGGCCGCTGTCCGGGAGGATGGCGGCCGGGAGGTTGAGATGAAAAAGCTGCTGATTGTCGTCGCGGCCATCGTGGTCGCGCTCGCCGTCTGCGCGCCGGCATGGGGGCAGACGATTGTGCGGGGGGATATCTGGAACCCCCCTGCTAATCCCCCAGGGTCGGTCTGGCGGATCTTGCCGTTGTATCCTGATTTGGCCATAAAGGCCAAAATCAACGGCAAGGACGTAACCTCATCGGCGGCTTCTTGCATCCTGAAGCCGCCGGAGGGCCAAGGCCTGCAGGCAGACCAGGAGACGGCCTGTCTCTACGGTGCCATCCGGGCGCGGGCCGAAGTCTTTTTCAAGATTGTCGGCCCGCGCCCCAGTGGGTGCCTGTTGGCCGAGCTGTCACGGAGTACCCCGAGTAGGGTTGAAGTTTGGGTTTGGAGGGAGGGCGGCGACGAGACGGTGAATTACTATCTCGTCGCCGCGGTACCGGCAGTAGGCCCGGACCTGGAGGGTCTCAAGGACAGTTATGCATTCTGTCCTTGAACACATCACAGAGCGCCGCACCCTTCCGAGGGTCGCGGCGCTTCTACATTTTCCGGCCAAAGTTATCCACATATGCTCCGTTTCCCGGAAGAATGCTATTATTTAAGTAATCATGAATCACAAACGAAAAGAGTTTGGAGTGGCCCTGCTTCTGTCGACGATAGCCCTGGCAGCAATTGTCGTTCTGCCATCTCTCTCTCACGCATACTCGGAAAGAGACTTCAAGACCATTCTGGGAAAAAAGAATTACCCTTTATTTTTTGCAACTAGCCTGAACAGCCAGACAGTGGACAAATCGGTAACGGTGAACGTGGGCGTAAATCTTTCCGCGGACACAGACCTCTGCGCATTTGGTGATCAGCCTGACACAGGCCTCTATTTTATCGATTCTCCTTCGAACCAGACCATTCCCGCGAACAGCGTCCAGGTAACCGGCGGACCTTTCGCCGGCCAGAGCGTGCCCATACAGATAACTCCGGGCAAGATAGGCACCTGCTTAGGTACGAACCCCGTAACCGCGGCAGGTTCCCAGGCCCAGTTCCAGGGTTCCAAGGCCTTCGACACTACCGGCTTGACCAACGGCCAGTATGTGATCGACCTGCGCATACAAGATGATCATTTCCAGGTAGGTACGAAGGAGTTGACCTTCACCGTGAGCCACCCCGCGCCTACGGTAAACATAAGAGCCAACGGCTCCAATGGGCCGATAACGGTTCCGGCTGACACCGCTGTCAACCTTGCCTGGAGTTCGACCAACGCGGATTCTTGTTACGCCTCGAATGCCTGGGCTGGGACAAAGTCTCTGAACGGTACTTTCACCACGGCTCCTCTCGCCGCGACCAAGCCTGCGTATGTCTACGGTATTTCCTGCAAGGGACCAGGCGGTACAGCCTACGACAGCGTGGGTCGGGGTTGCCCTGATCAGCACGGAGGAGATCCGGGGTGACGGCAGCTCTCGCTTCGAGAGCGCCGATCGGTGGCGGTGGGGCGCGGGACGTCGGCGCTTGCTTTTCCGCCGCATCTGCGCTAGTATTCCCTCAACGAAGCCGCTTGCTGGCCCCGTCCTCGGAAGAGGTCGGCGGTGCCGGGGAGCGAAACGAAAGCGGCCCGGGCGAGCTTGGACCTCACCCGGGCCTGACCCGCAAAGGAGAACTCCCTATGCGAGCCGAGACAGAGAGTAGCAGCACTTCGTCGCCCGCCCGTTCCATTTCTTCGACTGCGGCCCGGCGCCCGACGCCGCCGGCCAACGCCTTCTCGGCGGCCTTTCTGGACGCCGCCCGGCGCCGGCGGGACGCGGCCGAGCTCGCGGAGGCCGCCGGCGCGCCGCGCGCTCCGGCCCTCGCGGCAGGCGCCCTGGCCGCCGGGCCCTTCGACGTCGAGGCGGTGCCGGCGGGCTCGGGCCGGCTGTGGGCGGTCGTTCGCCGCGGCGAGCGGGTCGCGGACGGGCACCCGGCGGTGGCGGTCTTTCTCGAGCGCACGGCGGCGCTCCTCGCGGCGGCGGTGCTGCCGGCGGAGGCCTCGCCCAATCACCTCCAGGTGGGGGAGAAGGCGAAGCGCCTGGGCCTGCCGGTCCACGACGGCCGGCGCCACCTGGGCCACCTCGCGCGGCCCCGCGAGCACTTCGCCCGGGACCTCCACGCCGCCCGGACGCTCGCGGCCCGCCCGGACTCGCTGGTGCTCCTGGCCGAGGCGCTCGACTACGAGACCCTGGTCCTCTTCGGCCGGGCGCTCATGCGCCGGCTGGAGCGGGGTGGCTGACGCACCGGGCGCTTCCTCGCCGGCCGGGGCGGCCGAACCAGCCCCGGCCGGCGGGAGGCGAGCGCAGCCGTGGGCGGGGGACGAGCGGTCCATGAAGCCGAAGACGTTCCCAGCGCCTCGTCCGTTTGAGGCGGAGCCTCGTTAGGCTCTGAGCGGGGCTCCCCGGAGCCTGTACACTTGCCCTGGCGCGAAGATGGCCCGGAAGAGGGCCTCGTCTGCCAGGACAGGCCAGAGGAGGATTCGACATGGAGCTCTACGAGCTGGTTCTGGAGCTGAAGCTGCTGGAGCGGCGGCTGACGCTCTACGAGGAGAAGTACGGCGTCTTGAGCGAGGACTTCTACCGCGCCCTGATGGCCGGCGAGCTAGCGCACTTCGACGAGTTCGACGAGAGCCGTGTCGATTTCAGCCGCTGGAAGGGTCTGCACGAAACCTGGCTGCGGCGCAAGAAGGCCTACGACGAGGAGGTGCGCGAGGGGACGGTGGTGAGGGCCTTACGGTTCCAGCCAGCGTACTGAGGATGACCGACCTGGCTCTGCGGAGGGATTGCGACCTCGCCGGCGAACCACGTGAAGTCCACGGACCGAGGAGATCGTGATGGCTGTCGATACCCCCAAGAGACGCTGGCCGGTGCAGGATGCGAAGGCGCGCTTCAGTGAGCTGCTGGAGAGGAGGCTCCGAGAGGGGCCTCAGATCGTGACCCGCCGGGGCGAGGAGACCGCGGTGCTGGTTCCGCTCGAGGACTGGCAGCGGCCCGCCGCCTGGTATCCTCGGCAGAGAATGAAGCCGCCGCCATCAGCGAGTTCCGGTTCGGCCGTGACCCCGACTCCGGTTCACGGTGTCTCTCACTCGCGGGACGACGAGAGCCTCGAAGCGAAGGCGCGATGGTTCCGATCGCTCTCCGTCGAAGAGCGGATGGCGTATCTCACCGAGATCACTGAGCTGGCCCTCCAGAGCAACCCCCGCATCTCCGAGGCCAAGGATGCTCCAGCGGCTTCAGGGCGTGTTCGCGTCCTTGCGCTCCCATGACTTTGCTCGTCGTCGACGATGCGACGGCATCGCCTCCTCCTCGCGCCTTGGATCCACTCCGCAAGTGAATCAGACCATCAGCGGCCCTTGCCTCCCCGACCGGCGCCTCGGCTACGCCTGTCCGATCTCGCGCCCGCTTTCGCCTCCGGCACCTCGAAGGGCTGCTTCGGGAAGTCGCGGCCGGGCTCGACCGCGCCGCGCGTGATCCAGGAGCACCAGGCGAGGTACTCCTTCGAGCTCATCGTCGCTCCGGCTCGCAGCCGCCACTGTGCCTCCCGGTCTTCGGGCGTGATCGGGACGTCGCTCTCGAAGGAATCGAGCGGCTCAACGCGTTTTTTCGATGGCATCGAACAGCTCCAACAGGCCCTGGCGCTCGAAGTAGTCCCGGACCGCCTCGCGATCGACGCCCGGCACGTTCAGCAGCGTCCGGACGTCCTCGCCTTCGTAGAGCGCGCGGTGCGGAAAGCTCTTCATCGCGACCGCCTTCATCATCGCGAGGTGCTCGGGGCTCGCGACCGGCATCGGATGCCCCTCGACGAGCGCCTTGCTGGATGCGGCGGCGAAGACGGAGTCGGCCGTCCGGCCACGGAGGTACATGAAGTCGACCGAGCCCCAGTCGGGGTCCGCGTGCTCGTGGTTCGAGAACGCCTTGCTCGCGTGCCGAGTCACGAAGCCCAGCGATTCGGCGAACGCCACGACCTCCGGCGATCGATCCCCGGCGACGGCGAAGTCCACGTCCTGCGTCGGGCGGACCCGTCCCCACGCGTGAACGGCGAGCCCGCCGATCAACGCGTAAGGAATCCGCTCCCGCTCGAAGAACTCGGCGAACGCCGTCAGGACGCGCTCGAACTGCACGCTCGGAAGCTACCATGGGGCGACAGGTCGGCGGCCGCCCGAGCGTGGCCGGATCAGATCGGGAGTCTGGTGCCTGTTTCGATTTCGACCGGGTGGTACCACCTATGGTAGCCTCCTTTCTATGGTCAAGACCACTGTCTATCTCGACGAGGTCGTTGCCTTGAAGATCCGGCAGATTGCCCGGACCGATCACCGGAGTCAGGCCGAGGTGATCCGCGAGGCACTGGAGCGCTTCACTCACGAGGCGGAGCGGCCTCGCATCCGGGGGATCGGCGCCTATGCGAGCGGGCGCTCGGACGTCTCCGAGCACGCTGAGGATCTCTTGCGCCGGGCGGCGAGGCGATCTCGGTGACCGTGGTCGCCGACACCGGGGCGATCTACGCGCTATACGACGCCGACGACAGCCATCATGCGGCGGTCGTCGCATCCCTCCAGCGTGAGCGCGGTCCGGTCGTGGTACCGATGGCGATCCTCGGGGAGCTCGACTACCTGCTGCGGGAGTTTCTCGGAATCGACGCGGAGCTCGACTTCCTCGACAGCCTCGTCTCCGGGGGGTTCGTCCTCGAACCGGTGACGAAGAGCGATCTCGAGCGCTGCCGCGAGATCCTGGAACGGTATCGGGATCTCGATCCCGGGCTCGTGGACGCCGCCGTGATCGCGACGGCGGAGCGGCTCCGAACGAAGCGGATTCTCACCGTCGACGAGCGGGACTTCCGGATGATTCTCGATCGCGGAGGCAAGCCTTTCCAGCTCCTGCCCGCGGACAGCTAGTCGATCCGGCGGGCCGCAGGCCCGCCCTACGATGGGAATGAACGTGGGGCCGGTGCGGCACCCGCCGCCGGGCCGGAGCGCAGGCCGCGCAGCACGCCGAGGGCTTCCTCGAACTGCTCCCGGGCGCGGCCGAGGTACTCGTGCGCCTCGTCGACGTAGCCGTCGGTCGAGGTCGACCAGACCCGGTTCAGGTACCGCTCGCCGGCGGCGAAGGGGTTCATCACGTCGGCGTAGGCCTGGAGGCCGAAGCGGTGGACCAGCGCCTGGCGGGCGTCGGCGAAGCGCGCGAGCTCGACCGGGAAGAGCGCGTCGATCCGGTGGCGCAGGTCGTAGACGTCGATCGCGTCGCGCCCGGCCTCGAGCTCGGCGGCGCGCGAGGCGATCCGTTCGAGGCTCTCCTCGAGGCTCGCCACGTCAGCGGTGAGGCGCTCGGCGTGGGTGGCGGTCCGGGCGAGGGCGCGGCGTACCAGGACGATCCCCAGGACGCCCACGGCGAGCGAGACCAGGAACGGCACGACCGGCAGGGTGTGCGGGTCGGCGACGGCGAAGTAGGCGCCGGCCAGGAAGCCGGCGGTGATCAGGGCGTATCCGAGGGCTCGCATGAGGTCGTCCGAGTCGCGGCTCCGGTTCAGGTCGCGAGAACTGTCCAGATCGAGAAGCCCACGCCGACCAGCGCCTCGCCCACGATCAGGCCGGCGGCGAGCGGCACGCCGGTGTGCTCGGTGAAGTCGGCGCCGGCGAGCTTGTCCGAGGCGAGCCGCAGGAGCGAGCCGATCGTGTAGGTGAGGACGATGTTGAACGGCAGGTAGAAGCCGAGGCCGACCAGCACGCCGAGCCCGCCGATGCCGGAGGACGAGAGGAGCGCCCCGAGCCCGGCACCGGCGGCGTACTTGGCGAGCGGGATGTCGCCGCCGAGGATGCCCCGGATGACGGTCGCGAGCGCCTGGCCCTGGGGCGCCGGGATCTCGTCGCCGCCGATGCCGTGGGCCTTCCACAGCACGACGAGCACGGTCATGACGATGATCGGTCCGAGCCAGGTGCCGAGGAACTGCGCGATCTGCTGGCGCCGCGGGATGGCACCCACCAGGTAGCCGGTCTTCAGGTCGAGCATCAGGTCGGTCGCCTGCGCCATCGCCACGCACATCGCCGAGCCGACCACCACCGAGGCGACGACCGTCGCACGATCGCTCATGCCGCTCGCGACGAAGATCAGGATGGTCACGCCGATCAGGGTCATGCCCGAGAGCGGCGACCAGTTGGTGCGGCCGATGCACTCGGAGAGGACGACGCCGGCGACCCAGATCCAGAGCGTGCCGAGGACCGCCATGGCGATCCCCCGGCCGATGCTCATCTCCGGGACGGAGAAGACCGCGATCACCGAGAGCAGGACGAGCGCGCCGCCGATCGCCAGGTAGAGGAGCTTGATCGGCATCTCGTCGCGCGAGACGACCGAGCGGGTCTTGGCGGCGCTCTGCATGCTGCGGATCGCCGAGGCGACGAGCGGCAGGGCGAGGACGATGCCGGTCAGCGCACCGCCCACCAGCATGCCGATGCCGACCGGCCGGAAGAGGGTGACCCGCAGCCAGGAGGCGACGTCGGTGCCGGCGAGCTCGGCGGGCGGCGGCAAGAGGCCCTGGGAGGCGAGGAGGGGCGCCAGCACCCAGTAGCAGACGAACCCGCCGACCACGAAGAAGAAGCCGCCGCGCCCGGCGAGGTAGGCGACCCCGAGGGTCAGGAGCGACAGGTACCAGATGCCGTTCATGTAGACCGGCATGCCGAGCGCCGCGCCCAGGTTCCAGTTCTCGACCCCGCTCGCGAGGCTCCAGTACTGGGCCGCCCCGGAGACGACGGCCGCGCCCAGCAGCAGCCAGGCCTTGCGGATGCCGGCGCCCGGCGCCTTGAGCACGGCGGCCGTGGCGATGCCGCCGGGATAGGCCAGGCGGTCGAAGTCGATCATCTGCTTTCTGAGCGGGATGATGAACGCCACCCCCAGGATGCCGCCGGCGATGCAGCCGACGACGACCAGCGGCCGGTTGAAGTCGGTGTAGCCGAGGATGAACAGCGCGGGCAGCGAGAACATCATCCCGGGCGACGCCCCGTTGACCCCGGAGGCCAGGGTCTGGACGATGTTGTTCTCGATGATCGAGTTGCGCCGCGAGCGCGCCGCGCAGCACCCCGAAGCCGAGGATCGCCGCGAGCTCGGAGCCCTCGATCGAGAAGCCGAGCTTCAAGGCCAGGTAGCCGATCGAGACGGCGATCAGCGAGCCGATGGCGTAGCCGGTGAGGATCGCGGCCCAGGTGAGCTCCGGGTAGGGGCCGTGCCGGACGATGCGCGCTCCGCCTGGTTCCTTCGCCACGTCGGGTCGTCCTCCGAAAGTCCGCGGCGATTCTACAGGAGGCTTCACAGGAGGCGGGGGCGCGGGCGCGACCTTCGGGTTGTACGCGGGCCGCCCTTGGGCTACGCTGCCGGTCTCATGGTCGCAGTGCTGTCGTGAAGAACCGAACCCCCGCCTCCGTGCCTCGCCCCGCCTCGCCGGCGACCGTCCTGCTCGTCCTGCTGGCGGTCTTCGCCGGCGGCCTCTGGGCGGCCGCCCCGCCGGCGGTCGACCTCGACGCCCTCAACGCCGCGGTCAACGCCCAGGTGCGGGGCGCCCTGCACGTGGCGCCACAGCTCGGCGTCGAGGTCGCCGACGTCGCGTCCGGCGCTCCGGTCTACACCTACGACGCCGACGAGCTGCGGATCCCGGCCTCGAACACCAAGCTCTTCACCACCTCGGCCGCGCTCGCGACGCTCGGGCCCGGCTACGTCTTCGAGACGCCGCTTCTCGCACGCGGACGGGTCGAGGGCGGGGTGCTCCACGGCGACCTGGCGGTGGTCGGCGCGGGCGATCCGACGATCTCCGAGCGTTTCACCGGCGACGGCTACTCGGCCTTCCGGCCCTGGGCGGCGGCGCTCCGTGAGCGCGGCATCGGGCGCGTCGAGGGCGACCTGCTCCTGGTCGACGGCTTCTTCGAGGGCCGCGAGATCCATCCCGACTGGCCGACGGACCAGCTCGCACACTGGTACGAGGCGCCGATCGCCGCCCTGTCGTTCAACGACAACTGCGTCTGGGTCCAGGTGTCGCCGAGCAAGAGCGGCCACGCCCGGGTCGACGTGCGGCCCCACCTCGGTCTCTTCCCGGTCCAGAACTTGACCCAGGTGAGTGGCTCCCGGCGCTCCCACCAGGTGATCGTCACCCGGCGGCCCGAGGCGTCCGAGATCGAGGTCCGGGGCTCGGTCTACCGGGGCGCCTCGCCGCTCGACACCTGGATCACGGTGCCCGACCCGGTCGCCTACTTCGGGGCGGCGCTCACCCAGGCGCTCGGCCAGGAGGGGGTCGCTCTGCGCGGCGAGACCCGCGCCCTCGAGCGGCTGCCCGCCGGCGCCTGGGAGCGGATCGCAGCCCACCGCACCTCGTTGCTCACGGCGATCGAGGTGGCGAACAAGCGGAGCCAGAACTTCTACGCCGAGAGCCTGCTCAAGACGCTCGGTGCCGAGCACTGCGGCGACGGCTCCTGGCGCGGAGGGCTCGAAGCGGTGGCCGAGTTCCTGGAGCGCGCGGGGATCGAGCCGGGGAGCTACCACATGGTCGACGGCTCGGGGATGAGCCGGGCGAACCGCTTCTCGGCCGACCAGGTCGTCCGCTTGCTCCGGCACATGTATGCTCACCGCTGGGGCGAGGAGCTGGTGCGCTCCCTGCCGGCCTCCGGGGAGATGGGGGCGTCGCTCGAAAAGCGTCTTACCGAGGCTCCGTACCGCGGCAACGTGTTCGCCAAGACCGGCACCCTCGACGGCGTCTCCGCCCTCTCGGGCTTCGCCCGGGCTCGCTCGGGACGTCTCTACGTGTTCTCCATCCTCGCCAACCGGACGCACAGCGCCTGGCAAGCCCGGCGGGCGCAGGACGCGATCGTGCGGGCGATCATCGATCATGGATAAAGGTTCGGCGACAGAGAGAGGGTCAGCAAGCATGAGGAGCGCCCACCGTTGAGCGCCGCCGTCGAGAGCCGACCGGTGAACTACCGGGAGCTGATGAAGAAGGTGGAGCAGGCCGTCGAGGCGATCGATCGCAGCGACGACGTGGGCGACACGATCCACCATGCGGTCTCGCTCATCATCAGCCAGTTCCGGGGCGAAGCTCGGGCTCTACGCCGGCCGGCTCTACCGCCGCCAGGGCAAGAACTTCGTGCTCGAGAAGGTGTTCGGCGACACCAAGGTCGCGCCGACCGGCCTGCGGGTGCCGATCTCCTACCAGCCGGTGCAGATCCTGCTCGACAAGGGGCTGGTCTACATGGACGAGGCCGATCCCCGGTTCGACCGCTCGCTCGAGGAGGCTCTCGGGGTTCAGCAGTTCGCCGCCATCGAGGTGGCGGACGACTACATCCTGGCCTTCAACGTGGCGCCAGGCCACCACCGCGACGACGTGCTCTTCTCGCTCGGCATCCTGCGCCACAGCCTGAACCAGAAGATCCGCCAGGAGCGGCTCGAAGGCATCTTCCGGGAGGCGAGGAAGATCCAGGCGTCGATCCTCCCCAAGCGGCCGCCGGTCTTCGGCTCGTTCGACCTCTTCGGGCGGAACGTGCCGGTGGAGAGCGTGGGCGGCGACTTCTTCGACTTCGTGCCGCTGTCGGACAAGATCATGGGTCTCGCGATCGCCGACGTCTCGGGCCACGGGCTGCCGGCGGCGCTCCAGACGCGCGACATCCACATGGGCCTCAGGATGGGGCTCGGGCGCGACTTCAAGATCGTGCGCACCGTCGAGCGGCTCAACCGGATCATCCACGAGTCGACGCTCACCAGCCGCTTCGTGTCGATGTTCTACGGCGAGCTCGAGACCCACGGCACGTTCATCTACGTCAACGCCGGGCATCCGCCGCCCTACTACCTGTCGGCCGCCGGCGAGGAGCGGCCGCTCGAGGAGGGGGGCACGGTGCTCGGCCCGGTCGCCGACGCCACCTACGAGCGGGGCTTCGTGACGATCGGGCCGGGCGACCTGCTGGTGCTCTACACCGACGGGCTCACCGAGACCCGGGGCAAGAGCGACGACCACTGGGAGGAGTACGGGGTCGAGCGGCTGCTGGCGGTGGTGCGGAAGCGGCGGGACCGCCCGGCCGAGGAGATCGTGCAGGCCGTGTTCGACGACGTCGACGGCTTCAGCCGCGGCCGCCCCCCGCACGACGACCGGACGCTGGTCGTGGTGCGGTATCCCGAGTGAGGCCGGGCCGGGAGCTCCAGCAGGGCAACCCCGGATGAAGCGGCCGAGCTCTGTCTCGGCCGGGCGAACGGTGCGCCGGGCACCGACTGCCAGGCCGGAGGCGATCCCGGCCCGCCCACGCATGCCGGTGCCCGGGCCGAGCTCTGTCTCGGCCGGGCGAACGGCGCGGTGGGCACCGAACGAGGCCGCTCGCTCTACCGCCGCCTCGCCAGGATCTGGAGGTTCTGGCGCAGCTTGACGATGCTCCACTCCGGGTAGATCCCGGCGCGGAGCATCGTCCCGGGGTAGGTCATCGACTCGCGGCCGACGATCACTCCGGGGTGGAGGACCGAGTTGCAGCCGGTCGCGACGCCGTCGCCCAGGACCGCGCCGAGCTTGCGGAGGCCGGTCGCGATGTGCTTGCCGTTCGAGCCCGGGATCACGATGTCGCCGCCGTCGTGGCGGAAGTTCGAGAGGATCGTGCCGGCGCCCAGGTTCACCCGTGTGCCGAGGATCGAGTCGCCGACGTAGGCGAGGTGCGGCGCCTTGGCGCCCGGCCAGAGGATCGAGCGCTTGACCTCGGTGTTGGCGCCCACCACCGCGCCGTCGCCGATCCAGACCCCGCCGCGGAGGAAGGCGCCGGTGCGGATCTCGACTCCCTCGCCGATCCAGGCCGGGCCGTCGATGACCACCCCGGGTGCCACCGACGCGCCGCGGCCGACGACGATCCCGCCGCCGCGCAGGTGGGCTCCCGGACCGGTCTCGGCGTCCAGGCGGTTGCCGGGGAAGTCCCGGCGTAGCCCCTCGAGCAGCCGGCCGAGCGGCTCGCCGAGGAGCGCCCAGGGGGCCTCGGGGTCGTAGGCCTCGCGGAACGGCTCGGGGATCTCCTCGAACAGCGGCGGCAGGGCGACCATGGCCCGGCGAGTATAGCGGCGGGAGATAGGATCGCCCACCGATGAGCCGCCAGGAAACCGCCGCCGATGCCCGGCTCGCCGCCGGCGAGCCGCCGCTCGCCGACCCGATCCACGTCGTGATGCGACTGGGCCGCGCGCTCCACGCCGCCGGCAGCCCCTCGCACCGGGTCGAGGAGGGCATGGAGCTCGCCGCGCGCCGCCTCGGGATCCGCGGCCAGTACTTCTCGACCCCCACCGCGCTCTTCGCCTCGTTCGGCGAGGGCGACGCCCAGCGGACCTTCCTCGAACGGGTCGAGCCCGCGGAGGTGAACCTCGAGCGCCTCTCGGAGCTCGACGAGCTGCTGGCCGCCCTCGCCGAGGGGCGGATCGACGTCGCCGGCGCGGCGCGGCGGCTGAGCTCACTCCAGGCGATGCCGGTTCGCTACGGCGCGCCGGCCACCGTGCTCGCCTTCGGCCTGGCCTCGGCGGCCGCGGCGTACTTCTTCGGCGGCGGTTGGCCGGAGATGGGCGCCGCCGGCGTCCTGGGGCTCGCCATCGGTCTCCTCTCGAGCGTCCTCTCGCGCCGGCCGGCGACGGTGCGGGTGTTCGAGCCCCTGGCCGCCACCCTCGCCGCCGCCGCGGCCACCTTCGCCGCAGGCGCCTTCGGTCACCTCTCGACTTTCGTCGTCATCCTGGCCGGGCTCATCGTGCTCATCCCGGGCTTCACGGTGACCGTCGCGGTCACCGAGCTGGCCACCCGCCACTTGGTCGCCGGCAGCGCCCGCTTCGCCGGCGCCGGCGCGGTCTTCTTCGGCCTCGCCTTCGGGGTGGCGGTCGGCTCGAGCCTCGCCGCGGCCGTGATCGGCGCGGTGCCCGGCCTGGAGCCGGTCGCCGCGCCGGGCTGGGTGCGGTGGCTGGCGCTCCTGGCCGCCGGCGCCGGCTTCACCATCCTCTTCCGGGCGCGGCCGCGCGACGCGGGCTGGATCGTCCTCGCCGGCCTGATCGCGGTCGAGGGCGTGCGCCTCGGGGGGCTGGTCCTGGGGCCGGAGCTGGCGGGCTTCCTGGGGGCCCTGCTGGTGGGGGTAGCGGGCAATCTCGTGGCGCGCTACGGCCTGCGGCCCGCGGCTCTCATCCAGGTGCCGGGGCTGATCCTGCTGGTGCCCGGGAGCCTCGGCTTCCGGAGCCTCGCCTCGCTTCTCGATCGGGACGTCCTCTCCGGGGTCCACGCCGCTTTCGAGATGACGCTGGTCGCGATCGCCCTGACCACCGGCCTGCTGCTGGCGAGCGCCGTGGTGCCGCCGCGCCGGGCGCTCTGAGGCGGCCTCGCCGTGCCGGCGGCCGATGGTAGGGTCTTCGCCCCCGTGGACCGCTTCGCCCCGCTGCCGCCCGCGTTCTACCGCCGCTCCTCGGAGGCGGTCGCCCGGGACCTGCTCGGCCGCTACCTGGTGCGCCGGACGCCGGGGAGCGAGCCGCTGGTCCTCCGCCTGGTCGAGACCGAGGCCTATCTCGGCGCGGGCGACCGGGCGAGCCACGCCCACGCCGGCCCGGTGACCGAGCGCAGCCGCCGGCTCTACCGCGGGGGCGGCCACGCCTACGTCTACTTGATCTACGGCATGTACTGGTGCTTGAACGCGGTCTGCAACACGGAGGACGACGGCCACGCGGTGCTGCTGCGCTCCGGGGAGGCGGTGGCGGGGACCGGGGAGATGCGCGCGCGGCGGGGGTTCGCCCCGGAGCGCCGGCTCAAGCCCGGGGACCTGGCCGGCGGGCCGGGCAAGCTCTGCCGGGCGCTGGGGATCGACCGGAGCTTCGACGGGGCGCCGCTCTGGGAGGGGGAGCTGGTGCTGACGGCGGGGGAGCCGGTGGCGGACGGGGAGGTGGTGCGGGGGGCGCGGGTCGGGGTGGGGTACGCGGGGGAGGCGGCGGAGTGGCCGCTCAGGTTCGCGGTGCGGGGGAACCCGGAGGTGTCGCGGCCGCGGTTGTGAAGGCCGGCGCCGAGGGTGGAGGCGGGTCGTGTTTTCGTGGGGCGGGCTGGGTGCCGGCCGCGGGGCCGGGGGAACGACCCGAAGGGCACCGATCGCCGGGCCGAAGGCCGGGTGGGGATCCCCTCCTAGCTCAACTCGATGTGCCCCGCCTCGAGCAACCGGTAGAACACCAGCAACGCGTCGATCTGGGGCATGGGGCTGATCTTGACGATCGAGCGGATGTCGTAGCTGCCGTTGACCCGGGTCAGGATGAAGCCTTCCTGGGGGGTGAGCTGGAGGTTGGTGAGCTCCTGCATCGTGCGCGTCAGGCTCGGCACCGAGTCGAGGCTGATGCCGGAGAGCTCCATCTGGGCGCCGACGATCTCCTCGCCCTTTTCCATCGCCTGGAGCACGGCCTTGGCGTCGGGCTCGAGGCTGCGGGCGGCGCGCAGGTGGCGCAGGCCCTTCTCGAACTCCTTGCGGCTGATCAGCTTCTTCGCCTGGACCACCAGCTCGTCGGCGCCGACGCTCGCCTTGGCGCCGGTACCGGTCGCCCCCGCGGCGAGGCTCGCCGGGGTCTCGCCGCTCCGCTTCCACCGGGGTCGGACGATCTTGAGGCGCTTCTTGCGCGCCTGGTCGTAGAGGACCTTCGAGACCAGGAACTCGCTCGAGTGGGTCTGGATCTGGATCTCCTCGACGGTGCGGTCGTCGTTGACCTGCTCGAGCACGTTGCGGTCCGCCGGCGGGAGCTCCGGGTCCGCCAGCAGGTCGCCGACCACCGCGACGGGGATCGCCTGGTCGTTGGGGATCATCGTCCGGATGCGCTGCCACTCGTCGATCCGGTGGACGCCTTCGAGGACGATCGAGGTCACCGGCAGGTCCATCGGGACCATCGTGTCGCCCGGGAGCTCCTCCTCCATGAAGCGGAACTCCCCCTCGCGCCAGGCGAACAGGTCGTAGATCGACTCCTCGGCCTTCAAGC
Source organism: uncultured Acidobacteriota bacterium (assembly GCA_963837945.1). Lineage (GTDB taxonomy): Bacteria > Acidobacteriota > Thermoanaerobaculia > Multivoradales > DATKCC01 > CAVUBL01. The sequence goes on from CAWIQD010000016.1 coordinate 131,360, forward strand.
GCAGCAGCCGGTGCAGGTCCTGCTCGGAGATCGCGCCGTTGGTGGTCAGGATCTTGCCCAGGAGCATCTTCGACGACTCCTGGTTCGCCATCGCCTTGGCGAGCTCGTCCTCCGTGATGAAGCCATGGCTGACGAGGAAGTGGCCCAGGTGCTCGTGGGGGTCGGTCGACGCCGAGGAGATGATCCGGCCGTGGCGGAAGAAGATCCGCTTGGCGACCTCGCCGTTGTCGATCACCAGGGTGCCCGTCTTGCTGCCCTGGGAGAGCCATTGCAGGAGCTCGGAGAGCTCCATGGTCTGGATGTTGCCGGCGATGCTCATGCTCAGTCGCGCGCGGTGGTGGTGCCCCGCTGGCCCTGGTAATGGCTCGACGAGCCGGGCTCGCCGTAGGCGACGTCGGGCTCGCTCTCCATCTGGATGAAGATGAGCTGCGCGATGCGCCGGCCGGCCTCGAGGACGAACGGCTCCGGGCCGAGGTTCTGGAGCTCGAGCGTGATGTTGCCCTGGAATCCCGGGTCGCACCAGCCGGCGAGCGAGTGGTTGATCCACAGCCGCCCCAGGGTCGACTTGAGCTTCAGGTCGCAGGCCACGTCGCGCGGGATCCGGACGTGCTCGAGGGTCGAGGCGAGCACCACCTCGCCGGGAAAGAGCTTGACGTGGGGGGCGCGGAACTCCTCCGGATCCCGGGTGGGGCAGATCCAGTGCTCCGAGACCCGCACGTCGTAGCTCGCCGCGTTGACCTGGCCGGGCGAGAAGGGGTCCACGCCCCCGGCCTCGCCCCAGGCGCGGATCCAGCGGTCGGGCTTGATCATCGGCGACCGATCCTACCCGGAACGTCGCCCCGAGGGCGGTTGCTACGCGAACCGCACGGGGACATTGGCGTCCTCCCGGTGGATCGTGTCGACGAAGCGGATGATCTTCCGCGGGCAGGACATGAACAGAGTCGAGGTGCGGCGCCCGCCGCCGAAGAACCGCACGCCCTTGAGCAGCTCGCCGTCGGTCACGCCGGTGGCACTGAACAGGATCTCGTCGCCGGGGGCGAGGTCTTCCGTCGAGTAGACGGTCGAGAGGTCGGTGTACCCGAGCGACTCGAGGCGCCCCTTCTGGGCTTCGTCGACCGCCACCAGGCGGGCCTGGATCTCGCCCCCCAGGCAGCGCATGGCGGCCGCGGTGAGCACGCCCTCGGGCGCGCCGCCGATGCCGAAGACGGCGTGGATGCCGGTGCCCCGGACCGCGGCCGAGATGCCGGCCGACAGGTCGCCGTCGCCGATCAGCCGGATCCGGGCGCCGGCCTCCCGGATGTCCCGGATGAGGTCGACGTGGCGCTCGCGCTCGAGCACCACCACCGTCAGGTCGGCGACCTCGCGGCCGAAGGCCTTGGCGATGTTGCGCAGGTTCTCGGCGACCGGCGCGTCGAGGTGAACGCACCCCTTGGCGGTCGGCCCGACGACGAGCTTCTGCATGTAGGTGTCGGGGGCGTGGAGCAGGCCCGCCGCGCTCCGCGGCCGCGAGCACGGCGATCGCCCCGCCCGTGCCGGTGGCGCACAGGTTGGTGCCCTCGAGCGGATCGACGGCGATGTCGACCGCCATGGCGCCTTCGGTGGCGTCGGCGACCTCGGGCCGCCCCTTCAAGCGCCCCACCTCCTCGCCCACGTAGAGCATCGGCGCCTGGTCGCGCTCGCCCTCGCCGATCACGATCCGGCCGGCGATCTCCAGGGTGTCGAGCTCGGAGCGCATCGCCTCGACGGCGACCTGGTCGGAGACCTTGCGCTGGCCCAGGCCCATGGTGTGGGAGGCCGCCACCGCCGCCCGCTCGGTGACCCGGATGAAGCCCTGCTCGAAGAGGTGGTCGAGGCTCATCCTCCGACCTCCTGCGCCATCTCGACCTCCCCGCCGATCGGCCGGCCCGCCGGGCGCGGCGCCGAGCGCTCGGGGGCGTTGAACGCCGGGATGCCGGTGATCGCCTCGCCGATGATCAGCCCGTGGACGTCGTGCGTGCCCTCGTAGGTGAAGACCGACTCGATGTTCATCATGTGGCGGATCACCGGGTAGTCGTCCACGATGCCGTTGGCGCCCAGGATCTCGCGTGCGAGCTTGGCCGACTCGCGGGCCACCCAGACGTTGTTGCGCTTGCCGAGGGAGACCTGCTGGTGCTTGAGCCGGCCCTGGTCCTTGAGCCGCCCGAGCTGGAGGACCAGGAGCTGGCCCTTGGTGATCTCGGAGACCATCCAGACGAGCTTCTCCTGGATGAGCTGGTGGCAGGCGATCGGCTGGCCGGAGAACTGGACCCGCTCCTTGGCGTACTCGAGCGCGGTCGTGTAGCAGTCCATCGCCGCTCCGAGGCCGCCCCAGGCGATGCCGTAGCGCGCCTGGTTGAGGCACATCAGGGCGTTCTTCAAGCCGGTCGTGCCGGGCAGCATGTTCTCGGCCGGGATCCGGCAGTCGGCGAAGCCGAGCTCGGAGGTCACCGAGGCGCGCAGCGAGAACTTGCCGTGCTGGTCCGACGAGGTGTAGCCGGGTGTCCCCTTCTCGACCAGGAAGCCGCGCACGCCGTCCGGGGTCTTCGCCCAGACGACCGCCACCTCGGCGAGCGTGCCGTTGGTGATCCACTGCTTCGAGCCGTTGAGCACCCAGGAGTCGCCGTCCTTGACGGCGGTCGTCAGCATCCCCCCCGGGTTCGAGCCGAAGCCGGGCTCGGTCAGGCCGAAGCAGCCGATCGCCCGGCCCGAGCCGAGAGCAGGGATCCAGCGGTCCTTCTGCGCCTGCGAGCCGAAGGTGTAGATCGGGTACATGACGAGCGCGCTCTGGACCGAGACGAAGCTCCTGAGCCCCGAGTCGCCGCGCTCGAGCTCCTGCATGATCAGCCCGTAGGCCACGTTGTTCAGGCCGGGCAGGCCGTACTCGTCGATCGTCGAGCCGAACAGGCCGAGCTCGGCCATCGCGGGGACCAGGTCCATCGGGAAGCGGGCCTCCCGATGGCATTCTTCGATGATCGGCACGACCTTGTCCTCGACGAAGGCGCGCACGGTGTCGCGCACCAGGCGCTCCTCTTCGGAGATCAGGGAGTCGAAGTCGATGAAGTCGACGCCGGGAAAACGGCTCATGGATCTCTCCTTAGACGGTTGCGATCGATCCAGGGTGTCGATCGGCAGTCCCTCCGCGCTCCGTTGCTGCCGTTCTGCAGGCGGCGCTCTCGTGACCTGGAACGTTCTTCGTGGAGGGCTCGGGATGGCAGGCGGGAAACGGATCGCCGGCCGCCGATGTTACCACGCCGCCCGGCCCCGGTATCGGATTGCACGGGCCGCCCCGATCCCTATACCATCGCCCTTTGCGAGGCCATGGACGCCATGACCGAACACTACCCCTACCGCAAGATCCTGATCCCGGTCGACTTCTCGGAGGTCTCGGTGCGCTCGCTGCGCCACGGCCTCGGCCTGGCGCGCTCGGTGGGGGCCGCGGTGGTGGTCCTGGCGGTAATCGACACGAGCTTCCCCTACCCGGACCTCTACTCGCTCGAGGATCCGCAGCACGACTACTTCCGGGTGATGCGGGAGCGCGCCTTCCAGCGCATCGACGAGTGGCTCGCCGAGCTCCCCGAGGGCGCCCCGGCGGGGGTCGAGCGGGTGGTGCTGCGCGGCCGGCCGGCGGTGGAGATCCCGTCCTTCGCCGGCGAGGTCGGGGCCGACCTGATGATCGTCGCCCGCCACGGCTCGAGCGCCCTGCGCCAAGCGCTCATGGGCCACATCGCGGAGAGCCTGGTCCGCTCGGCGCCCTGCCCGGTCCTGGTCCTTCCCCCCGAGGCGGCCGAGGCCGGATGAGCGGGCCGCTCGCGTGATCGACACCGGGAGCACGCTGCGCCTGCTGCTGACCGTGCTCCTGGCGGGCGGCGCCGCCTGGCTGGTCGACCGCTGGACCGAGCTCCGCGGGGTCCTGCCGCCCGGCTTCGAGAGCCCGTGGCGGCGGGCGGCGGCGTTCCTGGTGGTGGCCTCGATCCTGTTCATCGGGGTCTTCCTGCCCCTGGCCCTGCTCGGCGAGTCCCGCACCCTCGAGCCGGCCGACGTCTCGGGGCCGCGGGTGTTCCTGCTCCAGAGCCTCCTCGTCCTGTCGCTCGTCGCCTGGTTCGTCCTCGGCTACGCCGGCCGGGGCGGGCGGTCTCTGGCCGGCCAGTTCGCCCGCCAGTTCGGCCTGCGCTCGGAGCGCCCCGGCTTCGAGCTCGCGCTCGGGCTGGCGGCCGGCGCCGCCGGCTGGGTGCTGGTGATCGCGCTGGTGGTGGCGGTGGCCGCGGGGATCTGGCTCGCCGGCGGCCAGGACCTGCTGCCCAAGGCGCCGCCGGACGTGATCCCGTTGATCGCGGCGCTGCCGCTCGGGATGCGGATCGCGCTCGGCCTGACCGCGGGAGTGGTCGAGGAGACCTTCTTCCGGGGCTTCCTCCAGCCGCGGGTGGGGATCGCGCTCTCGACCGCCCTCTTCGTCCTCGCCCACCTGTCCTACGAGCAGCCCTTCATGCTCGTCGGGCATCACCTTCCTGTCGCTGCTCTTCGCCTTCCTGGTGCGCTGGCGCCGGACGGTGCTGCCGGCGATCGCGGCCCACGCGGCATTCGACCTGGTGCAGCTCCTGTTCATCATTCCCTGGGTGCTCCAGAAGCTGCCCACGGGCGGCCTGGAGTCGGCCCAGGCGTGGCTCCGGTGACGGGCCGAAAGCGCCGGCTTCTCTGCTAGACTGCTCCTCCGAGCGTTGCGATGCCGGCCGATCCACTCCCGTTCCACCTCACCATCGGCAGCCGCTTCGAGAACATCGAGCTGGTCCAGGCGGTCCTGGCCGACGCCCTGGGCGCCTACGACCTCGACGCGGAGAGCCGTCACTGGATCGACCTGGCGGTGCGCGAGGCGGTGGCCAACGCCATCAAGCACGGCAATCGCCTCGAGCCGGACAAGCGGGTGGAGATCGACCTGGAGCTCGGCGCCGAGGAGCTGGTGGTGCGGGTCCGGGACCAGGGCGAGGGGTTCGATCCGGGACACCTGAACGACCCCCTGGCACCGGAGAACCGGCTCCGGCCGAACGGCCGGGGAATCTTCTACATGCAGAAGTTCATGGACGAGATCGACTACGATTTTCGGCCCGGCCGGGGCACCCAGGTGACCCTCCGCAAACGCCTGAGCGGTGGCGCGGACGGGGACGCGGAGGCAGGAAGCGCCGCCGAGCGCCAGGAGCCTGACGAGAGCTAGCGAGCCAGAGGAGGAAGCGATGCGAGTCAACGTGCGGCAGCGAGAAGGCGTGACGATTCTGGACCTCAAGGGCAAGATCACCATCGGGGTGGGCGACGTGGCGCTGCGCGACGCGATCCACGAAGCGCTCTCCGCCGGTGCGAAGAAGATCCTCGTCAACCTGGGGGACGTGTCGACGATCGACTCCTCCGGGGTGGGCGAGCTGGTGAGCGCGTACACCACCGCGACCAACCGGGGCGGCAAGCTCAAGCTCCTCGACCTGCCGCCGAAGGTCGCCGACATCCTGCAGATCACCCAGCTGATCACCGTGTTCGACGTCTACGAGGACGAGGACGAGGCGCTCAAGAGCTTCTGACCGGGTGCCCCCCGCCATCGTCCCGTGGCTCGGAATCACTCCGAACCCATGAAGCGGCCGAGCTCTGTCTCGGCCGGGCGAACGGCTCGCGGGGCACCGAGCGCTGCTTCGAGTCCATGGAGTTTCCATCGGCGAGCACGGTCCTCTGGCCGAGCTCTGTCTCGGCCGGGCGAACGGCCCGGCGGGCATCCGACGGTGTCTGGGCCGGGAGCCTCTCCCGGTAGTATCGGGGGTGGATGGTTTGCCCGATTCCCCGTCTCCTGAGCGGCGCGCTCCTCGGTGCGCTGCTCGCCTCGGTGGTGGCGGCCGAGCCGCCGTCGGCCGCCGGCCGCGAGCAGGACCTGACCGCGATCCGGCGCGAGGTCGTCCGGCTCGAGGCGGAGCTGCGCGCGGCCCGCTCGCGCGAGCACAGCCTCGAGGAGCGGCTGGCGACGGCCGACCTCGACCTGCGGCTCCAGGAGGAGCGGGTCGCCGAGGCCGGCGCCGCCCGGAGCGAGGCGGAGCGTCGGGTCGCCGAGACCGGGGCCGCGGTCGAACGGCTCGCGGCCACCCTCGAGGCGACGCGACGCGCCCTCGAGCGCCGGCTCGCCGGCCTCTACCGGCTGGGGCGCGACGGCCACCTGCGGTTGCTCCTGTCGGTTCGGCCGGGGCCCGACCTGCCGGCGGCGATCCGCCTCTTGCGCTTCCTGGTCCGGCGTGACGCCGGCGCCGTCGATCGCTACCTCGAGTCGAAGACCCGCCTCGAGACCGAGCGCGACCGTCTCCTCGCCCAACAGCGCGAGGTCGAGCGCTGGGCGGCGGAGGCCGAGGCGCGCCGGGCCGAGCTCGCCTCGGCGCGTACCCGCCAGGCCCGGCTCCTCGACCGGGCGAGAGCCGAGAGCCGGCGCCTCGCGGCCCGGGCTCAGGGCCTCGTCGACAAGGAGCGCAAGCTCGCCAACCTGGTCGACTTCCTCTACGGCCGCACCACCTCGCCGCTCTCCGGGCAGCCGATCCAGGAGTTCCGCGGGGTCCTCGACTGGCCGCTCGACGGCAAGGTGACCCTGGGGTTCGGCCCGCGTCGCGATCCGCGCTACCAGACCGAGATCCCGCACAACGGCATCGAGATCGCGCCCCGAGCCGAGGGCGAAGTGGTGCGCGCGGTCTACCCCGGCAAGGTCCTCTACGCCGCCCCGTTCGAAGGCTACGGCGAGACCGTGGTGGTGCACCACGCAGGGCGGGTCTTCACCCTCTACGCCGGGCTCGAGAAGCTCCTGGTGCACCGGGGCGACGTGTTACAGTTGGGCGATACCGTGGGCTCGGCATCCCGCCGCGTCTACTTCGAGATCCGCCGGGAGAACCGTCCGGAAGACCCTCTCGACTGGTTGCGCTGACATGATCGATCCGCCTCGACCCGGCGCCTGGATCCACCTGTTTCGATGACCCGCGCCCCCTGGAAGACCTCATGAGCCGAAGCCGTTTCCTGTTCTTCATCGCCTCGACCGCCCTCGTGCTGCCCATCCTCGCGGGCTCGCTCCTCGGAGCCGCCTCCCAGGACCAGGCGGCCGCCGGCGGGGACTCCCTCTACAAGTACCTCTCGGTGTTCACCGACTCGCTCGGCCTGGTCCAGCAGACCTACGTCGAGGAGACCGACCAGGACACCCTGATGAACGCGGCCCTCGACGGGATCACCGACGCGCTCGACCCGCTGGCGGTCTTCGTGCCGCACGACTCGGTGCCGGCCTACCTCGAGGCGCGTCAGGTCGGCGCGGCCCGCAGCGGCCTGTTCCCGTTGCGCGAGCGGGGCATGATCTACGTGCTCTCGGTGACGCCCGACAGTCCCGCCGACCAGGCGGGCGTCGAGGCGGGCGACCTGATCGCCGAGATCCAGGGCCGGGAGACGCGGGTCATGCCGGTCTGGGAGCTCGAGGAGATCCTGGCCGGGCCACCGGGGACCGAGGTCAAGCTCAAGCTGGTGCGCTTCGCCGAGAACGTCGAGACCAAGCTGACCCTCGAAGATTTCCAGCCGCCGCGGCCGAAGCTCGAGGATCACGACGGGGTCGCCGTCCTGACCATCCCGGCGTTCGACGACCGGACGACCGGCGAGGTCAAGGAGATCCTCGGCCGCCTCGGCGAGCAGGACAAGCTGCTCGTCGACCTGCGCGACACCGCCGGCGGCGATCCCCGGGCGGCTTACCGGGTGGGCGGCCTGTTCGCCGGCGGTGACCTCGGACGCCTCCAGGACCGCGACCGGCCGCTCGAGACCTACACCGGCGACGGCGGGGCGTGGCAGGGCCGGATCGTCGTGCTCACCGACCGGGCGACCCTCGGGCCGGCCGAGCTGCTGGCCGCGATCCTGCGCCAGAAGGCGGGCGCCGAGCTCCTCGGCGAGCACACCTTCGGCTACGCCGGCCGCCAGTCGAAGCTGGAGCTCTCGGGCGGCAGCGTGCTGTTCCTCGCCGACGCCTTCTACACCGGTCCGGACTTCGAGCCGCTCGACAAGCCGCTCCAGCCGGACGAGCGGGTCGACGCCCGCGAGCGCACCTTCAGCGAGACCGAAGAGGGGATCGAGGAGAAGGGCGCCGAGCCGCCGGACCTGATCCTCGAAAAGGGGATCGAGCGCCTCAAGGCGCCGCCCGAAGCGGCCAAGAAGGCCGCCTAGCCGCATCTTGCCCTCCCTGCGGCTCCGAGACGGAGCGCACTCGATGGTGAAGCGCGTCGTCCGGACCCGGCGGCGGCCCCGCCGGCGACGACCGGGCGGCACGCCGGCGCTGCGTTGGGCGCTCCTGGTCCTGGCCGGCGCCGTGCTCTTCGCGGCCGGCCTCTACCTGGGGGCGGGGGACCGGTCGAGCTGGCCCTTCTCCGGGGCCGGCGCGACCGGCGGCCTCCGGAGGCCCGAAACCGCCCGCGTCCCGCCGCCCGAAGGCCCGGCGGCCGCGGCCCACCCGCCCCGGCGGCGACCGAGTCGCCGTCGCCGCAGGTCGTCCCCACCGAGCCCGAGAGGCCGAGCGTCACCGCGGGTGAAGCTGCCGGCGATCGAGGGCCCCCCGCCGCCCGGCGGTGGCGCCGCGGTGGCCCTGGTGATCGACGACCTGGGGAGGAGCGTCGCCGACGTCCGCCGGATCGAGGCCCTGGGCGTGCCGGTGACCTACGCCGTCCTGCCCTACGAGAGCCGGACGAGCCAGGTGGTGGCGGCGCTTCGCCGCCGGGGCGAGGAGATGATCCTCCACCTCCCGATGCAGCCGGAGAACGGCGCCAACCCGGGCCCGGGTGCGCTGACCGTGACCATGAGCCGGACGGACCTGGCCGCGGCCACCCGCCGCGCGCTCGAGGCGGTGCCCGGCGCGATCGGCATGAACAACCACATGGGCTCGCGGATGACCGCCGACCGGACCTCGATGGACGCCGTCCTGCGGGTGGTCGGCAAGCGGGGGCTCTACTTCCTCGACTCGCGCACCACGCCGCAGAGCGTCGCCTACCGGACCGCCCGCGCCCTCGACATCCCGGCGGCCGAGCGCCAGGTCTTCCTCGACCCCGACCCGCGGGGCGAGGCCGTACGGTTCCAGTTCCGCCGCCTGCTCGAGCTGGCGCGCACGAAGGGCACCGGCATCGCCATCGGCCACCCCCACCCCGAGACCCTGCGGGTGCTCGAGGAGGAGGTGCCGCAGGCTCTCGCGCGCGGCTACCGGTTCGTGCCGGTCAGCTACCTCGTCGATCGCTCCTCCGTCGCCGCCAAGTAGCCACCCACCTCGAGGGAGCTCGCAGCGGTTCAGCCCGCCCTCCGGAGCGCCTCGACCGGACGCACCTTGAGAGCCCGGGCGCTCGCGGCCAGGCCGGCGACCACCGCCAGGGCCGCCGAGCCCAGGGCGCCGACCACCAGCGGCAGGGGGTCGAGGGCCCACGGGATCTCCATCCCCCGCACCACCACCGCCCAGGAGAGCACCCCGCCGCCCACCGCCCCGATGACCCCGGCGACCAGGCCGACCAGGGCGTACTCGATCGAGTAGGCGGCAACCACCCCGGCGCGCGTCGCCCCGAGGGTCTTGAGCAGCGCCACCTCCCGGCCCCGGCGGGCCGCGCCGGCGGCCACCGCGCCGGCCAGGATCGCGGTGCCGGCGAGCACCGTGAACGCGCCGACGAAGCGCACGCCGCCGGCCAGCGTGCGGATGACCGCGACCACCTTGTCGAGGATCTCCCGCACCCGCAGCACCGTGACGTTGGGAAACGCCGCCGCCACCCGGTCCTGGAACGGCCCCTCGCCGCCCTCGGGCAGGTGGGCGGCCGCGATCCGGAACTGCGGCGCCTTCTCCAGCACCCCGGGCTCGACCACCAGGAAGAAGTTGATCCCGAAGGTCGACCAGTCGACCTTGCGCAGGCTGGTGACCGTGAGATCGAGTGGCACGCCCTGGACGTCGAAGCGGAGGCTCGAGCCCAGGTGAACCCCCAGGTCGTGGGCGAAGTCCTCCTCGACGCTGACCTCCGCGACCCCGGGCTTCGACCAGAGCCTGCCGGCGACCACCTGGTTGTCCTCCGGCAGCTTCTGGAGGTAGGTCAGGCGCTGCTCCCGGGTGAGCGCCCACCGGCCGTCCCCGCCGCCGTCGCCGCCCTCCTCGCGCCGCCGTTCGCGCCGGGTGCGCTCGATCGTGTCGACGCTGCGCCCGTCCACGGCCGAGAGCCGCGCCATCACCACGGGCACGGAGTCGATCCGGGTGGCGCCCGCCGCCTCGAGCGCCCGGTCCGCCCCCGGCCACTGGTCGGGCTGGATGTCGATCAGGAAGACGCTCGGCGCCTCGGCGGGCAAGCCGTGGAGGAGCTCGGAGGTCAGGCGCCGCTCGACCCGCCACTGCCCGACCACCACCAGCACCCCGAGGCCGAGGGCGACGATCGCCGCCAGCGTTCCGGCGCCCGGCCGGCCGAGGGCCGCGAGGCCGTGGCGCAGCCAGAAGCGCCCGGCGAGGCGCCGCTCCTCGCGGCGCGTCCGGGCGACCGCCCAGACCACGCCGCGGGCGGCGAGGGCGAGGGCCGCCGTCGCCGCCAGGGTGCCGGCGGTGAACTGGGTGCCCATCCAGGCGGAGCGGGACTGGACGGCGGCCGTGACCCAGACCCCGGCGACCACCGCGGTCGCGGTCACCACCCGCAGCCAGCGGGCGACGGGGAGCGGGTCGGCGGAGCGCCGGAGCACTCGCGCCGGAGGCACCCGCAGGGCGACCCCGAGCGACGGCAGCCCGAAGAGCAGGGCCACGCCGACGCCGAGCGCGAGACCGCGGACCATCGCCCAGGGCTGCCAGGGATCGATCAGGCCGGGGGGCAGGATCGTGCTCGCCAGGTGGGGCACCGCGATCTCGAGCGCCACGCCCGCGGCGGTGCCGACCAGGCTCCCGGCGAGGCCGAGCAGCACGGTCTGGCCGGCGTAGAGCGCCAAGACCTCCCGGGGACGCATTCCCAGGCACTCGAGCACCGCGATCGCGTCGAGGCGGCCGGCGAGCCAGGCGCGGACGGTCTGGCCGACGCCGATCCCCCCGACCAGCAGCGACAGGAGAGCCACCAGGCCGAGGAAGCGCTGCGCCCGGTCGACCCCCCGGCGCAGCGAGGGCTGGGCCTCGGCCCAGGTCTCCACCCGGTAGCCCTCGGAGGCCGGCAGGGCGGCGTGGATCGCCCGCGCGGCGCGGTCGGCCACCTCCCGGCCGGCGTCGGCCGGCAGGCGGATCAGGGCCCGGTAGCGAATCCGGCTGCCGGTCGTCTCGAGGCCCGTGCGCTCGAAGGCGCGGGGGCCGAGGAAGACGCGCGGCCCGGCGGAGAAGCCGAAGGCGCCGCCCAGCCGGTCGGGCTCCGCGGTCACGACGCCGGCGATCGGCACCGGGACGCCGCCGACGAGCAGCCGGTCGCCCACCGCCAGCCCGAGGTGCGCGAGGAGCTCCGGGGCGACCACCGCGGCGCCACCCTCGGAGCTCGACAGGAGCTCTCCGAGCGGCCGGCCCGGCGCCAGCTCCAGGGTGCCGTAGAAGGGGTAGGTGCCGTCGACCACCTTCAGCTCGACGAGCTGGCTCTTGCCCGGCGCGCCGGCTCCGGCGCCGCCTTCGGCCGAGTCGGCCGCGTCGGCCGCGACCAGCGTGACCAGCTCTTTGACGTCGGTCCGCTGCCAGGGGCCGACGCCGGCGAGAGTCTTCGCCAGGAGCTCGTCGAGCCGGGCGGGCAGCGGTCCGGTGCCCGTCACCTCGAGGTCGGCGGCGAGGAGCCGGCGGGCCTGCTGCCGGAGGCCGGTCTCGATCCCGCCGCCGATCCCGGCCACCGCCACCACCGCGGCGACGCCGACCGCCAGGCAGGCGGTGAAGAAGGCGAGCCGCGCCTTGCCGCCGCGCAGCTCGCGTACGGCGAGCGGCAGCAGCCGCGGGCGCTTCGGTCGCATGGGACTCTTCACAGGCCCCTATTCGATCTTCGCGACCCGGCCGTCGAGCAGGTGGATGCGCCGGTCGGCGAGGGCGGCCACCACCGGGTCGTGGGTGACCAGCACCATGGTCGTGCCCTCGCTCCGGCGCAGCTCGGAGAGCGTCTCGAGCACCTTCTCGCCGGTGGCGCTGTCGAGGTTGCCGGTCGGCTCGTCGGCGAGCAGCAGGGCCGGTGCGGCGGCGAACGCCCGGGCGAGGGCGACGCGCTGCTGCTCGCCGCCCGAGAGCTGGGAGGGGTAGTGGTGGGCGCGCTCGGCGAGGCCCACCGTGTCGAGCAGGCGGCCGGCCCGCTCCCGCGCGTCGGAGGCACCGAGCAGCTCGAGCGGGAGCATCACGTTCTCGCGCGCGGTCAGGTTGTCGAGCAGCTCGAAGGACTGGAAGACGAAGCCCACCTGCCGCCGGCGGAGCAGCGCGAGCTGGTCCTCGGAGAGGTCCTGGATCGGCCGGCCGTCGAGCAGCACCTCCCCCGAGGTCGGCCGGTCGAGCCCCGCGAGGAGCCCGAGCAGGGTCGACTTGCCGCTCCCCGAGGGGCCGAGAACCGCCACGAACTCGCCGGCCGCGACCGACAGGTCGACCGCGTCGAGGACGGTCAGCATCCTGCCGCCGGAGGGCAGCTGCTTGGTCAGGGCTCGGGTCTGGAGGCGGGGCGGGTCGCGCGGGGGTTCGGCCATCCGGGAAGGGAGCTTAGCAGCCGGGAACCTGCGCCGGGTGGCGGGAATGGAGGGGTCGCGCGGTCCGATTGGAAGGGAAGCATGCGCCGACTCGCCCTACCGTCCGCCCTCCTCGTCCTCCTCCTCGGCGGCTGCGGCTCGCCGGGCGGCGGCGCCCCGGCCGCCACCCGACGCTCTCCGGCCCCGGCCCCGGCTTCCCGGCCGGCGCCGGCGGCTCCGGCCTCGGAGCGCGGGCCGCTGGTCGTGTTTCTCGGCGACAGCCTGACCGCCGGCCTGGGAGTCGACGAGAACCAGGCTTACCCGGCGCTGATCGAGGAGCGGCTCGCCGCCGACGGGCACCCGGCCCGGGTGGTCAACGCCGGCGTGAGCGGCGACACCTCGGCGGGCGGTGTCGCGCGGCTCGACTGGATCCTCTCGCAGAACCCGGACGTCGTGGTGGTCGGCCTCGGGGCCAACGACGGCCTCCGCGGCCTGCCGCTCGAGGCGACGGAGAAGAACCTGCGCGAGATCGTCCACCGCGTCCGGGCGGACGGGGCGCAGGCGATCCTCCTGGGAATGAAGATCCCGCCGAGCTACGGCCCGGACTACTCGGGGCGGTTCGAGCGGATGTACCCGCAGATCGCCCACGACCTCCACGTTCCGCTGGTGCCCTTCCTGCTGGCCGGCGTGGCGGCCCGCCCGGCCCTCAACCAGGCCGACCGCATCCACCCCAACGCCCGGGGTCACGAGAAGCTGGCGAAGACGGTCTACCCCTACGTCGAGAAGGCGGTCGAGGAGGCCGAGGAGGCCGAGGCGGCAAGAGGTTAGCCCGGTGGTCCTCGCCGCTCGCTCGCCTTCGCCTCGACTCCCCCTCAGTTGGCCAGCGCCGGCACCCCTTCGACCTGCTGCAAGTCGCTGTCGTTGGTGACCAAGGTGAGCTCGTACACATGAGCGGTGGCGGCGAGGAAGCGGTCCGCCGGGTCCTTGTCGGGGATCGGGAGCCGGCGGCTCTTGATCGCCACCTCCCGGTTGAGAGGCGCCTCCTGCATGGGCACCTCTCGGAGCGCGTCCCGCACCCATCGTTCGGGATCGGGTAGGAGCTCAATCCGGCCCTTCTCGGCCAAGACGAGCGCCTCCCAGACACTCACCGGGGACAGCCAGAGCTCGTTGTCCTCCCGCTCGAGCTCCTCGGCGACCCGTCGGCCGAGCTTCGCCGGCGCGAGGAGGCTCCACAGCCAGATGTGGGTGTCGAGGAGAAGCTTCATGGCTCGAGGGCCTCCCAGTCTTCGGCCGGGACCGCCGGCTCCTCGACGTCACCGAGGATCTTCCCGCGCTCCCGAAACGACCCCAGCCAGCCCGCAGGTCGTGGCGGCCCCGGTGGCGGCACCACTCCGGCTACGGGTTTCCCGAACCGCGTCACCAGCACCGGCTCGCCCGTCTTGCGGACCTTCTCCAGCACCGCCAGGCAAGTCGCCTTGAACTTCGAGATGGCGATCGTCTCCATGGTCGGACCTTAGACCATGGTCTATATCGTGGTCAATTTTCTTGGTCAAGAGGTCGTCGTCGAGAAAGCTGGGCACGTCATCGATTCAGGCCAAGAAAGAGGTGGTCCTCGACCACCGGTACCAGCACACGAGTCCTGGATTTCAGGAGGAGCAACAGCTCCGATCCTGCCGCCGACGATGAGCCCCATGCTGGCGTCTGGGCTTTCATGAATGCTTCGCCGCCTTCGCCTCGTCCCACAGGCGGTCGAGCTCCTCGAGGCCGACGTCGGCGAGGTTTCTGCCGCCGGCGGCGAGACGCTCCTCGATGTGGCGGAAGCGAGCGCGGAACTTGGCGTTGGTGCCGGCCAAGGCGGCGTCCGGGTCGACGCCCAGCTTGCGTCCCAGGTTGACCGCGGTGAACAGCAGGTCGCCGAGCTCCTCGGCGAGGGCCGCGCGGTCGGGCGCTTCGGCGGCGAGGGCCGCGCGCAGCTCGTCCGTCTCCTCGGCGAGCTTGTCGAGCACCGCCGCGGGCTCGGGCCAGTCGAACCCCACGCCGGCGGCCTTCTGGGTCATGCGGTAGGCGGCGACCAGCGGCGGCAGCGAGTCCGGGACTCCGGCGAGCAGCGAGCGGTCCGGGCCGCCGGCCGCGAGCTTGCGGCGCTCCCAGGCGGAAAGCACCTCCTCGGCGGTCTCCGCCGCCTCGTCGCCGAAGACGTGGGGATGGCGGGCGATCATCTTCTCTTCGATCCGCCCGACCAGCGTGTCCGGGTCGAGTTTCCCCCGCTCGGCCCCCAGGCGGGCGACGAAGGCGACCTGGAAGAGGAGGTCGCCGAGCTCGCCGGCGATCTCGTCCCAATCGCCCGCCGCCGCGGCCGCCGCGGCCTCATGCGCCTCTTCGATGAGATAGCCGCGGGCGTCGGCGAGGGTCTGCTCGCGGTCCCACGGGCAGCCGTCGGGAGCGCGCAGGCGCGCGACCAGGTCGAGGAGTCGGGCGAGGTCGGTGGGCGAACGGCCTTCGTCGTTCAGTTGCCGGTCCGGTGGGGCCTTGCTACGATCGGGCATCGACCTCAACCGCCCTCAGATGCAGCTCCATCGCGAGGATCGAGGTAGGAGCGAGGATGATCGCGCAGTGAGCGAAGACGGGATCAAGGTCACCGACAAGCGGATCTTCACCCCCGAGGGCGACCTCAAGGAAGAGTACCGCTTTCTCGAGGACGAGGCCAGGCAGCGCCCGCCGGAGACCGCCGCCCGGCCGGAGCCGGAGCCCGCCGCGCCGCCTCCCCGCGGCGAGGAGGTTGCGGAGGAGCCGCCGCGCCCCGACGCCGGATTGGGCGCCCAGGCTCCGCCGCTCGAAGCCCCGCCTCTCGGGCCGGGGGGCGAGGCGCCGAGCTTCTACGATCTGCTGGCCGTCCTCGCCGACCCGATCCCGTTCTACCTCGGCGACGCCACCCTGCCCACCGGCGAGTCGGGCGAAGACCTGGAGCTCGCCCGGCTCTACATCGATCTGCTCGACGTCCTCCGGCAAAAGACCGCGGGCAACCTCACCGCGCAGGAGGCGAACGCCATGGAGGACCTCCTCTACCGCCTGCGCCTCCGGTATGTCCAGAAACGAGGATGAGCGGCGGGCGTGGCGGGCTCGCGCGGCCCGCCCTCCCCGCTCGGCGGCGCGCCGGCGCCGCGCCCTGGTCGGGCCGGCCGTCCTCGCCGCGGTGCTCGCCGCCGGCCTCGCCTCCCCGCCGGCCGGGGCCCAGACCCCCGTCGCCCCGGGCAGCCCCGGCCCCACCCTGACGCCGGAGGTCCAGCAGTCCCTCCTGCGCCTCCAGGAGGACTGGCTCCAGTGGACCACCGCCTTCTACGTCGATGACGAGAGGCGGGCGGCGAGCATCCTCGGGGACTTGATCGCCACCACCGAGCACCTGGGGATGCGCGGGCTACCGGACCTGGCGGCCGGCGCCCTGGTCCAGGCGGTCGACAACGCGCGCACGGGGGAGGCGGAGCGCGCGGCGCTCGCGCTCGCGACCGCCGAACGCCTCGACCCCGGCCGCCCCGAGACCGCCTTCGCCGGCGCCGAGGTCGCCCGCTGGCAGGGGCGCTACGGCACCATGCTGGTCGAGTACGCGCGCGGCTACCTGCGCCTGCCGCACCTCCTGCTCGCCCGGCATCTCGTCCTCCACGACCTCCTCCTGTGGGGGCTGACCAGCCTCCTGCTGAGCGGCGGGCTGTTCCTCGCCCTCGAGATGGCCCTCCGCGGCCCGGCCCTCCTGCGGACGCTGACCGGATGGATCGCGGGCCACCTGTTCGCCGGCCCCGCTCCCCTGGTGGTCGCCGCGGCGATCGCCTTGCTGCTCTGGCCCCTCGCCCTGCCCTACGGCCTCCTCTGGCTGGTCCTCTACTGGTCGCTCCTGCTGTGGAGCTACGCCTCGGCGAGCGAGCGGGTGGTCTTCGCGCTGCTCTGGCTGCTCACCGGTCTGGCACCGATCGCGGTCTCGCAGGCGCGCGAGCGGGTCGCGCTCAGCCTCTCGCCGCCGGTGCGGGCCATGGAGAGCGTCGCCGAGGGGCGGCTCTACGGCGGTCTGTTCACCGACCTGGGCGTGCTGACCGCGGTCCTCCCCTCGGAGCCGGCGGTGCGCCACTTCATGGCGGACCTCTACGCCCGGCTCGGGCAGTGGAGCGACGCCCGCCGCCTCTACGAGGAGGTGCTCGAGGCCGAGCCGGACAACACCGCGGTGATCGTCGACCTGGGCGCCTACTACCTCAACCGAAGCGCCTACGGCAACGCGGTGGCGCTGTTCCAGAAGGCCGCGGCGCTGTCGCCGGGGAGCGCCGTCGCCGAGTTCGACCTGTCGCTCGCCTACGCCGAGTCCTATCTCTACGACGAGCAGCACCGGGCGCTCCAGGAGGCCCGCCGCATCGACGACCTGCAGGTGAGCCGGTGGCTCGACCGGCCCGAGCGTCAGCGCGTGGTGACCGTCGACGGCGGGATCGCCCGGATCGGCGAGATCCGCGAGCTCCTGCGCGCCGAGTGGAGCGGCACCCGCGGCGAGGCGACCGAGGCGCCCGCCCTCGCCGTCCTGCGCCGGATCCGGCCCCTGATGCTCCTCGCGGTGCTCGCGGTCGCGGCGGTGGTCCTCCAGCTCACCGCCGGCCGCAACGCGCCCCGTCCGCGCGGGCCGCTGGGCGACCTCGCCGAGGGGCCGGGCTCGGCCGAAGCCCCGGCGGGCCTCGCCTCGGTCTTCCTGCCCGGTCTCGCTTCGGCCGCCCGCGGCCGGCCGGTCCGGGCCTACGGCGCGCTCCTGGTGCCCACCTCCCTGGCGGTGGCGCTGCTCGGAGCCTTCGGCAAGCTCGGGTACTCGCTGCCCTGGCGCTATGACCCCGGGAGCTGGTTTCTGGGGCTCGTCATCGGCTCGGCCCTCGCCCTGGTCGTCGCGTTTCGCGCCGCCAGCGTACTGAGAAGGCGGACCTGAGCTTCGCTCGGAGCCAGGGAGACACGCGACCGATGGCCGTCGAAGGCACCCTCGACCTCTTCCAGCTGCCAGAGATCTTCCAGGTGATCTCCCAGCAGAGGAAGACCGGCATCCTGACCGTCCAGGGGTCGGAGGACATCATCGCGGTCTCCTTCCTCGGCGGCCGGATCGTGGCGGCGGACGCCCTCAACGAGACCACCGAGGAGGGGCTCGGCGCGGTCCTCGTCTCCGAGCGGCAGATGTCGTCCGAGGAGCTCCGGCGCCTGGCGTCGCGCGCCGAGGCGCAAGGCACCCGCCTCGCCGACCTGCTGGTGACCGAGGGCGTGGTCAACCGCGCCGAGCTGCTGGCGGCGCTCCGTCTCCAGACCCAGCGGCTCTTGATGTCGCTCCTCGACTGGCGGCAGGGGGAGTTCAAGTTCTATGGCGGCGACGAGGTCTCCTTCGAGGACGGTTTCCAGCCGATCGGGGTCGACGAGCTCCTGCTGCGCGCGGTCGAGATGCAGGCGGGCGCGGACGGCGGCGGGCCGCCTCCCCTCGACAGCCGGCCTCGCCGCCTCGATCCGCCGAGGCCGGTGCAGATCCGCGACCTCGCCACGCTCGGCGAGGGGGCGCCCCCGTCGGTGTCGCACGACGGCGAGGCGATCTGGCTGACCCCGGAAGAGGAGCGCCTGCTCGACGCCATCGGCCCCGGCCGCACGCTGGCGGAGGCCGCGATGGAGGCCCGGATCGGCGCCGACCGGGCGCGCTACGTGATGTTCCGGTTTTTCCAGGAGGGGCTGGCGGCGCCGGCCGAGGCGGCGTCGGAGCCGCGGCCCCTTCGGCCGCGGACGGCGGGGCGGGGGGCGGCGGAGGATCGGACGGAAGCCCGGCCCCGGCCCGCCGCGCGCGGCCTTCGCCCGGCGGCCGAGGATCCGGGCCGCCCGGCGGTGCTCGCCGCCGAGCCGTTCGAAGAGGAGCCCGTGCCGGTCCGGCCGGCGGTCCCGGAGGGAGTCCACCGGCCGCTCGGCGGGCTGCTGGCGCTCGCCGCGGGGGTCCTCCTGGCGGCGGTGCTGGTGACCTCGACGGTCGGCTTCCTGCTGCCTTTCCCCTGGGAGACGGGCGATCGCCAGACCCTCCTCGCGGAGCAGGACGCGGCGTCGCTCCTCGAGCTCGACCAGGCGGCCAAGACCTTCTTCCTGCTCAACGGCCATTTCCCCGACGACCTCTCCGAGCTCGTGGACCTGGGCCTGCTGCGGAGCGAGGACCTGCGCGACGCCCGGGGCCGGCACCTGATCTACACCCCGGAGGAGCGGCGCTACTCGGTGCGGCCGCTGCTGCCGGGCGAGTCGGACGCCGGCCGGCCGGACGCCGCTCACATCGAGGCGACCCTCGAGGGGATCACCGGCAACTTCCTCCTCGACCCCGAGTTCCTGCAGGCCGCCCAGCAGCGCTCCCGGGCCGCTCCGCCGGTCGTGCTCCTCGACTGAAGCGACCGCCGCTCCGCCGCGGAGGACGGCCGGAATAAACCTGAGTCCGTTTTTGTCAGATATAGTGTGGCTGGAACTTGCCACCCGCACACTAAGGTCTGTAGCATGTCTCGGGCGGCCCCGGTCGCCGGCGGACCTTCGACAGATCCCGAGAACGAAACGGAACGATAGAGCTCGCAACGACAGCGCAAGGAGGAGAGAGTGAGCAAGATCATCGGCATCGACCTGGGCACGACCAACAGCGTCGTCGCCGTCATGGAGGGCGGGGAGGCGAAGGTCATCCCCAACTCCGAAGGCAACCGGACCACGCCGTCGGTCGTCGCCTTCACCAAGAGCGGCGAGCGGCTGGTGGGCCAGGTCGCCAAGCGGCAGTCGGTCACCAATCCGGAGAACACCGTCTTCTCGATCAAGCGCTTCATGGGGCGCAAGTTCGACGAGGTCTCCGCCGAGATGAAGATGGTGCCCTACAAGGTCGAGCGGGCGGACAACGGCGACTGCCGGATCGCCGTCGAGAGCAAGAAGTACTCGCCGCCCGAGATCTCGGCCATGGTGCTCCAGAAGCTCAAGCAGGCGGCCGAGGACTACCTCGGCGAGAAGGTGGAGCGGGCGGTCATCACGGTGCCGGCCTACTTCAACGACTCGCAGCGCCAGGCGACCAAGGACGCCGGCAAGATCGCGGGCCTCGAGGTCGACCGGCTGGTCAACGAGCCGACCGCCGCGGCGCTCGCCTACGGCCTGGACAAGAAGAAGGACGAGACGATCGCGGTCTACGACTTCGGCGGCGGCACCTTCGACATCTCGATCCTCGAGGTGGGTGAGGGCGTGGTCGAGGTCAAGGCGACCAACGGCGACACCCACCTGGGCGGCGACAACGTCGACCAGATCGTCATCGAGTGGCTGCTCGAGGAGTTCAAGAAGGACCAGGGCATCGACCTGGGCAAGGACCCGATGGCCCTCCAGCGCCTGAAGGAGGCCGCCGAGAAGGCCAAGATCGAGCTCTCGAGCGCCCAGGAGACGGAGATCAACCTGCCGTTCATCACCGCCGACCAGTCGGGCCCGAAGCACTTGAACATCAAGCTCACCCGCTCGAAGCTCGAGCAGCTCGTCGAGCCGACGGTCAAGCGCTCGGTCGAGCCCTGCAAGCGGGCGCTCAAGGACGCCGGTGTCGACGCCGCGGCGATCGACGAGGTCGTCCTGGTGGGCGGCATGACCCGCATGCCGCTGATCCAGAAGCTGGTCACCGAGCTGTTCGGCAAGGAGCCCCACAAGGGCGTGAACCCGGACGAGGTGGTCGCCGTCGGCGCCGCGATCCAGGGCGGCGTGCTCGCCGGCGACGTCCACGACGTCCTGCTGCTCGACGTCACGCCGCTGTCGCTCGGCATCGAGACCCTGGGCGGGGTGTTCACCAAGCTGATCGAGAGGAACACCACGATCCCGACCAGGAAGAGCGAGATCTTCTCGACCGCCGCCGACAACCAGACCTCGGTCGAGGTCCACGTGCTCCAGGGCGAGCGCGAGATGGCCAAGGACAACCGCACCCTCGGGCGCTTCCACCTGGTCGGCATCCCCGCGGCGCCGCGCGGCGTGCCGCAGGTCGAGGTCACCTTCGACATCGACGCCAACGGCATCGTCCACGTGTCGGCCAAGGACCTGGGCACCGGCAAGGAGCAGAAGATCACCATCACCGCCTCGTCGGGCCTCGACGAGAGCGACATCGATCGCATGCTCAAGGACGCCGAGGCCCACAGCGCCGAGGACAAGGAGCGGCGCCAGCGGGTCGAGGCGCGCAACCACCTCGAGAGCCTGGTCTACTCGACCGAGAAGACCTTCGACGAGCACAAGGAGAAGCTCTCGCCCGACGCCATCGGCGAGCTCGAGGGGGCGATCTCCGAGGCCAAGAAGGCGCTCGAGAGCGAGGACCTCGAGACGCTCAAGAAGGCCAGCGAACGGCTGACCAAGGCGTCGCACCAGCTCGCCGAGGTGATGTACAAGCAGGAGGCCGGCCAGCAGCCAGGCGCCCCCGGCGCTGCGGGCGGCGCCTCCGGCCCGGCCGCTCCGGGCGGCGGCGAGGACGAGGAGGTCATCGACGCCGAGTACGTCGACGTCGACGAGGGCAAGGGCTGAGGCTCGGACCATGACCACCGCGCGCAGGAGCTATCTCGAGGAGCTCGCCCGCATCCGTGAACGCGTCAACTCGCTGTTCGAAGAGGTGCTCCTGCGCTCGGGCTTTCCCGGCGGCGAAGCGTCGCCGCCGGGGACCTGGGCGCCGGCGCTCGACGTGATCGAGACCGACGAGGCCTTCGTCGTCCACGCCGAGCTTCCCGGGGGTCGAGCGATCCGACGTCGACGTCTCCGTCCACGGGCGGCGGCTGGAGCTCTCCGGGCGCCGCCGTCCGCTCCCCGCGGACCGCAACTTCTTCCAGATGGAACGCAGCTACGGGCCGTTCAAGCGAACCCTCGAGCTGCCGTCGGCGATCGATGCCGACTCTGTGTCCGCCGCCTTCGAGGACGGCGTGCTGACGGTCACGCTGCCCAGGCGGGCGGCCGGCCGCACGGTGCCGATCGAGACCGAAGGAGGTTGACCATGGCGCGCCGCAAGCGCGAGCAGGAACAGAAGTACGTGATGATCAGCGCGGTCGCCGAACGCTTCGCGATCCACCCCCAGACGTTGCGCCTCTACGAGCGCGAGGGGCTACTCAACCCGGCCCGGAGCGCCGGCAACACCCGTCTCTACGATGACGCGACCCTCGAGCGGCTGGAGACGATCCTCACCCTCACCCGCGACCTCGGCGTCAACCTGGCCGGGGTCGAGGTGATCCTCAACCTCCAGGAGCAGATGGACCAGATGCAGGCGGAGGTCGACCGCCTCCTGGAGTTCGTCAAGAAGCAGGTCCTCGACCAACGGGCCGGCGTCGACCGCCGCCACGCCCTGGTCCGGGTCGCCTCCGGCCCTCCGGCCCGGCGCGGGGGTTAGCGAGCGACCCCATGGGGCTGGTCCGTTTCCGCCCTACCCAAACCCGCCGGAAGCTCCTCAACCCTCGCCGACAGGTCGTTTCCCTCGCCTTCGTCGGGCCAAGCTCCGAAACGGCTGCGGGTTTGGCCGGAAGCTTGACAGGCGTTCAATGGCCAGCTATCATGAATTCGACAATTCGTGCTAGCTCTTTATGGAGGTGCCAAGTGACGCAAGAACGCATGAGGAGAGCCTGGGTTTTCTGGGGAGCTGTCGGTATCTCGATGGCCTTGTTCGCGCTGGCGGCCCCTGCGCCTGTCGCGGCCGGCTGTCAGGCTTGTGTCAGGAGGTTGGAATGCCCCATCGGCCAGGATTGCTACCTCTACGAGTACTGCAGCTCGAACTTCCAGAGGTTTTCGCACTGTAGCGTCGACCAGTGGGGGCAGTGCGCTGCAGACAGTTTTTGCCTCTGGGCGCTCCTCGCCCCCGATTCTGCTGCCCCGAGGTCAGCACCTTCGGCCGATACCAGCACCGCCACATGCATTGCGGCGAAGGCGCCGGAGCCACCTGGACGGCTCGCCTCCTGACGGAGCAACCTAGTGACGCGTCAACCGTCAAGTGACAGGGTATCCGGCGAGGATTTCGCGTCGCTGGCCAGGCGCTCCGACGCAGGCGTAGCGCGGGCTACGTCGAGGAGGAGCAACGCCGCCAGCGGCGTGAAGGACCGCCAGGACACGTCACTTGACGGTTGACGCGTCACTAGCGCATTGGATTGGCTATGCATGCTTGGTACCGACGGGCTGACCGGCGCCGTGATGGGTTTCGAGCGGCGCGAAAGGGGGCGGGAGCGACTCTTTTCGGGCTCCTGGGCTGGGTCCTCGTGGCCGGGGCCGTTCCGGTCTTCGGCACCCAGGTGAGCGTACGGCTGCACTTCGAAGGGGCTGTTCCCGCATCCCTTCGGGTGCAAGTCGAGGCTCGGCCGGTAGGCGGGGCCGAGGAGGCGCAGGCCCTGCCGGAAGGGCTCTCGAAGGAGGTCGAGCCGGGAGAGGCGTCGGCTTTCGATCTCCAGGACGATCTCCTCTGGAAGGTCGTCGCCAAGGCCCCCGGGTTCTGGAGCCCTCCCGAGCTCGTCCGGCCGGCCGACCAGGAGGGGTCCATCCTTCTCTCACTCTTTCCCACCAGGAAGGTGGAAGCCAAGGTAGAGCCCGACCGCTTCGGGCAGCGCCCGGATCGCTTCGAGGTTCGTTTCCAGCCGGCGCCGGACGCCGGGCGGTCCGCTTCGAGGCTGAACGGAAGAGTGGAATGTCTCGTGGAGAAGGGAAGCTTCCGCTGTGGCCTCCCCATCGGGCGGCTCGATCTGCGCATCTCGGCTCCTCCTTGGTCGCCGAGCTACAGGCTGGGCGTCGAGGTCGCCGCGTCGAGCTCCACGACTCTCGATCCGATCTCCCTCGTCCGAGGAGCCTCGGTCTCGGGTTGGGTGGTCCTCGAGAATGGCGATCCTGCTCCCTCCGGCACGAGCGTAGAGCTCTCGGTCGGCGGCGCGGAGGGCGCCGAAACCGAAGCCCGGCTTGGTCTGATGGAGCAGCATGTCCGGACCCGGGATCGAGGGTTCTTCCAGTTCTTGGGCGTAAAACCGGGTCTTTACCGGCTCGTGGCCCGCGCCAAGGGGTTCGCGCCGGCTCGAGTCGCACCGATCGAGGCTCAGCCCGACCTCGAGAGCTTCCTAAAGGAGCCGGTGCGCCTGGCGCGCCCGGTATTGTTTCGCGTCGAGCTCGACCCGCCCCTCGACCCCTGGGGGCACCCCTGGACGGTTCGACTGGGCCAGCTCCAGCGGGGCTCCGGCAAGAGCCTGAACTCGCTCGAAGAGGCAGCCTCTCGGGAGGGCAAGTTCGAACACGGCGGGCTCGCTCCGGGCTCCTACCGCCTCACGCTCCTGGGCTCGAACGAGACCCAATGGTTCGAGCAAGAGATCGAGGTGGGGCGGGATTCCGAGCCGCTTCTCCTCCCGATCCCGCTCATCGCGGTGACGGGGTCGATCGAGAAGGGGGATGAAGCCGTCTCGGGGCGCCTGTGGTTCGGTACCCGGCAGGGCACTCGCCGGATCGTCATCGATGCCGATGAGGAGGGCCGGTTCGAGGGCTACCTGCCCTCTCCCGGGCAATGGCCGGTCGAGTGGACTCCGAGCGCAGAGGACGATGAGGCCGAGGCAGTGAGCCTGGAGCCCATCGAGGTGCCCGACCGCAGACACGTGAGCCTCGAGCTCGAAATTCCCGACACCGAGATCGCCGGCAAGGTGGTCGACACGCGGGACCGACCGGTGGCGGGAGCCTCGATTCGCCTGTTCGGGGGCGGTCCCGAGAGACCACAAGGCCGATCCAAGACCGACGAGGAGGGCGAGTTTCTGGTGATCGGGCTGGAGCCCGGACAGTACGGAGTCGAAGCCAGCCACGGCACCCGGACGAGCGAGACGGTCCATCTCACGGTGTCTAAGGGACTCGACCCTCCGGACCTTCGTCTCGTGCTCCGGGACAAGCTCACCATTTCTGGCAGAGTTCTCTCGGCGGGAGTCGGTGTTCCAGGGGCCCGGGTCACCGCGTGGTCGGACCTGGGGACGAGCGCCGGCGTGGCATTCCTACAGGCGATCACGGGTCCGGAGGGAACCTTCGAGCTCCAGGCGTCGGGTGAGCCCCGTGGATTCAGTTTCATGGTGTCGGCCCCGAACCGGGGCGTCCACGTAGAGCGGATCGAGGTCTCCGGCGACGACCTCGTCGAACTCGCTCTCGATCCCTATCCCGGGACTCTAGAGATCGACGGTTTGGCCGGAGCGAAAGGGACGCCTTTCCTGGTCCACGGGGGAAGCTTCCTGCCGGTCCTGGGGTTCGCCCGGCTCGCCTCCCTCGACAGGCAGCCTCCGACGACGGGAGGCGAGCTGGTCCTGCCTGGTTTGGAACCCGGACGATACGCCCTGTGCAGCGGTCCGGGAGTGCTGGACGCGCTTCGCCTGGGCGCCGACGCCGCCGAGGGTTGCAGCACCGGAGTCCTCCCGCCCTTGGGTGGGCTTCGCCTCACGGTTCCGAGAGACTCCGGCGCCGAGTCCCCCTGAGAGGCCTCTCGGGGGCCCACCCTGCCCGTGCTAGCATCGCCTCACGATGCCCGAGGCCGTGCGGACGGAGGAGCCCTGCCCGGAGTGCGAGGGCCGCGGCTGGGTGCTCGAGGCCGACGGCGGAGCGGGCACGGCGCGACCGTGTGACTGCCGCAAGCGTCGCCTGAGCGCGCGCCTCGTCGCCGCGACCGGAGTTCCCGACCGGTACGCCGGCTGCTCTCTGCGCTCGTTCAAGACCTCCGCGCCCGAGCCTCCGGTGCGCGACCAGCTGGTGCGCGCCCGCACCCTCGCCGAGCGCTACGTCGAGGAGTTCCTCGGGCCCGACGGCCGGTTCCTCGAGTCCGGGCTCCTGTTCATCGGCCCCCCCGGCGCCGGCAAGACCCACCTGGCGGTGGCGGTGCTGCTCGAGCTGGTCCGTCGCTACCACGTCCATGGCCGGTTCGTGGACTTCACCTCCCTCGTCCACCAGATCCAGGCGACCTTCGATCCGGGCAACCCGGAGTCCAAGCGCGCGATCCTCGATCCGGTGATCGGCGCCGACCTCCTGGTGCTCGACGAGCTGGGCGCGCAGAAGCCGACCGCCTGGGTGCGCGACATCCTCTACCTGGTCATCAACACCCGCTACACCCGGCGCCGGCCGACCCTGTTCACCACCAACTACTACCTCGAGGCCCCGACGCGCCCCACGGCGGCCGGCCGGAGCGCCGCCGGCCGGGGGCTCGATCGCGGCCTCGACCGCGGGGCGGACCCGCCGGCCCCGGCGGGCGGCTCGGAGCGCTTCCCGCTGCTCGTCGAGCGGGTCCAGGCCCAGCTCGTGAGCCGCCTCTACGAGATGACCCACGCCGTGGTCCTCGACCGGGTCGTCGACCACCGGCAGGCGATCAAGATGCACCAGCACCAGTTCACCGTATGAGGCGAACGGCGATCGACTGCTTGCGGCGCGGGACGCTCTCCACGCGCGCGAACTGGGGGCTGATCCTGCTCGCGGTGCTCCAGAACCTGTTGCTGTTGGTCCTGCTCGTCGGCTCGCTCCTGCCCTTCCTGCTGGTGGTGGGGGGGTTCGGCGCGCTCCGCGGACATTTCGAGACTCCCCAGGCGATCGGGAGCTGGCTCGAAGGGCTCGGGGCGCTCGCCGGCGAGCGGTTGCCGGCCCTGGGTCTCGCCGCCCTCGCCTCGCTGGTGGTCGGCTTCGCGGCGGTGGCGCTCTGGGGCTGGTTCCAGGGAGGCATCGTGGGCACCCTGGTGGCGGCGGACCGCCAGGCCCACCCCGAGGCCCAGAACCGCCCCGGCGCCTCGGGGTGGTTCAAGACCTTCTCCGGCCGGGACTTCGCCGGCTGGGGCGGGCGCTACATGTGGCGCTTCTTCTGGTTCTTCCACCTCTATGTGACCTGCGCCCTGCTGCTGATCCTCTTCGCCGCGCTCCTCGCTCTCGGCGCCGGCTTCGGGTATCGGAGCTGGGGCGCCGGAGCGGCCCTCGGCATCGGTTGCGGCGGGGCCCTGCCGTTCGCCTTCCTGATCCTGGTCTTCGCCCTCTGGTACCTGGCGGCCATGCCGGCGGTGGTGGTCGAGGGCGGCCGGGTCCTCTCCGGAGCCGCCGCCGGGCTGCGAGTCGTCGGCCGCCGGCTCGGCGCGTCGCTCCTGCTGTTCGCCGTTCTGCTGCTCGCGAGCCTGGTGCTCGGGCTGGGCTTCAGCGTGGCCCAGACGGTGGTCAACCTGACGCTGCGCCAGCAGTTCGTGGTCTGGGTGGCCCTCTACGGGGGAATGGCGCTCGTCCAGTGGGTGGTGAGCAGCGTGGTCAACATCTTCGGGCTGGCCTCGTTCACCTCGCTGGTGGTCGCCGAGCACGAGGAGGCCCGGGGGTGAAGGGCTGGTGGGGGGCGGCGGCGCTCGCCGGCGCTCTCGCTCTCCTGGCGACGGGCCTCTCCTGTTCCTCGGCGGCTCGGCGCCCGCGCGCCGGTTCGCCCGAGGCCGCCGCGCCGGCGACCGTCCCGCCTGCCGCGCCGGTCCCGGTCGAGCCCGTCGAGCAACCCTCCTCGACCGAAGACGAGGGCCCGCCGCCGCTCTCGGTCGCGGAGCCGCCGCTGCCCCGGCAGGAGGAGCCCGGAGGGGACCCGGCGGTTCCGGAGCCCCCCGAGCCTTCGCGACCCGAGCGGCGGGCGAACGTCGACGGCGGCCGGGTGCTCATCCGCGTCGGCCTGGCGAGCGACCTCGAGCAGGTCGCCCTGCCGTGCTGCGACGCCCGGGTGGGGCTGACCGTGGCGGGTGGCTCGGAGGCGCTCGCGGCGCCGTTCACGGTCGAGCCGGCGGCCGGCGCGGTCGAGACCGCCGAGCACCGCCTGCAGGTCGCGGCCCTGCACGACGAGCGGCAGGCGACGGAGCTGGGCGCCACGCTCTCTCGCCGCACCGGCTGGCGCGCCGACGCCCGGTTCGACGCCGCGAGCGGCCTCTACCGGGTGCGCCTGGGGCGCTTCGCCGAGCGCGACCAGGCGGAGGCCGCCCGACGGCACCTCGCGGATCTCGGGTATCCCGACGCCTGGGTGGTCGAGGAGGGGGGCGGCCTGATCGACCCGGCTCTGCGCGTGCGGACCGCGGAGCGCTCCTTTCGGGTCTTCGGCCGATGGGTCGCCGTCGAGAGCGCCGGCGACGAGCCCCTGTCGGTCGCCGTGGACGGCAGGTCGGGGCGCTATCGCGGTCGCCTCCTGGTCTTCTTGAACGATCGGGGAAGCCTCAACCTGATCGACGAGCTGCCGGTCGAGCAGTACCTGCGCGGCGTGGTGCCGGACGAGCTCGGACCGGCGCTCTACCCCCGGATCGAGGCCCTCAAGGCGCAGGCGGTCGCCGCTCGTACCTACGCTCTGCGCCATCTCGGTGAGTTCGGCGGCGAGGGTTACGACATCTGTGCCGGTCCGCGCTGCCAGGTCTACGGCGGGGTGGGCGCGGAGCACCCCCTGTCGGACCGCGCCGTCTCCGAGACTGCGGGCCAGGTACTGCTCTACGGCGACGAGCTCATCGAAGCCCTCTACAGCGCCACCTGCGGCGGCCACACCGAGGACGCCTCGGTGGTCTTTCCCTGGCTCGACGCGCCCTACCTGCAGGGGGTGCCCTGCCTCGAAGGCGGCCACGACCGGCTGGGCGGCGCGCTGGCGGCGGGCACGAGCTTTCCGGGCGGGCTCACCCGCCGGCTGGTGCCGGCCGGCGGCGGGGGCGGCCGCTCGGCCCTCGAGGAACGCCTGCGCTCGCTCGCCCGGCTCGCCGGCCTGCCGGACACCGGCGACCGGCTGCGCTCGCTCGACCGCAGCGAGGTCCGGCGTTACGTGCGCTCGGTCTTCGACCTGGTGCTCGACCCGAGCGTCCTGACCGCCGACGGGGCGGACGGCGGGCCGGCGCCGCCGCGGCTGGCCGGAGTGGTCCCGGCAAGCCTGCCGGCGGCCCGCACGGCGAGCCCGCCCGCGGCCGGCCCGGCCTCGACCGAGGCTCGGATCGACGACGCCGAGGCGGAGTGGCTGATCCTTTCCCTGTCGCGCCTGCTCGGTCTCCTCCAGGAGGACGAGGTGCGCTTTCGCGACCTCGACGGCCGCCGGCTCCGGTCGGTCGCCGTCGAGGGCGCGGCCCCGCAGGAGGTCGACCTGCCCGCGGACGTGGCCACGTTCGAGCGGCGGGACGGCCGGCTGGCCGCCTCCTCGCTCGACCTCGCGCCGGGTGACCGGCTCCTCGTCTACAGCTGGCAGGGGCGGCCGGTCGCGGTGGTCCAGGAGGCGGAGCCCGACGGCAGGGGAGAGGACCGCGAGGCCCGCCTGCGCACCTGGAGCCGATTCCGCAGTGACCGGCGCCTGGGGGAGCTGGTCGGCGAGCGCTTCCCCGGCTTCGAGCTGCGCGGTCTCGAGGTCGTCTCGCGGGGCACCTCCGGGCGGGTCGGCGCGCTCCGCCTGCTCGGGGCCGGCGGCGCGAGCGAGCTGATCGAGGGCCTGGCGGTGCGCTGGACCCTGGACCTCCCCGACACCCGTTTCGAGGCCCAGCGCCTGGAGCGGCCGGGGCACGAGCCGGGCTGGCTGTTCACCGGCGGCGGCTGGGGCCACGGGGTCGGGATGTGTCAGATCGGCGCCTACGCCATGGCCGGCCGAGGTCTCGACTACCGGGACATCCTGGAGCACTACTACACCGGCGTCCACCTGGGCAAGGTCGTGGTGCATCACGGCGCGGCCGGCAACCGCCAGCAGGCTCCGCGGTGAGGGCCGGTGGTCCGGCCGCTCAGGAGGACAGCTCCCGAAGCACCGCGCGCACCGGCGAGGCGTCGAGACCGGCGAGCCGCAAGGGGAGGGCGATGAGCTCGTAGAGCCCCGGCGGCACGCCGTCGAGCGCCAGGCCCTCGAGGTTCACCACCCCGCCCCCCGCCAGGATGTGGTGCGCGACGAGCTCCTTGCTGTCGAACGGATCGACCGACGGCGAGTCGAGGCCGACCAGGCGGGCACCGGCCGCGACGAGCGCCCGGGCGAGCTCGGGCGAGAGGGCCGAGAAACGCTCGGGGAAGGCGCCCTCCCGCAAGGTGCCAGCCGAGTTGCTGCCGGTCCGCAGGAGCCACCGAGGAGGGTCGCCCAGGTCGGTCCCGGCGGGCAGGTGCCCGGGCAGGATGAGGGGCTCCGGCGGCACCTCGACCAGCCGGCAGGGGCCGAGGAAGGCGTCGAGCGGCAGCTGGTCGATGGTGGCCCCGTCCTCGTCGACGTGAAACGGCGCGTCGGCATGGGCGCCGACGTGGGGCGTCGTGGTGAGCGCCGACACGTTCACCGAGTCCCCGCGCGCGATCGCCCACGAGCGGGAGATCTCGAACGGCGTGTCCCCGGGCCAGACGGGGATCCCCGGCGCCACCGGCGGCGTGATGTCGTAAAGCCTCATGCCGGCGAATCTACACGAGAGACCGGAGCAGGAGGCGGCGCCGAGGTCCGGTGGGGTGGGAAGGGGATCGAGGGGATGCGGGGGGCATCCAGTTGGGGCTCGCCCAGAAATAACTGCGTGAACCGAGGGCGTCCCGGCGCCCTCCTCGCAAGGCGCGCGACCGAGGCATAGCCGAGCCTATGTCGCAGGAAGCGCAACGCCGCGAGGAGGGATGCAGGGGCGCCCGAATGCCGCAGTCATTTCTGGACGAGCCCTTAGTACACTCTCGCGGTCATGGCCTCCGACCGGGATCTCCTCCGCGAGCTCACGCTGCTGGTCCTTTCCCGCTACCCCCTGGTCGTCCTCGAGAGCCCGGAGGAGGCGCGGATCGACGAGCTCGTCTCCCGGCTGGCGAGCGACCTCTCGATGCCGCTCCTGATCTGGAGCTCGTCGACCGGCCTCACGCGAGCGGGCACCGGCGCTCTCGAGGGCACCGAGGCGCCGGAGCGAGCGCTCGAGCGCCTCGCCGCCATGGACACCGAGGTCCTCGCCCTGTTCCACGACCTCCATCCCTACCTGGACCGCCCGGAGGTCGTCCGGTGCGTGCGGGACCTCGGAAGGGCCTTCGCGGGCAGCCGCTCGACGGCCATCCTGACCGGCGTCGCCGTGGAGCTGCCACCGAGCCTCGCGGCGGACGCGGCGCGGCTCGAGCTCGACCTGCCCGACCAGCGGGAGCTCGAGCAGCTCGTGCGGGCCACCGCCGTCGAGCTCACCGAGCAGCGGCGCTCACCGGTGAAGCTCGCGACGGACCAGGTTCCGGCGCTCGCCCGCGCCCTCCGCGGTCTGCGCCGCGAGGAGGCCCGGCGGCTGCTCTACCAGGCGGCGCTCGCCGACGGCCAGCTGGCCGCCTCCGACCTCGATCGCCTGCTCGCGGGCAAGCGCCTGCGGGTGGAGGCCGAGGGTCTGCTCGAGTGGGTCGAGCCCATGGCGGGGCTCGACGAGGTGGGCGGCGTCGCCGAGCTCAAGCAATGGGCACGGCGCCGCCGTGACGCCTTCGGCGAGTCGGCCCGCCGCTTCGGCCTCGACCCGCCGCGGGGGGTGCTCCTCGTCGGCGTGCCGGGCACCGGCAAGAGCCTGGCCTGCCGGGCGCTTGCGGGGGAGTGGGGGCTGCCGCTTCTCGCCCTCGAGCCCGGCCGCCTGTACGACAAGTTCATCGGCGAGACCGAGGCGCGGCTGCGCCGGGCGCTCGCCACCGCCTCGGCGCTCTCGCCGGCGATCCTCTGGATCGACGAGGTGGAGAAGGCGCTCGCCGCCGGCGGCGCCCAGGCCGACGGCGGCCTCTCCCAGCGCATCTCGGGGTCGCTGCTGACCTGGATGCAGGAGCGCGAGGCGCCGGTCTTCCTGGCGGCGACCGCCAACGACGTCGAGGCCCTGCCGGTCGAGCTGCTGCGCCGGGGGCGCTTCGACGAGGTCTTCTTCTTCGACCTGCCGACGGCGGCGGACCGCGAACGGATCTTCGCCCTCCACCTGACGCGCCGGAAGCGGGCGCCCGACGGCTTCGACCTCGCGGCGCTCGCCGCGGCCAGCGAGGGCTTCAGCGGCGCGGAGATCGAAGGGGTGGTCGTGGCGGCCCTCTACCACGCCTTCAGCGAGCGCCAGGCGCTGTCGACCGAGATCCTGCTCGAGGAAGCGCGGGCCACCCGGCCGCTCGCCGAGCTCCGCCCGGAGGCGATCGCCGCGATCCGGTCGTGGGGCCGCACCCACGCCCGCCCGGCCTGAGGCCCGCCAACCTAGTATGAACTCGAACCGGTTGGGGACCGATGCCAGGTAAGCTCGGGTCTCCTTGGAGACATGAGCGGAGTGGTTGTCGAGGATCAGGCGGATCTTCATTGCCGCGGGATAGGCGGCAGCGAGCCGCCGGAGGAACTCGACGAACTCGCGGCTGCGATGGCGATCGACGACCTGAGCGTGCACATGGCCGGTGAGCAGGTCGATGCCCGCCATCAGGGTCACCGTGCCGTGCCGCACGTACTCGTAGTCGCGCGAGATCCTGGGGTGCTCGCCACCGGGGACCGGCGGAAGGTCCGGAGCCGTGGCGGCGATCGCCTGAATGCCGGGCTTCTCGTCATACGACACGACGGCGGTCAAGGGGCATTCGGTCCCGGCGCGCTCGCGCAAGAGATCGATCTCCCGGTACACGCAGAGCACCTGGGCCATCTTCGCGTCGAAGTCGGGATCCCGCCGCTCGAGGTAGTAGTCGATCTTGTGCGGCCGAACCTGCGCCTTGCGCAGCAGCTTCGAGACCGTACCGCGCCCCAGCCGCGCGAGCGACGGGTGCCCCGCCTCGACGCACCGGTCCCGGACGTGCTGGGCCAGGAGCGTGGTCGTCCACAGCTCGTAGGAGTAGCCCAGGTCCTTCGGCTTCTGGCACGCGAGCGAAACCAGCCAGGCCCGCGCTTCCGGGGTGATGGTGGGCTTGCGGCCTCGTCCCGGCAGGTCGGCCAAGGCCGTCAAGGGGCCGACCTCGAGGGCCTTGTCGATACAACGTTCCACCTTCGGTCGATGTGTGGCATGCGCCCGAGCAATCCGTGTGATCGGCTCCCCGGCGGCATAGGCCAAGAGCATCTTCGCTCGCTCCACGCGCTGCGCGGACTCCGTACGCGAGGCCGCCACCCGAGTCAGCTCGCTCCTCGTCGACGCGTCCAGCACCAGCGGAGCCCTCTTTCGACGACCGGCCATCGGCACCTCCTTGAATCGGCCATTCGATCCGAGGAGAGCTTATGCCAGGAGCAACCTCGTTGCAACGTTATTTCGGAAGCGAGGTCTGATTCACGAATCTCTTATCTTTCGCGCAGGGGTCTTGCGGAGTGGATCCAAGGCGAGAGGAGGAGGCGATGCCGTAGCATCGTCGACGACGAGCAACGCAGGAGACGCCCGCAACCCCCCTGCGCCCTTCGGGTTACGGCGGCGTGCGGCCGTCTACGGCGTTGCCGCTCCTCGACGATGGCTCGGCATCGCCTGTGTCGCGGCGCCTGGTATCCGCCCTCACGGCGCCGCAACGAAAGACAAGGGATTCGTGAATCAGACCACTACGCGGTGCTCGCCGCCGCCCCGCCGGCGGCGAGCCACTCCGGTGAGCTCCCCGGCGGTCAGCGGACGGGCGAAGAGGTAGCCCTGGAGGTACTGGCAGCCCAGGCTCCGGAGCAGCTCCGCCTGCGCCGGGGTCTCGACGCCCTCTGCCACCACCTCGAGGCGCAGGGCGGCGGCCAGGGCGAGGATCGCCTGGACGATCGCCGAGCTCTCGGTGCTGCTCGGCAGCCGGCTGACGAAGGACTGGTCGATCTTGAGCGCGTGGATGGGGAAGCGCTGCAGGTACTCGAGCGAGGAGTAACCGGTGCCGAAGTCGTCGATCGAGATCGTCACCCCGAGACGCCGGATCTCGCGCAACGTCGCGAGGGTCGAATCCACGTCGACCATCGCGGCGCTCTCGGTGATCTCCAGCTCGAGCGCCTCCGGCGGCAGGCCGGTCGCCGCGAGGATCTCGGCCACCGAGCCGACGAACCCCTTCTCGCGCAGCTGGATCGCCGACACGTTGACCGCCAGCGACACCTCGCCGTGGGTCGCCCGGAGGGCGGCCACCGTCGCGCACGCACGGCGCAGGACCCAGTCGCCGATCGGCACGATCATGCCGATCCGCTCGGCCATCTCGATGAAGCCCCCGGGAGGGATGCGGCCGCGCACCGGGTGGCGCCAGTAGACCAGTGCCTCGACCCCCCGGGTCTCGGCGTTCGCGCCGTGGACCTGGGGCTGGAAGAGGATCTCGAGCTGCTCGTCCTCGACCGCATGCCGAAGCGCGGTCTTGAGCTCCATCGTGCCGAAGTCCGCGGTCCCGAGGGTGGCGGCGTAGAGCTGCGCGCGGCTCCGGCCCAGCCGCTTGGCGGCGTGCATCGCCATCTCGGCGTTGCGCAAGAGGGTCGCGGCGTCCTCGCCGTCCCACGGGTAGAGGCTCGCTCCGACGCTCGCGGTCACCAGCAGCTCGTGGCCGCCGAAATCGAGCGGCCGTCCGACCGTGCGCACGATCCGCAGCGCCAGGCTCTCGACCTCGGTGTCGACGGCGAAGTCGCTCAGCAGGAAGGCGAAGTCGTCGTCGCCCAGGCGGGCGAGGAGGTCGGCCGGGCGGCGCAGGCCGACCAGCCGCTCGGCCACCGCCCGGAGCGCCGCGTCGCCGGCGGCAAAGCCGACCGTCTCGTTGAGCTCCTTGAAGTGGTCGAGGTCGAGGACGATCAGCGCGAACCGGCTGTGGCGCGGGCTCGCGTGGTGGATGCCCCGCTCGAGCTCGAGGGTGAAGAGGCGGCGGTTGGGTAGCCCGGTCAGGCTGTCGAAGCTACGCTGTTGATGGCTGCGCTGCCGCGCCTCGAACGCCTGGATCACTCCCGCGGCGTGGGCGGCGGCGAGCTCGAGGAGACCCAGCTCGGGCTCCTCCGGCGTCCGGCCGCCGCCGAAGTAGAGGGCCACGGTGCCCAGCACCCGGGGCTCCAGGCGTCCGTGGACCGGCTCTCTGCCGGGGAGCTCCAAGGTCGACGCCCAGCACCGGCACCGAGCAGGCGGCGGTGATGCCGGCGCGCCCGGCGCTCGCCTCGAGGTGGGACCAGAGCGGCTCCCCGGCGA
This sequence comes from uncultured Acidobacteriota bacterium, assembly GCA_963837945.1. Classification (GTDB taxonomy): domain Bacteria; phylum Acidobacteriota; class Thermoanaerobaculia; order Multivoradales; family DATKCC01; genus CAVUBL01. Next base: position 166,015 of record CAWIQD010000016.1, read on the forward strand.
TCCGGTCCGAGACCACGGGCTCGCCCCGGGTCGCGGCCAGCGGGCAGGCCCCGTTGCCCCCGTCGGGGTGCAGGGTCTGGAGGGCGGAGCGCAGCTCCGCGGGCAGGCTCGGCGCCGCGACCAAGCGCAACGACAGGTCGTGCGCCTGGACCACCATCGCCGCGCAGCACACCTCGGGGAGCACCTCTTCGACCGCGGCGCACAGCCGCTCGAAGATCGGCTCCAGGCGGCTGCCGCCGGCCGCCATCTCGAGGAGCTCGCGCTGCAACGCCCCGAGCCGGCGGGCGGAGCCCTCCAGTCCATGGTGCATCCGGTCTTCTGAAGCTGCTCGAGCCATCGTCCCCCGCGCCACAGGCGAGGGTTGAGTATACGCTGGAGGACGGCAGCCCGGCGGCCCGCGGCGGGCTCAGCTACCGCCCGGGACCCCGGCCCTGGCCGGGAGCGGAGCGCGCTCCCGCGAGCCCCCGGAGCTATCTTCGAGGACCTTGCCGGCGGCCTCGTGCGGTCGCTGGGCGAGGGCGTGCGCGAACGCCTCGTCGAACCGGCCCTCGAGCCGGACGACCGAGCAGCTCCTCGGCGTCCAGCGCGACCACGTAGAGCGCGTCGATCGAGCGCTCGTCCTGGTGGGCGAGGACCCAGGCGCGCTCGCCGCCGTCGCGGCTGTCGACCATCACCTGCCAGCCCTCCTCGGCGAGCATGCGCGAGAGCGAGGGGGGCATCGCGACCGCCGCCAGGGCCGCGCCGGCGGTCGTGCCACGGTTCTCGTAGACCCCGACCTCGACGCGGTGGACGGCATTGACGATCGCCTGGGCCTGCCGGTCTTCCGGGTCGTTCTCGTCGAGGGCGAGGTTGACGACCCAGTGCACGAAGCCGGTCGAGACCCGGCCCAGCCGCAGGTGGGTCTCGCGGTCGAAGGCCGCGCCGGGGATCTGGCGCTCGACCGCCCAGGCGACCCGGTCGACCCCGGGGCTCCGCCAGCAGCCGCCGGCCACCAGAGCCACCGCCACGACCCCCGGCAAGCACCACCGCATGAAGCGGCCGAGCTCCGCCTCGGCCGGCCGGGCCGCAGGCCCGACCCTCCCGAGCTCTGCGGCGGCCGAGCGGGCCGCAGGCCCGACCCTCCCGATCTCCCTGTCGGCCGGACGAACGTTTCGGTTCTGCGGGTTCACGGCTTCTTCTCCTTCTCCGGAGGAATACTTCCGGTGTCGAGGTGCTCGAGAGCCTGGATGTGGAAGGTGCGCCCGAGGCGGCCGATCTCCTCGGGCGAGACGTCGCCCACCACGTTGATGAAACCCGCCGTACCGTCGTCGGGCTCGAAGAACATCACCGCCAGGCCGAAGATCCGCTCGCCGTCGGTCCGGACCTGGATGTAGCTGGTCTCGCCCTCCTTGGTGTGGAGCTCGACCACCGTCTGCCAGCCCCTGCTGGCCAGCCGCCCGGCCGTCTCCCGGGCGAGGCGAAAGACCCGCTCCTGGTCGGTCGTGGGCACCTTGTAGATCGTGGCGAAGATGCCCTGGAGCTTCGAGACCACCTCGGCGAAGTCGGGCTCCTGGCTCGCGGAGAGCTCCGCGATCATCCGCAGCATGGCGCCGTAGAGCGAGACCCGGACGGTGAGCTGCCCCTCCTCGCCGAGCTGGCCGTCCGCGCCGAGTGCGCCGAAATCGACGAAGCCGGGCGCCTTCTGGAGCGACGGCGGGGGAGGGCTGAACGGGGGCGCCGCCGACCGGGCCGGCCGCGCCGGATGCGCCTGGGCCGCGAGAGGGCCGGCGAAGCCGAGGGCGCCGATCGATCCCAGGAGCGCGATCAGGACGAGCGCGGCGGCTCCTCGCGAGAGCGGGGCGGCGAAGATGGGACGGTGAGAGCTCACGGCTTCCTCCTCGATGCGGAGATGGGCGCGGCGCCCAGGGTCTCGACCGCGTGCCGGGCGGGGAGGACGATTCCCTGGGCGAAGACGTCGTCCTCGACCGCGCGTCCCGCGTCCCGCCCGACGGCGGCGACGTAGGCGAACACCAGGCGGGCCTGGGCGCGGGCCGCCGCCACCTCGGCGGGCGAGAAACCCGGCTCGGGCGCGGTCCGGCCGTCCGTCACGGGGGCTGGCGCGGCGGGCCCCGGCGGCAGGGTCGCCACCTCGGGGACGCCGGGTCCTCCCGAGCGCACCAGGTCCCGGTAGACGAAGGGCGCGGCCAGCAGGACGGCGAGGGCGACGGCGGCGAGCGCCGGCCGGAGCAGGCCGCCGCCCAGCCAGCCCGCCAGCCAGCCGCCGAGCCCGCCGGACCGGCGGGCGGCGGGAGGGCGATCGGCGGCCTGCCGCCGCGCTCCCTCGGCCTCCTCGCGGCGAGCGATCGCGAGCACCCGAGCGGTGACCTCCGGTGGGCAGGCGAGCTGCGGCAGGCCGTCGCGGAGCGCGCCCTGGAGGCTGCGAGCGAGGGCCAGCTCCGACCGGCAGGAGGGGCAGCCCCCGAGATGGTCCTGGAGGCGCGCCTCCTCGGAGGCGGCGAGCTCGCCGTCGAGCAGCGGGTCGATCCGCTCGCGCACCCAGGCGCAGGTGGTGCCGGTGGGGCGGATCGGTCCTTCAGCAGGCCGCGGCATGACCGATCACCCCCTTCAGACGGTCGCGGAGCATCTTGCGCCCGCGGTGGATGTTGACCTTGACGGTGTTGAGAGGCATGTCGAGCGCCTCGCTGATCTCGGTGTACTTCATCTCCTGGACCTCCCGGAGGATCAAGATGCTCCTGTAGGGCTCGGCGAGCTTCTCCCACCGCGCGGCGCAGGTGCCGCCCCAGGTCGGAGCTCTGGGCGAGCCGCTCGGGGCTCGGCTGGCCGGTGTCGGGAAGGTGGACCTCCTCGGGGTCCTCCGGGTTCCCGAGGGCCGTGCGCTGGCTCCGCCTCTTCCTCATCAGGTCGAAGCAGTAGTTGCGGGTGACCCGTAGCAGCCACGCCGAAACGTTGCCGTCGAGCGTCTCCAGGTTCCGCCATAGCCTCAGCAGCACCTCCTGGGTCGCGTCCGCCGCCTCCTCCCGATCGCCGAGGAGATAGCCGGCTAGCGTGTAGACCCGGTGCTGGTGCTCCTCGACGAGCGACTGGAACCGATCCAGCATCGACTGAGAAGACGGCCCTCCGGGGGAATTGTTTCACCCGGGCGGGCGGACACCTCCAGCCGTTCGCTCTCGCGTAGCGGCTCCCCGCGATCGAGACTTCGACCGGGACGGACTGGGAGCAGGTAAATGCGCTCGTGCCGGCGTGGCCCGGTCGAAGGTGTCGAGCCATGTTTCGTCGTCTGCCTCGAACGGATCCAGAGAGCCGGGCTCCTCAGAGCTTGTGAATGAATCTCCGGCCGTCGCGAGGGCGCGGGCACCGCCGCGCGGAGCGCGGTGGTCGGGGCGCCGCTCGCAAGGCGCGCCGACGCAGGCGTATCGGGGCCTACGTCGAGGAGGCGTAACGCCGCGAGCGGTGATTCGGGGGCGCCCGGAGCAGGTCGGCGATTCATTCACAAGCTCTCAGGCCTCCGGATGGGAGAGAATCCGGGCATGGATCGATCCGTCGCCGGCCTCGTCGCCCTCACGCGCGGCGTCAGCGCCGCCTTCGAGCGCTGCGAGCTGACCCACCTGGCGCGCGAGCCGATCGACCTCGCCCGGGCGGGGGCGGAGCACGCGGGGTACGTCGCGCTCCTCGCCGAGCTCGGATGCGTGGTGGAGGAGATACCGGCGGATCCGGACCTGCCGGACTGCGTGTTCGTCGAGGACACGGCCGTGGTGGTGGACGAGCTGGCGGTGATGACTCGGCCCGGGGCGGCCTCGCGGCGGGGCGAGCTGCCGGCGGTCGAGGCCGCTCTGGCGCGCCACCGGCCGCTGGCGCGGATCGAGGCTCCGGGCACCCTCGACGGCGGGGACGTGCTGGTCGCCGGCCGGGAGGTCTTCGTGGGGCTCTCGGAGCGGACGAGCTTCTCCGGCCTCGAGCAGCTCCGTGGACACCTCGCTCCCTACGGCTACGCGGTGCACGGCGTCGAGGTCTGGGGCTGCCTCCACCTCAAGTCGGCGGCGACCCAGGTCGGCCCGGAGCTGCTCCTCGCCCACCGTGCCTGGCTCGACGCCGAAGCCCTGGCCGGCTTCGAGCTCCTCGACGTCGATCGGGACGAGCCGTTCGCCGCCAACGCCCTCCTCGTGGGCGACGTGGTGGTGCTGCCTGCGGCCTTCCCCAAGACCCGCCGGCGCCTCGAGGCCCGCGGCCTCCAGGTCGCTCCGGTGGCGGCCTCGGAGATCGCCAAGGCCGAAGGCGGCGTCACCTGTTGCAGCCTCCTCCTCGGCGGCGCTTCCGCCTGAGCGAGGCGCCGGCCGGCGCGCGCCTCACCGTCCGGCGCAGCGGTCGTAGAGCTCGAGGAGGGCCGAGCGGAGGTTGCCCTGGTGGCGGGCGTGGAGGGTCTCGGCGGCGGGGAGGCCGAGTGACGAGCCGCCGGCGAGCTCGGAGATCAGGATCCCCAGGAGCTCCGGCGTGGTGGCGCACTCGTGCAAGGTGGGGAGCGGCGTGGGCCGGTGGGCCGTGACCAGGAGCCCTCCGGCCCCGCGGCACGCGCGCAGGAGGCGGCGCCAACCGCCCGGGGCCAGGCGCTCCTCGCCGTCGATGAGGAGAAAGCTCGTCGATCCGGCGGGGCTCGCGAGGCCGCCCTCCGCAGTCTCGTCCGCCCGCCGCGCCGACCACTGCACCCGCCAGCCCCGCCGGGTGAGCCGCGCCGCCAGCGCCTCGAGCAAGGCCGTCTTGCCCGAGCCTTCCGGCCCGACGATCGCCGCCCGCCGGCCGAGGGTGTCCAGCCGGTCGAGCAGGCGGTCGAGGTCCGCCGGCGCGAGCGGCTCGCCGGTCGCCGGGTCGCGGTAGCCCAGGCGGTCGAGCCGCTCGGTGGCGAACGGGTTGCGCCGGGCGGCGAAGGTGGTCACGACGCCCCTTCGGCCGCCGGCTCCGGGTGGAGGAGGATCTCCTCGCCGGTCGGCGAGACCACCAGCTCGACTCGCCCCGCGCGGCTCTCCGGCTCGACCACCGCCTCCACCGTCCAGACCAGGGAGATCAGCTTGCCGGAGAAGCTGTACGGCCCGTCCGGCAGCCGGAAGCGGAAGCTCCGCCGCTCCGCTGGCGCCGGCGCCTCGAGCGCCTGGGCCGCGACGACCTCCGAGTCCCGGTCGCCCCGCCCGCGGGTGTACCAGGCGAGGCGGACCTCGGCGCTCTCGGGTGCCTCGTCCCCGAGGTCCCAGGAGACCGTGCCCGCGACCTCGTCGCCCGGCCGGTACGCCGACCGGCCCCCGTCGAGCTCCACGCGGATCGGGCCCTGTTCCGTCTCGCTCACGACCAGATCCCTTCGCCCACGGGCGCGCTCCAGGCGGTGCCCGCCGCCGGCGGCACCACCACGACCTTCAGGTCCTCGGACACGTCGGGCCAGGAGCGGATGTCGCCCTGCACCTTCAGGGTCCAGACGATCCGGTTGTGGGGCGCGTCGAAAGAGTGCATGGTGTCGGCCGGGACGTCGATCCGGGCCGAACCGGTGGCGATCTCGGCCGGCGAGGACGCCGTCGCCACGCCCAGGGTCGCGAAGGTCTCCCGGGCGGTCACGGTGTCCGTCCCACGGCGGTAGACGGCTTCCTCCTGGCCCTCGAGGGTGATGGTGAGGCGCCGGATCCGCCCGGCCCGGCCCGAGAAGCGCCAGGCGAGCTCGGCCGCCTCGCCGAGGGTCAGGCGGCCCGGCGTCAGCGTCAGGTGGGGGCGCGGGTTGAAGAGCGCGAGGATCTGGTACGGCACGGAGACGAGCAGAGCCAGGCCGACGAGCACGAACGGCACGAGGAAGGCGGTCAGGCAGCCGTCCGGCGAGCCCTCTTGCCAGCCCTGCCAGACGTGGTAGACGAAGACGCTCACGATGCCGTTCCAGAACAGCGCGGCGAAGAGGACCATGACCAGCTTGCCCACCGGCCCCGCCGCCGGCTCGAGGACCAGAGACTCGCCGGAGCCTGCCGGCTCGCCCGCGGTCTCCGGGAGCCAGTCGGCGCGGGCCGCCGCCGATGCCTTCCCCTTCCTGCGCAGCGCCACCAGCCCGAGGAGGGCGCCGCCTCCGCCGATGGCGACGAAGAGCAGCGGCAGCAGGCCCCACAGGTAGTCGAGCGTGAAGCCGCGCTCGAAGACCGCCTCCGCGGGACGCGCGGGGTCGACCCAGCAGGTGGTCCGGGTGCCGGGCGGCAGCCGGTCGACGATCCGCTGCTTGCCCTCGCTGCCGCTCGACGAGCCGCCCAGGAAGCTGTAGCGGTCCCCGACGTACTCGCGGCCGCCGACCTCGTAGCGGTAGCGCAGCTCGACGCTGTAGGTGTCGCCGTCGTCGGCCGGGTGGTCCTCGACGTCGCTCGCCAGGATCTCGCAGGGGACCGGCGTCCAGAAGAGGGCCCGGACGACGTGCCACGCTGGTACCGCGAAGAAGGCGGAGAAGCCGAGGCCGAAGAGCAGGAAGACGCTGAAGAAGGCGACGGTGACGCAGCCGCCGCGCAACTTTCCGCCCGGCCGTCCGGTGACCGGCTGGCCGGTGGCCGGCTCCGACGGAGAGCCGCCTCCGCCGGAGGGAGTAAACGAGAAGCGAACCATGTTCGGATGTATGGCGAGGAGAGCCTACCGAAGAAACTACCCGATTGGATAGTGACGAGGTCACGAATCTTCGCTACTCTGGCCCCCGAGATGAGGAACGCCGCCCGCTCCGCCACGACTCCGCGCGAACCCGCGCGAGGCACCGCCGCCCGGCTGGTCGCCCTCGTCGCCGGCCTCGCGACCGTGGCGCTGCTCGTCTCGCTGCCCTGCCCGGCAGGCGCGGACGCCTGCGCACTCGCCCCGGCGGCGCCGATCGGCGCCCACTGCCCGCTGGCGGCTGCCGGCGGCGAAACGATGAAGTGCTGCGCGAAGAGCGAGTCACCGCGCCGGTCCTCGCCGGCCACCCCGGCGGGCCCATCGGGCCAGGGCGCGGGACAGCGGCTCCAGCTCCAGGCCTTGCCTCTCGGGGCCGCCTCGCCGCCCGCGCTGCCCGCGGCGCTGCCGCTGACCGAGCGCTCGGCTCCGGCCTGCTTCGCGGCCCCCGCGGCTTCGGCCGTCCCCCTCTACACCCTGCTCTCGACGCTCCTCACCTGATCGCCCTCCAGACGTAGTGTGTCCGGCCGCGGTGCGCCCCCTCGATCCGAGGCGGGAGGCGCGGCGGTCTTCCAGGAAACACTCGACCTGACTCGATCGGGAGGCGCTCGATGCTCTCGAGATTGCCGGCCGTCGCCCTCGCCCTCGTGGCGCTGGCGGCGAGCCCCACGACACTGAACGCACAGGACCGGCCGCAAGCGACCCCGGCCGAGGCGATCCTCGCCGCGCTGCCGGACCCGGAGCTCCGCGACCTCGCCACCGAGGTCCTGGCGCGCAACCCGGAGCTGGCGGCGGCCCGCGCCCGCGCCCGGGCGGCCGAGGAGGAGGCGCCCCAGGTGCGCTCGCTGCCCGACCCCATGGCGAGCCTCACCGCCTTCGTTCTCACCCCCGAGACCCGGGTCGGCCCGCAGCAGGCGATGGTGGCGCTCTCCCAGCGCTTCCCCTGGTTCGGCAAGCTCGGACTCCGCGAGCGCGCGGCTCTCTACGCCGCCGCCGCGGCCCGGGCCGACGTCGCCGCCCGCGAGCTCGCGCTGGTGACCGAGACCCGGCGCCTGGCCTACGAGCTCGCCTTCCTCGACGCCTGGGACGGGATCCTCGGAACCGACCGCTCGATCCTCGAGCGCTACGAGGAGCTTCTCCCGGACGCGCTACGCCGCCGGCGTCGGTCTCGAGCAGGCGGTGATCAAGCTCCAGGCGGAGCTCACCAAGATCGACTCGCGCAAGCTCCAGCTCGCCGACCGGCGGGCCGAGACGACCGCGGCGCTCAACGCCCTGCGGGACCGCTCACCGGTGGCCGAGCTGCCGGCGTTCGCCCTGCCCGCAGCCGTCGCCCCGAGCGAGGGCTTCGAGGCTCGCCTGGGAAGCCTCGAGAGCCGGGCCGAGGCCCTCCGCCCCGAGATCGCGGGCGCCGAGGCCGAGATCTCCCGCGCCGGCACCCAGATCGAGCTGGCGAAGAAGGATTACCTGCCGGACGTCACCCTGGGCCTCACCTACACCGTGGTGGGCGAGCGCCGGGACGCCCCCGGCCGGGCCATGCCGCCGCCCGACAACGGCCAGGACGTCGTCGGCCTGACCGCCTCGATCAACCTGCCCGTCCACCGCGACCGCCTGGACGCGGCGGTGGCGCAGGCCGCCCGGCGCGAGACCGCGGTCCGGGAGGGGCGGCGCGCGGTCGCCGCCGGCATCGACCGCTCACTCGGTGAGCTCAGCCAGCGTCTCGAGCTCACCTACCGGCAGCTCCGCCTGTTCGAGAACGTCCTGGGAATCCAGGCCGAGGAGTCCCTCTCCTCGGCCGAGGCCGCCTACACGGCGGGCAGCGCGGGCGCCCTCGACCTCCTCGACGCCGAGCGCGTGCTCCTCGACGTGCGCACCTCGACGGCCCGCGCCCGGGCCGACTACGCCATCACCCTCGCCCGTCTCGAGGGCGCGGTGGGGGAGCCGATCGATCCCGGGCAAGGCACCGCCGCCGCCCAGGCGCCCGATTCCGATGCAACGAGAGGTAGCCAGAAATGAACGAATACAACGCCAAGAAGACAGGCTGGCTCGGCCGCATCCTCTGGCTCGTGGCCGGCTTCGCCCTGGCCGCCCTCCTCCTCGCCGACCCCTTCGGCATCTCTCCCGTCGACGACTGGCTTCGGGGCGGCGACGTCGCTCGAGAAGCGGCGGCCGACGAGCCGCCCTCTCCGGATCAAGCCACTCTCTGGACCTGCGGCATGCACCCGCAGGTGATCGAGAACCGCCCGGGCAACTGCCCGATCTGCGGCATGAAGCTGGTGCCGCTGCGCAGCGACACGGCGGGCGCCGCTGGCGCCGCGAGCGCGCCGCCCGGAGAGCGCAGGATCCTCTTCTACCGCAGTCCCATGGACCCGTCGATCACCTCGCCGGTGCCGCGCCAGGACGACATGGGCATGGACTACGTGCCGGTCTACGCCGACGAGGTGGGCTCCTCCGGGCGGGAGGCCGGAGCGGACGGGCCGGTGGTCTCCATCGACCCGGTGGTCGTCCAGAACATGAACGTCCAGACCGCACCGGTCGCGCGGCGCACGGTCTCGCGCGAGATCCGCACCGTCGGCTACCTCGAGTACGACCAGCAGAAGATGGTCTCGGTCACGACCAAGTACTCGGGCTTCATCGAGAAGGTCTACGTGAACTACGTGGGCCAGCCGGTCAAGCGCGGCCAGCCGCTCTTCGACATCTACTCGCCCGAGCTGGTTCAGACCGAGCAGGAGCTCCTCTCCGCCCAGGAGTTCGCGCAGCGCATGGAGAGAGGCACCGACGACGCCCGGCGCCGCGCCACCTCTCTGGTCGCAGCCGCGCGCCAGCGCCTCGCATACTGGGACATCAGCCCGGCCCAGGTCGAGCGCCTCGCGTCGGCCGGCACGGTCCACCGCACCTTGACCGTCACGGCGCCGGCCTCGGGCGTCGTGATGATGCGCATGGAGGGCCTCGAAGGCATGGGCGTCAAGCCCGGCATGGAGGCTCTTCCACATCGCCGACCTCTCCTCGCTCTGGCTCTCGGTGGAGGTCTTCGAGGACCAGCTCGCCTGGGTGCGGGAGGGTGCGACCGCCGACGTGATCCTCTCCTACTTCCCGGGCGAGCAGTTCACCGGCCGCGTGCGCTACGTCGAGCCCGAGGTCGCGGAGCAGACCCGCACCGTGGCCTTGAAGCTCGAGGTGCCCAACCCGGCCGGCAAGCTCAAGAGCGGCATGTACGCCACGGTCGTCTTCCGGCCGGAGGTCGCCAAGGACGCCGTCGCGATCCCCAGCCAGGCGGTGCTCCGCACCGGCGAGCGCAGCGTCGTGATCGTCGCCCTGGGCGACGGCCGCTTCGCGCCGCGCGAGGTCGAGCTCGGCGCCTCCGGCGAGGACTGGGTCCAGGTGCTCTCGGGGCTCTCGCCCGGCGAGCAGATCGTGACGTCGTCGCAATTCCTGATCGACTCCGAGTCGAACCTCAAGGCCGCCATCCAGAAGATGGTCGACGAGAAGCAGGCCAAGGCCGCCGCCGCCCGGAAGGGGGCCTGAGATGCTCGAGCGGATCATCGAGTGGTCGCTCAAGAACCGGGTCTTCGTGATGATCGGCGTCGGCTTCGCCGTCCTCGGCGGAGTCTGGGCGGTCGAGCACATGCGCCTCGACGCGATCCCCGACCTCTCGGACGTGCAGGTGATCGTCTACACCGAGTACTCGGGGCAGGCGCCGCAGGTGGTCGAGGACCAGGTCACCTACCCGATCACGACCAAGATGCTCGCCGTGCCCTACGCCAAGGTGGTACGGGGCTACTCGTTCTTCGGCTACTCCTTCGTCTACGTGATCTTCGAGGACGGCACCGATCTCTACTGGGCCCGCTCGCGGGTGCTCGAGTACCTCTCGGGCCTCGCCGATCAGCTCCCGCCCGGGGTGGCGCCACAGCTCGGGCCGGACGCGACCGGCGTCGGGTGGGCGTTCATGTACGTCCTGAACTCCGACCGGCGCTCGCTCGCCGACCTGAGGAGCTACCAGGACTGGTACCTGAAGTATGGCCTCACCGCGGTCGACGGGGTCTCCGAGGTCGCCTCGATCGGCGGGTTCGTCCGCCAGTACCAGGTGGAGGTCGACCCGGTGAAGCTCCGTGCCTACGGCGTCCCCCTCCAGCAGGTGCGAATGGCCATCCAGCGCTCGAACAACGACGTCGGCGGCCGGGTGGTGGAGATGGGGGAGCGCGAGTACATGGTGCGCGGCCTGGGCTACGTGAAGGACGTCGCGGACCTGGAGCAGGTGGTCCTGGGCCACGGCCCCGGCGGCACGCCGATCCTGCTGCGCGACGTCGCCAACGTGACGATCGGCCCGGAGATCCGTCGCGGCCTGGCCGACTGGAACGGCCGGGGCGAGACGGTGGGCGGGATCGTCGTGGTGCGGGCCGGCGCCGACACCCTCTCGACCATCGCGCGGGTCAAGGCGAAGCTCGCCGAGCTGAAGGCCGGCCTGCCCGACGACGTGAAGATCTCCGTGGCCTACGACCGGACCGGCCTCATCGACCGGTCGATCCACACCCTCACGCGGACCCTGATCGAGGAGTCGATCATCGTCGCCCTGGTGTGCATGCTCTTCCTCTTCCACTTCCGCTCGGCGCTGGTGGCGATCTTCTCGATCCCGGTCTCGATCCTCATCGCGTTCATCGTCATGAAGCTCCAGGGCCTGGGAGCGAACATCATGTCGCTCGGCGGCATCGCGATCTCGATCGGCGTCTTGGTGGACGCGGCGATCATCATGGTCGAGAACGCCCACAAGCACTACGAGGAGCAGCAGGGGGAGCGCTCGCACTTCGAGATCATCCTGCGCTCGGCGCAGGAGGTCGGCCCGACGCTGTTCTTCACCCTGCTGGTGATCACGGTCAGCTTCATGCCGGTCTTCACCCTCCAGGCGCAGGAAGGGCGTCTGTTCAAGCCGCTCGCCTTCACCAAGACCTACGCGCTCGCCGCCTCGTCGCTGCTCGCCGTCACCGTGATCCCGGTGCTCATGTACTGGTTCGTCCGGGGCAAGATCCACGGCGAGGAGCGGCACCCGATCTCGCGGCTCCTGCGGCGGGCCTACACGCCGGTCCTCAACGCCGCCCTGCGCTGGCGCTGGGCCGTGGTCGTGGGCGCCGGGCTGCTGGTGATCTCGATCGCCGTGCCGCTGGCGCACATCGGCTCGGAGTTCATGCCACCGCTGTGGGAGGGCGACCTGCTGTACATGCCCACCACCTTCCCCGGGCTCTCGATCACCAAGGCCAAGGAGATCCTCCAGCAGACCGACAAGATCCTCCGGACCTTCCCCGAGGTCGAGTCGGTCTTCGGCAAGGTCGGGCGAGCCAAGACCGCCACCGACCCGGCACCGCTCTCGATGATCGAGACCACGATCGCGCTCAAGGACCCGTCCCAGTGGCGCCCCGGCATGACCAGGGACGAGCTGGTCGCCGAGATGAACCGGGCGATCCAGTTCCCCGGGGTCACGAACGCCTGGACGATGCCGATCAAGACCCGCATCGACATGCTCTCGACCGGCATCAAGACGCCGGTGGGGATCAAGATCGCCGGCCCCGACCTGCAGAAGCTCGAAGACCTGGGCAAGCAGGTGGAGGCCACGGTCAAGGGCTTGCCCGGCACGCTGTCGGCCTACGCCGAGCGGGTGATGGGTGGCAACTACCTCGACTTCGAGATCGACCGCGAGGCCGCGGCTCGGTACGGCCTGGCGGTGGGCGACGTGCAGGAGATCATCCAGTCGGCGATCGGCGGGATGAACGTCTCCTACACGGTCGAGGGGTTGGAGCGCTACCCGATCAACGTGCGCTACCCGCGCGAGCTGCGGGACAACCTCGACGCCCTGCGCGAGACGCTGGTCCCCACCCCGGCCGGTCCGCAGGTGCCGCTCGGCCAGCTCGCCACTCTCGAGGTGCACCAGGGTCCGCCCGCGATCAAGAGCGAGAACGCCCGGCCCAACGCCTGGGTGTTCGTGGACTTGACGACGTCCGACCTCGGCGGCTGGGTGGAGCGGGCGAAACGGGCGGTGGCCGAGGAGGTCGAGCTGCCGGCCGGCTACTCGATCTTCTGGTCCGGCCAGTTCGAGTACATGGCCCGCGCCAAGGCGCGGCTCGCCTACATCGTGCCGATCACGCTGTTCGTCATCATCCTGATCCTGTACCTCAACACGAAGTCGTTCGCCAAGACGGCGATCGTGCTCCTGGCGGTGCCCTTCTCGCTGGTCGGGGCGGTCTGGCTCATGTACTTCCTGGGCTACAACTGGTCGGTCGCCGTGTGGGTGGGGCTGATCGCGCTCGCCGGACTCGACGCCGAGACCGGCGTGGTCATGCTCCTCTACCTCGACCTGGCCTACGACCGCTGGCGCCGCGACGGGAAGATGGCGACCTACTCTGATCTCGCCCAGGCCGTCGACCACGGCGCCGTGCAGCGCATCCGCCCGAAGATGATGACCGTGGCGGCGATCCTCCTGTCCCTCGTGCCGATCCTCTACTCGACCGGCACCGGCGCCGACGTCATGCGCCGGATCGCCGCGCCGATGGTGGGCGGCGTCTTCACCTCCTTCGTCGGCGAGCTCATCGTCTACCCCGCGATCTACTTCCTGTGGCGGGAGATCCGCCTGCGGAGGACGCCGCTCTTCGGCTCTCCGGGCGGCGAGGAGCTCCCCGAGGCGGCCGAGTGAGCCTCGAAGGAGACACCATGAAGCTGCTCGAAGCGTTCGTCCGTTCCGACCGGATCGACCGGCGTCTCGGCCGGCTCGGAACCGAATCTGGAACAGAGGATGCATCCTCGACGCCGAGGGGCCGTCCAGGCCCCATGACGAAACCCAAGGAGAGATGACCATGACCACGTTCCGCAAGAACCTGCGGTGGGCGCTGCCCACCGCCCTCCTCGCCGCCGGGCTCGCCCTGGCGATCCTCGCCATCCCCGCCCTCCGCGCCCAGGGCACCCAGCAGCCCATGCCCATGCAAGGTCAGCAAATGCACCACGGCATGATGGGAAGCGACCACCCGATGGACGGTCAGATGTCGGACCAGATGAAGGCCCGTCACGATCAGATGATGCAGGAGATGAAGGAGCACATGGCCCGCATGGACGAGCTGATGGCCACGATGAACCAGGCGACGGGCCAGGCCAAGGTGGACGCCATGGCCGCCGTGCTCAACGAGATGTGGTCCCAGCACAAGGAGATGATGGAGCACATGGGCATGATGGGTGGCCAAGGCATGATGGGCGACCAGCCCGAGCCGACCGAGCCGTCTGACGACAGCCCGCCGCCGCGGAGGTAGGGGATGCTCAGGCCGCGGGCCTCGGCCTCGTGCCGGCTACCGGCGCCAACACTCTCGAGCCTCGTGACCCTCCTCGCTCACAGCTCCAGCCGGCGCAGGCGCAGGGCGTTGGCGATCACCGACACCGAGCTGAAGCTCATGGCGGCGGCGGCGATCATGGGGGAGAGGAGGAGGCCGAAGACCGGGTAGAGGACGCCGGCGGCGATGGGGATGCCCAGGCTGTTGTAGACGAAGGCGAAGAAGAGGTTCTGCCGGATGTTGCGCATCGTCGCTCGGGAGAGCTTCCGGGCGCGGACGATGCCCCGCAGGTCGCCCTTGACCAGGGTCACCCCGGCGCTCTCCATGGCGACGTCCGTGCCGGTGCCCATGGCGATCCCCACCTGGGCCCGGGCGAGGGCGGGAGCGTCGTTGATGCCGTCGCCGGCCATGGCCACGAAGCGCCCCTCGTCCTGGAGGCGCCGGACCGCGTCCACCTTCTGGTCGGGCTGGACCTCGGCGACGACCTCGTCGATCCCCAGGCGTGAGGCGACGGCCCGGGCCGTCGTCTCGCTGTCGCCGGTGAGCATGACGATCCGCAGGCCCTCCCGATGGAGCTGCCGGATGGCTTCGGCGGTCGTCTCCTTGATCGGGTCCGCCACTCCCAGGAGTCCGGCCGCCTCGCCGTCCACGGCCACGAACATCACCGTCTGGCCCTCGCGGCGCAGCGCTTCGGCCCGCTCGGCGAGGGGGCCGGGATCGATCTCGAGGGCGGCGAGGAGCGCCCGGTTGCCGAGAGCCACGCGACGGCCAGCGAGAGTGCCGGTCACCCCCTGGCCGGTGACCGACGTGAAGTCCTCCGCGCTCTCGAGACGGAGACCGCGCTCCTCGGCGCCGCCGACGATGGCGGCGGCCAGGGGGTGCTCGCTGCCGCGCTCGAGGCCCGCGGCGAGGGCCAGGAGGTCGTCGGCTTCCCAGCCGGCGACGGCCTCGATGGTGACCAGGCGCGGCTTGCCCTCGGTGAGGGTGCCGGTCTTGTCGGTGACCAGGGTGTCGACCTGGCGCAGGATCTCGATCGCCTCGGCGTTCTTGAACAGCACGCCGGAGGTCGCGCCCTTGCCGGTCGCGACCATGATCGACATGGGCGTCGCGAGGCCCAGGGCGCAGGGGCAGGCGATGATGAGCACCGCCACGGCGTTGATCAGGGCGTAGGCCATGGCCGGGGCCGGTCCCCAGACGGCCCAGACGACGAAGGTGACGACGGCCGCGCCGATCACCGTGGGCACGAACCAGGCGGCCACCCGATCGGCCAGGTTCTGGATCGGAGCGCGGCTGCGCTGGGCCTCGGCCACCATCTGGACGATGCGGGCGAGGAGCGTGTCGGAGCCCACCTTCCGGGCCTCCATCACCAGCGAGCCGGTGCCGTTGACCGTCGCGCCCACCACCGGGTCGCCGGCGCTCTTCTCCACCGGAATTGGCTCGCCGGTGACCATCGACTCGTCGACCGAGCTCGTGCCCTCGATCACCGCGCCGTCGACCGGCACCTTCTCGCCTGGCCGGACCCGCAGCCGGTCGCCGGGCTCGACAGTCTCCAAGGGCACGTCGCGCTCCGAGCCGTCGTCGAAGATCTTCCTCGCCGTCTTGGGCGCGAGACCGAGGAGCGCGCGGATCGCGGCCCCGGTGCGGCTCCGGGCGCGGAGCTCCAGGACCTGACCCAGGAGGACCAGGGTGGTGATGACCGCTGCGGCCTCGAAGTAGACCCCCACCTCGCCGCCGGCGCCCCGGAACGAGGCGGGGAAGATGCCCGGCGCGAGCTGGCGACGAGGCTGTAGCCGTAGGCCACGGCGACGCCGAGGCCGATCAGCGTGAACATGTTCAGGTTCCAGGTGACGATCGAGCGCCAGCCGCGGACGAAGAACGGCCAGGCGCCCCACAGGACCACCGGGGTGGCGAGCGCGAGCTCGATCCAGCCCAGGCCCGAGGCCGGGAGCCAGCGCTCCCAGAAGGGCCGCGCCATGGCGAGCGCCAGGACCGGCACCGTGAGGACGGCGCTCACCCAGAGGCGCCGGGTCATGTCCCGGAGCTCGGGGTTCTCCTCCTCCTCGACGGTCACCGTCCGGGGCTCGAGGGCCATGCCGCAGATCGGGCAGCCCCCGGGCTGGTCCCGCACGATCTCCGGGTGCATCGGGCAGGTGTACTCCACCTTGGTGGCCGGGACGGCAGGCATTCCCGGCTCGAGGGCCATGCCGCACTCCGGGCAGCTCCCCGGGTGCTTCGTGCGCACCTCCGGGTGCATCGGGCAGGTGTAGGCGGTGGCCCGGTCTGCCGGCGCCCTCGCATCGGACGGGAGCCCCACGCGCCTACTCGCCGCGGCCGACGGCGCGGCGCAGGCGCCACCAGGCGTCGTGGAGCTTCCAGAAACGGCTCGCGCGCATCGCCTCGACCTCGCGGCGGCTGGCGTCGAGGGTGGAGGCGAGCTCCGCGATCCGGCGCTCGGCCGTGGCCGCCTGGCCATAGCGCTCGCGCGCCTCTGCGGGGAGGCCCGCCACCAGGGGGCTCACGAACCCGTGGCGGCCGCCCATCCGGTGGGTGAGCTCCGAGCGGTAGACCCGCACCGGCGGGTCGGGCTCGCCGGGCTCGGGCCGGGCGAAGGGGTCGACGTAGGTGTTCTGGGTCGCCGCCATGTGGGCCCGGCTCGTGTAGTGGACGACGAAGCTCTTCCGGGTGAGGCCGGGATCGGTGGGGTAGGTGCCGCCGTGGAGGAGCGAGTGGTGCCAGAGCAGGCACTCGCCCCGCCGGCAGCGCAGCGCCACCGGCTCGAGCCCCCGCTCGGCGCAGCGGTCGAGGTCCCACTGCTGGCCCTCCAGGATCTGGTCCTGGGAGTCCAGCTTGTGGTCGAAGGCGAAGCGGCCGGGCGCGAACTCGTAGTAGGGCAGCCGGTGGGAGCCGGGGACGTAGCGCAGCTCCCCGCACCCGGGCTGGATGTCCTCGAGGGCGATCCACGCCGCCACCAGGTGGGTCGGCGGGGTCATCCGGACGTGGATCGGGTCGCGGTGGAGAGCCTGCTGGCTGCCCCACTGGAAGTAGAGCGACTGGGTGGCGAGCGCCGGCTCGCCGAAGATCAGCTCGACGTAGCGGAAGAGCTGCGGGTGGAGGTAGAGCTCGAGGGCCGGGGTGGAGAACTCGTGGAGGTCGCCGATCCGCGACGACGGGCGGCGCTTGTCGCCGTCGATCCCCGAGAAGCGGGTGAGCAAGCTCTGGTAGGCGTAGGCCACCCAGGGGGGTTGCTCGGTCCAGAGCCGGTCGACGTCCCGGTCGAGGGCGCCGAAGAGGCCCTCGTCGACCTCGAGCGGGAAGACGAAGTAGCCGTCGCGCCAGAAGGCCTCGAGGTTGGCGGCCTCCCGGTCGTCGATCTCGCCTCGCTCGTGGCGGCGGGCGATCTCGTCCGGCGCATCGTCCCGGTCGAGCCACAGATCGCTCGCGAGCAGGCCGTCCGGCCGGAGTCCCTCCGGGGCCGGGTTCGAGGGTCGGGCGGTGTCGGTCGTCGGTTCCATGGTGGCGCCTCCTCGTCTCGGCCGGGGGAGCGTGCTCGCGGTCTCGGGTCGGGACGTGTATTCTAGTTCCTCCGCAGGAGACTCGGCAGTGACCAGAGGTGAGCCCAGAGCCAGGACCCGGCACGTCGCCGGACGAATCGTCTTGTGGGCGCTCGGCGCCGGCCTCCTCGCCGGGAGCGGAGCCCTCCGGGCCGACTCCCGAGGGGGCGAAGGCGTCTTGCCGCCGGTCGAGTGCGTGAAGCGCCTCCGCGAGGCGCGGGTCGCACGCATGCGCGGGGACGCCGCCGCCGAGCTCGCCCGGCTGCGTCAGGCGGCCGAGGCCTTCCCCGACGAGATCGCCCCGGTGATGGCGCTCCTCGAATACGACCACCGGTATGGCTTGCCGAAGCCGGAGCACGCGCGGCTCGAGGCCTTCGTCCGGCGGCGCCTGGCCGACCCCGACGAGGTGCCGCCGGTCGCCGTCCTGCGCCAGGTCGCCGAGGACCCCTCCGCCGGCGACGACCTCCTCGGGGCGATCGCCGAAAACCTCTCGGGGCGCGTGAAGGCGACGCACGGCCCCCCAGAGGATCTCCTCTCGCTGCTCGCGGACCTCCAGATCGGGCTGGGCCGGGACGACGAGGCCGCCGGCACTCTCGAGCGCCTCGTCGATCGCACCTCCAACGACCTCGCCAAGCTCGAGCTCGCCTGGCGCCTCTACGCCCTCGACGCGGAGCTCGAGCGATGGGACGCGGTCCTCGGCCTGATGGACCGCTTCGAGGAGCTGCGCGAGAGCGCCGGAGACGGCTACGTGACCCTGCTCGCCAAGGCCGGCCACCTGGACCGGGCGCGGGCCGAGCTCGAGCGCCTCCGCGCGGCCGAGAGCGCCGCCACGCCCGCGGTCCCCCCTCCCGGCGTAGGCAGCCCGGCGCCCCTCACTGGCTCCGATCACTACACGGAGCTCCTGGAGGATCTCGCCTGGCGCTACCGCGACGCCGGCCGGGACCCGGAGGCCGAGACCCTCTTCCGCGAAGCGCTCGCGAGAGATCCCGACGATCCCCAGCTTCAGGCCGTCCTTCTGAACCTCTACGCCAGCGCCGAGGAGCGCCGGGCCTTCACCGCCAGCGTCGACAAGAGCTGGCAGGAAGAGAGCGACCCGCAGGCGCTCCTCGACGAAGGGACCCAGCGTCTGGCCACCGGCGACAACCAGAAGGCCTTCGAGCTGCTGAGCCGCGCGGCGCCCAGCTTCCCGAGCCTCGAGGCGGCGTGGTTCAACCTCGGCATGGCGGCCGAGCGGCTGGAGCGGTGGAAGACCGTGGCCGACGCCTTGGGCCGTGCGGCCGAGCTCAACCCGGACCGGGCGGCGACCTTCTTCTTCCGTGGGTTGGCGCTCGTCCACCTGGAGCGCTGCAGCGAGGCGGTCGAGGCGCTCGAGCGCGCCCTCGAGCTCGATGCGTCGAAGGGCCAGGCCCACTACTACCTGGCGGGCTGCTACCGGGAGCTGGGCAAGGCGGCGGCGGCCGAGCGCGAGCAGCGGCTCTACGAGGCGTCCCGCAAGGGGTCCTAGAACGACCGGACGTACTTCTCGAAGGGCCTCTCGAGCTTCTTGGCCGTCTTGCCGTAGGCGGCCTCCAGGGCGGCCTCCGCGGGATAGCCCTCGGCGAGGTAGAGCACCAGCGCCGGGAACGCGCCCGTCTCCCATCCGGGCTCGCCGTGCCGGAGGAAGTGCACGAGCAACCAGCTCAGCCCGTAGTGCAGGGCGACCGGCCCGTGGTAGAAGCTCGCGGGCCCTTCGGAGAGCAGGGTCTCGACCGAGATCGCCGGCCCGCGGCGAACCGCCCGCTGGATCGTCTCGAGGCTCCAGCCGGCGGCTGTCGTCTCGCGCTCGACCCCGTTGTAGCGCTGGTCGAGGACGTACTTGCCCCGGCGGGTCCTGCCCGGGATCAACTGGCCGTCCTTGATCTCGGAGTTGCCGAAGTACTCGGCGAGCCCCTCCCCGAACCAGGGCGGGACGACGGAGCCCGGTTTCACGAGGTGCTGGTCGAGGTAGGCGTGCACCGCCTCGTGCACGGCGACCGCCAGCAGGTCGTCGTTCCATTGCGCCTGGAGGTGAAAGGCGAGCAGGCCGGGCGGGTCGTAGAAGCCGCTGTCGAGCCACTCGGGCGCCCCCAGCTCGCTGACGAGGCCGAGGAAGTCCTCCCTGCGCGTGAAGAGGTAGACCTGGACCTTGGTACGCGCGGGCTGGGGCTCGACGTCCTGGCCGAACATGGCGTCCAGGATCTGGAAGGCGGCCTCCAGGTCCCGGTCCACGATCTGGGCCGCGCCCCCCTCTTCCGCGTCCGAGACCACGCGGAACCGCTGCGACTCGGCGAGCTGGCGGTGGTCGGGAGCGAGGTGCTCCTCGGCCAGGCCCACCAGGCGGTCGAGGGCCTTCGCCTGCTCCTGGGCGGAGCGCAGGAAGATGCCGCTTCGCCGGTCCCGCACCGGGGAGCGGGTCGGGGCGACGGCGCCGATGCGCTCGTCCTGCTTCGGCCGGAAGTCGATCGTCCACTCGAGCCGCGTTTCGACCGGCTCGCCGCCCTTCCTGGCCGGGGCGTAGCGCCACGTCCCGAGGGTCTCGACGACCGCCTTGCGGAAGAGGTCGTCGTACTCGCTCGAAGGCGCGATCGAGAGCACCTCCACCTTTGCCACCCGTCCGCGCGCGTCGACGGTCACCCGCACCTTGACCTCGGGCGCCAGCCCGCTGCCGGCGGTCTCGTTCGGGGTGAGGAGAAGGCTCTGGCGCAGCAGGACCGGGGGCGAGTCGGCGGGGTCGCCGGCGGCGTTCGCGGGAACCGCGAGGCAGAGCCAGGCGGCGGCGAGCGCCGCGAGGGGGGCGAGGGTTCGAGCGGTCATCGAGCGAATGCTACCGCACGGCGCCGGCGCCCGCCCGCGGCGGCCCTCAGAAGTTGTCGCCCTCCTCGAGCTGGCGGAAGAGCTCCTGGACACTCTCGTCGGAGAAGTCGCCGGTCTCCTCGACGTGCTCGATGAACTCGAACATCAGCCCCGAGCTCGGATCGCGATGCGAGAAGATCTGCAGCAGCCCCTTGCCGTGGATGACCGAGGTGTCGAACTCGACGCCCGAGTTGCCGAGGTGCTCGGCGACCCCGGGGAGGTTGCGCAGCCCGATCGCGATGTGCTGGACCCCCGGGCCGTAGTGCTCGATGAAGCGCGAGACCTGGGACTCCGGCCCCGTGCCCTGCACCAGCACGACGGTGAGCGGGCCGGCTTCGAGCACGGCGGACACCATGCCGGTCTTCTTGCCCTTCGTCTCGCGCCGCTCCTTGAGATGGAAGCCGAGCCTCTCGGTGAAGAACTCGACCGAGCTTCTCGAGGTCGGGTACGGCGACGGCGATGTGATCGATCCCGATCGCCGCCTCGGCGAGGGTCGACGGGGTGGGACTCGTCTCAGGGGTCATGGGGTGCCTGGTCCTCTCTGGGTTTCGTTCCGATTGGCGGGATGAAGGCGTTCGAGCTGGTGCCACCACTCGAGCTCCTGCTCGGTCAAGGGAATGCCGCCGCGCCGGCGCAGGGCGGTGGCCTCTGCTTCCGGGTCACCCGGTGTCCGCGCGCGGGCGCCGTCCCTCGTTTCGATCGAGCGCACGTGACGGAGGAGCGCGGAGAGACGCCCCCGGAAGTCCGCGGGATCGGTGAAGGCGCCGATGTCGAGCCCGATGAACAGGTGGGCGATCCGTCGCGGCCGATCGAAGGGCGGGTCGTAGAGCGGGGTGAGCTCGTGGTCGAGGGGCTCGCCGGCCAGGACGGCGGTCAGGATCTCCACCATGAGGCCCAGGCACTCGCCCTTGTGTCCGGCCGATCCCCCTAGCGGGCTCAAGGCCGCGGGCGGCCCGGCAGCGGCGCCGGCAGCGGACCCCGCCTCCGAGAGGTCGCGCCCCTGGGCGTCGATCGCCCAGCCGGGCCCGAGGGGGCGGCCGGCCTCGAGGTGGGCGCGGACCCGGGAAAACGAAGCCTGGCTGGTCGCGAAGTCGGCGCAGAAGAGGTCGTCGCCCTCGCCCCGGGCGGCGAGGCTGATCGGGTTCGTGCCGACGGCTTTCGCACGCCCCTGGAAGGGGGCGACCAGCGCGTCGCTGTTGGTGAAGGCGAGGCCGAGGACTCCCTGGCGCGCCATCCGGAGGCTGTAGCAGGACGCCGCCCCCAGGTGGTTCGAGTCGCGCACCGCGACCGCCGCCGCGCCGTGCTCCTTGGCCAGCCGCACGGTCTCGGCGACGGCGGTCCGCCCCGCCACCAGGCCCAGGGCGCCCCCGGCCTCGAGGACCCGCGCGCTCGAGCCGGCGCCGATCCACCGCAGGTCCGGCCGCGCCCGGGCGCGGCCGCCGTCGAGCTCCGCGAGGTAGGTGGGGAAGAGCCGGACGCCGTGGGTGTCGACGCCGCGCAGCGAGGTCTCGACCAGGCCCTCGACCACGTAGCGGCGGTGGAGCGGCGGGACGTCGCGCGCCGCCAGGGCCCGGTCCACGATCTCGGCGAGCCTCTCCGCGGGCAGGGCGGGACCGGCGCTCATCCCGGCTCGGCCTCAAAGGTCCGGCTCGCGACGAACGCCGCCAGCCGCCGGACGCCCTCCTCGATCTCGCTGGGCGTCACGTAGCTGAACGACAGCCGCACCTGGTCGCGCCCCCGGCCGGCGATCGAGAAGATCGAGAGCGGGCAGCAGAGCACGCCGAAGCCCCGGGCGCAGGCCTCGAGCTCCTCGGGTCCGAACGGGAACGGCAGCCGGACGGTCAGGAAGAAGCCGCCGGCGGGGCGGTTCCACGACACGCCGCCCGGCGAGCGGGGGCCACCGAAGGCGGCCTCGAGAGCGGCCAGCATCCGGTCCCGGTTGGTCCGGTAGAAGGGCAGGCTCCGGGCGACCCGCGGCTTGAGGGTGCATCCGGACTGGAGCAGGAGGCCGCCGGCCATCGCCTGGAGGAGGGGAGAGGTGTTGACCGTCACCAGGCTCTTGACCCGCGAAAGCGTCTCGGCGAGGAGGCACTCCCGGCCGTTGTCCACGACCGGCTGGTCGGCGACCAGGAAGCCGAGCCGGAGGCCGGGGAACAGGGTCTTCGAGAAGGTCCCGAGGTAGATGACCCGGTTCTCCTCGTCGAGCGACTTCAAGGTCGGTGCCGGCTCGCCGTCGTAGGCGAACTGGCCGTAGGGATTGTCCTCGAGGATCAGGAGGTCCTCCTCCGAGGCGAGCCGGAGGAGCTCCCGGCGAGCCTCGAGCGGGAGGCTGGTGCCGAGCGGGTTGTTGAAATCCGGAACGTCGTAGAGCGCCCGCGGCCGCATCCCGGAGCGGCGGACCCGGTCGATCGCCGCGCGCACCCGCGCGGGTTCGAGCCCCCGGTCGGAGGTCGGCACCGGCTCCAGCGGGATCTCCAGGACGCGGGCGAGCCCCGTCATCCCGATGTAGGCCGGGTCGCTGGTCAGCAGGACGTCGCGGCGCGGGTCGAAGAGAGCCGCGGCGAGGATCGCCATCGCCTCCTGGGCGCCGCAGGTCACGAGGATCGACTCCGGCGGCACCTGGATCCCCTCGTCGCGCTCGAGCTCGGCGGCGACCAGGTCCCGGATCAGGCCGCCGGTCGCGCCGTACTGGCCGAGCCGCCGGTAGACCGCCTCCGGGCTCTCGCCGCTCCCCGCGGCCTCGTGCCGAACCCAGAGGTCGAGGGCCGGGACCGCGTCCTGGACGGCGAAGTGCTCCTCGGAGGGGCGGCCGGGGGCGAAGGAGATGGCGTCGGGGTAGCGCTGAACCGCCTCGTTGAGGAAGTTCATCGCGTCGAGTGACGGGTCGAGGAGCGAGCCGCGAACCCACGCCGAGGCATCCCGGGGGCAAACCACCCCCGTCCGAGGCGCCGGAGCCCGGCGCGACCGGTGGGATTCACCTGGCATCACACCGAGGGTGCCGTGGGGACTGGAAAGGTGGACAGGGCTCGCTCGGCCCCGTCTCAGGGCCGAAAGACGAAGGTGCGGTCGGCCGGCGCGTTCTCGATCTCCAGGGCCGGGGCGCCGGGGCGGGCGAGGCGGAGGCGGAGGGGCCCCGGGACCGGGCCCAGGCCGAAGTGGAAGCGCGGGTCGCTCACCGACAGGTAGGAGCCGCCGTGGACCCGGTGGTCGACCCAGCGGCGGGCGGCGGCGCCCGCTCGCCCGGAGGTCGACACCTCCACCCGGAGCGCCTCGGGGGCGTCGACCAGGAGCCAGCCGCCGGCGGGCGGGCTGTCGTTTTCGAGCAGGGTGGGCGGGGCGTCGACGTTCGAGACCGCGAGGTCGAGGTCGCCGTCGCCGTCGAGGTCGCCCACCGCGACGCCGCGGCTCGACTGCCGCACCTGGAGCCCGGGGCCCGCGCCGTCGGTCGCATCGACGAAGCGACCGCCTTCCTGGGCCAGGAGGAGGTTGCGCTGGGCGTAGCTGGTGCCGGCCGACGGCGGCACCTCGTCGGCCTGGGGGTAGATGTGGCCGTCGGCGATGAAGAGGTCGAGGTCGCCGTCGAGATCGAGGTCGGCGAGCGCGGCGCCCCAGGAGAGGGGCTGGAAGGTCGGGTCGCGCACGCCGAGCGGGCGCGAGAGGTCCTCGAACACCAGCTCGCCCAGGTTGTGGTAGAGGGTGGTCGAGTCCCTGGCGAAGTTGGTGACCACCAGGTCGGGCAGGCCGTCGGAGTCGAGGTCGCCCGCGGCGACCCCCATCCCCGCCTGCGCCGCGCCGCTCTGGGAGAGGGCCGCACCGCTCCACAGCCCGACGTCCTGGAAGTGCCCCCGGCCATCGTTCTGGTAGAGGTAGTTCGGGTTCGAGTCGTTGGCGACGTAGAGGTCCAGGTCGCCGTCGGCGTCCAGGTCGAGGGCGGCCACCGTGAAGCTGTAGAAGAGGCCCACGTCCGCGAGGCCGGCCTCCTCGGTGGCGTCGCGGAAGCGGCCGTGGCCGTCGTTTTCGAAATAGTGGTTGGCGAGCCCTTCGAGGCCGAACGGGCCGACCATCACCTTCGTCCCCTCCCACTCGAGCGTCGGCCTGGCGTGGAGCACCTGGTCCAGAGTGCAGTCGACGTAGCCGGCGATGAAGAGGTCCTGGTCGCCGTCGCCGTCGGCGTCGAAGAAGGCGGCGCCGGTCGACCAGCCGTCGATGCCGGGGCCGTCCGGGAGGAGCTCGAAGGTGCCGTCGCCGCGGTTGCGGTAGAGCAGGTCGGGGCCGAACTGGGTCACCAGGAGGTCGGGCAGCCCGTCGCCGTCGAGGTCGCCGGTCGCGACGCCGGTGCCCCAACCGTCGGAGCCGAGGCCGGCCGCCTCCGTCACGTCGTCGAAGGTGCCGTCGCCGCGGTTCCGGTAGAGGTGGTCGCGCCCCCGCTCGGCGACCCGCGCCCCGTCGAGGCGCCAGCCGTTCACCAGGTAGAGGTCGAGGTCACCGTCGCCGTCGTAGTCGAAGAACGCGAGTCCCGTGCCCCCCGACTCGAGGAGATGCGGCTTCTCCTTGCCGCCGCACCAGGTGGGCCGGTCGAGCCCGGCCGCGGCCGCCCGGTCGACGAAGCGGAAGTGGGCGGACGGATCGGGGTGAGGTGGATCGCCCGGCGGGGCGGCCGCGGCGAGCGCCCCGAGGAGCAGGGCGCCACCGGCGGCCGCGACCGTCGCGAGCCCGGCCGTCACTTCTCGAGGAGCGGGCCGGCCACCGCCTCGAAGTTCTTCCATGCCTCCTGGCGGCCGGCGTCGTCGCCGGCCTTGCGCAGCGCCGCGGCGGCGGCCAGGATCTTCTCCTTCGCCTCCCGGGTCACCACCACGTAGCCGGGCTCGAACTTGCCCGTCGTCTCCTCCTCGGCGTGGTGATGATGGCCGCCCTCGAGCAGGCGCTTGCGGATGCCGGCGACGGCGTTGTCCCCCTCGTTGGCGAAGAGGGCCATGTTCGCCGCCGCCTTCTCGTAGTCACCGGCCTTCATCGCGGCGGCGGCGGCGTCGCGATGCACGGTGAGGATCGACTGGACCAGGGCGGTCTCCGCCCCCTCGACGCCGAGGATCGCGCCGGCGAGGTGGTCGTAGGTGGCGACCAGGGCCTTCGGGGTCTCCTGCGCCGGTGCCGGGATGGCGGCGACGGCGAGACTGAGGGCGACGAGCACGAGCGTCTTCTTCATGATGGTCTCCTTGTGCGGAGAGCCTACCGCAACGGGCTGGAGGTGGGCGGCGCCCTACGCCGGCCGGGGCGTCGAGCCCCGCGGCTGGTGGTAGATGCCGGCCCAGAACTCGCCCTCGGGCTGGTGGATCGTGCCGCCGGCGTGGTAGATGGCGGTGCCGGGGACGCAGAGGACCGGCTCGCCCTCGTCGGTCGCGTCGGCCAGGGCGCCGGCCAGAGTGATCACCAGCTCGCCGTAGAGGCCGCCCGCGTTGTGCTCGTGGCGCGGCGAGCCCCAGCTCTCGATCGTTGCCAGGGCCCAGATCTCCCGGGTCGCCGGGTCGACGTGGAGGGGCGCCAGGGCCCGCCTTCTCCCGGACCCTTCCTCCACCTGCCACTGGAGCCCCAGTGGTGCGAGCTGGTCCATCACCTCCCGGATGCTGCGGGTGCCCGCCCGCAGCTCGAACCACGCCATCGGAAAGTCCGTCATCCGGCCGCTCCCTTCTGCTGCAGAGACCTGCAGGATGGAGCCTACCAGCACCTGGGCGCAGGTAATATTTCTTGCCGCCCTACGTCTTCAGGAGTGAATGAATGAGCCGCCGGAAGCCGAGCCGGTCGACTGATCGCCGGCCGACGAAGGAGTCCGGCCACGGCCGCCGGGACGGGGATCCGCCGGCGAAGGGAAACCCGGCTCGGTGGCCGCGCGTAGTGTCGGCGACTGCAGGCGTCAGAAAGGAGAGGGGGTATGACCTCGATCAAGAGCACGGCGCGAGTCGCCGGGGTCTTGTACCTCGTGAACGGGATCCTCGGCTGGTTCTGTCTGATGTACGTTCCCGGGAAATTGATCGTGCACGGGGACGCCGCCGCGACCGCGACGAACCTCGCGGCATCGCCCGGGCTGTTCCGCGCGGGCATCGTGATCGGCCTCGTCTCGGTGATCATCTACATGGTCCTCGCCTACGTGCTCTACCGCCTGTTCGAGGGGGTGAGCCGGTTCGGCGCCGCGACCCTCCTGACCCTCGTCCTGCTCCAGGTACCGCTGGCCTTTGCGAACGAAGTGAGCTCGTTGGGTGCTCTCGTCGTGGCCCGTGGCCCCGACTTCCTGGCGGTCTTCGACAAGCCGCAGCGCGACGCCCTGGTGATGCTGCTGCTCAGCTTGGACACCCAGGGGACCTTCGTGTCCGAAATCTTCTGGGGCCTCTGGCTCGTCCCCTTCGGCCTGCTGGTCTACCGCTCGGGGTTCCTGCCCCGGGTGCTGGGCGTCTGGCTGCTGGTCAACGGCGCCGCCTACCTGGCACTCAGCTCGTTCGGCCTGCTCGCCCCGTCGGTCTACCCGACGGCGTTCCAGTGGTCGTTCCCGTTCCTCCTCGGCGAGCCGGCGATCATGCTCTGGCTGACGATCGTCGGTGCCCGGCCACGACCGCCGGAAGCGGCGGCCCTGCCGGCGGCGGGCGGGTAGGCACCGGCGTCCGGATCGGTCTCGGAACTTTCGTGCCGGTCCCCGCGTAAGATGAAGGGGAGGAGACAAAGCGATGCTCAGAACGGTACGTTCGTTGCGGTTCCTGTTCATGGGTCCCCTGATCCTGGCGATGCTGTTCGTCGTCAACTGGATGACCTCGCCGGGAGACTGGTGGGTCCAGTGGGCGGCCCTGGGAATCGGGATCGCGTGGGTGATCAGCCTGGGACGAGTCCTGTTCGCGCTCATCGTCGGCGGCGGGCTGGTCGCGCTGCTGGCGCACCTGAACCACAACCGCTGAGCCTGCTGGAGTCGCGGACCTTCGAGGGCGGCGTCGCCTGGCTCCGCGCGCGGGGTGTCGAGGTGATCGACCTCGACTCCGGGGAGTGCGCCGGGCTGCTCGGCGAGTTCATCGCGGAGCACCCCGAGCTGTGGCACGAGGACATCGGGGTCGAGCTCGTGAGCTGGCTGCCAAACATGACGCGCCGCCTCCAGTGGCGAACCTCGGTGACCATCCACGCCCCGCGCGAGCGGGTCTGGGCGATCGGCGACGACCTCTCGCGGATCCCCGAGTACCACCCGGAGGTCGGGAAGGTCGATCTCCTCTCGGGACGGAGCACCCGGGCGCTCGGCGTCAAGTACCGCTGCACGATCCTCGAGGGGAGGAAGGGGAGCTGCGTCGAGGAGGTCGTGGGCTACGTGCCCGGGGAACGGATGACGACCGCCTTCCCGGAGGACACATGGGGCCTCGGCGAGATGCTCCGGGACTTCCTGGTCGAGACGATTCTCGTCCCCCACGGCGAAGGCGAGACGGAGCTGGTCCTCGAGGCCTACTACGAGCCGATCGGCTGGAAGAACCGGCTGCTCAACACCCTCGTCCTCCGCCGCCTGATGGCCCGCCGGGCGCGGCGGACTCTCGAAGGCCTCAAGCGGCTGGCCGAGGCGGAGTAGCCGCCCCGGCCGCCTCTCGTCTACGGCGTCACGGCAGGAAGCCGGTGCGATCGAACAAGCCGGGGAGCTCGTCGTTTCCCGGCGCCGCGCCGGCGAGCGTGTAGTGCCGGGTGACGCCGCTCGCCGTCTGCTCGATCCAGACGTCGATCTGCGAGGTGCTGAACTTCACGAGCGTCGGCCACATGTAGCCGTTCGGCTTGGGGCCCACGATGCGCAGGAAGAGCTCCGAGCGTCCCGGGATCGACCCGCTCACGCAGACCGTCTCCGGCAGGCACGCGGCCTCCTTGGTCCCGAGGATCGTGCCGCTGCCGAGGGAGAAGAGCACCCGGAAGCGGTAGCCGGGGAAGGCGCTGCTGGTGAACCACCCGGTGCCCGAGGAAGTCGTCGCCGTCGCCACGTTCGAGTAGGCCGAGTTGCCGGCGCCGTTGCGCGCGCGGACCCGGAACGAGTAGCTGGTGCCCGGCGAGAGCCCGACCACGTTGGCCGCGGTGACGTTCGCGTCCACCGAGCCGATCTCCTGGAAGCTCCCGCCGCCGGTCCGGGCCTCGACCCGGAAGGAGGTCTCGTCGTTCGAGTTGTCGTTCCAGCCGAGGTGGATCTCGGTGTCCGAGCTGGCGCTCGCCACCAGGCTCGACGGGGCCGCGGGAACCTGCTGCGGCGGCGAGCCCGAGCACTGGAGCCGCACCGTGTAGTTCCCGGTGTCGGGGAACAGGCTGTTGGCGCCGATCGTCCACGTGCCGCTTCCCCCGAGTCGGTAGACGATCCGCGAGTTCATGCCGGCGCCGCCGTCGTCATCCATCGCCACGACCGCGGGAGTGGGGTCGAGCAGGAAGAGGACCGCGTCGAAAGCGCTCGACATCAGGTCGATGGTGACCGTGTTCCCGGAGGTGCCGTGGAACTCCCAGAAGTCGATGTACGTGCCGTCGTCGAGGCCGCAGTCGCCGGGCTCGAGCTTGCCCTGCTGGGTTTCTCCGCAGTGGATGTCTTCTATGGTGCAGCTGCGCGGCGCGAGGACCGCTCCCTCGACTCCCGTCTTGAACAGGCTCGTCTCCCGAGCGAAGTCGAGCGGTGGCGTGGGTGTGGGGACCTCGAGCCGCTGGGCGACGAGGGCGGCGGGCGCCGCCGCGACCAGCGCCCAACCGACGAGGGTGAGGAGCACGAACTTGACCTGGCGCATGGCGATCTCCTGGACGACGAAGCGGCGGCGGACCGCCGGGCCGGGGGAGGCGTCGACCAGGCTAGGCGAGGCGCGGCCGAGCCGCAACGTCCCCGGGGGTGGCGCGCGAGCCCACCCGCCGGGAGGGCGGGGCGGGCCACCGCCCCGGGGTGGGGTCCGGTGCCCTCCTTCGGCGCGTTGCGCCGGCGGCCTCGCTGTGCCAAAGGTAGGGGAGGAGGCAAACGATGGACGCCGAGATCCGAACCATTCTCTGTCCGCTGGACCTGTCCCCGATCTCCGACCGCGAGCTGGGCCTGGCGGTGGAGCTCGCCCGCGCTTTCGGGGCGCGCCTGGTGCTCCAGCACAACCTGTCCGCCGCCGGCCCCGGCATGGCCAAGGCATGGGAGTGGCGCCAGGCCCACCCCAAGGCCGAGACCCGCCGCGCCGCCGACGAGAAGCTCCGCGAGCTCGCCACCCGGGTGCCGCCCGAGGTCCCGGTCGAGACCCTGATGACCGCGGGCCCGCTCTCGATCGGGGTGGCCCGGCTCGCCGAAGAGCTGCCGGCGGACCTGGTCGTGCTCGGCTGCCACGGCTCGAGCTCCGAGGACCACTCCTCGCTGACCGAGCTGCTCCTGGGCCGCTGCGCCTGCCCGATCCTGACCCTCCACGAGGGTGGCGGGCACGCCTGTACGCTCCATCTGGGCGAAGGCCGGGAGCGGCCGCTCCGGGTGCTGGTGCCGACCGACTTCTCACCCGCCGGGACGGCGGCGGCCCGCTACGCCTGTTCGCTGGCCGAGCGCCTCGGCGGCGAGGTCCACCTGCTCCACGTGATGGAGGAGGCCGGTCCGGCGGTCGGGAGCCTGCTGTCGATGGCGCCGGTGGGAGCCTCGGACTTCTCCCGCGCGCCCGCCCGCGACACGGGGGAGGAAGCGCTCGCCGCCGCACGCGAGCGGCTCGCCGAGCTGGTGCCCGAGGGGATGGGGGGCCGGGTGTTCCGCCACGTCGAGCCGGGGCGGGCCGAGGAGGCGATCCTGCGCCTGGCGGAGGCCGTCGCGCCGGACCTGATCGTGATGGGCGAGCATGCCCGCGACCCCCTGCGCCGCTTCCTGACTCACGACACGGCGCGCGGCGTCCTGCACCGCGCGGCCTGCCCGGTCTGGTTCATCCCGCCACCGCGGCTGGCCGCGTAGGCTCGGCGGTCCCGTCCTTCTCGCCCTTCGCGCGCCGGGCCTCGGCCGCCGCGACGTGACGGATGGCGGTGAGCACGCTGTCCGGGTTGAGCGAGATCGAGTCGATCCCGCACTCGACCAGGAACTCGGCGAAGTCCGGGTGATCGCTCGGCGCCTGGCCGCAGATGCCCACCGGCCGGCCGGCCGCGTGGGCGGTCTCGATCAGGTGGCGGATCATCCACCGCACCGAGGCCTCGCGCTCGTCGAAGAGGTGGGCGAGCTTCTCGGCGTCGCGGCCGACGCCGAGGACGAGCTGGGTCAGGTCGTTCGAGCCGATCGAGAAGCCGTCGAAGCGCCGGGCGAAGGCCTCGGCCTCGACGACGTTCGAGGGCACCTCGGCCATGACGTAGACCTGGAGGCCGTCCTTGCCGCGCACCAAGCCCTCGCCGGCCATCACCTCGAGCACCCGGTCGGCCTCCTCCGGCGTGCGGCAGAAGGGGATCATCACGACGACGTTGGCGAAGCCCATCTCCTCGCGCGCCCGGCGTAGCGCCCGGCACTCGAGGGCGAAGCCCTCGCGGTAGCCGTCGCTGTAGTAGCGCGACGCCCCCCGCCAGCCGAGCATCGGGTTCTCCTCGGCGGGCTCGAAGGCGCTGCCACCGACGAGGTCGGCGTACTCGTTGGTCTTGAAGTCGCTGGTGCGGACGATCACCGGATGCGGGTGCTGGGCGGCGGCGATGGTGGCGATGCCGCGCGAGAGGTGGTCGACGAAGTACTCCGCGGGGTCGTCGTAGCCGGCGGTGAGCTCCGCGATCCGCTCGCGGTCCTCGTCCGACACCCGCTCCGGATGCAGCAGCGCCATCGGGTGGGCCTGGATCACGTCGTTGACCACGTACTCCATGCGCGCCAGCCCGACCCCGCGGCAGGGCAGGCGCCACCAGCGGATCGCTCCGGCCGGGCTCGCGATGTTCATCATGATCCGGGTCTCGACCTCGGGGACGTCGGAGAGGTCGAGGGTCTCGGAGGAGTACTCCAGGCAACCGTCGTAGACGCGCCCCGTCTGCCCCTCGACGCAGGAGAGCGTCACCTCGCGGCCGTTCGCGAGCACCTCGGTGGCGCGGCCGGTGCCGACCACCGCCGGGATTCCCAGCTCGCGCGAAACGATGGCGGCATGGGACGTGCGGCCGCCCCGGTCGGTGACGATGCCGGCGGCCTGCTTCATGATCGGCACCCAGTCCGGGTCGGTCATGGAGGTGACGAGCACGCTCCCCTCCTCGAAGCGGTCGATGTCGGCGGCGCTCTCGATCACCTGCACCTTGCCGGCGGCGATGGCGGCGCCGATCGCGAGGCCGCGGACCAGCTCCTCGCCCTCCTCTTCCAGGGTGTAGGTCCTGAGGCTCTGGGTCTCCTGGTTGCTCTGTACCGTCTCGGGCCGCGCCTGGACGATGTAGAGCTCGCCCGAGCGCCCGTCCTTGGCCCACTCGACGTCCATCGGGCGGCCGTAGTGGTCTTCGATCGCCACCGCCCAGCGGGCGAGCCGGAGGATCTCCTCGTCCTCGAGCACCCAGCTCCGGCGCTCCTCCTCCGAGGTCTCGACCGTCTCGATCGTGTCGCCCGAACGCTTCGAGCTCCGGGCGTAGACCGTCTTCTCCCGCTTGGCGCCCAGGTCCTTGCCCAGGATCGGCACGCGCTCCCGGCCGTCGCCGGCGCCGTTCGTCTCCCGGAGGAAGGGCTTGTAGACCGTGTACTGGTCCGGCGTCACCGAGCCCTGGACCACGCTCTCGCCCAGGCCCCAGGCGGCGTTGATCACCACCGTGTGGGGGAAGCCGGTCTCGGTGTCGACGGTGAACATCACCCCGGCCGAGGCCTGGTCCGAGCGGACCATGGTCTGGACGCCGGCGGAGAGCGCGACCTCCAGGTGGTCGAAGCCCTGCTCGTCGCGGTAGGCGATCGCCCGGTCGGTGAACAGCGAGGCGTAGCAGCGCTTGCAGGCATCGAGCAGCGCGTCCTCGCCGGTGACGTTCAAGAAGGTGTCCTGCTGGCCGGCGAAGCTCGCGTCGGGGAGGTCTTCGGCGGTGGCGCTGCTGCGCACCGCGACGTCCGGCTCTCTCCGACTCTCCGGAGTCCTCGCGCTCGCCGAGCTCGCGGTAGGCCCGCCGGATCGCCCCGGCGAGCTCGCCCGGGAACTCGGCGGCGAGGATCCGATTCCGGATCGCCTCGCCGGTCTTCTCGAGCGAGCGCTCGTTGGCGTGGTAGTCGTCGAGGAGGCCGCGAATCGCCTCCTCGAGGTCGTTGGCCGCGAGGAACTCCCGGTAGGCGTGGGCGGTGGTGGCGAAGCCGCGGGGCACCCGGACGCCCTCGCTCTCGAGGGCCCGGATCATCTCGCCCAGCGAGGCGTTCTTGCCTCCCACCTCGTCCACGTCGCCGGAGGAGAGCTCGTCGAGGCGGCGGGTCCAGGGGGTTGGGTCGTTCATGGCACCCGGAGAGCGTGCCAAGGTCGTGCCAGCGGACGGCCGGCGGGCCGGCGAGCCGGCGATAGACTGCGCCCTCACCACTCGTTTCCTGGAAGGAGGCTCTCCGATGACCGTCCGCCCGCGCGCCTGTCGTCCCCTGAATCTCGCCTCCCTGGCGGCGGCCCTGATGCTCGCCGCCGTCGCCCTCGCGGCGGCCCCGCCCCGGGAGGGAGCACCGGCGCGCGACGCGAGCCCGTTGCCGGCGGCCGGCGAAGGCGCCCGCATCCTCTGGGACGCCTGGGGGATCCCCCACATCCAGGCGCCGGACGCCGAGTCGCTGTTCTACGCCTACGGCTGGGCCCAGGCCCACAACCATCCCGAGATCCTGCTGCGCAACGTCGGGGAAGCGCGCGCCCGGGCCGCCGAGTACTGGGGAGAGGAGCACCTGGCCGACGACCGCTGGTACCGGGCCGTCGAGCTGCCGGAGTGGACGGAGCGAGCGTACGCCGGGCTCGACGCCGAGATGCGCGGCTGGATCGACGCCTTCGCCGCCGGCGCCCAGGCCTTCTACCGCCAGCACCCGGACGCGGTGTCGGCCGCGACCGCCCGGGTGCTGCCGATCTCGGGCCGCGACGTGGTGGCCAACGCCGGGGCCGTGGGGCTGCGTTTCTCCTCGGCGCGGGAAGCGAGCCAGCACTGGCTGCAACAAAACGGCCAAAGTGCAACCCCGCATGAAACGGCCGAGCTCCGCGCCGGCCGGCCGGGCCGCAGGCCCGACCCCGCCGAGATGCGCCCCGGCTCGAACGCCTGGGCCGTCGGGCCGCCCAGGTCCCAGGACGGCCACGCGATGCTGCTCGCCAACCCCCATCTGCCCTGGCCCGGTGTCGGGGCCGACGACCTGACCTGGATGGAAGCCCAGCTCACCGCGCCGGGGATCGACGTCTACGGCGCGTCGCTGGTCGGCATGCCGGTGATCAACATCGGCTTCACCGGGCGTCTCGGCTGGACCCACACGGTCAACACCCAGGACACCGAGGACCTCTACCAGCTCGGCCTGGGGACGGCGCCCGACGGCTCGGCCGGCTACGTCTACGACGGCGCGGTGCGCCCGTTCGAGGCGCGCCGGACGGTGGAGCTCGCGGTCCGTACCGAGGGCGGCGGCCGTCGGACCGAGGAGCTCGAGCTCCTGCGCTCGGTCCAGGGGCCGGTCGTTGCCCGCGCGGGAGACAAGGCCCTGGCGCTCCGCCGGGTCGAAGACGTGACCGGCGGCCTGGGCCAGGCCTTCCGGCAGTGGTGGGAGATGGCCCGGGCCCCGAACCTGGCCGCCTTCGAGCGGGCCCTGGAGCGCCAGGCCGTGGTCGGCCAGAACGTGACCTACGCCGACGCCGACGGCCACATCGCCTACTTCTATGGCGCCGCCACGCCGGAGCGAGCGTCGGGGGACGTGGACTTCTGGAGCGGGGTCGTGCCCGGGGACCGCCCCGACCTGGTGTGGACCGGGGTGCTCCCCTTCGACCGGCTCCCGCGCGTCGTCGACCCGCCCTCCGGCTGGGTCCAGAACGCCAACGACCCGCCCTGGGACTCCACCTGGCCGCCGGCCCTCGACCCCAAGAGCTTCCCGCCCGACATGGCGCCCATGGGGTTGCCGTTCCGGCCCCAGCGCTCGATCGAGATGCTGCGCGGGCACGGCACGATCGGCTTCGAGGAGCTGATCCGCCTCAAGCACTCGACCCGCATGGGGCTCGCCGACCGGGTGCTCCCCGAGCTCCTGGAGGCGGTGCGGGCCGCCGGCGGCGGCGCGCCGGAGGGAGTCACGAAGGCGGCCGAGGTGCTCGCGGCCTGGGACCGGCGGGCGGACTCCGGCAGCCGGGGCGCCGTGCTCTTCGAGGCCTGGGCCCGGCAAGCGGGGCTCCTGGGCGCCGGGAAGGGCTTCGCCAGAGCGTGGAGCGCCGACGATCCCCTGGCGACACCCGCCGGCCTCGCCGATCCGGCCGCCGCGGTGGCGGCCCTGGGCGAGGCAGCCGAGGCCGTGGCGAAGGAGCACGGGCGGGTCGACGTCACCTGGGGCGAGGTGCACCGCCTACGCCTCGGCGGCCTCGACCTGCCGGGCAACGGCGCTTCGGGGGCGCTCGGCGTCTTCCGGGTGGCCTACTACGCCGGCCCCGGCGAGGACGGCACCTCGACCGCCGTGGGCGGCGACTCGTTCGTCGCCGCGGTCGACTTCGGCACGCCGCTTCGCGCCTTCGCCCTGATCGCGTACGGCAACGCCACGCGCGAGGGCTCGCCCCACCGCCGCGACCAGGCGGGCCTGTTCGCCAGCGAGCAGCTCCGGCCGGTCTGGTTCACCCCCGAGGAGGTGGCGGCCCACACCGTGGAGCGGACCGAGGGCCTGCGGCCAGAGCGGCTAGTCGGAGGCGGCGTGCTCCAGGGCCTCGAGGTCGTCGTCGGAGAGCTCGAGGGCGGCGGCGGCGACGTTCTCCTCGAGGTGGGCGACCTGCGAGGTGCCGGGGATGGGGAGCATCACCGGCGAGCGGTGGAGGAGCCAGGCGAGCGCGACCTGGGCGCGGGTGGCGGCGTGGCGCTGGGCGACCTCGTCGAGCGCGTCGTCGTCCGCCAGGTCGCCGGTGGCGAGCGGGAACCACGGGATGAAGGCGATGTCCTCCTCGGTGCAGTAGTCGACCACCTCGTCCCAGTGCCGGTCGCTCAGGTTGTACTGGTTCTGGACCGAGACGATCGGCAGGTAGTCGCGGGCGCGCCGGATGTCGTCGACGCCCGCCTCGGAGAGCCCGACGTGGAGGATCTTGCCCTCGTCGAAGAGCTCCTGGAGCACGCCCATCTGATCCTCGAACGGCACGTCCGGGTCGATCCTGTGGAGCTGGTAGAGGTCGATGCGCTCGAGCCGGAGGCGGCGCAGGCTCCCCTCGCAGGCTTCCCGCAGGTGCTCCGGCCGGCCGTTGGGCTCCCACTCGCCCGGCCCGGGGCGGACCAGGCCGCCCTTGGTGGCGATCACCAGCCCCTCCGGGTACGGATGGAGGGCCTCGGCGATGAGCTCCTCGGCGACCTCCGGGCCGTAGGAGTCGGCGGTGTCGATGAAGTCGACGCCCAGCTCGACGGCGCGGCGCAGCACCCGCCGTGCCTCCTCCCGGTCGTCGGGTGGCCCCCAGATGCCTTCGCCGGTCAGCCGCATCGAGCCGAAGCCCATGCGGTGGACCTCCAGGTCGCCGCCCAGCTCGAATGTTCCGGCCGCGGTCGCGTCGGGTGTCAGAGTGACTGTCATGGTGCCTCCTCGGGGTGTCGGATGTCGGGTCTCGGCAGCGGTGTCACCGCTCCAGGTGTCACCGAGGAGGTCAAGCAAATCGCGGGCCGATCGCGGTTGGCCGGGGTGCCGGAGGCGCTCAGCGGCGCGTGAGCTTCCAGTAGCAGCGCGCGGGTAGCCGAGGTTCTCGTCCGGCCAGAGGATGCGCACCCCGCGCGGGGTCTCCCGCCGGAGCCGCTCCCTCACCTCCGGCCGCGGGGCGGCTGAAAAGCGGCTGAAAAGCGGCTGGCCCTCTCCACCTCTCCACCTCTCCAGATGCAGTGCCATCAGCGCTCGGCAGGACCGACCGGCAGCCGGAACTTGCGGCGGTAGGCGCCGGGGGCGAGGCGGGTACGGCGCTGGAACAGGCGGCGGAAGAAGGCGGTGTTCTCGTAGCCGACCTGGTAGGCGATCTCCTCGACCGGCAGGTCCGTGCGCTCGAGCCGCCGGCGCGCCTCGGCGATGCGCAACTCCTGCACGTAGGCGAGCGGCGAGCGCCCGGTGGCCTTGCGGAAGCGCCGCTCGAGGGTGCGGCGGGCGAGGCCGGAGCGCCGCACCATCTCCTCGACCGGGTTGGGCGCGGCGTGGTGCGCTTCGAGCCAGTCCTGGAGGTTCAGGACCAGGGCGTCGCCGTGGCCCCGGGCCGGGCTGAACGAGCGGTACGGTGCCTGCCCCTCGCCGTGCCACTCCAGCATGAGCAGCCGGGCCATGGCGCGAGCGGCCGTCGGGCCGACGTGGCGCGCGATCAGGTGGAGCGCGAGGTCGTGCCAGGACATCACGCCGCCGGTCATCACCAGCTCGCCGCGGTCGCCGGCGACGATCAGCACCTCCTCGGTGCGCAGGCGAACGCGCGGGAAGTTGCGGCGGAAGGTGGGGGCGAAGGCCCAGTGGAGGGTCGCCTCGCGCCCATCGAGCAGGCCCGTCTCGGCGAGCAGCAGGACGCCGGTGCAGGCCGAGCAGAGGGTGGCGCCGCCCGCGTGCAGGCGGCGCAGCCAGTCGACGAGCCGCGGGTAGCGGCCCCTCACCCAGTCGGGGCCGTCGACCATCATGAGCGGCACGATGGCGACGTCGGTCCGCTCGACCGCGTGGTGCGGCCGGTGGGCGCCGAGGGGCAGGCCGCTCGCGCCGCGCATCTCCCCCGCGTCCGGCGCCACGATCTCGACCTCGAACGGCCGCTCCGGCAGGTCGGGCTCGAACGCCGCGAGGAGCCGGAACGCCTGGAAGGTCTCGTAGAGGCCGGCGAGCGGCGAGACCTGAGCGTCCGGCGTGGCGACCAGGGTGACGTGCAGCGCTGCGGAGGAGGCCGGCACTTCGTCGAGATCTGGCGCAGATGGAACGATCCCGCCGACTTTAGCACTGGCCCGCCGCGGCGGCGGCCCGTAGTCTGGCTCCAGGACGAGGCCGAACGGGCCTCACGACCGAAAGGAGAGCGACACCATGACGACGGCGCTGAACGGATGGGACGTGGAAGCGATGACGGAGGCGGTCGAGGGCGTGCGCGAGCAGCCCCAGGCGGGCCGGCTGACCTGGCGCAGCCGGGTCTCGTGGGACGGCGGGTTCGGGCTGGACGTGCGGACGCTCCAGATCGAGCAGATGGGCGAGGCGATGGGGCGCAGCTTCACCCTGCGCGGCGACCACCCGCCCGAGCTGCTGGGGAAGAACACCGGGCCGACCGCGGTCGAGACGCTGCTGGCGGCCCTGGGCGCCTGCATGGCGGGCACCTTCGCAGCCCAGGCCACGGCGCGCGGGGTCGAGATCGCGGGGCTGGAGATCGACGTCGAGGGCGACAT
Source organism: uncultured Acidobacteriota bacterium (assembly GCA_963837945.1). Classification (GTDB taxonomy): domain Bacteria; phylum Acidobacteriota; class Thermoanaerobaculia; order Multivoradales; family DATKCC01; genus CAVUBL01. Next base: position 203,831 of record CAWIQD010000016.1, read on the forward strand.
CGACCTGAACGGCTTCTTCGGCATCCAGCCGATCCCGGCGGGCCTGTCGGACGTCCACCTCTCCTTCCGGGTCGACTCGGACGCCGACGAGCAGATCCTGCGGGAGATCCTGGACGCCGCCCGCTCCCTCTCCCCCGTCCACGACTCCGTCACCCGCCCGATCGGCGTCGAGGTCGAGCTTGCGAAGGCCTGAGCGCGAGACCGGAAAGGATCTCGCTCGGGAGGTGGAAGCGCCTCGGGGGGGCGCACAGGAGAGGATCAGGCCCGAGCGAGCCCCGCCACCCAGGCCTCGATCTGGCGCCGAACCTCCGGCCATTCGAGGTCCCAGAGCATCTCCGGCATCCGCTCCTTCTCGGCGTCCTCGAAGTACGCGAGGCTGTACAGGAGGTGCCCGGTCTCGCGGACGTCGAACTTCTTCCGATAGAGCTCCAGGAGATCGCCGAGCGGCCGGTGGTTCCGGCCGAGCGCGAAGAGATCCACGAAGTCCTTGCGCGCGCCGCGCTGCGCGATGGCGGAGAGCTTCATGCAACCGATGTCATCGAGTGACAGGATCGAAACCTCTCGCTCCGGCCACCGGATCGGCTCGGCGAGGTCGGGGTAGCGGAACTCCAGGAGGCTGACGCGGACACCGTCGACGGTGCCGTGGAGGGTCCCCTCGGCCACCCGGTCGATCTCCAGGTCCACTCCTTCCTCGCGTAGCACTCGGGCGAGGCGGAGGGGGTCGCCCAGCTCGCCCGCGACGAACCAGTCGAAGTCCACCGAGCGGCGGTGGCCGAGGGCGAGGGCGAGGCCGGTGCCGCCGCCGAGGCGGAACCCCCGCGCGGCGAGCATCGGAGCCATCGCGTCGAGCACGGTGGTCTGCCGCGCTTCCAGGACCTCCGGATGGAAGCTCATCTCCGGCACCGGTGCTCCCACGGATCGGGCTGCCGCGCTGCGAGCCAGCCGTCGACCTCCTCCGCGGGCAGGTCGAGGATGAGCTGCCAGAAACGGAGCTGGCGGCGGTCGAGCCCCCGGCCCCGGCGAGCCCGGAGCCACTCGCGAAGCGCCTCGTCGCCTGCTTGCCGCCACAGCCACCGCACGGCCTCCCACGGCCCCTCCGACAGCACCCGCGTCAAGACCAGGTCCCGGTCCGCCGCCCAGGAGAGCTCGTCGAAGTCGTACTCCCAGAACAGCGCGCGCAGGGACTCCGGCAAGGGTTTCGACTCGCCGGCTCGATGGGACACGGAGGTCATGGATGAGAGAGTCCTCGACGGCGATTCTACCGCCCGGCAGCGGTTCTAGCCCCGGGGACCCGGGCCGAGAGGGCGAGCTCTCCTACCTTCGGTCGGGCGAGCGGCCGCCGTGGGGCTTGCGGTAGATCCAGACCTTGGGCGGGTCGGTCGGGGCGCTGTAGAGGAACCGCGTTTGCCCCTCCTGGCCGGCAGGACCAGGGCTGAAAAGCGGCTGGCACCTCTCCAGCGGAAGCGGCCTCGCTCAGCGGCGAGTGAGCTTCCAGTAGCCGAGGACTCGCTCGGCGCCCGGGTCGGTGGCGCGGGCCCAGTAGGGGCCGGGGGTGAGCTGCTCCCAGAGGCGGGGACCGATCCGGTAGGTGGGGCGGTCGAGGCGGGCGAGGGCGGCGGGGACGACCTGGGGATTCAGGCCGACGGCGAGCTCGCTCGGTCCGTCGGGCTCCCAGGCGAAGGCGGGCGGCTCGTCGAGGGGGCCGAGGTCCCGGAGCCCCCAGGCGGCGGCGAAGGGCTTCTCGCCCGGCCAGGCGTCGGCCGCCAGGCGAAGGAGCCGGCCGGCTTCGGCGTCGCCGTAGTGGCGCGCCAGGAAGTGGCGCCGGGAGGCCGCCATGTGGTCGGCCACGTCGCTCCGCCGGCTCTGGTTGAAGAGATGCACCACCTCGGCTCCCGGCACGTAGACGGCCGGCATCCGCCGCTCCCGCAGGCGCAGGCAGAGATCGGTGTCGTCGTAGTAGAGGAAGAGCGCCGGGTCGAAGAGGCCGCCGGCCGCGTCGACGAGCTCTTTGCGCACCACGAAGCAGGCGCCCGAGAGGATCTCGACCTCGCGCGGGGCGGCGGCGAAGGTCACCTCCGACATCCGCCGCTGCCAGGCGAGAGCGTATTCCGGCCAGGCGCCCTCGCGGGCGGCCGCGGCGTCCGCCTCAATGCGGGCGCGGTCCTCCGGATAGCCTGGGTTGAGCTTCAGCGTGCGCTCCCGGTCCCACCAGGTGGCGGGGCCGGCGAGGGCGACCGTCCGGTCGTCGAGGGCGCCGGCGAGGCTCGGCGAGCGAGCCGGTCAGATAGACGATGTCCGGGTTCGAGAGGAGGACGAGCGGCGAGTCCGCCGCGTCGTAGGCCAGGTTGCAGGCGCGCGGGTAGCCGAGGTTCTCCTCCGGCCAGAGGATGCGCACCCCGTCCGGGGTCTCCCGCCGGAGCCGCTCCCTCACCTCCGGCCGCGAGGCGTTGTCCACCACTAGCACGTCGACCGCGAGGCCCCGGGCCTCGAGCCCTTCGACCTCGGCGAGGAGGGTGCCGAGGCACTCGGCCAGCAGGTCGGGGACGTTCCAGTGGACGACGGCGCAGGTGAGATCGGCCATTCGGCGGGCTCCGGCTGAGTGCTCCGGCGCAGGACTACGCACGGCCGGCAACTTCCTGGCAACTCGGCGGCAAAAGCTACCACAAGGGCGCCGGTTTCTTGCAGGAGGCGGCAGGTGGCCCTACACTTCGACCACCATGGCCACGAGCTTCCAGGAGTTGGGCAAGGCCCTGTCGCACCTTCGGCGGGCCAAGGGTCTCAGCCAGCAGGAGGTTGCCGATACCTCGGGCATCACCAAGGCGATGCTCTCGGCGTACGAGACTGGCGCCACCTCGCCGAGCATGAGGAGCCTCGCCAGGATCCTCGGAGGACTCAGCGTCGACCTGGGCGACCTTCACCAGGCGATGGAGCTCGTGCAGGGCAAACGGCCGGCGGCGCGGCCGGTCCGGGGATCGATGAGCCGCCAGACACTCGAAGCGATGTCCGACGCCGCGGGGGCTCTAGCGCGCTTCTTCCGCGAGCTACAGACCGACCTGGAGGGTGGCGAGGGCCGCGAGCCATAGGTGGGGCTTCCCGGCCCTACCGGGGAAGGGGCGTGGGACGCGCCCGAGAATTGCAGAAATGTCGTATTCGTGGTAAAGGGGTCGTAGGAAAACGACGTGGACGAGCGGCGACCGGTATCGGTGGACGAGCTTGCGGCCCTTCTACGGGAGGTGCGGCCTCGGGCCAAGGAGATCCTGATGCGATTCCAGATCGACCCGGAGCGCGCCGCGGACCTCTTGGCCGAAGCCTGGATCGCCATCGCCGTGAGGCGGGCCGGCGGAGAGGAGGCCCAACGGCGCTTCCTCGAGAGCCTGGAGAGGGCGTGCGAGGAGCTACGGGCCGCCCTGGGCCCGCCCGAGGAGGAGGACGAGGATGAACCCACGATCCACTAGCGAGATTCGCCACCCGAGCGCCCAGACCCTCAGCCTCCTCGCCGGAGGAGCCGAGGTGCCCGAGGCACGCCGGCACGTCGAGGCGGGCTGCGTGCGATGCACCACCTCACTCCGCTCGTGCCTCGCCGAAGAGCGCTCGACGCTCCGCGCCCGTCTCGGTGACGCGATCCTCGGCGAGGCTCCGCCGCGGGCGGAAGCGCTCGCGGAGCTCGCCCGCCGAGCTCTCGCCTACCGGATGCTCCTCGACGCCGAGCGGGAGGCCGCGGGAGCCCTTTTCGAAGCGCTCCTTTCCCTCCCCTTGTCCGCGCGGCTGGAGCAAGTCCGGCTCGATCCGCGCTACGGCAGTCTCGGCCTCGCCGAGGCGCTGACCGCCGCGGCGCGGAGCGAGGTCTTTCGTGAGCCCGCCCGGGCGGTCGAGCTCGCCCGCCTCGCGATCGAGGTCGCCGAGCGCCTGGCAGCGGCCGGCTATCCTCGCGGCCTTGCCGTCGACGCCCAGGCCCTCGCCTGGGCCGCCCTGGCCAACGCCCACCGAGTCTCGGCCGAGCTGGTCGAGGCCGAGCTCGCCATGCAGGCGGCCAAGCGGTGCCTGGCCGACGGCTCGGGCCACCCGGTCGAACGGGCAGAGCTCCAGAGCCTGGAGGGGTCGCTCCGGATCGACCAGGCCCGGTTCGACGAGGCCGTCGCGACGCTGGAGGAGGCGGCGGAGTTCTACCGTCGGGACGGCAACCGGATGCTGGAGGGCAAGACCCTGCTGAAGCTCGGCAACGCGGCCGGCGAGCGTGGAGACCTAGAGCGGGCGGTTTCGCAGCTCGAGCGCTCCAGGGCTCTCCTCGCGGGTGAAGCAGCGGGGGAGCTGCGGCTGATGGCGGGCCAGGCCTTGGTCTACTGGCTCCTCGAGAGCGACCGCACCACCGAGGTGCGGGAGGTGTTCGAGGAGTTGCTGGCCGAGACCGAGGGATCGGAGCCGAGCCGTTACCTCAGGCATCGACTGGCCTGGGCTGGCGCCCGGATCGCCTGGCGCGAGGGCCACTTCCAGCGGGCCGAGCGGGAGCTCGTGGCTCTCCGTGAGACTTACGCCGAGCGCGACGAGGTCTTCGACCAGTGCCTGGTGAGCCTGGACCTCGCCGGTCTCTACCTGGAGCAGGGGCGCACCGGCGACATCCGCGAGCTGGCCCGGGCCCTGGCTTCCGTCTTCGCGTCGCGCCGGCTCCACCACCAGGCCCTGGCCGCACTACTCCTCTTCGCGCGGGCCGCCGAGGCCGAGCGGGCGAGCGCGTCGCTGGTGCGGGAGATCGCCCGCTATCTCCGCCGCGCCCGCAACAATTCCTACCTCGCCTTCGAGCCGCCGTCGTGAGGCGGAGCCGTCCGCCTGCGCGCCCGAGTCCCGGCGAGAGCCCCGGGGTCCCGTGACTGCCCCCGGCACCGAGCACCTCGCCGAGAGCGAGCTCGTGGCCTACGTGCTGGCGAGGGCCTCGGCCGCGGTGCGCGACCGCGTGGAGGCGCACCTCGAGACGGCCTGCCCGGCGTGCCTCGGTGCGGCGCGGAGGGTGACCGCGCGCCTCCGGGACGCGGATCGCTCCGTTCTCGGCAAGGGCGCCGGGCTTGGTCTCGAGCGCCTCGAAGAGCGGGTCGGGCGGGAGGTCCGGCTCCTGGAGCTGGAGCTCTCCGCCGCGCCCGCGATGCTCGGTGAGCTCCTCCTCCTCGCCCCCGAGGCGCGCCGGGAGGCCATCCGGGACCAGGACCGCTGGGCCCTGCACGGCCTCGCCGAGGATCTGGCGGCCCGGGCCCGGTCCCAGGTCTTCCATGACGTCCCCAGGGCACTGGAGCTGGCCGAGCTCGCCGTCGAGGTGGCCGAGGCCGTCTCCCCGGGCTTCTACCCCAGCGGGTTGGTGGCGGACGCCCGTGCCCAGGCCTGGGGCGCCCTCGCCAACGCCCGGCGGGTCCGGGGAGAGCTCCCGGAGGCCGACCGGGCAATCGCCACCGCCCGTGCGTGGGTCGGCCGGGGGACGCAGGACCGCTCGATCCGGGCCGACCTCTTGGGCCTGGAGGGATCCCTCCGAATCGATCAGAGGCGGTTTGACGCGGGCGTACAGGCGTTGGACCGCGCCCTCGAGCTGGCCGGCTGAGCAGCGATGAAATCCTGGCAGGCAAGGTTCTCCGCCAGTCTCGGCGCGCGCGGCTGGCGAGAGCGGGGATGTGGCGGGCGCGGTGGCCCGGTCAGCGGGCGCAGATTTCCTTGCGAGCGAGGCGGGGCAGGAGAGCTACTACTGATGGCGGAGTGGGGCCACCTTTTGGCTGGTGAAGGCGGGCCGGGCGACCGAGGCTCGGGACGACACTGGAAAGCTCCTCACGAGGCCGAGGGGTGCGGAGCCGAATCCGTTTCTGAGAGCATCTTGGCATGGTAAGCGCCCAAATCGCCTGGCGCGAGGGGATCTCGACCAGGCGGAGCAGGAGTATTTGGCGCTAAGGGAGAGATACTGAGGCGGGCGCCGCCTATTCGTCAGTGTCTCGTCTCCCTTGGAGTTCGCGGCCCTCTACCTGGAGCGTGGCTTCAAAGGCGAGGCTCGTCGTCTGGCCTGGGAGATCACTCCAATCTTCCGTGCTCGGCTCGTACCATCGGGAAGCTCTCGAGGCTCTTCTGGTCGCGTAGGAACTCGGCACCTGCGATGGGTTGGGCTTCGCCGACCAATCCTTTGCCTCTGTGGACTTCGTCCGCACTGCGGGTGGCGCACGGCACAACACTGACAGCGGGACTTGGACCCTCAGGCTCGGCGGGGCCGGAGCGATATCGTCGTCCGAGCGACTTTCGAGCGCCTCAGCACGAGATCCCGGGCATCGGTGGCGCCACCAACCGGGTGGCGGCCTCGGTGCCCTTGACGGAGGAGAACGCGATGCGTGGTTTCCGACGAATCGCCGTCCTGGTTTGCATCCTGTCACTGCTCGGTCCGGCCGGCCTGTGGGCTCGGCCGCCGGCTCCAGCGCAAGGGTCCGGGCGACTCCAGTGGTGGTCGGCGTGGCAGGTCGAGGTCGTGGCCTGGCTTCGGGGCCTGTCGCCAGTGGACGCGGCCGACACACCGGCCGCGGGCCTTCGCCGACGGTCGACCGCCGCGGCGACGGCGCAGCCGGTAGACCCTTCGGTGTCGTCCTCGGGCTGCGATCCGGCGACGACGGAACGAACGGGCGCAAGCGACCCTGACGGCTAGCTGTGCCCTAGCCTGGAGAGGCGTCGAGTAGGCTCGGAGAGCGAAGGCAGCTCCCCGCACGAACCGCGAGCGAGGCCGCTCTCTGGCTCTCGATTCCTTGTGACACGGCTTTCCGTGTCATCAGGTGAAAGTGTGCCCGGAACAGGCCCTGCTGCCGGTTTGGAAGAGGATTAGGCGGTCCTGGGAGCCTGGAAGGCGGGATCCTGGTTACCGGTTGACGGATCATTCCAGAAGGGCTAGCATCCCCTATGTAACGCAACTGCGAAGTCGTGTTGATCTCGTTGAGGGAGTCATGGAGGGTACCGGCGCGTGAGACACCCGGCGGAGGGGCAGATCCTGGAGTACTTCCTGGTGTCCGGGACTCCTGAGGGCGAAGAGCGAATCGAGGCTCACCTGGAGACTGGCTGCATTCGCTGCATCCTGGTGGCACGGGGCCTGATGGGGAGGGCCCGGCAGGCGAGCCGGGCCGAAATGGAGAGCCTGCACTCCGCGCGAAGAGCTTGGTCGGGCCTGGCGCTCATCGAGGAACGCATCGCCAGGGAGATCCGGCTGACGAACCTGGAGCGTACGGTGGCTCCGGCGCTGGTCCGAGAGCTCCTTCTCCTGACGCCCGAGGCACGCCGCTCGGCGATCCGCTCCGAGGGCCGCTTCTCCCTCCTCGGCCTGGCCGAGCGCCTGACCCGGGACGCCCGCTCGGAGTGCTTCACCGACGTCGCCCGAGCCGTGGAGCTCGCCGACCTGGCCGTCGAGGCGGCGGACGCGGCCGATCCCCGGCTCTACCCGCCCGGCATGGTGGCCGACGGCCGGGCCCTCGCTCGTGGCGCCCTCGCCAACGCCTGCCGGGTCCGGGGCGACCTGGTAGAAGCGGACCGGGCGATCGCCACCGCCTGGGCGATGGCGGGCCACGGAACCCGAGACCCCATCGTCCGAGCCGAGCTACTGAGCCTGGAAGGGTCGCTCCGGATCGACCAGGCCAGGTTCGACGACGCCGTGGAGCTGCTCCAGGTTGCGGCGGACCTCTACCGGCGGGACGGGAATCGCCTGCTGGAAGGCAAGACTCTGCTCAAGCTCGGCAACGCGGCCGGCGAGCGCGGGGACGTTGAGGGGGCCGTCTCGCAGCTCGAGCGCTCACGTTCGTTGCTGTCTGATGAGGAGACCGGAGAGCTGGCGCTGATGGCGGGACAGGCCCTGGTGCTATTGGCTACCCGAGGCTCAGCGGACGCCGAAGCACGGGTTGTGTTCCAGAAGCCGTGCTCGCGTGAGGCGGAGAGATCCTGGAGGCAAGCCCTTTCCTCAGGCGTCGCCTGGCGTGGGCCGGCGCGACGGATCGCCTGGCGCGAGGGCGACGTCGAGCAGGCCGAGGCGGAGCTCGTGGCGCTTCGGGAGACCTACGCCGAGCGCGACGAGGCCTTCGATCAGTGCCTGGTGAGCCTGGACCTCGCCGCCCTCTACCTGGAGCAGGGCCGGACCGCCGACGTCAAGGAGCTGGCCCGCGCCCTCGCCCCCATCTTCGCCTCCCGCCGCATCCACCACCAGGCCCTGGCGGCGCTACTCCTCTTCGAGCGGGCGGCCGAGGCCGAGCGCGCGAGCGCCTCGCTGGTGCGCGAGATCGCCCGATACCTGCATCGATCCCGCAACAATCCCTACCTTCCCTTCCGGCCGTCGCCGGAGACCGACCGATGACGCAGAGCCGGGCCGGCCACCTGACAGCCGAGGCCCTCGACGATTTCTTCCTCGGTGCCGCGACCCGCTTCGAGCTCGGCCGCAACGCGCTCCGGCACCTCGCCGAGACCTGCCCCAGGTGCCGTCGGAGGGCGGCGGCCATAGGCGATCTCGACGCGGCCTTCGCCGCCATGGAACGGCGCGGACGGGCCGCCTTCGAGGAGATCGAAGGCGAGCGAGCCGCCCTCCCCGACCGGCTTGCCGAGCTCTCGCGCCTCGGGAGCTTCGACGTTCTCGACCACGTGCGCCGCGACCGCCGCTTTCACACGCCCGCCGTGGCCGAGCACGAGCTCGCCGTCGGATGGCTGGCCCTCGAGGCGGGCGACCGCGAGGTCGCCGAGGAGGCCCAGGGTGTGGCGCACGTGGCCCTGGACGGAGCCGACCCTGCGCGCTACGGGCGCACGGCCTTGGCCGAGCTGCGGGCCGAGAGCTGGCTCCTCGTCTCGCGCCTCGCCACCACACGCCGCGACGCGACCGTCGCGCGCCGAGGACTCGAAGAGGCGGAGCGGAGCTTCGTCCGCTCCGGCCGGCCGGCCGATCTCGACGTGCTCACTCTCATCGCTCGCTCCGAGATCGAGATGCTGGCAGGGCGCTTCGCCAGCGCCCGACGGCTCGCAACAGAAGCGGCCGGGGCGGAAGCGCGTGGGCTCGAGCGCTGGTCGGTCGCCGTCGAGCGCCTCCGGGCCGAGCTCGATCGGCTCGACGGTGGAAGCCGCGAGCTGCTCGAGCGATCCCGCGCGGGAATGTACGCCTTTCGCCCGCACAGCGCCATCGAGTGGTCCCTCGCCCTGGAGCTGGTCCGGGCCCTCGTCGACGAGGGCGAGGCCGACGAGGCGCTCCTGGTGTGCGCTCTCTGGAGGACGGCCGGCGACGAGGCGAGATCCGCGCCGCGTCCGACGGGCCAGATCGAGAGCGAGCTGCTGCGGGGCGCCGCCCTGGGCGCGACCGGCCGGCGCCTGGAAGGCCGCCGGATCCTGGAGAGCGCGCGCTCGGCGGCTTGCGCCTCGGGGTACGGCTGGGCCGCGGTCGAGGCCACGGTCGAGCTGTGCCGGCTCGCCGAAGCCGCCGGAGACCCCGAGCCCCTACGGGAGGCGGCCTGGGACCTCTCGGCGCTCGGCCGGTGTCCGAACCTGCCACACGGGGCGCTGCGGACCCTGGCGCGGTTCGCAACGGCGCTCTGGCGAGACCGACCGGATCGGGTGCTCGCCCTCGAGCGCCGGCTGCGCATGGATACCATGGAGCGCGATGACCGGGTTGAAACCACCTGAGGGCTCCGAGCTCGGAGCCATGATGGAGCGCCTCCGGCCCGACCTCGAGGCGCTGTTCGAGTGCTACGGCGTCCCGCCGGATGAGGCGGAGCGCATCGTCTTCGATTACCTGGTCATCCTCGGTGCCCGCCGGCGCTCCATCCACGACCCGGATGGATGGTTGCTCGACGCGATCCGGGCTCGGTGCGAGCTGCGCCGCGAGGAAGAGCTGGCCGCCGGCGACCTGCGGGCGGAGGAGCGGCACAAGGAGAACTGATGACGGAGCCCTCCCAGCACCTAGAAGCCGAAGCGGTCGCTGCCCTGGCGGGTGGCGACCTCGGGCGAGGGCCGGTCCTCGTCGAGGTACTCCGGCGCCTGGGCGAGCACTGCTCCGTCTGCGCCCGGCTGCTCGAGAGCTACCCGCTGGCGAAGGTGGCGGAGCGGGCGGGTGAACCCTATCGGCCGGGGCTCGAGCGAGCGGCCCGGCGAGCGACAAACCTCGAAGCCGAGCGCCGGAGGGCGGGCGACCTGATCGACGAGCTCGTCGCCGAGCCAACCCTTGGCCGCGCGATGGGGCTCGTCACCTGGAGCCCGCGCTTCGCGACAGCCGGGCTCGCCTCGGTGCTGGTCGACCACTCGGCTCTCCAGCTCGAGGAAAACGCCGGGGCGGCTCACGAGCTCGCCGTCCTCGCGGTCGAGGTCTCCTCCGAGCTGGACGAGGAGCGCTACGATCGGGCGCTCGTCGAGAACCTCCGTTTCGCGGCCCGGGTCCGGCTGGCCGAGGCGCTCCGGGCGGCCGGCGAGATCGGCCGTGCCGAGAGCGAGCTCGATCGGGCCGAGGCGCATCGGCTCCGAGGAAGCGGAGAGCGTTACCTCGAGGCCGAGGCGTCTCTCGCTCGGGCGCGCCTGTCGCTCTCCCGTGGCGAGCTCTCGGGAGTGCGCGATGCCATCACGGAGGTAGAGGAGTGGGCACTCCAGGCGAGGCTGCCCTGGTACGCCTGGGACGCGATTCGGCTCGGCGCCGCCCTCGCACGCGCCGAGGGGGATCCCGCGAGGTCGGCGACCATCTCACGGGTCCTGGCCGCCTCGATCCGGGGCCACGTGCCGGCGGCCCAGGAACGCGCTGTTCGGCTCGACCTGGTCGCGACCCTCGTGGAGGCGGGCGACTTCGACGCAGGGTGGGCCGAGCTCGAGCGACTCGGGAGTCTCGTGGACGAGTCGGCGGGCGCGGGATTCCTCGGGCGGCGGAGCTTCTGGTCGGCGCGCGTGCTCGAGGGCCTCGGCCGGCATGCCGAGGCGGCCCGGGAGTACGAGGCCGCCTGGCGCCGCCTCCAGGCCGAGGGCCTCGGCCCGGAGGCGGTGCGAGCGGCCGTGCGGCTCCTCGCGCTCCAGGCAAGCCGTGGCGGCGAGACCGACCGGCTGGTCGACGACCTTCCCGACCTCCTCGCGATCGAGGATCTCCCCGCCTGGGCGCGCGTGCTGGTCGTCGGGATCCTCGAGGACGTCTGGCGGGGCGACCGGCGCTTCGCGGAGTCGCTGCAGGAGGCCCAGGCGACGGCCGAGAGATACCTGCTGGCAGGCCCGCGGGACGAGCCTCCCCGGCACCGGCACTGACCGCTCTCGGCGCGCCGTTTTCCGGAGCGTTCGCCGATCCTCGGCCGCGCCCTCATGCGCCGCGTCGAGATCCGCCAGTAGCCCCGCCGAAACGACCCTCGCCGAGGTCCAGGCCCAGGCGTCGTAGGCCAGCGCCTAGAAACCCGTGGTCGAAACCACTTGGGCGTCCAGGTGGTGGTTGATCAGTGACCACCAACCGACCTGACTCAGAAGCCAGTCGGCCAGCACGGTCCCCACGATGAGAATCACGATCGGAGGAAGGGGAGCGAGCGGTAGGCTCGTACGGCGCGCCACGAGATAGCGGCCAAGTAGGTCGAAGCCAAGGATCACGGCTAACGAGCAGAGCGCCCCGAGGAATACCTGCATCGAGGCCAGGAGCAAGCCGGGGGTCACGGAGGCGTCGGTCGCCTCCACGACCCGGGCGAAGCTGTTAGCCTCGACAGCCCAAACGAGTACTGGGATGCTACTGGCCGAGGCTGACCAGGCGACTGCAAGCTTCTGCCGCTCTGTGACCAGGAGACCCTCGTCTGCTGCCACTCTACGACCCTGGGCGGCTCAGGCCAGAAGGAGCACCAGGGCGAGAGCCTGGGAAATCCAGAAGTCGGCCAGCACCCACGTTGTCATGGCGGGCATGCCCAGCAAGTGGCCGTTCATCGACTTGACCTATTGCCAGTTCGGCCGAGGGCAGCACTCCCGACAGGCCTTCTGTGCGTCGTCGTGTGCAGGGCCCACGATCTCGTAATGGATCTCTTGGTGCGGTCGCCCCGACACGATCGACCGTACCCTCTGGTCGATCTCGTGGATTAGCGACTCCATCACCGGCTCACACCCTCCTCCCGACGGGAAGATCCAGAATCGGCCCGGGTGGTGGAAGGGCCAGATGCCACCAGGCGGGTCCACGGTGCTGCAGGTTCTCGGTGCAGGTTCCTCTCTGAGTCGCCCGGAACATGAAGCTCGCGTTCGAGCTGAACAGCCTATGCTGCGATTCCTCAAGTACCCGAAATTGCCAATCCTCATCGTCTTGGTCGAGGTAGTTGTAGCCGATCATCGCCCGCGGAGAGTGCCTCCTGGCGCAGTCGAGGAATGGCTTCACCCGCGGATCCACGTAGGTCACTGTGAGTCCAAGTGGGTCGAGAAGACGCAGAGGGTTCTGCCGCGCATACGAGTAGAGGTCGACGCCACGGCTTAACGCCAAGGGATCGCGGCGGGTGAAGCGGCCTGTCTGCGTTTCGAGGAACCGCCAGGCGTTTTGGTAAATCCCGGCGCCCGAGGTGGCGTCGGCCCAGGTGTCATCTTCCCACTGGCCGGGCAGGCGAAGCGGGATGCTGTTGTCGCTCGCCCCGACGCCGGTGCCGGCCTGGTAGTCGCCCCCGAAGGGTTCGAAGCCGCTGCCGTGCCATCGCCCGCCTGGAGATCCGCATAGGAGGTGAAGGTCTTGTCCGTCGCGACGTTGGGGGCCGAACGCATGGATGTTTTGCGGACGTTGTGTAGACAATTAGGCCTATTACCCGATTATGGATGATGCGCGCATAGATCAGGGCAGGAGCCGAGGGGGCAGCACCATGGGAAAGTCTTCACCTCGCCCGCCCTCGTAATTTCCATGGAAATGCCTTCGACTGCTTTCGTGCCCTTCGGGGTTGCAGAAAGGATGTAGTCGCATCCCACGTGTTGTATTAGGACATCGTGGTCTAGGGTTAGAGAGCCTGGGTTCCCGCCGATAGCCGCAATGGCGTTCCGTGCAATCGAGAGAATCTTTTGTCGACTTAGATCTGGGCCACAGCCCAGGTTGGCTGCTGATCGCGGATCGCCGGCGCCAGCGCACGCGGCGGCGAGGACGGAGAGGAGAATGGTGGCTCGGGCGACGCTTGTCATGGCGCGCAGCCGAACCTGTGTTGATCCTGCATGACGAGGCCTTTCTTGGCATCGAGTGCATTCATACAAACGGGGTCCCCGCTGCAACCAGCCTTCGCTTTCTCCAGGCAGTTGAACTCCACCTTGAGCGCATTGCACTCGCTGCCGGCTCTTGCTTTCGGAGTCGGGAACCCCAGCAGCGTTACTGGAGTTGGTCCCTTCTGGCAGGAGGGACAGTCCGGGAGGTCCTGGACGTGGACTCCTTCGTGCTTGAAGGTGCAGTCGGTCCAGAGCTGTTGTGCGAGCTTGCCGGATTGGGTGAGACGAGGATCACTGTAGACAAGGGCGCAGGCGACCTTCCTGCCGTTGCAGCAGACGACGATACCGGCGGCCCCAAGTTGGCCAAAGAAGTTCTTTTTCTGGGCCTCGGCGCAGCATGTATCGCTCGCTGGGTCGCCAGTTGGTGCAGGTGAGGAAGTAGTTTGGAGGCCAAGAGAGTCGAGCAGGACGATGGGGCGAGAGTCGGCGTATGTGTAAGCGTGCAGAGCTCGGCCTAGGAGGACGGGATCTGGTCTAGTGTATCTTCCCGAAAAGGTTTCGGCAGATCGCCAAACGTTGTAGTAGATCTCAGCTCCTGAGGTGGCGTCGACCCAGGTGTCGTCGACCCACTGGCCGGGGAGGCGGAGGGAGATGCCATTGTCGCTCGCCCCGTCGCCGGTCCCGGCCTGGTAGTCGGTGCCGAAGGGTTCGAAGCCTCCATGCCAGGTGATCCCTCCGTTCTGGTCGGTGGCCACGAGGGGCGTTCCCAGATGGTCGGTAGTCAGGTACGTCCAGGTCTCGTTGCCACCTTCATCGATTAGGTGCTGGGCGACGGGTCGGCCGGTCGATGCCGTTCTCCGGATGTGGCGTCAGCAGGCGACCGACAATCAAGACCTGCTGCGACCAAGAGGTGAGTAGCCCACATACCCAGGGGCGTTTCAGCCTTGGGCTGACGTGAGTCGGTGAACGAGAGGTGTCCAGTCCACTGGCCCGAGGTTATCCAGACAGAGAAGTCGATGCCGTGAATGATGGCGAGGTTCCTAGGTAACAGGGAGAAGCTGTCGTGTCCGAGCTCCTCCAGGAGAGATCGGAGTCGAGTCGAGGTACTCGCGTCGATGGGAACGTGGTCGACGGGAATTTTCTGGCACAAGTCGGTGTCCAGGCTGGCCGGGGAGGAGGAGTGGAGGGCGTGAAGCTGTTCGAGAATCGAGGCTCCGACAACTCGGACGGCTGTGGACTGGAAATCGGCCCCAGCGCCCTCTACCAGAGTGAGCTGTCTTTCTGCGCAGCGGTCATCTAAGGCCCTCACCGTGACAACTGAGCTGGTGGAGAAGGGCTGTCCGACGAAGCTCCGGTGGGCGCCGAGAAGGGCGTCGGCGCAGTTGGAGTAGTGAGCGTCGGCCCAAGAGTAGTCGTCGAGCACCTCTTGCCCAAGAGCAGGAGGAGTTGGTGGAGCCAGGGTGATGGCCCCGGCCAAGAGGAAGAGGCAGCGAGCATAGAGGCGGTGGTGATATGTCATAGGACAGGAAATTGGCTGCAGTCGATGCAACGGTTGGGCGTGGTGATGGCGTGATAGTCCGGTTCTCGTGTTGTGCGGTGCATTGTAGGATCCCACTTGTAAACGCCATCGGGGGAAATCGTGTAAACCGGGATCTTCCAGGTCTTGTCCTGGCGAGAAGGTTCGGGACCGAAGCGGCGACTGCCAGGACACCTAGTCGGGTGGGTGTGAACCTCGGCGAAGACTCCGGGTGGGAGCGGCTTGCCCCGAGGCCAGCGCTGTTCGCCTTCCGCACCGAGTTTGGGCCAAACTCCACAGCCAGGCTGGTCGACGTTGTCGACTCTTACAGAATAGAGCCAGGCTGCTTGTTCGTCGCAAGAGAGGCCCCAATTGTTTCGTTGGAGCAGGCAGTAGAAGCAGTTCTGAAAGAATGGGTCTTGTGTAATTTTGTCAAGACCCGTGGGGTCATAGTAGTAGAGGGGATTGTTGCGAACATAAGGATAGGGGTTGAAGATGCTGTCGGCTCCTAGGATTCCCTTGGGGTCGCTTCTGGTATAGCGGCCCGTCTGCTGCTCTGCCCACCTGTTAACGTTGTAGTAGAGCCCGGCCCCGGAGGTGGCATCGGTCCAGGTCCCGTCGTCCCACTGCCCCGGCAGCCGAAGGTAGATCCCGTTTTCTGAGGCCCCAGCCATGGTGCCCTGCTGGTAGTCGGTGCCGAAGGGTGCGAAGCCGCCTTCCCAGGTGATGGCGGCGGTCTGGTCGGTGGCGACGAGGGGGGTGCCGAGGTGGTCGGTCGTCAAGAACGTCCAGGTCTCGGTGCCGGTGCCGTCGATCTCGAGCTGGGCAACGGGGCGGCCGGCGAGGTAGAGGACAAACGTCGAGTCCACGGGACCCGTGGGGCTGGGCTGGTGGCGGAGGGCGTGGAGGAGGCCGGCGGAGTCGTAGAGGGGAGCGACGGAGGAGGTGCCTCCCGAGGTCTCGACGGCGCTTCGGAGAAAGCCTCGGCCATCGTAGAGGAAGGCGGCGCTCGCTCCCGAAGCCGGGTGATCGGCGGCAGACAACCGGCTCGCGTCGTCGAAGGTGAAGTCTACGAGGTTCCCGCCGGGGGCCACGGAATCGAGGTTGCCGGCGGCGTCCCAGGTGTAATCGCGGGTGCCGCTGACGGCGAGGTTCACGAGGTCGAGGATCGGGGTGTCGCCAGAGGCGGCGTTCATCGTGTAGACGTAGCCGTCGGCGCTGGCGCCGCCGTCGCGGCTTTCGCTGAGCCGGTTGCCGATCTTGTCGTAGGTCCAGTCGAGGGTCCCCCACGGGCCGTCGGCGGAGGTGAGGGAGTACTGCGGCGGCTGGTAGCCGAACGTCCGGTCGGAGAAGATCGGCAGCGACCCCGAGCCGGCGGCGAAGGAGGCGCCGTTGCCCACGGAGAAGCCGCTCGAGAGGACGACCTTCCCTTGGGCCTGGAAGGTGACGCTTCCCGGGCTCTCGACGGCGAAGCCGTTGCCCGCCTGGAGGTCGGCGCAGGAGGTGAAGGTCTCATCCGTCGTGACGGTCTGGTTCTCGAGGACGAGCCCCGAGCCGCCACCGGAGCACTCCGGGGTCTCGAGGATCTCGGTCACGTTGCCGACCGGATCCGTGGTGTAGCTCCAGGTGTGGCCGGGGACGCCCCCGGCGAGGCCGGAGAGCGTGATCGCGGTGGGCACGTAGCGACCGTCGAAGCTCCGGGTCTCGGTGGCGCCGTTGCCGAGAGCGAGGCTCGAGAGCGGTCCCGAGGGCAGGTAGGAGGCGCCGGTGATGACGGAGTGAGGCGTCATCCCGCCGGCCGGGGTCGTGACCTCGAGGCTCACTTCCCGGTCGGAGAAGTCGAAGCCGTAGGCTGCGCTCACGCCTCCAGGATAAACGATCCCGGTCCGGTTGCCGTTCAGGTCGTAGCCGTAGGCGAGCTCGCCATCCTTCACCGTCCGGCCGAAGTGGTCGTAGCAGAAGTCCAGGCTCTCGCCGCCCCGGGTAATCGAGGCCAGGCGGCCGACGGGCGAGCTCGTGCCTCCGCAGGAGCCCGGCGCCGCGTCGTAGGCGTAGTCCGTGTCCAGGGTGTCGTCGGGGTAGTCGACGTTCGTCACCCGGTCGAGCTCGTCGATCGTCCGGGCGACGGTCACCCCCCGGGCGTCGGTCGTCTGGTCCTCTTCTCCGTGGTCGTTGTAGGAGTGGGTGGTCGTGCCCGAGACGAGGGAGTCCTCCTGGGTCAGGAGGTCCCGGTCCGAGTAGACGTAGTTCGTCGGGTTCCCCTCGGCGTCGGTGACGCCGGTCAGGTGGTCCTGGACGTCGTACGCATACGTGGTGACGGCCGTTCCCGGGCTCCCGCCCGGAGGCTCCCAGGCCTGCGTCACGCTCGTCAGCCGATTCAAGGGGTCGTAGGCGTAGCTGGTGGTCGCCGGGTCGATCTCGGGGTCGCGGTTCGGCTCCCAGACCTGCTCGAGGTTGCCGTTGCAGTCGTAGCCGAACGTAGTCGTCGCCTCTTCGGGCGAGTCGGCGCCCTGCCGTACGGCGTGGACCTGGCAGCGGTTGGTGTAGTCGTAGGCCGTGGCCGAGTGGGTGACCCAGGCCGAGCTGTCCGCGTCCCACCGCTGGCGCTCCTCCCGCGTCCGGTTGCCGGCCGCGTCGAGGGTGTAGACGACCCGCTCGCCGTGGGTCGTGGCGTCGGGCTTGCGCTCGACCGAGATGAGGCGGCCGGTGTCCGGCTCGTAGCCGTACTCGATCACGTTGCCGCCGGGCAGGGTCGTCCGGAGGAGGTCGCCGAAGCTCGTGTACTCGTAGGCCGTCGCCAGGTCGTCGCTCGAGGACATGGAGTCGGGGCCGAGCTGGACGACGGTGGTCACCCGGTCGAGATCGTCGTAGGCCGTGGTGGTCTCGAGCCCGTTGGGGTCGGTGACCGCGGTGCGGCGGTTGTAGTCGTCGTAGCCGAAGGTGGTGGTACCGACGAGGGGATCGGTCCGCGTCAGAGCGAACAAATCGCCCCGGCCGGCGTCGTAGGTGAAGCTCGTCTGGTCGGTCGCCCCGTAGCCCGGCGGGTCGATCGTCAAGGGCTGGCCGGCCGAGTTGTAGGCGGGGTAGTCGGTGCCCAACGTGAAGGCGCTCCCGGACTCGACGCCGGTGCTCTCCCTCGTGGTGACGTTGCCCGCGGTGTCGCGGCTCCACGTGGTCGTCCGCAGTGACGAGCTGCCGGCGACCGAGGGCTGGTCGATCTCGCTCACGAGCCCCGGGTAGGTCGCATCGTAGCTCCACTCGGTCGTGCGCTCCTCCGTCTCGCCCATCGCCTCGGTCCGCGACGTCACCTGGCCGTGGGGGTCGTAGCTCGAGGCCGTGGTGATGCCCCGGCCGTCCGTCGTGCTCGTGGGTCGCAGGGGGTTCGCCACGTCGGCGTAGGCGAGCTGCACGTTCGGCCCCAGGCCGCAGACTGGACAGTCGCCCGCGATCGAGGTCACGCGCACGTTCGGGCTCGCCGGGTCGAGCTCGTAGGTGTAGACGATGGGCCGGCCGAGCGGGTCGGTGACCGTCGTCTGGGTGGAGCTGTCATAGGAGAGCTTCCAGTCCTCGGTGCCCGCGGCCGGGGTGTCGCCGCCCTTCCAGGTCTCGGCGACCTTGCCGTCTCCGTTGTACGACCAGGCCCGGAGCACCCGCGTCGAGGTGCCGTCGTCGCCTCGCAGGGTGACCTTCGACATGTACCCGGTCGTCGCGTCGTACTCGAAGAGGAGCGCCGTGTCGTCGGGGCGGTCGATCTCGGTGAGGTCGTCGCCGGTCCACAGGTAGTCCCACTCGGGCAGGTGGGTGACCCCGTCCGTGCCGTACTCGGTGATCGACGCGAGCTTGCCCTCCTCGGGGTCGCCACTCGGGTAGTAGGTGAAGTCCTCCCGGCGGCCGTCCGGCAGGGCGACCGAGGTGAGCTGGCCGGCCGAGTAGGTCGCGATCTTCTGGTTCAGATTGCGGTCGGTGGTCGAGAGCCAAAGCCCCGCTGCATCGAACTCGTCCACGGTCCCCTCGAGGTCGGTCAAGGTCCAGCCCGAGCCGGTGAAGGTGAGGGTCCGGTACTCATCCGACGGCGAGACCGTGGCGTAGACGCCGGTGCCCGCGTCCGGAGCGCTCCACTCGCGGAAGGTCCCGTACTCGGTGATCATCCAGACGTGGTTCTCGGGGTTCGGGCTCCCGACGGCGACGATCCGCTTGGCGTAGTCGTGGCTCCAGTAGCGGCCCAAGGCGACGGTCCAGGCGGGCGTCCCGGGGTAGCCCGGGTGGCCTGCGCCCTTTGCCGAGTACCGCAAGGTCGCGTTGGGGCCGGTCGCCCACGAGCCCGGCCCACCGTAGCCGGGAAGCCCGAAGCCCGGGCCAACGCCCGCCGGCGTGCACACCTGGCAGCTCGAGGCGTCGCCCGAGCCGCAGTTCTGCTTCGGGGGGTCCGGGCAGCCGATCTCGGCGGCCACCTCCGGCCCGTCGAGGTCGAGGTCGGGGAGGTCGAGGTTCTTGTTCACATGGCAAGCCGACGTGATGCACCCCCAGGCGGTGAGCGAGAGCGGCTGGCTCGTGTGAAGCACGTCGTCGCAGGAGAGGCTCCGGGTCGCGGTGACCACCACGCGGTCCGTGTTGATGGTGCCGTCCTTGCCGCAGGTGGAGTCCTGACCGCACTGGACGGGATCGTCGCACATCGGGGGCGTCGACTGGAAGAACCAGCGCACCTCGTAGGCGCGGTAGACCCCCATGCTGTCGTGGAGGTTCTGCTGATTTCCCGGGAGCTTCAAAGGAACGCGAAGCTGGATCTGGCACGGCCCGGCGGTGGGGTCACAGGTTGGGTCGAGGAGCTGGTAGGTCGGCCCGCCATCTTCCTGGGGCTTGCTGCACAGGAAAGCGGTCTGGTTGCAGTAATCGCCCGGGATGTTGGCGCCCGTCACCTCCTCGAAATGGAAGTACGTCCCATCCGGCTCCTCGGGAGCACAGAACTCCCCCGGCGGCCTCACGCCGAAGGCCGCCGGCGCCAGGAGCGTCGAGGCAAGAAGAATCGGCACCAGGTAGCCTGCGAGAGTTGCCAAGCCGGAAGCAATCGTGGAGCTCTCCCTATCCACTAGCATCTTGCCCTCCTCGTAAGCCCCTGCTGCCACGAGGCTGTGCATATCATTGCCGTCATCTCGATAGTACCATATGAGAGTATGTGTGTATCGGAAGCCAGGGGTATTGGGCCGCCCTTGATCCCTTGTTCCGCGACGTCGGTGAGCTTTCCAGGAGATCGCTCGACGGCCGGACTAGGTTGTCCCTTGACCTCGAGCTACAGGGTTCCAGCCGATCGTCGACCAGAGGAGCTCGGGTTCGATACCCCTCCGGGGAGCGCCTTGCTAAGATCGGGCGGGCCTGCCCGAACCGGCTATCCTCCCTATCCATTGAGGCCCCCTCGACCCTCCCAGCCCATGGACCTCTCGATCGAGCCCACCCCGCTGCCCGGCGCTTGCGTAATCCGCAACGAGGTCTTCGGCGATGAGCGGGGCTTCTTCCTCGAGGTCTTCCGGCGCGACCGCTTCGAGGCGGCCGGGCTGCCCGGCGCCTTCGTCCAGATGAACCACTCGCGCTCGGCGGCGGGGGTCGTCCGGGGGCTCCACTTCCAGTGGGACCCGCCGATGGGCAAGCTGATGCGGGTGGTCTCCGGGCGGGCCTTCCTGGTGGCGGTCGACATCCGGCCCGGCTCGCCGACGCTCGGGCGCTGGTGCGGCCTCGAGCTCGGGGACGGGGACCCGCGCCAGGTCTGGGCGCCGGCCGGCTTCGCCCGCGGCTTCGCGGTGACCGGCGACCACGCCGAGATCGAGTACCTGTGCACCGGCACCTACAACCCGGCCGCCGAGTCCGGCATCCGCTTCGACGACCCGGCGGTGGGGATCGATTGGCCGGTCGCTCGGCCGACGCTCTCGGAGAAGGACCGGCGGGCGCAGAGCCTGGCCGAGTGGCTCGCCCGGCCGGAGGCGGAGCGCTTCGCCTTCCGGGGAGGGGCCGCCCGGTGAAGATCCTGGTCGCGGGCGGCGCCGGCTACGTGGGCTCGGTGCTGGTACCCAAGCTCCTCGAGCGGGGCTACGAGGTGACGGTGGTCGACCTGCTCTGGTTCGGCAACCACCTGCCCGCCGGGGTACGGGTGCTCGAGAAGGACGTCCTGGCGCTCGCCGAGGAGGATCTCGCCGGGCACCAGCAGGTGGTCTTCCTCGCCGGCGTCTCGAACGACCCGATGGCCGAGTACTCGCCGGTCAAGAACTTCGTCGCCAACGGCGCCGCGCCGGCGTACCTCGCCTACCTCGCCCGGCGCGCGGGCGTCGAGCGCTTCGTCTACGGCGGCTCGTGCTCGGTCTACGGCTACTCGACGGACACCGTCTGCGGCGAGGACGACCCCACGGTCTGCCACTACCCGTACGGCATCTCGAAGCTCCAGGGGGAGGCCGCGGCGCTCCTGCTCCGGGGGCCGTCGTTCTCGGTGGTGTCGCTGCGCAAGGGCACGGTCTGCGGCTACAGCCCGCGCATGCGCCTCGACCTGGTGGTCAACACCATGTTCCGCACCGCGCTCGCCGACGGCCGGATCGTGGTGCGCAACCCCGCGATCTGGCGCCCGGTGCTGGCGATCCAGGACGCGGCGGCCGCCTACGTGCGCGCGATCGAGGCCGCGCCCGGGCTCTCGGGGGTCTACAACGTGGCCTCGGGCAACTACACGGTGGGCGAGCTCGGCGACTCGGTCAAGGAGGCGATCGAGGCCCGGCTGGGGCGCCGGATCGAGCTCGAGATCCGCGACGAGCCGGAGCTCCGGAGCTACAAGGTGTCGATCGAGAAGGCCGCCGAGGAGCTCGGGTTCCACCCGCGCGCCGACGTCGCCTCGATCGTCGCCGACCTCTTCGCCCACCTGGGCGAGTTCGAGGACTTCGACAATCCCCTGTACTCGAACATCGAAACCTTCAAGAGGCTGGAGCAGAAGGCCGCGGCGGAGGGAATTCCCCTCCGCGCGTAGATTTTACCCTGGCGTGCCGAGTCAGCAGGCGACGGCTTCGCCCGCGGCCAGCACGCCCAAGAAGGACTGGACCACCCAGGGGTCGAACTGCCGGCCGGCCTCGCGCCGGAGCTCGGCCATCGCCTGGTTCGCGGGCAGGCCGCGGCGGTAGGGCCGGTCGGAGACCATGGCGTCGAAGGCGTCGACGACCGCCAGGATCCGGGCGCCCAGGGGGATCTCCTCGCCGGAGAGGCCCGACGGGTACCCCGGGAAGCGTCCGTCGCGGCGGCCGTCGTAGCGCTCCTGGTGGTGGAGCACCAGGCAGGCGGCCTGCTCGAGGCCGTCCAGGTCCTCGAGGATCGCGGCGCCGATCTCGGGATGGCGGCGCAGGATCTCCTGCTCGTCGGGATCGAGGTCGCCCTCCTTGAGCAGCACCTCCTCCGGAACGCCCAGCTTGCCGATGTCGTGGAGCAGGCCGGCGAGCCAGAGCACCCGCACGTCGTCGCCGGCGAAGCCCATGGTCTCGCCGACCAGCGCGGCCTGGTGGGCGACCCGCCACAAATGGTCGGTCGACGAGGGATCGAGGGCGTGGAGCGAGACGAGGAGCTCGACCACCCTGCTGTGGCCGTCGAGATGGCTGCCGGCGTCGGCGAGCGGCGGGGCCGTCGCCGAATGCTTCTGGACCGGATGTCGTGCGAACACTTCGATCTCCTCCAGGCCCCCAGCGGGACCATCAAAGAAGTTTTTGCAAATCCGTTGCCTGCCTGCGTTGCTCTGCAGCGTGGCGCGCCCGCGGCCGGGACGCCATGGGGTGAATCCCTCAGGGAGGCGGAGGAGTTTCCCCCGAGCTCCGCGGGCAAGGGCGGGTGGCGCCGTGGGCGGGCGGCGCGTCCTCCCCCGGCCGTCGCGGCTCGGCCAGGAGCCGGATACCGAACACCCGCAGGTAGACGGTCCGGTCCAGGAGGCGCCCGATCTGGGGGCGGAAGAGGATCAGGACGGCCAGGACGATGCCGGCCAGGCAGGCGAAGGGCCCGGCGCCGAGGTCCGACCCCGGGAGCGAGGGCCTGATGGAGCGCGGCCCAACCATCTCTGACTTCATCGAACATCCGAACGCTCCTCGCGGTCGTTTGCGGACGCCGCCCAGTCGGGCGGGCGACCGATCCGCCGGCCGCGGGGGGCGTGGCCGGCTCCGTGAGGGGTCCGTCAGGAAAAACAGCAGAACCAGGCGACCGGGGCCGCCGTCAGGGCCGCCGGTCGCGGAGGCGCTGAAAGACGCCTCGAAGCGTCTCGGCGACGGACACGCCGACCCAGGAGGAGATGTCGTCGGCGGTCCGGGCGTCGAGGGCCGCGAAGACCGAGAGCGTGTCCCGGACCTCGCTCCCCGGGGCGGCTTCGTCCTCCTCGTACGGCGTATCCGCGGTCCCGACCTCCGCGAACCGCTTGCGGGCGGCCAGGAAGCGGAGCGCGGTCTCCTCGGCGACGCCCCACATGCTCGGGGAGACCCGGAGCACCCGCAGGATCTTGGCCCGGTTCTTGTCCGGAATGGGATCCTTGCCGTTGCAGTAGTCGGAGATCTGGCCCCTGTCGATTCCGGAGGCCTCGTGGAGCTTCGCCTGGCTCAGCCCGGTGAGCGCCAGCAGGATCTTGAGGGCCAGGCCTGCCCGTTCCCGGGCGGCGGCGGTCTCCTCGTTGCGAGGACGTCGATCTCCATAGGACACGAAGCGACTGTAGGAGCCCGGGAGCCGGCCCTCAAGGGGGGCGCAGGCCGAAGGCGGAGGTCGTCTCGAAGCGAGGTTGACCAAGGAGTCAATAGATTCTCGCAACGGCCGGTCATCGGCGAAAGAAGTTGACTCCTGAGCAACTTCAGGACGCCGACCGAGAAACCATGAAATTCCCGCAAGGCGGCCCGATCTACCGGCTGACCGGCGAGCGGCGGGGTGTTGGATGCCGGCGGCGCGCGAAACCTTCGTCAGGCGCTGGCCGCGCCGGCGAGGGTCAGCCGCTCGCCGGCCGCGACCAGGGCCCGCAGCCAGCGCCAGCTCCGGAAGATGCCGTCGAGCTCCGGCTCCGGATCGACCAGGCCCCGGAACCTTCCCTGGAGGGCGAAGTAGCGCTCGAGCGACGCCCGATGGAAGGAGGGCTCGACGTCGATCGACCAGCGCTCGCCGTCGTAGACCTGGCACACCGGGTAGAGGCCCGCATCCACCGCCAGGCGCACCAGCTCGATCGTCCGGGCCGGCTCGGACTTCCAGCCGGTGGGACAGGGGGCGAGGATGTGCAGGAAGCGGAAGCCGGGAAGATCGAGCGCCCGCCGCAGCTTGGCGTGGCCGTCCTCGGGGTGGGCGAGCGAGAGGGTGGCGGCGTACGGAACGCGGTGGGCCGCGAGGATCGCCAGGATGTCCTTCTTCGGCACCTCCTTGCCGGCCTGGGTGGTGGAGGTGGTGGCGCCGCGCGGGGTGGCCGAGGAGCGCTGGCCGCCGGTGTTGCCGTAGATCTCGTTGTCGTAGCAGACGAACAGGACGTCCTCGTTGCGCTCGGCGGCGGCCGAGAGCGTCGCCAGGCCGATGTCGTAGGTGCCGCCGTCGCCGGCCCAGCACACCACCCGCGTGTCCTCGCCGTTCAGGCGCGCCGCGTGGGCGAGGCCGGTGGCCAGGGCGGCCGCCGACGCGAAGGTGCTGGCCACCACCGGCGCGCCGTAGGCCGAGCCGGGGAACGGGCCGGCGGTGACGATCCCGCAGCAGGCCGGGATCACCATCTGGATCGAGTGGCCGGCGGCCGCCCGGGAGAGCATCTGCAAGCCCACCGACATGCCGCAACCGCCGCAGTTGGTGTTGCCGCGGCGCAGCAGCGGCTCGGAGCGGTCGGAGACGCTCTGGGCGAGGCCTCCCAGGATCGGCTCGGCGGACATCAGGCCACCTCCACGAAGATCGGCGCCCCGGCTCGTCGGAGCTCGGCGGTCCGGCGCAGGACCGCGACGAGGTCCTCGGGCTCGACGTCGCCGCCGCCCAGGCCCATCAGGTGGCCCTGGACTTCCGCGCGGGGCGCCGCCAGGCCGCGCACCTCGCTCCACAGGATGCCGCCCAGCCCCGGCGAGAGGTCGCGGTCGACCACGGCCACGCGCGGCACCTCGGCGAGCAGCCGGGCGAGCTCGGCGGCCGGCAGCGGGCGGAACATCCGCACCCGCACGGCGCCCGCGGCGAGTCCCTCGGCGCGCGCCAGGTCGACCGCCTCGCGGGCGGTCGCGCCGGTGGTGCCGAGGGAGACGAGCGCGACCTCGGCGTCGTCCATGCGGTAGGGGACGACGGCGTCCGCCGGGCGGCGGCCGAAGACCTCCTCGAAGGCGTCCTGGGCCTCGCGGTAGACCCGGGGGACGCGGTTCATCGCTTCCTGGAACTGGCGCCGGTGGACTTCGGTCTCGTGGGGGAAGTCGAGGCCGCCGACGGTGCGCGCCTGGCCGGTCAGCCGGTGCGGCAGCTCGAGGGGCGGGAGGTACCGGTCGACCTGCTCCTGGGACGCGACGTCGGTCTGCATCATGGTGTGAGAGAGGACGAAGGCGTCCTGGCACACCAGGGCCGGCAGCAGGATGCGGCGGTCCTCGGCCACCCGGTAGGCGAGCAGCAGCGAGTCGAAGACCTCCTGGTTGTCCGCGCAGTAGAGCTGGATCCAGCCGGAGTCGCGGAGCATCAGGGTGTCGCCGTGGTCGACCCAGATGTTCCACGGCGGGCCGAGGGTGCGGTTGACCGCCATCATCACGACCGGCAGCCGGTAGTAGGCGGCGGCGAAGACGTTCTCCGCCATGTAGGCCAGGCCGTTCGAGGACGAGGCGGTGAAGGTGCGGGCGCCACCCAGCGCGAAGCCCATGCACACCGCCATGGCGCTGTGCTCGCTCTCCACCCGGACGACGTGGCCCTTCTCGATCTCCTGGCGGCAGAGGAGCTCGATGCACTCGGTCTGCGGGGTGATCGGGTAGACGCCGCTGCCGAAGCCCCGGCCGGAGCGGTTGGCGCGCCCGGCCAGGGTGGCCGCCAGGCCGGCGGCGTGGTTGGCGGTGATCAGATCGAGGCCCATGCGTCCTCCATCTCCATTCCGTCGCGCGGGCACTCGGCGACGCAGAGCCCGCAGCCCTTGCAGGTGTCGTAGTCGATCACGTAGGCGTCGCCGCCCCGGAAGATCGCCCCCTCCGGGCAGTAGACCAGGCAGGTGTCGCAGCCCGTGCAGTCGCCGCAGGCGAAGCAGCGGGCGGCCTCCACGGGGCTCGCCAGACCGCGGCTCACCGGCGTCCAGCTCGTCCGCCGCTCGGCCGCCGGGCGCAGCCGGAGGTCGGCGGGCAAGGCGTGGGCGAAGTGGTCGAGGCGGATCCGGTCCGCCGGCACCGCGGCGGCCCTCTCGCTCGCCTTGGGCCGCCGCCAGGCCGCGGCCGGCTCGCCGAGGCGGGAGAGCAGCGCCTGCGCCGCGCGGTGGCCGTCGCCGATCGCGTGGGCCACGGTGCCCTCGCCGGTGACGTAGTCGCCGGCGGCCACCACGGGGAGCGCCGCGCCGCCGCTCCAGGCGACGCCGTTCTCGAGCGCCCAGCCACGCGGCAGGAGCTCCGGGTCGGAGGACTGGCCGAGGGCGAGGAGCACCCGGTCGCAGGCGAGGGTCGTGCGCCGGCCGGCCGCCTCGGGGCGCCGCCGTCCGCTCTCGTCGGGGGCGCCGAGCCGCATCTCCTCGAGCTCCACGGCGCGCACCGCGCCCTCCCCCCGGAACGCGGCCGGAGCGTGCAGGAAGAGCAGCTCCACGCCCTCGTCGCAGGCCTCCTCGACCTCTTCCGAGATCGCCGGCATCTCGGCGCGCCCGCGCCGGTAGGCGAGCGTCACGCGCGAAGCGCCGCCGCGCAGGGCGCTGCGGGCGCAGTCGATGGCTGTGTTGCCGCCGCCCAGCACCACGACGTGGCCGGAGAGCAAGGCGGGCGTCTCGACGCCCTCGGCGGCGGCGTCGGCGAGCGCGGAGGTCCGCGCCAGGAAGTCGAGCCCCTGCTCGATCCCTGCGAGCCCTCTCGCCCCGGAAGGAGCCGGTAGGTCGAGACCGCGGCGGAGCCGCTGGCCGGCGGCGAGGACGAGGCCGTCATAGGAGCCCGCGAGCCTCTCGATCTCGGCCGGGCCGAGCGGCCGGCCGGGGCGCGCCTCCACGCCGAGGTCGAGCAGGGCGCGGAGCTCGCCGTCGAGGACCTCGCGCGGCAGCCGGTAGCGGGGAATCCCGTAGCGCAGGAGGCCACCGAGCTCCGGGGCGGCCTCGAACAGGCTCACACGATGCCCCTCGCGGCACAGGGCGTAGGCCGCCGAGAGCCCGGCCGGCCCGCTCCCGACGACCGCGACGCGGCGAACCCGGCGCGGGGTGCCGTCCCCGGGGCGGGCGACCGGCACGCGATCCGCCACCCAGCGCTCGAGCCCCCGCACCTGGACGGCGCCGTCGAGCGCCCGGCGATTGCAGCCCTGGACGCACGGCGCGGGGCAGACGCGGCCGCAGACGCCGGCCAGCGGCGTGGTGCGGGCGAGGACCTCGGCGGCGGCCTCCTCGCCATCGCGGGCGAGCGCCTGGACGAAGCCCTCGACGTCGTTGCCCGCCGGGCAGACCGCGTTGCAGGGCGAGAGATGCCGGACGTAGCGGGGCGTCTGAGAGCGCCAGCTCCCGGTCGCGAGGGTCGGGGCGGATCCCGCGCGATGATCGACCAGGTCGAGGACCGGCGGACGGGGCGCGGCGGCGGCGGGCACGACGACCGTCCCGGCCGCCGGCGGCTCGCCGAGAGCGACCGCGTCCCAGGCCTCCCGGGCGGCCGCCAGGTCGCCGTCCAGCCCGAGGTCCCGGTAGGCGTCCTCGAGCGCGGGGAAAGGAAGGCCCAGGGCACGGGCGAAGGCGCCGGCGATCGTGGTGTTGACGATCACGACCGAGCGGGACCCGATCCCCCGCCGGCGGGCGATGCCGGTGGCGTCGACGCTCGCCCACCGGAAGGCGGGCGCGATCGGCGCGAGCCGCTCGGGCGGCTCCGGGGCGTTGACCAGCAGCCAGCCGCCCGGGGCCAGGCCGGCCAGGGCGCCGGCATCGAGCAGGGTACGGTCGAGGACCAGCAGATGGTCGGGGCGATAGACCTTGTTGCGGCTGGTGATCGCGCCTTCGCTCACCCGCACGTAGGCGCGGACGGGGGCTCCGGAGCGCTCTCCCGCATAGTCACCGAAGGCCTGGACGCTCCGGCCGAGCCGGCCGTAGACGGCCGCCAGGAGCTTGGCGCAGGTGACGCCCCCCTGACCGCCGCGGCCGTGGATGCGGATCTCCATCGGTGGGCTCATCGCATCATCCCCTCACCCTCGGTCCGTGTCAGCCTCGCGAGCCGGAACGCTCGCCTTCCATTGAACGCTTCGGGCCGGCGCCCGTCCAGCCGCTGCGGGGTGGGAGGGGGCCTACCCGCCAAGGCGGGAGGCCGGCCGACGCCAGCGGAAGGGCTCGGCTCCGGTCAGGGGGATCGCGAGCTCGGGCGAGTAGGTCACCCAGCCCTCGGGCGAGCGATAGCGCACGCGCAGGGAGAGCTTGCGGGCGGCCGGGAGCTGGAAGCCGCCCGTGCGCGGCACGTCGTAGCGCTGCCGCCCGTCGCCGAAGACGAACGCGTACTCGCCCCGCGGGTAGGGGCCGAGGGTCCAGAAGACCCCCGCGCCGCGCCGCCGGACCTCGGCCTCGAGCGGCGCGCGCCAGGCGATCGACGGGCAGAACTCCCGCCGCCGCGCCACGACGCCGGCCGTCACCTCCCGCACCCGGCGGCTCGCCGGGTCGTACTCCCAGACCGCGTGCAGCGGGCCCTTCCGGGTGCAGAGATAGAGGTCGTCGTAGTACCAGCCGGTCCCCGCCGGAAGCCCCAGGTGGACCTCCTTGAACCAGGCGAGCTCGTTCATCGAGGACGGCGGGCCGGCCGGATGGGCCAGGAGCGCGCCGGGACCGAGATCGAGGAAGGCGCGGTTCTCGGCGCTGGTGCGCTCATCGCGCGCGAGCTCGCGGGCCCAGACTTGCCGGTTGACGGCCAGGGCCGCCAGGCAGAGCGCCCCGACGACGGCCGCCGCCACGACGGTCCGGGCCCGGTCGCCCGCGCTCCGGTGCGCCGCGATCCGGGAGAAGGCCCGGCGGGCACCGAACGGAAAGGCGACCGCCAGGAGCACCCAGGAAGCGACCGCGTAGCGCGGCACCACCTCGGTCGCGACGGGCAGCACCGGCAGCACCGCGAGGAGCACCGCCCAGCCGATGAGGAGGGCGTTTCGCCGCGCCGCCAGGGCGAGGACGAGGGCGGCCGCGAGGAGACCGGCGAGCAGGAGCGCCCCGGCCGCCCCCGGCTCGCCCAGCAGCTCGCGGCCGAGCCGCAGAGGCAGGCTCGCCGCCAGCCGCGGCCAGGCGCCGGGCGCCACCGCCCAGCCGTAGCCTCCCGCCGCCGTCCCCAGCATCCAGAGGCGGTAGCCGGCGTAGAGGCCGACCGCCGCGGCGTGGGGCAGAGCGAGGCGCAAGCGCCGCCGGAGCGTCTCTTCGGGCAGGAGCGGCAGGAGGAGCACCAGCGGCACCGCGACCTCCTTGGCGAGCGCCGCCGCCAGGTAGAGGACGGCCGAGAGCGCAGCGAGGCTCCAGCGGGCGCCGGGCCGTCGCGAGCGGAGCGCCAGGACCCAGACGCCGGCCGCGGCGATCCCGAACAGGACCGCCTCGAGGTAGTGGCGGACGTAGAGCAGCGCCGCCAGCGGCGCGATCGGCGGGCCGGCCAGGAACAGGAAGGCGCCGGTCGCCGCCCAGGGCGGAGGGAGCCAGAGGCGCAGGAGGGCGTAGAGGGCGAGCGTGGCGAGCGCCAGGGCGACCAGCTGGTGGGCGTGGAACGGCAGCGCCCGGGTGCCGAAGAGGGCCAGGTCGAGGTCGTGGGAGACGAAGAGCAGGGGGGTCAGCATGCGGAACGGCAACCGGCGCCAGACCGCGGGGTCGAGGCAGTACTGGGCGGGCCGGTAGGCGAGCACCCAGCGCAGGTTGAAGAAGTCGTCGTGGGTGAACCAGAGCCCCAGCGCGCGGTGGTAGAGGAGCCAGGCGGCCGCCGTCAGGAGGAGACCGGCGGCGAGGTCCCCGACCAGGGACGGGGCGAGACGACGCTGGGAGGGGACGGGGGCCATGGCGGACGCGGGAGCGTTGCCGAGCATCCTACGGCAGGGCACAGGTCCTCGCGCCGCCCGGTCCGCGGCACCTGGTCGAGCAGCAGTCGGCCTTCGGGCGGTCGAGGAGCACGGCGGTATCCTGTCGACGAGGGAGAACCGCCGACGTGAGTCACACCCACGGTCACCGCCACGAGCACGGACGGAGCGCCGACCTCCGGCGCCTGGCGATCACCCTCGTCCTGGTGGTGGGGTACATGGTGGCCGAGGTGGTCGGAGGCTTCCTCACCGGCTCCCTGGCGCTCCTCGCCGACGCGGGCCACATGCTCTCCGACGCCGGCTCGCTCGGCCTCGCGGCCTTCGCCCTGTGGATCGCGGCGCGCCCGCGGACCCCGGAGCGGACTTTCGGCTATCACCGCACGGAGATTCTCGCGGCGCTCGCCAACGGTATCGCCCTGGTGGCGGTCGCGGTGCTGATCGTGGTCGAGGCCTGGCAGCGGTTCGCCAGCCCGCGGCAGGTCCAGGGCGCAGCGATGATGGCGATCGCCGTCGGCGGCCTGGTGGTCAACCTGGCGAGCCTGTGGATCCTCCACGGCGGGCGCGCGGCCTCGCTCAACGTCCGCGGCGCGTGGCTCCACGTCCTCGCCGACACCCTGGGCAGCGTCGGGGCGATCGCGGCGGGCGCCCTGATCTGGGCCTTCGGCTGGGAGTTGGCGGATCCGCTGGCCTCGGTGGCGATCGCCCTGCTGGTGGTCTGGTCGTCCTGGACCCTGCTGCGCGAGTCGGTCCGCGTCCTGATGGAGGCCACTCCGGCGCACATCGACGCCGCCGAGGTCGAGCGGGCGATCGCGGACGTCCCGGGCGTCGCCCAGGTCCACGACCTGCACGTCTGGACGATCACCAGCGGCTTCGAGTCCCTGTCGGTCCACGTGCGGGTCGCCGACGGCGCCGGCGCCCGCGATCGCGACGGCGTGCTCTCGGACGTCCGCCGGCTGGTCAGCCGGCGCTTCGACATCGCCCACTCGACGATCCAGATCGAGTGCGGGGAC
Organism: uncultured Acidobacteriota bacterium; assembly: GCA_963837945.1. Lineage (GTDB taxonomy): Bacteria > Acidobacteriota > Thermoanaerobaculia > Multivoradales > DATKCC01 > CAVUBL01. The sequence continues at coordinate 234,644 of CAWIQD010000016.1, forward strand.
CCGTGCGACAATGGCCCGTGCGACTGACCGCTATCCCTGACGCGCCGGGGGCCCACGGCGCGTTGCTCGGCGGCTCCCTACCGCGCTTCGACCACCTCGATCCGCAGGCTCCCGAACAGCGGCAGCAACCGGTCGAGCGAGCGGCCGGCGTCCGGGCCGTCGAGGGTCGAGGTGGCGAGCGCGATGTGGGTGGCGTCGAAGCCCCCGGGCTGGGGCGAGAGGAGGGTCGGGTCGAGGTCGAGCCAGCGGCCGTCGATCCGCGCCTCCACCCACATGTGGTAGCCGAAGACCGCCTCGGCGCCGGCGAAACGGTCGAGGTAGACCAGGCCGGTCACCACTCGCGACGGGATTCCCTCGGCGCGCAGGAGGGCGGCCAGCAGGACGCTGTGCTCGGTGCAGTCGCCGCTCCGGCTGGCGGCGACCTCGGAGGCGGTGGCGAAGCCGGTGTCGAGGTCCTTGTCCCGGACGTAGGCATGGACGAAGCGGGTCAGGTCCTCGGCCAGGCGGCGCGGGTCCGCGGCCGGATCGCGGCGAGCCGAGTCGGCGTCGCTCGGCGTCGCGGTCGCCTCGGCCACCACCGCCGCGACCACCGGGTCCCGGAAATCGAGGTAGAGCGACGGCTCGAGATCGCCGGCCCCGGCCTCGCCGTCCTGGTCGGGGGGCGGCGCGGCGCGGGCCTCGCCCGTCCGGTCGGCCGCGCCGCCTCCGGCGGCGGCCTGCGGCTCGGCCGAGACGACCCGCACCTCGACGCCCGCGCCCCGTCGCTCGGCCCTCTGGGCGCCGTCGCTCGGCAGGTCGGGCAGCGCGGCGCCGCCCGGCAGGCTCAGCAGGTAGAGCCCCCGCCGCGCCGCGCGCGGCCGCTCGATCGGCCGGTCGGGGCGGACGAAGGTCGCGAGCAAGAGCTCCGGCGCCGTGCCGGACTCGGCCAGAGCGCTCTCGCGGTCGGTGAGCTCGAGGGTCATGTCGAGGCCGAGGAAGGGGATCGTGCTCCGCACGACCTCGCCGTCGCCGTCGAGCGCCACCTCCGAGGCGACGCCGGGCGCCGAGCTCTCCTCCTCGCGCCACCGGCCGGTCGCCCCCGCCGAGCGCTCGGGGGCGGAGGGCTCGCCGAGCCAGGTGCGCCGGACGGTCACCGGCTCGAGCCCCGCGACCGGGTCGATCGTGCGCACCGTGTACTCGCGGTCTCCCGCGCGATGGTGGGCGGCGACCGCCCGGCGCGCCGCCTCGGGGGTGAGCCAGTCGCCCGCCGGCAGGGGCAGCCGTTCGCTGCGCTCGCGCCCGCCCTGCCGGGTCGTGACCGCCACCTCGCCGGCGCCGAACCGGTAGGTCGCCTCGACCGGCGAAGGCCCCAGGCGGCGGCGGGTCCAGAGGCTCACCGGCCGGCCGTCCGGCGTCTCGAGGAAGCGGCCTTCGAGGTCGATCTCCAGCTCGGAGCCACCGCGCCGCACCCGGAGCCGCATCGCCGACTCGCTCTCCAAGCCCTGGCCGGTCGCCCGGTGCCCTTCGCGGGCCCACCCCGCCGGGGCGCCGCCGACGCTGACGGCATACCAGCGCTCGGCGGGTGCCTCCGGGCTCGCCGCCGGCGCGGCGGACCCGCCGGCACCCGGCGCCGCGAGGGCGAAGGCCGCCAGGGAGGCGGCCGCGACGATGGCGGCTCGGAGTCTCATGATTCTCTGGAATACGGGTGGACCGGCAGGCGTTGTTGATATCGTATGCGGGCTCGAAGAGGGCGCTCCAACTCTACAGGACGGGCGGGCGAGGGCGGTGAGCGGCGACCCAGGTGGACCGAAGGGGTGCAAGCTCTGGCGAAAGTCCGTATAATAGGAGCTGCTCGTCTTCAAGGCGACCCGATCGTCGGACGAGGAGGAGCTGTTCCCCTCCAGGTCGTCGGGGCCCCGCTCGAAGAGCCGGCACACCACCTGACCACGAAACGGGGGTGGGTGACCGAGGCCCGGACAGAAGACCTGAAGCGGCTTACATACCGCCACCGGTCCACCCGTGGACCGTGGCTCCATGGGGGAGTCGCGGACGCCGGTGAGAGCGCGGCGGTGACACTAGAGGTTCTCTAGAACTGGAGGAAGCTCATGAAGGGACATCATGCCCAAGGTGCTGGTGACGTCAGCGACATCCGTTCCATCCTCGAGGGCTCGCCCGATCTCGACACCGCGGCCGAGCTCTTGAACCTGGCGGGCAACTCCACGCGGCTCAAGCTGCTCTACCTGCTCGAGAACGCCAAGGAGATGTGCGTCTGCGACCTGGCGGAGATGCTCGGAGTCTCCGTCTCCGCGGTCTCGCAGCACCTGGCCAAGCTGCGCGCCTACCAGCTCGTGGCGCCCCGCCGGGACGCCCAGACGATCTACTACCGGCTGACCGACCATCAGTTCAACGATAAGCTGCGCCAGAACTTCTTCAACTGAGGCGCAGATCGGTTCTGTCGAACGGCGGTGGACCCCGGGTGCGGGGCGCCGCCGTTTTTCTCGTTGCCCCGGGCGCGCCGGGTCGCTGGAGGAGGAGCGCCGCGGTCGAGTACAATGACCTACCTTCTCGCCGCCGTGGGCGGGCGAAGCTCGACGACCGATGCGCTGGCCGATCCCGAGGGAGAATCCCCTACGATGACCCATCCGCGCCCCAAGTTCACCTACCTGGGCCATGCCACCGTGCGCTGCGACCTGCCCGGCGGCGAGGTGCTGCTGATCGACCCGTGGGTCGAGCACAACCCCTCGTGCCCGGAGGAGCTCGAGGACCTGGGGCGGCTCGACGCGATGCTCATCACCCACGCGCACTTCGACCACATCGGCGACGCCGTAGACATCGCGAAGCGCTACCGGCCCGGGATCGTCGTGGCGAACTTCGAGACCGTGGGCTGGCTCGAGTCGAAAGGGGTCGAGAACTGCTCGGCGATGAACCTGGGCGGCTCGCAGAGGGCGGTCGGCTGCACCGTGAGCATGGTGCGCGCGGACCACTCCTGCGGCATCAAGGACGGCGACCAGATCCTCTACGGCGGGACCGCCTCGGGCTACGTGATCCGCCTCGACGAGGGCTTCACCTTCTACCACTCGGGCGACACGGCACTGTTCTCCGACATGCAGCTCATCGCCGAGCTCTACCGGCCGGAGCTCGCGTTCCTGCCCATCGGCGACCTGTTCACCATGGACCCGCGCCAGGCGGCGCGCGCCTGCCGCTTGCTCGGCGTGCGCGAGGTCGTGCCCATCCACTGGGGCACCTTCCCGGCCCTGACCGGCACCCCGGCGATGCTCGCCAGCGAGCTCGACGACCTGGGAATCAACTGCACGATGGTCGCCCTGAACCCCGGCGACAGCCACTGACCGACCGGTCGATGGCCTCCGGAACCGTTTCCTGCAAACTCACCGCCCCCGGCGGGCGTCTGTCCACCAGGCTTCCGGCCAGGCGCTCCTCTCCCCTGCGACCGGGAGGAGGCGTCCCCTACCCCCTCTTGGGCGGGAAGGGGAGCGAGGGGATGTGGGGGGGATGCACTAGAATGCCGGTTTTTCGCTCGTCCCGCCGCGCGACCTCCCGGTGGAGCCGCACCGCGGGCTGAGCCACAGAAAGGAGCATACGATCGCCGCCGCGAACTACCAGCAGAACAGGAACGAGCCGAGGATCAACCAGCAGATCCGCAAGAGCCCGGTCCGCTTGATCGACGAGGACGGCACGCAACTGGGGATCGTGCCGATCGAGGAAGCCCGGGACAAGGCCCGCGAACGCGGCCTCGATCTCGTCGAGGTGGGCCCCAACGCCGATCCGCCGGTGTGCCGGATCCTCGACTGGGGCAAGCTGCGCTACGAGAAGCAGAAGAAGGAGCGCGAAGCGAAGCGGAAGACCCAGACCATCGAGGTCAAAGAGGTCAAGTACCGCCCCACGATCGACGTCCACGATCGGGACCGCAAGACCGATCGGGCGCGCAAGTTCCTCGAGCAGGGCAACAAGGTCAAGGTCACGATCTTCTTCCGGTACCGGCAGCTGCGCCGCCCGCAGCTCGGCCAGGAGATCCTCGACCACGTCCAGCAGCGGCTCGCGGACGTCGCCACGGTCGAGCACCGCTCGAAGGGGCTCGAGGGCCGGCAGATGACCATGATCCTCGCCCCGCAGCCGCAGGCCAGGGCGAGGGACAAGGAAGCCCAGCAGGCGTCTTGAGGGCGCGACGCCCCGGCGGTGGCGGCCCGGGCGGTGCCCGCCGCGGCTCGCCTCGCCGGCCGGGCTACATCTTGTGGTTCCCTCCTTGACAGCCACAAGATCCTGGTGCAGACTAGTCGATGCCCTTACCGGGGAAGTGAACTCTTTGGAATCCATTTCATCGGCACCGCGTTGCCGATGGCCCGGGCGTCGCCGTTGGCGACCCGCCGGGGTCTGAACCGCCAGGAGGAGATGCCATGGCACCGGGAACCACGTCCCGCCCCGCCCCCGCCCCGAGCTTCCCCGGCCCCACCGGCCGAGCCCGCCCGCCCCGAGACCCTCGCCGAGAAAGGAGGACTGAGCTTCACGCGGCGCTTCACCGAGCCGGCGGTCGATCCGTTCGATCTCGTCGACTGGGAGGTGCGCGACGCGGTCATCGGCGACGAGCGGGGCAACGTGGTCTTCGAGCAGAAGGACGTCGAGGTGCCCAAGGCGTGGTCCCAGACCGCCACCAACGTGGTCGTCTCGAAGTACTTCCGCGGCCAGCTCGGCACTCCCGGACGGGAGACGAGCGTGCGCCAGCTGATCGGGCGGGTGGCCGACACCCTGACCGCGTGGGGCCGCGCCGGCGGCTACTTCGCGAGCGACGAGGACGGTGACGTCTTCCACGCCGAGCTCACCCACATCCTGGTGCACCAGATGGCCTGCTTCAACTCGCCGGTCTGGTTCAACGTCGGTATCGAGCCGAAGCCCCAGTGCTCGGCCTGCTTCATCAACTCGGTCGAGGACACGATGGCGTCGATCCTCGACCTCGCCAAGACCGAGGGGATGCTCTTCAAGTACGGCTCGGGCGCCGGCTCGAACCTCTCGACCATCCGCTCGTCGCGCGAGAACCTGGCGGGCGGCGGCACCGCTTCGGGGCCGGTCTCCTTCATGAAGGGCTTCGACGCGTTCGCCGGCGTGATCAAGAGCGGCGGCAAGACCCGGCGCGCCGCGAAGATGGTGATCCTCGACATCGGGCACCCGGACATCGTCGACTTCATCGAGTCGAAGGAGAAGGAGGAGAGGAAGGCCTGGGCGCTGATCGAGGCGGGCTACGAGGGCGGCTTCAACGTGCCCGGCGGCGCCTACGACTCGGTCTTCTACCAGAACGCCAACCACTCCGTGCGGGTCACCGACGAGTTCATGCGGTCCGCCGAGGAGGACGGCGAGTGGACGACCCGCGCGGTGACCAGCGGCGAGCCGATGGACACCTACAAGGCTCGCGCGCTGATGGACAAGATCGCCGAGTCGACCTGGGTCTGCGGCGACCCGGGCATGCAGTACGACACCACGATCAACGACTGGCACACTTGCGCCGGCACGGCCCGGATCAACTCCTCGAACCCGTGCTCGGAGTACATGTTCCTCGACGACACCGCCTGCAACCTGGCGTCGCTCAACCTGATGCGGTTCTACGACGCCGACTCGGGGTTCGACGTCGACGGCTTCCGCCATGCCTGCGAGGTGGTGATCTCGGGCATGGAGATCATCGTCGGCAACGCCTCCTACCCGACGCCGCGGATCGAGAAGAACTCGCACGCCTTCCGGCCGCTCGGCATCGGCTACGCCAACCTGGGCGCCCTGCTCATGGCCCGGGGCCTGCCCTACGACTCCGACGCCGGCCGGGACTACGCCGCGGCCATCACCTCCCTGATGTCCGGCGCGGCCTACGCCCAGAGCGGGCGGATCGCGGCGGCGATGGGGCCGTTCGCCGAGTTCGAGACCAACCGCAAGCCGATGATGCGGGTGATGCGCAAGCACCGCGACGCGCTGAAGGAGGTCGACTCGGCCCACGTGCCGCTCGAGATCCTGCGCGCCGGCAAGCGCGCCTGGGACGAGGTGGTCGAGCTGGGCGACGGCGCCGGCCTGCGCAACAGCCAGATCTCGGTGCTCGCCCCGACCGGCACCATCGCCTTCATGATGGACTGCGACACGACCGGGGTCGAGCCGGACATCGCGCTCGTCAAGTACAAGCGCCTGGTCGGCGGCGGCATGATCAAGATCGTCAACAACACCGTGCCGCTGGCGCTCAAGCGCCTGGGCTACGACAAGGACGAGGTGCGCGAGATCGTCGAGTTCATCGACGAGCACGACACGATCGAGGGCGCGCCCCACCTGGCCGACGAGCACCTGCCGGTCTTCGACTGCGCCTTCAAGCCGGCGCGCGGCAAGCGCTCGATCCACTACCGCGGTCACTTGAAGATGCTCGGGGCGGTGCAGCCGTTCATCTCCGGGGCGATCTCGAAGACCATCAACATGCCCGAGGAGTCGACGCCGGAGGACATCCTCCAGGCCTATGTCGAGGGGTGGGAGCTGGGCTTGAAGGCGGTGGCGATCTACCGCGACGGTTGCAAGCGCAGCCAGCCGCTCTCGACCAAGAAGAGCGAGGCGACGGTCACCAAGGCGCTGGCCAAGAACGAGGAGCCCCGCGCCGTGCGCCGCAAGCTCCCCGACGAGCGCCAGGCGCTGACCCACAAGTTCTCGATCAACGAGCACGAGGGCTACATCACCATCGGGCTCTACGAGAACGGCCTGCCGGGCGAGATCTTCCTGACCATGGCCAAGGAGGGCTCGACCATCTCGGGCCTGATGGACGCCTTCGCCACGGCGATCTCGATCGCGCTCCAGTACGGCGTGCCGCTCCACACCCTGGTGGACAAGTTCAGCCACACTCGCTTCGAGCCCTCGGGCTTCACCAAGAACCCGGAGATCCCGATCGCCAAGTCGATCATGGATTACATCTTCCGGTACCTCGCCTCGCGCTTCCTGTCGCGCGAGGAGAAGCAGGCCGCCGGCGTGATCCTGCGCGACGAGCCGCCGGCCGCGCTGACGGGCGCGAGCGAAGGCCCGGGCCAGGTGTCGGTCGAGCACATGGCGGCCTCGCTCGAGACCTCGAAGGTGACCTTCCTGCTCCAGCAGGACGCCCCGAGCTGCCACGAGTGCGGCGCCATCATGGTGCGGAACGGCTCCTGCTACAAGTGCCTCAACTGCGGCTCGACCTCCGGCTGCAGCTGAGGCTCTACGCGACGCGCCGGAATGCCGCGACGGCCGGGGGGGCGCCCACCCCCTCGGCCGTTCGTTTCTCCGACCCGATCGGATATCCTCGGAGCGCCATGCGCAGCTCGATCCCCAGCCGATCCGACCGAATCCACCGTGCCACCCACGCGGCCCTCCTCGCCGTGGCGCTTCTCTCCGTCGTCTTCACCGCCTGCGGCAACAGCTCGAAGGCCGGCACCCAGGAGACGGACTTCCGTCTCCAGACCCTCGAGGGCAAGACCCTCGGCCCCCCCGACTTCGCCGGCCAGGTCGTGGTCGTCGACTTCTGGGCCACCTGGTGCATGCCCTGCCGCGCCCAGGCCCAGATCCTCGAGGACCTCCATCCCACCTGGTCGAAGCGGGGCGTCCAGTTCCTCGCCGTCGACGTCGCGGAGGAACCCGCGACCGTCGCGAGCTTCGTCCGCAGCAACCCGTTCCCGTACCCCGTTCTCCTCGACCCGGGGGACGAGCTGTCGACCAAGCTGGGGCTGAACGCGCTGCCCACCCTGATGGTCATCGACCGCCAGGGCGCGGTGATCTACCTGGACGCCGGCGTCATGGACCGGCCCCACCTCGAGAAGCTGTTCGAGCAGGCCGGGGCCTCGGCGTAACACGGGGCCGAGCTCGGCCGAGGGGACACCCCGTGGCCGCGAGGCCCTTCGGCCGGCACCGAGGGGCTCGGTGCCGGCCGTCTTGCAGGCCGGGGTCGTCCTACGCGAGGACGACGAGGACCACGCGCCGGTTCTGGGAGCGGCCGTCGCGGGTCTTGTTGTCCGCGATCGGCTCCTTCTCGCCGTAGGAGATCACCGACATGCGGTGGAGGGGGATCTTCTGCTGGGAGTTCAGGTAGCGCCGTACGGCTTCCGCCCGCGACAGGCCGAGCTCCATGTTGTAGTCGTCGCTGCCGGTCGCGTCGGTGTGGCCCTGGATCTCGATGTAGATGTCCCGGTTGTACTGGCTCTTGAGCTGCTCGGCGAACTGGTCGAGGGCCGCCTTGGCGTCGTCCGAGAGCTCGGACTTGTCGAAGCCGAAGTGGACCTTGTCGTCGGTCAGCACCGTCTCGTAGAGGAGCTTGCCCTCGGCGAGCTTGCCCGCTGCCTGAGCCCGCTCCAGGGCCTCCTGGGCGGTCTTCGAGACCTCGCCGACCTGGCGCTCGTTCTCGCCCACCCGGCTGTTGGTCGTCTGGATGTCCGTCTGGTTCTGCTCGACCTGCTTCTCCACCTGGTCGACGCGGGTGTGGACGGCTCCGGTCTCCTGTTTGACGTACTTCTTGGTGGCACAACCGGCACCGAGCACGGCGACCGCCGCAAGCAGGACCAAGGGAAGTTTGCGCATCGTGTCTCCTCCTCGTGAGTCGGAGTGGTAGGGGGAAGGATGCGGCCCGCGGGTCGGAAGCGAGCCGAGATATCGACAGGAGTCTATCAAGGCGCCGCCGGGGCCTGTCGGCCCCGGCCGGTCAAGGCGCCAAGGCGCTCACTTCGCGCCCGGGTCGAGGGACGGAGGCAGGGTGCCGAAGTAGCCGCGGCGGAAGGTCAGGGTGTGGCGATAGGGAAGGGCGACCTCGACCGCCAGCCGGTGGTAGCTCTCCGGCCCGTCGCCGGCGGTGTCGAGCGCCAGGATGTAGCGCCGCCGCAGGTCGTCGACCAGAGTCCGGACGGCGGCGGTGGCCTGCTCGGGGCTCGAGGCGTCGAAGTAGCGGCCACCGGTGCCCTCGGCGAGGCTCTTCAGAAGCTCGGCGTAGCGGTAGGTCCCCGCCTCGCCGGGCCTCGGCTCCTCGGACGGCTCGCGGGTGAGGTCGAGGCCGAGGACGTAGACCGGGAGCCGCGCCCGGCGCACGATGTCGAGCGCTTGGGGGGGCGAGATGGCGCTCGCGTTGTCCTGCCCGTCGGTGACCAGCACCGCCACCCGGCGGCCCCGGCGGCCGCCGGCCGAGATGTCGGGGAGCATCGAGACCGCGTCGTTGAGCGCGGTCGTGCCGTAGCCCTCCCACAGGTGCATCGCCTCGCGGACGGTCGCGAGGGCGTCGGTGAACGGCACGTCGACCCGCAGGCGGTTGCCGGCGAAGCTTGCGAGGGCCAGCTCGTCGCCCGGCCGGGCGCGGTCGAGGAGCGCCCCGAGGGCCTGGCGGCTGGCGTCGAGCTTGCCCGAGTTCGCCATGCTGCCCGAGAGGTCCTGGAGGTAGACGACCGACAGCGGCGCGTCCGAGCCGAGGTCGAGGTCGGCGATCGGCGCCGGCCGGCCGTCGATGGTCAGGCGGAAGTCCTTGCGGTCGAGGCCGTCGACGTATCCCCAGCGCGATTGCACCACCACCGGCACCAGGACCCAGGAGACGGAGACGCTCCCCTCGAAGGTCGGCGGCGCCTTGGTCTCGGAGGCGGGGCCGGGGGCCGGATCGGCGGCGCCCGGGGTCGCGGCGCCTGCCGGAGGGCCGGCTCCGAGGCCGGCCGCCGTCGAGGCGACGGCGGCGAAGACGGCCAGGGCGATCAGGGTCGAGCGCAGCGGGCGGTCAGGTCGGTCCATGTCGAGCTCCCGTGGGCGGCGCGCCCTTTGCTAGCCTACAGCCGTCGGGCGTCCTGCCCGCGCGGGAGATACCAGGATGAACCCAGTCAATATTCGGAATATTTCTATCAAATGCGGCCACTGCGGGACCTACCAGACCCTCTGCGGATTCGGCCGGCGCGACGAGTGGAACGTCTACACCTACGAGTGCGAGGGCACCGGCTGCGATCCGGAGGTCACCCGCACGCTGGTGGAGGTCCCGGTGGAGCTCGACGAGTTCGCCCGCCGCGACCCCGGGTGGAAGGGCGGCAAGCGCCATGCCGGCGGCGAGTAGCGGACCTCGGAGCCGGGAATTCCTGCCGGCTCTGTGGTAAGTTTCTGCCCGTCCCTCCGGTTCGCGGTGGCAACGCTCCCAGTCAATCACCTGAAGCGAGGAAACGATGAAACGGATCGTCCATATCGTGGGGACGGGCACCATCGGTGAGCCCCTGATCGGCCTCTTCACCGACTTCCACGGCAAGATGGGAATCGACGAGGTCACCTTCCACAAGCGCACCCCGCTCGCCTCGGACAAGTCCAAGCTCGACCACCTGATGGCCCGCGGAGCGAAGCTCGCGGTCGACCCCGAGGTCCGGGACGACTTCGAGAAGCTCGGGCACACCGTCAGCTACGACACGGAGGAGGCCCTCGAGCAGGCGACGGTGGTCATCGACTGCACGCCGGCAGGCAACGAGAACAAGGAGCGCTACTACTCGAAGCTCTCGAGTCCCCGAGGCTTCCTCGCCCAGGGCAGCGAGTTCGGCTTCGGCAAGCCGTACGCTCGCGGGGTCAACGACGCGGCCCTGGTGCCCGAGGACGATCGCTTCATCCAGATCGTCTCGTGCAACACGCACAGCATCACCAACATCCTCAAGACCCTGTGCGACGACGGCTGGGACGGCCCGGAAAATGGCGGCTCGGGCCCCGGCTTCAATCTCGACCGGGCGCTGTTCGTCTGCATGCGGCGGGCGAACGACATCACGCAGGTGTCGAGCTTCGTGCCCTCACCACAGGTCGGCAGCCACAAGGACCGGGACTTCGGCACGCACCACGCGCGCGACGCCCACTCGGTGTTCCACACCCTGGGTCTCGACCTGGACCTGTTCTCGAGCGCAGTCAAGCTCAACACCCAGTACATGCACTCGCTCTGGTTCCAATTGGTGGTCGAGCGCGACGTCACCCTGGAGGAGATCGTCGCCCGCTTCCGCTCGAACGCCCGCGTCGCGATGACCGCCAAGAAGGAGGCGAACCTGATCTTCAGCTTCGGCCGGGACCACGGCTACTACGGCCGGATCCTCTCCCAGGTGGTGGTGGTCGAGCCCACCCTCACGGTGCGCCACAAGCGGGAGATCTTCGGCTTCGCCTTCACCCCCCAGGACGGCAACTCGCTACTCTCGTCGATCGCCGGCGCACTGTGGCGGATCGAGCCGGACTGGGACAGCGTGCAGGAGCGCCTGAACGTGCTCCAGCGCTTCATCTACCGCGAAATATAGTTGCAGCGTGCCGGCGGCGACCCTCCATTTCGGTGACCTCAAGCTCCAGGGCCGCTCCCTGGCGGGCATCGAGACCTGGTTTCGGGTCCATCCGCCGGGCCTCGCCTTCGAGGCGGGCCGGGGCGCCGCGCAGCTCGCCGGTGCCCGGGACCTGTTCCTCAGCCACGGCCACCTCGACCACGCCCTGGGGGTGCCCTACGTGCTGTCCCAGCGCACTCGCCACCAGGGGGCCGCGACGCGGGTCTTCTGTCCCGCCGAGACGGTGGCCGGGCTCGACGAGCTGATCCGCGCCGCGGGCCGGCTCGAGGCGACCGACTACGACTACCAGCTCACCGGCCTCGCCGCCGGCGACCGGGTGGCGGTCGGCCGCGACCTCCTGATCGAAGCGTTCCCCACCGATCACGTCCTGCCCAGCCTCGGCTATCACCTGGTGCGCACCAAACGCCGCCTGCGCCCCGAGCACCGTGGCCGGCCCGGCCCCGAGCTCGCGCGGCTGCGCTCCGAGGGCGTCGAGACCGTGGAACGGATCGAGGAGCTCGCGCTCTCGTTCTGCGGCGACACCGGGGCGGGGGTGTTCGACCTCGAGCCCCGCCTGTTCACGACCGCGATCCTGTTGATCGAGTGCACCTTCCTTGGCGAAGACCGCCGAGCCGAGGCGGCCCTCTACAAGCACCTCCACCTCGACGACCTGGTGGAACGCCGGGAGCGGTTCGGCAACCGGGCCGTCGTGCTCCACCATCTCTCCCGCCGCTACCGGACGGCCCAGCTCCGCGCCGAGGTCGACCGGCGGATGCCGGAGCTCGCCGCCCGCATCCACGTGTTCGGCGAGGAGCCGGCCCCCGTGCCTGCCCCCGCGCCGGAGGCCGTCTCTTGAGCGGTGGCAACGGCGCCGGGGAGGGCGATCACCGGCCACCGGCGGGCCTCGGGCTGGCGGAGGTCGACGAGGCCGAGGTGACGATCGAGAAGCTGGTCGCCGGCGGCGACGGGCTCGCCCGCTACGGCGGCGCTCCGATCTTCGTGCCCCGCTCGGCGCCGGGCGACCGGCTGCGGGTGCGCCTGACGGAACGCCGGCCCGACTACGGCCGGGCCGAGATCCTCGAGGTCCTGGAGCCGGGACCGGGCCGGCGCGAGCCGCCGTGCCCCTTCTTCGTGCGCTGCGGAGGCTGCGACCTCCAGCACCTCGAAGACGGCCTCCAGGTGCGCGCGAAGGCCGCCGCCGTGGTCGAGACCCTGCTGCGGATCGCGGGGCTCCAGCCGCCCGAAGACCTGCGGGTGATCGCCGGGGACTCCTGGGCCTGGCGCCTGCGCACCCAGCTCCACGTCGAGCCGGCGGCGGGCGCCGGAGAGCTCCCCGCGGTGGGCTACTTCGAGCGCTCGAGCCACGAGCTGGTAGCGGTCGACCGCTGCCCGATCCTGGTCCCCGAGCTCGAGGCCCTGCTGCCCGGGCTGCCGGCGCTCCTCGCCGAGGGGGGCCGGGTGCCCCGCCGCCTCGACCTCGCGGCGGGCGACGGCGGCGAGGTGACCGCGGCGCCTCCGGTCGAGGGCCTGCCGCACGGGGAGGTGGCGGTAGCGGTCGGCTCCTACACGTACCGCTTCGACGCCCGCTGCTTCTTCCAGGGGCACCGGAGCCTGCTGCCGGAGCTGATCGAGGCGACCCTCGGCGCGCCCGCGGCAGGCGGCGAGATCGCCTTCGACCTCTACTGCGGCGTCGGGCTCTTCACCCTGCCGCTGGCGGCCCGGTACCGGCAGGTGATCGGCGTCGAGGGCGATCGCCTGGCGGTGCGCTACGCGCGCCGCAACGCGCGCCGCAACGGCTGCGGCGGCGTGGAGATCGAAGGCCGCGCGGTCGAGAGCTGGATCGGCCTGCTCCCCGAAGGCGCCGACCGGGTGGTCGCCGATCCGCCCCGGACCGGCCTCAAGGGCCGGGTGCTCGACGTCCTCCTCGAGCGCGCCCCGAAGCGGATCACCTACGTCTCCTGCCACCCCGCCGCCCTCGCCCGAGACCTCAAGCTCCTCAAGCAGCGCTACGACCTCGAGAGCCTGGCCCTCGCCGACCTGTTCCCGCAAACGGGCCACATGGAGGCGATCGTGCAGCTGAAGCTCGCCCCCTGAGCGGCGCCCGGTGCCCCCCGACCCGATCGCCCGGCCGAGGCAGAGCTCGGCCCGAGAACCCGGGGAGAGGCGGGCAAGGCGGAACACGTCTCCGCCTCAGGGCTCGGTGCGCCGGGACCGATCGCCCGGCCGAGGCAGAGCTCGGCCGCTTCATTTGGGGTTGCCGTGTCGGGGAGCTTCAGACGGTTGAAGCGGCCGACCTCCGCGTCGGCCGGCCCGACGCCGCAACCGGCAATCCCGTCTTTCCCCTCCTCCCCTCCTCGAACCGGAGGGCCCAACTTCCCACCGTCCGGCTCACGCAGGCCCCGGGGGACGCGTGAGACTTCGCCGGCGCAGTCCGCCGCCGAAGTCTTACCGCCCCCGGGGCCGTGGGCTCCCCGGCTCCGCCACGACAGCCTCGAGCCCCCGCATCGACGGCCTCGAGCCCCGAAGTTTCATAATCGCCCCCCCACCGCGTCTAACCCGACATGGTGACCACGATGCAGGCGACCTCGCCCCCAAGAGCCGCCGCCCGTCCCCGCGGCGCCCCCGCCCCCGACCTCCCGCGGGCCGAGGAGCTCCGGCTCCTCCGGGCGGCGGCCGCCGGGGACCCCGACGCCGCCGGACGCCTCGTCGACGGCACGTACCGGACCATCTACGGCGCCCTCTTCCGCCTCGCCGGCGGCGACCCCGAGCTCGCCGCCGACCTCACCCAGGAGACCTACCGCAAGGCCTGGGCCGCCCTCGGCGGCTTCCGCGGCGGGGCCCGCTTCTCGACCTGGCTCTATCGCATCGCCTACACCACGTTCCTCTCCCACGCCCGCAGGCCCCGTCGCCTCCTGCCCCTCGAGGAGGATGCCGCCCGCACCCTCGACGATCCGGCCCCCGGGCCGCACGAGGAGACCGAGAGGTCGCGAGCGGGCGAGCGCCTGCGCCGCGCGGTCCTCGCCCTGCCCGAGGACCTCCGCTTCACGGTCACCGCGCGCTACTGGCGCGGATTGGCGGTCGCCGAGATCGCCCGGCTGGAGGGCGTGACCGGGATGGCCGTCCGCAAGCGCCTGAAGCGGGCGGAAGGAATGCTGGCCGAGAGCTTGAAGGAGGTGGCGACGTGAACCGCGCACAGAACCGCAAGACGATCCACGACGAGCTCGACCTCCGGGCCGAGCCGATGGCCACCCCGCCCGACGGCCTCGCCGAGGCCCTGCGCCGCGAGATCCCGGAGCGCCTCGACCTGGCACCCGAGATCGCCGGCCGTTCCGAAGCCCGGCCCCAGGGGCTTCGCCGTCCGGCCGGCTGGATGCTGGCCGCTGCCTCGGTGATCCTGGCGGTCGGAGCGGGCGTGGTGGCCGTGCGAGTGGTCCACGAGGCGGAGCCGGCCCGCGAACGAGCCGCGACCGTCCCTCGGCCGACCGAGAGCCTGTCGACGTCGGCGCGTCGCCCCGCCGCCTCCAAGACCCCGCGCGCCGCGGGAGAGCTCGCGTCCCGCGAGGCGCCGGAGAGTGCCGGCCAAGGGGCGGAAGAGGCGGCTCCCCGGGCGCGCCGGCGCGCCTCCGATGCCGCCGCGGAGGCCGACGGAGCACCTGGAACGTCCGAGCCGCGAAGCCCCGAGCCGGCGCAGGCCGTGGGGCGGCCCTCCGTCGCCGCTCCGGCGGCCGGTGCCGTGCGGTTGAGGGTCACCGACAGCGAGGGCGCAGAGCTTCCGGGCGCAACGGTCGAGGTCTCCGGCGGAGAGACTCCCCGCGTCGCGCTCACCGATGCCCGAGGCGAGGCGAAGGTGGAGGGGCTGGCTCCCGGGAGCTACCGGATCGAGGCCGAGCTCGAGGGGTACTCGACGGTCGAGTACCAGAGCGTCGCAGTTCGGCCGGACCGTGACACGACCCTCGAGGTCTCGCTGTCGCCGGCGGTGAGCGAGCTGATCACCGTGACTTCGGAGAGCCCGCTCCTCGACGAGGGGCGGACCCGCCGCGGGAACGTCGTCTCCGAGCCGGAAGCCCGCCAGATGGCGGACCAGGCCCTGCGCATCCCCGAGGCGCCGCCCCGGATTCCGCGGCCGGCCGGCGCCCTGTCCGGCATGGCGCCTTCGACCGGTGGCACCGCCGAGCCCAACGACCAGCCGTACGGCGACGTCTTCTTCAAGAGCTACGGCACCAACCCGTTCGTCGACACCGAGGACGATCCGCTCTCGACCTTCGGCCTCGACGTCGACACCGGCTCCTGGGGCGTCGTGCGCCGCTACCTCTCCGACGGCCGTCTGCCGCCGCACGAGGCGGTGCGGGTCGAGGAGCTGGTGAACGCCTTCGACTACGGCGACCCCGCTCCCGAGCGCGACGACTTCTCGCTGGTCGCCGAAGGCGCCCGCTCGCCGTTCGGCGAGGGCGCGCGCTATCACCTGATCCGCTTCGGCCTCCAGGCCCGGACGATCGACCCGGCCGACAGGAAGCCCGCGGTCCTCACCTTCGTGGTCGACGTCTCGGGCTCGATGGGCTACGACAACCGGCTGGAGCTGGTCAAGCAGGCGCTCGGCCTCCTCCTCGACCAGCTGCGCCCCGACGACCGGGTGGCGCTCGTGGTCTACGGCTCGAGGGGCCGGGTGGTGCTCGGCCACACCGCCGACCGTGAGGCGATCCGCCGGGCGGTCGGCGAGCTCGTCCCCGAGGGCGCGACCAATGCCGAGGAGGGGCTCGAGCTCGGCTACCGCCTGGCCCGCGAGGACTACCGGGAGGGAGCGATCAACCGGGTCGTCCTGTGCTCGGACGGCGTCGCCAACGTCGGCGCCACCGGCCCGGACTCGATCCTCGCCCGGATCGGCGAGGCGACCCGCGAGGGCATCGAGCTGACCACCGTCGGCTTCGGCATGGGCAACTACAACGACGTGTTGATGGAGCAGCTCGCCGACCACGGCGACGGCGCCTACGCCTACGTCGACACCCTGGAGGAGGCGCGGCGGGTGTTCGTCGAGAACCTGACCGGCACGCTCCAGACCGTCGCGCGCGACGCCAGGGTGCAGGTGGAGCTCGACCCGAAGGTCGTCGAGCGCTACCGCCTGCTCGGCTACGAGAACCGGGACGTCCCGGACGAGCGCTTCCGCGACGACACCGTCGACGCCGGAGAGGTGGGCGCCGGCCACGGGGTGACCGCGCTCTACGAGGTCAAGCTGCGGCCGGGGGCGCCGGCCGGCCGGGTGGCGGCGACGCTCCGCCTACGCTACCTGAGCGTCGCCTCGGGGCGGGTCGAGGAGGTGACGAAGTCGATCACCGCCGGCGAGCTCGCCGGAAGCTGGGAGGCGGCGCCCCGGTCGCTACGCCTGGCGTCGGTGGTGGCGGAATTCGGCGAGATCCTGGAGGGCAGCTACTGGGCCCGCCAGGGAGACCTCGACGATCTCTTCCAGCGGGCGCAGAAGCTCGCCGCCGAGTACCCTGGCGACCTCGAGGTCTCGGAGCTCACGACGCTGGTCGGCAAGGCCGCTCGATCGGCCGGCCCCGCAACCCCCCGGTCCGACGGCGCTCCGCCGCGGCGCTGAGGCCCGGGGGAGGGACTACTCCAGCAAGTCCTCGTACGCCCGCGACACCGCCCGGTACTTCTCGAGCTGGCCGAGGCGGAAGCCGGAGTGGACCGACACCACCAGCACGCCCAGGGTGAAGACGGTCTCGATCGTGGCGTCCATGGGCAGGAACGCCGCGCCCCGGTCCCGGAGGAGGAAGAGCGCCGCGAGGGCGAGCCAGTCGAGGCCCACCATCAGCAGGGCGCGGCGCGCGGCCTTGCGGAGCGCCGCGAGCTCGGCGGCCGTCTCTTCGGCCGCCGAGCTCGTCTCACTTCCCGGAACCGCATGGGGCCCGGCCGCTTCAGCGGGCTCGTCCGGCTCGTCCTTCCGGAGCCGGAGCCCCGCCACGTCCTCGACGAGCAGCGACCGGATCGCCCGCTTCCGCAACATCGGGGAGCGTCAGCCGCCGCTCTTGCCGGAGTCCTTCGCGGGCGGCTTCTCCTGGCTCTGGCCCTGGGCCTTACCCTGGTCGGGGGCGGGCGTCTTGGGCGCTTCCGCCGGCTTGACGATGTCGAGCAGCTCCACCTCGAAAGTCAGCGTCGAGCCGGGCGGGATCTTGCCGGCCGGGCGGTCGCCGTAGGCGAGGTCGGGCGGGCAGACGAGCTTCGCCTTGCCGCCGACCTTCATGAGCTGGACGCCTTCGGTCCAACAGGGGATCACCTGGTTGAGCGGGAAGGTGGCGGGCTGGCCGCGGTCGTACGAGCTGTCGAAGACCGTGCCGTCGCGCAGCGTCCCCTTGTAGTTGACCTTGACCGTGTCCGTGGCCGCGGGGCTCGCACCGGAGCCCGCTTCCAGGCTCTTGAACACCAGCCCGGAGTCGGTCTTCTTGGCGCCGGGCTCGGCGGCGGCCTTGGCCAGGAAGTCGGCGCCCTCGGCGCGCTCCACCTTCGAGGCCGCCTCGGCCCGCGATTGGGCGAGCTCCTGGATGCCCTTCATGTACTCCTGCAGGTCGACCTTGGGCTCCTTGCCGAGGACGCCGTCGGCCAGGCCCTGCTGGACGGACTGCAGCTCGGCCTCGGTGAGGTGGAACTGAGCGAGGCCCTGGGAGATGGCGAGGCCGAGGGCGTAGAGGGTCTTGCCCTGGTCCTGCGCGCCGGCGGCCTGGTCGGGCTGGTCGGGCTGGTCGGGCTGGGCCGTCGCCTGGCCCTGCGCCTGGTCCTGATCCGCGTTGCGAGGTGCGGCACACGCCGGCGCGACGCCCAGCACCAGGACGAGCGAGCCCGCGAGAAGGCTGAAGACTGGTTTCATCAGGTGGTTTCCTTTGTTCGAGGGGTGTGTCTTTTCGAGCGGGGAACGATACCGAAGGAGAGCGAGGTTACCATAGGGGGGAGGGGCCGCCGATTTGTCGGATCGTCCCCCCTTACCCTCGATCCCTCTCCCACCCTCCGGGGGGAGAGGGCCGCCGCCGCCCGCACGATCCTGAATTTCATCGAGGAGGTTGATCCCATGAAGCAGCTGTCCCGAGGCGATCTCGAAGCTCTGATGCAGCGGCGCGAAGGCGCTTGCGTCTCGTTGTACGCACCGATGGTCAAGGCCGGTGCGGAGACCCAGCAGAACGCCATCCGCTTCAAGAACCTGGTCCGCAAGGCGGGCGACGCGCTGGAGGCGCACGGCCTCTCGCCGAAGCAGGCGGAGGCTCAGCTCGCGCCGGCCGCGGCCCTGATCGACGACACCCCGTTCTGGCAGCACCAGGGCGAGGGCCTGGCGATGTTCCTGGCCGACGGCTTCTCGCGCCGTTACCGGGTGCCGATCGAGGTCCGCGAGCTGGTCGTGGTCGAAGAGCGGTTCCACTTGAAGCCGTTGCTGCCGTTGCTCTCGGGCGACGGGCGCTTCCACATCCTGGCGCTTTCGCAGAAGCGCGCGAGGCTGTTCGAGGCCACCCGGCACAGCGTGCGGGAGATGGACCTGGGGGACCTGCCGACCAGCTTGAACGAGGCGGTCGGCTACCAGGTGGAGGAGACCCACATCCAGTTCCACACCGGGACCAGGACCTCGCGCCCCGGGGACTCGCCCGTCTACCACGGCCAGGGGGGCGGCGAGGACGACGCCAAGCTCGAGATCCGCAAGTTCTTCAGCCTGCTCGACCGCGGGATCTGCTCCCGGATCGCCGACCGGAGCGCCCCGCTGGTGCTCGCCGGAGTCGAGTTCTTGTTCCCGATCTACCGCCAGGCCTCGAGCCATCCGGAGCTGATCGAGGGCGGCGTCGCCGGCAACCCGGACGAGCTGACCGCCGAGGAGCTCCACGAGAAGGCGTGGCCCCTGGTCGAGCCGGTGTTCACCCGCTCCCAGGAGAGCGCCGCCGACCGCTTCGGCGCCCTGGCGGGGACCGGCCAGGCCTCGAGCCAGCTCGAGGAGGTCATCACGGCCGCCGTCGACGGCCGGGTGGAGACGCTGTTCGTGGCTCTCGGCACCCGGCGCTGGGGCTCGTTCGATCCCGACGGGCGCAAGGTCGAGCTCGCCGACCAGGGCGGCCCGGGTCACGAGGACCTGGTCGACTTCGCGGCGATCCAGACCCTGCTCAAGGGCGGCCAGGTGTTCGCGGTGCAACCGGAGCAGGTGCCGGAGCAGGCGCCGATGGCGGCGGTGTACCGGTATTGACGGAGGCACGCCGAGTGGGATGCGCCTCCGAACCCGTGAAGCGGCCGACCTCCGCGTCGGCCGGCCGAACGCCGCGGCAGGCACCGAGCGGCTCGCCTACCGAAGCGGCAGCTCGATCGTGAACACCGTGCCCCGGGGCCGGTTGTCCTCGACCCGGATCGTGCCCCGGTGGTCCGAGACGATCCGGTGGACGATCGCGAGGCCGAGGCCGGTGCCCCGCCCCTTGGTCGAGAAGTAGGGCAGGAAGAGCTTGTCCTTGGCCGAGCCCGGGATCCCGTGGCCGGTGTCGCTGACGTGGAGCTCGACGTGGCCGTCGAGCACCTCGGCCGCCACCGTGACCCGGCCCGGCGGCTCGGTCGCCTCGATGGCGTTGTCGAGCAGGTTGATCAGGGCGCGCTTGATCTGCTCGGAGTCGGCGGTCAGGGCGTCGGTGCCGGGGCCGATCCGGCTGGTCACCTCGACCCCCGGCTTGAGGCCGCGGTAGAGGTGCAGCGTCTCCTCGATCAGGCGGCCGAGGTCCACCCGCGCGGGCTGCGGCCGCGGCATGCGGGCGTAGCGGGAGAACTCGTCGACCATCGACTGCATGGCGGCGACCTCCTGCAGGAGGATGTCCACCCCGGCCTCGAGGGCCTCGCCCAGGTCGGCGTCCCCCCGGCGGTGCTTCTGGCGAATCCGCTCGGCGGCCAGCCGGATCGGGGTCAGGGGGTTCTTGATCTCGTGGGCGATCCGGCGGGCGGCCTCGTTCCAGGCCGCGAGCTGCTGCGCCTTGATCAGCTCGGTCAGGTCCTCGAGCACCATCACCCGGCCGCGTGCCGCCTCGCCCGCCGAAGCCATCGGCGTCACCTTGACCTCGAAGCTCTTCCACTCGCCGCCGAGCACCAGGTGGAGCTCCTGGGTGACCCCGCCCGCCGCCGCGCCGTCCGGCCCCGGGGGCGGGTCGAGCAGCTCGGCGAGCGTCGAGCGCTCCGGGTCGCTCCAGGCCTCGGCCGCCGGCCGGCCGACCACCTCCCCCTCGGCCTGGCGCAGCATCCTGAGAGCCGCGCCGTTGCAGGTCACGATCCGGCCGTCCCGGTCGCTCGCGATGACGCCGGCCGCCACGCTGTCGACCACCGCCGCGATCAGCGCCCGCTCCTCGGCCAGCCGGGCGTTGGCCTCCTTGAGCTCCCGGTTGCTGCGCTCGATCTGTTCCCGGTTGCGGCGCAGCTCGCCGGTCATGCGGTTGAACGAGCGCACCAGGACGCCGAGCTCGTCGTCCGCCTCCACCACCACCCGGTAGTCGAGGTCGCCCTGGCTGATCCGCTCGGTCCCCTCGGCGAGCGCCTGGATCGGCACCGTGACCCGCCGGGCGAGGTAGAGACCGACCCAGGAGGAGGCGAGCAGGATCAGGAGCGTCACGAGCAGGAAGAGGAGCAGGTGGCTCGCCTCGAGGGCCTCCTTCTGGAGCACCAGCTGGCGGTGGCGCTGGTGGGCCTGGACGAGCTGGTCGGCGACCTCCGCGATGTGCGGGGCGAGGAGGACGCCGGCGACCACCACGGTCGCCGGGCGGGCGCCGCCCGCACCGGCTCCGGGTGCCGCCCCCGAGCCCGCCGCGCCGCTCGCCTTGGCCGCCGGCCGGGCGGCGGCGCCCAGGACCAGCCGGCCCGCCGAGTCCTGGGAGAGGCGCCGGACCATGCGCTCGCCGGCGGCCGCGGCCGCCAGGTTGCGCCGGCCCGGCTCCGGCAGGTCGGTGATGCCGCTACGCGGATCGACCACGGCGTGGATGAACTCGGTGCCGTCGTAGACCGCCAGGTAGTCGAGCGAGAGCTCGCCGAGCAGGTTCTGGAGGCGCCGCCCGAGCTCGGGCCGCTGGGTCGGATCCTGGAGGTCGAGGTCGGCGATCGCGTCGAGCACCTGAGCGGCGTCGCGCAGCGACTGGTCCTCGAGCCGCGTGTAGAGGCCCTCGACCACCGTCGAGGCCTGGTCGAGGACCTGCGCGACCGGCGCGTTGATCCAGCGGTCGACGGTGCCCTGGAGCAGCTCGGTGGCGTAGGCGAAGAGCAGCAGCACCGGGATCAGCGCCAGGCCGATGTAGGTCGCGACCAGCTTGATCTTGAACTTCGAGCCGAGGATTCGGTTGCGGCGCTCGACCAGCAGCTTGAACAGGTTGCGCAGCAGGACGAAGAGGATGGTGAGGATCAGGACGACGTTGCCGTACCACAGGACGAACAGCAGGAGCTGGTTGTTGAGCAGCGTGTCGGGCAGGTCCCGGCCGCGCTGGACCAGGTAGAAGAAGGAGATCAGGACGACCAGCAAGGCCGCCAGCGCGCCGACGATGAACCGGCGGTCCTTCCTGTGGCGGCGGAGGCGTTCCTTGAGGGCCATGGCGGCTCGCGGGGCGCCCCGGGGTCAGCGGGCGGGCAGGAGGTCCTCGGGCGCCCGGAACTTGTTCGACTCCTTCCAGTCGGTCGTGATCCGCGCCGGGATGAAGCCGAGCAGGCCGTGGCTGCCGAGCAGGGCGCGCACCTTGACCAGCATCCGGAAGCCGCCGGGCAGGGGTTCGAGGGTGAAGGCGGGGATGCCTTCGAAGTGGGTCATCGCCTGGCGCAGCTCGTCGAGGCTCCGCACCATGCGGCTCTCGACCAGCTTGCCGTCGAGCTTGTAGTTGACCAGGTACTCGCGGGTGACCGCGTCGAACATCGCGATCACCTGGAGCTCGCTGTGGCCGAGCGACCTGTCGAACCAGCGCTTCCTGTCCTTGGCCAGCTCGATCTCGTACGTGAAGCTGGTGGGCAGGCCGCTCGCGATGCGGTCGATCAGGTCGTGGTCGAAGGCGTCGGTCATCACGAAGGCGAGCATCACCCGGTGACCGTCGACTGCGGCTTTGAGGCCGTGGATCTTCGGATCTTCGGCGCGGGCCGCCGAGGAGGTGAGCAGGCCGAGGAGAAGGAGCGAAGCGGCGATACGCATGGATGGGAGGAGATTACCAGCTCGCGCCGCCACCGGGCGGGGCGTCCCTCTCCCCCGGAGGGTGGGAGAGGGAACGAGGGATCCGATACACTCTCCGGTCCCATGGCCGCGAAACCGGACAGCCCTTCCGTCAAGGTCCTGGCGAGAAACCGCAAGGCGCGCTACGACTATCACGTCCTCGAGACCTTCGAGGCCGGCATGGCGCTCACCGGCACCGAGGTCAAGTCGGCGCGCCAGGGCAAGGTCCAGCTCAAGGACAGCTACGTCGAGGTGCGCGACGGCCAGGCCTGGCTGGTCGGGGCGCACATCAGCCCGTACACCCACGGCAACCGGGAGAACCACGACCCGGAGCGGCCGCGAAAGCTCCTGCTCAGCCGCCGCGAGATCGACAAGCTCATGGGCCGGGCGATCATCCGGGGGCAGACGATCGTTCCCCTCGAGGTCTACCTGAAGGGGAGCTGGATCAAGGTCCAGATCGCGCTCGCCCAGGGCAAGAAGCTCTACGACAAGCGCCGCGCCGAGAAGGAGAAGGTCGTCGAGCGCGAGATGCGCGAGGCGATCAAGGGACGCGCGTGAGCGGCGGCCGCCGTGCCGGCGATCGTCCCTGCCGCGAGCCGGCGAGCCGGGGAGCGAGCCGGGGAGCGGCGTCCCTCTCCCCCCGGAGGGTGGGAGAGGGATCGAGGGAGAGGGGGGCGATCGATCAGGGCACGCTGCTCGCCGCCTGGGCCTCGCGGCGGCGCCGGCCGCCGGTCGACTGGATCCGCTCGAGAGCGGTCTCGCCGCCGTACTCCGCGACGATGCGGTCGTCGTAGTCGTCGGCCACGGTCGCCACCGCCGCCACCGTACCCAGGAAGTTGCGCGGCTCGAGCGAGCGCCCGAACAGGGAGTGCGAGAAGAAGACGTCGGCGCCCACCAGCGAGAAGGCGCCCACCGGCAGGCTGTGGTTGAGCTCGAGCAGTCCCTCGAGCAGGCTCTCGTCGACCTCCGCGCCCTGGACGCAGTACGCCATCACCGTGACCACCGCCTCCTCGGGGCCGTAGGGGTCGACCGACATCTCGAGCACCGTCGAGCCGTAGCGCCCGTAGAAGTGGCCCGACTTCTCGTCCAGGTAGGGCTCGTCGATCAGGTCCTGGACGTATTCTTCGACCTTCTTGAAGGTCTCGCGGTGGACCTCGCTCTCGAACTTCATCTCGCTCTCTCCTCCCGACTACTCTAGCAGGTCCGCGGCTCGCCCCGGCACCGCTCGTCCGGACGGCTCGGACCTACCCGAGCGCGCGTTGACAGGCCCGCCGACGTTCCCATAGTGTGGCGCCCTGGCATCCGCCCAGAGAGACGTCAGGAACCCACCACGGTTCACTTCGCGATCGGACCCGATCGAATCCAAGAGCAAGGAGGAATGGCATGCGCAGCCGCGGAATCGGTCTCACCACAGCTTTGTTCGCCGGGACGCTGGTCGTCCTGGCGTCGTCGCCGGCCGTCGGTGCCGGCTTCGGGATCTTCGAGCACGGCAGCAAGGCCATGGGCATGGCGAGCGCCTTCACCGCCCAGGCCGACGACCCCTCGGCCATGTTCTACAACGCCGCCGGCCTGGCGTTCCAGAATCAGCGCGCGTTCGAGCTCGGCACCACGCTGATCACTGCCGACTCCACGTTCACCGGCCAGGCGCCCTACCCGGGCCCGACCGCGACCGGAGAGCAGGAAAACAGCGTCTTCTACCCCTCCCACGCCTACTACGTGCAGCCGCTCACCGCGGGCTGGACGTTCGGCCTCGGGTTCAACAGCCCGTTCGGCCTGACCACCGAGTGGAAGAACCCGGACGACTGGGCCGGCAAGTTCATCGCCACCAAGACGGTGCTGCGCACCTTCGACCTCAACCCGACGATCGCCTGGCAAGCGACGCCCGACCTCGGCATCGGCTTCGGCGTCGTCGCGCGCTGGTCGGACCTCGAGCTCAACCGCCACATCGGAGCCTTCAACCCGATCACCGGCCAGTTCACCGACGTCGGCAAGGCTCACCTGACGAGCGACCTCGACACCGGCTACGGCTTCAACCTGGGCATCCTGAACAAGATCAACCCGCGCTTCTCGTGGGGGCTGTCCTACCGCAGCCGGATCAGCATCGACTACAAGGGCGACGGCCGCTTCAGCCAAACCCTGACCGGCATTGCGCCCTTCGACGCCGGGGTGGCGGCGCAGGTGCCGTTCGACCAGGACCTGCCGATCAAGACCTCGATCGACTTTCCGGACCTCGCCAGCCTCGGCTTCGCCTTCGGCCTGACCCCGAGCCTGACCCTCGAGACCGACATCAACTGGACCGGCTGGTCGAGCTTCGACAAGGTCGACTTGACCTTCCCGAACAACCCCGCCTTCAGCCAGACGATCGAGGAGAAGTACGACGACGCGTTCAACTACCGCGCGGGCCTCAACTGGGTGACCAGCCCGACGACCCAGTGGCGCTTCGGAGCGGTCTACGACGAGACGCCGCAGCCCGAGCCGAGCGCCGGCCCGCTGCTCCCCGACGCCAACCGCACCGGCCTGTCGATCGGCTACGGCTACACCGGTGGAGCGAAGTTCGACGTCGCCTTCATGTACCTGCCGTTCGCCGACCGGACCCGCAACGAGGAGTTCGCGGGTGACGCGGTCTTCCACGGCAAGTTCGAGACGACGGCCTATCTCCTCGGCCTGTCCGTCGGCTTCTGATCCGAAAGGAGATCGTTCCATGACTCGCAATCGAGCCCTCGTCGTCCTCGCCCTGGCCCTGGCGCTGCTCGTGCCGGCGGCCGGTTCCCCGGCCCTTGCCCAGAACACCGGCAAGGCCGATTTCTCCCGCTTCGTCGCCCTCGGTGACAGCCTGGGCGCCGGCTTCACCAACGGCGGCCTGGTCCAGGGCGCCCAGAAAAACAGCGTCCCGGCGCTCCTCGCGGAGCAGGCGACCGGGCACGGCATCGAGCAGCCGCTGGTCAGCGAGCCCGGGATCCCGGCGCTGCTCCAGCTCCAGGGCATCTCGCCGGTCAGGGTGGTCGAGCTCCCGGGCAGCGGCCATCCGCTCAACGCCATGCTGCCGCGCCCCTACGACAACCTGTCGGTCCCCGGCTTCCGGCTGGGCGACGCGCTGCGCAACCGCGATCGAGGCCCGACCGACGCGGCGACCCTGGTGCTGCGCACCTCGAACACCCAGCTCGAGCAGGCGCTCGCTCTGCACCCGACCTTCGCCCTGGTCTGGCTGGGCAACAACGACGTGCTCGCCGCCGCCACCAGCGGCCGCGTGATCGAGGGCGTCACCCTGACCCCGGTGGCCCAGTTCCAGGCGGACTACACCGCCCTGGTCGCCGCCCTCCAGGGCGCGGGCGCGAAGCTGGTCCTCGCCAACCTGCCCGACGTCACCTCGATCCCGTTCGTCACCACCATCCCGCCGATCCTGGTCAACCCGGCGACCAACCAGCCGGTGCTCGGGCCGGGCGGCACCACCATCCCGCTCCTCGGACCGGGTGACCAGCCGCTCGGCGCCGGTGACCACGTGCTCCTCACCGCCTCGGCGCCGCTCTCCCAGGGCATCGGGGTCCCGGCCTTCGCCGGCGGCACCGGCAAGGGCCTCGGCGACCAGTACGTGCTCTCGGCCTCCGAGTCGGCCGCCGTCCAGGCGCGGGTCGACGCCTACAACGCGATCATCCGTGAGGTCGCCCGGTCGAGTGGCTCGGCCCTCGCGGACATCAACGGGCTGCTCAAGGCCGCATCGACCACCGGCTTCGACATCGGCGGCTTGACGGTGACGAGCTCCTACATCACCGGCGGCGCGATCGGCCTCGACGGCGTCCACCCGCGGCCTCTGGGCTACGCCGTGGCGACCAACGAGTTCATCCGGGCGATCAACGAGACCTACGACGCCGACATCCCGCAGGTCGACCTCTACCCGTTCCTGTTCGGGAGCGACGCGAGCCCGATCCCGTCGATCCCCGGCGAGCTGGTCTCGAACGTCGTCTTCAGCCGCGCCGCCGGCCAGCAGCTGCTCGACGCGCTGCGGGTCTGGAATGGGTCGCCGGCGGCCCCGGGCGGGCCGGACGGAGGGGACCCGTCCCCGGCTCCCGGGGCTCCGGGCCACCACCGCCGGGGCGGCCGGGTCCACCAGTAGCGCCGCGTAGCTTCCGCCGCACCGCGGCCCCCGCACCATTTCGGCGCGGGGGCCGCGGAGGTTGTGAGAGTGCCAAATCATGGATGTCCGTGCCGCGGTAGAATGCCGCACTAACATGACTCCCGATTCTTCGTTGTTGGTTCCTGCTCCTGCCGTCGGTCGGAGCCGGCCGCGGCGCCGCCCCGTGACGGCGCTCGCCACGGTTCTCCTGGCGGGAGTGTTCGCCCTCCAGCCCCTGGCCGCCCAGGAACCCGCGGGGGGCCGGCCCGGGACCCCCGAGCAGGACCGGCCGGACCCGTCGTCCCCGTCCGTCCTCGTGATCCCGCCGGCGATCGGCGGCCGTCCGGCCGAGACGCCGACCTTCAAGAAGAGCGACCAGATCTCGCCCGGCGCGTCGAGCCGGCGCTCGCGCCGCTTCGAAGGGGAGCAGCAGCTCCTCGACGGCTACCGCGGGGTGCTCGAGCTGGTCGCCGCCGACCAGAGCGAGGACGCGCTGACGGCCCTCTTCGACTTCGAGACCGGGGCGATGGAGGGGCGCGAGCCGAAGGAGGTCCAGCGGCTCTTCGACGCCGAGGTCGAGGTGGTCAAGTGGGTCGGCGTCAAGGACCTCGAAGCCCTGGTTCCGATGCTGGCGCTCCACCACGACGCCTACCGGATGTACGCCGACCGGGGCCAGCCGCTGCTCGCCGGCCACTCCTCGCGGCTGGCCGCGAGCCTGGCGGACCTCTACGCCCGGCAAGGGGGGAGCGAGGGCTCCCGGGTGCTGGGCGCCCGCGCCCTGGCGAGCCTGGGGATCTACAGCCAGCTCGTCGGGGTCAAGCTCCAGGGGTTGGGGCTGATGCTCCACGCCCTGGACTTCGATCCCCAAAACGCCGCCGCCCTGCTGGGGATCGCCACCGTGCACGAGCGCAGCGGCAACTATCACCGCGCCGCCGAGCGGCTCCTCGAGCTCCTCAAGGTCGAGCCGGACAGCCGCGAAGGCCGGCTGCGCATGGCGGTCAACCTCGGGCGCCTGGGCTCGGAGCAGGACGCACGGCGTCTCTTCGGGAAGCTCATCGCCGAAGACAAGGACGACTGGGAGAGCGTGGTGGCCTACGAGCAGCTCGCGATCATGGAGCGCGAGGCCGGCAGGATGGAGCAGGCGGAGTCGGTCCTGCGCCAGGGCCTCGAGCGCTCCCCGAGCTCCGAGTGCCTGCGCACCCAGCTCGCGTTCGTCCTCGACGCCCAGAAGAACCCGAACCAGTCGCTGGCGGTGATTCGCGCCCTCGCGGACGGTGCCGGGCAACGGGGACCGTCGCCGCGGCGGCGCTACGGCATGGGCCCGCAGGAGACCTACGATCGGGTCCTGGTGGCGCTCCACGAGAACGCCGCCACCCGGGTCGCGCGCCTCGCGCGCCTGCTCGGCGAGAACGGACACGACCGGCCGGCGGCCGCAGGGGCGGCGCGATGACCGCGCGCCCGGCGGGCAGTCGTCGCGGGATCCTCGGGTTCCTCGCGATCCTGGCCTTCGCCCTGGGCGGGGTCCCGTCCGCCCGGGCCGCCGGCGTCGAGGTGGCGATCCTCGACCCAGGCCCCTTCAGCGCGGTCAGCGGCAAGGTGCCCGTGCGCATCCAGGTCGAGAGCAAGGAGCCGGTGCAGCGGGTGCGCCTGTACGTCGACGACAAGCTGGTGACCGTGCTCACGCAGCCACCGTGGGAGGTGACGGTGGACGTCGGCGACCAGAACGTCGAGCACGTCTTCCGGGCGGTCGCCCTGACCGCTTCGGGCGAGACCGGCGAGATGGCGATCCAGACTCCCGCGATCGAGGTCGACGAGGTGGTGGAGGTCCCCCTCGAGCAGCTCTACATCACCGTGACGCAGGGCGACCAGCGGGCGACCGGCCTCCAGAAGGGGGACTTCACGGTCCTCGACGACGGCGCTCCCCAGGAGATCGTCACCTTCGAAGGGGGCGACGCTCCGCTCACCGCGGTCCTGCTGGTCGACTCCAGCGAGAGCATGCGGGGCGAGCGGCTGGCGGCGGCGATCCGCGGTGCCGAGGCCTTCACGGGCGGCATGAAGAACCTCGACGAGGCGATGTCGATCCTGTTCTCCGACCGGCTGATCCGGGCGACCCCGTTCACCGACGACCCCGCGGTCCTGCGCCAGTCCCTCGAGGGCGCCAAGGCGGGCGGCGGGACGGCGCTGACCGACTACCTCTACTCGGCGTTCAAGATCCTCGACGGCCGCCAGGGGCGGCGGGTGATCGTGGTGCTCTCGGACGGCTACGACGTCTACAGCGCCCTCGACATGAAGGACGCCTTGTGGAAGGCGCAGCGCAGCCAGGCGATCGTCTACTGGCTCCAGCTCCAGGACCGCGGGCAGATCGACGCCGAGCCGGGCCTATTCACCTCGGCCTGGCGCGACGCCGACCAGAACAAGGAGCAGTTCGACACGTTGCGCAAGCTGGTCCTCGACAGCGGCGGCCGGATCGAGCCGATCTTCGACGTCTCCGAGGTCGAGAGCTCGTTCCGCAACATCCTCGCCGAGCTGCGCGAGCAGTACGTGATCGGCTACTACCCGAAAGACCTCCAGAAGGACGGGAGCTGGCGCAAGGTCGAGGTGCGGGTCCGCGGCTTCGGCAACCGGGTCCGGGTGCGCGAAGGCTACGTCGACTTCTGACCAGGTCCCCCCCACATCCCCTCGATCCCCTTCCCCTGAGGCCCCGCGGCGAGCTCGTGGGGTCGGCCGCTTCACGGGCCTGAGTGCCCTGGGAGCGGCACCCCCGGTTGAAGCGGCCGAGCTCTGCCTCGGCCGGCCGAGCGGTTCCCGTTGCACCGACCCTTGCGACCGCCCACGCCAGCCGGCCCCACGGTGCCCTCCGCTGCGAACGTGGCGATTCTCCGACCCCTCCCCGGACGCCTCCGCCTCCGGTAGACTCCCCTGTCCGATGGATTCGATCGTCGTCCGCGGTGCCCGCGAGCACAACCTCAAGAACGTCGACCTGGAGATCCCCAGGAACCGGCTGGTGGTCTTCACCGGCGTATCCGGCTCGGGGAAGTCCTCGCTCGCCTTCGACACCCTGTTCGCCGAGGGCCAGCGGCGCTACGTCGAGTCGCTCTCCTCCTACGCGCGGCAGTTCCTCCAGCAGATGGAGAAGCCCGACGTCGACTCGGTCGACGGGCTCTCGCCGGCGATCTCCATCGAGCAGAAGTCGGTCTCGAAGAACCCGCGCTCGACCGTGGGGACGGTCACCGAGATCCACGACTACATGCGGCTGCTCTTCGCCTCGGTCGGCACGCCACACTGCCCCGAGTGCGGCACCGAGGTGCGGCCCCAGACCGTGCAGCAGATGGTCGACCGGGTGCTCGCGCTGCCCGAGGGGACGCGGCTCGTGCTCTTCGCGCCGTACGTCCGCGGCAAGAAGGGGGAGTACAAGCGCCAGCTCGCGCAGATGGCCAAGGAGGGCTTCGTCCGGGCCCGCGTCGACGGCGAGATGATCGACCTCTCGGGCGATCCGCCCGAGCTCGACAAGCAGAAGAAGCACTCGATCGACATCGTGGTCGACCGCCTGGTGATCAAGGAGGGCGTCGCGGCGCGGCTCGCGGACTCGCTCGAGACCGCCCTCGAAGTGGGCGGCGGGCTGGTGATCCTCGGGCGGGCCGACGGCGGCCCCGAGGACGAGGAGACGCTGTCGCGCAACTACGCCTGCGTCGAGTGCGGCACCAGCCTGTCGGAGGTCACGCCGCGCCTCTTCTCGTTCAACAGCCCCTACGGTGCCTGCCCCACCTGCTCGGGCCTCGGCACGATCGCCGGCGTCGATCCGGACCGGGTGGTGCCCGACCCCGAGCGCTCGATCGACGCCGGCGCGGTCGCCCCGTGGCCGGCGGGCTCGCGCTCCTGGCGCATGCAGATGGTCGAGACGCTGGCCGAGAGCCTCGGCTTCTCGCTGGCGACGCCGTGGCGGGACTTGCCCGAGGCCGGCCGCCGCGCCATCCTCCACGGTGCCGAGCACGAGATGACCTTCCGGATGAAGGGCAAGCGCTCGAAGTACGAGTGGCAGGGGAGCTTCGAGGGCGTCCTGCCGATGCTCGAGCGCAAGTACCGCGAGTCGGGCTCGGCCTCGGTGCGCGCCGAGATCGAGAAGTACATGTCGGTCCGCGACTGCCCGGACTGCGGCGGCCGCCGGCTGCGCCCGGAGGCCCTGGCGGTGACCGTCGACGACGTGCCGATCGACCAGCTCGGGGCGATGTCGGTCACCGAGCTCCGGGGCTGGACGGAGGGGCTCGAGCTCTCGGAGCGGGAGACCGCGATCGCCGGCAAGGTGGTGCGCGAGATCCGGGACCGCCTGACGTTCCTCGACGACGTCGGGGTGGGCTACCTCAACCTCGAGCGCGCTTCGGCGACCCTTTCCGGGGGCGAGAGCCAGCGCATCCGCCTGGCGACCCAGATCGGCTCGAAGCTGATGGGCGTCCTCTACGTCCTCGACGAACCGTCGATCGGGCTCCACCAGCGGGACAACGCGCGCCTCATCGCGACGCTCCAGGGGATGCGCGACCTGGGCAACTCGGTGCTGGTGGTCGAGCACGACGAGGAGACGATCCGGGCGGCGGACTGGGTGATCGACCTGGGGCCGGGCGCCGGGATCCACGGCGGCGAGGTGGTGGCCGAGGGCACGCCGGGCGAGGTCGAGGCGACCGGCTCGTCGCTCACCGCCCGCTATCTGCGCGGCGAGATGGAGGTCGCGGTGCCGGAGGAGCGGCGGCCGGGCAACGGCTCTTCGCTGGTGGTGCGCGGCGCGCGCCAGAACAACCTCAAGAACGTCGACGTCGAGATCCTGCTGGGGGTCTTCACGGTGGTCACCGGAGTCTCGGGCTCGGGCAAGTCGACCCTGGTCGACGACATCCTCTACAAGTCGCTCGCGCGCCACTTCTTCCGCGCTCAGGACCGGCCGGGCGAGCACGATCGGATCGAGGGGCTCGACCACCTGGACAAGGTGATCGCCATCGACCAGAGCCCGATCGGCCGCACGCCGCGCTCGAACCCGGCGACTTACACCAACGTCTTCAACCACATCCGCTCGTTGATGGCGAAGGTGCCGGAGGCCCGGATGCGCGGCTACAAGCCGGGCCGGTTCAGCTTCAACGTGGCGGGCGGCCGCTGCGAGGCGTGCAAGGGCGACGGGCAGATCAAGATCGAGATGCACTTCCTGCCCGACATCTACGTGACCTGCGAGGTGTGCGGCGGCAAGCGCTACGACCGGGAGACGCTCTCGGTGCGCTACAAGGGCCTGAACATCGCCGAGATCCTCGATCTCTCGGTGGAGCAGGCGCGGGAGGTGTTCGCTCCCATCCCGCCGGTCGAGCGGATCCTCTCGACGCTCGCCGACGTCGGGCTCGACTACATCCGGCTGGGCCAGCCGGCGACGACCCTCTCGGGCGGCGAGGCGCAGCGGGTCAAGCTCGCGCGCGAGCTGTGCAAGCGGCAGACGGGGCGCACCCTCTACTTCCTCGACGAGCCGACCACCGGCCTGCACTTCGACGACGTCGGGAAGCTCCTCCACCTGCTCCACCGGCTGGTCGACCACGGCAACACGGTGGTGGTGATCGAGCACAACCTCGAGGTGATCAAGACCGCGGACTGGGTGATCGACCTGGGGCCGGAGGGCGGGGAGGCCGGGGGGCGGGTGATCGCCACGGGGACGCCGGAGGAGGTCGCCGGGGTGAAGGCGAGCTTTACGGGGCGGTATCTGAAGCGGGTGCTGGGGAGGGAACGGGCGGCGGTGACCGGGTAGTCGGGGCTGCTTGCCGAGCACACGGCCCCGGGCGCGGTAAAACTTCGGCGGCAGACTGCGCCGGCGAAGTTTCACGCGTCGCCCGGGGCCTGCGTGAACCGGTGGTTGGGGCGTCGGCGCCGCCGAGCTTGGGGGAGAGAGGGAGGGGATCGGCGGGAGTGGACTTCGGGGGGCCTGCGTGAACCGGTGGTTGGGGCTTCGGCGCCGCCGATTTTGGGGAGAGGGGGGGCTCGGCGGGCGTGCACTCCGGGGGGGCTTTGTTCGACCGGGGGTCAGATGTAGCCGAGGGCGCGGAGCTCTTTGATGACCTCGGGCGGGAGCTGGCGCGTGGTGGCGGCGCCCATCGCCCGGGCGAGAGCCGCTTCCTGCTTGATCCAGACCTCGAGCTGGCGCTGCAGGCGTCGCGCGGTGCGCGGCCGCTCGGCGACGAGGTCGTGGGTCTCGTACGGATCCGTTTGGAGGTCGTAGAGCGCCCGCTCCTCGCCGCGCCGGATGCGCAGCTTGTAGCGCCCTCGGCGCACCGCGTACGCTCGCGGGCCGGCCCGGGAGAAGGCGGTGCGCTCGGGCGGCGGGGGGCCGTCACCGCGCCAGACGAGCGGGACCAGGCTCTCTCCCTGGACGATCGGAGACGGCTTGGCGCCGGCGAGGTCGAGGAGAGTGGGGAAGAGGTCGATGCTCCGGGCGACCGCGGCGACGCGCTCCCCGGCCGGCACGCCCGCTCCCCAGGCCAGGAGCGGAATGTGCACGACCGCCTGGTCCAGCCACGGCCCGCCGTGGTCGATCCGGCCGTCCTCGAACAGGCGCTCGCCGTGGTCGCCGGTGACCACGATCAGCGTCCTCTTCGCCGGACCGCCCCGCGCGGAGAGCAGCTCGGAGAGGCGGGAGAGGGTGCGATCGAGGTCGGGGATCTGGGCGTCGTAGAGGTCGATCCAGTCGCGGCGCAACGCCGCCGGCACCGGCTGGTTTGCCTTCACCAGGCGCAAGACCTCGGCCTCCACCCGCCGCCGGAAGTCGGCGAACTCTTCGGCCGGCGGATCCGCGATGCCGGGGCGCAGAGCCCGGAAGGCCTCGTAGGACGGATGGAACGGGCTGTGGATCTGGCGGCTGAAGAGGTAGGCGAAGAACGGCTTGTCGCTTCCCCGCGCGGACAGCCAGCCGGCGAGGTCGTCGACCATCTGGTCGGTGGTCATGCCGAAGCGGGTGACCTGATCCTGGCAGCCGCGGGTGAGGCCGAAGAAGTCTCCGGCGTGGATGTTGTTGACCCGGCAGAAGGTGTCGTAGTCCGCCCGGGCGAGAGCCGCCGGCAGGGTGTCGTAGCTCTCCGGCAGCACCCGCCGCTCGAGGGGCTCGCCACCCTGGAGCGCCCTTTCGATCAGCTCCGGCCGGTAGAAGTCGAGCATCCCGTGGACGCCCGGCGTGAGGCCGGTGATCAGGCTGGTCGTCGAGGGCTTGGTCCAGGACGAGGCCGACACGGCGTGCTCGAAGACCGTCCCCTCGCCGGCCAGCCGGTCGAGATAGGGAGTCAGGCCGCGCGGGTTCCCCAGGCTCCCGAGCCGGTCGGCCCGGAACGAGCACAGGACCACCAGGACGATGTTCGGCCGGCTGCCGACGACCTGGTCCGCGCCGACCGGCGAGTGCCGGCAACCGGCGGCGCCCACGGCCAGCAACAGCGCGGAAAGGACCAGACCTCGGGCAAGGCGGTTCATCGAAACACGGGGTAGGTAGATCGAGCAGCCGACAAGCTACCAGAGCGCCCCCGGGCCCGTCAAAAACCCCCCGGCCGCCGCCGACCCCCTCGCCCTCGCCC
The DNA here is from genome assembly GCA_963837945.1 of uncultured Acidobacteriota bacterium. Lineage (GTDB taxonomy): Bacteria > Acidobacteriota > Thermoanaerobaculia > Multivoradales > DATKCC01 > CAVUBL01. Next base: position 268,769 of record CAWIQD010000016.1, read on the forward strand.
CCGGCGGCCCGGTTTCGGCTTCGGCGGGTCGTTCGGTGCCGCCCGAGAGGATCGCCCGGCCGAGACAGAGCTCGGCCTGGGAACCGGGATGCGTCGTGGGCCGGTCTCGGCTCCGGCGGTTCGTTCGGTGCCGCCCGAGAGGATCGCCCGGCCGAGACAGAGCTCGGCCCGAGGACCGGGATGCGTTGGGAGAGGTGCTTTCAACTCCGATCCGATGCTCGGTGCCGCCCAGGAGGATCGCCCGGCCGAGACAGAGCTCGGCCGCTTGTACGCCCGCGAGGGTGCATGGTCAGAGAGGTGCGAGTCCTCTCCAGGCATACGCTCTCCGGCCTGTAATCGACTCTGACTGCGTCGCCGCGAGGCGGGGTGGGGAGTAGGAGGAGATGAGCGATCAGTCCGTAGGCAACGAACCCGATTCGGCCGGTAGGACTCGGCGAGCCTGCAAGCGAATGGCGAAGCCCGGACCCGGGAGAGCCGGGGTGCCCGTCGCGCTGAGGGGTAGCGTGCGAAAGCGTGTGCGGGGGGCCTACAGGTGGTTGGGGACGGAATGATCGCGACGGCCAGGCACCGTAAGCGGGGAGACCTGTCGTCCACGAGGAGAAGCAGGGCGGCAGGAGTCAGAGCTTCCATAGTAGCGAGGAAACGCCGTAATGGGCGTGGAGCGAAGGGAAGCAGGAAGGTGGATGTGTGACGGACAGGACGAGAGACGAGACCCCGGCGCGAGTGGGGCGAGCCCCTAATCCCGCCGGAGAGGCCCGGTCCCGATGGGGCTGGGCCGAACCCTCGGTCTGGACGGAGCGCATGCTGCGGGCCCTGGAGACCGGGGTCCGAGGAGGGACGTGGTTCAGCCTGATCGACAAGGTCTACCGGAAGCAGACGCTCCTGCGCGCGTTCGAGAGAGTCGAGCGCAACGGGGGCGCCGCGGGGGTAGATCACGTCACCGTGGATCACTACGGATCGCGCCTGGAGGAGGAGGTGGAGACGCTGTCGGCGTCCTTGCGGGACGGTAGCTACCGCCCGCAGGCGGTTCGCCGGCGGTGGATTCCCAAGCCGGGGAGCCGCGAGAAGCGGCCCCTGGGGATTCCGACGGTGCGCGACCGGGTGGTGCAGGGCGCGTTGCGCCTGGTCCTGGAGCCGATCTTCGAGCGGGATTTCGCCGAGCACAGCTACGGCTTCCGCCCGGGGCGCGGGTGCCGGGAAGCGCTGGAGCGGGTCGAGGAGCTCCTCGACTCGGGCCACACCTGGGTGGTGGACGCCGACCTGCGCCGGTACTTCGACACGATCGATCCGGAGCGCCTGCTGGCGCGGGTGCGTGAGAGGGTATCGGACGGGCGAGTGCTCGCCCTGATCGAGTCCTTTCTCGAGCAAGAGGTACTGGACGGACTGGAGAGCTGGACGCCCGAGCGGGGAACCCCGCAAGGCGCGGTGATCAGCCCCCTACTGGCCAACATCTACCTCGACCCGCTGGACCATCTTCTGGCCCGCGAGGGCTTCGAGATGGTGCGCTACGCCGACGACTTCGTGATCCTGTGTCGGAGCGAGACCGAGGCCCGCCGGGCGCTTGCCCTGGTAGAGGTGTGGACGGCCCAGGAGGGCCTGAGCCTTCACCCGGACAAGACGGCGGTGGTGGATGCCACCGAGCGGGGTGGCTTCGACTTCCTGGGGTACCACTTCGAACGGGGATACCAATGGCCTCGCGACAAGAGCCTCCGGAAGCTCAAGGACACCCTGCGCCGCAAGACCCGGCGCACCAACGGTCACAGCCTCGATCGGATCACCTGGGACATCAGCCGGACGTTGCGTGGCTGGTACGAGTACTACCGCTACAGCCACCCGACGACCTTCCGGCCGCTCGACCGGTGGATCCGCATGCGCCTGCGCAGCATCTTACGCAAGCGTCGCCGAGGCCGAGGCCGGGGCCGCGGTAGCGACCACCAGCGCTGGCCCAACGCCTTCTTCGCCGAGCATGGGCTGTTCAGCCTCGAAGCCGCCTATGCCTCGGACTCGCAGTCCTCTCGTAGGTGAACCACCAACCGGAGAGCCGGATGCGGGAGATCCGCACGTCCGGTTCGGAGGGAGGGGGGGCAGGGAATCCAACCTGCCCTCCCTACCCCTATCACGGGTTCGGTGCCCTGCGGAGTCCGACCCCGCCGATCCCCCCCTCCTCACCCACTCGCGGCAGCGGGCCCGACGCCCCAACCGCCGGTTCACGCAGGCTGCGGGCGACGCGTGAAACTTCGCCGGCGCAGTCTGCCGCCGAAGTTTTACCGCGCCCGGAGCCGTCTGTGCCCCGCCTCACCCGCTCCAACCCCCCCCCCACCACCACCACCTCCTCCTCCTCCTCCACCTCCTCCTCCCGCGGCAAAATGTCGCACCCCTCCGCTACAATGACGTCAGCGCCATGCCGACCCTAGCCGCCGCGACCCCCGACCTCGCCCAACGCCGGCGCCTCCTCCAGCTCGAGACCCTCTACGACCTCGCCCTCGCCCTGGGCGCCCAGCGCCCGGAGCAGGAGCTGGTCGACGAGCTCCTCCAGCGCGTCTGCGCCGTCCTCGACCCCGGGGCGGCGGTGGCCGTGACCCGCGACTCCTACGGCGGCCCCCGCGCCGTCGCCACCGTCGGCTGGAAGGGCGCGGCCCCGCGCGGCGAGACCCTCCTCGCCGAGGACCTGTGGAACGAGCTGCTGCGCGCCGGCCGGCTGGTCACCCGCACCGGCGGCAGCTTCGCCGGCCGCGGCCTCACCGAGCTCCTGGCGGCGCCGATCGCCAGCCGCGGCGTCTTCCTCGGCTACCTGGCCGTCCTCGACAAGGAGGCCCGGGGCGGCGCCAGCTCGAGCTTCTCCGAGGACGACCGGCGCTTCCTCGACTCGGTCGCCTCGCTCGCCGGCGCCTCCCTGGACGCGGCGCGCCAGCGCGAGCGCCTGGAAGCGCAACGTGAGCGCCTGGCCGAGGAGAACCGGGCCTTGAAGGGCAGGTTCTCCGAGGAGGTGGCGGGGCAACGGATCATCGCCCACGCGCCGCCCATGCGCCGGGCGCTCGAGATCGCCGAGCGCGTCGCTCCGCGCGGCGTCAACGTCGTCGTGCGCGGTGAGAGCGGCACGGGCAAGGAGCTGGTCGCCAAGCTCCTGCACCACCTCTCGGGGCGCTCGGGGCCGCTCATCGCCCTCAACTGTGCGGCCCTGCCGGAGTCGCTGCTCGAGAGCGAGCTGTTCGGCATCGAGGGCGGGGTCGCCACCGGCGTCCAGGCGCGCGCCGGAAAGTTCGAGCTGGCCGACGGCGGCACCCTCTTCCTCGACGAGATCGGCGACATGCGGGAGAACCTCCAGGTCAAGCTGCTGCGCGCCCTCCAGGAGCGCGAGGTGGTGCGCCTCGGCGGCAGCCGGCCGATCCCGGTGGACGTGCGCCTGGTGGCGGCCACCCACCAGGATCTCGAGGCCCTGGTGGACGCGGGCCGGTTCCGCGGCGACCTCTACTACCGGCTCAAGGGGGTCGAGATCGAGCTGCCGCCGCTGCGCGAGCGGCGCGAGGACGTCCCGCACCTGGTGCGCCACTTCCTCGAGGAGTTCTGCCGCCGCGAGCAGATCGAGCCGCCACCGCTGCGCGCCGAGGCGATGGCGCTGGTCATGGCGCACGACTTCCCGGGCAACGTGCGCGAGCTCCAGAACCTGGTCGAGGGGGCGGCGTCGCTCGCCGACGGCGAGATCGACCGGGAGATCGTCGCCTCGCTCCTCGGCGCGGGCGGCACGCTCGCCACGACGAGCACGCCGGCCCCGGCCGCCGCGGGGGCACCCCTCGACCTCGAGACCCTGGAGCACCGCCACATCGCCCGCGTCCTGGAGCTGGCGGAGGGCAACAAGACCGCCGCCGCCCGGATCCTCGGGGTCAGCCGCCGCACCCTCCAGCGCAAGGGTTTCTGAGCGCGCGCGGAGCTCCGCTTGAAACTTCCCGCGGCGAAATCCGTCTTGGAGACGAGCAAGACTCCTCCTGCCTATCTCTGCGACAAAGTGGCTCACTGCGACAGATCGTCGCGCTCGCGCCGGATGCCCGTGGTGCGGCCTTCTGCTCGGTTCCGCCCCTCGGCGCCTCCCAGGGCTGCGACATCCTGTCGCAGCGGCCTTCCGGCGCGGGTCCTGCGAGTCTCGCTGTGACGGTGATGCTAGTCCTTTGTTTCTATGGATTTGCGTCGCTTCGATCCGGGCGCCTCCCGACCTGGCAGCGGCCTTGCTCTTCTCAGGGGCGTCATGAGCCCCAAGGAGAAAAGCGCCATGCTCGGATCCCTTCTCAAGCAGCGCACCGTCCCCTACCTCCCGGCCCGGAGCCTGATCCGGGTGATGGCCTCGGCCGGGGTCCTGGGGAGCTTCGTCTGGCTGCTCGCCAACGACCTGATCCATCCGCTGGTCGTCTACCTGCTGGAGCTTTATTTGACCTTCTGATCGGGCTCCGCCGTGCGCGCTCCGCGCCCGGGGTGGCCACCTTCGCCGTGCCGATCGTCCCGCCTCGCGCGGTGACGAGCACTCCGGCGGCGGATGCTGGTGGCACCGGGGCTCGAGCTTGCCTCGACGGCGCTTCGCTCCCGCAAGCCATGACCCACGGTTCCCTACCGATGCCATGAACGGCGACGACGTGCTCCGCGAGATCTCCCTGACCCTCCAGATGGGTCCCGAGATGGAGATCGCCGCCAGCCGGGCCGCGACCGCGGTCGCCGAGTCGATGAGCATGAGTGCGGATAAGATCGACGAGGTTCGCATGGCGGTGGTGGAGGCCTGCATCAACGCCATCGAGCACAGTCGAGCGCCGGACCAGGCCGTCCATTTGAGCTTCGTCGTGCTCGGTGGCCGCGAGCCGCGGCAGCTGAAGATCACGGTCCGGGACACCGGGGTGGGCTTTTCGCCGCGCGAGCTGATCGAGCCCCGGATCGAAGATAAGCTCACGTCCGCGCGTAAGCGAGGGTGGGGGCTCAAGATCATGCGCGGCTTGATGGACGACGTCGAGGTGCGCTCGAGCTCGGGCGGGACGACGATCGTGATGTCGAAGCAACGCTGAGAGACCAGCCGGCAGACCGACGGGACAAGCGATGACCGAGACCCTGAAACTCACGGTAGAGCGCCGAGACGGCCTGGCGATCATCTACACCGAGGGCTACATCAACAACCAGGGCGGCGAGCAGATCGCCGCGGCGGCCTACCAGCTGCTGGACGAGGGCTACCAGCGGGTGCTGCTCAACCTGACCGGCACCAAGATCGTCAACTCGATCGGCATCTCCATCCTGATCGAGATCATCGAAAAGATGCTCGCGATCGACGGCCGGCTCGCCTTCTGCTGCCTGACCCCGACGATTCACAAGACCTTTCACATCATGGGCCTGGCCCAGTACGCCGGGATCTACGACGACGAGGAGAGCGCCGTCGAGGCCCTGGCCGGCGCTTGATCCGGCGCGCGCCCCGACGCCCCGCGGCCGAGCCGGTCGGGCACGGGGGGCGTGAGCCGGAGCGGAAAGAACGAACGTGGTGAGCGCGAGCGACCGAATCGAGACCGAATCCTGGCGCCGCCTGCTGCCGCTGAGCGCCGAGGCGGGTGAGGAGCACGAGCTGCTGTCGTCGCTGCTCGACCTCTGGTGCCGGGAACGCGGGGCGCGCGGCGCCGCGCTCTATCTCGACGACGAAGATTCCGCCGGTCCCGAGCTGTCCTGGGGGGAAGGCCCGTTTCCCGACCTCCCCGGAGCGACCGCGGGCTTCGAGCGCTTCGGCCTCGCGGGCGGCGTCGTCCTCTGGCGTCCCGGCGAGGACGGGGCGGCCGGCGACGGCGGCGGGGCGGCGCCGTCACACCCCCTCGACCTGCTCTTGACGCTCGCGGTTTCGAACTGCCGTCTGCTCGGCCGGCTCAAGCGCCAGAGCTTCGAGGCCAAGTACCGGGGCGTCGAGCTCGAGGCGCTCTACGACGTCGGCCTGGCGATCGCCTCGACCCTCGACCTCGACCTGCTGGCCGAGGAGATCCTGCTGCGCGCGGTCTCGCTGCTCGATGCCCGGAGGGGAGCCCTCTACCTCCTCTCCGGCGGCGTCTACCGGCTCCAGTCGCAGCTCGGCGGCGAGGCCCTGGAGAGCTTCCTCGCGACCGCCGGCCACGAGACGCCGAGCAGCCTGCTGCCCGGCGCGCTGCACCGGCTCACCGTGCCGATCGCGATCGGCGACGACCGGCGCGGCGTCCTCGCCGTGGGCGACAAGGAGAGCCGCTCGGGCGTCGGGCCGTTCAGCCCGGAGGACCGGCGTACGCTCTCCCTGTTCGCGAACCAGGCGGCGATCGCGCTCGAGAACGCCCGGCTCCACCGCGAGGCGCTCGAGAAGGAGCGCTACGAGCGGGACCTCCAGCTCGCCGCCGAGATCCAGCGCCAGATCCTCCCCAAGGGGGTGCCGTCGGTGCCGGGCTACGAGATCGCCGGCTGGAACCGGCCGGCCCGGGAGGTCGGAGGCGACTTCTACGACCTCCTGCCCGTGCCGCCCGGCGAGGGCGAGGACGGCGACCGGGGGGTCCTGCTCGGCGTGGCCCTGGCCGACGTCTCGGGCAAGGGGGTGCCGGCGGCCCTCATGGTGTCGACCCTCCACTCGGCGATCCGCCTGCTCTTCGGGCAGGTGGGCTTCGGGCCCCGCCTGGTCGAGCGGCTCAACCAGCACATCCTGGCCTCGAGCGCCCCGAACAAGTTCATCACCCTGCTGGTCGGCGAGCTCGACGCGGCGGCCGGCCGCTTCACCTACGTCAACGCCGGCCACAACCCGGGCCTGGTGATCCACGCCGACGCCCGCCTGGAGCGCCTGCCGCCGGGCGGCCTGCCGGTCGGGCTCCTGCCCGGCAGCTCGTACCGCTCCGGAGTGCTCGAGCTGGCCCCCGGAGACCTGCTCTGCCTCTACAGCGACGGCATCACCGAGTGCGCCTCGCGCGCCGACGAGGAGTTCGGCGAGGAGCGCCTGGTGGCTCTGCTGCGCGGCGCCGCCGGGCGGCCGCTGCACGAGATCGTCGAGGCGGTCGAGGAGGCGATGGACGAGTTCGCGGCCGGCCAGCCGCAGGGCGACGACCAGACGATCGTCCTGCTGCGGAGAAGCGCTACCGCGCCGGCCTGAGGGTCTCCGCGCCCTCGACCACCACCATCGGCGCCGAGGTGCCTCCCAGCAGGTGCCGGCTCGCCAGCCGCACGGGCGCGCCGCCCAGGGCGCGCACCTGCGAGAACAGGCGCAGCAGGCTGTCCTCCCAGACCAGCTCGGGCAGCGGCTCGCCGAGGACCCCGGCGCGCACCCGACAGGCGCCGCGGGCTCGTCCCCGGGCCGCCACCCGCCCCGGATCGAAGCACTCGAGGCCGTGGAGCGAGCCGATCCACACCCCGCCCTCGGCCGCCGCCAGGACCTCGGCCTCCGAACCGTGCGGCAGCAGGAACAGGTGCGTCGCCCGCGCCTCCTGCGGGCCGATGGCGTGGGGCGTCGGAGGCAGCCGCAGGCGGGCGGACAGCTCCTCGGCGACCGCCGGGGTCCGGGGCACGCCGCCCTCGATCATCGCGATCCGCCGCTTCGGCCGGCCGAAGAGGTCGAAGGGGAAGGGCAGGCCGGCCGGGTCGAGCCCGTCGTCGACCAGGTCGACGCTCGGCGACAGGACGTGCTCGCCGAGCATCCCGGCGAGCGGCGAGCCCGCGGCCTCGAAGGCGCGCGACGACAGGGTCGCCTCGGCGAACAGCTCGACCAGGGCGCAGGTCGCCTCCTGCGAGAAGAGCAACGGGCCGGCGCGGTCGGGCGCGGCGCCGGGAGCGCCGCTCGGGGCGCGGCGGCGCGCACGCTCTACGATCGCCTGGAGCTCGAGCTCGCCGAGGAACCGGGCCGACGCCGCCGCGCGTCCGGCGCCGGCCCCTCCGGAGCCGTCGAGGCCGCTCCGGATACGCAGCGAGACGGCCGTCGCGCGGTCCTGCCGCGCGACGCCGGCGCTGGTCGCGACCGCCACCCGGGTCAGGTTCCACTCGAGCCGGGCGGTCTCGGTCTTGGCGACCAGAGGGGCGAGGATCTCGCGCCCGAAGGCGGTCCCGAGCTCGGCCACCTCCTCGTCCCAGAGCGGTGGTGGCGCTGCGGCTCGGGGGCCGCCCGCGGCCTCCGCCGCCGGCACCGGATCGGGCGACGGTGCCACGGACCGCGAGACCGCCAGCGCTTGCCGGATCCCGGCGGCGAGCTCCCCGGGGTCGGCCGAACCGGTGTGGAAAAAGCCCCGGCGCCGGCCTTCGCGGACCCGGACGAGCACCGAACGCCAGGCTCCGTCGCCCACGCCGGGCTCCTCGCCGGGCCGTTCGCGCCCGGCCGAAACGGTCCGCGTCGAGCTCTCGAGCCAGGCCATCTCGGTCTCGTCCGCCACCGAGGTGGCGAGCGCCTCCGCGAGCCGCTCGGCCATCTCGCCGAGCTCGAGCTCGCCCGGGCGCGGCAGCAAAGCGGCGACGCGGCTCATCGGGCGTCTCGGGAGCTGGCGAGCGTCGCGCGGCATGAGCCGTGAAGTCTAGCAGCCGCCCGTGGCTTGTCCTTTGCAGCCGATCCTTGGCACAATGGCGCGCCGAAGGTCCCTCTAAGGCCCCTCTGATGTCCGACGACGCGGAATCGTGACCCATGGGCGAGAGCGGGCGGCGGCGTCCCTCTCCCCCCGGAGGGTGGGAGGGGGATCGAGGGAGAGGGGGGAGATCCGATGAGTCCAAAGCTCTGGAACAGCCGATCGAACGAGCGCAGTCCTCTCCGCGGGACGTGGGCGGGGGAGCAAAGGTCCAGGAAGCGGGAGATCCTCCGGCTGCCTCTCGGTTTCAGGCGAAGCCTGTATCCGCAATCATGAAGACTTTGTTCCGCGTCGCCACGCTCGTCGCGATGTCCGCCCCGCTCCTCGCCCCCGGCCCCTCCCACGCCGAGGACGGCGCCGACCTCATTTTGCGTCACGGCCGCTTCTACCCGGTCTCGACGCCCGGCGCCGTCGAGGGCAGCCTGGCGATCCGGGGCGGCCGGATCGTCTACCTGGGCGACGACGCGGGCGCCACGGCGCTCGCCGGACCGCAGACCGAGACGATCGACCTCGCGGGACGGGCGGTCACCCCGGGCCTGATCGACGCCCACTCGCACCTGGTCGGGCTGGGGGACGCGCTCTCCGAGGTCGACCTGGTGGGGGCCGAGAGCTACGAGGAGGTGGTGCGGCGCGCCGCGCAGGCGGCTGCCGGGCAGCCCGCGGGCACCTGGATACGGGGGCGCGGCTGGGACCAGAACCTGTGGCCGGGCAAGCGCTTCCCGACCCAGGAGGCGCTCTCGGCGGCGGTTCCCGACCATCCGGTCTGGCTGACCCGGGTCGACGGTCACGCGGCGCTCCTCAACGCCCGCGCCATGGAGGTCCTGGGAATCGGTCCCGCGACCCCCGATCCGTCCGGCGGCCGGCTGCTGCGCGACGACGCCGGCCGGCCGACCGGCGTCCTGGTCGACCGGGCGATGGAGCTCGCCGGCGACAAGATCCCCGACCCCGGCCCGGAGGAGCGGCGCCGCCGGCTCGAGCGGGCGGCGGAGGACGCCGTCTCGGTCGGGCTGACGACGGTCACCGACATGGGGGTCGGAGCGACGACGATCGCCGACTACAAGGCGCTGCGCGACGCCGGGCGCCTGCCGCTGCGCGCCGCGCTGTTCGTCGCCGACCAGCCGGACCTGCTCGCCGCCTGGTTCCGCTCGGGGCCGGAGATCGACCCGCAGGCCCGGCTCCAGATCCGGGGGATCAAGATGTACGCCGACGGCGCCCTGGGGAGCCGCGGAGCGGCGCTCATCGAGCCCTACGACGACGACCCGGGCAACGTCGGCCTGCTCCTGACCAGCGAGGACCACATCTGCGAGGTCGCCCGGCGCGCCCTCGACCGCGGCTTCCAGGTGGCGGTCCACGCCATCGGCGACCGCGGCAACCTGGTGGTCCTCGACGCCTACCAGGCGGCCTTCGGCGGCACGCCCCATCCCGAGGCCCGCTTCCGGCTCGAGCACGCCCAGGTCATGCGCCTCCAGGACATCGAGCGAGCCGCCCGGCTCGGCATCGTCTTCTCCTACCAGCCGACCCACGCCACCTCCGACATGGGCTGGGCCGCCGACCGGGTCGGCGAGCGCCGCCTGGCCGGCGCCTACGCCTGGCGCAAGGCGATCGCCGCCGGCGGGCGCCTCGCCCTGGGCAGCGATTTCCCGGTCGAGTCTCCCGACCCGCGCCTCGGCCTCTACGCCGCGGTCACCCGGCAAGACCTCTCGGGCCAGCCTCCCGGCGGCTGGTTCCCCGGCGAGCGTCTGACCCGGGAGGAGGCGCTTCGCGGCTTCACCCTCGACGCCGCCTGGTCGCTCTTCCTCGACCGCGAGGTGGGCTCGCTCGAGGTCGGCAAGCGAGCCGACCTGGTGGTCTTCGCCGCGGATCCGATGACCGTGCCTGCGGCCGAGATCCCGAAGGACCCGATCGACCTCACGCTGGTCGGGGGCCGGGTCGTCTACCGCCGTCAGGAGGCTCCGTGAAGCCACCGCTCTCGCTCGCCGCCGCCGCCGTCCTGGCGATCCTCCTGGGCGCCGCGGCTCCGCCTGCGACGCCGGCCCGGGACGACCTCACCACCGCCCGCAAGCGGATGGTCGAGGAGCAGATCCGCGCCCGCGGGATCACCCAGCCCGAGGTGCTCGCCGCCATGGAGCAGGTGCCTCGTCACCTCTTCGTGCCCGAGGCGGTGCGCGACGAGGCCTACGAGGACCATCCGCTGCCCATCGACTACGGGCAGACCATCTCGCAGCCCTACATCGTCGCCCTGATGACCGAGCTGCTCGACCTGAAGAGCAGCGACAAGGTGCTCGAGATCGGCACCGGCTCGGGCTACCACTCGGCGGTCCTGTCGCGGGTGGCCGCCGAGGTCTACTCGATCGAGATCATCGAGCCCCTCGGGCTCCAGGCCCGCCACACCCTCCACTCCCTGGGCTACGACAACGTCCACGTGCGGATCGGCGACGGCTACGGAGGCTGGCCCGACCAGGCGCCTTTCGACGCCATCATCCTCACCGCCGCGCCGCCGCGGCTGCCGGAGCCGCTGGTGGCGCAGCTCAAGGTCGGAGGGCGACTGGTGGTGCCGGTGGGCGACTTCCTCCAGGACCTGAGCCTCTTCACCAAGACCAAGGATGGCCTCGTCCGGCGCAAGATCGCGCCGGTGCGCTTCGTGCCGATGACCGGCGAGGTCCAACAGAAGGACGGCAGGCCGTAGCCGACCGACCCGCCGCCCTCCGCGAACAGGTCTCCCTGGCGCCGCTCTCGACGCTCGGGCTCGGCGGGCCTGCCCGCTACTTCCTCGAGGCGCGCGAGGAGACCGCGCTCGCCGCGGCCCTCGCGTGGGCCCGCGAGGAGGGCCTGCGGACGGTCCTCCTCGGCGGCGGCTCGAACGTGGTGGTGGCCGACGCCGGCGTCGACGGCCTGGTGGTGCGCATGAGCCAGCGCGGCCTGGCGCGGTCCGAGGACGGCGGCGAGACGCTCTGGACCGTCGCCGCGGGCGAGCCCTGGGACTCGGTGGTGGAGCGCGCGGTGGCCGAGGGCCTGGCGGGGCTCGAGTGCCTGTCGGGAATCCCGGGCACCGCCGGCGCCACGCCCATCCAGAACGTCGGCGCCTACGGCCAGGAGGTCTCGGAGGTGGTCGCGCGGGTCCGGGTGCTCGACCGCGAGAGCCTCGAGGTCGCCAGCCTGGCTCCTGCCGAGTGCGCCTTCGGCTACCGCGACAGCCTCTTCCGGCGCGAGCCCGAGCGCTTTGCCGTCCTCGCCGTCTCCCTGCGCCTCGCGCCGGGCGGACCGCCGGCCCTGCGCTACCCCGAGCTCCAGCGGGCGGTGGCCGACTCGGGCGCCGGAGTGACCCTCGCCACGGTCCGCCGGGTCGTGCTCGCCCTGCGCCGCGCGAAGTCGATGGTGCTCGAGGCCGGCGACGAGAACCGCCGCAGCGTCGGGTCGTTCTTCGTCAACCCGGTCTTCGGCGAGGCCGAGGCCGAGGTGGTGGCGGCGCGCGCCGCCGCGGCCGGGGTGGTGCCGGAGCCCTCCGGGCTGCCGCGCTTCGAGGTCGGCGGGGGCCGGGTCAAGCTCCCCGCCGGCTGGCTGATCGAACGCGCGGGTCTCGTGCGCGGGACCCGGCGGGGTCCGGTCGGGCTCTCCTCGCGCCACGCCCTTGCCCTGGTGCACCACGGCGGCGGCACCGCCGCCGACCTCGTCGCCCTGGCGCGCGAGGTCCGGGACCGGGTGGCCGAGCGCTTCGGGGTGACCCTCCAGCCCGAGCCGGTCTTCCTGGGCTTCGATCGGCCTCCCGTGTGACCGGGTCCCCGGGGCAATCCTGGAGTCAGTGGCGGGTGGGAGGAGCCGGCCGCCGGACCGCCTCGCGGGCGGCGAGGACGGTGCGGGCGGCTTCATCGACCGTCTCGGCGAGCGCGGTGAGATGGCCCATCTTGCGTCCCGGGCGCGCCGCCGCCTTGCCGTAGAGGTGCAGCTTGACCCCGGGGAAGGCGAGCGCGGCCGGCCAGTCGGGCTCGCCGCCAGCGCTCCTGCCAGAGATCGCCCAGCAGGTTGGCCATCGCCGCCGGGCGCACGAGCTCGGTCGAGCCCAGGGGCAGGCCGCAGACCGCGCGCGCCTGCTGCTCGAACTGGCTGGTGACGGCGGCGTCGACGGTCAGGTGGCCGGAGTTGTGGGGGCGGGGGGCGAGCTCGTTGACCAGCAGGCGGCCGTCGCCGGTGAGGAACATCTCGACGCAGAGCACGCCCACGACGTCGAGCTCCTCGACGATCCCGCGGGCGATCGCGACCGCCTCGGCCGCCACCTCGGGCGGGACCGGCGCCGGGGCCACCGAGAGGTCGAGGATGTGGCTCCGGTGGTCGTTGGCGATCACCCCCCAATGGGCGAGCTCCCCGGCCGTGCCGCGGGCCGCCACCACCGAGACCTCGCGCTCGAAGTCGACGAAGCCCTCGAGGATCGCTTCGGTCGTCCCCACCTCAGCCCAGGCCGCCGCCGCGCCGGCCGGGCTCTCGACGAGCGCCTGGCCCTTGCCGTCGTAGCCCCAGCCGGCGGTCTTGAGCACCGCCGGCGTGCCGATCCGGCCGAGCGCCGCCTCGAGCTCGGCGAGCGTGTGGACCGGCTCGAAGGGGGTGGTGGGGAAGCCCGCGCCGCGCAGGAAGCCCTTCTCGCGCAGGCGGTTCTGGGCGACGTGGAGCACCCGGTGGGCGGGGCGCACCGGCACCCGCTCGGCGGCCGCCTCGGCGCAGGCGGCCGGGACGTTCTCGAACTCGAAGGTGACGACGTCGACCGCCGCGGCGAAGGCGCGCACGGCGTCGAGATCGAGGTACTCGCCGCTCACCTCGAGGTCGGCCACCTGGCCGGTCGGGGTCTCCTCGCCCGGAGAGTAGACGTGTACCCGGAAGCCCATCGGCCGCGCGGCGAGTGCCAGCATACGGCCGAGCTGGCCGCTACCGAGCACACCGATCGTCGCGCCGGGGGGCAGGAGCGCCGGGGGGCTTCGATCGCTCGGGCTCACGCCTCCTCCGGCGGCAGCCGGTCCGCGCGGACCCTGGCTTCCTGCTCGGTGCGGAAGCGGCGCAGCGCCTCGCGCAGCTCGGGGCGCGTGTTGGCCAGGATGGCGACGGCGAGGAGCGCGGCGTTCTTGGCGCCCGAGCTCCCGATGGCGAGCGTGCCGACCGGGACGCCGCCGGGCATCTGGACGATCGAGAGCAGGGAATCGAGCCCCGACAGGGCGCGGCTCTCGACCGGCACCCCGAGCACCGGAATCACGGTCTGGGCGGCGACCATCCCGGGCAGGTGGGCGGCGCCGCCGGCGCCGGCGATGATCACCTCGAGGCCGCGCGATTCCGCCGAGGCCGCGTACTCCGCCATCCAGCGGGGGGTCCGGTGGGCCGAGACCACCCGGCACTCGTGGGCCACGCCGAACTCGGTCAGGACGTCGTCGGCGTGGTGCAGGGTCTCCCAGTCGGAGGTCGAGCCCATGATGACTCCGACCAGGGGCGCTGCGGGCTCGGATCGATCGCTCATCGGGTCGCTTCCTGAGGTCGAAGAGGGTAGCACGGCTCACACCGGCTCGACCCGGCCGCGCCACAGGAACCAGAGCTCGGCGCGGGGCGGGGCGGGGAGGCCGAGGGCTTCGCCCACCGCGCGGGCGTAGAGGGTCACCTGGGGGGCGTAGACCGCGGCGAGCCGCCGGAGATCGTCGTCGCCCGCCGCCCGGTCGGTCTTGAAGTCGGCGACGACCAGCTCCCCCGAGAGCCGATCGCGGTAGAGGAGATCGACGGCGCCCGAGACGAAGGAGACCGGTCGTTGCGCCACGCCGGGCCTCTCGTCCGCGCCCCCGCCGCCGGCCTCCCCTGCGGCCGGCGCGGCCAGGAGGACGGGCAGCTCGCGGGCCACCACCCGGTCGCCGAGGGCGGCCAGGCGCTCGAGGAGCGGGCCCCGGGCGAGCCGGTCGAGGACCTCCCGGGCGGCCGCGACGGCCTCCGCCGGGTCGGCGCCCGCCGGCAGGTAGGGGCGGACCCGCTCGGCGAGCCGTTCGCGCGCGGCCTCGATCTGCTCGGCCGCCGCGCCGACGCCGGCCCCGAGATCGAGCTCTTCGAGCAGCCGATGGACGGCGCTGCCCGCCGCCCGGGCCGCCGGGCGCTCGGGCGCGGCCGTGCCCGCCACCGCGCGATCCGGCGGGCTCTCGGCCCCCGGCGCCTCCTCGAAGCGCCGCTCGGCGAGCTCCTCCAGCCGCCGGTGGGCCTCCTTCGAGACCGCGCCGCCCAGGGGCCGGCGGCGGCGCTCGACCGCCCGGCTCCGGCGCTCCTGGAGCCGCTCGGAGGCGGCCGCGACCGCCTCGGGTCCGGCCCCACCACCGGCGCCCGGCTCGGTGCGGGCCGGCGGCGCCTCGCCGGCTTCGTCCCGGTCGCCGAGCAAGGCCGGGAACACCCAGCGCGTCGCGTGCGCTTCGACCCGTCCCGGCGCCCCGCCCCGGCCGGTGGGGTGCGCGGCGCGGTCCCAGAGCTCGCGGACCGAGGCGACGGAGCGGAAGCGCTCTCCCAGCAGGTCGACGTAGGATCGGGCCGCCTCCGGCGGCCGGGGAACCGGCCCCTCGGGCCAGGCGCCGGAGAGCACCAGGCGCTCTCTGGCCCGGGTCATGGCGACGTAGAGGGTGCGCACTCGCTCGGCCGCCGCCACCCGGCGCCCCTCGTCGGCGACCGCCGCCCAGCCGGGTGTCGGTGCCCCGAACAGGCAGTACTCGACCCGCCGCTCCGCGCCCGGATCGTCCGCCCCGGCGCCCGACTCCCGCACCGCCACCGCGGGCAGGGTCTCGGGCGGCGACATCTTGTGGAGCTGGGGCAGGTAGACGTGGCCGAAGTCGAGGCCCTTGGCCTTGTGGATGGTCATCACCTGGACCGCGTCCTCGGCCGCCCCCTGGAGCTGGCCCTCCTCCTCGGCCAGGCCCTCCGCAACCCCGCGCCGCAGCGCCCGGAGGATGGCGGTCACGTCGCCCGCCGAGGACTCCATCGCCTCGCCCAGGCGCCGGAAGAAGCGCTCGAGGTTGGCCAGCCGGTAGGGGCCCAGGTAGCGCGCCGCGGCCACCGCTTCGAGCGGCACCAGGCGCCGCAGGCGCCCGACGAAGCGGTCCGCCGGCTCGGTCGCGAAGTCCCGGCGCAGGCGGGCGAGAGCCTCGATCGCGGCGAGGAGCACCCGGTCCCAGCCCGCGACCCGCTCGAGACCGGGCACCTCGTCCGGCCGGGGCAGCCGCCGGGCGGCGCGCTCGACCACCCCGCGGAGCGCCTCGAGCGCCTCCGGCTCGGGCGCCGCGAGCTCGCTCATCAGGCTCGGCAGACCCTCCGCCCAGAGCGGGATCAGGGCCGCGTCGGGCACGCCGACGGCCGGCGAGCGGATCAGCGTGAGGAGCGCCAGGTGGTCGCCCGGGTCGAGCACCGCGCGCACCAGGGCGGCGGCGTCGATCACCTCCCGGCGGCGGTAGTACTGGCGGTCGCCGGTGACCGCGAACGGCACCCCGTGGCGGCGCAAGGCGTCCAGGTAGTCGTCGAGATCGGAGAAGGCGCGCAGGAGGATCGCCGCCTCGCCCCACGCCAGGCCCTCGTCGCGGTGGAGCCGGGCGAGGTCGCGGGCGATCGCCTCCGCCTCGAGACGGGTCGCGTCGCCCGAGCGGGTCTCCGCGAGAGCCGGCTCCGTGCCGCCCTCGCCGAGCCAGGAGACCCAGTGCTCGACCGGCGCGCGCGGCTCGCGGGCGAAGCCGGGCTCCGCGGCCAGCCGGGCGCACGGCACGAGCGGCTCGAAGCGGGGCTGGAGGCCCGGGCGCTCCACCATCACCGGCGCGACGGTGCGCGCGACCTCCTCGAGGATCGCCGGCACCGAGCGGAAGTTCTCGGCGAGCGTCAGGCGCAGCCCGCCGGCCGCCTCCACCCGCCGCCAGAGCGCCTCGTAGGCCGTCAAGTCGGCGTTTCGCCAGCCGTAGATCGACTGCTTCGGGTCGCCGACCAGGAACAGGCCCGGGCGCTCGCCGGCGGGCCCGGAGAGGCCGAGGGCGGCGACCACGTCGCACTGCAGGCGGTCGGTGTCCTGGAGCTCGTCGACCAGGAGCTGGTCGATCCGGCGGCGCACCCGGCCGGCGACCTCCGGCCGCCCGACCAGCAAGGCTCGGGCCTCGGCCAGCAGGTCGGTGAAGGTCACGACGCCGCGCCGCCTCATCTCCCGGCGCACAGCCGCCACGATCGGCGCCAGCGCCCGCCGCGCGCGCTCCAGCCGCTCGGGGTCGAGGCTCGCGAAGTGCTCGAGGCGCGCGAAGAGGCCGGCGGCGGCCGCGGCGAGCGCCGGGCCGGCGTCGCCCAGCAGGCCCTCCTCGGTCTTGTTGAGCCGGCCGCGCGCCCAGTCGCGGAGGCGCTCGCGGCAGCTCTCCCAGGCGGTGGCGACCGCCTCGGCGCAGGCGGAGAAGCCGGCGAGGCCCTCGGCGGCGGGCTCCTCGGCGGCCCCGAGGATGGCGCGCACGCTCTCGAGTGCGGCGAGGGTCTTCCGGCTCCGCGTGGCGGCGTCGAGCCGGCCGTCCGCGGCGGCCTCGAGATCGCGGCAGGCGCGGGCGAGCTCGGCGCGCAGGGCGGTCACGCCCTCCGGGCTGAAGGCGGGGACGTCGAGCGCATCCGGCGGCAGGCCGCCCTCGACCAGGGCGGCGGCGGCCGCGACCAGCTCGGCCGGGCCGACGCCGCGGCCGGCCAGGAAGAGGAAGTCCGGGTCGCCCTGAGCGCCTTCGGCGCCGCCGTAGGCGACCCGCAGCCGGTCCTCGACCGCCTCGCGCGCGATCTCCTCCACCCGCGAGCCGTCGGCGTCGACCTCCAGGTCCGGGTGGAGGCCGGCCTCGAGCGGGTGCGCGGCGAGAAGGCTCCGGCAGAAGGCGTGGATGGTGCGGACCACGAGGTGGTCGAGGCCGCCGAGCAGGGCCCACGCCCGGCGCGAGCGGGCGGCCTCGGGCGGCAGGGCGTCCGCCGCCAGCCAGGCCGGGATCTCGCCGTCGCTCCGCGCGCCCGCCCCGGCGAGGCCGGCGAGGGCCTCGGCCACCCGCCGCGCCATCTCCGCGGCGGCCGCCTCGGTGAAGGTGATCGCCACCACGCCGGAGAGGGTCTCGGCGGCCACCGCTTCCGGATCGGCCTCGCGCTCGACCGCGAGCGGCCGGCTGGCGGCGGCGCGCGCGCTCACCCGCTCGGCCGCGGCCTCCCATCCCGGGCCGAGGCTCCAGGCCAGCAGGCGGGCGGTCAGCGTGGTCGTCTTGCCGGTACCGGCGCCGGCCTCGACCAGGAGCGGGCGGGAGAACTCGGTCTGGGCCAGGAGCCGGGCATGCCGGTCCCGCTCGAGGGCGCCGCGCGCTTCGGAATCGAGCTCGCGCCCACCGTCCGGGGCGCCGCCCCCGGTCCCGGCGGCGGCGAAGAGGTCGAGCTGGTCCTCCGGGGGATTCCCGGGGCCCACCGGGCGGCCCTCGCCGTCCTTCACGTCCCCTCCTTCGACGGCAGGCGCCAGAGACCCAGGAGCGCCTCGTCGGGCGGCGCCGGCGGCTCGCCCAGCGCCGGCTGCCGGCGCGCCTCGGCCCAGGCGGCCAGGCGGCGCCGCGCGCCCGAGTCCCCCCGCAAGCAGGCCTCGTGGACCGCGCACCGAGCGCAGCGGCGGGGCTCGCGGTCGGCGTCCGGCTCGACCAGGCGGGGGAAGAAGGTCCCCCGGTCCCAGGCTTCGAGGACGGTGGCGACGGCGCGGGCGAAGGCCTCCGCGAAGGGCACGGCGCTCGACCAGACGGCGGCCTCCCGGTGCTCCGGCGCCACGCCGGGGGCGAGGAACAGGTAACGGCCGAGGGCGGCGGGATCCCAGGGCCCGGGGCCACTCGCCGCGAGCGCGTAGGCCACGGCCTGGAGCCGGCGGCCGGCCTGCACCTCGCGCAACAGGTGGTCGGTCCGGGTGTCGGCGCGGGCCGCCCGGGAGAGCGGCCGGCCGGTCTTGTAGTCGGTCAGCCGAAAGGTCGGCGTCCGTCGCTCGGGAAGGCGGTCCACGCGGTCGGCGCGGAAGTGGAGGGTGCGCTCCCGGCCGCCGGCGTCGGCGACCGCCACGCTTCCGTCGACCTCCGCGGCGAGCGCCGGCACCTCGCCGCCGCCCGCGGGGCCCCACTCCGCGTCGCGCGCCGCCTCGAGGAAGGGCAGGGCGACCGCCGCCAGGGCCCGGGCGAGACCGGGCAAGACGATGCCTTCGGCGGCGAGCAGGGCCTCGGAGCGGCGCCGGAGGATCTCCGCGAGCTCGGAGGCGCCGGGCCACCGGACGCCGGGGAGAGCGCCCTCCGGCTCGCCCGGCCCTCTCGGCTCGCCCGGCTCCGACGGGAGGTCCGCGGGCGCCGCCAGGACCTCGTCCAGGCGCCGGCCGCCGGGGTCGCCGGGGCCTCCGGCAAGCCCCCGGCGCACCACCTCTTCCAGCACTGCGTGGACCAGGGAGCCGACCAGGAGGGGGTCGAGGGAGGGCAGCGCCTGGAGCGGGTCGGGCGTCGGCTCAAGGCGGAGCAGGCGGGTGAGGAAGGTCTGCCAGGGGCACGCCGCCAGGCCCTCGAGCGCGGTCACCCAGACCGGGTTGCGCCGGGGGTCGCCGGCACCGGCCGGCCCGAGAAAGCCGAAGTAGGGTCCGAGCCGGCTCCGGGCGGCGCGGCCTTCGGGGGTCGAGAGGTCGGGGTCGATCTCGTCGAGGATCGCGCGATGGGCGGCGGCGAGGGCGGCCGGGTCGAGGACGAAGCGAGGGCTCACGTTGCGCGCTTCGGCGAGCGACTCGGCGAGGGCGATGGGCAGGAGCCGGCCGAAGGCCTCTCGGTCTCCGGCGAGGCCGGCGGCCAGGGTGTGCTCGAGGGCCGGCAGGTCGCCGTCGTCCGGGCCCGGCCGCGCCGCGTGGAGCAAACGCGCCCGCTCGGGAGCCGGGAGCCGCCGGCCGCCCTCCGGCCCGTCGCCGGCGAGCGTCAGGCGCTCGACCAGCGGCGAGGGCGCGAGCGGCTGGCCGTCCTCGTCCGCCGTACGCCAGGAGAGCGTGACCTCGGGCGCCGCAGAGAGGAGCTGCGCGAAGAGGTAGCGCTCCTCGTCGTAGCCGGCGAGCTTCACCGGCAGGTCGGGGAGCAGGTCGGTGAGCGAGCGCCGGAGGTCGTCGGCGAGCAGCGGATCCTCCTGGACGGCGCGCGGGAAGAGGCCGCGCTCGAGCCCGACCACGAACAGGTGGCGGAAGGTGCGTCCGCGGGCCTCGACCGCGTCGAGCACCGCCACGCCGCCGCCCGCGCCTCCCAGCGGGTCGCGGCCGGCGTCGCGCAGGGCGCGCTCGAGGAGCACCACCAGCTCCTCGTAGGCCAGGGGGAGGGCTCCGGGCACCGCGCGCGCGAGCTCCGCCGTTCGGTTCCGGAGCAGGCTCCAGGCCGTCCCCTCTCGGCTGCCCTCCGCTTCGGCTCCGGGCGGCGGCCAGCCGAGGTCCTCGGCGAGGAGCGTGTGGAGGCGCGCCAGGTGCTCGGCGAGCGGCGCCTCGGCCGGCCAGCCCCGGAGCCGGCCCACCACCGCGCGGGCCGCCGCGGCGGCCCGGCGCAGCGCTTCGGAGGGCACCCGCCGGCGGGTGGCCCGGCCGCCGGTCTCCGCCGGGGCCTCGGGATCGTCCGCGGGCTCGTCCTGCCCGGCCTCGCCGCCCTCCTCCGGCATCGAGAACCCGGTGCGCACGGGGAGCGGGAAGCCGTTCGACCCGAAGCGTCCCGGCGGCAGCTCCGCGACCTCGGCCAGGCGCCCGGCGCCCAGCGTGTGGAAGGCCAGGCGGAGCTCGAAGAGCCGGTGGGGCGGGCCGCCGCCGGGTGGGGACGGCAGGGCGTCGAGCCAGCGGTCGACCGGCGCCGCCTCGCGTCGGCGGACGAGCTCCAGGAGAGCGCGGAGGCGGCGCCCCTCGGGCAGGAGGGGCCCGAGCGCCCCGACTCCGGAAAAGGGCACGCCGAGCTCCTCGAAGGCCCCGCGCAGGGCGACGGCGTGCGGACGGTCCGGGGCGAGGGTCCGGGCGACCACGCCGATCGCCTCCGGCGGGGTGCCCCCGTCGACCAGCGCGCGCACGCGGCGGGCCACCTCCCGGGCCTCGGCGCGGGCCCCGGAGGCGGTGAACGCGGTGATCGCGGCGAGCAGGGGCGACGCGGGGGCCTCCCCGGCCGGTGGCGCTTCCTCCACCCGCTCGGCGGCCCGCGCCATCCGCTCGGCGAAGCGCTCGGTGAAGGCGGCCTCGTGGACCCCGTCCTGCGACGGATCGGGCGGCCGGTCGAGGACCAGGACGCTCCCCGCTCGCCCGAGGAGGGTCTCGAGGAGGTCGGCGGCCAGGCCGGTGGCGTCGGCGAAGCCGTGGACCAGGATCGCCCGGGCCGGCAGCCGCTCCGGATCGGAGCGCAGCAGGTCGGTCGCCCGCCGCAGGAGGGTCGACTGCCGCCCCACGCCGAGGGCGCTCATCCCCCGCTCGACCGCCCCGGCCAGGCGGACCAGGGCCTCGGCGCGCTCCCGCTCGGAGGCCGTCCCCACGGCGCGGCCCTCGCCGTCGGAGTCGTCGCCGGCTCGCGCGCGGGCGGCCAGCGCCGCCTCGGCCAGCGCGTCCGCGAGATCGGCCTCGAAGCCGGCGTCGAGAAAGTCCCGCACCGTGACGGCCGCGGCGCCGTAGCCCTCGACCAGCGCGTCGAGAGCCCGGGCGAGGGCGGGCACCTCGCGCCCGAAGCGCCGGACCAGGACGTCGAACAGGCCCTCGCCGGCCGGGAGCGGCTCGCCGGAGCGCTCGAGGACGCCCGCGGCGAGGCCGAAGAGGGTGGTCACCTGGAGCCCGGCGATCGCCCGCCCGCGGCGCCGCACGAGCTCCGAGGCCAGGTGGAGGCGCAGGCTCCGCGACGGCACGACCACGATCACCGGCCGCGCCAGGGAGGCGAGGGCGCTCGCGGCGCCGCCCGGCCGCCCGGCCGGCAGGAGCCGGTCGACCTCGCCCACCAGCGCCTCTTCGGCGCCCCGGGCGCCGTGGGCGATCAGGATCCTGGAGCCGTCGTCGACCATCGCGGGAGGCCCGGCCTCAGGCCGAGGAGCTCGCCAGGCGCTCTACGATCCCCGTAAGGAAGGCCCGTGCCTCGTCGAGCGAGGTCACCGGCACCGTCTCCGGCCATCCGGGAAGCTCGTCCACCTTGAGCAGGGCCGTCTGGAGCAGGTAGGCAAGCCCCGGCCAGCCGAACTTCTCCCGACAGTCTTCGATTCCCTGGTCGATCGTGAGAGGGGACCGGCGGAGGAGATGGAGAAGATCCGCGTAGTCCTTCGGATCGGTCCGCTCGATCATCGCCGAGAGCTTGTTGGCGAGGATGTCGCGGAGGCCGTCGACTCGCAAGCGCCCATACAAGGGCTGTGGCGGCTCGATCCAGTCGTAGTCGTAGTGAACGAACTCGACCCGCAAAGGCTCCTGGCCTACGCGCAGGAGGAATCCGAGCCGATGATGGATGCGGTGCGCAGTGGGCTCGCCTTCGGCGATGGCGTTGACGAGCCGGACGACCGCGTTGGCGTCGTACGGGCGGCGCGAGAACAGGTCGAGGTCGTCGCTTCGCCGATGGTGAAGATGGAACGCGGAGAGGGCCGTGCCTCCGCTCAGGTAGAAGGTGTCGGCGAGCTCGGACCCGAGGAGGTGATCGAGGAAGGCTTGCTGGGCGGCCGTCAAGTCACCCGTCGGCACGGTTTGCCTCGCGCTGGCGCCAGATTCCCTCGTAGATCTCGATCAACTTCCTCACCTCCGGTGGGATCCTGAGGGTGTTCCGGAAGTCGTAGAGCTGCGCCACCGTCGCCCGGTCGCGCCCGAAGGCCGGGAACCACTCGGCGATCCGCTGCAGACGCCAGATCGGGTCCTCGGGCGGCGTCCGGTAGTCCCACACCAGCTCGGGCGGAATCTCCACGGTGGCCATGGAGGCAACTGTACTACGCAGGGCAAGAGGGCTTCGGGCGTAGACTCGGTGCCTATTGGAACACGACCTCCGAGGAGAGAGACCATGAAGATCGCGATCCTGGGCACCGGCGCCGTGGGGCAGACGCTGGGCTCGAAGCTGGCCACGGGCGGGCACGAGGTACGGATGGGCTCGCGGAGCGCGGACAACCCGAAGGCGGCCGAGTGGGCGAAGGCCGCGGATGCCGCAGCGAGCCACGGCACCTTCGCCGACGCAGCCCACTTCGGAGAGATCGTCTTCAACTGCACCGGTGGCGCGGTGTCGCTCGAGGCGCTCGCCCAGGCCGGCGCCGAGAACCTGGCCGGCAAGGTGTTGGTCGACGTCGCCAATCCGCTCGACTTCTCGCACGGCATGCCGCCGTCGCTCACCGTCTGCAACACCGACTCGCTGGCCGAGCAGATCCAGCGCGCCCACCCGGAGGCGCGGGTGGTCAAGGCGCTCAACACCATGAACTGCTCGGTCATGGTGGCGCCGGAGACGGTGCCGGGCGACCACGACCTCTTCTACTGCGGCGACGACGGGGAGGCCAAGCGCCGGGTGGCGGACCTCGTCGTCGGCTCCCTCGGCTGGCCGCTGGAGAGCCTGGTCGACCTGGGCGACCTCACGGCCGCCCGCGGCATGGAGATGATTCTCCCTCTGTGGCTGCGCCTCTGGAACACCTTCGGCACCCCCACGATCAACTTCCACATCGCCGTCGGAGCAGGCGAGCGGTCCTGAGTGGCCCTCCGAGAGGAAATCGCCATGAGCACCGAGCCTCAGACCTACCAGAACCACCGGCGCCTGGTGCCGGCCTACCACTTCGTCACGACCGGCCTGCTGCTCGTCTACCTCGCCTGGACGGTCTACCGGCTGGTGACCGAGCCCTCGATCGACCGCGTCATGAACCTGGTCCTGGTGGCCGCGCTGGTGCTGATGTTCTGGTATCTGCGGGTCTTCCCGCTCACCGTGCAGAACCGGGTGATCCGCCTCGAGGAGCGGCTGCGGATGGAGCGCGTTCTGCCGCCCGAGCTGCGCGCCGAGATCGGCCGCTTCCGCCTGCGCCAGCTGATCGCTCTGCGCTTCGCCTCGGACGAGGAGCTGCCGGAGCTGGCGGCGGCGGTGCTGCGCGAGGACCTCCAGGACCCGGAGGAGATCAAGCGCCGCATCCGCGCCTGGCGGCCCGACCGGCTGCGGGCGTGAGCGGGTTCGGCGGGGCGGAGGCGGCCGGCCCGGCGCGACCGCGCACCCGCGAGCTGCCCCCTCGGCGGCCGAGCCAGCGCTCCTCCAAAGGGCACCGAACGGATGAAGCGGCCGAGCTCCGTCTCGGCCGGCCCAGCGCCACCGTGGCCTGCGAACGGTGGCGGCTTTGCGGGTAGTTGGGGCGGCGTGGGGAGCCCACGCTCGCGGGTCGGGTGGCTTTCTCGGCGGCAAACTGCGCCGGCGAGAAACCACCGCGCACCCGCGAGCTGCCCCCTCGGTGGCTGTGACAAGGCTCTGCCGAAGGGCACCGAACGGATGAAGCGGCCGAGCTCCGCCCGCCGCCCTGAGCGAGCGAAGCGAGTCGAATGGGTCGGCCGGCCCAGCGCCACCGTGGCCTGCGAACGGCGGCGGGTTTGCGGGTGGTTGGGGCGGCGTGGGGAGCAGACGCTCGCGGGGCGGATGGCTTTCTCGGTGGCAAACTGCGCCGGCGAGAAACCACCGCGTCCCGCGAGCTGCCCCCTCGGCGGTTGGGGCCGGGTCCGATCCTCAGGGGCTGGAGAGGGGGATCGGCGCTCGTCGGCTCTTCCGCCGTATTCCATCGAAGGGTGGGCCTCCGGTCCGCCGGGCGTGGACCACGGCCGCCGCATGGAGCCTGGTGAGAACTCCGGGCCAGAGGAAAGGAAGATCTATGCCCTGCATCGCTGGAGTGGATGGGTGCCGCGGCGGAGGGGTCGAGGTCTCAAGAGAGATCGAATCCGGAGTGCTGTGCTGGAAGCTCTATACCTCGGCAAGAGCACTCGTCCGCGACAGCGCGGCCGAGGTGCTGGCAATAGACATTCCCGTGGGGCTCACGGATCAGGGCCAGCGGCAGTGCGACGTCGAGGCGCGAAGAATGCTTCGCAAGCCGAGGGCATCGAGCGTGTTCCCGTCCCCGATTCGAGCCGTGGTCTCGGATTGGACCCCGACGACCTCGAGAGAGGAAGCGAGCGACCTCCAGCGCGAGATCGATGGCCGCGGGCTGGGAGTTCAAACTTGGGGGATCGTGCCAAAGATCAAGGAGGTGGATGACGTCTTGAGCCGAGGGCCGACTCTGCAGTGTCGCGTTCGTGAGGTCCACCCGGAGGTCTCGTTCTGCGCTTGGGCCGGACGACCGATGCGATTCAGGAAGAAGAGCCGCGAGGGGCAACGGGAGAGGCGGCGGCTAGTGGATGGGTACTTTGGGCCTACTGCCGTCGACTCTGTTCGAGCGGAGTACCTGGTGAAGGAGGTAGGCCACGACGATATTCTCGATGCCTTTGCGGCGTTGTGGACGGCAGAGAGGATTCTCGAGAAGGCAAACGGAGCTCTGCCCGAAGTGCCACTTTATGATGCGGCTGGGCTGAGGATGGAGATCGCTTACTAAGACTGAGGAGCAGTGAGACCGGATGGGATCTCGGGTGGTTCGAGGCTTGACGTTGACGTAAGTGTCGCAGTGTAATGGGCTTTGACGAGGAGCTGAAAGCCGACTGAGGAGGTCCAGCCGGCCGGAGGCCCCGGGCCACCTCAGCGCGTTCCCGCGTAGCCATGCCTGCCGGTAGGAGATGGGGTCGCCGATCAGCCTCGGGAGTCTCCTGAGAAGCGGACGCTCTCAGCTTTCGCCGCGAATCGTCATCGGGCTCGAAGCCCCGGAGCCCGACGGACGCTGATCCCCCTCTACCAGTTCCCCGGGCGGAGCGGACCGCCTCAACCGCCGAGGGGGCAGCCCGCGGGTGCGCGGTGGTTTCTCGCCGGCGCAGTTCGCCGCCGAGAAAGCCACCCGCCCCGCGGGCGTGTGATTCCCACCCTCGGCTCGACCACCCGCCGCCGGCCCCTCCTCACCACACCACGCACCGGTCCTTCGGCGCCATCGGGTCGCCGGGCTTGCAGCTGAAGGCCTTGGCGAAGTAGGGGTTGTCCGAGACCGCGCCGATCGCCCGGAACTGGTCCGGCGAGTGCGAGTTCACCGTCACCCGCATGCGCACGGCTTCGGGGGCCGCGAGCCAGCACCAGTTCTGCGCGTAGGCCACGAAGAAGAGCTCGTCGTCGGTGAGCTGCGGGATCTCCTGCTCCTCGCCGTGCCGCTTCCGGTAGCTCTGGAAGGCGACGTAGGCCTCCTTCAGGCCGCCGATGTCGGCGATGTTCTCGCCCGCGGTGGGCTTGCCGTCGACTTGCACGCCGGGCTCCACCTCGTAGCTCAAGTACTGGTCGCGCAGGCACTGGGCGCGCTCCTCGAACTTCTTCGCCACCTCCGGCGACCACCACTCGCGCAGGCTTCCCTCGGCGTCGAACTTGCGCCCCTGGTCGTCGAAGCCGTGGGTGAGCTCGTGCCCCACCACGGCGCCGATCCCCCCGTAGTTCATCGCCGCGGGAAAGTCCTTGTTGAAGAAGGGAGGCTGCATGATCCCGGCGGGGAAGACGAGCGCGGTCGATCTTGTGGTAGTTCTCGTCCGGGTTGCGGAGCTCGGCGCGCGGCTTCGAGGCCTGGGCGAGCCGGGTCTCGAAGGCGACGACGTCCGCGGCGTGCCGGGCCGCCTCCTCCCCGCTCTCGCCGAGCAGGGCGAGCATCGCGGCGACGTGCCCGGGGTACTCGTCGAGGATCGCCCGCTTCTTGGGGTCCTGGCTCAGGTAGTAGTCGCGATCCGGCAGGCCCAGCCCGCCCTGGCTGAATTGCGCGATGGTCTGGCGCGGGCTCTTGAAGTCCGCCCGGGCGGACATGCCGAAGAGGGCTCGCACGCCGCTCGCCGGGTTGCGTGCGACGGGCCCCTGGCCCGCCGAACGGTCAGACGCCGAAGAGGCTCCGGTAGTACTCGAGCGAGCGTTCGAGGCCTTCTTCGAGGTCGACCTGCGGGTCGAAGCCGAGGGCCTCGCGGGCGGCGTCGATGGCGGCCAGGGAGTGCCGGACGTCGCCGGGGCGCTCGGGCTCGTGGCGGGGCTCGGGGGGCGTGGCGCCGGAGCGCCGGGCGAGCTCGCGGACCCGTGAGGCGAGCTCGCCGACGGTCATCCGCCTGCCGAAGGCGACGTTGAAGGCGCGCCCGCCGGCGCTCGCCGGGGCGCGGGCGGCGAGGAGGTTGGCCGCCACGGCGTCGGCGACGAAGGTGAAGTCGCGGCTCTGCTCGCCGTCACCGTAGATGAGCGGCGCCTCGCCGCCGAGGCAGGCCTGGAAGAAGCGGGGGATGACCGCGGCGTAGGGTCCTTCCGGATTCTGGCGCGGGCCGTAGACGTTGAAGTAGCGAAGCCCCACGATCTCCAGGCCGAAGCAGCGGCCGAAGAGGTCCGCCAGCTCCTCGTCCACCCGCTTCGAGAGGGCGTAAGGCGAGAGGCACGCCCCCTCCTCGCCCTCGCGCTTGGGCAGCGCCTGCGAGTCGCCGTAGACGCTCGACGACGAGGCGTAGACGACGCGGCGCACGCCGGCGTCGCGGGCCGCCGCGAGCACTCGCGCGGTGCCGGTCACGTTCACGTCGATGCTGTCGCCGGGCCGCGCCAGGCTGAGCGGGACCGAACCGAGCGCCGCCTGGTGGTAGACGACCGCCACCCCCTCGCAGGCCCTCTTCAAGGCGTCCGGATCCCGGATGTCCGCTTCCAGCAGCTCGATCGACTCCCGGCTGGCCGCCAGGTTCTCGCGCCGTCCGGTGACGAAGTTGTCGATCACGCGCACCCGAGCACCCTCCGCGACCAGGGCGTCGACCAGGTGGGAGCCGATGAAGCCGGCGCCGCCCGTGACCAGGACGGATTCGGCGGCTCGGGCGGCGGCGGGCGAGGGGCTGGAAGGGGGCGCGGACGGCATGGCGGGGCAGCGGAGTATAGCAGCGCCCCGACGCCTCGTTGCCGCGCGGAACGCCGCCCGGCGGTGCATGGAAGCGCTCTTCGCAGAAAGGGAAGTTGACTTCCGTCGCCTCTGTGCCGAACTTCACAAACCTGGGCTTCCCACCATGGCACGGCGCTTGCGCTGCCGCCTCCGCGGCCCGCCGCCGGCCGACGTCGGTCGCCGGCCGCTTCGATCCGATCCGCGCCACCGCCCGCTGTGCTCGTCCGGGACGGTCCGGGTGGCGGCCCTTACCCCGAGTTGGAGGAACGTCATGCACAGGGTTTCCAAGCTTTCGGCGGCCGTCGCCGCGACGCTCGCTCTCTTCCTCGCTCCCGCGCTCGCCGCGCAGAGCGTCCCGATGGTCCCCGCCCCCCGGGGGCTCGCCACCAAGGCCGCGTCTCCGCCGCCCCTGCGCCTGGCCGAGGAGCAAGGGGTGCCGGCCCTCGCCCGCCTCCGTCCGGCCCGCACCGCGGCCCTCGATCAGCTCGACACCGTCCTGGCCTGGAACAGCTCCGAGCACTGCGTGTTCAAGAACGGCTTCCCGCGCCCGCTGCCGATCGCCAAGACGGTGCGCTTCAGCCCGGCGGCGCTCGACGGCGCCGGCCTCGAGGACGGCGGCGCCTTCGCCCGCACCGCCGACGGCACGGTCTGGGGCGCGCAGGTCGAGGTGGCCGAGTCCTGGCGCCTGCGCCTCCACCTCGCCGACGTCCACCTGCCCGCCGCTGCCCGGCTGTGGGTCTACGGCGACGGCGAGAGCTTCGCCGGCCCCTTCGGGATCGAGCTCGTCGGGCCGGAGGGCGATCTGTGGACCCCGAGCGTCGCCGGCCCGACGATCCGGCTCGAAGTCGAGCTGCCCGACGCGGCGATGGCCTCCGGCCGGAGCTACGACTTTACCCTCGACCGGGTGGTCGAGCTGGTCGAGCTCGACGCCCAGGGCGCGCCGATCCGGAGGGTCCAGCCGAAGGTCGTGACCTCCTGCATCGAGGACGCAAGCTGCTACGACACCTCCGACTGGCAGGCGATCGACAAGGTCCGCCACGCCATCGCCCAGCTCACCTTCATCAAGGACGGGTCGTCCTTCCTGTGCAGCGGCGGGCTGATGAACGACACCGACGACAGCTCGTTCATCCCCTACCTGCTGACCTCGAACGACTGCTTCTCGACCCAGGAGGAAGCCTCGAGCCTGGAGGCCACCTGGGACTGGTACACGAGCTCTTGCAACGGTACGGCTCCGTCCTTCGACAGCCGGCCCAAGAGCTTCGGCGCGACGCTGCTCGCGACCGGAGTCTCGAGCGACTACACCCTGGCGCGGCTCAACGGCATTCCGGGCGGCCGGGTCTTCCTCGGCTGGAACGCCGATCCGGGCGCGATCGGACCGGACAGCCGCCTCCACCGCCTCTCGTACCCGGCGCCCGACGATCACGTGATGCCCCAGGCGTACTCCCGCTCGACCGGCCTGCTCTCCGATTACCTCAAGTGCGGCACCGACCCCGACGGCCGCCCCTTCGACGACCCGACCAAGTTCCTGCACCACGACGAGGACGTCGGCGGCACCTTCCCCGGGAGCTTCGGTGCGCCGCTGATCCTGGACGGCCCCAAGGGCTGGGCGGTGGGGCAGCTCTGGTGCCACTGCGGGACGGCGCCGCACGAGGGTTGCGACAAGAGCGCCAACGACACCCTGGACGGCGCCTTCTCGAACACCTACTTCCACGTCGCCCAGTACCTCGATCCCGAGGGCACCAACCCACCGCCGCCGTACCCGACCTGGCTCAGCAGCCCGGACCTCCCGGGCTTCGAGGCGCAGGTGCGGATCACCGCCAACCAGCCGATCGAGGGCAACCGCGAGGGCGACTGCATCGCCGAGACGCTGTGCGCGAGCGGCGCGCTCTCCGGGCGTCCGGAGGTGTTCATCAAGGTCATCGGGCCGCGGCCGAACGGCTTCCTCTGGGTCCAGCTCATCCGCTTCACCCCGTCGATGGTCGAGGTCTGGCTCCGCCAGACGAGCACCCGCGCGGTGAAGTACTACCGCCTGAGCGCGGTCGAGCCGAATGCCGGCGTGCTCTCCGGCCTCGAAGACCGCGAGGCGTTCAACCCTTGATCCGGCCCGCTTTCGCTCCGACCTCCGAGGCGAGGGAAGCGGGGTTCCGTTCCTGGGAGCCCCGCTTCTGCCCCTCGGATCGGCCCCGAGCGACCAAATCACTGATTACAAAGGACTTGTTAGCGGGCATACCTCTTGCGAACAGTACCTGACGCGAGCCGATGGGCTCGCAGAGAAAGGTCACCGATGAAGCACTCGATCTCGACATGGTCCCTGGCGCTCCTCCTGCTCCCGGCGTCGCTCGCCGCGGCGGGGGGCCCCTCGGCATCTCCGCAGGCCAACGCGGAGCCCGAAGCGAGCCGCCTTGCCGTCGAGCCCTCGTACCACCTGGGGCCGGCGGACGTCGTCGCGGTCTTCGTCTGGAAGGAACCGGACCTCTCGACCCAGGCCACCGTCCGCCCGGACGGCCGGATCAGCCTGCCGCTCGCGGGTGAGCTGGTCGCTGCGGGAAAGACGGCCGAGGAGCTCGAAGGAGAGATCACCTCGCGGCTCGAGAAGTACCTCGACCAGCCGGTGGTCACGGTCTCGGTGAGCCAGGTCAACAGCCCGAAGATCTCGGTTCTCGGCGAGGTGCGCCGGCCGGGACGCTTCCTGATTCCGCAGCGCACCACCGTCCTCGACGCCATCGCGCTGAGCGGCGGGTTCACCGCCTACGCCCATCGCGGCCGGGTGGTGGTCCTGCGCCGGACCTCGTCCGGCGTCGAGCGCATCCCGGTCGACGTCAAGCGCCAGCTGCAAGGCGGCCAGGCCTTCTTTCTCGAACCGGGGGACACGGTCCATGTCGACTAGCCGGCGCCTCCATCGGCCGGCCCTGACGGCGATCGCGCTGCTCGCGCTGTTCGCGGCCCCCTCGCCGGGACAGGCGCCGGCTCAGGCTCCGGACGCGACGGCCGGGCAGGAGCCGGAGCGGGTGGCCCTGCCGGTCCCGGAGGGCTCGACCGAGGCGGCGGACGACGACTTCACGGGCTCCGACGACTACGGCCCCCGGACCTATCTCTCCTCCTCTCTCGCCTTCGGCGTCGGGCGCGACCAGGGCTTCCTGGTCGGCGACCGGCAGCTCGATGACACCGTCCAGTACCTGCGGCCGACCCTGCTGCTCGTCCACCGCCCGTCGGAGCGCTCGGAGCTGGTCCTGGTCTACGACCCCCGGCTCGAATACTTCGACGACAACTCCGACCTGGCCGCCGCCGACCACGCCGCGGGCGGGCTCTGGCGCCACGACCTGACCCGGCGCTCCCAGATCGTGGCCGGCGGCTCGCTGCTCGACGGCGAGGACCCGAACCGCTACCTGGGCGACTTCACGCTGCTGCTACCGCGCTCGCCCTACCGGCAGGCACGCGCCTACGCGAGCCTCGAGCACCACTGGAGCCTGACCTCCGTCGTGCTCCACGTCGGCCGGACCTCCACCCGCATCGAGCCCGGCCCCGGCCTGGTCTCGGGCGGCGTCGACCAGGACGAGGACGCCGGCACGCTGGCGCTCGATCACCAGCTCGGCCCGCGCACCGCGGTGAGCGCCAGCTACTCCTACGTGCGGCCCACCCTGAACGGGCCGGGCTCGGCGGCGGCGGGGGGGCCGACGAGCACGCTCGACGAGCCGATCCAGACCGGCGTCCTCGGCGTGCGCTACAGCCCGAGCGAGCGCTGGTCGCTGGCGCTCTCGGGAGGCGCCCTCGAGACCGGCGGCGACTACTCGCCCCTCGCCTCGGGCGAGATCGCCCGGAGCGGCCACCGCGTCTCCATGCGCCTGCGCTACGACCGTTCCCTGCTGTCGCTGGGACCGGCCTTCGTGGCCCAGGGAGCCGTCCCCGCCGACGGCGCGTTGCCCGCCGCGGCGGTCCGGGACTCGCTCTCCCAGGTGCTGAGCGCGGCCTTCACCGTGCGCCCCGCCGACTGGCTGCGCTGGGAGCAGCTGGTCTGGGCGTCGCGCGCCACGGTGCCCGGGAGCGATCCGCTCGAGAGCTTCGCGGCGCGCTCGCGCTTCGTGGTCCACACCGCCCGCCGGGTGGGCACCTTCGCGCAGGTCGAGTGGTTCGACCAGCGCGGTGCCACGGCGCTCGGGCCCGAGATCTCGAGGGTCTTCTTTTCGATTGGATTCGTGGTCGGCCTCACCGGGCCGGCCGGTAGCTGGGGCTTGCGGGGGGAGCGCGAGGAGCTCGCCCGCGTCCTGCCATACGGGGGCGTTGAGTAGGAGTGACGAAGTGATGAACCCTCGGAATC
This sequence comes from uncultured Acidobacteriota bacterium, assembly GCA_963837945.1. Taxonomy (GTDB): domain Bacteria; phylum Acidobacteriota; class Thermoanaerobaculia; order Multivoradales; family DATKCC01; genus CAVUBL01. Next base: position 300,614 of record CAWIQD010000016.1, read on the forward strand.
CCAACACGCGCAGTGCGCCGACGCAGGGCCTCCATGACGGAGTTTCCCTCCGAGCTCTCTTGGCGGTCCTGCGCCGGCGCCGTGGTTTCGTCCTGGTTCCGACGGTGCTGGTCGCGGCGCTCGGCCTGGTGGCGGCGTATCTGCTGCCCTCGACCTACCGAGCCGAGAGCCGTCTCGAAGCGCAGGCGCCGGCGGTCGAGCCGGGCGAGGAAGCGGCGGCCGCGACCGAGCCCGGCGTCCAGAGCCAGCTCGCCCGGATCACCGAGATCGTCCAGCGGCGCTCGCTCCTCGAGCGGGTGAGCCGCGACCTCGATCTGGTCCCCGGCTCCGCGAACGGCCTCTCGGACGAGCAACTGGCGGGGCTCAAGTCCCGGATCGGCCTGCGGGTCGAAGGGGACCGGACCTTCGTCCTCGCCTTCGACGACGCCGATCCCCGCCGCGCCACCCAGGCCGTGTCCCGGCTCGCCGCCGCGGTGATCGCCCAGACCCGGGGCGAGCGCGAGCAGCGCGCCCGGGGCGCCGTGGCCTTCCTCGAGAGCCAGGTCCCGGCGGTGGAGAAGCAGCTCGCGGACGAGGAAGCGGCGATCGAGAGCTACAAGCAGCGCAACATCTCCGAGATCCCGGAGCAGCTGCCGACGACCGTCAAGCTGCTCGAGGGCGTCCAGACCCGCCTCCAGGAGGTCTCCGGGACGATCTCGGAGGAAGCGGCCAAGAGCGCCTCGATCCGCCACGAGCTCGCCGAGCTCGACCAGCGGGGGGTCTCGCTCCAGCCCGAGAAGAGCCCGACCCAGAAGCGGCTCGAGGACCTGAAGGTCCAGCTCTCCCAGCTCAGGACCCGCTACACCGACCGGCACCCCGAGGTGATCCGGACCCGCTCCGAAATCCGGGACCTCGAGGCCTCGATGGCCGACGGCACGGTCGGCGCCGAGCCGGCGCCGTCCTACTCGCCGCTCCAGATGCGCTACCTCGACCTGCAGGCCGACCTCCAGGCGTCCGAGGAGCGCCTCGCCCGCGCCGAGCTCGACAAGAAGGCCCTCCTCGCGGCGAGCGCCACCTACCAGGGGCGGGTCGAGGCCGCGCCGGAGCACGAGCGCCAGCTGGCGGAGCTGACCCGCCGGCACGAGGCGACCCAGGCCCGTCACGAGGACCTGCTCGCCCAGCTCCACCAGGCGCGGCTCGCCCAGCGGCGCGACCAGACCCCGCAGGCGGGCGGCTTCGAAGTCGTCGAGCCGGCGCGGGTGCCGACCGCGCCGGTCTCGCCCAACCGCCTCCGTCTCGGCCTCCTCGGTCTGCTGGTCGGCCTCGGAGTGGGTGCCTGCGCGGCCTTCTTCGCCGAGCACCTCGACCGCTCCTACCGCGAGGTCGACACGATCGAGGCCGAGCTCGACCTGCCGGTGCTGGCGACCATCCCGGCGATGCCGGGCGCCGCGCGCGCCGACGCGGACGGCCCGCCGCCCGGCGTTCCCCTGCTCGGCGAGGCGTCCAGCTTCACGGCCGAGCAGTACCGGATCCTGGCGACCAAGCTCATCCACCTCCACGGCCCCGGCCAGGGCGCGGCGGTCCTGGTGACCAGCGCCGCCGGTGGGGAGGGCAAGACCACGACCGCGGTCAACCTGGCCCTGGCGCTCGCCCAGACCGTCGAGGAAGAGGTCCTTCTGGTCGACGCCGACATCGGGCACCAGGCGGTCCACCGTCTCCTCGGCCTGCCGCCGGGCACCGGCCTGCGCCGCCTGCTCGCCGCGCCCGCGGACGACCCGGTCCACTACGTGCGGCCCCATCACGGCCTCGCGATCCTCGAGGCGGGCCCGCGCTCGCCCCGGACCCGGGCCGCCCTCGCCTCGCCGCTCGCGCAACGGGTCTTCCAACGGCTGCGCCAGCGCTACGCCTACATGGTCATCGACGCGCCGCCGGTGCTGGCGGTCGCCGAGGGCCTGATCCTCCAGCAGATGGTCGATTCGACCCTGCTGGTCGTCCGTGCTGGGCAGACACCCCGGGAGCTCGCCCGCCGGGCGGTCGACGAGCTCGATCCCGGTCGCCTGATGGGCGTGGTGCTCAACGGCGCCGACGCCGCCGAGTACGCCTATCCCTATCGCTCGTACGAGCGCGACGAGCCGCGGCTCGAAGCCGCGGTCGCGGGAGGAGGCCTCGGATGATCAAAGCCTGGAGGTACCCCAACCCGAGCTCGAAGGCCCTGCTCGTGGCGACCGGGGCGGTGCCGCTGCTGGCGGTCGTCGTCCAGGAGCTCGCCACCCGCGGTCTGCGCGAGTTCACCGTCCGGGAGGCCGCCGGCCTGGCGCTGGTGCTGGTCGCCTACGAAACCTGCATCGGCTGGATGGGCCTCGGCCGCTTCCTGCTGAGCAAGGACCTCGTCCTGTTCCTGACCAAGACGGTCAAAGCGATCGCGGCCGGCCTCGGGCTCGCGTGGCTGCCGTTCCTCGCCCGGCCCGACCTGCCGCCCGGCTTCAACGGCGCGGTGGTGATCGGGCTCTGCTCGGCCGCGCTGCTGGTGGCGGTGCGCTCGGTGCTGCCGCTCCTGGTCAAGCCGCGGATGATCGTCGACGGCGTCCTCCTGGTCGGCCGCGAGGACCTGGCCGGCCAGCTGTGGAGCGATCTGCGGCGGCGCGCCTCGATGCGCGGCTTCGCCGGCATGATCGCCCTCGATCCGCCGGGTGCCGAAGCCGGCCGCTCGGCCCTGACCCTCGACCCGATGGAGCTCAAGGAGCTGGTTCGCAGCGAGCGGATCTCGCGCATCGTGGTGGTCGAGCCGGATCCCGAGGCCCGCGACGAGATCGCCTCGGCCTTGCTCGAGTGCCGGATGCTCGGCGTCGAGGTGGAGGACGCGGTCGACCTCTACCAGCGCCTCCACGGCAAGCTCTGGCTGGCGGCCCTGGACCCCGGGACGCTCGCCTTCGCGGACGGCTTCCGGATCACTCCGGCCTACCGCTTCGTCAAGCGCGTCCTCGACCTGGTCTTCGCCCTCCTGCTGCTCGTCGTCACCGCGCCGGTCATGGCGCTCATCGCGCTCGCGGTCAAGCTCGAGTCGCCCGGCCCGATCCTCTTCCGGCAGGAGCGGGTCGGCCAGTTCGGGCGCCCGTTCACCCTGCTCAAGTTCCGCTCGATGCGCGAGGACGCGGAGAGCGAGACCGGCCCGACCTGGGCGCGCGAGCACGATCCGCGGGTGACCCGGATCGGGGGCTTCCTGCGCAAGTCCCATCTCGACGAGCTGCCGCAGGCGCTCAACGTCCTGCGCGGCGACCTGAGCTTCGTCGGCCCGCGCCCGGAGCGCGCCTGCTTCGTCGAGATGCTGCACGAGAAGATCCGGTACTTCGACCTCCGGCTCTACACCAAGCCGGGGATCACCGGCTGGGCCCAGGTCCGCTATCCCTACTGCGGCTCGGTCGAAGACAGCTACGAAAAGCTCCAGTACGACCTTTACTACGCCAGGCACGCGTCCCTGGCACTCGATCTGAACATTCTCATCCGGACGGCCGCCGTGGTGGTGCTCGGTGGAGGCCGCTAGGCGGCCGGGCCGGAGTTTGATCTGGAGGTTGGAGTCATGCGCGAGGGAATCCACGTAGTCGGAATCGGAGGAGGCACCGGGCTCTCGGTCCTGCTCGCGGGCCTACGGGCGTGCGCCCAGCACCATCGGCGGGAGCACCGGGAGCCGGTGCGGGTCTCGGCGATCGTCTCGGTGGCGGACGACGGCGGCTCGACCGGCATGCTGCGCCGTCACCTGGGCATTCCGGCGGTCGGCGACCTGAGGAACTGCATCGTCGCCCTGGCCGGCGGCGACCCGCTCTGGAACGACCTCTTCCAGTTCCGCTTCGGCGGCGGCGAGGGCCTCGCCGGGCACGCCCTGGGGAACCTGATCGTCGCCGCCCTGGTCGAGCGCTCGGGTGGCCTCGGGCCGGCGATCGAGCAGCTCAACGGCCCGCTGTGCCTGGGCGGCCACGTGCTACCCGTCTCCGAGGAGGCGCTCACCCTCTGCGCCGAGCTCGCGGACGGCAGGGTGGTGCTCGGCGAGTCCCTGATCCCGACCCCGGGGCAGCGCATCTCCCGCGTCTGGCTCGAGCCGCGGACGGCGCGGCCGGCGGCCGGGGTGCTCGAGACCCTCGCCTCGGCCGACGCCATCGTGCTCGGCCCCGGAAGCCTGTTCACGAGCGTCGTGCCGAACCTCCTGGTCGCCGGCGTCGCCGAGACCATCCGCCGGTCGAGCGCGGTCAAGATGTACGTCTGCAACCTGCGCACGCAGCACGGCGAGACCGACGGCTTCGACGCCGTCGATCACCTGCGGGTGATCGAGGAGCACCTGGGACCGGACGCGGTCGACGTCTGCCTGGTCGACGTCGGGCCGACGCCGGCGACCACCGGCGCCGGGGTGGACGGCCCGGCCGGCCGGCCGGTGCGCTGGACGCGGCGTGACATCGCCGCCATGGGCGTGCTCCCGGTCGCGGCCGACCTCTCCTCGCGCGCCGGGCGCTACGACCGCCACGATCCCCGGCGCCTCGGCGAGATCGTGGTCTCCCTCGCCTTGGGCCTCCACCGGTGGGACGCCGAGCCGCTCGCCGTCGAGGCCGCCGCGCCGCAAGCTCGGATCGGGCTCGCGGCGGTGTCGGGAGGTGCGGAATGAGCGTCGAGACCCTGCGTGTGGTCGACCGGCCGGCCCGCCCGGCCGAGGTCGCGGATCCCGGCCTCGTCCTGGAGGCCAAGCTCGCCTCGCGCACGGCGTCGGTCGCCGTCGTCGGGATGGGCTACGTCGGCCTCCCCCTCGGATTGACCTTCGGCGCCGCCGGCTTCCGGGTCACCGGCATCGACGTCGATGCCGTCAAGGTGGCGGCGCTCTCGCGCGGCCGCTCCCACGTCACCGACGTCGGCGACGACGAGCTCGCGGCGGCGATCGGCGACGGCCGGCTCACGCCGACCACCGACTGGAACGTCGTCGCCGACGCCGACGTGGTCACGATCTGCGTGCCGACGCCGCTGCGCAAGACCAAGGACCCGGACCTGACCTACGTGATCGCGGCGACCGAGGAGGTGGCGAAGCGCCTCCATCCCGGACAGCTCGTGATCCTGGAGAGCACCACCTACCCCGGGACGACCGAGGAGCTGGTGCTCCCGAAGCTCCTGGAGAGCGGGCTCGAGGTCGGGCGCGACTTCTTTCTCGCCTTCTCGCCCGAGCGCGTCGATCCGGGCAACCGGGACTACAAGACCCGCGACATCCCCAAGGTCGTGGGCGGCGTCACGCCCCGCTGCACCCGCCTCGCCGCCAAGCTCTACGGGCCGTGCGTCGGCAAGGTCGTGCCGGTCTCGTGCACCCGCGTCGCCGAGATGGTGAAGCTGCTCGAAAACACCTTCCGCAGCGTCAACATCGCGCTGGTCAACGAGATGGCCCAGATGTGCTCGCACCTGGGGATCGACGTCTGGGAGGTGATCGCCGGGGCGGCGACCAAGCCCTTCGGCTTCATGCCCTTCTATCCCGGCCCCGGCCTGGGCGGCCACTGCATCCCGATCGACCCGATCTATCTCCAGTGGCGGGCGCGGATCGACGGCTTCGAGCCGCAGTTCATCCAGCTCGCCCAGAAGATCAACGGCGACATGCCGCAGTTCGTGGTGCGCCGCGCGATGGAGCTGCTCAACGAGTCCGGCAAGCCGCTCAAGGGCTCGCGGGTCCACGTCCTCGGCGTGACCTACAAGAAGGACATCAGCGACGTCCGCGAGTCGCCGGCGCTCGAGATCCTGCGCCTGCTCTTCGAGCGCGGCGCGGATGCGTCCTACAGCGACCCGTTCGCGCCCCGCCTGTCGATGGACGGCCGCCTGCTCGAGTCGCGCCCGCTCGGCCCGGAGCTCGCGGCGGGTCTCGACCTCGCGATCGTCATCACCGACCACTCGTCGTTCGACTACACCGAGCTCGTGGCCCACGCCCCGCTCGTCCTCGACACCCGGAACGCGCTGGCCCACCTGCCGGCCGACCACGTGCGGAAGCTCTAGGCGGGAGGCGCGCTCATGGTCCTGGCGGAAACGGTCTTCTGGCTCTCGCTCGCGGTGGTGGTCTACGTCTACGTGGGCTACCCGCTGGTCGCCGCCCTGTGGTCGCGGCTGGCCCGGCGCCCGGTCGCCCGCGGCTCCTGGGAGCCGACCGTCTCGCTGGTGATCGCGGCCCGCAACGAGCACGACACGATCGCGCCGAAGATCGACAACTGCCGGCACCTCGACTACCCGCCCGAGAAGCTCGAGATCGTCGTCTCGCTCGACGGCCCGACCGACGGCACCGACCGGGTGGCCCGGGAGTGCGCCGGCGGTCGCGTCTGCGTCGTCGGCTCGACCCGCCACCAGGGCAAGGCGGCGGCCCTCAACCGGGCGGTCGAAGCCTCGCACGGCGAGGTGCTGGTCTTCTGCGACGCCCGCCAACAGGTCGAGCCCGCGGCCCTTCGGGAGCTGCTCGCCGACCTCGCGGACCCGGCGGTCGGGGCGGTCACCGGCGAGCTGGTGCTGCTCGACGACGAGGGCCGCCAGGCGGCCGACGGCGTCGGGCTCTACTGGCGCTACGAGAAGGCGCTGCGCGCCATGGAGAGCCGCATCCACTCGACCGTCGGCGCCACCGGAGCGCTCTACGCCATCCGCCGCGAGCTGTTCCGGCCGGTCCCCGAGAGCGCGATCCTGGACGACGTGATCGTCCCCATGGGCGCGGTGCTGGCCGGCCGCCGCACCGTCTACGAGCCCCGGGCGCGAGTGCTCGACCGCGTCTGCCCGCCGGAGGACGAGTTCCGGCGCAAGGTCCGCACCCTGGCCGGCAACTTCCAGCTCCTGGCCCTCGAGCCCGACCTTCTGGTGCCCTGGCGCAACCCGATCTTCGTGCAGTTCGTGTCTCACAAGCTGGGACGGCTCCTGGCCCCCCACTTCCTCCTTCTCCTCCTGCTGTCGAACCTGTTTCTGCGGGAGGGCTTCTTTCTCTTGTTTCTAATCGCTCAATGCTCCTGGTACCTGCTCGCCGGCGCCGGCGCCCTCGTCCGCTCGTCGGGCGGCGCTCCCCGTCGGCTCGGCGCGCGGGTACCGGTTCTGAAAGGAGGGCAGCGTCAACCATGAAGCGTCTGCTCCTGGTGCCGTACACGTTTGTCCTGATGAACTGGGCCGCGCTCACGGCTCTCTACTTCTACCTTCGGGGCCGCGGCCTCGAGGGAGTCTGGACCGAGCCGCGTCCCCGCCTCGCGCGGGGTCACGGACGGCTCTTGCGCCCGCTCGAGCCATGAGGATGCAGGCCGGCAGGACCCATCCGAGCCGGGCCCGGAGCGGCGCGCGGGCGCCCGACTCCTCCCTGGAGGTGACGAGCGTCACGACCCACCGCGGCCTGCTCGATCTCGAGCCGGCGTGGCGGGAGCTCTCCGCGCGCTCGGACATCGCCCACCCGTTCCTCACCCACGAGTGGATCCGCACCTGGTGGGAGTGCTTCGGGCGCTCCGACGGGCTGCGCATCCTGGTGCTGCGCGACGGCACCGGCGTGCCGGTCGGCCTGATCCCGCTGCGCTCGGACTCGACCCGGGTGTGCGGGATCGGGCTGGAGCGGCTCGGCTTTCCCTGGAATCCCCACACCCCGCGCCTCGACGTGCTCGTCCGCGAGCACCAGGACGAGGCCTACGAGGCGCTCTGGCGCCACCTGCGCGAGGAGGGCGGCGACTGGGACCTGCTCCAGCTCTGCCAGCTCCCCGAGGACTCGGTGGCCTCCAGCCGGCTGGCCGACCTCGCCTCCTCCGAGGGGTATCTGATCGGCCGCTGGCGCTCGAGCGGCTCGCCCTACGTCTCGATCCGCGGCGACTGGGAGACCTACCTCGAGGGGCTGAGCCCGAGCTTCCGCCGCACCCTGCGCAACCGCATGCGGCGCCTCGAGGAGTTCGGCGAGGTCGAGCTCGAGACCGTGGCCTGCGAAGGACTCCCGGCCGCCGAGCTCGACCGCGCGCTCGACGAAGGCTTCGCCCTCGAGGCCGCGGCCTGGAAGGGCGAGGCCGGCACCGCGATCCGCAGCCGGCCGGAGACCCGCTCCTTCTACCGCCAGCTCGCCCACCGGATGGCCGCCCGCGGCTGGCTCCGCCTCGACTTCCTGAAGGCCGGCGGCCGGCGCCTGGCCTTCAGCTACGGCCTGCGGCACGGCGCGCGGCTCTACCTGCTCAAGGGGGGCTACGACCCGGAGTACTCGCGCTGCTCGCCCGGCACCGTCATGTACGGCGAGATCCTGCGCGACGCCTTCGAGCGCGGGCTCGACGAGCTCGACCTCCTGGGCGACGCCGAGCCGTGGAAGCTGCGCTGGACCTACGAGACGCGGACCCATCACTGGTTGTTCGTGTTCCGGCCCTCACCCCGGGCCGGCCTCGCGCACCTGATGAAGTTCGGCCTCGCCCCGAAGCTCCAGAACGCCTTCCCGATCGCCGCCGCCCCGCTCGGAGGAAACCGTGTCACCGCCTGAAGCGAGCGCGGCGGCGGTCGCGGCGCCCTGGCTCGACGGGCTGGACCGGCGCGACGGGTGCGGCGAGCTGGTGACGGCGGAGCCGCCCTGCTCCGTCGAGCGGATCGCGACCCAGGGCGAGTTCACCGCCTTGCGCGCGGAGTGGGACGAGCTGCTCGCCGCCAGCGCGGCGGACCACCTGTTCCTCACCTGGGAGTGGCTCCACACCTGGTGGCACCACCTCGGGCGGGGCCGGCGGCTGGCGATCCTCGCCGTTCGCCGGGGCGGCCGGCTCGTGGCCCTCGCGCCGCTCGCCACCTCGGCGGCGCGCCCCTGGTGCTGGCTGCCGGCGAGCCCCCTGCGCTTCCTGGGCGCCGGCACGGTCGGCTCGGACTACCTCGACCTGATCGTGCGCCGCGGCGAGGAGGCGGGCGCCACCGAGGCCCTGGCCATGTACCTGGGCCGGCAGCGGCCGGTGCTCGACCTGCCGCAGCTCCCGTCCGACCTGCCGGCGGCGGCCGCGCTCGCCGCGGGGCTCGCCGAGCGGGGCTGGGAGCCGCTCGAGCGGGGCGCCCAGGTGTGCCCCTACATCGAGCTCGAAGGCCTCTCGTGGGAGGACTACGTGGCGGGGCTCGGCAGCAGCCACCGCCAGAACCTGCGCCGGCGCCTGCGCAAGCTCGAGCAGGGCTTCGAGGTGCGCTTCGAGCGCGCCCGCACCGCCGAGGAGGCCGAGCGCGCGCTCGACGTCCTGGTCGCCCTGCACCGGCGGCGGTGGTCCGGCCGGGGCGGGTCGGACGCCTTCACCGGCCCGGAGGTCATCGCCTTCCACCGCGAGGTCGTCCGCCTGGCCCTCGACCGCGACTGGCTGCGGCTCTACGTGCTGCGGCTCGACGGCCGGCCGGTGGCGGCCCTCTACGGCTTCCTCTACCGCGGCCGCTTCCTCTTCTACCAGGCGGGCTTCGACCCGGCCTTCGGTGACCACAGCGTCGGCCTGGTCACCATGGGCCTGACGATCCGCGAGGCGATCGCCGAGGGCGCCCGCGAGTACGACCTGCTGCACGGAGACGAGAGTTACAAGTTCCTCTGGGCCGAGCGCACCCGCTCGCTGGTGCGCCTCGAGCTCTACCCGCCTTCGGCCGAGGCACGCTTGAGGCGCCGGGGGCGCGCTCTGGCGCGCGAAACCCGCTCGCGCGTGCGCGCCTGGCTCAGCGACCGGGCGCCGGCGGCGGGGAAAGGAGGGGGGGCGAGAGCCTGATGCTGCGCAAGCTCGTCAAGACCGTCGGGGCCAACGGCCTCCACGCCGCGGGTGCCGATCGGTTGATCGGCCGCCTGACCGGGCGGGGCGGGCGGCGGCCGCTCGTCCTCTGCTACCACCGGGTGGTCGAGGACGTCCGCGAGCACCCGTTGAGCGCCCCCGCCATGCTGGTGAGCCAGCGCACGCTGGAGGCCCAGCTCGACTGGGTGGGCCGGCGCTACGACTTCGTCGGCCTCGACGAGATCGGCCGCCGGCTCGAGGCGGGGGGCGGCGGCCGCCGCGCTCGCCGCCCGCTCGCCGCGGTGACCTTCGACGACGGCTACGCCGACGTCTACCACAACGGCTTTCCGCTGCTGCGGCGCAAGGGCATCCCGTTCGCCGTCTTCGTGGTCACCGGGGTCGTCGACACCCACGGCCCTCACCTCCACGACGAGCTCTACGTCCTGCTCGAGCGCCTGCGCGCCCGCGAGGGCGCCGAGCGCCTGGTCCGGCGGCTCGAAGGGGTCGGGATCGCGGCCCACCGCTTCCGCCCCGGCCGGCACGCGCCGGCCGAGTGGCTCGTGGACCTGGTCGAGCACCTCCTGCGCAGCCTGCCGCGCCGCGAGCTCCTGCCGCTTCTGGTGGCGCTGCGCAGCGAGGTCTCGGTACCGGGGGCCCTCGCCGAGGAGCTGCGGCCGATGACCTGGCCGATGGTGGTCGCCTTGCACGAGTCGGGCGTGACGGTGGGCTCGCACACCCGCAGCCATCCGATCCTTCCCAACGAAGGCGCGGAGACGATCCGCGCCGAGCTGGCGAGCGCGAAGCGGGCGCTCGAGGAGCGCCTCGGCGGCGAGGTCCGCCACCTGGCCTACCCGGACGGCCAGTTCTGCCCCACGACGGTCGAGGCGGCGCACGCCGCCGGCTACCGCTACGCCTACACCTGTTGCGCGCACGGCCTCGCCGGCCGGCCGCTGCTCACCATCCAGCGCAGGTCCTTCTGGGAGCGCTCGAGCGTCGGCCTCTCGGGCCGCTTTTCGCCGGCCATCGCGGCCTGCCAGGTCCAGGGTGTCCTCGACCTCGCGCGCCCGTGCCGGCTCGACCACCGCCGGCGCCGGCCGGCGAGGCCGAGGCGCGGGCGCAAGCCGCAGGAGGTCTCGGCGTGAGGCCGCTCGAGGTGATGTGCATCGCCGGTTGCCGGCCGAACTTCGTCAAGCTCGCGCCGCTGCTCGAGGAGATGGGCCGCCGTCCCGAGATCCGGGCGACCCTCGTGCACACCGGCCAGCACTACGACCGGCAGATGTCGGGCGTCTTCTTCCGCGACCTCGGCCTGCCGCAGCCGGACGTCGACCTCGGCGTCGGCTCGGGCTCGCACGCGGCCCAGACGGCGCGCGTGATGGAGGGTATCGAGCCGGTGCTCCTCGAGCGCCGGCCCGACCTGGTGCTGGTGGTGGGTGACGTCAACTCGACGGTCGCCGCCGCGATGACGGCGGTCAAGCTGGGCATCCCGGTGGCCCACGTAGAGGCCGGGCTCCGGAGCTTCGACCGGGAGATGCCCGAGGAGGTCAACCGGGTGCTCACCGACTCGATCTCGGACTTCCTCTTCGCCAGCGAGGCGAGCGGCGCGGCGAACCTCGCCCGCGAGGGGACGGCGCCGGAGAAGGTCTGGCTGGTCGGCAACGTGATGGTCGACGCCCTCCTCGCGCGCCTCGAACGGATCTCGCGCTCGACGGCGCTCGCGCGCTGGGGCCTCGTCCCCCGCCGCTACGCCGTCCTGACCCTGCACCGCCCGGAGAACGTCGAGGACCCGGCGGTCGCCGGCCGGATCGTCGCCGCCGTCCGCGAGCTCCAGCGGCAGCTACCGGTGGTCTTCCCGGCCCATCCCCGCACCGCCAAGCGGTTCCGCGAGATGGGGCTGTGGGAGGTGCTCGAGAAGGCCCCGGACGTCCAGCTCACCGGCCCGCTCGGCTATCTCGACTTCCTGCGGCTGGTCCAGTGCTCGGCCTGCGTGCTCACCGACTCGGGCGGCCTGCAGGAGGAGGCGACCGCGCTCGGTGTGCCCTGCCTGACGCTGCGCCCGTCGACCGAGCGGCCGGCGACGGTGCTCGAAGGCACCAACCGGCTGGTCGGCACGCGCCTGCGGGCGATCGTCGACGGCGCCCTCGAGGCCCGGCGCGGCGAGTGGGCGGCGAGCGGCGTGCCGGAGCTCTGGGACGGCCGCGCCGCCGGCCGGATCGTCGACGTCCTGCTCGCCGAGAGCGAGCGCATCCGCGACCTCTATCTCCGCCTCCGAAGGAGGGCGACGTGCTCGCAGGCGACGGAATCGGCGGCGTGACGCTGCCGGGGGTCCGGATCCGCCACGGCCGGCTCGGCCGCCGGGCGGCCGGGGGCGGCGTGGAAGCCGGCGCCGGCAGCGGCCTCGAGCGCTCGCCCACCACCCCGTGGTCGTACAAGCTGCTGGCCGGCTTTCTTCTCCTGCTCTACACCAACGCCGCGCTCCTGGTGCCGGCGCTCGCGCCCTTCGCCCCCGCCCAGTCGGTCGCGTTCGCGGCGCTCGCGGTGCTGTTCGTCGAACGCAGCCTGGCGCACGGCCGGCACGCCGCGATCCGGCTCGCCTGGCCCGAGAGCCACCTGCTGCTCGCCTTCCTCGCCGCGGCGGCGGTCTCGAGCTTCACCGCCCTGTGGACCCGGCTGGCGGTCGAGAGCACGCTCGAGCTCGCGAAGTTCGTCGCCATCTATCTGCTCCTGGTCAACACGGTCGAGAGCTGGCGGCGGCTGCGCACAACCTACGCGGTGATGGCGATCGGCGGCCTCGCTCCCGGCGCTCGGCACGCTCCAGCACCTGCGCGCCGGCGAGCTGGTCGAGGGCGACCGCGCCGGCTGGATCGGCATCTTCGCCAACCCCAACGACCTCGCCTACAGCCTGGTGCTCCTCTTCCCCCTGGTCCTGGCGCTCGCCACGGTGGTCACCGGCTGGCGCCGGGCGGCGCTCGGCGGCGCCCTGGCGCTCTACGCCGCGGCCGTCTTCTGGAGCTACTCCCGCGGCGGCCTGATGGGCTTCGCGGTGGTCGCGGGCCTGTGCTTCTGGCTCTGGGTGCGGCCGAAGTGGCGCCTGCCGGGGCTCGTCGTCGGAGTGCTGCTCTGCGCGGTCGTCCTCGGCTCCTTCTGGCACCGCTCGGAGGGGTTCGGCGACCTGGTCGCGGACACCACCGTCAACGAGCGCCTGGACACGATCCGCGCCGGCCTCGCGATGTTCGCCGACCATCCCGTCCTCGGCGTGGGGATCGGCTGCTCGGTGCTCGGCTGGCCGATGTACGCGCCCTCGGGCTCGGCCGCCGAAGGCTGGCTCCACAGCCACAACACCATCGTCCAGGTGCTGGGCGAGACCGGGGCCCTCGGGGCGCTCGCCTACGTCCTGCTGGTGGGCTTCGGCCTCTGGCGCTCGCACCGGCTCGCCCGCCGCCTCCGCGCCGCCGGCCGGCCGGACCTCTTCCGCCTGGTCTCGGCGATCGAGATCTCGCTCGTCGGCTTCCTGGTCTGCGGCCTCTCCGGCGGTTACGTGCTGAGCTGGTTCCCCTATCTCGTCCTCGGGCTCGCCTCGGCGGCCCAGGTGGTGGCCCGCGAGACGCCGGCCGCGGAGGAGGCGCCGTGAGCGCCGCGCGCGCCGAGCCCGGCGGCGGCGGGTTCACCTTCGCCCCGGCGCTCCAGCTGATGGCCGGCCGCCTGGTCGGGTTCGCGGCGACCTTCTTCGTGCCGGTGGTGCTCGCGCGGGTCTTCGAGCCGGCGGAGTTCGGCACCTACAAGCAGCTCTTCCTGATCTACACCACGCTCTTCAGCCTGGGCCAGATGGGGATGGCCGAGAGCCTCTTCTACTTCCTGCCGCTCGAGCCGGAGAAGAGCGGCCGCTTCCAGACCAACGCCCTCTACGGCCTGCTCGTCTCCGGGTCGGCGGCGCTCGCCGGGCTCTGGTTCGGGCGCCACGCGATCGCCGGCTGGCTCAACAACCCGTCGCTCGCCGGCCTCCTGCCCCTGGTGGGCGCCTATCTGCTCTTCATGCTCGCCGCCGCCGGTCTCGAGATCGGCCTCATGTGCCGCCAGCGATACCTGGCGGCGACCGCCTCCTACGCCCTCTCGGACATCCTGCGCGCGGCCGCGATGTTGGTGCCGGCGGTGCTGGTGGGCGGGATCCGGTGGCTGCTCCTGGGCGGGCTCGCCTTCGCCATGGTCCGCCTCGGCGCCCACCTCGTCCTCCTCGCCCGGAATCGCGACGAGGGCGGCGAGCTGCGGGCGGACCGTGCGCTCGCCCGGCGCCAGCTCGGCTACAGCCTGCCCTTCCAGCTCGCGGTGATGGTCGAGGTCGCCCAGGCCAACCTCCACCAGTTCGCGGTCTCCTCCTGGTTCGACGCCGCGACCTTCGCGGTCTACGCCGTCGGGTGCCTGCAGATCCCGCTGGTCGACTTCGCCGCCTCCTCGGCCGGCAACGTGCTGATGGTGGGCATGGGGCGGGCGCTCAAGGGGGGCGACCTCGAGACGGCGCGCGGGATCTGGACCGGCACCACGCGCAAGCTCGCCCTGATCCTGTTCCCGTTCGTCACCCTGCTGCTGGTGTCGGCCGGCGACCTGATCCCGTTCCTCTACACCGACCGCTACCTCGCGAGCGTGCCGATCTTCATGGTCTGGACCTCGGTCGTGCTGCTGAGCGCCTTCCAGACCGACGCCGTGCTGCGGGTGTTCGCCGAGGTGCGCTTCATCCTCTACATGAACCTCGCCCGGCTGGGCGTGATCGTGGCGTCGATCGCCGCCGCGGTCTCGCTCTTCGGCCTGGTCGGGGCGGTCGCGGCGACCGTCCTCGGCACGCTGGTGGCCAAGAGCTTGGCGATGGTGCGCATCCGCCGGCGGCTCGAGACCGGCTGGGGCGGGTTGCTCCCCTGGCGCGACCTGGGCGCGATCGCGGCCACCAGCATCGCCGCCGCCGTGCCCGTGGTCTGGATACGCCCGGAGCTGGCGCCCGGCACCTTCGCCACCCTGGCGATCCTGGGGCTGGTCTACGCCGCGGTGCTCCTGGTCGTGATGCTCTCCTTCGGCGTGCTCCGCGACGAGGAGGTCCGGGCGGTCCTGGACGCGGTCAAGAGAGTCACGGTCCGCGGTCCGCGGCCGGAACCCTCGGAGACGAGCTAGGAGGCAGACCATGTGTGGCATCGCAGGCATCTTGAGCTTCGAGGAACGGCCGGTGGCCCCCGCCCGGGTGCGCGCCATGACCGACGCCCTGGTCCACCGCGGGCCGGACGACGAAGGGCTCTTCTTCGGGCCGGGGGTCGGCCTGGGCATGCGCCGGCTTTCGATCATCGACCTCGCGACCGGCCGGCAGCCGATCGGCAACGAGGACGGCACCGTCGAGGTGGTCCTGAACGGCGAGATCTACAACTTCCGCGAGCTCCGCCGCCGGCTCGAGGCCCGGGGCCACGTCTTCCGCACGGCGACCGACACCGAGGTCATCGTCCACCTCTATGAGGAGGAGGGTGCGGCCTGCGTCGAGAGCCTGCGCGGGATGTTCGCCTTCGCCCTCTGGGACGACTCCCGCCGGCGCCTGCTGGTGGCCCGCGACCGGCTCGGGATCAAGCCGCTCTACTGGGCGCGCTACCACGGCCCGCACGGCGACACCCTCGCCTTCGGCTCCGAGGTCAAGGCCATCCTCGCCCTGGGCGAGCTCCCCGTCGAGCTCGACTGGGGGTCGGTCCAGCACCTCTTCCACTTCTCGACCACGCCGCCAGCGGCGTCGATCGTCGCCGGGATCGCCAAGCTCGAGCCCGGGCACCTGCTGCTCGCCTCGGCGCGCGGCGGGGTCGAGACCCGCTGCTGGTGGGAGCCGCGCTTCGAGGCCGACCCGGGCCCGACGGAGGCGGAGTGGATCGAGCGGCTGCGCGCCAAGCTCGTCGAATCGGTCGAGCTCCACCGCGTGAGCGACGTGCCGCTCGGCGCCTTCTTGAGCGGCGGTGTCGATTCGAGCGCGGTGGTCGCCGCCATGACCCGCGGGGCTGGCTCCGGCTCCGGGCCGGTGCGCACCTTCTCGATCGGCTTCGAGGAGAGCGACTACTCGGAGCTCGACGTCGCCCGGATGGTGGCCGAGCGCCTGGGCACCCGCCACCGCGAGCAGGTGGTGGTGCCGGAGGTGGTCGAGGTCCTCGAAGAGCTCGCCTGGTACCTCGACGAGCCGTTCGGCGACTCCTCGGCGATTCCCACCTACATGGTCTCGAAGCTCGCCGCCGACGACGTGACGGTCGTGCTCTCCGGCGACGGCGGCGACGAGCTCTTCGCCGGCTACGACAAGTACCGGGTCGAGCGGCGCGAGCGGGCGAACCGGTTCCTGCCGGCGCCGGTGCGCCGGCTGCTCGGCGCGATCGGCGAGTCGCTCCCCGAGGGTGCCACCGGCCGCGAGCTGCTGCGCCACACGGCGCTCGTCGGAGCCGACCGCTACCTCGACGCGGGCACCCTCTTCAAGGACGATCAGAAGGCGAAGCTCTTCCGGCCCGACGTCCTCGAGCGGATGGCGCCCTACGACCCGCCGAACGCCGTCCGGCGCTTCCTCGACGGCTCGGACGGTCACTGGCTCTCGGCCCTCCAGCGCTTCGACCTCGCCACCTACCTGCCTCTCGACATCCTCACCAAGGTCGACCGCATGAGCATGGCGTCGTCGCTCGAGGCGCGGGTGCCACTGCTCGACCACGAGCTCGTCGAGCTCGCCGCAAGGATCCCCCCCGAGCTCAAGCTGCGCGGTAATCGCACCAAGTACGTCTTCAAGCGCGCTCTCGAGGGGTGGGTGCCGCAGCCGGTCCTGGACCGCCCGAAGCGGGGCTTCGCGATCCCCCTCGGCGGGTGGTTCCGGGGCCGGCTCGGCCCCTATCTCCGCGAGCTGCTGCTCTCGGAGACCAGCCGCCGGCGAGGGATCTTCCAGGCCGGCTACGTCGAGGATCTCCTGCGCCTCCACGCGGCCGGCCGGCCCCTCGACCTCCAGCTCTGGACCCTCCTCTCGTTCGAGCTCTGGTGCCGGACCTTCCTCGACCGGGGGAAGGGCGCTTCCGCGGAAGGGAACCCGGCCTCCGTCGCCGCCGCGCCCGTCGCGCCGCGCGCCCCCCGCCGCCGGGCCTCCGCGGCGGCACGGGCGCCTGGCACGCCGCTTGCCCCTACCGAAGACGAGGTCGCCGTCCGGGGACTTTTCATTTCGCGAGAGGGGAGCTGAGAATGCACGGCCGGATGCGGGTCCTGGAGTTCGTGACCTCCTTTTGCCACGGGGGGACCGAGCGCCAGTTCTTGAACCTCGTCCAGGGGCTTCGCGCCTCCGAGATCGAGGTGCACGTGGCCTGCTTCCGGGTCGAGGGACAGCTGCGCGACGAGCTCCGGGAGGACGAGGCGCCGCCGATCCCGCTGACCGCGTATCCGTTCCCCAGCCTCCGGAGCCCCACCGTCGTGCGCCGGCTGGCCCAACTGGTCCGCTACCTGCGGCGCGAGCGGATCGACGTCGTCCACACGACCGGGCTCTATCCCAACGTCTTCGGGGTGACCGCCGCCTGGCTCGCCCGCACGCCGGCGATCGTCGCCTCGGTCCGGGACATGGGCTCGATGTGGAGCCCGGGCCTGCTGCGCGTCCAGCGCGAGGCGTGCCGCCTGGCCGACGTGGTGGTCACCAACGCCGAGGCGGTCGCCGAGCGGCTGCGCGGCGAGGGCTATGCGGCCGAGAAGCTCGAGGTGGTCCACAACGGGATCGTGCCGCCGGCCACCGCGAGAGGCGCGGCCGGGCGTGACTTCCGCGCCTCCCTGGGGCTGCCCGCAGACGCCCCGCTGGTCGCCACCATCTGCCGGATCGACCACGTCAAGGCCCTCGAGGACTTCCTCTCGGCCGCCGCGCGGGTGGCGCGGAGCCGGCCGGACGCGCGGTTCCTGGTGATCGGCGGTCCGGCCGCCGGCGTCGGGCCGCAGTACGTCGCCGACCTCCAGCGCCGCGCCCGGCGTCTCGGCCTCGGAGAGCGGGTCGTCTTCACCGGTGCCCGCACCGACGTGCCGCAGATCCTCCCCGAGCTCACCGTCTCGGTCCTCTCCTCGCTCAGCGAGGGGCTGTCGAACTCGCTCCTCGAGTCGATGGCGGCCGGCGTCCCGGTGGTGGCGACGGCGGTCGGCGGCAACCCCGAGGTGGTCGACGAGGGGGTGACCGGGTTCCTGGTCCCGGCCTCCGACCCGAGCGCGCTCGCCCAGGGCGTGCTGCGCGTCCTCGGCTCGCCCCACCTCGCCGCCGAGCTCGGCCGGGCGGGCCGCACCCGGGTCGAGACCCGGTTCACCAACGAGCGCATGATCGAGCGCACCACGGATCTCTACCTGCGGCTCCTGGCGCGCCGCCACCGGTACGGCAGCCGGGCGCTCCCTCTCGCCGGCAGGGCGCAAGCGGGGCCGAGATGAGCGACGGCGCCCTGAAGCTGCTCCTGATCGGCCCCTGCCCGCCACCGCACGGCGGCATCTCGGTCCACGTCGCGACCGCCCACCAGCTGCTCACCCGCTCGGGCGCCCGCTGCCGGGTGCTCGACGCCGCCGGCCGCCGGGCGGGGCGCGCCAGGAAACGGCCCTCCACCGCCCTGGTGCGCCTCGCCCGGCTCTGGGCCCGCGTCCGGCACCACGCCTGCCGAGGTTGGAGCGTCCACGTCCACACCAACGGCCACAACCCGAAGAGCTGGCTGGTGGTGCTCGTCTGCGGCCTCGCCGCCCGCCGCGCCCCGGGGCGCATGGTGACCCTGCACTCCGGCATGGTGCCGGCGTACCTGGCGGGCCTGGCCTGGCGGCGCGGCCTCGCGCGCCTCGCGCTCGCCTCCTACCAGCGCGTGCTGTGTGTCAACGAGGAGATCCGGCAGGCCGTGGCGGCGCTCGGCCTCGCCGCCGGGCGCCTCGAGGTGGCTCCCGCCTACCTCGCCACGCCGCCCCCGGCGACGCCCGTCCCGGAGCCGCTCGAGGCCTGGCTCGCCGGCTGCCGGCCCCTGCTCACGGCGACCCTCTTCTTCCGTCCGGAGTACGGCTTCGAGGTGCTGCTCGCGGCGCTCCTGCGGCTCAAGGAGCGCCACCCCGGCCTGGGCTGCCTGGTGATGGGGAGCGGCGAGGCCGAGGAGGAGGCGGCGGCCCGCGCCGCGGCCGGCGAGCTCGGAGACTGGGTCGTCCTGCCGGGCGACCTCTCTCACGACCTGTGCCTGACCCTGATCTCGCGCTCCGACCTCTTCGTCCGCCCCACCCTGGTCGACGGCGACGCGCTGTCGGTGCGCGAAGCGCTCGCCCTCGGCGTGCAGGTGGTCGCCAGCGACACCGGCAACCGGCCGCCGGGAAGCGTGCTGTTCACCCCCGGCGACGAGCGCGAGCTGGCGGCGGTCGCCGAGGACGTCCTGCTTGCCGCCGAAGCGCCGTCGGCACCCCGCCCCTCGTCTCCCGAAAGCTTCGGCGTCGAGCGGCTGCTGCGCACCTACCGCGACATCGCCGCCTGTGGAGGCGGGTGATGAACGCCGCGCTCCTCGCCAAGCTCCGCCGCCTGCCCGAGATGAGCGGCCAGGAGCTCGGCTACCGCCTGCGCGAACGCATGCGGCGGGGAGTCGACCGGGCCGCCTTCGCGTTCGGCTCGGCCGCCGGCGACGAGGCCCGGTTCCTCGCCCGGCTGCCCCGGGAAGGCTCCGAGCCGCCCTCGGCTCTCGGCTACCTCGAGGAGGTGGCGCCGCGCTTCTACCTGCCGGTCGGCCGCGGGGCCCGCGAGGCCCGCGTGGCTCTCCTCTCCGAGTGCCTTCCCGGGCGGATCCCGCGCATCGCCGCCGAGGCGGAGCGGCTCGCCGCCCACCGCATCGAGCTCCTGGGCTTCGGCGAGGTCGACTGCGGCCGGGTGATCGACTGGCATCGCGACCCGGTGGGCGGCGGCATCTGGGAGCGGCGCTTCTGGGCCGACTACGACCTGGTCCACGAGCGCGGCGCGGGCGACCCCAAGCGCGTCCACGAGCTCAACCGGCACCAGCACCTGCCGCGGCTCGCGAAGGCCTACTTCGTGCTCGGCGAGGAACGCTACGCCCGCGAGGTGGTCGACCAGCTCCTCGGCTGGATCGAAGAGAACCCGCCCGGCCTGGGCGTCAACTGGCACTCGAGCCTGGAGATCGCCCTGCGCGCCGTCTCCTGGCTCTGGTCCCTGTTCTTCATCCTCCCCTCGGAGGCGCTCGACGAGGCGGCCGCGCGCACCGTCTGCGCCTCGCTCTTCGCCCAGCTCGACCACGTCGCGGAGTACCCGTCGGTCTTCTCCAGCCCCAACACTCACCTGGTCGGGGAGGCGACGGCGCTGTTCCTGGGCGGCCTGGTGTTCGCCGACGCCGCCGGCGGCTCGGCGTGGCTCGAGCGGGGGGCCGACCTCCTGGTCCAGGAGGCCGGGCGCCAGGTGTGCCGCGACGGGGTCCACGGCGAGCTTTCGACCTGGTACCACGCCTACACGGTCGAGTTCTATCTCCAGGCCCTGATCTTGGGGCGCGCCGACGGGTTCGCGCTCGACGAGCGGGTCGCCCGGCGGCTGGAGGCGATGCTCGACTTCCTGCTCTACGTCGCCGCCCCAAACGGCCGCCTGCCGCGGCTCGGGGACGACGACGGCGGGCGGGCCCTGGCGCTCGCCGCCACCGACTACGACTCGGCCGCCGACCTGCTCGCCACCGGCGCCGTCGTCTTCGCCCGGGAGGACTTCAAGGCCGCCGCGGGCGGCTTCTCGGAGCCGACGCTCTGGCTCCTCGGCCGCGAGGGCCACCTCGGGTGGCAGGCCCTCGAGGCCGCGCCGCCGGAGCGGCTCCGGGCGTCCTTCCCCGAGGCGGGCTACTTCGTGCAGCGCTCCGGCTGGGGGCCGTCGGCCGCCCACATGGTCTTCGACTGCGGCGGCCTGGGGACGCTCGGGGGCGGCCACGGCCACGCCGACGCCCTGTCGCTCACCCTCTCCGCCGGCGGGCGGGAGCTCCTGGTCGACCCCGGGACCTTCGTCTACCGCGGCGGCACCGAGCGGCCGGCCGGCGGCGGCTGGCGCGACGCCTTCCGGGCCACCGCGGCGCACAACACCGTGGTGGTCGACGGCGACAGCCAGTCGGCCCCGGGCGGCGCCTTCCGCTGGCAGAGCGAGGCACCGGTCTGGCGGCTCGACGACCTGGCCTTCGAAGGGGTCGACTGCGTGGCCGGCGAGCACCACGGCTACGCCCGGCCGCCGGCGGGCGTGGTCCACCGGCGGCGCCTGCTCTACGCCCGCCCGGCGACCTGGTGGGTGCTCGACGACTTCCGCGGGGTGGGCGAGCACACGTTCGACGTCCTCTACCACCTGGCGCCGGGAGCCGTCGTCGACGAGGCGGAGACGAGCGCCGGGGGGCGCGCGGTGAGCCTTTCCGTGGCGACGGAGGGCGCCGGCCTGACCCTCTTCCTCCACGCCACCGCCCGCCTCGAGGTGAGCCTCGAGGAAGGCTGGGTGTCTCGCCGCTACGGCGAGAAGCGCCCGGCGCCGGTGGTCGTCGCCCGCTTCCGCACCGACGCCCCGGCGGCGGTGATCTCGGTCCTGGCGCCCGACGACGGGCGCGCCGGTGCCGAGCGCGTCCAGGACGCCCGGCCGCGGCCCCGCGCCCTCGTGGTTCGGACGAGCGAGCACGGCCCGCCCGGCCTCGGTGTGGGTGTCGCCCGCGGCGAGCGCGAGGACCTGGCGATCCTCGCCCCCGGAGCCGCCGAGGCGGCCGTCGAGGGCGGCCGCGAGTCCTACCGCCTGACCGGCGAGGCCTTCTGGGCGCGTCTTGCCGGCGGCCGGCTCGAGCGCGCGATCGCCTTCGAGGCGAGCCGCCTGCTGGTCGACGGCGTGCCGCTCCTCGCCGCCGAGGCGCCCCGCACCCTGGACCTGCGCCGCGAAAGCGAGGCGGCGCCTCACCTTTCGAGCCCGACCACCAAGGAGCCGACCGATGTGTGGCATCGCGGGAATCGTCCGGTTTGATCCCGGAGCACGGGTGGCCCCGGGCGAGCTCCGAGCGATGGCCCGGGCCCTCGAGCACCGGGGGCCGGACGACGAGGGCTTCCACCTCGCCGGCAACGTCGGGCTGGCGCACCGCCGGCTGGCGATCATCGACCTCGACCGGGGGCACCAGCCGCTCTACAACGAGGACCGGAGCGTCGCCCTGGTGCTCAACGGCGAGATCTACAACTACCGGGACCTGGCCGCCGACCTCGCGGGCCGCGGCCATCACCTGGCGACCCGCTCCGACACCGAGACGATCGTCCACCTCTACGAGGAGCGGGGCGAGGCCGCGGTCGAGGCGCTGCGCGGCATGTTCGCCTTCGCGCTCTGGGACGAGCGCCGGCGGCGCCTGCTCCTCGCCCGCGACCGGCTGGGCATCAAGCCGCTCTACTACTTCGCCGGCCCCGGCCTGCTGGTCTTCGCCTCCGAGATCAAGGCGCTGCTCGAGGTGCCCGGCGTGCCGCGGGAGGTCGATCCCGAGGCGCTCGACCTGTTCCTCTCGTTGCGCTACGTGCCCGGCCCGCGGACCCTCTTCCGGGGCATCCGCAAGCTCCAGCCCGGCCACCTGATGGTGTGGGACGAGCGGGGCCTGCGCGAGCGCCGCTACTGGGACCTGCCCCGCCCCGACGAGGCCGGGCCGACCCTCGCCGAGGCGCGGCGCCGCTTCTCCGAGCTGTTCGAGGAGACCGTCCGCCTCCATCTGATGTCCGAGGTGCCCCTGGGTGTCTTCCTCTCCGGCGGGCTCGACTCGACGGCGGTTCTGGCCGCGGTCTCCCGGCTCGGCGAGGGTGGCGGCGCGGAGCGGATCCGGACCTTCACGGTCGGCTACCGGCCACCCGCCGAGGCCGCCTCGGCAAACGGGGAGGAAGCGGCCAACGAGTTCGGCTTCGCACGCCTGGCGGCCGACGCCTTCGGCGCCGACCACCACGAGCTCCGGCTCACCGACCTCGACTTCCGGGACTTCCTGGTCGATCTCGCCTGGCACCTGGACGAGCCGGTCGCCGACCCCGCGTGCGTGCCGCTCTACTTCGTCTCCCGCATGGCGCGGGACCGAGTCACGGTGGTGCTCTCGGGCGAGGGCGCCGACGAGATCCTGGGCGGCTACGGCATCTACCGGCGGATGCTCGGCCTGGAGCGGGCCTACCGCGCGGTCGGCCGCCACCTGGGGCCCTTGGTGCCCTTCGCCGCCCGCCGGCTGCCGGGGGGGAGGCTCCGGCACTGGGCGCGGCTCGCCGGTCTGCCGCTCGCCCGGCGCTACCGCGGGGTCAGCCGCGGCTTCCTGCCGGAGACCAAGGCCGAGCTCCTCGGCTGCCCGTCCATCGCGGGCCGCGACCCCGGAGCCGAGGCGGTGTTCGGCGAGCACTTCCGCGCCGCGGCCGGCCGGCCGCCCCTCGAGCAGATGCTCTACGCCGACACCAAGACCTGGCTGGCCGACGACCTGCTGGTCAAGGCCGACAAGATGACCATGGCCAACTCCCAGGAGCTGCGCGTGCCGTTCCTGGATCACCGCATGGTGGAGCTGGCCGCCAGTCTGCCGAGCGAGCTCAAGGTGGCGGGCGGCACCGGCAAGCTCCTGCTGCGCGAGGCGATGCGCGGCGTGGTGCCGCGGGCGATCCTCGAGCGCCCGAAGAAGGGCTTCCCGGTGCCGACGGTGCCGCTGCTGCGCCGCCTCGGGGGCTTCAGCCGGGAGGTTCTCCTCGACCGGGGGTCGGCCTGCCGCACCTGGTTCGACGCCGTGGTCGTCGAGCGCCTCCTCGACGAGCACCGGCGGGGGGTGGCCCGCTGGGACCAGGAGATCTGGTGCCTGCTCAGCTTCGAGCTGTGGCACGGCGTCTTCCTCGACGGCCGCTTCGAACCCTCCCGCCGCCGCGCGGAGCGCTCACCCGCCTCGGCACAGCTCGCGGGATGAGGAGGACGCCATGCTGAGAGGCCACGACATCGTCTGCTTCGCCAACGACTGGGACGGCGACCCGCTGAGCAAGAAGCACGTGATGGTGCGCCTGGCGCGGGAGAACCGGGTGCTCTGGGTGAACTCCCTGGGCGGCCGGAACCCGACGGTCTCGACCCGCGACCTCCGGCGGGTGGTCAAGAAGCTCGGCGACTTCCGGCGCGGCTGCCGGCAGGTCGAGGAGAACCTCTGGGTCACCAGCCCGCTGGTCCTGCCCTTCCACGCCAGCCCGCTCGCCCGGCGCTTCAACCGGGTCTGGCTCGCGGCGTCGCTGCGCCTGACCTGCCGGCGCCTGGGCATGCACCGGCCGATCACCTGGAGCTTCGTGCCCAGCTCCGCGGAGGTGGCGGGAGCCCTGGGGGAAAGCCTGGTCCTCTACCACTGCGTCGACGAGAACACCCGCTTCACCGGCGCCGAGGCGGCCGGGATCGCCGAGATGGAGGCGCGGCTCGCAGCCCGCGCCGACGTGGTGGTGGTCTCGGCGGAGCCGCTCCTCGCCGCCAAGCGCCACCTCAACCCGGAGACCCACCTGGTCACCCACGGGGTCGAGGTGGAGCACTTCCGCCGCGCCCTCGACCCGGCGACCGAGGTGCCCTCCGACCTGCCGCGTGGGGACGGGCCGGTCGTCGGCTTCTTCGGCCTGCTGGCCGACTGGGTCGACCTCGACCTGGTCCGCCACCTGGCGCTCTGCCGGCCGCACTGGACGCTCGCCCTGATCGGCAAGGCGGACACCGACCTCGCCGCGGTCTCCGGCCTCGACAACGTGCGGATCCTGGGGCGCAAGCGCTACGACGAGCTGCCCGCCTACTGCAAGGGGTTCGACGTCGCGATCCTGCCGTTCCGGATCAACGAGCTGACGCTGGCCGCCAACCCGCTCAAGCTCCGCGAGTACCTCGCCGCCGGTCTGCCGGTGGTGGCGACCGCCATTCCCGAGGCCGAGCGGCTGGCTCCCCGGGTGCGGACGGCGGCCAACCGCGAGGCCTTCCTCGCGCGGATCGACGAGGTCCTGGCGAGCGGCGCCACGGGACCGCGGGGCGAGACCTCGGAGGCGATGGAGGCCGAGTCCTGGGAGCACAAGGTCGAGGAGCTCTCGGAGATCGTCGAGCGCGCCCTCGACCGGCGCGAGCGCGAGACGAACCGGGCGCCGGCGGGTGCGGCGGAGAGGCGGGCCTACTCATGAGACCCCGCCGGCTCGCCGCTCCGGCCCTGCTCGCGGCCCTGCTCCTCGGCGCGGCGCTCCCGACGCCGGCTCGTGCCGACGACGACCTCCTCTGGTGGACGACCCACGCGATGGCCAAGGTGCGCCCCGCCGATCCGCCGGCCGCCGCGGCCGAGGGACGCGGGCGGCGCCCACCGGTCGCGCTCTCGGCCGCGCGCAACGAGTTCGAGCCCTTCCAGATCGTGCTCCGCGCCCGCGAGCGCCCGGTCCGGCGGGTCGACGTGGAGCTCACCGACCTGGTCGCCGCGTCGGGCGCCGAGCGGATCGCGAGCCGGGAGGCCACCGTCTACCTCGAGCGCTACGTCGACCTCGAGAAGCCCTCCTCGGTCGCCGGCGGCACCGGCGAGTGGCCCGACCCCCTGGTGCCGCGGGTCGACCCGTGGGTCGGCGAGCGCCGCAACGCCTTCCCCTTCGACCTCGCGGAGCACCGCAACCAGCCGCTCTGGATCGAGCTCTACGTGCCGAGCGGCACCGCCCCGGGGAGCTATCGCGGCGCGGTCCGGGTGTCGGTGGCGGGCGCGCCCCGCTTCGCCGTGCCGGTGACGCTCGAGGTCTGGCCGTTCACGCTTCCCTCCACCTCGAGCCTGCGGACGGCCTTCGGGTTCAGCGGACCGGCCGCGCTCGAGCAGCACCGGGGCGAGTACACGAGCGACGAGGACCTCTACCACCTGACCCGGCTCTACGCCGAGGCGGCGCTGCGCCACCGGGTGAGCCTCTTCGGCGGGGCGATGGTGCCGCCGCCCGAGACCTTTACGAGCGGCGGCGCCCGGCTCGACTGGTCGACCTACGACCGGGAGAACGGGCCGCTCCTCGACGGCACGGTCTTCGGGCCGGGCGACGCCCTGCCCGGGGCCCGGCTGACCGCGATCGACGTCACCACCCGGCCGGGGCTCGACGACCGCCAGCACGGTCCTCACCTGGCGGGCCTGGGCGAGCCACTTCCGGGCGAAGGGCTGGCTCGATCGGCTGTTCCTCTACCTGTGGGACGAGCCGAAGGGGCCGGAGGACTACCCGAAGGTGCTCCACGCGGGACGCCTGGCCCGGGAGGCCGACCCCGAGCTGCCGACCCTGGTGACCGAGCAGCTCGTGCCGGCGCTCGCCGGCGTGGTCGACGTCTGGGCGCCGCTCGTCAACTGCCTGGAGCCGCGGCCGGGCGTGCCGAACGACTGCGAGGCGACGGTCGCGCCCGCCGCCTACGCCAAGGCCGGGCGGGGCGGCGCCCGGCTCTGGTTCTATGCGTCCTGCGCGAGCGACGGCTGCGACCGGGTCGGCGGGCCGGCGAGCGCCGCCTGGCCGACCTACACCATCGACGCCTCGCCGATGGCGGCCCGGATCCTGCCCTGGATCGCCTACTCGCTGGGGATCGGGGGCGAGCTCTACTACGACACCGTCGAAGCCTACGGCCCGGGCGAGGACCCCTGGACCGACGTCTCGCGCCACGGCGGCAACGGCGACGGCACGCTCTTTTATCCGGGGACGCCGGCCGCGATCGGCGGCCACACCGACGTGCCCGTTGCGAGCCTGCGCCTGGCGCTCGTCCGCGAGGGGCTGGAGGACTACGAGTACCTGGTCCTCGCCGAGCGCACGGGCGCCGACGCCCTCGCCCACTCCGAGGCCCGGAAGGTGGCGCCGTCCACCTTCACCTGGAGCCAGGATCCCGAGACCCTCTACGCCGCGCGCCTGGCGCTCGCGCGGGAGATCAGCCGGCGCCAGGGCGGAGCCAGCCGATGATCGCCTCGCCCGACACCGCTCAGCTCCACGACGTCTCACTCTTCGCCGGGCTGCCCGAGGAGGACCTGGAGGAGCTCTCGCAGGTGGTGCGCCGCACCACGGTCCCGGCCGGGACGCTCCTGATCAGCGCCCTGCTCCCGGGCGAGGCCGTCTACTTCATCCTCGAGGGTTCGGTGAAGGTGCAGCTCCTCTCCGAGGAGGGCAACGAGATCACGGCGGAGCTCCTGGGCCCCGGCGACATGGTGGGGGAGACGATCCTGGTCGATCCGCGCCGGACCGCCGGCAACGTGGTGACGCGGCAGGAGACGAAGCTCCTGTGGCTCGACCGGAAGACGTTCCTGCGCTGCCTGGACGGCATCCCGCGGTTGTGCCTGAACCTGGCGCGGGAGCTGAGCGACCGGTTGCGGAGCGCGACGGAGCGGATCCAGGCGTTCGCGACGCTCGACGTGACGGGGCGGGTGGCGCTGCAGATCCTGGACCTGGCGGAGCGCTACGGGCGCCCGGTGCCGGGGGAGGGGATGCGGATCCCGCTGCCGATCACGCAGGGGGAGATCGGGGAGATGGTGGCGGCGACGCGGGAGCGGGTGAATCAGATCATGGTGCGGATGCGCCGCGCCGGGGTGTTCGCGGTAGACAGCGAGCACCGGATCACGGTACGGCAGCCGGAGGTGCTGGCGGAGCTTTGCCGGTTCTGAGGGGCGGGTCGAGCGCCGACGCCCGCGGGGCGGATGGCTTTCTCGGCGGCGAACTGCGCCGGCGAGAAACCACCGCGCCCCGCGGGCTGCCGCCTCGGTGGTTGAAGCGAAGCGCTCCGCCGTGGGGTGTGAGGAAGGGGAATCGCGTTCGTCGGACTGCGGACCGCACGGCCGTCGATGTGATCCCGATTCGAGGCGCACCCGACGCGTGAAGCGGCCGAGCTCCGTCTCGGCCGGCCCGACGCATCGCGGGCTCCGAACGCCATCGATGCCGCAGGTGCTTGAACCGAGGTTAGCCGCCGACGCCCGCGGGGCGGATGGCTTTCTCGACGGCGGACTGCGCCGGCGAGAAACCACCGCGCCCCGCGGGCTGCCCCCTCGGTGGTTGGGGCGGGGCGCTCCGGCGTGAGGTGAGGAGGGGGATCGGGGTTCGTCGGACTCAGGGGCGCAAGGCACCCGACGTGTGAAGCGGCCGAGCTCCGTCTCGGCCGGCCCGACGCCACCGCGGGCTCCGAACGCCATCGATGCAGCAGGTGCTTGAGCCGATGTCGGGCGCCCGGCTACACCCAGAACTCGCCCTCGAGGTGGGTGAAGAAGGCGTCGCCGGTGTGGAGGGCCTGGAGGATCTCGGGGTCGCGGGCCTGGACGAGGAGGGACGGGGCGCTGCGGCCGCGGTGGAAGAGGCAGGGTCGCTCGGAGAAGGCGGCGACGTGGGCGGGGTCGAGGAGGCCGGTGGCGGCGAGGGCTCCCCGGTGGCGGGCGTCGGAGAGGAGGTGGTCGAGCACGGGGGCGGCGTTCTCTTCGGCGGCACCGACCTGGATGACCTCGGCGGTTCCACCGGGGCGGGAGTAGTAAAGGTACCAGCCGGCGGGCTCGCCGCCGCGGGTGAGGAGCGCGCGGCGGAGCTCACCCTTGGCGGGGCGGTGTTCGAGGACTCCGAGCATCCAGCCGAGGGTCTCGGGTGTGTAGACCGGGGCGAGCGAACGGCGCTCGGCGAGGCGGCGGATGGAGCCGGCGAGGGTCCGCGCGTCGAGGGGCTCGGCCTCGAGGGCGGCGGCCCCGGCGGCGGACGCCGCCTTGCCGGCGAGCCGGAACGGGCTCCCGGGCAGGCGCGCGGCGACCAGGTCGGCGAGCGCGGCGGCCGGCCGCGCGGCCGCCCTCTGCCACCCCGCCACCCCGCGCCTGCCGGCGAGATCGAGGGCCCAGCGGGCCGGCCGCAGCGGGCAGGTCCAGCGCAGGCTGAAGGCGAGCGAGGTGCCGGCGCCCAGGGCACGCCAGAGCCGGCGGGACGCGTCGTTGCCCTCGGCCAGCGAGAGGTCCTGGGGCCCGGCGAAGTAAGCCCGCAGCAGCTCGAGCGCCGCCATCGTCGAGCGCCGGCCGGGATCGACCATGAAGTCGTGGCTGACGGTGGCGAGGATCGGCCGCCCGCCGAGGCTCATCGGGCGCGGCATCACCCCCAGGCAGCCGGCGATCCGACCGTCGGCGTCCTGGTAGGCGAGCGACGGCAGCCGGGTGTCGCGCCAAGGGTGGCCGAAGAAAAGGTCCGCGAGGTGGTCGTGGAGCTCTTCGGGGTCGAGGGCGGTGGCGCCGAAGCTCCGCCGGTGGAGGTCGACGACCTCTCCGAGGTCGGCCTCCTCGAGCTCGCGCACGCGTCCCCGCGCGGGGTGGCGGAGGGCCCGGGGCCTCACCTCGCCGACCCCTCCCGCGTCAGGAGGCGAGCGATCCGGGCGATCGAACGGAGGTCCTCGAGCTCGAGCTCGGCGAGCGGAATCGGCAGTCCGAACTCCTCCTCGAGCTGGACGACCAGCTCGACGAAGATGAGCGAGTCGACCGCTCCGCTTGCGAAGAGGTCGGTCTCGACCGAAGGGACCTCGATCCTCATGCGCTCGGCGAAGATCCGCTCGATCCGGCGCTCGGCCTCGGCGAGGCCGCCCGTCCCGGCGCTCACCCTGGCTCCCCGGCGGCTCGAGGCGGGGGCAGGGGCTCCCGGGTCCGTCGCCTCGCAGGCGGGCTCAACGGCTTCCGGATCCGCTCGCGGCCAGGGCTGCATGCCGGTTCCTCTCCTGTTGCCGGGCCGCTTCGGCGACCCGCGTTCGATCGAGCTTGCCGTTGGCGTTTCTCGGCAGGCGTTCCCATTCGAGCCAGCGCGCCGGGATCATGTAGGCGGGCAGCGAGCGGGCGAGCTCGCGGCGGAGCGCGGCGGCACCGGCGAGCTCGCCCCCGCCGTTTCGCGCCGGCACGTAGGCGCAGCAGATGAGCTGCCCCTCGAAGCCCTCGCTGGCGATCGCGGTGACCACCGCCTCGCGCACCAGGCCGACGGCGGCGAGCGCGTTCTCGATCTCGCCGAGCTCGATGCGGTAGCCGCGGCTCTTGACCTGGGCGTCGGCCCGCCCGAGGAAGGAGACGTCGCCGGACGCGCGGCGCTCGGCGAGGTCGCCGGTGCGGTAGATCCGGGCGCCCGCCTCGGGGGCGGAGACGCCGGCCGCGTCCGGGGCCGGCAGGAAGGCCGCGGCGGTCCGCGCCGGGTCCCGCCAGTACCCGGGTGAGAGGCCCGCCCCGGCGACGTAGAGGTCACCGGTCTCGCCCGGTGGCAGGGGCCGGAGCCGGTCGTCCAGCACCAGGAGGTCCTCGCCGTCGCACGCCCGGGCGCCGCCGATCGGAATCGCCGCGGCGAGCTCCTCCGGGACGCTCGCGACGTCGTAGAAGCTGCTCGCGATGGTCGTCTCGGTCGGGCCGTAGAGGTTGGTGAAGGCGACGTGGGGGAGCCGCGTCATCCAGTGGACCAGGTCCGGCGTCGGGAAGATCTCGCCGCACCAGAGCAAGCGGCGCAGCGCCGGGAAGTCGTCCTGCTCGACGGCGTCGAAACGCGCCATGTAGGCGAGCGCCGAGGGCACGGCGAAGAGCTGGGTGAGCCGCGAACGCCGGACCACCTCGGCGAATCGGTGGGGGAGCAGGTTCGCCTCCGGCGGGATCAAGTGCAGCTCGGCGCCGGCGGCGAAGGCACCGAAGAGATCGAAGTAGGAGAGGTCGAAGTGGAGCGGCGGGTGCCCGGAGAGGCGCTCGCCGCGCTCGATGCCGAAGTGCCGGACCGCCCAGCGGACGAAGCGGATCACCGGCTCGTGAGGGATCACGACCCCTTTGGGCTCGCCGGTCGAGCCGGAGGTGAAGAGGAGGTGGGCCGGGTCGGCCGAGGTGGTCCGGGGGTCCGGGGGCTCGGCCGAGACGGCGGCGAGGTCGGCGGCGGAGAAGACCGTCTCGAAGCCCGGGCCGCCGCCGGGGAGCTCGTCCGCCGCCAGCCAGCCCAGGCGGGGAGCCGCGGAGCGGTCGGCCTCCCTTGCCAGGAGGGGCGCGAGCTCGGCGAGCCGCTGCCCGGCGCCCGGGCCGGCGAGGAGCCAGCCCGCGGCCGACGAGCGGAGGATCTTCGCCAGGCGCGGGGCGGGGCTCGCCGGATCGAGCGGCACCAGGATCGCGCCGGCCTTGTAGACCGCGAGGACGCCGGCGATCGCGCGCGGGGACTTGGGCGCCAGGAGCGCCACCCGGTCGCCGCGCCCGCAGCCGGCGGCGGCGAGCAGCCGGGCGAGCCGGTTCGAGAGCGCTTCGAGGCCGCCGTAGCTGAGGGCCTCGTCGCCCATCACCACGGCGATCGCCTCGGGCCGGCCGGCGGCTTCGAGGCTCACCCAGTCCTGGAGGTGCTCGATCGCCCTCGGCCCTTCCGGATGCTCGCGGCCGGCCCCGGGCTGGGCCGCGGCGCTCACGACGGCGCCGCCTCGAGGCCGGTCTCGAAGGCCTCCCGGACGTGGAGCAGCTCCTCCTCGTCCGGCGGCACGTCGAGGATGAAGGTGCGGGCGCCGCCGGCGAGGTAGCGGCCGAGCTCTTCTCCCACCCGCCGGTAGCTCCCCACCAGGTAGGGGCACATGGTCTTGTAGTTCTCGAACGGGAACAGCCAGTAGGGGCTCTCGCCGGCGCCGCCGCTCTCGCCCGCCATCCCGGCGAGCTGGCGGTGCCACTCCGAGTCCGAGACCTTGGTCGCGAGCTGGCGGGTGAGCTGCCCCCGGCGGTCGCCCGGGAAGCGCGCTTCGGCGACCCGCCACGCCTCCTCCTCGGCCTCGCGCGCGATCACGCCGACGCGGATGCCCTGGCGCGCCGCGGCGGGCTCCGCCGCCTCCTCCCGCTCGGCCGGCTGCGGGTACTTGACCGCGATGGCTCCGAGCGCCCGCGCGGCCCCCCTGCCGGCCTCCGAGGAGCCCGAGACGAAGATCTCGCCGCGCAGCTCCGGTGGCAGCGCCGGCTTCAGCTCCAGCCGCTCGACCCGGTAGAACTCTCCTTCGAAGGTCACCGGGCCGGCGCCCTCGAGCAGCCGCTGGATGATCGTCGTGTACTCGGTCAGCCGCTCGTAGCGCCGGTCGTGGGGCGTCGGATCGGCCAGCGCCAGCAGGTCGTTGCGGAACCCTCCGCTCACCATGTTCAGATGCACGCTCCGGCCGTGGAGGCTCGCCAGGGACGTGACCATCTTGGCCACCGTATACGGGTGCATATACACGGGCTGGACCGCGACGAGGGGACTGAGGGCCGTGCTGCTCTCCAGGATCACCTGCGAGACCAGCCAAGGATCGAGGAGGCTGTTGTCCGTGTAGACCAGGATGCCTCGGCACCCGGCGCGCTCGCTCCAGCGCGCGACGTCGGCGACCCGCTCCCGATAGCGGGCACCGTCGCCGTTCGAAGGGGGACAGGTCGAGAAGAGCTGGATCGGAAAGTCGTCGGCTTCGGCTCGCATGTCGGCTCTCGGCTCGGCGCCGCTCACCCGATCCCCGACTTCGGGCCGGGTGCGGCGAGAAACCCCTAGCGCAAGAGATATGCCAGCCCGCCGAGGCCCGTTCGCGCGGGGCGCGGCGACCCTCGATCGACCGGTCGGAGAAGGGGGTTTCCTCCCGACGGACGATCGGTTACAATCCCTGCAACGCTCCTTCCAAAAGTTGCACGCCGGAATCCCTACTCGCCTTTCCTAGGACGTCCGATTCCCTTTTTGGGCACTTGTCCTACACAAATGCTGTGAACTGGGTCACACTTGGGCCGTAAATATCCGCTTTTGGCGATAAGAGTGTGAACTAGTTCACTGCGCCGATGGCGCCAGCCTTTGTAAGTTCTCCGCGGCGTCATTGGCTGGTCCCATCGAGCCCGAAGCATTTTGAGGGTGGAGCTATGGGCACGGCAGCCGGAACAGTTCGGTCCCGGCCGCGGTGTGCTCCGCCCGCAACGATCCCCGCGAAGGGCCGCGTTCGGCTCCCCGGGGACGAGGAGTCGATCTAGATGCAGAATCGGACTTTGCGTTGTGTCCTGCTGCTCGTCGTGGCGGGATGTCTCTTCCCCCTGGGCGCCGCCCGGGCCTATCTGAGCGACACCGCACCCCACACCCCTCCGAGCTACAAGAGCTTCGTACCGCCGGCCAAGGGCGGCACCTACACCGACCCCGTGTTCGGCACCGAGATCAAGCGCCTCTCGAACGCCCTCGCCTCACCCGACGATGCGGACGGCGGCAACCTGACCTGGGTGATGAACGAGTACTCGACGATGAGCGCGTTCAACTCGGACCGCTCGCGCTTCATCCTCCAGCACGACAGCTACTTCGGCCTCTACGACGGGCAGGGCACCTACCTGCGCGACCTGCCGTTCCAGGTCTACGCGAGCTCCGAGCCGCGCTGGTCGAGGAAGAGCGCCAACGTCCTCTACTTCGTCAACGGCAACCAGCTCAAGAGCTACGACGTCTCGACCGACGCCACCAAGGTGCTCCACACCTTCAGCGAATACAACGAGATCTCGGGCCACGGCGAGTCGGACATCTCGTTCGACGGCGACCACATGGTCTTCGCCGGCAACGGCCGGTTCATCTTCGTCTACACGATCAGCACCGACACCAAGGGTCAGGTCTTCGACACCGGCGGCCGCCCGTGGGACAGCCTCTACGTCACGCCGGACAACCACGTGACCATCACCTGGATCCAGCAGGGAACGGCCCGCTACTCGGGCATCGAGATGTTCACCCAGAACATGGCCTTCCTGCGCCAGGTCGCCACGGTGGGCGGCCACATGGACATGACCCGCGACACCGACGGCTCCGAGGTCCTGGTCTGGACCAACTCCGCGGATCCGAACCCGATCTGCGACAACGGCATCATCAAGATCCGACTCTCCGACGCCCACCAGACCTGTCTGACCACCCTCGACTGGAGCCTGGGAGTCCACATCTCCTGCCCCGACGGCGACGGCTCGTGCATCGTCAGCACCTACGCGCCGAGCGATCCCGACCCCTCGGTCAGCTGGCCCGCCTACACCGGCGAGATCTTCCAGGTGATGCTCGACGGCTCGGAGGTCCGCCGCCTGGCGCACCACCGCAGCCGCGCCTTCAACGGCTACAACTACATGGCCCGGGCCTCGCTCAGCCGGGACGGAGCGCGGCTCCTCTACAGCAGCAACTACGGCCAGCAGGCGATGAGCGGGGCGCCGACGGAGTATTCGGACGCCTACCTGATGAGCGTGCCGGCGGGCTCCGGCGGCAGCGGTGGCGGGGACACAGGCGGCGGCAGCGGCGGCGGGGACACCGGGAGCGGTGGTGGCGGCGGGGACACCGGGAGCGGCGGCGGCTCCGCCGCCACCACCCGCAGCGAGGAGACCGCCACGGCCGTGACCTACACCGGCACCTGGTTCGACAACGTCCTGCCCGCGCATAGCGGCGGCTCCGCGAAGCTCGCGATCGATCCCGGCTCACGGGTGAAGTTCAGCTTCGACGGCACCGGTGCACGCTGGATCGGCTACCGCGACGAGTGGTCGGGCATCGCCCGGGTCTACGTCGACGGCGCGGCGGTCCAGGACGTCGACACCTACGCCTCGCCGCAGCAGGCGCAGGCGGTGCTCTACTCGGTCGACGGACTGGCGGCCGGCGCCCACACGCTCGAGGTCGAGGTGACGGGCAAGATCGGCCCGCAGTCCGCGGACGGGTGGGTCTGGGTCGACGCCTTCGAGGCGGTGGACTCCGGCTCGACCGGCGGCACCGGCGGCGGCACCGGCGGCACGGGCGGCGGTGGAGGCGGCACCGGTGGCTCCGGCGGCACCTGGGCGCGGATCGAGGAGTCCTCGCCCCAGGTCGGCTACGCGGGCGCCTGGTTCCCGAACGGCCTCGCCGCCCACAGCGGCGGCGGTGCGGCGCTCGCGACCGACAAGGGCGCCCGCGCCACCGTCAACTTCCAGGGTACCGGCATTCGCTGGATCGGCTACCGCGACGAGTGGTCGGGGACCGCGCGGGTGTTCGTCGACGGGACCTGGGTCAAGAACGTCAACACCTACGCCTCGCCGGCGAAGGCCCAGCAAACGCTGTTCGAAATCCAGGGCTTGGCGGCCGGCAAGCACACGCTCCAGGTCCGGGTCACCGGCCGCCACGTGGCGAAGTCGGGAGGCGCCTGGATCTGGGTGGACGCCTTCGAGGTCCTGGGGGGGTAGGAGGTAGGAGCTTCCTGCGTCGAGGCCGGGCGGGGGCGGGCTCCTCCCCGCCCGGCCTCGCGCGTCAGGCCTGACCTTGCATCGAGGGCTGTCCCTCCCAGCCCAGGGTGCTGCCGGGGATCTCGAGCTCGGCTTCGAGGTCCCAGCGATCGAGCTTGTGGAGGAGCGTCTTGTAGCAGATGTCCAGGCGCGACGCGGCGCGTTTGCGGTTCCACCGCGCCTCCTGGAGGACCTGGAGGATGACCCGCTTCTCCGCCTCCTCGGCCGCCTTCGCGGCGATCGACTTGAGGGGGATCTTGCCCCGCTTCTTGCCGTTCGGCTGCCCGAGCGGCAGACTCTCTCGCCGGGCGTCGGCGCCTTCCATGTGGGTCCTCGCGACGGCGGGGTGGGGCCGGCCCAAGCTCGGGGCGTCGACGGGGTGGGCGCCGGCCAGGCCGCTGCGCTCGGTGGCCTCGAGGTCCGAGAGCACCATCTCCACGTCGGGCAGGATCAGGTACCGCTCGATGACGTGCTTGAGCTCGCGCACGTTGCCGGGCCAGTCGTAGTGGTAGAAGGCCTCGATCAGCCGCTCCGGGATTCGCGTCACCACGCTGCCGGAGCGGTTCGCGTTGTGCCGCAGGAAGTAGTCGCAGAACAGCGGGATGTCCGCCTTGCGCTCGCGCAGGGGCGAGATTCGGATCTGGATGACCTTCAGCCGGAAGTACAGATCCGACCGGAACTCGCCGCTCGCGATCGCCTCTTCGAGCGGCTTGTTGGTGGTGGCGATGATCCGCGCGTCGATCGGAATCGGCTGGTTGCCGCCGACCCGGGTGAAGCTCGAGTCCTCCAGGACGTGGAGCAGCTTCGCCTGGAGCGGCAGGTCCATCTCGCCGATCTCGTCGAGCAGGATCGTGCCCCCCGGCGCCAGCTCGAACTTCCCCTCCTTGCGCTGGTGGGCTCCCGTGAAGGCGCCACGCTCGTGGCCGAACAGCTCCGATTCCAGGAGATCGTGAGGGACGGCCGCGCAGTTGATCTTGACGAAGGGCCGCTTCGCGCGCTCGGACTCGGCGTGGATGAAGCGCGCCAGGATTCCCTTACCGACTCCCGACTCGCCGACGATCAGCACCGGGGCGTCGGTGCCCGCGACGTGCTCGCCGAGCTGCTTGGTCTTCTGGCTCTGTGGGTCGGCGGCGAGAAAGAAGCCGTGCGACCGCTGGACTTCCGGTGTGTACTGCGTTTCGTAGCTGCTCATCGGGACTCCGCAGCTCACTAGCGGGTCCTGCGCAGGCAGGCGTAGATGGGAGAGTCGCAGCGCCCGATCCCGATGGAGCCTTTCGCGGGATCGGGCTGAGGGCTGGCGCCTGCCTCGCGGGACCCGGATCGCGAGACGAGGTAGACATTGGATTGGATGACGACATTTGCGATTCTCGACGCTCCCGTGACCAGCTTTCGTGCCGGCCGCGGCAGGGGAAGTGCAGATCCCGTGCCGCGCCCCGAGAAACCCCGCATTCCAAGGGTGTGAGCCACCGGTGGAGCCCGTTCACCGTGAAATCGAGGTCGGCTTCCACCACATCTTGCGCCCATCCATGTAAATGGGAAACGCCCTTCCATCCCGCCGGGTCGCGGGCGGAATCCGCCCTCGACTCACTGGCTCTTGCCCTGGGCCTTCGCACCCTGGCCCTTGTTGAGGCGATCGATCACGTCGGCGGTGATGTCGATCCGGTCGCTGGCCGACACGACCACCCCCGGCACCGTGTTGAGAATCAGGTCGTAGCCGCCCTGCTCGCGGATCGCCTTGAAGACCGGTCCGAGCTGCTGCTCGACCTGGCTCAAGCCCTGGTCCTGGATCGTCTGGCCTTCGCGCTGCTTGTCGTCGCGGAAGCGGCGCATCTCGACCGTCTTGTCCTCGAGCTGCTTCTGGAGGTCGGCGAGGGTGTCCTCCGAGAGTGACTGGCGGCCTTCGGAGATCCGTTTCTGGAGGTCGCTCGCCTCCTGAGCGAGCTTGTCGGCCTGTGCCTGGGCGTCCTTCCGGAACTTGTCGAGCTTGGTCTGGAGCTGCTTGCCCACCTCGGAGCTCGCGACGACCCGGTCGAGGTCGACGACCGCGATCTTGGGCACCGCCTGCTGGGCGGCGAGACTCGAGGCGCCGCCGGCGAAGCCGAGGGCCCCGAGCACCAGGACGGCGGCAAGGGGCCCCGGGGCGAGGCGGAAGCGGAAGGGGCGACGAACGTTGGTTGGTTTCGACAAGGGGATCGAGCCTCCGTGATGACGATGGGCTAACGGCCGGGGATCCGGCCGGGCGTCTTCCTGGGCCTCCAAGAATAGAACAACCGGCTCAGAACAGGACGCGGGCGAAGAGCGCGGTGAAGAAGAGGAGGATGGCGACCAGCACCAGATTGGTCGCGAGGCGGTTGCGCTGTGCGCCCACGAAGCGACCGGACCCGGTCAGGGCGAGGAGCACGACCGCCAGGATCGGCATGAAGGCGGCGCCGACCAGGGCGTAGAGGCGTTGCATGGCGGTGAAGCTCCAGATCAGGCCGAGCGCGGGCACCGTCGCCAGGGCGTAGAGGAAGAGCCGGTAGGGCGCCCCCGCGGTGTCGACCGGCCGCCGGCCGCCGGCGACGGGGCGGCCCGCCTCCTCACTCGGCGCGCGAAGCAGCCCCCAGAGGTCGGCGAACAGGTAGGGCACGCTCTGCCAGACGCCCAGCAGGCTGCTCGCCACCGCTCCCCAGGCGCCGGCGAGGAAGGTCCAGCGGCCGGCCGGGCCGAGGGTCGCCTCCAGGCGGTCGGCCAGCGCCACGATCAGGCCCGCGCCCCGCCCCGAGACCTCGACCGTCGAGCCGACGATCACCATCGCGAGGCCGAAGAGGGCGGTCATGGCGTAGGCGAGGCCCAGGTCGAGCCGGCAGAGGCGGACCTCGCCCGCGCCCTCCCGCCCCTCCTCGCGGATCCAGTAGCCGTAGCAGAGAACGGTCACCGTGCCGCCCACGCCGCCCATCAGAGCCGCCGTCCAGCCGGCGGCACTGGAGCCGGGGGGCAGGTGCGGTACCAGCAGGTCGGCGGCCACGGCGCGCCAGTCCACGGCGACCCGGACGGCGGTCGCGACGACGGTCACGAACATCACCACGATCGTGGCGCTCATCACCCGCTCGAACAGGCGATAGCCGCCGAAGCGCACCAGCAGGAGGCCGGCCACGGCGTGGGCGAGGCCGTAGATCACCTTGTCGGTCGAGGCGCTCGCGGAGAGCGGCCAGATGGCGTGGGCGGTGGCGCCGCAGGCGCTCATCAGGGCCGAGGCGACCAGGAAGCTCCAGGTCAGGAAGTAGACGAGGAAGGCCGCCTGGAGGGGGCGGGCGAGGCGGCCCGTCAGGCGGGTGAGCGCTCCCTCGAGGAGCGTCTCGCCGGTGGCGAGCTGCCAGCGGGCGAGGCCCTCGTTCAAGACGTACTTGATCCCTGCGCCCACCACCACGGCCCAGAGCACCGCCGTGCCCAGGGCGTGGCCGGTGAAGGCGGCGGTCGCGAGGTCGCCGGCCCCGACCCCGGTGGCGGCGACCAGCAGGCCGGGGCCGACGACCGCGAGCAGCGAGCGGCGGCGCCGGGGGCTCGGTGGAGAGTCCATGGGGTGAGCGGAGTCTAACGGCCCGCCCTCCGGTGTGCGGGCCGGAGGTCAGCCGCCGCTGCGCTTCAGCGGCGCTCGAGCGCCGCGCGGTCCCAGCCGCCGAGGTCGGCCGCCGCCTCGTAGGTCGACTGCGCGAAGCCGAGGATCGCGGCGCGCGGATCGGCGGCGCTCCGGACCGCCTCGTAGGGCAGCAGGAACTCGCCCAGGGAATCGCGCCAGAAGGCGCCGGCCGGTTGGACCGCCGCCGTCTCGAACCCCTCCGGCCTGGGGGCCGCGTAGGCGTAGTAGGCGGGCTCGGCGAAGCGGGCGTCCCCCGGCCAGAAGCCGGCGCTCGCCACCTCGTGGGAGTAGGACTCGCGGGTGACCGGGTCGGCGTCCGGGGCGACGGGTGCCGGCCGGCCGGAGAAGCGGGTCACGGCGAGGTCGAAGCTGCCCCAGAAGAAGTGGACCGGGCTCGACTTGCCGAGGTAGCGCGCGCGGAACTCCTCGAGCACCTCCGCGGAGAAGGCGAGGATCCGCCGGAAGCGCGCGGCGTACTCCGGGTCGTAGGCGCGGTGGAGCTCGTCCTCGTGGAACGGGATCGCCTCCTCGGCGATCTCCACCGGGTGGTCCCAGATCGGCACCTCGACGTCGAGGGCGGCGAGCCGCCCGACGAGCTCGCGGTAGAAGGTGGCGACGCTCTTGGGCTCGAAGGCGACGGCCTCGGCCCCGCCGTCGCTCGTGCGGATCGCGAGCTCGTGGGCCACGAAGTCGAGCTCCATCTGGAGCACCCGCCCGCGGTAGGGCAAGGCCTGCGTCTCGAGGCCGTGCGCCGAAAGCCGGAAGGTGGCGTTCCAGTAGTGGTTGACGAGCGGGGTCAGGGCGAGCTGGATCTTGCCCGCCATCTGGCTCCAGCGGTGGAGGGTGGCGAGGGTCTCGCGCCACTCGTCGAGCGGTAGCTCCGGGAGGGTCATGACGCATTCTGCCACGGTCCGGGCGCCGCGGCTCACTGCGGGATCGGGTCGCCGGGCGGGTCCTTCGAGAAGTCGAGGTCCCGGCGCTCGGCGAGCGGCACGAGGCGGAAGGCTCCCTCGCGCACCACCCGGCGCAGCACGATGTCCACCAAGGTCGTCTGGTTCGGCTTGACGACCTCCTGGAGCATGGTCGCGGCGGCCTCGAGCTCGGCCGGGAGGAAGTGGACCAGGCCGCTCGTCAGGTGCGGCTCGACCTGGAAGCCGAGCTTGGCGGCGCCGGGAAGCGGCGAGCGTAGCGTCTTGCCGTCGCGGACGACCGCCGGCGCCCCGAGCATCGCGTCCGAGTCGAGGAAGTAGGTCAGCGTGTTGGGCACTCGGCGGTTGAGCTGGCGATCCTGGAAGAAGCCTTGCGGCAGGAGGTCCGGAGTCGGCTTGCGGTCGGGCCGGGAGGCCGGCGTCGCCGTCAGCTTGAGGTCGAACCCGGTGACGGCGCCGCCGCGGTCGTCCCGCAGCCGGAAGATGACCATCGAGTAGCGGTCGGTGTAGTAGACCGTGCCGCGCACCACGATGCCCCGTGCCACCTCCACCCGCTCGGCCTCCTGAGTGAGGGCGTTCTCGGCCTCGAAGCCCGCGCGGAGCTCCTCGTACTCCGCGCGGCTCGAGACCGCGAAGCAGCGCAGGACCGCCTCGACCGTGGGATGAGGCGCGCCGTCGTCCTCGACGCTGCCGATGATCCCGATCGAGCTCCCCGAGTGGGACCGGCCGGGGACCACCTTGAACGCCGTTGCCGGGGCCGCCACCCGCTCGGTCGCGGTCAGCTTGGGCGCTTCGGGCTTGCCGCCGGCGAGCCTCCAGGGCTCCTGCTCCAGCCGCACGTAGGTGGCGTTCAAGTTGGCAGCGGCCACCCGCACCACGCCGTCCGAGCCCGCCTCGCCGGTATAGGAGACGATGTGGTCGTAGAGCTTGCGATCGATCGTCTGGCCGGTGAGGACGAAGGGAAAGACGCCGGAGGCCTCGACCACGTCTGCGCCCGCAGCGATCCAGGCCCGGTTCAGGTCCCAGGACTCGGGGCTCCCGAGCTCCAGCCAGTCGAGCACGCCCTCGCCCGGTTCGACGCCATGGAACCAGTTCTTCACCCGGCTGAGCCGGCTCTTGCCGAGCTGCGCCAGGGCCGAGCCGAAGTTGGCCGGCGCCAGCATGACCAGGTGGCTCATGGGGCAGGGTACCCGCCGGTCCAGGTAGATGCGCTGCCACCACTCGCGGACCACCGGCCCGCCGGTGGAGTGAGTGATGCAGGCGAAGCGGGCGCCGACGTCGAGGCCCGCTCCCAGCTCCTTGTGCAGCGCGGCATCGAAGGCCCGAGCCAGGTCGGCGACCCGGACCTCGTCGCGGAAGCTCACATACTTGCTCAGCCAGACGTGACGGACTTCGAGCTCGGTGCCCAGGCGTTTCGCCTCGCTCCGCAGGCGCTCGGGCAAGCCGCCATAAGTGCTCGTGTTGCGAACGCTCCAGCCATGGACGAAGACGACGGTCGAAGGGAAGGGCATGGCGCTCTCCTCCTGGGAGGTAGGAAGAGCCGTGGACCGGACGGCCGGCGATTGCGTCAAGACAGAATAACAGAAAGGGCGGCGCCAACCCGGGCTCGCGACGGGGGATGAGCCCTGGATCCACTCCCCAAGACCCTGCGCGAAGGATAGGGGATTCGTGAATCAGACCACTAGTCGGGGAGCTCGAAGGGGTCGGCCAGGTGCCGGTCGGGATCCCCGTGGTAGCCTTCCGGCCTTCCCTGAGCCACCTTCAGCCCACCAAGGAGGAGCCATGTCCGAGCATCGCGTCACCGTCTCGTGGCAACGCACGAGCGAGGACTTCGCCTACGAGTCCTACTCGCGCAACCACGTCTGGAGCTTCGAGGGCGGAGTCGAGGTGCCCGCTTCGGCGGCGCCCGACTTCCTGGGCGAGGCAGGAAGGGTCGATCCCGAGGAGGCGTTCGTGGCGGCGCTCTCGAGCTGCCACATGCTCACCTTCCTCGCCATCGCGGCGCGCAAGCGCCTGGTGGTCGACGGCTACCGCGACGCCGCGGTCGGGTACCTCGAGAAGAACGCCGACGGCAAGCTCGCCGTCACGAGGGTCGTCCTGCGCCCCGAGGTGACCTTTCGCGAGCCCCAGCCTCCCGAAACCGTCGAGAAGATGCACCATCAGTCCCACGAGGCGTGCTTCATCGCCAGCTCGGTCAAGACCGAGGTCCGGGTGGAGCCGCGGTAGGCGGCCGTGGTCCGGCGTCGATCCGCGCGGTTCGTCCTCGGCGGCCTCCTTCTCGGAAGCCTCGGTATGGGGGCCTGCCGCGCCCCGGCGCCTACGCCCGCCACCACGACCACCGCTCCGCCCGCCCCGACGGCCTACCGGGCCGCGGTGCTCGCCGACGTCCACCTGACGGACGACTTCTGGCGGCCCCGTCTCGAGCGCAACCGCATCGTCACCATCCCCCACATCCTGGAGGAGAACCGCGAGACCGGCCGGGTGGCGAACTTCGACCGCGCGGCCGGGAAGGCCTCCGGCGCCTACCAGGGGCGGCGGTTCAACGACACCGACGTCTACAAGGTGATCGAGGCCGCCTCCTACGCCCTCGCGACGGCCCACGACCCGGCGCTCGCGGCCCAGGTCGCCGACCTCGTCCACCGGATCGCGGCGGCCCAGGAGCCGGACGGCTACCTGATCCCGGCGCGGACCATCGACCCCGCCCATCCGGCTCCGGGGCTGGGTCCGGAGCGCTGGATCCACGTCTCGACCGGCAGCCACGAGCTCTACGACGCCGGCCACCTGATCGAGGCCGCCGTGGCCGACTGGCGGGCGACCGGCGACCGCACGCTCCTCGACGTGGCGATCCGCTTCGCCGACCGGATCGCCGCCGACTTCGGGCCCGCCGCCCGCCACGACGTCCCCGGCCACGAGGAGATCGAGCTCGCCCTGGTCAAGCTCTCCGACGCCACCGGCGACCGGCGCTACCTGGACCTCGCCCGCTTCTTCCTCGACGGGCGCGGCGGCCGGCACGACGACCAGCCTTACTCCGCGGACACCCCGTTCGGCGTCTACGACGACCGGCCCTACCGCCAGGACGACCGGCCGGTGACCGCCATGCGCCGGGTCGAGGGGCACGCCGTGCGGGCGATGTACCTCTACTCCGGGATGGCCGACGTCGCCGCCCGCACGAAGGCGCCGGGGTACCGCGCGGCCCTCGATCGCGTCTGGCGCGACCTGGTCTCGCACCAGCTCTACCTCACCGGGGGGATCGGCGCCCGCGACACCTTCGAGTCGTTCGGCGCGCCCTACGAGCTGCCCAACCGGACCGCCTACGCCGAGACCTGCGCCGTCGTCGGCAACGACCTGTGGAACCACCGGATGTTCCTGGCGACCGGCCGGGCGGCCTACCTGGACGTGGTCGAGCGCGTCCTCTACAACGGCTTCCTCTCCGGCGTGTCGCTCTCCGGCGACCGCTTCTTCTACACCAATCCTCTCGCCTCGGCCGGGGGCGTCGAGCGCTCGGCCTACTTCGAGGTCGCCTGCTGCCCGGCGAACCTGGCGCGGATGATGGCGCTCCTGCCGACCTATCTCTACGCCGTGGGCCGGCCGCCGGGGCCCGAGCGGCGGCCGAGCCCGCAGGGCGCCGCCGGTGACGAGGAGATCGTGGTCGGTCTCTACGCCGGCAGCGAGGCCGAGCTGAAGACCGCGTCCGGCCCGGTGCGGGTGGTCCAGCGGACCCGCTACCCCTGGGAGGGCGAGGTCCACGTGGAGCTTCACCCGGAGCGGGCGCGCGAGATCGTCCTCGCCCTGCGGATTCCGGGCTGGGCCCGGGAGCGCCCGGTGCCCAGCGACCTCTACCGCTTCGCCGGCCCGCCGGCGCCGGCTCCGACGCTCCGGGTGGGCGGCGTGACGGTCACTCTCACCCCCGGGCGGCACTCA
This sequence comes from uncultured Acidobacteriota bacterium, assembly GCA_963837945.1. Lineage (GTDB taxonomy): Bacteria > Acidobacteriota > Thermoanaerobaculia > Multivoradales > DATKCC01 > CAVUBL01. The sequence goes on from CAWIQD010000016.1 coordinate 343,896, forward strand.
CTTCCCGGGCCCGGCGGAGGCGAGGTGGTCGTCGCGGGAGGCTTCGCGCGGGTGCGGCGGGAGTGGTCTCCCGACGGGACCGGCGTGGATCTCGTCCTGCCCATGCCCGCCCGCCGGGTCGCCGCCAACCCGAAGGTCCGGGCGGACGCCGGCCGACTCGCCCTCCAGCGCGGCCCGGTCGTCTACGCGTTCGAGGGCGTCGACAACGGCGGCTCCCTCGCCGGCCTCCGCCTGCCGGCCGAAGGAAGGATCGCCGAGGGCTGGCGCCCGGACCTCCTGGGCGGCGTCGTCACGCTCGCCGCGCCGACGGAGAAGCCGGGCCAGCACCTCCTGGCCGTGCCCTACTTCGCCTGGGCCAACCGCGGCCCGGATGAGATGGCGGTCTGGCTTCCGCGGTGAGCGCCGCCGGGCCTGGCGGCCGACCCCGTCTTCCAAGAGCCGGCCTCACTCCCCGAGGTCCAGGACGGAGCTGTTGTAGGCCCAGGTGAGGAGCAAGGCGAAGCCGGCCGCGCCCAGGCCCAGCGCGGCGTTGGCGTAGGCGGGTGCGGTCAGGGCCAGGCGGGCGAAGACCGTGGCCAGGGCGAAGCCCGAGTTGCGAAAGAGCACCCGGTAGGTCGAGCTGTGGCGGATGGAGAGGAGGACGATCAAGATGTCGCTGAAGATCAGCACCGTGTAGCAGGCGGCGAAGAAGTCGAAGCCCGGTCCGCCGGCGAGCTCCCGTGTCGCCTCGGAGGCGGCGATCACCAGGAACGCCAGGAGCAGGGAGCAACCGACCACCTTCTTCTCGGCGATGAAGCTGTCGCGCTCATGGGTGTCGGCGGTGATCGGCCGGTGGCGTTGCGAGCGATAGTAGAAGCCGAGGACGATGAAGATGCCGAGGGCGCCGAGGGCGTCCACCACCATGGGGCCCAAGCGCTCCACGTGTCCGCCCAGCTCGATCGGCTCGCGGAAGCCGATGAAGCCTTTGAACGACTGGCGCAGCAGGATCAGCGACACGACCTCGAACTGCTTGCCCAGCGAATCGGAGACGCTCTCGGCCAGGGCGAAGACCAGCGCCACGATCTCGATCATCAAGAGCAGCGTGAAGGCGAAGTCGACGGCGTAGAAGTGGCGGGTGGGGAGCCACGCCGCGAGCGTCGGGCCGAGGAGCCCCCGGCGATTCGCCTCGATGACGAGGAGGGCGCCGAGGAAGCCGACGACCAGCGAGAGGCCCAGGTGGTTATGGGTGCGGGGGCTCGCCCAACCTCGTTCGAGCCGGTCGAAGGCGCGGCTCGCCCAGCGCAGGGGAGCGCCGAGGCCGGCCGCCGCGTCGTCCGGCGTCGCCGCGGGGATCATGGCTCATTCTGCCACGATCCCCGCCGGTGGGCCTCAGGGTCGCCGCTCCTCGCGGATCACCGTGGTGGTGCCGCCGCCGCGGGTCGCGAGGGCGATGAGGAGGATGATCACCAGGGCGGCGATGACGCCGATCGTGATCCAGAGAGGGTTGGTGTACCAGACCGTGTGCTCGGCGCTCTCCCCGCCCACCTGCGAGAGAATGTCCGAGCCCGCATGGATCTGCGCTCCCATCCCGTCCTCCGCGCCCTCCGGCACCGCAACTACCGGCTCTTCTTCGGCGGCCAGAGCGTGTCGCTCGTGGGCAGCTGGATCACCCGCGTCGCGACGGCATGGCTCGTCTACCGGCTCACCGGCTCGGCGCTGCTGCTCGGCGTGGTCGGCTTCTCGAGCCAGATCCCCATGCTGATCCTGGCCCCCTTCGCCGGCGTGCTGGTCGACCGCTGGGACCGGCAGCGCATCCTGGTCCTCACCCAGGTCTTGTCGCTCGCCCAGTCCGCGGCGCTCGCGGTGCTCACCCTGGGCGGCTGGATCACGGTCGCCGAGGTCATCGTCCTCCAGCTCGTTCAGGGAGTGATCAACTCGTTCGACATGCCGGCGCGCCAGGCGTTCGTGGTGCAGATGGTCGAGGATCGCGCCGACCTGCCGAACGCGATCGCGCTCAACTCCTCGATGGTCAACGCCTCGCGGGTCCTCGGCCCGTCGGTCGGCGGCCTGCTGATCGCGGCCGTGGGCGAGGGGTGGTGCTTCGCGCTCGATTCCGTCTCCTACCTCGCGGTGATCGGTTCGCTCGTGGCGATGCGGGTCGCCGCGAGCCCTCGGGCCCGCACCGAGACCCGCGTGCTCGAGGAGCTCGGGGCCGGCCTGCGCTACGTCGCGGGCTTCGCCCCGGTCCGCGCCCTGCTCCTGCTGGTGGCGCTCGTCGCCACCCTGGCGATGCCCTACGGCACACTCATGCCGGTCATCGCCAAGGAGGTGCTCCACGGCGGCCCCCACACCCTCGGCATCCTGATGACGGCGGCGGGCCTCGGCGCCCTCGCCGGCACGCTCTACCTCGCGTCGCGGCGCACCATCCTCGGCCTGGGCAAGGTGATCGTCGTCGCCTCGGCCGTCATGGGCCTCGCCCTGATCGCCTTCTCGTTCTCGCACGCGCTCTGGATCTCGCTCCTGCTGCTGCCGTTCGTGGGCGGCGGGATGATGGTCGAGACCGCGTCGACCAACACCATCCTGCAGACGGTGGTCGACGAGCGGCTGCGCGGCCGGGTGATGGCCTTCTACGCCACCGCGATCCTCGGCACCCTGCCGATCGGGAGCCTCCTCGCCGGGGCGCTCGCGAGCCGCATCGGGGCGCAGCCGACGATCCGGGTCGGCGGTTTCGCCTGCCTGGTCGGGGCCGCGTGGTTCGCCTCGCGGCGTCCGGCACTGGCGCGCCTGATCCGTCCGGTCTACATGGAGCGCGGCATCCTGCCGTGGGAAGAGGCGGCGTACCAGGAGGTGGTGGCGACCGGCCTGCCCGGGGCCGAACGCTCGGACCCGGCGCCCGAGGGGCGACGGGACCCCGATTCCCGAGACGGCTAGTGGTCCGGCGGCGGGCGGCCGTCCGGCTCACTGCCCGTGATCCGACCGTCCTTCATCACCCAGGCGACCCGGCGCAGGTTCGCGAGGTCGGCCGTCGGGTCGGCGTCGAGGACCACGAGGTCGGCCCGCAGGCCCGGGAGCAGGGCGCCGCGGTCGGCCGCCCGGCCCACGGTCATGGCGCCGACCCGGGTCGCCGCCCGGATCGCTTCGAGGGGCGTGAAGCCACAGTGGTCGACGAGGAGCTCCATCTCGGACTCGACCTCGGGGGCGGCGGTGAGGTCGACGCCTTCTTTGCCCGCGGGAAGCCCCGGGCTGTCGCTGCCGGCGTCGATCAGCACGCCCTTCTCGTGGGCGAGGCGGGTGGCGGCGTAGGTCCACTCGGAGATTCCCGGCCCGACCCGGGACGGCGCCTCCTTCGCCTCTTGGACGAAGGGGAAGACCGTGGCGTCGAGGATCGTGCCGCGCTCGCGCATGGCGTCGAAGAGGGCCACGATCCGCGGGTCGTCCGGGCGCACGTGGGCGAAGTCGCCGTGAGCCCGCATCCGGTAGTCCCACGGCACTCGCGGGGCCGCCTCCCAGACCAGGTAGGGGGTGTGAGAGATCGTGTCCGCGCCGGCGTCGACGGCGTCGCTCGGCGTGGCGGGGAAGATCGTCGCGTGCGTCCAGACCAGGAGCCCCTGGCGGTGGGCCTCCGCGCTCAGGCTCTCCACCAGGCTCGCCGGCAGGTCGGCGTAGAGCTTGATGCCGGCCGCGCCCGTGCCCCGGGCCTGGGCTATGGTCAGCGGCACGTCGCTCCGGGCGGTCACCGCCAGCATGTACGGCGCCTCGCCGAGCACCAGCCCTTCCGAGGCTCCCTGGGCGCGGAAGTCGTCGGCGAAGAACGAGGGACCGGAGAGGAGCGCGGCGTAGAAGACGTCCGGTCCGGGGATCGCGCCCGAGGCGGTCTCCCGCGCCAGGTAGGCGACCAGGCGGTCGTCGCCCGCCATGTCCCGCACCGTCGTGACGCCGGCCCGGAGCAGGGCGCCGAGGAGCTCGCGGTAACCCTCGACGCCGTCCGCCGCGCCGGTCAGGTGGACGTGGGCGTCGATCAACCCCGGGATCACGAACTTGCCGGACAGGTCCTCGACCGCTGCGCCCTCGGGGATCTCGCGCTGCCCGTCGGGGAAGACGGCCGAGATCCGGCCGCCCTCGACGATCAGAGTGGTCGCCGGCTGCGGCGCCGAGCCGGTGCCGTCGATCACCGTGGCGTGGACCAGCACCGTCGCCGCCGGCTCGTCGGCCGCCCGGGCGGCCGGCGCGAGGCAGACTCCGAGCGCCAGCGCCAGCCAGACTGTACGAAGGATGGGTCTCACGTGCGCCTCCCCGGCGGAGCTCCTGAAGACCGCTTCATGATGCCGGTTCGAATCACGGCAAGTCCAGCGGGGTTCTTTTCCACTTTGTCTGGATGGCCGGCGCCATGGCCCGACCTCTCGAGGCCTGAGCTCGTCTCGCGGTCGAATGGAAAGGCGGATCGTATCACCATGAAAGGCAAGGCGGCGGGCGTATCCGGAGGGTTGCCTCGTCGTCGCCGTGCCGATCGGCCCGGGAGCCGGCCCGGACAAAAAAAAGACGCCCGCCATCGAAACCGGCGGGCGTTCGCTCACCAGCCGCGAGGGCCGGTGGGTCTCACGATCGGGTTACCGATCGGTGGTGCGGGCGGGAGTCGCCTCCCAGTACGGCGTCACACCATAGAAGGTGTGGATCTCGGTGCCCCACTGACGGTCGGCGCTCTTCGGCCACTCGTTCTTGTTGAAGCCCGGCGCGGTCTTCAGCTTGTCCTTGGGGACGTTCAGCACGAACTCCTTGCGTTCGGCCTTCAGCTCGAGAGAGCGGAACGGAACGGCGAACAGCTTGTCGCCCATGCCGAGGAAGCCGCCGAAGGACAGTACGGCATAGCCGACGTGCCCGGTCTGCGGGTCGATCATGAGCTCTTTGATCTCGCCGAGGTGCTCGCCCTGCGGGTTGACGACTTTGTCACCCATCAGGGTGCTTGCGGACAGAACGTTCATGCGGGTAGCGGTAGCGGTAGTCATCGTAAATCATTCCTTCCCGTAAAAAACTGTTTTGTGGCTTCCGAACGATGATGCTACTGGGTCGTTGGGTTCGATTTCTAGCGAAATCGAGAGTCTATGTCGGAAGGGGTCTCGGCGCCCGGCTTCGGAGCCCGACGTCTTGGGTCTCTCGCCGATCCAGCAAAGTCATAGTAATGTTTTTTTTCGGGTTTGTCAAGGGGGGGGTGACGGCGCGCGGATCCGGTCGGCCGCCGGGCTGCCGGTCACGGCGGGGGAGCCCCCCGGCTCCGCCGGGCCTCGGCGACGCTTCTCGAAGAGCCCGCGGGTGAGCTGTGGGGGCTAGAATCGGAGCCGCGCCACGGCGCGGAGCCGTGGCCCCACCTCCCATGAGCCCGCTTCGGTCCCAGCCGGCCCTGCTCCAGCCCTTCCGGCCGCTCCTCGCCGTGACGCGATCCGAGTCGATCCGGCGCCAGGAATCGGGCCTGATCCTGCTCAACCTGACCGTGCTCGCCGGCCTCGCGGGCCTCCACGTCCTCTTCTCCGGCGCCCTCGGCTTACCCTCGCGGTTGTTCTTCGCGATCGTGTTCGGGCGCTTCGCCATGCAGGTCCTCGAGCTGCTCGGCTTGCAGCTCCTGCCGGAGGAGCTCTTCGACCGCCTGCTGCCGGCCTACGCCCACGCGGCGATCTGGCTCAACGTCGGCTTCGCCTTCCTGATCGCCTGGCTCGCCCACTTCGAGAACAGCCATTACGTGGCGCTCATGGTGATCCCGGTGATCGCCGCCGCCTTCCGGTACCGTTGGCGGGGGATCGCGCTCGTCGTCTCCGCGGCCGTCGCCCTCACCTTCCTCCAGATCTGGCTCTACTTCCAGGGCCGGGGTGTGGTTCATCTGTCCGAGTACTTCGAGGCCACCAACGTGATGTTGATCTACGTGGTGGTGGCGGTGATCGTGTCGTTCCTGGCGCGCCAGGTGCGGAGCGAGCAGGCCGCCCTCGAGCACAACCTGGCGGAGCTCGAGCGCACCCGCGACCGGCTGGTGGAGGAGGAGAAGCTCGCCGCCGTCGGCCGGCTGGCGAGCTCGGTCGCCCACGAGATCCGCAACCCGGTGAGCCTGATCGTGAGCTCTCTCGCGATGGCCCGCGAAGGCCGCGGCGGGCTCTCGGCCGACGAGCTCGAGGGAATCGTCTCGGCGGAGGCCGCCCGGCTCGAGAAGCTCACCTCCGACTTCCTGCTCTCCGCCCGGCAGCGGCCGCCGGAACGACGTCCGACGCTGCTCGCGGATGCCCTCGAGTACGTCGCCAGCCTGGCCGCGGGTCATGCCGCCGAGGCCGGGGTGACGCTGGCCGTTCGCTGTCCCGAGGAGCTCACGGCCGAGATCGACGCCTTCCAGATCCACCAGGCGCTGCTCAACCTGGTGCTCAATGCCGTCGACGCCGCGGGCCGTGGCGGCGCGGTCACCGTCGCCGCGACGCCTCTGGGGATCGGGATCGGGGAGCCGGACGGGGGAGGAGGGGTCCGCCTGGCGGTCGAGGACGACGGTCCCGCGATCCAGGACCATGTCGTCGAGCGGATCTTCGAGCCGTTCTTCACGACCAAGGACACGGGGACGGGTCTCGGGCTGACCATCGCCCGCAACGTCGCCCGCAGCCACGGGGGCGACCTGCGGCTCGACGCCAACCGGGCCGGCTGCGTGCGGATGGTGATCGATCTGCCCGGCTGCCGGCTCGACCCCGCGGGCCAACGCGCCCTCGCCACCCCGTCGCCGGCGCCATGAGGTCGCCTCTGCCATGGCTCGCCTGCTGATCGTCGACGACGAGGCGCCCATGCGCCGCGTGCTCTCCTCGCTCCTCGCGGACGAGGGCCATGAGGTGGTGGCCGCGGGCGGCGTCGCCGAGGCCCGGCGCGCCCTCGCGGCGGGCCTCTTCGACCTCGTGATCACCGACCAGAAGATGCCCGACGGGGAAGGGCTCGAGCTGCTCGACCAGGTGCGCGAGATCGACCCGGCCTTGCCGGTGGTCGTGCTCACGGCGTTCGCCACGGTCGAGCTGGCGGTCGAGGCCATGCGCCGCGGCGCCTTCGACTTCATCACCAAGCCCTTCGTGCCGACCCAGGTGAAGTCGGTGGTCGCCCGGGCGACCGAGCGGGTGGAGCTGCTGCGCGAGAACGCGCGGCTGCGCCGCGAGGTGCGCAACCAGGCCGGGAGCGAGATGGTCGGCTCGAGCGCCGCCCTCGCCCGGGTCCGGGACCTGATCGCCCGGGTCGGGCCGACCCACGCCACGGTGCTGGTGACCGGGGAGACCGGCACCGGCAAGGAGCTCGTGGCCCGCGCCCTCCACGCAGCGAGCCCGCGCCGCGAGCACCCGTTCGTCGCGGTCAACTGCGCCGCCTTCGCAGAGACCCTGCTCGACAGCGAGCTCTTCGGCCATGAGAAGGGGGCGTTCACGGGGGCCGACCGCTCGCGCGTGGGGGTGTTCGAGGCCGCCCACCGCGGGACCCTCTTGCTCGACGAGGCGGGCGAGATGTCGCTCGCGCTCCAGGCGAAGCTCCTGCGGGTGCTGGTGGACGGCGCCCTGGTGCGAGTCGGCTCCGCCGGGCCGCGGCAGGTCGACGTGCGGATCGTGGTGGCGACCCACCGGGATCTCGAGCAACGGGTGCGCGACGGCGCCTTCCGCGAGGACCTCTACTATCGGTTGGCGGTGGTGCCGATCCACGTGCCGCCGCTCCGCGAGCGCCCGGAGGACGTGCCGCCGCTCGTCGAGCACTTCCTGCGCCAGGTGGCGACCGAGCTCAAGGTGCGACCGCGGACGATGACGCCGGAGGCCCTCTGGCGCCTGGCCCGGTATCCCCTTCCCGGCAACGCCCGGGAGCTTCGCAACCTGGTCGAGCGAGCGACCATCCTCGCTCGAGGTCCGGTGATCGGTGTGGAGGACCTGCCGCCCCTCGGGCCGCAGCCGGCCGACGACGGCGGCTCGGCGGAGGCCGAACCGGTCGAGCGGCTCCTCGCCGCCCTGGACGGGCCGGTCGACCTGCGCGGACTGCTCGACCGGATCGAGCGGCGTCTCATCGAGAAGGTGCTCGCCGAGACCGGCGGCGTCCAGGCCGAGGCGGCGCGGCGGCTCGGCATCTCCCGCAGTGACATGTCCTACAAGGTGCGCCGGCTGGGCATCGGCGTCTGAATCCTCGAACGCCCCTCCCGGGAAGCGTTCGAACATTTTGACGCCGCCCTCGGGAGAGAGCTCCCCATTCGGCTGGTAAGTCCATTCCCTGCACCATTTAGGAGATATCCCGGCGGTGGCACCCCGCTTGCGCTAGCACTTCGTCGAGAGCCGGCACCTCGCCGGCCGATCGAAGACTCACCAACCGCACGCATCCGGAGGTAGATCTGATGACCACGTCCTGGAAGTCCCTGGTTTCTCTGGCCACGGTGGTTGCCCTGGTCCTGCTCGCCGTGCCGACCGGCGCGTTCGCCGCCAAGCCGCCGGCCGGAAAGAGCCTCGACAACCTGATGGCCGCCTTCAATGGCGAATCGAACGCCCACGCGCGGTATCTCGCGTTCGCCGAGAAGGCCGACGAGGAGGGCTACGGCAAGGCCGCCAGCCTGTTCCGCGCCGCTGCCCGGGCCGAAGAGATCCACGCCGCCAACCATGCCAAGGTGATCGTGGCCATGGGCGGTACCGCGAAGGCGACGCTCGAGACGCCCGAGGTGAAGGCCACCGCGGAGAACCTGCGAGCCGCCATCGCCGGCGAGTCCTATGAGCGCGACACCATGTACCCGGAGTTCCTCGCCACGGCGCGCGCCGAGCGCAACGCCGACGCCGTCCAGACCTTCAACTACGCCAAGACCGCCGAGGCCGAGCACGCCAAGCTGTACCAGAAGGCCCTCGACAACCTGGACGAGATGAAGGGCGACGGGGTCACCTACTACGTCTGCTCCGTCTGCGGCTACACCACGACCGACCTCGACTTCTCCAAGTGCCTCTCCTGCTTCAGCCCGAAGGAGAAGTACGTCGCCGTCGCCTGAGCCGACGCTCGGTAGCACCGGTGGCTGCCGGCCTCCGTCTTCCCGCCCCGGTGGGGCCGCGGGGGCCGGCGGCGCCGCACTCCGTCAGAAAGGAGACACTCGATGATCGACCTGCCGCCCGTCCCGTCGTGGGATGCCCTCCACCCCCTCGTCGTCCACTTCCCCGTCGCCCTCTTGCTCGTGGCGCCGCTCCTCGTCCTGCTCGGGCTGATCCTCGAGCCGAAGCGCGGCCGTGGCCTGCTCGCCTCCGCGCTCGTCCTGATGGTCCTGGGGACGGTCGCCGCCTGGGTCGCCGTGGGCACCGGCGAGGCCGCGGGCCGCCTGGCCGAGAGGACGCCGGCCGTCAACGCCATTCTCGAGCATCACGAGGAGCTCGCCGAAAGCGTCCGCCTGGTGTTCACGACCTTGACGGTGGTCTTCGCTGCCGTGCTGTTCCTGCCGGGCTTGCTGCGGCGCCCACTGGGCCGGGCGGCGACCAGCTCGATTCTGGTGGTCTTTCTCGCCTTCTACGCCGTCGGCGCCCTCCTGCTCGCCAACACCGCCCACAACGGCGGTCGTCTGGTGCACGAGCAGGGGGTCCACGCGCTCATGGCGCCCTCCCCACCTTCCTTGGAGACCGCCCGGCTGAACCGCCCGGACAGCGACGACTGAGCCACGCGCCGGCGAGACGCGCAACGTGAGGGTTGCATGTCGGGCGACGCTCTCGTACGATGCAACCGGGAGGTTGCAAATGACCGAGACGACGCCCGACCGCATCCAGAAGACGATTCTGTTGCAGGCCCCCTGCTCGCGCGTCTGGCGGGCGCTGACCGACGCCGGCGAGTTCGGCGCCTGGTTCGGTGTCGCGCTCGACGGGCGGTTCGCCGTCGGCGAGGCGATCCGCGGGCACCTGACCCACCCGGGGCTGGAGCACCTGGCGATGGAGGTGACGGTGGAGCGGATCGAGCCCGAGCGGCTCTTCAGCTACCGGTGGCACCCCTACGCCGTCGACCCGGACGTCGACTACTCCGGCGAGCCCACGACCCTCGTCGAATTCCGGCTCGAAGAGGTCGCCGGCGGCACGCGTCTGACCGTCATCGAGTCCGGCTTCGACCGCATTCCGGCCGAGCGGCGCGACCTGGCCTGGCGCAAGGACTCCGAGGGCTGGGCGATCCAGCTGGAGAACGTCCGCCGCCATGTCGGCGGCTGAGGCCGCCGCGCCGGCCCCGCGCCTCGCCGACGCGGCGCCCCTCTTCGCCGCCCTGGGCGACACGACGCGCCTCGGCCTCGTCGCCCGTCTCTCGGCGGGCGGCCCGGCGTCGATCTCGCGCTTGAGCGAGACGGCGCGGGTCTCGCGCCAGGCGGTCACCAAGCACCTCGAGGTGCTCTCCGCGGCCGGCCTGGTGCGCACCCGGCGCGCGGGCCGAGAGCGCATCTGCGAGCTCGAGCCCGCCCGCCTCGCCGACGCCCACGCCTACCTCGACGGCATCGCCGCCCAGTGGGACGAGGCCCTCGGCCGGCTCCGGCGGTTCGTCGAACGATAGAGGCCGTCCCGTGGCGGGCCGCTCCCCGGCTAACCGCCGCAGGCTCGCTCCGTACCTCATGTAGGGAGCGCCCATGACCGACGACGAGAGAGCCGCCATCCGCGAGACGCGCGCCGGCAACCCGGACGCGTTCGGCGTCCTGGTGCCTCCTCCACGAGACCGGCCGCGCCGACGTCCGCCGTCAGGCCCTGTTCTGGCTCGCCCAGTCCGAAGACCCGCGGGCGCTCGACGAGCTCGACGCGATCCTCAATCCGACGAGGTGAGATTGGAGAGCCGGCGAGGCGATCGGCCCCCGCCGGCTTCCGTTCGAGGTCAGGGCCGGCGCTCTTCCCGGATGACCGTGGTGGAGCCGCCGCCGCGGGCGGCGAGCGCGATGATGACGATGACCACCAGGGCGGCGATCACGCCGATCGTGATCCAGAGCGGGTTGGTGTACCAGACCGTCCCGCCGGCATCGTCGTCGCCGACGTGGACGTCGATCTCGGGGCTCTTCCCGGAGGGGTTCGCCTGCGCCGGCGGCTGGCCTTGCTGGAGGCTCGCCTGGCGGACGACCGGTCGATCCGCCTGGGCGGCGGCCGCCGGAAGGATCGAGACCAACACGAGCAGCGTGGCTAGAACGGTGGCTGTGGCTCGCATGCTCTGCTCCTTTCGAGAGCGGTTCGGAGTCGTCCCCCGGCTCGTCCGCGGAAAGAGCAATCGACATGCCAGAGCCTCGGAGGCGACCGCGAGGCCCAGCGACATCGGAGAGGAATTGGTGGAGCAGAAGGGATTCGAACCCTCGACCCCCACGTTGCGAACGTGGTGCTCTCCCAGCTGAGCTACTGCCCCACCGGCAGGGCGGCGAGTATAGCCGTCTCGACGGTCGCGGGCAACGGTTCCTCAGGCTCCGGGCGGCGGGCTGTCGCTCCCTTCGGGCCCGGGCTCGACCAGGCCGGCCAGCGTCACGCCTTCGAGGCCCCGGCTGCGCTGGCGCTCGACCCGGGCCGCCAGGTCGTCCAGCCGGCGCTGGAGGCCGTCGCCCAGGGGCTCGAAGATCCTGCCGCTCCGGGCGTCGTAGGCCGCGAGCACCCGCTCCACCGAGAGCTTGTGCGGCGGCTGGGCGAGGAGGTAATCGCGCTCGCGGCCCTCGGTGGTGCGGAGGATCCCGGCCTCGAGCAGCGGCTCGAGGATCCCCTCGAGCTGATCCGGGGGCACGAGGAGCCGGTCGGCGAGCTCGTCCTGACCGGTCATCGGTGCGCCCTCGGCGAGCCGCGAGGCGAGCGCCACGCTCGCCGCCAGGCCGATCCAGCGTCCCTGGAGGCGGCGCTCGGGCCCCGCCCCGTGCGCGAGCGCTCCGAAGTGCTGGGCGCAGTACGACATCTCGCTGCCGTAGAGGATGATCGTCCAGGTGACCTCGATCGAGATGGCGAAGAACAGGACGAAGGCGAAGCGGCCGTAGACCGCGCTCGGATTGGTCAGCAACCCGACGTAGAGGCTGAAGCTGCGCCGCAGCAGCTCGAGCAGGATGGCGGCGGCGAGGCTGCCGACCGCGGCGCAGCGCAGCGACACCCGGGTGTAGGGCACCAGCCAGTAGAGCATGGTGAGCCCCAGGAGCGTGCCGAGGAACGGCAGAAGGTTGAGCGCCACCGAGCTTCTCGAGCAGCTCCCGGCCGAAGCGCTGGCGCAGGATGAGCAGGCTCGAGAAGGTGGCGCCGATCAGCACCGGCCCCCAGAAGACCAGCAGCGTGAAGGAGAGCAGGCGCACCCGGTAGGGCCGGCGATGCGAGACGTTCCAGATCCGGTTGATCGTCTCCTCGACCGTGCCGAAGGCGAACAGCGCCGTGCCGAAGAAGAACAAGATGCCCCAGCCCTGGAGGTGCTGGGCCTGGTCGAGGAACTTCTGGAGCTGCTCGGTGACGGTGGCCTCGTGGTAGGGCAGCACCTGGACGAAGAACTCGAGGCTCCGCTCCTGGTAGGCGGTGAACACCCGCGCACCGATGAACGAGAACGCGGCGAGCAGCGGGATGAACGAGAGGATGGTGACGTAGGCGAGCGCCGCCGAGGTGAGGATGACGCCGTCGCGGTGGGCGCGCCGCAGGGTGAGGAGCGAAAACCGGCCGAGGCGCCCGGCGGAATCGACCCAGGGCCGGAAGGCAGGTTCCCTGGACAGCGCCCGGAGGCGTTGGAGAAGAGGGAGGTCGGTCATGGCGCGGATCTTGCTCGCTTCTAAGGGTTGATGCCCTGCGACTCTACCATCCGCTCCGGCGCGGGCCGCTGGCAAACCTGAGCCCGGCGTGATAAGATTTCCGTCTTCTACAGGGCCTTCGACCGAAGGCCTCGACATCCCAGGAGGTAAGCCCATGGCCAATGCACGTGAGACTTCGAATCCCGTGGCGGACGTCCGCCAGAAGGTGACCAAGCTGGCCGCCGACGCCCAGACCAAGTTCCAGGACGTCTCCAAGGACGTACGCCGCGGCGCCGAGCGCGCCTCGGAAGAGATCAAGAAGGGCTACGAGCGGGCGTCGCAGAGCGCCCGCGAGAGCTACGACGACGCCTCGCGCAGCGTGCGCAAGGGGTACAAGAAGGTCCGGAAGGACTTCGACGGCCTGAGCAAGGACGTCAACGAGTACGTCCGCGACAACCCGGGCAAGTCGGTGCTGATGGCCGCCGCCGCCGGCTTCGTGATCGGGCTGCTCTTGCGCGGCGGTCGCGACGAGTAGGTCGCCATGTCCGCCGGCTTCGTACCGTCCGAGCCCACCGCTCACGACGTGGTCGACGAGCTGATGCCCGAGAGCTTCGAATGGGAGCGCCTGGTGCGCACCTACCCGGTGCCCGCCCTGCTGCTGGCCGCCGTCGGCGGCTTCATCCTGGGCCGCAGCCGCGGCCGGCTCGTGGTCGGCGCGCTCGGCTCCTTCGCCGCCGCCCGGGTGACCGACGAGGTCAACCGGGTGCTCGGCGAGGACGTGCTCGAACCGGAGTGAGCGGCCCGCTCGCTCCGGAGCGTCGTTTCCCCCGGCCGGATTGACGCGCACCGCGGGTGGCGTCCGGGCCAACGTGGCGCCGGGGCCGGCGAGGCGGGCCCTCGGGGGTCCGGGCCGCCGATCCGGCCGGCACGCGGCGGGTACAATCCGCTCCGCGTGCGCACGATCTTCCATATCTCCGACGTCCACTTCGGGCCGCCCCACCTTCCGAGGGTCTCCGAGGGAGTCCTCGATCTGATCGGGCAGCGCCGCCCGGACGTGGTGGTGCTCTCCGGCGACCTCACCCAGCGCGCCCGGCCCGAGCAGTTCCGGGAGGCGCGCCGGTTCGTCGACCGCATTCCGGTGCCGACCGTGGTCGTGCCCGGCAACCACGACGTGCCGCTCTATCGCTTCTGGCAGCGGATCTTCGACCCCTTCGGCGCCTACCGCCGCGGCTTCGCCCGCGAGCTCGAGCCGGTCTGGCGGGACGACGAGCTCCTGATCATCGGGATCAACACGGCGTTCAACTGGACCTGGAAGGATGGACGGATCACGCTCGGCCGCCTGCTCGAGGTCGGCGGCTTGCTCGAGAGCGCGCCCGACGGCCTCTTCAAGGTGGTCGTCGCCCATCATCACCTGATCCCGCCGCCCAACTTCGGCACCCAGCGGGTGCTCGCCAACGCGTACGAGGCGATCGATCTCTTCTCCTCGTGCGGCGTCGACCTGATCCTGTCCGGACACCTCCATCAGGCCTACATCGGCAACTCCGAGGAGTTCTACCCCAAGGGGCGCCCGCCGGTGGTGATTCTGCACTCGGGCACGACCACCTCGAACCGGGGCCGGATGGGGGAGCGGGAGACGAACACCTGCAACTGGATAGAGGTCGGCCCGGAGTCGATGACCGTCTCCCACCTGCGCTGGCACCCGGAGCTCGAGCGATTCGCCGAGCACAGCCGCCATCTCTACCCGCGCCAGGAGCGGGTGCCGTACACGACGGAAGGGCTCTGAGCGGCGCCCGGTCACCGCTGCCGGGCCCTCGCCGCCGCCCGGAGCACGGGATATCATCTCGCCCGGGCGATCCGCGACGCGAGCCTGCGGTCCGCGGGGTCCCACCACCGGTCGGCGACGAGGGGAAATGAACGATGAGCGACTACGACAACGAAGAATGGGTGGCGGTCAAGGTGGTCGAGGACGAGGAAGAGGCCGACCTGATCCGGGGCTACCTGCGCAACGAAGACATCCCCTGCAACCTGGAGTCGCAGTACTCCCACGAGTTCCCGGCCCACGTCGGTCAGCTCGGCGTGGTCGAGGTGCAGGTGCCGGCGAGCCTGGCGGAGCGGGCCCGGCGCCTGCTCGAGCGGCGCGAGGCGGAGTTCGAAGACGACGGGGAGGAGGCCGAAGGCGGAACGTGACGGAGCTCGCGAGCGGTGACACCGTCGGGCGCTACCGGATCCTCCGGCCCCTTGGCGCGGGCGCCATGGGCGTGGTCTACCTCGCCCAGGACCCGCAGATCGAGCGGCTGCTGGCGATCAAGACCGTCCGGCCGATGGAGGGCGTGCTCGCCTCGAGCCCCCAGGTCGAGGAGCGCCACGAGCGGCTGCTGCGCGAAGCGCGCACCGTCGGCCGCCTGATCCACCCCAACATCGTCACCCTGTTCGACGCCGGCGACCAGGACGGCTTGCTCTACCTGGCGTTCGAGTACGTCGAAGGGCCGAGCCTCGACCAGCGCCTGCGGGCGGGCGAGCCGGTCACCCTGGCCGAAGCCCTGCGCATCGCCCGGGAGGCGGCCGAGGGCCTGGCCTATGCCCACGCCCGGGGCGTCGTGCACCGCGACGTCAAGCCCGCCAACCTGCTGCTCGCGGCCGACGGCCGGGTCAAGATCAGCGACTTCGGGATCGCCAAGGTGGTCGGTCAGGCGACCGAGCTCACCATGACCGGCACGGTGGTGGGGAGCCCCCACTACCTCTCGCCCGAGCAGGTGCGCGGCGAGGACCTGGATGGCCGGAGCGACCTGTTCTCGCTCGGCGTCGTGCTCTACGAGCTGCTCGGCGGCCGGCGCCCGTTCGACGGCGAGACCCTGACCACCCTCGTCTATCAGATCCTTCACCAGGAGCCGCCGCCGATCGAGCTGCGCCCCGAGCTCGGACCGAAGCTGGGCGAGACCCTCGCCCGCCTGCTGGCCAAGGACCGCGACGAGCGTTTCGCCGACGGCCGCGCGCTCGCGGCGGCGCTCGCGGAGCTCGAGCGCGAGGTGCCGGCCGGCCTCCTCGCCGCTCCGGCGGTGCTCGCGAGCGACGTCGCGCCGACCCGGCTGGTGACCCTGACCGGTGCCCTGCCGGCGGCGGCCGCCACCCGTCCCGCCGAGGTCCCGGGCGAGCCGGCCGCCACCCGGCCCCCGGCGGGCGCCGCTCCGCCGCCGCCGCCCGGGGCGCCGGTCGCCACGGCGCAGCCCGCCGGCGCGCCGGCCGCCGGCCGCTCGCGAAGGCTCCTCGTGGTGGCGGGAGTGGCCCTGCTGCTGCTGGCAGTCGCCGCGGGAGCGGCGGTCGTCGTCGGGCTCCGGGCGTGGCACCGGATCTCGGCCGCCCGGGTCGCGGCGCTCGAAGCGGGCGCGGCCTCGGACGAGCCGGCCGGCCCGGCGCCGCCCGCGGACACCGGCTCGGCGGTCGCCCCAGGCCCGGTCCAGGGCCCGGTCCAGGGCCCGGTCCAGGCGCCGGTCCAGGTGCCGGCCGGCAAGGGCGCCGAGAAGACGCGGGAGGCTCCGGGGCCGGCCGCCGGGAGCCCTCCGGGAGCCCCATCCTCGGGGTCGCCCAAGGCGCCGGACCGGGCGTCGAGCCAGCCGGTGCCCACGCCTCCGGCGCCCTCGCCCGCGCCCCGGTCCGCCCCCGCGCAGGACCGGTCTTTGCCCCGGCCGCCGGCCGCGACCGGCTCGGCCGCCGAGGAGGCCGCGAGCGCTGCCGCGTCGATTGAGCCGGCCGGGCCCGAGCCCCTCCGGCTCCGCGAGGCGGCGCGCGAGGACCCGGCCCTGCGCCGCGAGCTCACGGCGATGAGGGCGGAGAAGGCGGCGGGCGAGGAACCGATCGACCAGCGGCTCGACAGCGGCCTTTCGCTCGCCCTTCAGGTCCAGCCCCGGACCGCCTTCGTGCTCCTCGACGGCACGGTGATCGGCCGCGCCGCCGAGCACGAGCCCGGCCACGATCCATATCTCCTGCCCGGGGCGGGCACCTACCTGCTCAAGCTCAAGAGCCCGGGGATGGAGGACTACCGCGTGCTGGTGCGGGCGAGCGCCGCCGGGCCGGCGACCACCGTCGTCTCCGCCCGCCTCCAGCCCGCCAAGGCCGCCGAGCTCGACCTGGGGGACCTCGAGCTCCACCGGGTGCGCGAGGCGATCGCCTTCCAGGTCTATCCGCCGACGGCGGAGGTGCTGGTCGACGGGCGGCCGGTCGGTCGGGCCGAGCGCTACCCGGGGCGCTTCGCGCGGGCGGCCACCTGGCTGCGCCTCGATCCGGGCCGCCACCGGGTGAGCCTGGCCGCCCCGGGGTACCGGCGCCGGGATTTCGCCGTCGACGTGAGCGCCGGGGCCGGCGAGGCGCGGGAGAGGATCGAGGTGCGCCTTGCGCCGGCCGAGTGAGCGCGCGGTCGCGGCGGCGGGCGCCCTCGAGCTGCCGGTGCTCCCGGGCGAGCTGACCGTCGAGCGCCTGGCGAACGGCCTCACCGTGGCACTGCTCTCGAGCCCGCAGGCGCCGATCGTCACCACCGCGCTGTGGTACCGCGCCGGCACGCGGCACGAGCCGGCGGGTCGCGGCGGCGCGGCCCACTTCCTCGAGCACATGATGTTCAAGGGGTCGGAGCGCTTCGGCCCCGGCGAGATCGACCGGCGCACCCACGAGCTGGGAGGGGCCAACAACGCCTTCACCAGCCACGACGCCACGACCTACTACTTCCAGCTCGCGGCCGACCGCTGGACCGCCGCCCTCGAGATGGAGGCGGACCGCATGGCCGGCCTCACCCTCGATCCGCGCGAGGTGGAGAGCGAGCGGCGCGTGATCCTGGAGGAGATCGCGATGTACGAGGACGATCCCTGGGACGCGCTGACCCAGGAGGTCGAAACGGCCCTCTACCGGCCCCATCCCTACGGCCGGCCGGTGCTCGGCACGCGCGAGGATCTGACGGCGACCGGCGCCGACGAGCTGCGGGCGTTCCACCGTGCCCTCTATCGCCCGGACAACGCGGTGCTGGTGGTCGGCGGGGACCTGGGCGACACCGGGCGCGTCCTCGAGCAGGTCGGCCGCGCGTTCGAGCCGCTCGCGGCGGGAGCGGTCCGGCCACCGGAGCCGGTCGCCCGCTCGCCGCTCGCCGGTCTGGAGCGGATCACCCGGCGCAAGGGCGAGGTACCGCGCCTGTTTCTCGCCGTGCCGGTGCCCGCCGCCTCGGACCCCGACTTCCCGGCCCTGCGCCTCGCCGACGCGGTCCTCGGGCTCGGCCGCAGCAGCCGGCTGTTCCGCACCCTGGTCGACGAGCGCCAGCTCTGCTCGTGGGTCGCCACGAGCCTGGGCGACGCGCTCGATCCCGGGGCCTTCACGGTGCTCGCCGAGCTGGTGTCCGGCTCCGAGCCGGAGCGGGTGGAGGAGGAGGTGCTCGCGATCGTCAGCGGCCTCGCGGCCGATCCGCCGTCGCTCGAGGAGCTGGCGCGGGCGCGGGAGATGATGCTCGCCGACTGGACCTTCGGTCACGAGCGGATCTCGCAGCAGACCCTGACCGTCGGCTCGGACCTCGTCTTCTTCGGGGCCGGGTGGAGCCAGGCGGAGATCGCCCGCGTCGCCCGGGTCGGCGCCGAGGACGTCGCGCGCGTCGCCGGGCTCTACCTGCGGCCGCGCGACGGCGGCGTCCTCGGCTGGTCGCTGCCGCCGGCCGAGCCCGGCTCCGGAGCCGATCGTTGAGCGGCGCCGTCGTCGACCGGCCGCCGGCCCTCGAGCCGGGGCGTCTGAGCCTCGCGGTGCGCCGGGTCGAGGGGCCGGGAGTGGTCGCGGTGCGCGCCTGGGTGCCGGGTGGCGCCCGGACCGAGAGCGTGCCGGGCCTCGCGGTGGTCACCGGCCGCGCCCTCTCGGAGGGCACCGTCCGGCGCGACTGGCGACGGATCGCCGACGAGGCGGAGACCCTCGGCGCGTCGGTCGGGAGCTCGGCCTCCTTCGAGGCCCTCGGGGTGACGATCGACGCCCGTTCGGCCCACTGGGAGCCGGCGCTCGAGTGGGCCGCCGAGCTCCTCGGCGAGGCCACCTTCCCGGCGGACCGCTGCCGCTGGGTGGTCCGCCAGACGGCCGCCGACCTCGAGAGCATGGCCGACCAGCCCGACGTCAGGACCGCCTGGGCGTTCCTCGAGCAGCTCTACGCGCCGCACCCCCGCCGCCGTCCGCTCCAGGGCTCGGCCGAGAGCCTCGCCACCCTCACGCCGGCCGACTGCCGGCGCTTCCTCCACCGCTCGATCGCCGGCGGCGTCTACGTGTGCGTCGCCGGGGCGGTGGACGAGGCGGAGGTCGCCGAGCGGGCGCGCGAGCTCTTCGCCTTCGCCGGCGCCGAGCGCCAGGACGCCGAGGTGCCCCGAATCCCATCGCCCGAGGGTCTCGCCGAGCGACACCGGCGCGTCGACCTGCCGGCGGGCGACCAGGCCCATCTCTACGCCGGCTGCCTGACCGTGCCGCGGGCGCACGCCGACCGCCACGCCCTGGAGATCCTGGGCGTGATCCTGGGCGCCGGCGCGGGGCTCACCGGCCGGCTGAGCGAGCGGGTGCGCGAGCAAGAGGGGCTCGCCTACTCGGTGCAGGTGCAGACCCTCGCCGGCTCGGGGCTCGACCGGGGGCGGCTGGTGATCTACGTCGGCACCTCGCCCGCCACCTTGGAGCGCGCCGAGCGCGCGATCCGCGAAGAGCTCGTGCGGCTGGTCGAAGAGGGCGTCAGCGAGCGCGAGGTCGCCGACGCCCGGGGGTACCTCCTCGGGCGCGAGCCCTTCCGCCGGGAGACGGCGCGCCAGTGGGCGGAGCTGCTCAGCGAGGCGGCGCTCTACGGCGTGCCGGAGGACGATCCCGAGTGGCGGCGGACGAGCCTCGAGGCGTTGCAGCGGGAGGAGGTGACCGCGGCGGCGCGCCGGCACCTGCGGCCGGAGGAGCTGCGGGTGACGGTGGGGATCCCGGCGTAGGCCGGGCGCATCGGCCGCCGGAACGATCGCCCGGCCGAGACAGAGCTCGGCCGCTTCATGGGTCCGCAGCTCGACCGGCTGCCATCGAGCCTCGATCCTACGCGGTGCGCGAGCTCTCGGAGCCCGGGTCGCCGGCCAGGATGCGCCAGCCGATCACCTTCTCGTCGATCTCGCGCAGGCGGTGGCTGATCAGCCGGCACAGCAGCTGGAGGAACTCGAGCGAGGCCTGGGAGTCCATGTCCAGGACCTCCTGCACCGTCGGCTGATCGAGGGCGAGGACGGTCAGCGGGCCGCTGTGGGCGCGGGCGTCCGCCGAGCGCGGCTCGCCGTCGATGAGCGACATCTCGCCGAAGAAGTCGCCCCGTTCGAGGATGGCGAGCGCCTCCTCGCCGCCGCCCGGGATGAACTTCGAGATCCGGGCCCGTCCTTCGAGCACCACGTACATCTCGGTGCCCTCGTCGCCCTCCTGGAAGAGGTAGGCGCCGTCGGCGAAGCGCTTCTCGGTCGAGAAGGCGGCGAGCGTCATCAGCTCGCTCCGCGACAGGCCCTGCTCGCGGAACAGGCGGATCTTGTCGCTCGGCTGGACCGTCACCCGCTGGCCGGAGCGCTCCTGCTCGGCGCGGCGCAGGGCGAGCACGTTCTCGGCCGGCTCCTCGGCGGTGAAGAAGCCCCGGAGCTGCTCGTTGGTCGAGCGCAGCTTCTTCGCCAGGCTGCGCCAGAAGCTCCAGTAGAGCTGCACCGCCAGGTCGGGATCGTCCTCGGACAGGCGGTCGAGCTCGCCGGCGTCGAGGCGCAGCAGCCGGGAGGGCTCGGTGACCACGGCGTCCGCCGAGCGCTCCCGCAGGCTGATGAAGTTGACCTCGCCGATCAGCTCGCCGGGACCGATCTCGCCCAGGCCGAAGGTGCCGTAGTGGGTCGGCCGCTCGATCGCCACCCGCCCCTCCTCGACCAGGTAGAGGTCGCGTCCCCGGTCGCCGTGGCTGAACAGCGGGCTGCCCAGCTCGTGGAGCTCCTCGTGCACCACCCGGGTGAGCTTGAAGATCTGCTCGTCGGAGAGGCGCGACCAGATGGCGAGGCGCCGCAGCCGGCCCGCGAGCTCGATCTGGCCGGTGCCGCTCGTCCCCGCGGCGGCCGGCGACGCTTCGAGCCCCCGCTCGTCGAGGAGGCCCTCCTCCTCCATGAACCGCTCGCGTTGCCACTCGAGGCGGTCGAAGGCGGTGTGCAGGTACTCCTGGCGCTCGTGGAAGAGCCGGGTGATCTCGCGCCGTCCCCAGCCCAGGATCTGGCGCAGGGTGCGGATGCGCCGGCGCAGCCGGTCGGTCCCCTCGCGGTCGCCTTCGTGGAGCAGGAGGAAGCCGTGGACCGAGGAGCGCAGCGCGTCCTCGAGCTGCCGGCACTCGTACTGCGCCCGGCCCAGGAGCTCGGCGGTCTCGCGGTCGAAGGGGTTGTAGAGCAGCGCCTTGCCGAGCTCCTCGGCGGAGCGCTGGAAGCTCCGGCGGCGGTAGAGGACGCGGCCGTGGAGCTTGTAGACCCCGGGCAGGGCGGGGTCCCTGGCCTGGGCGACCTCCAGGCACTCGACCGCCCGGGCGTGCTCCCCCTTGTCGGCGTAGACGTGAGCCAGGCCCAGGAAGTGCGCGGCGTCGATCGAGGCCCGCCGGTACTTCTCGCCCACGGCCGCCCGCAGGCCTCTCGGCGGCAGCCCTCCGCGACTCTGGCGCTGGAGCTTGCGCACCTCGGCCAGGCCGAGCTTGACGCCGACGTTCTTCGGGTCGAGGCGCAGGGCGAGCAGGTAGAGGTCGGCGGCCGCCTCGAGACTCTCCCGCTCGGCGAACCGCTGGGCGAGAGCCACCAACCGGTCGACGTCGTCAGGGGGGATCGGGCGATCGCTCATCGGAGCACCGGCTCAAAAAGCGCGGGAAAACCCGGATGGTACCACGCCATGGCGCCGGCGCCGAATGGTGTAGAATGCGCCGATGTCAATGTGACAATGCGTTTCGCCCCGCCGGGCGGGCCGGCTCGAACCGGGCCGCCGAAGGCCCGAGACGGGGTCCGAAGGAGGAGAGCGCCATGGCTCTGATGGATCGCGGCTTCGACGTCCAGAGTGTCACGCAGCAGGGGATCGACCTGTGCCGTCAGGGGTCCTGGCGCCAGGGCCTCGACCTGCTGCGCAAGGTCGCCGAGGCGGACGACCGGAGCGCGGACCTCCCGGGCCTCTTCTACTCCTACCTGGGCTTCGGCATCGCCCGCTTCGACCGCCGCGTGCGCGAGGGGATCGCCCTTTGCGAGCACGCGGTGAAGCGGGAGTTCTACCAGCCGGAGAACTACGTCAACCTGGCCCGCACCTACCTCCTGGTCGAGGATCGCCGGCGGGCGACCGACGCGGTCCGGGCCGGTCTCCGGATCGACTCCGACAACCGGGAGCTGACCGAGCTGATCGAGGAGCTGGGCGTCCGGCGGCGGCCGGTGGTCCCCTTCCTGAGCCGCCGCAACCCGCTCAACCACCTCCTGGGCAAGCTCCGCCACCTGCTCGCGCCGCGCCGCGAGCCGGAGCCGGTCGAGCCCGCGGACTTTCCGGACCTGGTCTAGGAAGGCGGCCCGGGCGCCGCCTCCCTGGCCGGGATCCCGCCGCCGCTACTCGCCGGCGGAGCCCTTCGCCTCGACCACCGCGGTCGCCCGATCGACCTGGGCCGCGAAGGCGTCGATCGCCTCGGCCGTCGCATCCATGTCGCCGGGCACCTTCTGCCACTCGCGCTGCTCGATCGCCTCGCGCACCGCCGGCAGGGTCTTGACGCCGTAGCCGGTGTAGAAGCCGGGGGCGTAGACGTAGTGCACGAACCAGGGGCGTCCCGGCAGGCCCTCGTCGCGGGTCCAGGCGCGCTCCGAGCGGAAGAGCAGGCCGTCGAGCTCGTCGCGGGCCGCGGGCGAGAGGCGCTCCGCGCCGGCCCCGTAGGCCTTCTCGAAGGCGCCGACGCTCTGCTCGAGGGTCGCGAGGGCGTTTTCGAGCGGTGCGAAGTTGAGGTAGGGCACCGGCTCCTGGCGCTCGGGCGGCAGCCAGGTCTCGGTCGGGTCGGCGACCGCCTCGAACACCTGGTCGTCGAGGCGCCGGTCGCGCTCCGCGGTGTCGTCGCGCATCGAGTCGGCGAGCTTCTTGACCTCGTCGACGTACTGGCCGACCGCGTCCGCCGCCGCCTGGAAGTCGAACGGCACCACGTCGGCCTGGGCCAGGCGCAGGGTGAGCCGGCCGCCGGTCTTGGCGAGGGCGACCCCGTAGACGAAGCCCGGGTCCATGAAGCGCTCGAAGTGGTCGATCGAGTCGTAGATCGAGTGGTACTGGCCGTAGTCGCCCTCGCCGCCGAAGGCGATGTTCATCGAGGCGATCCCCAGGTGCTGGAGAAACGGCGTGTAGTCCGAGCCCGATCCGAGCGGCGCCAGCGGAATGTCCGGGCGGTCGCGCAGGCTCTTGCGGGTGTCCGGGTCGCCGTGGAGGGTGAGGAACGCGCGCGAGCGCTCGGCCACCGGGATGCCCTTTTCCGGGTCCGGCACGTCGCGCGCCACCTGGTTGGCCAGCTTCTCGAGGGTGTGGGAGCCGCCCATGAAGAGGAAGCCGCGGGAGTTCGAGTCCGAGTTGACGTAGGCCACGGCCTTCTCGCGGAGCTCGTCGGCGTGGGCCTCGGCCCACTCGACCGAGCCCAGGAGGCCCGGCTCCTCGCCGTCCCAGGCGGCGTAGACGAGGGTGCGCCGCGGGTGCCAGCCACCTTTCACCAGCTCGCCCACGGCCCGCGCCTCGGCGAGGACCGCGACCAGGCCCGAGACCGGGTCGGTGGCGCCGTTGACCCAGGCGTCCTGGTGATTGCCGCGGAGCACCCACTGGTCGGGGTACTCCGAGCCCGGCAGCCGGGCGATCACGTCGTAGATCGGCTTCAGGCTCCAGTCGAAGGCGAGCTTCAGGTGCACCTTCGCCGGACCCGGGCCCAGGTGGTAGGTGATCGGCAGGGCGCCGCGCCAGTCCTCGGGCGCCACCGGTCCGCCGATGGCGGCGAGCAGCGGCCGGGCGTCGCCGTAGGAGATCGGCAGCACCGGGATCTTGGTGAGCGTCTTCGCCTGGTCGATCGGCACGCGCTCGGCGTCCTCCGTCGCCCCGACGCCGGGGGTCAGCGGATCGCCGGGGTAGAGGGGCATGTCGGCGACCGAGCCGCGCTGCACGCCCTGGGCCGGGCGGTAGCCGCCTTCGGGGTAGGTGTCGCCCTCGAAGTAGCCGTCGTCGCGCGGGTCGGAGAAGAGGATGCAGCCCAGCGCGCCGTGCTCGGCGGCGACCTTCGGCTTGATGCCGCGCCACGAGCCGCCGTAGCGCGCGATCACGATCTTGCCGGCGACGTCGATGCCGCGCCGGGCGAGCTCGTCGTAGTCGTCCGGGACGCCGTAATTGACGTAGACCAGCTCGCCGGTGACGTCGCCGTCGATCGAGTAGGCGTTGTAGGTCGGCAGCTGCCCCTGCTGGCCCGAGGTCGCGTCCTGGGCGAGGGCCGGCTCCTCGAGCTTGGCGGTGTACGGGGAGGGCGCCACCATCTCGAGCTGGCGGGTCTTGGGCGTCGGGAAGAGCACCCGGAACTGCTCGATGTGGGTGTCGAAGCCCCACGACTGGAAGAGTCCCTGGATGTACTCGGCGTTCGCCTTGTCCCAGGGCGAGCCGACGTGGTGGGGCTTGGCGGCCAGGTGCTCGAGCCAGGTCTGGAGCAGCGCCGGGTCGAGCTGGGCGTCGAAGCGCGACTCGAGGTCGCGCTCGGCGGCGGAGCCGTCGGGGGAAAAGCCGAGGAGGGTCTGCGGCGCCGCCTGGGCCTCGCTCGCGGCGGCAAACGAGACGGCCGGAAGCAGGAGCAGGGCGAGCGCCAGGGCGGTCGCGGCGGCGGTGAGCCGGGCGCGGCGCGGGCGGGCGGGCGAGGCGGGCAGGGGCGAGGGTCGTGCCATGGAGACCTCCGGGAAACTGTGAGCTGGAGACGGATTCAAGCGGACCGAGGCGATTCTACCCGGACCCGCGGAGCCGCAAGGACGGGACGATCACGAAAGTTCTTGCATTCGCCAATGGCGCGTATAGAATCCGCGCTCAGCTTCACCATGCAGGCCGATCGCGGACGGCATGACGCCGTCCCGGATCGCAGCAGGAGCCCCGGGTGGTCGTCCGAGTCGTCCCGCACCGGTCGGTCCCACCCCCTGGCCGCCTCCGCCGCCGTCCTGGCGTCGGGGTAACGGTCCAGGGTCGGTCATAGCCCTGCGCCCGGCCCCAACCGCCGGCGCGTGGCGGCGCCTCGTGTTTCCTTTCCAGTCCGGAGAGAAGGAGATTCCATGAGAAGAGGACCCGTGTACCTGATGTGGCTGCTCGCGATCGTCGGTCCGATCGCGGGTGCGGCGGTGGCGCAGCCGGCGCCGAGCGCTCGACCGACCCAGCCGACCGTCGCCCGGCCGCAAGGTGCGGCGGTCGCCGTCCACCGGAGCTGGCCCACCCTCGAGGCCCAGCTCGCCCAGGCCGAGGTGCGCCCCGGCAGCGCCCTCGATCGCCTGATCCGCGCCAACCAGGACTTCCGGCTCCTGCGGCGCGCCGAGGCGAACGACCGGATCCCGGTGCCCGCCTGGCTGCGCGTCTACTGGCGCAAGGCCCATCCCGACCAGCCCTACGACGCGGCCGACCCCACCGGCGGCTACCCGCTGGTCTTGAAGGAGATCTACGAGTGGATGGTCTCCCACCAGGATCTGCGGCCCGGCCCGGGCCTCCCGGCCGGCGGCCAGGGCGAGCTCGCCGAGCGGGCCTCGGTGGGCGGCAACGTCCGCACCTCGGGCGCCCAGACGACCCGGCGCAGCGAGTCCGACATCCGGGTCAACTACTGGAACCCGTCGCTGGTCATCGCCGCCTCGAACAACATCAGCGGCAGCGGCCAGCAGGGCGAGTACCGCTCGAGCGACGGCGGCGCGACCTGGTCGCAGACCAGCCTGCCGCTCGCCACGGGCGACGCCTTCCACTCCGACCCGACCGTCGACTGGAGCTCGAACGGCACCGCCTGGTCGACCACCCTGGGCATCAACTCGGCCGGCACCCAGCTCCACGTGCGCGCCTACAAGTCGACCAACAACGGCGCCACCTGGACGCTCGACGCCACGCCCTCGGGCAGCCAGACCAGCACCGACAAGCAGATGAGCTGGGTCGACCACTCGGCGACCTCGGCGTTCAAGGACAACGTCTACCTGTGCTGGCACAACGGCGCGCCGCAGTACGTCAACCGGCGCACCTCGTCCGGCTGGGGCACGGCGCTCCAGATCTCGGGCTCGGAGACGACCGGCACCGCCATCGGCTGCGACGTCAAGACCAACTCCACGGGCGACGTGTTCGTCTTCTGGCCGGCGACCGGCAACCGCCGGATCCTGGTCGCGAAGTCGACCAACGGCGGCGCGAGCTACGGCACGCCGGTCATCGCCCGCACCACGTTTGCGAGCTTCGACATCGGCGTGCCCTCGTTCAACAGCCGCCGGGCGCTCGTCTACGTCTCGGGCGGGGCCTACAAGGGGGGCGGCAAGGACCTGGTCTACGCCTCCTGGACCGACCTGACCGGCGCCACCGGGTGCACCTCGACCTCGAACCAGCCGGGCTCGAACACCTCCTCGACCTGCAAGTCGCGCATCTGGTTCGCGCGCTCGACCAACGGCGGGGCGAGCTGGGGCTCGGCGGTGATGATCAACAACCAGAGCTCGCTCAACGACCAGTTCAACCAGTGGCTGGCGGTCGACGAGACGACCGGCGCCCTGTCGATCATCTACTACGACACGGTGAGCGACCCGGGCGCAAGAAGACCGACGTCTGGTACCAGTCCTCGTTCGACGACGGCGTGACCTGGACCGTGCCGCTCAGGGTCACCACCGCGATGACCGACGAGACGGTCGCGGGCTCCGACTCGGGCAACCAGTACGGCGATTACAACTCGCTCTCGGGAACCGCGGGCCTCTTCCTGCCCTCGTGGACCGACCGACGGAGCAACAGCCTCGAGGAGGTCTGGACCGCCCGCATCAGCGACTCGGCCTGCACCCCGCCGCCGGCGCCGACCGGCCTCTCGGCGACCGCGGTCTCGAGCTCCGAGATCGACCTCTCCTGGAGCGCGGTCTCGGGCGCCGTCGCCTACGACGTCTTCCGAGGGGCGACCTCGGGCGGGCCCTACAGCCAGATCGCCACGGTCGGGACCACCAGCTACCCGAACACCGGACTCGCCGCCTCGACGACCTACTACTACGTCGTCAAGTCGGTCGTCACCTGCGAGTCGGCGTTCTCGGCCCAGGCCTCGGCGACCGCCCAGTCGGGCGGCGGCGGGTGCACCACGCAGACCCTCTACTCGAACGGCTTCGAGAGCGGCTCGGGCCTCGCGGGCTGGACCAGCGGCACCTTCGTCTCCGGCGGCTCGACCGTCGACTGGCGCGGCATCCAGACCTGCACCGCCCACGCCGGCTCGAAGATCTTCCGCTTCGGCGGCTCGACCTGCACGTCCGATTACGGCAGCAACCGCTTCGCCTTCGCCCAGCCGGGCGGCTCGGCGGGCATCGCGGTGCCGGCCGGGGCGAGCCTGTCGCGGCTCTCGTTCTGGCACCGCCGGCGCTTCGAGAGCGGCTACGACGGCGGCACCCTGACGATCTCCGTCAACGGCGCGAACTACTTCTTCGTGCCCGCCTCGGCGATCCTCTCGGGCTCCTACACCGGCACCACCGGCACCGCCTGCCCGCCCGCGGGCGGTGGCGGCGTGGCGGTCTACACCGGTGTGTCCACGTCGTTCACCAACACGGTGGTCGACCTCGACGCGGCCTGCAACGCCGCGACCGGCGGCTCGACCGGCTGCGCGGGGCTCTCGGTCCGAATCGGCTTCACCTCGATCACCGACTGCTCGGTGACCGACGACGGCTGGTTCCTGGACGACGTGGCCGTGACCGCCTGCGTGCCGTAGGGCGCGGGCGGAGAGGGTAGGATGCAAGCCCTTCGCCGCGCCGGTCTCGATCCCCCGAGGCCGGCGCGGCGGGGGTTGGGGTTGGTCGCTTTTTTGACAGATCTGAGATTCGACTTTAGTTTTGGCGGGGGCCGGGCCGACCAGGTCACTGCGCACCGGGAGCCATGTCCGACTTTCTGGTAATCTCTAGAAGGATTCCCGCTTCGGAGGCACGATCACCGCCAGGACCGCTAAGATGCCGTCTCGACCCGCCGCCCGAAATGTGGCCGGCCCTGACCCGCGAGACCTCCCGACCTATACGGCCGCGGAGGCGGCCCGCCTGCTCAGAGTTCCCGCGGCCACTCTTCGCTCGTGGACATTCGGCCGCCCGTATCCGACCTCGAAGGGGGAGCGGTTCTCCGACCGTCTCATCGAGCCGCCGGGCGACACTCAGGGCCGGCTCTCGTTCATCAACCTGATCGAGGCTCACGTCCTACGCTCGCTTCGTACGCGGCACGGAGTCTCGATGACCGATGTGCGCAAGGCGCTGGACTTCGCCCAGGAGCGCTTTGGAATCGAGCGCCTACTGACCCGCCGGGAGCTCAAGGCTGCCCCCGGTCACCTGTTCTTCGAGGAGTACGCGGCGCTCGTGGAGCTCCCCAAGGGCGGCCAGCTCGTTCTCCGCGAGGTGTTCGAGGCCCATCTCGAGCGGGTCGCCTTTGACGCCCGAGATCAGCTTCCCGCTCGGTTCTTCCCGTGGTTTCCGATCGAGGGCCAGGAAGGGAAGAAGGCGGTCGTGATCGACGCCCGGATCGCGTTCGGAGGTCCGATCACCGTGCGTCGCGCCATCCGTACTTCCGTGATCGCAGATCGCTTCGAGGCTGGGGAGACGGTAGCGGAGCTTGCCCGAGATTACGACCTGGAGCATGCCGAGATCGAAGACGCGATCCGCTTCGAGCGGGCTGCCTGACTTCACCTTCTTCACGGATCGGGATCTCGGCAAGGTCTTCCCCGAGCTCCTGCGAGAAGCAGGCATCCGGGTGGAGAGCCATGCGGCGCATTTCCCCGAATCCGCCGGCGCCGATTCGGCGGCCGACGAAGCTTGGTTGCCACTGCTGGGACGTCATGGCTGGATTCTCCTGACCCACGACAAGGCGATGCGCTACCGTTCCCGGGAACGGGACGCCATCATGGGACACGGGCTCCGTTCCTTCGTGCTGATGGGAACGCACACGGTTCAGCAGCACGCCGAGAACTTCTTGCGTTCAACGCATCTCCTGGAACGAGCGCTCCGGCGACATCGCGACCCCTTCATCGCCAAGCTCCATTTCCCGACCCCGCGCGATCTCGAGAGAAAGAGGAAGCCGCCGGGCCGTGTCGAGATCTGGCTCTCGTGGGAAGCATGGATCGAGCGGCACGGCTCGGCGAGGAGGCCGGCATAGCCCGCTCGGACCGGCTGCTCGAGCTCGTCCACCTCCTCGGCGGGCGCCGCCCGCGGTCGCTCCACGAGATCGTCGAGCACTTCGAGATCTCGGAGCGCACGGCCTACCGCGACCTGGCGGATCTCGGCCGCCGGAACATCCCCCTCTACCGGGACGAGAGCGGCTACCGCCTGGTCGAGGGGGCGACGCTTCGCCCGTTGGGCTTGACGGCCGAGGAGCGCGCGATCCTCCGGCTCGCCCTCGACAATCCCGCCCTCCGCAACCAGCCGCGCCTCGCCCGGCGCCTCGGCACCCTGCGGGCCAAGCTCGACGCGGTCACCCGCGCCGCGACCGAGACCCCGGAGGCGCTCGCGCTCGCCGGGCCGGAGCGATCGGGCCCGGTCCCCGAAGGAGTGATCGACCTCCTGGAGTCCGCCGCGGCGAGCCGGCACCGGGTAGAGATCCTCTACACCTCGCTCTCGGGGCACAGCCGCCGGTGGCGCGGCCTCGATCCCTACACCCTGTTCCACCGGGACGGGGTCTGGTACGTCGTGGGCGATTGCCACGTCAACCGGGAGCCCCGGACCTTCCGCCTGGACCGGATCGCCGCGGCGCGCCTCGGCGAAGGCACGTTCAGCCGGCCGCCCGGCTTCGACCTCGAGAGCTATCTCGCCTCCGCCTGGTCCGTCTTCCGGGGCCCGGAGCTCCACGAGGTGGTGCTCCGCTTCCCGGCCGAGCTGGCTGCCCTCGTCGAGCTCGGCCACCACCACGCCGATGAGGACGCTCCGTCAGCTCGACGGCGGCGACATCGAGTACCGGGTCCGCCTGAGCCACCTCGACGAGATCGCCCGCTGGGTGGTCGGCTTCGGTGGGGAAGTGCGGGTGGAGGAGCCGGAGGCGCTCAGGGCGAAGGTGCGGGAGATTGCGGAGGGAGCGCTGAAATCCAGCAGGGGTTAGTCTTTTGGTGCACCGTAAGGGGAGTTCCTCGCTCGGAGATGGGCCGCCGCGGTCCTACGGAGGGGAGCCTCGTAGGTAGATCACCTTTCCGGCCAGGTCGGCCCGGCCAGACGTTCGAAGGAGCTCGACCAGTGAAGTCGTTGTCGGTCGCGATCCGGACCGCGCTCGTGGACTGGCCTGGTCCCGCGGTCAGTTGTGGAGGTCCACCCTCCGGTAGGCCTCCGGGAACTCCTCCCGGATCCGAGCTTCGACGGCGTTGGCCTCGCGCTGCCGCTGGGCGACGTACTCCTCGACCTCCTGACGGTGGTTCAGGTAGTACGCGATCGAGGCGTGGATGTCGGACGGCGAGAGATCGGGGAAAGCCTCCACGAGCCTTCGGTCGCGGTACCAGCCTGGTAGGCGGATACCAGCGACTCCAGCGACACCCGGGTGCCACCGATTCGGATGACACCGGATGCATCCCGGGCCAGAGGAATGGGGTCTGCCTTCAGCATCGTCACCGCAGCCAAGTCTAGCAGTGCCATCTTCTCCAAGCCTGCCCCGCTGTGCCACGAAACAGCGGGTGATCGCTGCTCGAGAAAGGGAGGTCCGGGAGCCTCCTAGCACCGCCGGACCACAGCTTCTGGTTATCTGGAGCTGGGCTTGACAAAAGGCGCTCCTTGGTCCATGCTGTGGCTGCTGCGCGCCCGAGGGCCCACTCGATGCGCGCCTAGAAAGGAGGCAGCGATGCCTGGAGAACTTATCATCACGAATGCTGGCAAGTCGGACGAGCCCCCGCCACCGGAGGGGCCCTCGACCGAGATCGTCACGATCGAGGTCGAGTGGATCGGCGCCGGAGGCGACGAGCTCCGCGCTCGGGTTGGGATGGCAAAGGTGGACTCGCGGCCTGCTTAGCTCGCGACCGGCGAGGCCACCGCCAGCGTTTTCCACCCCTGTGCACGCGGAGTGGCCCTATTGAAGCTGGTTTTGCGGAGCTGGAACGCTCTGCCTGATGAGCGGTCGTTTCCACGCCATCACGGCGTGGCCCCATTGAGGAAACGAATCGCGGCCGCAGCCCACCATTTCTTGGACCCCTGACGCGTTTTGACAGTGGGCCGTGATTTCCTGAGGTTCGAAGGAGGGTAGGTCGGTGGCTGATCGCGAGAAGAGGCGGGCGGAGTACGTCGAGTTTTTCAAGGAGTTGACGGGCCACGCGCCCTACCCGTACCAGGAGGATCTCGGCCTGGATCCCTGGCCCGACCTCCTCGACGTTCCGACCGGCCTCGGCAAGACCGCGGCGCTCGTGGTCGCCTGGCTCTGGAAGCGGCTCCACAGCGATGCGGAGACTCCCCGCCGCCTCGTCTATTGCCTCCCGATGCGCGTTCTCGTCGAGCAGACCGAGAGGAACGCGACCGCCTGGGCGAAGGGCTCCGAGAAGCAGTTCCTCGACGCCGGCCTCGAAGTGCCCACGGTCTCGACGCTCATGGGCGGAGACGTAGACCTCGCCTGGATCAAGGCCGAGCGACCGGCGATCCTCGTGGGTACTCAGGACATGCTCCTGTCTCGGGCGCTCAACCGCGGGTACGGCATGTCTCCGTTCCAGTGGGCGGTCCACTTCGGCCTCCTCCACAACGACGCCTTCTGGGTCTTCGACGAGGTGCAGCTCATGGGGCCGGCGGTCGCCACGTCGGCCCAGCTCGAAGCCTTCCGGCGCTCCCTTGAGACGGCGAAAGTCTGTCGATCCCTCTGGGCATCTGCCACGCTCGCTCCCGGTTGGCTCGCCACCATCGATCTCGAGGATCACGCCCGGGCCTTCCGCACCGCGGGCCTGACGAGCCGCGACCACGCGCTCGACCGGGTCGCTCGGCTCATCGGCGCCCGGAAGCGGGTCGAGAGGTCACGGGCGCGGCTCGACAAGGACTCCTCGAAGAAAGGAGCCGCCAGCTATCTCGAGAGTCTCGCCCGCGAGATCCTCGACCGGCGCCTCCCGGGCACCAACACCCTGGTCATCCTCAACCGTGTCGACCGAGCCCAGGGGCTCTTTCGGAAGCTCCGCCCGGCGGCTGGAGACGACGGCTTCGAGCTTCGCCTGATCCACAGTCGCTTCCGGCCCGCGGAGCGCAAACGCCTCGAGGCGCAGCTTCGGGATGAGCCGGGGCCCGCGGGGCGGGTGATCGTCAGCACCCAGGTCGTCGAGGCCGGTGTGGACCTGAGCTCGGCCACCCTGTTCACCGAGCTCTGCCCGTGGGCCTCTTTCGTCCAGCGCTGCGGGCGCTGCAACCGCCGCGGCGAGCATGTCGAGGCCCAGGTGCTCTGGATCGACTTGGAAGAGGGGGAGGGCGATCTCGCGCTTCCCTATGGGGGCAAGGCGCTGGCGGCTGCCAGGGCAGAGCTCGACCGCCTCGACGACGCCGGCTCGACACGCCTGCCCCAGGTCGAGGCCGAGCCGCTCGGCGGGCTCGTCCTCCGGCGTCGTGATTTGCTGGAGCTGTACAACACCGACCCCGACCTCTCCGGCTTCCACGTCGACGTGTCACCCTTCATCCGCGACTCGGACGAACGCAACCTCCAGGTGTTCTGGCGAGAGGTGCCCCGCGAGGGGCCACCACCAGACTTCGACGCCGCAGTCAGGGACGAGCCTGCACGATCTCGATCGCGGCCGGCCGCCGCGCCCTCGAGAAAAGAAAGGCGTGGACCTGGGACGCGCAAGTCGGTAAGTGGCTGGCGGTCCGCAGGGACGACCTGCGCCCGGGAATGACGATTCTCCTGGCGAGCGCGGAAGGGGGCTACGACGTCGATCTCGGCTTTGCTCCTGAGGTCCGGACACCTGTGAAGCCCGTGTCCTCGGCTGCGGCGCTCGGCGCCCCGGAAGCCGCCGGGTCCGACAAGCGGAGCCAAGGACGCCGGTGGGTCCGTCTCCCCGATCACCTCCGCCATGTGACCGACTCGGTCGAGGGTCTGACTGCCGGCCTCGATCTGCCACCCGAGGAGCGGCTCGCCCTGAGAACGGCCGCGCGCTGGCACGACGCGGGCAAGGTCCACCCGGTGTTCCAGATGGACCTGCTGCGAAAGTTGCCCCCGGACGATCCCAAGCGGGCCGAGCACTGGGCAAAGAGCGGCGAGGTCACCCCTCGGGTCGACCCGCAGGGTGAGACCGGTCCGCGACCGGAGCCGCTCCCACCGCGTAGCGCCACGGAGGTCGCGAGACGACGCTACTTCCGTCACGAGCTGGCCTCGGCGATCCTCTGGCTCGCCCACCATCGCGGCGAGCCCGGTGCCGACCTCGTGGCCTACCTGATTGCCGCGCATCACGGGAAAGTCAGGATGGGCTTGCGAGCGCTTCCCGCCGAGCCCGCACCGGATGGCAGCACCGGTCGGCTCTATGCGCGCGGCGTGTGGAACGGAGATTCTCTGCCCCGGGTCGAGCTGCCTGGAGAAGAGGTGCCGGAGACCGAGCTGTCCCTCGAGATCATGGAGCTCGGCGAGGGCCCGTGGGGGCCGAGCTGGACCGCCCGAACGCGGCGCCTCCTCGCCGAGCTGGGCCCGTTCCGCCTGGCCTGGCTCGAGACCCTCATCCGCCTTGCCGACTGGCGGGCTTCGGATGCCGAGCAGGCACAGGAGGAGTCATGAGCACCGACGTCGACGCTCGCCGCGACCTGAGGCTGGCAGGCTGTAGCTCCGTGCCGCTCGCCGGCTATCTGAAGGCTCTCGGGGTCTTCCGGCTGGTCGCGGCGCAGAAGGACCCGCAGGCCGCCGGCCGATGGAACGAGGGGCGCTTCGTGCTTTCAAGCCGCCTCGACGAGGACGGCCTGGAACACTTCCTGCTGGAGGAGTACCGGCCGAGCCCCATCGTCGCCCCCTGGAACGGCGGGAGTGGCTTCTACCCCAAGGACAACCAGGCCGGAATCGAGGCGATCTCCGGGTCGGCCGCTCCGCGCTTCGCGACCTATCGAGTCGTCGTGGCCCTCTGCCGCGAGATTCTCGCGGAAGGGGCCTTCGAAGTGCGGCCGGGCGGAGAAGAGAAGGTGACGCTTCTCGAGCGCCTGCGCGCGCGATTGCCCGAGGCCGCCCTTCCCTGGCTCGACGCGGCAGTGGTTCTGACCGATGGTGATCCGAAGTACCCCCCGCTCCTTGGAACCGGGGGAAACGATGGCCGCCTCGACTTTACGAACAACTTCATGCAGCGGCTGATCGAGCTGTTCGATCCGTCGAACGGTGGGCCACGGTCCCGGGCCGCTTCGTGGCTTCGTGGGGCCCTCTTCGGCGAGTCGATCCCCGAGCTGGCCGCGGCTGCGATCGGTCAGTTCGCGCCCGGAGACGCCGGCGGCGCCAACGCCTCGATCGGCTTTGAAGGCGGCTCGCTGATCAACCCCTGGGACTTCGTCTTGATGCTGGAAGGCGCCGTCCTGTTCGCGGCAGCCTCGACGCGACGACTGGAGGCCGCCGGCCACGGTCTGCTCAGCTATCCGTTCACCGTTCGCCCGGTCGGTGCGGGCTCGGGCAGCACGGCGACCCAGGACGAAGGCGATGCGCGGGCGGAGATCTGGCTGCCGCTCTGGCCCAGAGCCGTCGGTATCCAGGAGCTCGAGGCGCTCCTCGCCGAGGGCCGGGCCACCGTGGGAGGACGGCCCGCTCGCGACGGGCTCGACTTCGCCCGGGCGGTCGCCGCCCTCGGAGTCGATCGTGGGATCGGTGCCTTCGAGCGCTACGGTTTCCTCATGCGCGCCGGACGCGCCTACCTCGCCACGCCCTTGGGCCGGATGCGGGTGCGGCGCCAGCCCAACGTGATGCTGGTCGAGGAGCTGGAGAAGAACCGCTACCTGGACCGGCTCCGGAGCTACGCTCGGCGTGACGAGGCGCCGGGCTCGGTCCGGCGGCTCGTCCGTTCCCTGGAGACGGGGCTCTTCGAGCTGGCGCGCCACGGCGGCGCTCTGCGCCTCCAGGAGGTTCTGGCAGTGCTCGGCGACCTCCAGCGAGTCGTCGGGCGGAGCCCCGCGGCGCGAGCGGTCGTGCCCCCCGTGCCCTTCCTGTCGGAGCGATGGGCCGAGGCGGCGGACAACTTCACCGACGAGTACCGGATCGCCGCCGCCCTGGCGGGTCTCTACGCCCCCGGAATGCCAATGCGCGTTCACCTCGCTCCATTGACCCCGGGGGATCGGCCTCGACACTGGGATCCGGAGAGCCGCTTGACCGTCTGGTCCGAGGGGGATCTGCTCGCCAACCTGGCTCACGTGCTGGAGCGCCGCCTGCTGGAAGCGGACCGCCGGGAAGCCGCTCGAAGCCCTTCGCCGGCTGGCCGAGAGCGGACCTCGCCGCCGTCGGGGCGTTTCTCTCCGGCGCGACCGACGATCGCCGCATCGGCCGGCTCCTCGGAGGGCTGGCCTTCGTGCACCTGCCGTCGAAGTTGCCCCTCCGAATCCAGCGGTCGGAGCCGATCCCGGGAGCCTTCGCGGTGCTCAAGCCGCTCTTCGTCGACGAGAGCGAGCTGGCGGACGCTCGCTTCCTCCCCGCCGGAGCGCGGCTACCCCTCACCACGGACCTCGTCGCGAACCTCGCGACGGGCACGGGAGGCGGGCTCGCCTTCGCGCTGTCCCAGGCCTGGCGTCGATTGCGGATCGCGGGTGCCATTCTGCCTCGGTATCCCTCGAAAGCACCGGCGCCCGTCGGCCTCTCGCCACGCCGCCTCGCCGCAGCGCTCATGGTTCCTCTGAGGAAGACCGAGCTCGGCAACCTGGCCGAGGCGATCGGCGAGAGACAGCCACTCCCCGGGCAAGCCGCGCGGGAAGCCTGAACCCCATGTTCGCCCAACGACCATCTCCCGAAAGGAGCGTTCTTCGATGAGCCTCGACTTGTCTGTCCTGGCGGGCAGCCCCCGCCTACTCCTCAACGCCTCGCTGAGGCCACTCCAGGGGACGCGTTTCCAGCCGACCGGCTTTCCGCAGCTCGGAGCCGCCGAGTACGAAGCACCCGAGGGGAAGATGCTCCTCGTCGAGTCGGCCCAGAGCATGGCGAACCGGCTCGAGAGCGTCTGCTGGGACGAGGTCGCCGACGACTGGGTGGTTCCGCTGCGCGGGTTGCCCGTAGTGAAGGTGGTGAGCTCCGACGGTGAGCCGCTCACCAACTCGGTCCTCGAAGCGCATCGTCTGAACTCTCCCTACATCCTGGAAGGGAACGACCGCACGGTCTTCGATCGTCTCAAGGCCGAGCTCGCGGGGATGGAGATGGGTGGGGTCGACATCCGCAAGCTCGCCCAGGTGCTCCTGGCCCTCGACACGAACGCCCTGATCCACGGAGTCTTCCTGGCGAAGAAGGACCTGGCCGGCGGCCGACTGCGCATGCCTCGCTGCCTCTCCGCCTTCATCGAGGCGGAAGGGGTGTCGGTGGCGCAGAGCGGTGGCGTCAAGAACGACTCGGTCAACCCGTCGGGCGATACGGCCAAGGGATTCGGCAACGTCCCGTACAGCCGCGAGGAGTACACCGCCAAGGAGATCACCGCCTACTTCAATCTCGATCTCGCCCAGATCCGCGGCTTCGGCCTCGGTCCGGCGGTCGAGGCCCTCCTCGTCGCCCTGTCGCTCTACAAGATCCGGCGGTTCCTGGACGAGGGTCTTCGGCTCCGGACCGCCTGCGACCTCCGGGTGGAGGAGCTCTCGGTCACTCGGCCCGCGGGGTTCGAGGTACCGGAGCGGGCCGCTCTGGAGGAGGCCCTTCCGAGCCTGATCGAGGCAGTCGCCGCCGAGGGCCGATTCGCCGAGCCGCGGGTCACGGTGGTCGCCTGGAGGGCCTGAGCGTGCTGGCCGTCGGAATGAAGTTCCCGGGCGGTCGCTACCATGCGACACCCTGGGGCCGGCACGTCAACGAGGGCGAGGTCGCCTGGCCGCCCTCCTCCTGGCGGCTCCTCCGGGCCCTGATCGCCACCTGGCACCGGAAGGTCGGCCCGGACGACCGCTCCGAGGCGATCTTTGCCGAGCTCCTCGAGAGCCTCGCGCGGTCTCAGCCGGTCTACCGCCTCCCGTCGGGCGTGCACGCCCACACGCGGCACTACATGCCGATCCGCAAGGGCCGGAGCGAGACCACGACTCTGGTCTTCGACGCCTTCGCCCGTCTCGAGCCCGAAGCCGAGCTCGTCATGGCCTGGCCCGATGCCGATCTCTCGCCGGAGGCTGCCGAGCTCCTGGACACGCTCCTCGAGAGGCTGGGTTACGTGGGCCGCGCCGAGAGCTGGGTCGAGGCGCGCCGGATCGAAGACTGGGACGGACAGCCGAACTGCCGGCCGCTCGACCACCAGCGCGCCGAGCTGGACGCCTCCCCAGGCGGTGAGGAGCAAGAGCTGCTCGATCTGCTGGTTCCTCGAGACCCCGAGGGCTACGAGACCTTCCGCGAAAGCTTCCTCGAGGGGAGCGCCGCTCGCAAGCTCAAACCCGCCGAACGACGCAGGCTGGAGGCGACCCTCCCGGGGGACTGGATCGCGGCCCTCGCCGTGGAGACCCCCGATCTCCAGGCGGCAGGCTGGAGCCGTCCGCCGGCGGCCCGGCAGGTCTCCTACCTCCGGCCGGTGGGGTGCTTGGAGCCGGGGGCTACTCCAGGGCGCGCCGTCTCAGCGGAGAGACGCCGGCCGACCTCGGCCCGCTTCGCCCTCTACGGCAGGCCGTTGCCTCGGATCGAGGACGCCGTTCGAGTCGGGGAGACTTTGCGTAACGCAATCGCCAGCCGGACAGGCGAGCAGCTCGGGGACGAGCCTGCCCCGGCGGTTCTCACAGGCCATCGAGAGGGAGCCGACAACGATCACCGTCACGCGTTCTACCTACCGGAGGACGCAGACGGCGACGGTCTGGTCGACCACCTGGTGGTGCATGCCGAAGAGGGATTCGGGCCAGAGGTCCGAGCGGCGCTGGGCTCAATGGACAAGCTCTGGCGCAAGGCCGAGGGGCCGACCTGGAAGCTCGTGCTGGAAGGCGTCGGCGCGCGCGACGAGCTGGGCGCGACGACGGATCTCCTCGCGAAGGCCGAGGTGTGGATTTCGGTGACGCCCTATCTGCACCCCTGGTACTCGAAGAAGAGCTTCACGGCGGAGGATCAGCTCCGCCGCGAGTGTCGCCTGCGGGGCTTCGAGCTCGCGGAGGCGGAGGAGCTCGACACGATCAGGGTCCGTTCGCGCGATCGTCGCCCGATCGACTTCCACCGGTTCCGGTCGAAGCGCGGCCTCACGCAGCCGGACACCCGGGGAAGCTTCTGGCGTCTCACCTTCGCCGAGCCGGTCTCCGGCCCCCTCGCCCTCGGTTTCGGCTGCCACTTCGGCCTCGGCCTCTTCCGGCCCGAACCGGCGAACCGAAGCGAAGGCGAACGAGCGCACTGAGCCCGAGCCCGCGCCGGTTTGCCGAGAGGCTCGACGCGCGGAATCGCTGGCGCCGCGTGCTAATCTGAAGCCGACGAACGGGGAGGATCGATGGCCAGCACGGTAGCCGACATGAGCCCAGCCGACCTGCGGGAGATGCTCGAAGATCTCCTGGAAGAGAAGCTCTCGGAGCTGATCCATGACCCGGACCGGGGCCTCGAGGTCCGCGCTACGGTACGCCAGCGCATCGAAGCACAGAAGACACGGACCGCCGCCGGCGAGCGCGGGCGAGCCCTCGACGAGGTGGCGCGAGACCTCGGCATCGGCTGATGCCGTCGCACCAAGGTCAGGATTCTGGACCCCGCGGCCAAGGATCTCTCCAGGCTCGATCGCCCAGTCGCCTCACGGATCGTCAAACGCCTTCGGTGGCTTGCCAACCGGGTCGACCAGATCGATCTCGAGCCTCTCCACGGGAAGCTTTCCGGCTTTTTCAAGCTCAGGGTCGGCGACTATCGCGTCGTCTACGAGCTCCTCGTGGAGGAGAGCGCCATCCTCGTCCATGCGGTGGGTCACCGAAGCGAGATCTACCGCGGTCGGTAACCTGTTTCCGTCTCATCTTCCCAAGCGAACTTCAGCCGGTCCGACTGACGGATTCTGACAGGGACACTCGGTAGGCTGGTGGTCCGGTCAAAGCACTCCCGGCAAGAGCGCCTGGCCTACTTCGCCTAAACCCTCCGGGCCGAAGCGGGTCTTGCCTCTTGCAGGAGCCGTAGCGCACCGCCGCCGGAGAGCCCTTCCCATGCCTGCCACCGCGACCTCGGTCCCCGACCTCGTTCCGGCCCGGATGCTCAACGAGTTCGCCTACTGCCCGCGGCTCGCCTACCTGATGTGGGTCGAGCGCGAGTGGGCGGACAACGTGGAGACCCTGGAGGGCAAGCACGCACACCGGCGGGTGGACCGCGAGCCCGGAGAGCGCGAGCGCCTCCACGACCGCTCGCTCCAGCTCGCGAGCGCCGAGCTCGGGCTGACCGCGGTGCTCGACCTGGTCGAGCGCGACGGCCGCCGCGCCCGGCCGGTCGACTACAAGCGCGGCAAGCGCCCGCCGGTCGCGGGCGGCGTCTACGAGCCCGAGCGGGTGCAGCTCTGCGTCCAGGGCCTGCTGCTGCGCGGAGCCGGCTACACCTCGAACGAGGGCCTCATCTACTACGTCGCCTCCCGCGAGCGGGTCCGCGTGCGGTTCACGAAGGCTCTGGTCGAGCGCACCCTGGAGCTCCTGGCCGAGATGCGCCGGACCCTGGCGGCCGGCGCGCTGCCGCCGCCCCTCGAAGACAGCCCCAAGTGCCCGCGCTGCTCGCTGGTCTCGATCTGCCTGCCGGAGGAGACGCGGTTCCTGCGCCAGGGCGGCGGCAAGCCGCGCCCGCTCGCGGCCTCCGATCCCGCGACCTACCCGCTGGTCGTCCAGGAGCCGGGCGCCCGCGTGCGGCTGAAGGGGGAGCAGCTCGTGGTCGAAAGCCCCGACGGGGGCAAGACCCTCGCCCGCCTGGTCGAGACCTCGCACCTCGTCCTCATGGGCGGCGCCGGCTGCTCGACGCCCGCTCTCCACGAGTGCTGTCAGCGCGAGATCCCGATCCTCCACCTGAGCGGCGGTGGCTGGTTCTACGGCATCACCCGCGGCCTCGACCACAAGAACGTCGGCCTCCGGAGCGAGCAGTTCGCGGCCGCCCGAGACAGCCGGCGCTCCCTCGCCGTCGCCCGCGCCCTCGTCGCGGCGAAGATCCGGAACGCCCGGGTGCTCCTGCGCCGAAACGGCGCTCCGGCGAAGAACGATCTCGCCCTCCTCGCCGCCTACGCCCGCCGCGCCGGGCAGGCCGGCGACGCGGATGAGCTCCTCGGCCTCGAGGGGAGCGCCGCCAAGCTCTACTACGGCGCCTTCTCGACCATGCTCAAGGTCGCGGGCGAGGCCTTCGCCGCCTTCGACCTCGACGGCCGCAACCGGCGTCCGCCGCGCGACCCGGTCAACGCCCTCCTCTCCTTCGCCTATAGCCTGCTCACCAAGGACTGGGTGGTCACGCTCACGACCGTCGGCTTCGACCCCTTGATGGGCCTCTACCACCAGCCGAAGTACGGCAAGCCGGCCCTCGCCCTCGACCTGATGGAACCCTTCCGGCCCGTCGTGGCCGACAGCGTGGTCGTCGGGGCGATCAACAACGGCGAGATCCGCCCCGGCGATTTCTTCGAGCGCGAGGGCGGTGTGCTCCTGCGCCCGCCGGCCAGGAAGCGGCTGATCGCCGCCTACGAGCGCCGCCTCGGCCAGAAGGTGCGCCATCCGGTCTTCGGCTACCGCACCACGTACCGCCGCCTCTTCGAGCTCGAGGCCCGCCTCCTCGGGCGCCACCTGACCGGGGAGCTCTCCGAGTACCGGCCCTTCGAGGTACGCTGAGGAGGCCCGGCGCGCGATGGATCTCTACTGCTACGTCGTCACCTACGACATCTCGGACCAGAAGCGCTGGCGCAAGGTCTTCGATATCATGAATGGCTACGGCGAGCACGTCCAGTTGAGCGTCTTTCGCTGCGACCTGACCGAGACCCGCCACGTGCGCATGAGAAACGCCCTCGACCGGGTCATCCAGCACGACGAGGACCAGGTGGTGATCGCCAAGCTCGGCCGCAGCACGCCGGACGTCCTCGGCGCGATCGAGGTCCTGGGCCGGCCGCGGAAGTTCGAGCTGCCGAAGTCGGTCGTCGTGTGAGGCTCCGGGAGTATCATGAGAGCCATGACCGAGGCACGCACAGACGGTTGCGAGAGGTCCGGTGGCGACGCTGGCCCCGGGGAGCGCTCGCACCCGCTAGGGCCCCGGGCGACGGGATCTTT
Organism: uncultured Acidobacteriota bacterium; assembly: GCA_963837945.1. Classification (GTDB taxonomy): domain Bacteria; phylum Acidobacteriota; class Thermoanaerobaculia; order Multivoradales; family DATKCC01; genus CAVUBL01. The sequence goes on from CAWIQD010000016.1 coordinate 385,044, forward strand.
GACAACTGAAGGTTGGATGGTAGGGTTTCGAGCAGCCGGCGCCCGCGCACCGCTCGCAACCGCGCCCGGAAACGCCCGCCCGGCGGGCCTGCGGGCGCGGAGCGTTTCCTCGTCGATCAAGACGAGGCCCCATTGAAGCCGACCGCTGCGGGACGGTGATCGAGCTGGCGTCGGCGGCGGGTTTCCTCGTCGATCAAGACGAGGCCCCATTGAAGCTGTTAGTTTTCCAGTCCGATCCCGGTCGAATGGTAGTTTCCTCGTCGATCAAGACGAGGCCCCATTGAAGCCCAGCTTCGTCGATCCGCAGCCTGGGCAGCGGCCGTGTTTCCTCGTCGATCAAGACGAGGCCCCATTGAAGCCGGGAGCGACCGACGATCCCGCCGCCGCCTGGAGTTTCCTCGTCGATCAAGACGAGGCCCCATTGAAGCTCGCGCTGGTGGTGATCGTCTGGCCGGCGGTGTCTGCGGTTTCCTCGTCGATCAAGACGAGGCCCCATTGAAGCCAAGTTGCCGGCGCAGCGGGGCGAGCGATGCGCTACCTGAGTTTCCTCGTCGATCAAGACGAGGCCCCATTGAAGCCCGAACCCCAGCGTCACCGCGCCCGGGTCGCCCGCGGTTTCCTCGTCGATCAAGACGAGGCCCCATTGAAGCTGCGAACGCGCTGCCGCACGCACCGCCCCCGCCTCGTTTCCTCGTCGATCAAGACGAGGCCCCATTGAAGCTCGCGAAGCTCGCGGATGGCGTTGAGTCGTACGGTCATGTTTCCTCGTCGATCAAGACGAGGCCCCATTGAAGCGCCGTCGCGGCGCTCGCACTCGGCGTCCCACTGGTGCTGTTTCCTCGTCGATCAAGACGAGGCCCCATTGAAGCCTCACTCGAGGGGCGAGCCCTCCGCCGCATGGAGGGGGTTTCCTCGTCGATCAAGACGAGGCCCCATTGAAGCCCGGCCTGGTCTCCGGCCCCGAGCGCGGCGATGCCTAGGTTTCCTCGTCGATCAAGACGAGGCCCCATTGAAGCGTATCGGACCGGGCTATGGCCTGACCGACGACTCCCGTTTCCTCGTCGATCAAGACGAGGCCCCATTGAAGCAGCCTCCGCGCCAGCTCAAACAGCTCCGACGGCGACGTTTCCTCGTCGATCAAGACGAGGCCCCATTGAAGCGCCGGCGTCGGCTCCGAGGTCTATGGCGGCTGTATCGAGTTTCCTCGTCGATCAAGACGAGGCCCCATTGAAGCGTCGTCCAGGTCCTGTGCGGCCTTGGCCCGGACGCGCCGGTTTCCTCGTCGATCAAGACGAGGCCCCATTGAAGCAACTCCGAGCTCGGCATTGCGCCAGGCGGATCTGGAGTTTCCTCGTCGATCAAGACGAGGCCCCATTGAAGCTCCACGCCGCCGAGCTCGCCTTCGAGCGCGTCGTCGACGTTTCCTCGTCGATCAAGACGAGGCCCCATTGAAGCGCCTCGCACTGCCTGATCGTCGCGCGGCATCCGGTCGGGTTTCCTCGTCGATCAAGACGAGGCCCCATTGAAGCACGGAGCGACTCGCGCAGCTCGTGCCGCGGCCGCCCGGGTTTCCTCGTCGATCAAGACGAGGCCCCATTGAAGCTCGCGTGATCCGGACCAGAGAATTCCGTCGAGCGCTGGAGTTTCCTCGTCGATCAAGACGAGGCCCCATTGAAGCCCGAGAGGCGTTACGGTCGGCGCCACTGCTCGGACGTCGTTTCCTCGTCGATCAAGACGAGGCCCCATTGAAGCCGGAGCGCCTCGCGGGCTCGTCGTCTCGCAGGGCGGGTTTCCTCGTCGATCAAGACGAGGCCCCATTGAAGCGCGCTTGTAGCTGATCGTCACCGACTGCGATGACTCGCGGTTTCCTCGTCGATCAAGACGAGGCCCCATTGAAGCGCAGGGCGAGAGCTTCCGGTCGGTGCCGTGGTCGAGCGTTTCCTCGTCGATCAAGACGAGGCCCCATTGAAGCACGCGGACGAGTACCCGTAGACGTTCGTCCGGTCCACGCGTTTCCTCGTCGATCAAGACGAGGCCCCATTGAAGCTCTGGACCATTTCCATCTATGGCCCTTGTTGTCCTCTGTTTCCTCGTCGATCAAGACGAGGCCCCATTGAAGCTGGGCGAGGCGCGCCTTCCCGGACTTCGCGGCGGCGGTTTCCTCGTCGATCAAGACGAGGCCCCATTGAAGCACATGGCTTCCAGTTGTAGCCCATTCAACGTGGAGCTTGTTTCCTCGTCGATCAAGACGAGGCCCCATTGAAGCTACCGCCAGCTCGTCCACACCTGGCGGCGGGGTCGTCGTTTCCTCGTCGATCAAGACGAGGCCCCATTGAAGCCAGGCGGGCCGTACGATGCCGCCGCGAAGGCCGCTCGGGTTTCCTCGTCGATCAAGACGAGGCCCCATTGAAGCCCGACCGCCGGCGTCGGCGACCATAGCGGCGAGTCTTCTGTTTCCTCGTCGATCAAGACGAGGCCCCATTGAAGCGCGCACGGCCGGCCAGCGCGCTCCAGATCGGCCCGCTGGTTTCCTCGTCGATCAAGACGAGGCCCCATTGAAGCACGGGCGGCGTATGCTGTGGGCGCGCACGATCTTCAGCTGTTTCCTCGTCGATCAAGACGAGGCCCCATTGAAGCCGGCCCTGGGTGACGGCGATCTTGCTCGACGTGATCGTTTCCTCGTCGATCAAGACGAGGCCCCATTGAAGCCTGCACGCCCAGGCTGCGGACGCCGCAGGCCGACTCGCGTTTCCTCGTCGATCAAGACGAGGCCCCATTGAAGCGAGCTCCGTCCCGCGGTCTACGACGCCCTTGCCGATGTTTCCTCGTCGATCAAGACGAGGCCCCATTGAAGCTGGACCGTGTGCGGCGACGTTACGCGACGCCGACGTGCGTTTCCTCGTCGATCAAGACGAGGCCCCATTGAAGCCCGGACGAGCCGCTAGCTGCGCGCCATGGTCGATCGCATGGTTTCCTCGTCGATCAAGACGAGGCCCCATTGAAGCCTGCCAGTGCAGAGGCTTGGTATCTGCAACCGTCGCGTTTCCTCGTCGATCAAGACGAGGCCCCATTGAAGCCCCATCACCGTGAGCGCCGATCCTCGCCGAGTAGCGGTGTGTTTCCTCGTCGATCAAGACGAGGCCCCATTGAAGCCACGCTCTCGCGAGATGTTCCTCTGCCAGGGTCGCTGGCCGTTTCCTCGTCGATCAAGACGAGGCCCCATTGAAGCGCCGAGAGGCTGGCGCTCGCTGTCGGCGTTCGATCGCCGAGTTTCCTCGTCGATCAAGACGAGGCCCCATTGAAGCCTCGACGCCGTGCGATACGGCGTACCTGCCGTACCGGTTTCCTCGTCGATCAAGACGAGGCCCCATTGAAGCTGGTATCGCGGACTCCGCCTACTCTGACGCGCTTGTCCGTTTCCTCGTCGATCAAGACGAGGCCCCATTGAAGCTGTGACCTCCGCAAGATCCGCAGCGTCGCCCGTCCAGGTTTCCTCGTCGATCAAGACGAGGCCCCATTGAAGCCTGCGCCTCCGAAGAGACGATCCGTAACGAGGTCCGCCGTTTCCTCGTCGATCAAGACGAGGCCCCATTGAAGCCAGCGCGCCGTAGATGCCTGCCGCGAAGGCCCTCGGCGAGGTTTCCTCGTCGATCAAGACGAGGCCCCATTGAAGCGTGGCCGTCGGCGGGTGGTCCACGCTCGGATGGTCCCGTTTCCTCGTCGATCAAGACGAGGCCCCATTGAAGCGCCCTCGGAGTCCTCTCGTGGCCTGGCGCCGGATGATCCCGGTTTCCTCGTCGATCAAGACGAGGCCCCATTGAAGCTCCCGTGGCGAGAGACCCGATGGTCATAGGCGTACAATCCGTTTCCTCGTCGATCAAGACGAGGCCCCATTGAAGCGTCGACGGAGGCCAGCATCGGCCTCCCGAGCTGCGGCCGGTTTCCTCGTCGATCAAGACGAGGCCCCATTGAAGCAATCCGGGGTCGGCGCTTCGGTCTTCGGGCGTCGCATGGTCGTTTCCTCGTCGATCAAGACGAGGCCCCATTGAAGCAACTGGATTCGCGAGAGCGACCCATCGCGGCGCTGCGCAGTTTCCTCGTCGATCAAGACGAGGCCCCATTGAAGCACCGCTAGCCGCTCGGCTTCCATGCGCCGATCCAGGTCCGTTTCCTCGTCGATCAAGACGAGGCCCCATTGAAGCGCCGGCGCCGCGAGCTCGTACTCTAGCGCGTCCACGCTTGGTTTCCTCGTCGATCAAGACGAGGCCCCATTGAAGCATCTGTCGCGGTCTCTCTCGCCTCGGTCGTACCGTAGTTTCCTCGTCGATCAAGACGAGGCCCCATTGAAGCCCGGTGCTGGCCGACAGCACCGGCTGGCCATCGACGTTTCCTCGTCGATCAAGACGAGGCCCCATTGAAGCAGAAACCCGGCGGCGATCTGCGAAACCGTGGTCAGAGTTTCCTCGTCGATCAAGACGAGGCCCCATTGAAGCCGGGCACGCCGTTCTCTAAGGCCGCGTTCCTGCGCCTGTTTCCTCGTCGATCAAGACGAGGCACCATTGAAGCAGCGTGTAGGTGCCCGTCCCGTTGGTGGTGGTCGAGTTTCCTCGTCGATCAAGACGAGGCCCCATTGAAGCCGGCGCTTGACCTTGCCGGCCGCCTCCGTGCGCGACGTTTCCTCGTCGATCAAGACGAGGCCCCATTGAAGCGTCGACGCCTCGACTGACCGAGTGGGAATTGGCACGGCGTTTCCTCGTCGATCAAGACGAGGCCCCATTGAAGCTTTTCGCGGTCCCCCCGGGCCAGCGCCTCGGCCGTCAGTTTCCTCGTCGATCAAGACGAGGCCCCATTGAAGCGGCGACGGCCGCCGCCGAGACCGCAATCGAGCGCGACCGCCGCTACGACGGCAAGTGGGTGCTGCGCACGACGACCGACCTCGACGCGGCCGACGTCGCCTGGGCCTACAAGCAGCTCTGGACGGTCGAGGAGGTCTTCCGCACCATGAAGTCGCTGCTCGAGACCCGCCCGATCTGGCATCACCTCGACGAGACGATCCGCGGCCACGTCTTCTGCTCGTTCCTGGCCCTGCGGCTGCGCTTCGAGCTCGAAAGCCGCCTCCCCGAGCGGGGCGAGAGCTTCGAGTGGGCCTCGATCCTCCGGGATCTCAACGAGGTCACCGAGGTCGAGGTCGCCAAGCACGGCACCCGCTTCGTCCTGCGCTCCGAGGCCCCGGGCTCGGCCGGCAAGGTCTTCCAGGCCGCCGGCGTCGCCCTGCCTCCCACGATCCGGAAGGTGAGCTGAGCGAGGCCGGCCGGCCCCGAACCTCGATTTTATAGTGCCAACGCCGAAGTGCGCGCCCGTAAGTGGCACGGCATCAAGGGGTTACGATTGGGTGGTGTTGAAGATGGGTCTAGGTCGAGGAGTAGCAACGCCGCCAGCGGCGTGAAGGGCTGTCGGGACGCGGGAGGAATCGAGCCCGTCGTCAGGGCGCACCCATCAGGAGCCTGGAGTCCTGCCGGAGGTTGCCTGCTCTCACTTCGAGCTGCCGGGCCCGCCGGTCGTGATCACCACCTTCAGAGCGCCTTCCTGCGCCGCGTTACCGAAGGTGTCGTATGCCTCCATCATCTCGCTCATCGCGAAGCGATGAGTCACCAGCTTTTCCGGTTGCAGCTTGCCGGAAGCGACGACCTTGAGCAGCATCGGAGCGGTGACGGTATCCACCAGTCGAGTGGTCAGGGCGATGTTGCGATCCCACAGCGTCTCGAGGTGCAGCTCCACCGGTTTGCCGTGGACACCGACGTTGGCGATGCGTCCGCCGGCTCCGACGATCGCCTGGCAGATGGCGAAGGTCGCGGGCAGTCCGACTGCTTCGATGGCAACGTCGACTCCGGAACCGGCAGTGACCTTCATCACGTGGTCAGCCGCATGCCCATCCCCGCTGTTGATCAGAGTCGTCGCGCCGAGCGTCCCGGCGACCGCCAGGCGATTGTCGTCCAGGTCGATCATGATGATCGAGGCCGGTGAATAGAACTGCGCGGTCAGTAGGACGGCTAGCCCGATCGGTCCTGCGCCGACGATTGCCACGCTATCCCCGGGCTTGACCTGCCCATTCAAGACGCCACACTCGAAACCGGTCGGCAGGATGTCGCTGAGCATGACCATGGCCTCCTCGTCGCCGCCGGCCGGGAACGGGTGGAGACTTCCGTCGGCGTATGGAATGCGTACGTACTCCGCCTGCGTCCCGTCGATCGTGTTGCCCAGGATCCAGCCACCGTTCCGACAGTGCGAATACATGCCGCGCTTGCAGAAGTCGCACTTCAAGCACGCCGTGACGCACGAGATGATGACCTTGTCGCCAACCTCGAACTCCGAGACGGCCTGCCCGACCTGTTCGATCGTGCCAATGCCTTCATGGCCGAGGATGCGGCCGTCGGTCACCGCGGGGAGGTCTCCCTTCAGGATGTGAAGGTCGGTGCCGCAGATGGTCGTCGTGGTGACCCGCACGACGGCATCCGTCGGATTCTCGATGACTGGGCGCGGCATCTGCTCCCAGGCACGCTTTCCGGGGCCGTGATATACGAGTGCCTTCATCGTCGTGGTGGAGTCCAGGATAGGGTCTGCGGTCATCGATCTGTTCATTTCAGCAATGGCCATGAAGTCTCCTCGAGAGTTGAATTGAGCGGCGCTGGCAGAGCAGCACGTCTCGCGTGCGGACCCGAGCACAGGTTCGAGGTTAGATGTTCGTGGCGGTGGCGGGAAGCGGAGTTTCTACTCAGGGGAGGCCCGCAGAAATGGGTAGAAACCGACCTTCAGGAAGTCCCCGGCACCTCTTCCGGGTGGAGGTGCGCGGTGAGCGTCTCGCGAGTCTTCCGACGCACCCTGAGCATGACCTGACGTGCCATGAGCGCATTGAGCCTATGAGCTGTTCTATGCTAGCGTAGGGCTATGCGGCGCACATCCCTGGAGATCGACGAGGACCGGCTGACCCGCGCGCAGCAGGTGCTGGGCACCAAGGGGGTCAAGGACACGATCGACCGGGCACTCGACGAGGTGCTGCGGGCCGACCTGCGCCGGCGCCTCGCCGAGCGCCTTCGGACCGGGGAGGGAATCGATCGCGGCGAGGAGATCCTCGCGGCCAGTCGCCGGTGGCAGCGCTGATGCTGTATCTCGCCGACACCAGCGCCTGGCACCGCTCCGCCCACTCGGAAGTCGCGGAGGCGTGGGCACGTCGCCTGAGCGACGACACCCTCGCGACCTGCAGCCCGGTCCGCCTGGAGATCCTCTACTCCGCCCGAAGCGCCGAGGACTACGACCGGATCGCCACCGAGCTCGCGGCCCTCCACCAGCTCCCGTGCGGAGAGACCCAGCTCGAGCGCGCGCTCGAGATCCAGCGAGCCCTCTCCCACCAGGGAGGGCTCCATCACCGTAGCGTGAAGATCCCCGACCTGATCATCGCCGCCAGCGCTGAATCTGCCGGCGCGATCGTCTGGCACTACGACGAGGACTACGAGCGGATCGCGGCGATTACCGGCCAGTCCGTGGAGTGGATCGCTCCCCGCGGCGCCTTGTGAGCAGCTCCGACGGCGTTCCGACAAGAATGGCGAAGACCCTGCAGATCGAGCTGCCCGAAGCCCTGGCCGAGAGGCTCCGGACGTTGGTCGAGGCGGGCGAGTTCGCCGACGAAGAGGAGGCCGTCCGCCTTGTCCTGGGGGAGCTCTTGGGCGATCGACGCTCGGCGCTTCAAGAGCGGTTCCAGCGAGAGGACATCGCGTGGGCCTTGGCGCAGAAGGCCGGGATGCCCAGCTCGCTGGACAGGCTCCGGGAACGCGCGGAGTTCGTCGAGTCCGTGAAGGCGGGCCTCGCTGACGCCGAGGCCGGCCGGGTCATCACGGGCGAGGAGCTCGGAGGGAGCTCGAGAAGCTCGATCCGCCGGTCGCCCGGCGCATCCTCCGTTTTCTCCAGGTGCGCTCGCCGCCACTCGAGGACCCGCGCACGCCGGACCAGGCACTACGCGGCTCGCAACTTCAAAAGCTCTGGAAGTACCGAGTCGGGGACTACCGCATCCTCCCTGCGCTTCGCGACGGTGAGATGGAGGTTCTGGTGGTCCGGGTCGGGCGGCGCGATTCCGTCTATCGACGACCGCTTTGACCGTTGCCCGCCCGCGCCGGGGGCGCCCTCGTTGGCGGACCTCCCGGGCTGCTTCAGCGCTCGCTTGACTTTTCGTCTTGCTGGCGGTAGAGTGGCGGAAACGCCCCGGGCCCGCCCGCCGATGGATCGACGGGGTCGTGCTCCGGAACCCAGAAACGGCCCGAGCGAGTGCTGACCTCGCCCGGGCCCGATCCGCAAGGAGGAACATGCTCCATGCAGACCAAGACGAAGGGTAGCACCCGCGGCACCTCGACTCTCTCGAAGTCTTCCTCGAACCCCGGGCTCGCCCCGCCGCGCCGCGCCGCGCCGGCGCCGCCTGCGAGCGCCTTCAGCGCGCTCTTCCTGGACCGGGCGCGCCGGCGCGAGGACGCGGCCGAGCTCTCCGAGTCGCCGCTCGCCCGGCTGGCGGGCTACGCCGGCCGCTGGGAGGTCGAGGCGGTCGCGGCCGGGACCGGCGTTCTCTACGCCGTCGTGCGCCGCGACGAGCCGGTCCGCTCGGCAGGGGAAGGCGGCGGCGCGCGCCTCGCCTTCGTGCGGCGCCAGGAGGCGCAGCTCGCGGCGGCGGCCTTGGCGGCGCTCGCGGTGCCGAATCACCTGGAGCTCAACGAGCGGCGCAAGAGCCGCCAGCGAAGCGGCCTCGGCCACCCGGTCCACGACGGCGCTCGCCACCTGGGCCACGCGAGCCCGGCGTTGGTGCCGGTCCGGGAGGCGTTCCTCGCCGCCTACCACGCCGTGCGCTGTCTCGCGGCGAATCCGGAGGCGGCGGCGCTCTTCGTCGAGGCCCTCGACCTCGAGACGCTCGGCCTCCTCGGCCGGGCGATCATGCGCCGGCTGGCCTGACTCGGCGAACGGCGCTCGCTTCGGGGCGGCGGCGGGCCAACCGCCGCCGCCCCGAAGCGAGCAGGTCTGCGCCTCGGAGACCTCACGGACGCTCCCGGAGCCGCTCGGCGAGCCAGTCCGCGAAGAGCGAGACGGTCGCCCGATGGTCGCCGGCCATCGAATCCGCGGCGGCCCGGGCGTAGCGCCGGCCCTCCGGCCGGGGGCGCAGCCGGATGAACGGCGGCAGACCGTGGCGCAACGCGGCTGAAAAGCGGCTGGCACCTCTCCACGCCTGCTTACGAAGCCCAGCCACGCAGAGGGTTCTCGAGCTCGTCGACGGATCCACGCCGGGCTTCTCGAGACTCGGTCGTCGAGACCTCTTCACCTGGCCCATCTGGTCTGGGTTGAGTTAAGATGGCTATGCAGATGGTCATCCGGAGGTCACCGATGCCCAGAGACGTCTCCATCGCCGAGGCCCGCAACCACCTTCCAGCCCTGGTCCATGCCGTCGAAGAAGGCCCCGCCGTGCGCCTTACTCGGCGGGGCGAGCCCGTTGCCGTGCTGGTCTCCCTGGCTGAGTACGAGCGCCTCCGGCCACGCCGCCTGGATCTCTGGCGGGCGATCGAGGACTTCCGGGAGCGGACGGATCTCTCGGATCTCGATGTGGACGAGATCTTCGGTGGGGTGAGGGATCCTTCACCGGGGCGCGGGGTGGAGCTGTGAGGGCGGCGTACCTCCTCGACACGAACGTGCTGTCCGAGCCTCTCAGACCGAAGCCGGATCCACGGGTGGCGGGATGGATCAGGGACCATCGCGAGGAGCTGGCGACGGCGTCCCCGGTCTGGCATGAGCTACGCTTCGGCTGCCAGCGGCTGCCGCACTCGGCGAGGCGCGAGAAGGTGGAGCGCTACCTGGAGGAGGTCCTCGAGCCCTCCTTGCCGATCTTGCCTTACGACCACCAGGCGGCGGAGTGGCACGCGGCGGAACGCGCCCGGTTGACCAGCGCGGGGCGTACTCCGCCGTTCGTCGATGGCCAGATCGCCGCCGTGGCGGCAATCCACAAGCTCACGGTCGTTACTCTCAATCCGTCGCACTTCCAGCCGTTCGAGGGCCTGGAAGTGGAGTCGATCATCGACGTGTGATGGCCGCGGTCGCAGGTCTGCGCCTCGGAGACCTCACGGACGCTCCCGGAGCCGCTCGGCGAGCCAGTCCGCGAAGAGCGAGACGGCCGCCCGATGGTCGCCGGCCATCGAATCCGCGGCGGCCCGGGCGTAGCGCCGGCCCTCCGGCCGGGGGCGCAGCCGGATGAACGGCGGCAGGCCATAGCGCAATGCGCACCAGTTCGCCCAGAGGCGGGCCGTGCGGCCGTTGCCGTTGGCAAAGGGGTGGATCCGGGCCCACTCACCGTGGGCGGTTGCGCAGAGCGTGACGACCGAGCCCAGGACCCCCGCCGTGCCGGGACGCTCGCCCACCGGGAGCTCCCGGTCGAGGACCTCCACGGCCCGCGCCATCCGCTCTTCGAACCCGGAGAGCTCGGCCGGCACCTGGCGCGCCGGGGCGCCGCGGTGCGGCCCGACCCGGACTTCGTAGTCGATCAGCTCGGGATAGCGGCGATCGTCGTCGCGAAATTCGCCGGCGTAGTAAGCGACCGGCAGGTCGACACCGCGGAAGACCCGGCGGTGCCACGCCCGGGCGAGATCGACGTGGGGATCGACTCGCCGAGGAGCCTCCGCGATCAGGTGGCGGAGCAGGGACGCGAGGTTGTCGCGGAGGATCGACCCGGCGCCGGGTGGGTCGTCATTCCAGGGAACCGGCAAAGGCCGCCCCGACTCCCAGAGGATCGATTCGCTCGTCCACGGCCCGGCTACGGAGCGGGTCCACTTCGGCGACCTCCGCCTGGGCGAAGGCCTCGACGTCGGCCGCAAGGCCCGCGCCTCGGAAAGGCCGCAGCAGCTCGACCGTGGCGCGGAGCTTCTCCTCGAGCTCGTCGCCGATCACCGCCAGCTCGTGCTCGATGGCCCGCTCCGCGAGATCGTTCATCGAGACGCCGAGCTCCCGAGCCGCGTGCTGGAGCGCGCGGTGGGTGCGAGGGTCGTGGAACCGAAGAGTGAAGGCCCGGCGGCCGCGCTCCCCACTTCTCGCCTTCCTCTCTTGCGCGTCGTCGGTTCTCGGCATGGCGTGACTCTCCCGGTCTGCGAAGGACTGTACCCGGCGAGGGACGCGACGTCAAGTCAACGAATTGGCGTCACCGGGATCGACGCCGAAGGACTCGCCGCAAGTCGGGTGGCAGCTGACCGCCCCGGCTTCGAGGCCATCGCGGCCGAGATGACGTTGGTGTCGAGCAGCATCACTGCTCACTGCCCGAGAGGCAGCTCGTTGCACCGATTCTGGAAGGGCGATAAGCTGGCCCCGGCGCCGGGGGGGCGTCGCCCGGGGGAACGTGGAACCGATGGCGAAGGGGCGGAAGCTCGAGACCGGCCGGGCCGGCGACGTGGGAACGGATCCGGTCGCCTCTTTGCCGATTCTCGACAGCCTGCTCGAAGGCTGCCAGATCATTGGGTTCGACTGGACCTACCTCTACCTCAACGACGCCGCCGCGGTGCACGGCCGGCGGAGCCGCGAGGAGCTGCTCGGCGTAACGATGCTGGAGGCCTACCCCGGCATCGAGGCGACGCCGGTCTTCGAGAACCTCCGCGACTGCATGGAGAACCGCCGGCATCACGAGCTGGTCAACGAGTTCTCCTACCCGGACGGCTCGTCCGCCTGGTTCGAGCTGCGGATCGAACCGGTGCCCGAAGGGGTCTTCGTCCTCTCCCTCGACGTCAGCGAGCGAGTCCGGGAGGCGGCGGCCAAAGAGGAGCTCGAGGCCCAGTACCGCCAGGCCCAGAAGATGGAGGCGGTCGGCCGGCTCGCCGGGGGCCTCGCGCACGACTTCAACAACCTGCTCTCGGTGATCCTCTCCTACGCCGATCTCGGCGGCCGCAGGCTCCGCGAGGGCGACCCGCTCCGCGCCGACCTCGGGGAGATCCGGCGCGCCGCCGAGTCCGCCGCGGACCTGACCCGCCAGCTGCTCGCGATCAGCAGCCGGCAGTCGGTCGCCCCGGCCGTGATCGGGCTCAACGAGGTCGTGGGTGCCATGGAGAGTCTGCTCGCCCGCCTGCTCGGCGAGGACCTCGAGCTCTCGATGCGGCTGGCGGCCGGCCTCGGCAACGTCCGCGCCGACCCGGGCCAGATCGAGCAGGTGCTGATGAACCTCGCGGTCAACGCCCGCGACGCGATGCCCGGCGGCGGCCGGCTCACGATCGAGACCGCCGACGTCGAGCTCGACGAGACCTACTGCGCGCACCACGCCGAGGTCGAGCCCGGGGACTACGTGATGCTGACGGTCGGCGACACTGGCTGCGGCATGGACCAGGAGACCCGCGAGCGCCTCTTCGAGCCCTTCTTCACCACCAAGGAGCCGGGCAAGGGCACGGGCCTCGGCTTGGCGACGGTCTACGGCATCGTGCAGCAGAGCGGCGGCTCGATCTGGGTCTACAGCGAGCCGGGGGAGGGGACGACCTTCCGGATCTACCTGCCGCGCGTGTCCGAGCCGGCGGCGGAGCGGTCCACTCCGCGCCCGGCCGCCGAGCCGAGCCGCGGCGACGAGACGATCCTGGTGGTCGAAGACCAGGAGGTGGTGCGCAAGGTCGTCGAGCGGATCCTCGGCGCCTCGGGCTACCGGGTCGTGACGGTCGCGGACGGCGACGCGGCGATCGAGATCTGCGCGGGCCGCCGGGAGCCGGTGGGCTTGCTCGTGACCGACGTCGTGCTGCCCGGGATGACCGGCCTGGAGCTGGTCGACCGGCTGCGCGAGAGCTGCCCCGAGCTGCGGGTCCTCTTGATGTCCGGTTACACCGAGGACGCGGTGCTGCGCCGCGGCGGCCTCGAGCCCGGCACCGCCTTCATCGCCAAGCCGTTCACCGCCACCGAGCTCGCCGCCCGCGTCCGCGCCGCCCTCGACGCCTGAGGGGCTGTCTCGCCCGCCGACATTCATACTCGTCACCGAGGCACTGCGGCCAGGATGATCTGCTGTTCATGTCTTGTCGCCGCGATGCGGGAGGACGTAGAGGAGGCGGCTCAATTCTTCATAATGATTATATTCTATACTGCTTGACAAGCAGGTCAAAGTTCTGCGAGACTCGTGTCGACTTCTCTTGCGTGCCCTGCAGACGGCCCGAGCTTCCTTGAAAGGCGAAGGGTCGTGGATCGGAGGATCCAAGTGCGCTGCTGGCTCCTCTCATTCTTCGCCGTGCCGGCTTGGTCTCTCCTAGCGAGCGTCGTGGTCGGCTGCTTTCTCCCGGTCACTCCGGGGTGCACGCTAGAGGACAGCCTGCCCGGAGACGACGGGTTCCTGACAGTTCAGCTGGTCGGGCGGCGGGTGGCCAGCTCCGTCTACATCGACCAAGCGGGGAAGTCTCGGTTCCATCCGGACGCCACCGTATGGCTGCTTAGCACACCCGGACTCTGCCGAACCGTCCCTCTTCAGGACTTCTCGCGCATGAAGGAGAGCTGGAACACCCTTCAGGCCCTGCCCGGCGAGAGGCCGGGAGAGAGGCCTGAACGTCCATTCTTAGCCATCCTCTGGATCGAGGGAGATCGAACCCGCAGCTTCTTCTTGAAGCCTGGCGATTTGCACAGGTCGAACCAGCTCGAAAAAACGCTTGATCTCACGCTTCGAGTCGTCGAGGAGACGTATGGGAACCGATTCGTCCGCGAGCTCCGTGCAGCCGGCTTGGAAAGCCTCCTGCCAGAGCCTCCATGAAGACAGGACCTGCTTGTACCAAGGAAATACTCGAGATGAAAAGGCTCCGCAACTGCATCCTGATCACACTCCTCCCCGCACTACTGTTTCCTGCGCAGTCGAAGACGCAAAGCATCCTGGGGTGTTCTGTGGTTCCTCAGTCCTGGGGCGTCGTACAACAGGGCCTCGACACCATCTTCCTCGGTGCCTGCAGCCGACATGACCTCTGCTATCGTGCCTGCAACCCAGAAGGGGGGCCCTACCTCGGCTACGGGTACAAGGGAACCTGTGACACGGTTCTCTACTCCGAGCTCCTGCTTGCCTGCCAGACGTGGTCCCTCATTTTGAGCTTTCCCAACGTCGAATGGGTCGACCGCGACGCCTTCCTCCACGATTGCACCACCTATGCGAGCTACGGCTATGTCGCGGTTCTCACGTATGGAGGTTACGTCTTCCTTAATGGGCAGTGTGACTTCAGGTGCAACGTCTGGGCCTGCAATCAGCTCGGACGCACCTATGGTCCGAGCCAACAGGGTGGTTGTACCCTGTTCTGCGGAGGCTTTGGAGGTTCTCGCGACTGCGAGAGCCGCCCTTGGGACTACGACTGCCCGCCCTGCCCGATCGGGATCGACCTCCAGGGCAACGATTTCAAGCTCACCGGGGCTCAGCCGCCTGCGCTCTTCGATCTCGATGCCGACGGGACACCCGACCGAACCAGCTGGACCCGAGTGCAGACCAAGGACGGCTGGCTCGTTCTCGACCGTAACGGCAATGGGCTGATCGACGATGGGCGGGAGATGTTCGGCACCGCTAGCCCGATGCTGTTGACTTCCTCGCGACCTCGAAACGGCTACGAGGTGTTGAAGGAGTTCGATCGCGCAGAGCTCCGGGGGAACGAGAACGGCATCATCGATCCGGGGGACGCAATCTTCCAGGCTCTTCGACTCTGGCTCGACGGCAACCGAGACGCGGTAAGTCAGCCGGGCGAGCTCCGGTCTCTCGCCGAGATGGGGATCCAAGGAATCAGTCTCTCCTTTTATCGGGACGACGAAGAGGATCAGTGGGGGAACGTCTTCCATTGGTGGAGCTCGGTGTTCTTCGAGGACGGGAGCGAATCGATGTCCGTGGACGTCTTCTTTCAGCGCCTTCCCGAGTAGGGGCAAGCCGCCTCCCTGCAAGCCGACTCCCTGAAAGAAGCGGAGTGAAGCAGTGATGCAGATCAAGTGGCAAGTGAGGGAGTCCTTGCCGCTTCGACCGCTTGAGCGCACCGCTTGCGACCCTGTCGCTGGAGGCCACTGGTGTCTAAAGTCCGGTCCCTGGATCTGCTCAGCGGTTCGATCTCGGTAGTCGACGCGCCACGGCTCGCAAAGGCGAGAGCGTGGCGTTCGCCCTGGAGCTGTGAGGCTGGAAAGCGGAACCGATCGGACGGCGGCGCTCAGGTCGTGCCGGGGGCTTGCTGGCGCTGGCCGGGGTGGCGGACGTCGCGGCCTTCGACGTAGTAGATGACGTCCTCGGCGATGTTCGTGGCGTGGTCGGCGATGCGCTCGAGGTTTCTCGCGATGAGCAGCAGGTGCAGCGCCCGGGTGACCGTGTGCGGGTCCTCGATCATGAAGGTCAGCAGCTCGCGGAAGAGCTGGCGGTAGAGGGCGTCGACCTCGTCGTCGGACTGGGTGACCGCGGTCGCCTGGGCCGAATCGCGGCGCACGAAGGCGTCGAGCGCCTCGCGCACCATGCGGCTGACCAGCTCCGACATCCGCGGCAGGTCGATGTAGGGCTTGAGCGGCGGCTCCTGGTTGAGCCGCTCGATCGACTGGCAGATGTTGACCGCCGAGTCGCCGATCCGCTCGAGGTCGGTGACGATCTTCATGACCGCGATCAGGAAGCGCAGGTCGCCCGCCGCCGGCTGGTGACGGACCATGATCGAGTAGCAGGCCTCGTCGATCTCCAGCTCCAGGCGGTCGATGTCGCGGTCCTCGCCGACGACCTCGGCGCACAGCGTCTCGGCGCGCGTGGTCAACGCGTCGTTCGCCTTGCCGATCATCTCCTCGACCCGGCCGCCCATCGCCAAGAGGCGCTGGCGCACCCGGTCGAGCTCGATCTCGAAATGCCGTTCCATGCGCTCTCCCGAGGCTCAGAATACCACCGCCACCGAAGGGTAGGCGGCGGCGATGACACCTCGGCGGCACGGCCGTGACAGCGATGCGACAACCGGGCCCGCCATGGTAGTGTGGCGCCGCTTTCTCCCTGGACCGGACTCGCAGCAACCGACGCCCGCACCGCGTTCGATCGCCCGCCATGCCCGCCACTCCTCCGGCCCCGGCTGACCCGCGCGGGCGCCTGCTGCGCATCCTCGGCAGCGCCCTCTTCCTCGCCCTCCTGCTGTATGCCTTCTTCCTCGGCCTCGACCTCATGGGCGTGGCGTTCAAGCTCTTCGGGAAGGACTTCGCGCGCATGCTCATCGAGCGCACGGCGAATCCGTTCGTCGGCCTGCTCGTCGGCATCGTCGCCACCAGCGTCATCCAGAGCTCCTCGACCACCACCTCGATGACCGTCGGCCTGGTAGCCGCCGGCGCCCTGACCATCGACGGCGCCATCCCGATCATCATGGGCGCCAACATCGGCACCTCGGTCACCAACACCCTGGTCTCGCTCGCCCACGTGACCCGCCGCGAGGAGTTCCGGCGGGCCTTCGCCGGCGCCACGATCCACGACTTCTTCAACCTGATGACGGTGGCGATCCTGTTCCCCCTGGAGCTCGCCTTCCACGTGCTCCGCCACACCGCCAACGGCTTCGAGTCGGTGCTCGAAGGAAGCGGTGGAATCGAGCTCTTCGATCCGTTGAAGGCGATCGTGCGCCCCGCCTCGCACGGGATCAGCCAGCTCCTGGGCTCGAGCGGCACGCTCACCCTGGTGGTCGGCGTGGCGTTTCTGTTCGGGGCTCTCAAGCTCCTGGTCGACCTGCTCAAGTCGCTGGTCTCGGAGCGGGCCGAACGGATCCTCGACCGCACCCTCTTCCGTTCCGCTCTGGCGGCCATCGGTGCCGGCACCCTGATCACGGTCATGGTGCAGTCGAGCTCCATCACCACCTCGGTCATGGTGCCGCTGGTGGGCGCCGGCGTCGTGACCCTCGAGCAGCTCTTCCCGTTCACCATCGGCGCCAACATCGGGACCACGGTGACCGCGCTGCTCGCCGCGCTTGCGACCGGCGCTCCGGCGGCCTTGAGCGTCGCCCTGTCCCATCTCCTGTTCAACCTGATGGGGGCGCTCATCATCTATCCCTTCCCGCCCATCCGGGCGATCCCGCTGGCCCTCGCCCGCGCGATGGGGAACCTGGGCAGCCGCAACCGCGCCGCGGCGATCGCCTACATCGCCCTGGTCTTCTACGGCCTGCCGATCGGCCTGCTCTTCGCCTCCGGGGCGTTCCACCGCGAGGCGCCGCCCCCGAGGCCGCCGGCCGCGATCGAGAAGCCCGCCGAGCGCGCCGAGCCGCCGCCCGCGCCGCAGGGTGCGCGCCGGCCCCGGGAAGAGCCGCGCGCCCGCCGCGCGGTTGAACCGACAGGAGGTACACCATGCTTAAGGGGATCTTCGGCGGGGGCCAGCGCTCGCTCCTCATCGATTCGGCGTTCGGAGACGTCTCGGCGATGCTCCGCCAGTCGGCCAAGATGCTCGACCTGGCGCTCTCCGCACTGCTCGACAACCAGCCGCTCGACGCCGACCTCGACGAGCTCGACGACCCGGTCGACGAAGGCGAGCGGATGGTGCGCCGGAGCGTCCTCGAGCACCTCTCGTTCAACCCCAAGCAGGACCTGGTCGCGAGCCTGGTGCTCGTCTCGATGGTCCAGGACGCCGAGCGCATCGGCGACTTCGCCCGCGGCATCGGCGAGCTGGTCGCCCTCGCCAAGAGCCCCCGGGGAGGTCCCTTCGCCGACCGGCTGCGGGGCTTCGCCGAGCGCCTGCGGCCGTTGTTCGAGACCGCCGAGCGCGCCTTCCGCGAGGACGATCCCGAGGCCGCGCGCACCGTGATGGCGCGCACCGCCGAGCTCAAGCGCGACATCCAGGCGTTCACCGTCGACGTCACCGAGAGCGATCTCACGGCCGACATGGCGGTGGTCTACGCCAACGCCGCCCGCATCCTGCGGCGCATCGGCTCGCACCTCTCGAACATCGCCTCCTCGGTGGCGCAGCCGTACGACCGCATCCGCCACGGCGACGAGGACGCCTGAACCGTGAGGCACCGGATCTCAGGGCCCAGGTGCCTCCGAGCCTCGGTCGATGGCATCTGAGGGCTCGCGCGGCCCCGACCTCGCCGTGCTCTACCACGGCGAGTCGCAGCCGTTCTCCCGCGGTCTGCTCGCCCGGAGCATCCACGCCGCGGGGGTCGAGCTCGACCGTGCCTACGTGCTCGTCCTGCGGCTCCAGGAGGAGCTCCTGGCCGAGGGTGCCGGCGTGGTCGACAGCGACGAGCTCGCCCGCCGGGTGGGGGACCTGCTGGAGCGCTCGGAGGGCGCCGAGGCGGCCTCGCGCTATCGCCTGGTGCGCGGCATCCGGCGCCTGCCCCGGCCGCTGGTGATCTACCTGGGCGGGGCGACCGGCACCGGCAAGTCGACCCTCGCCCTCGATCTCGCGCCGCTGCTGCGGATCTACCGCATCAACGCCACCGACACGATCCGCCAGGTGATGCGCATGGTCTTCGCCCCGGCGATCCTGCCGGCGCTCCACCACTCGAGCTTCGAGCTGCCGCGCGAGGATCGGGCGCGGCGCCTGCGTCCGGACGGCCGCCCGCCGGCCGGCGACGAGTTCGACGAGCGCCTGATCCGGGAGTTCGAGGAGCAGGCGACCCGCGTCTGCGTCGGCGTGCGGGCGGTGGTCGAGCGCGCGGTGATGGAGAACCTGAGCGTCCTGGTCGAGGGCGTGCACCTGACGGCGCCGCTGGTGCCCTTCCCCGATCTCGAGGGCTCCGCCTACCAGGTGGCGCTGCTGCTGACCACCGAGGACGAGGAGCTCCACCGCGCCCGCTTCGCCGCCCGGGGCCGGCGCGAGGGACGGGCGGGCGAGCGCTACCTGGACCATTTCCACGGCATCCGCACGCTCCAGGACCATCTCGTCTCCCGGGCCGAGGCCCACGGCATCCCGCGGCTCGAGACGACCGACCGGGACACCACCTTGAGCCGGGCGATGCTGCGGGTGACGGCGCTTCTCGAGGAGCAGATTCCCAGCTTGCGCGCCGGCCCGCCGGTAACCCGTCCGGGCCCGGTCCCCACGCTCTTGCTCTTCGTCGACGGGCTCGGGGACCGGCCGGTGCGCGCGCTCTCCGGCCGCACGCCGCTCGAGGCGGCCGAGCTGCCCACCTTCGACCGGCTGGCCCGCGAGGGCCGCTCCGGCCTCGCCGACCCGATCGCCCCCGGCTCGGTGCCCGACACCGCCGCCGGCAGCCTGGCCCTCTTCGGCCAGTCGCCGCGGGCGCTGCGCAGGGGGCCGGTCGAGGCGCTCGGCGCCGGCATCGAGCTCGGCCCGGGGGACGTGGCGCTGCGCGGCAACCTCGCCACCCTGGACGAGGCGGGGCGGGTGATCGACCGCCGGGCGGGACGGATCCGGGCGGGCGCCGAGGAGCTCGCGGCGGCCCTCGACCGGCCGCCGCTGCCCGAGGAGTGGTCCGACTACACGGTCCGCGTGCGGATGGGCACCGAGCACCGGCTGGCGGTCGTGCTCCAGGGCGACGCCCTGTCGCCGGCGGTGGCGGGGAGCGATCCGGGCGACGGCGCGCCCCCGGGGCCGCCGCTCGCCCCCCGCGCCATCGATCCGGCGGACTCCGCCGCGGTGCGCACGGCGCGGCTGCTCGCCCTGTTCGAGGAGCACGCCCGCCGGGTGCTGGCCGAGCATCCGATCAACCGCCGGCGGGTCGAGGCCGGCCGGGCGCCGGCCAACGCCGTGCTGACCCGCGGCGCCGGCCGGGTCCACCGCCTCCAGCGCCTCGAGGTCGCGGGCGTGCCGCTTGCGGATCGCCTGCGTCTCCGGCGACCGTACGGTGCTCGGGCTGGCGGCCTGGCTCGGCGCCGAGACGGTGACCTCGCCCGAGATGACCGCCAACCTCGACACCGACCTCGACGCCAAGCTCGGCGCGGCCGCCGAGGCCCTGCGGCGCAACGACCTGGTCATGCTGCACCTGAAGGGGGCGGACATCGCGGCCCACGACTGCCGGCCGGACCTCAAGATGGCCTTCCTCGAGGCCGTGGACCACCGGCTCGCCGAGCTTCTCGGGGGCTGGCCGCCGGGCCGGCCGCTGCGCCTGGCGGTCGCCTCCGACCACGCGACGCTCTCGGAGTCCGGGCAGCACTCGGCCGATCCGGTACCGGTGCTGATCTGGGGCGAGGGGATCGAGCCGGACGCGGTGGAGCGCTTCACCGAGCGGGCGGTGGCGGAGGGCGCGCTCGGCCGCCTGCCGCTCCAGACCCTGCTCACCCGGCTGTTCGACCTGTGACCGAGGGCCGGCCGAGGATCGGCAGCTCGACCCGGACGCGCGTGCCGGCGCCGAGCTCGCTCGCCACCTCGACCTTGCCGCCGGCGCTCTGGGCGACGTGCTTGACGATCGCGAGCCCCAGGCCGGTGCCGCCCTCGGCCCGGGCGCGCCCCTTGTCCACCCGGTAGAAGCGCTCGAAGACCCGCCCCAGAGCGTCCTTCGGGATGCCGATGCCGGTGTCGGCGACCTCGATCACCGTCGCGCCCCCGGCCCGCGGGCGGGAGATCCGTACCGTCACCCGTCCGCCCTCGCGGTTGTACTTGATGGCGTTGTCGAGGAGGTTCTGGAACAGCCGCTCGAGGCCCTGGGGATCGCCCGGGATCGGCGGCACCGGGCCGTCCGGCCTCACCAGCTCGACCCCCACGCCGCGGCTCGCGGCGCGCTCGGCCGAGAGATCGATCGCCCGCCGGGCCACCGCCACCAGGTCGACCGGCGAGCTCTCGTGGCGAGGCTCGAGGCTCTCGAGCCGCGACAGCGTGAGGAGGTCGTCCAGCAGGTCCTGGAGGCGGTGGCTCTGCTCGAGGATCCGCTCGACGAAGCGCTGGGCGGTGCCCCGATCGTCGAGCGCGCCGTCGCGCAGCGTCTCGCCGTAGGCGCGGATCGCCGAGAGCGGCGTCTTGCAGCTCGTGGGAGACGTTGGCCACGAAGTCCCGGCGCATCTCGTCGAGGCGGGTGGCCTGGGTGGTGTCGCGGGCGACCACCACCACGCCCTCGATCCGGCCGGGGGCCTCGCCGGCTCGGCGGCCGGCGGCGGCGGGCGCGGCGCCGAGGGCGGTGCTCGCGAGGGCGACGGTGCGGCGCTCGGGCGTGCGCAGCTCGGCCACCGCGCCCTGGCTCTCGCCGCGCTCCAGGGTGGCGTCGACGACGGTGCCGAGCTCGGGCAGGCGCGCGAGCTCCAGCGGGGCGCGGCCGCTCACCTCGCCGGCGATCCCGAAGAGGCGCCGGAACTCCGGGTTGACCAGGAGCGCCCGGCCGTGGCGGTCGGTCACCAGGACCCCGTCGGACATGCTGCTCACGATCGCCTCCAGGTGGTCGCGCTCGGCGCCGACCCGGGCGATCTGCTCCTCGACCCGGCCGGCCAGCCGGTTGAGCGTGGCGCCGAGCGCGGCCAGGTGCGGCTCCTCCGGCACCGGCAGCCGCCGAGAGTAATCGCCGGCGGCCAGGGCCTCGGCGTCCGCGGCCATCCGGCCGAGGGGGCGGAAGAAGCGCCAGGAGAGCCAGGCGAGGACGACCGCGGCGACCGCCAGGGCGGCGAGCGAGGCGAGGGCGACGGCGCCGATCAGGCGGTGCTCGACCGCTTCGAGCTCGTCGAGCGGCTCGGCCAGGCGCAAGACGTAGCGGCGGCCGTCGGAGCCGGTGAAGGTGCGGGCGGCGTAGGCGTAGGTGACGCCGGTCGTGTTGCTGCGGCGGACGCTCGAGCCGGTGCCCTCGGCGAGGGCCTGGGCGACCTCGGGGCGCGAGGCGTGGTTGTCCATCGCCCGGAGCTGTTCCCGGTTGCGCTCGCTGTCGGCGAGCACCGCGCCGTCGCCGGCGATCACGGTGAGGCGCAGGCTGCCGTGCTCGGCGAGGTGGGCGACCCGGGCCTGGAGCGCGCCCGGCTCGCTCGGGATGCGGTCGGCGAGCTCCGGGGCGAGGATCGCCAGGCTCTCGGCGAGCTGCTCGCCGGCGCCGGCCTGGATCGCCCGCGGCACCAGGGTCCAGAGCAGGACCGCCGCGACCAGGATGGCCGCCACGGCGGGCCAGAGCGGCGCCAGCTCGAGCTTGGGTAGGGAGCGGCCTCGGGCCATGGCGGCGGGTCAGGCGCGCAGGCGGTAGCCGACGCCGATCACGGTCTCGATGCGGTCGGCCTCGGCGCCCAGCTTGCGGCGCAGGCGGCGGATGTGGGTGTCGACGGTGCGACTGTCGATGTCCTCGGCGTAGCCCCAGACGTCGGACAGGAGCTGGCCGCGGGTCTGGACCCGGCCGACCCGCTCCATCAGGAGCTGGAGCAGCCGGAACTCGGTGGCGGTCAGGACGACCTCCTCGCCACCGACCTCCATGCGGTGGGCGGCCCGGTCGAGGCGCAGCGGCCCGACCTCGACCAGGTCGCCGACGGGTGCCGCGCCCCGCGAGCGGCGCAGCACCGCCTTGACCCGGAGCACCACCTCCCGTGGGCTGAAGGGCTTGGTGACGTAGTCGTCCGCTCCCAGCTCGAGGCCGACGATCCGGTCCACCTCCTCGCCGCGGGCGGTGAGCATGATCACCGGCAGCCGCGCGGTGCCCGGATCGCGCTGGAGGATCCGGGCGATCTCGAGACCGTCGAGGCCGGGCAGCATGAGGTCGAGGATCAGCAGGTCCGGGCGCTCGGCCCGGATCCGGTCGAGGGCGGCGTCGCCCCGCTCCTCGGTCTCGACCTCGAAGCCCTCCTTGCCCAGGTTGTAGGCAAGGACTTCGGCGATGTCGGGCTCGTCCTCGACGAGCAGGATGCGGCCCTGAGCCATGGCCGGGAGCTTAGCAGCCCGCGGTAGGCCAGCCAGCGACCACCCGTCCACAGAAACTGTGGAAAACTCTGTGGAAATCGGGCGGATGGTACGCCGAGGGTCCCGAGAATCCAGGGCTTCCTGCACATTGAACAGACTCTTGTGCATCTCGGATAACTCCCTTTGTTTTCATACTGTTGAAGGTTCCAGTTGAAGAGTCGTCGGACGCCTCGCCCAACCGGCGACGGTTTTTCCACAGTCCGGCCGAAGTAACAAAGCGGTAACAGGCTTGCGACGGGCACGTCACGGCCTCGAAAGCGGCTGATTTTCCGGGATTTATCGAGCTCCGCGGATGGATCTCGAGAGGTTCGCGCCGGCCGCTCGGCGACCTCGGCGGACGCCTCAAGCGGCCTCCTCGGAGGCCGGCGTCTCGACCCAGGGCGCGCGATCCTCCTCGACCCCCCAGAGGCGGTCGAGGAGCGCTTCCCAGGAGGCGTCCCGGGCGGTGCGGATCGCCCGCTCGGCCATCTTCAGCCGCCGGGTCGGGTGGTCGACCAGCTCGGCGAGGGCGGCGGCCAGGGAGCCGGTCTCGGCCCGGACCACCCGTCCGCCGCCGTGGCGCTCGACGATTTCCCGCGGGCCGCCGAGATCGGTCACGACCGCCGGCAGGCCGCAGGCCATCGCCTCGAGCACGGCGCTGCCGAAGGTGTCGGTGGTGCTCGGGAAGGCGAAGAGATCGGCGCTGGCGTAGGCGGTGGCGAGCTCCTCGCCGAAGAGGAAGCCGGTGAAGCAGACGTCGGGGCGGGCGCGGCGTCGACGGAGCTCTTCGAGGTAGGGCCCGTCGCCGACCAGAGCGAGCTGGGCGGGCCGGCCGCCGGAGCGGAGGGTCTCGAAGGCGTCGAGCAGGAGGTCGAGGTTTTTCTCCCGGGAGATCCTTCCCACGTAGAGGAGGGTCGGGCCGGAGTCGAGCCCGAAGCGCTTCCAAAAGCCGGGCCGCCGGCGGCCCGGCTGGAAGAGCTCGTCGTCGACCCCCCGGGGCATGAAGGCGATCCGCGCGGGGTCGACTCCGTGCTCGGCGAGGAGGGCGCCGTAGTGGCGGCTGGGAACGTAGAGGCGGTCGGCCTGGCCGAAAAACCAGCGCATGTAGGTCCAGGTCGAGGCTTCGAGGAACGGGTCCTGGGTCAGGTGCCGGACGTAGAGCGGGAAGTCGGTGTGGTAGATCGCGGTCAGGCGCAGGCCGAGCAGGCGGGCGATGGCCAGGGCGGCGAGGCCGAGCGGTCCGGGAGTGCTGACGATCAACTCGTCGAAGCGCCGGCGTTCGCAATGCTCGAGCATCTCGAGCACCGGCGGCACCGCCAGCTCGAGGCTCTCGTAACCGGGCAGCGGGAAGCGGGAGAGAGGCTCGAAGCGCTGGACGCGGGGCAGGGCGATCTGCGGGAGGCGCTCCTGACGCTCGCAAGTCAGGGTCACCAGGTCGCGCCCGCGGCGCTCCGCCACGCGGCCGATCTGCTGGATCGTGCGTGCCACGCCGTTGACGTCGGCCAGGGTGTCGGTGACCCAGGCCTTGGGAGCCTGGGCCGCGGCTTCGGGCTGCGGCAGATGGTCTCCCAGTCGCCGGCGGACCGCGGCGAGGAGGCGCTCGTCCTTGTACTGCGTGCGGTAGGCGACGGCATAGGGCGCCAGGGCGAGGGCGGCCGGCAGGAGCGAGGAGACGGCGGCGACCGCATCGCCGGGCCGCCCGAGGCGGAGCTTGAGCGCCGCCTTGCGAGCGGTGCGCGCCAGCACCTCCGCGCAGGCGCGGTTCGCCCGCGCCAGGCCGGCGTGCTCGACGGAGCGTGGCATCGCCGCCACTGCAGGAGCCTCGCCGGGAGGCCGAGAAGGGGCGGTCGAGGCCGGTGACGTCTCCGGCATCCACCAGCTCCGCCATCGCGGCCCGGCGGGCCGGGCCAGGGCGTGGAGCATCCGCGCAAACGGGTCGCTGCGCGAGAGCAGGTGGGGATCGAAACGCTCGAGAAGGTAACGGTGAGAGATGGCGATCAGGCTCTGCGCCAGGCGCAGGGCGGAGCCGGGCTCGCCGCCGGGCGCGTGGTCGCCGGCGGCGAGGTGGGCCAGGAGCTCGGCGACGGTGGCGGCCGGCGGGGTTTCGGTCCAGGTGGTGGCGAGGTAGAGGCCACCATGGTCGTCGCTGCCGCCGATGAAGCATTTGCGCCACGGCTCGGGACCGCGCGGCTCGAGGCGGTGGCGCTCGGCCAGGTCCTCCAGGATCTCGGGTGTCAGGCCGCCGAAGATCGTCGCGGCGAGCTCGTTCAAGTGGCGGTCGTGGATGCCGTTACGAGCCTCGAACCGCTTGAAGAGCACCAGCAGCTTCTCGACGTGCTCGACGGTCAGCCGGTCGTTGACCCGGTAGAGGGGATGGGCGATCGAGTGGACGATCTCCTCGTCGTAGAGGTAGTCGCGCAGGGCGTAGACGTCGTGGCGCAGGCGCTGGATCTCGGCGTGCTGGGCCTCGCTGACGCCGGTCACCAGGCAGTGGATCACGCAGCCGTCCTCGGGGAACGAAACGGTCACCTCGGAGGAGAGGAATACGCCGGGCAGGTGGGCGATCTCGAGCGCCCCGGCGACCGTGTCGTGGTCGCTGATCGTGACGAAGTCCATGCCGCGGGAGCGGCAGGCGCGGTAGAGCTCGAGCGGCTCGGTGAAGCTCTCGGGCGCCGCGATCCGGCGCAGGAGCCACTCGTCCGGGCGGCTGGAATGCTTGGAATGAACGTGCAGGTCGACGCGGGCCGGGGTCATGCGCTCCTCCGAATCGGGTTTCCAGCGTCGTCCCGGTGCCCGGACGGCACCCGGGACTTGCCGGTCACTCTACGGAGCGCGAGCGCCCGGGAGGTGACGCCGGCGTGGCAGGGGGGTGACTTCCGGCTCGTCGTCGGAGGCGCGAGGAGGCCGGAGACGGGGAAGCGGGGGCGGCCGCCCGGTCGCCCCCGCTCGACGGGGGCCGGTCAGCTCCCCATGCCCATCGGCGGGCCGTCGCCCGGGCCCCGGTGACGGCGGCCGAAGGCCTGGCGCACCTCCTTGAGGATCGCCCAGCGGTCGGCCTGGCTCGGGGTCAAGAGCGCGGTGAAGGCGGTCTCGAAGTCCTCCCGTGCGGCCTTGACCTGGTCGCGGACGCCCTGGATCTGGATCACCAGGGCGCCGACCGCGGCGGCGTCCGGGTTGGCGCCGGCGAGCAGGTCGGCGAGCTGCTGGTGGAGCGTCTGCTCCTGCTCGCGGAGCGGCTGGACGGTGGCCCGCAGCGTGTCGAGCAGGGCCTTCGTCTGGTCGACCTGGTCGGCCGTCAAGTCGAGGAAGCGGGCGATCGGCCCGAGGGGGAAGCGGCCCGCGTCGGCGCCCGGACCTTGGGCGCCGCGGCCTCCGGCGCCGGGCGGCGGACCGGGCGGCTGTGCCAGGAGCGGCAGGGCGGAGAGCGCGAGCAGGGCGGCGATCGCCAGCGAGGCGACGGCGGACCGAGCCCGGGTGGAGGGGGTGGGTGGGGCGAGGCTCATGGGGTGGATCTCCTTTCGGTTCGTCGCACGGGGCCGACGGTTCGTGGCCCCTTCGCCACGTGGAACCCGCGACCGAGCGGTTTCCTGCGCGCCGGCCCGATTCGATCGGGCGCTGCCCGGCCTGGTACAATGATGGTTTCAGGATCGACGCTCAGGAGCCGACCGTGCTCAAAGTGATTTACGACGACGCGCCCGGGGGGCGGCCGTTCGCGGAGCCTCCGGTGACCTACGCCGCCGGGTTCCATCCCGAGGAGCGAGAGGACTCGGAGGCCTTCCGCTGGATGGGCCTCGAGGGACGCCTGGCCTTTCCGGAGGCGCCGCCGGGAGCGGCGCTCGAGGCCGGCGTGTTCTCGCCCTACCACGACCTCTCGCAGGTCCTTTCCGTCGAGGCCGGCGGCGAGCGCCGCGAGCTCGAGCTCGTCCACGGCTGGGCCCAGGTCTCGGTGCCGGTGCCCGCCGGCGCGACCGAGGTGCGGCTCACGGCCTCGAAGCCGCTGCCGGCGGCCCATCACCCCGACGACCCCCGCGAGCTCGCCGTGCGCCTGCGCGCACCGCGCCTCCACGGCGAGCGGGAGCGCCACGAGAGCATCGGGCGCCAGCACGCCAACGCGGTGCTCAACCTGCGCGAGATGCTCGCGGGCCGCGCCGAGCTCGCTTCGACCCCGACCAGCCTGGGCATCGACCTCCACGGCGTGTGCAACGTCAAGCCGCCCTGCGTCTACTGCGACTGGGACTTCAGCAAGGAGCAGGAGGGCGACGCGGTCGACGTGCCCTTCACCCGCGAGACGCTCGACGAGTGGGGCGAGTTCTTCGAGAACGCGGGTGGGCTCGTCAACTGCTCGATCGGCGAGCCGTTCATGATGAAGGACCTCGACCGGGTGCTCGACGCCTTCGGCGAGCGCGGCAAGCGGCTGGAGATGGCGACCAACGGCCAGATCCTGACCGAGCGCAACGTCGAGAAGCTCCTCGGCCGGCGGATCCACCTCTACGTCTCGCTCGACGCCGCCACCGCCGACACCTACGCCCGGCTGCGCAACGACAAGTTCGACCGCATCCTCGCCAACCTGCGCCGGCTGATCGCGGCCAAGGGAGGGCGCGACGGGCTGCCCAAGGTCCACCTGGTGTTCATGCCGATGCGCGCCAACCTGCACGAGCTCGAGGCGTTCGTGCGCCTGGCGGCCGAACTCGGGGTGGACCGGATGGTGCTGCGGCCGCTCAACTACAACGAGGCGACCGGCCTCGACTGGGTGAGGAACGGCTACCACTTCCGTTACGCCGAGGAGCTCCTGCCCTGGGACGAGCTGGTCCGGGCGAGCGGCCGGGCGGCGGAGCTGTGCCGGCGCCACGGCGTGGAGCTGTCGGACCAGATGGACTTCGGCGGCCTGGCGATGGAGACGGGGTTCGCCGAGGAGTACGAGCGCGGGCGCCGCGAGGCGGCGGGCGGGGCGGCACCGGAGGCGCCCCAGCCCGAGCCCGTGGCCGTGGCCGCGCCCGGGGAGGCCGCCTCGGAGCCGGAGGCCGCTCCCGCCGAGCCGCCGCCGTCCCTGGGCGAGGAGCGACTGCCGATCTGCCTCGAGCCCTGGAAGAGCCTCTACGTGCTGCGCCGGGGGATCTTGCCCTGCTGTCACGGCTCGGCGCCGCTCGCCCCGATGGACGAGTACCGCGAGACCTGGAACTCGCCGACCCTCCAGGGGATCCGCTCCGAGCTCGCGGCCGGCCGCTTCCACGAGTACTGCCTCTCCTCGGAGGCCTGCCCGATCGTGCGCAAGTGGCGCCACGCGACGCCGCCCGTCCGCTCGGACCGCGCCTTCCTGGCGCTCAAGCGCGCCTGGCACGGGCTGGACCGGGTCGGTTTCGGCGTGCCGAAGCGCCTCGCCCGGCCGCTGCGCTCGCGGCTCCTGGCCCTCGCCCGCCGTGCCTCCGAGCTGGCCGGCGAGTGAGGCACCGCCCGCCGCCTCATGGGCTGGCCGCCCTAGCCGCATGGTCTGGCCGCTCTCGCCTCATGGCCTGGCCGCTCTCCGCACCCCTGAAGCGGCCGAGCTCTGCCTCGGCCGGGCGATCCACGCGGCATGCACCGAGCGCTGCCTCCGGGCCGAGCTCCGTCTCGGCCGGGCGATCCATGCGGCATGCACCGAGCGCTGCCTCCGGGCCGAGCTCTGCCTCGGCCGGGCGATCCACGCGGCATGCACCGAGCGCTGCCTCCGGGCCGAGCTCCGTCTCGGCCGGGCGATCCGTGCGGCATGCACCGAGCGCCGCCTCCGGGCCGAGCTCCGTCTCGGCCGGGCGGACGGCGAGGTCGCCGCCGCACGCCTCCCCCCCGGACCCTGTGATAGTTTTTCGACCGGCCCGCGGCCCTTCGCGGCGGGCTCTTCCACGACCATGAGCGACACCGCGACCAACCTACGCCGTACTCCGCTCTACGAGCGCCACCGCGCCGCCGGCGGCAAGATCGTCCCCTTCGCCGGCTGGGAGATGCCGGTCCAGTACTCCGGGGTCATCGAGGAGCACCGGGCGGTGCGCGGCGCCGCCGGCCTGTTCGACGTCAGCCACATGGGCGAGATCCGGGTGGCGGGCCCCGGGGCCACCGCCTTCCTGCAGCGCCTGACCCCCAACGACGTCACCCAGCTCACCCCCGGCCGGGCTCACTACAGCGCCTTCCTCACCGAGGCGGGGACCTACATCGACGACCTGCTGATCTACCGCCTGGCGCCCGAGGAGCTCCTGGTGGTGGTCAACGCGGCCAATGCCGCCAAGGACTTCGCCTGGGTCGAGCGCCACGCCGCCGGTGCGCCGGGCGTCGAGGCCGAAGACGTCTCGGAGCGCTACGCCCTGCTCGCCCTCCAGGGGCCGAAGGCGATCGCCATCCTCCGGCCGCTCGCCCGGGTGACGGATCCGGAGGGGGCCGAGGGCGGCCTCGACGCGATCAAGTTCTACCGTTTCGCCCGCGGCACCGTCGACGGCGCCCCGGCGATCCTCTCGCGCACCGGCTACACCGGCGAGGACGGCTTCGAGCTCTACCTCTCGCCCGAGGACGCTCCGCGCATCTGGGATCGGCTGCTCGCGGCCGGCGCCGCCGAGGGGCTGATCCCGGCCGGCCTCGGGGCTCGGGACACGCTACGCATGGAAGCGGGAATGGCGCTCTACGGGCACGAGATCGACGACACCACGACGCCCTGGGAAGCGGACCTCGGCTGGACCGTGAAGCTCGAAGCCGGGGACTTCGTCGGCAAGGACGCGATCGTCCGGCAGAAGGCGGCGGGGATCGAGCGGCGGCTGGTGGGTTTCGAGGTCGAAGGCCGCGGCATCGCGCGCGACGGCCACCCGGTGCTCGACGGCGAGCGGCAGGTCGGGCGGGTGACGAGCGGTACCTGGAGCCCCACCTTCGAGAAGGCCCTGGGCATGGCCTACGTGCCCGTGGCCCTGGCCGAGCCGGGCGGCGGGATCGAGATCGACGTGCGTGGCCGCCGGCTCCCGGCCCGAGTGACGAAGCTGCCGTTTTACCGCCGGCCGCGGTAGGCCGGCTTGACCGCGCCCCGGCCCGCCGGGTGGGGCGACGCCTCCGATCGGCGATATGATCGGCGCGGTCGCCGACGCCCCGGCAACAGGCAGCGGCCGAATCCCAAACCGAGGAGGAGACAGCATGTACCCGAGCGATTATCTCTACTCGCGCGACCACGAATGGGTCCGGGTCGAGGGCGACACCTGCGTCCTGGGGATCACCGAGTACGCCCAGGAAGAGCTGGGCGAGATCGTGTTCGTCGAGCTGCCCGAGGAGGGCCAGAGCTTCAACGCCACGGACGAGGTGGGCACCATCGAGTCGGTCAAGGCCGTGGCGGAGGTCTACACGCCGGTCTCCGGCGACGTCGCCGAGGTCAACTCGGCGCTCGAGGAGGAGCCCGAGCTGGTCAACGACGATCCCCACGGCGACGGCTGGCTGGTCAAGCTGCGGATGAGCGCCAAGTCCCAGCTCGACGACCTGATGAACGCCGAGCAGTACGAGGAGTACCTCGCCAGTGGCGAAGAGTGATCCCGCCCACCGCTACCTCCCGACGGGCGAGCTCGACCGCCGGGAGATGCTCGAGACGATCGGCGTGGGCTCGGTCGACGATCTCTTCTCGAGCCTGGGCGACCTGCTCCTCGAGGCGCCGATCGAGCTCCCCGGCCCGTGCTCGGACGGCGAGCTGCGCGACTACTTCCACCGCCTGGAGGGCATGAACCGGGTTCCGGGCCGGGACCTGGTGAGCTTTCTGGGCGCCGGCGCCTACCGCCACCAGACGCCCGCGGCGGTCGACCAGCTCCTGCTGCGCGGCGAGTTCCTGACCGTCTACACGCCCTACCAGCCGGAGATCAGCCAGGGCACGCTGCAGGCGATCTTCGAGTTCCAGACCTTCATCGCGCTGCTGACCGGCCTCGACGTCGCCAACGCCTCGCTCTACGAGGGCGCGAGCGCCTTCGCCGAGGCCGTGCTCATGGCCGACCGCATCCAGAAGAAGCGCCGCAAGGTGGTGATCTCGCGGGGCGTCCACCCGCAGTACCGCCAGGTGCTCGGCTCCTACGCCCGGAACCTCGACCTCGAGATCGTCGAGGTCGGCTGGGACCCGAGCGGGGCGACCGACGCGGCCGCCCTCGAGGCGGCGGTCGACGAGACGACGATCTGCGTCGCGGTCCAGAGCCCGAACTACTTCGGCGTCGTCGAGCCCTGGGGCCGCGCCAGCGAGATCGCCCACCGCGCGGGCGCCCTGTCGGTGGCGGTGGTCGCCGAGGCCCTGTCGCTGGCGCTGCTCCGGAGCCCCGGGGCGGGAGGCTGCGACATCGCGGTCGGCGAGGGACAGTCCTTCGGTCTGCCGCTCTCCTTCGGCGGCCCCTACCTCGGGTTCCTGGCGACGCGGGACGAGCACAAGCGCGCCATGCCCGGGCGCCTGGCCGGCGAGACGGTCGACACCGCCGGCGAGCGCGCCTGGGTGCTGACCCTCTCGACCCGCGAGCAGCACATCCGGCGCGAGAAGGCGACCTCGAACATCTGCACCAACCAGGCGCTCTGCGCCCTGGCCGCCACCATGTACCTGGCGCTCTACGGCAAGGTCGGGCTCAGGCGCCTGGCCGAGATCAACCTGCAGCGCGCGGCCGCCCTCAAGCGGCGGATCGCGGCCCTGGGCGAGGGCTTCGCCCTGCCGTTCGACGGGCCGACCTTCAACGAGCTGACGGTGCGCGCGGCCGAGCCGGTGGCGTCGCTGCTCGCCGGTCTCGAGGGCGAGGGGATCCTCGCCGGCGTGCCGCTCGCGCCCGACTACCCGGAGCTCGAGGACTCGTTCCTGGTCGCCGTGACCGAGGACAACCCGCCGGAGGACCTCGACCGCCTGGTCGCGGCGCTGGGCTCGCGGGTGGGCGAACGCGAGCCGGCCGGCGTGTGAGCCGGGGAGGACGAGAATGAGCGACGAGACGAGAGTCACCCCCGAGCCCGACCGCCGGACGCCCAAGGTCGCCTGGAGGAGCGAAGGCCTGCTCTTCGAGCGCAGCCGAGCCGGCCGCCTGGGCGTCACCCTGCCGCCGGCCGGCGTCGACGAGCCGCCGGCCGAGGAGCTCCTGCCGGCCGACCTGGTGCGCGGCGAGGTCGACGGCATGCCGGAGCTCTCCGAGGTCGACGTGGTGCGCCACTTCACGCGCATCTCGCGGAAGAACTACTCGCTCGACCTCGGGGTCTACCCGCTCGGCAGCTGCACGATGAAGTACAACCCCCGGATCAACGAGGAGGTCGCCCGCCTGCCCGGTTTCGCCGCCAGCCATCCGCGGCAGCCGGCCTCGACGGTGCAGGGCAACCTCGCGGTCTTCTGGGCCCTCGAGCGGGCGCTGATCGCCCTGACCGGCCTGTCGCGCGTGTCGCTCCACCCGGCGGCCGGCGCCCATGGCGAGTTCGCCGGCATCCTGATGGTCCGTGCAGCCCTCGACAAGCGCGGCGAGCGCCGCAAGTACGTGCTCATCCCGGACTCGGCGCACGGCACCAACCCGGCCTCGGCGCACTTCGCGGGCTTCGAGGTCAAGGAGCAGCTCTCGAACGCCCAGGGCACGCTCGACCTCGGCGACCTCGAGCGCGCGATGACCGACGACGTCGCCGCCCTGATGCTCACCGTGCCCAACACCCTGGGCGTGTTCGAAAACCACATCCGGGAGATCGCGGAGATCGTCCACGGCAAGGGCGGCTTGCTCTACTGCGACGGCGCCAACTTCAACGCCTTCGTGGGCAAGGCCCGGCCGGGCGACATGGGGATCGACGTGCTGCACCTGAACCTCCACAAGACCTTCACCACCCCCCACGGGGGCGGCGGGCCGGGCGCGGGGCCGGTCGGGGTTTCCGACGAGCTGGTGCCGTTCCTGCCGGTGCCGACGGTCGAGCGCGGCGAGCAGGGGTTCTACCTGGACCAGGACCGCCCGGACTCGATCGGCCGGATCCGCTCCTTCCAGGGGCAGTTCGGCATGCTGGTCCGGGCGCTGTGCTACGCCATGGCGATGGGCGGCGACGGGCTCGCCCGGGTGGCCGAGAACGCGGTGCTCAACGCCAACTACCTGCGCAAGCGCCTCGAAGGCACCTACCACCTGCCGTACACCTCGCCGTCGCTCCACGAGGTGGTCTTCTCGGACAAGCACCAGCACGAGCTCGGCGTCTCGACCCTCGACATCGCCAAGCGGCTGATGGACTACGGTTTCCACCCGCCGACGATCTACTTCCCGCTGATCGTCTCCGGCGCCCTGATGATCGAGCCCACCGAGACGGTCGGCAAGGAGGAGCTCGACGCCTTCGCCGACGCCATGCTCGCCATCGCCCGCGAAGCCGAGGAGGACCCGGACCTGGTCCACGGCGCGCCCTACACGACGCCGGTCGGCCGCTGCGACGAGGCGCGGGCCGCCCGCCAGCCGATCCTCCGGTGGACGCCGGGCGAGTGACGCCGGACCCCCCGACCCGAGCTCCGGGCCGGGAGGTGGCATCGGGTCGATGTGGGAAGGGGATCGAGGGGATGCGGGGGGCATCGGGTCAATCGTCCCCTTCCCCCCCGTGGGGAGGGAAGGGGATCGAGGGGATGCGGGGGGCATCTTGAGGACCCTCGAGATTCCCCTGTTCGGCCTCTTCCTGGCGTGCTGGGTGGCCGTCGTGGCGCACGGCGTGGGTGCGATCTCGCTCGCCGCCGGCCTCGACCTCTCCCTCTACCAGCTCTACTCGGTGGCCGCCGTCGTCGGCTGGCTCTCGGGCAACGTGTACATCCACCGGCGCCGGAGCCTGCCGCCGTCCTTCGGGCGCCGGGTCGCGGCCCTGTGGATGATCGGACCCCAGGGCATCCCCGCCCTGCTCCGGGCGATGGCGCCGATCGAGGCCCAGGCCGCGGCCCCCGCGGTGCCCCTCTACTCGCTGGCGGTGGGGGCCATCTTCTTCTGCGTGCCCCTGGTCTTCGGCCGCCGGCCCCGCTGAGGAAGCGCTACTCCGCGACCTTCGCACGAAGCAACCGCTGGACCTCGGCGGGGTTCGCCTTGCCGCCGCTCGCACGCATCACCTGCCCGACGAAGTAGCCGAGGAGCTTCGCCTCGCCGGCGCCGAGCCGCGCCGCCTCGCCGGGGTGCTCGCCGAGCACGCGGGCGACCAGCGGCTCGAGCTCCGAGGCGTCGCTCACCTGCTCGAGGCCCCGGGCGCGCGCGATCTCCCGCGGGCTGCCACCCCGCTCGAGCAGCTCCGCCAGCACCTCGCGGGCGAGCGGAGTCGACAGGGTGCCGTCGTCGAGCAGCGCCACCAGCTCGGCGAGCTCGGCGCCGCCGACGGACAGCTCGGCGAGCGGCCGCTCCTTCGCCTCGCGCAGCAGGTCGTTGACGATCCAGTTGGCGAGCCCGCGCGGGTTGTCGTGGCGCTCGAGGGCCGCCTCGAAGAGCTCCGCGCGCGCCGGCTCCTCGGCCAGGATGCGCGCGTCCCGGGGATCGAGCCCGAGGTCGTCCGCGTAGCGCCCGAAGCGGGCGAGGGCCGCCTCGTCCAGGCTCTCGCGCGGGTCGGGCGGCGGCGCCGGCAAGCCGGCGGCGGGCGCGGACGGCGGCTCGGCCGTCGCGGCGGCCGGGTCCCGCTGCGGCTCCGGCTCGGCGGCCTCCTGCCGGGCCCAGCTGTCGCGCAGGGTGACGATGCGGTTGAAGACCGGCGCTCCGGGCGACGAGGACTCCGGATCGAGGTAGAAGTAGCCTTGGCGCTCGAATTGGAAACGGCTCCCCGGCGCGGCGGCGGCGACCGAAGGCTCGATCCGCGCGCCGCGCGCGACGACCAGGGACTCGGGGTTGAGGTGGGTCCGGTAGTCCTCCGGCCCCGCCCCCGGCCGGGCGACGGTGAAGAGGCGGTCGTAAAGCCGCACGTCGGCCTCGATCGCGTGCGCGGCCGAGACCCAGTGGATCGTGCCGCGGACCTTCCGGCCGTCGGGCGCCGAGCCTCCCCGGGTCGCGGGGTCGTAGGTGCAGCGGACCTCGCTCACCCGGCCGGTCGCCTCGTCCTTGACCACCCCGGTGCAGCGGACGAAGTAGCCGTAGCGCAACCGCACCTCGCGGCCCGGCGCCAGCCGGTGGTAGCCCTTCGGCGGGTCCTCGGCGAAGTCGTCGCGCTCGATCCAGAGCTCGCGCGAGAAGGGGAGCGCTCGCGAGCCGGGCTTGCCGACGTCGCGCGGGAAGTAGGGCGCCTCGAGCTCCTCGGCGTGCTCCGGAGGGCCCTCCGGATAGTTCTCGATCACCACCTTCAGCGGATCGAGGACCGCCAGCACGCGCGGCGCCTCCGTGTTCAGGCCGTCGCGGATCGAGTGCTCGAGCAGCGCCACGTCGACCACGTTGTCGGCGCGGGCGACCCCCACCCGGTCGCAGAAGTCCCGCACCGCGGCCGGCGGCACGCCGCGCCGGCGCAGCGCCGAAAGGGTCGGCATCCGCGGGTCGTCCCAGCCCTCGACGTGCCCCTCGCGGACCAGCTCGAGGAGCCGGCGCTTCGAGAGCACCGTGTACGAGAGGTTGAGGCGCGCGAACTCGATCTGGCGCGGCCGCGGCTCGGGCTCGCCGACGGCCTCGAGGATCCAGTCGTAGAGCTCCCGGTTGTTCTCGAACTCCAGGGTGCAAAACGAGTGGGTGATGCGCTCGAGCGAGTCGGAGAGGCAGTGAGTGAAGTCGTAGAGCGGATAGACCGACCACTCGGCGCCGCGCCGGTAGTGCTCGGCGTGGCGGATCCGGTAGAGCAGCGGGTCGCGCATCTTCATGTTGGCGGCGGCCATGTCGATCTTGGCGCGCAGCACGGCGGCGCCGTCCGGCAGCTCGCCGGAGCGCATGCGCCGGAAGAGGTCCAGGTTCTCCTCGACCGACCGGTCGCGGTACGGGCTCTCCCGGCCGGTCTCGGTCACCGTGCCCCGGTAGGTGCGGATCTCGTCCTCGGAGAGGCTGTCGACGTAGGCGAGGCCCTTCCGGATCAGGATCTCGGCGCGTTCGTAGAGCGCTTCGAAGTAGTCCGACGCGAAGTGGAGGCCGTCCCACGCGAAACCGAGCCAGCGGATGTCCTTCTGGATCGACTCGACGTACTCGGCCTCCTCGGTCTCGGGGTTCGAGTCGTCGAAGCGCAGGTTGCAGGTGCCGCCGTTCTCTCGCGCCACGCCGAAGTTGAGGCAGATCGACTTGGCGTGGCCGATGTGGAGGTAGCCGTTGGGCTCGGGCGGAAAGCGGGTGGCGATCCGGGTGTGCTTGCCGCTCGCGAGGTCGTCGGCGACGATCGTCCGGATGAAGTCGCGGGGCTCGGTGGGGGCGGTCGTCGTGGCGGGCGCGGCCTCGTCAATCGTCGGCATGGTCGGGGAAGCCTACTATCCCTCACGCTCTTCGAGGAGGGCGCTGAGGATCTCGACCTCGATCAGGTCCTTGGGCCGGGCGGCCGCCTTCTTCATCCGGATGAGGTCCGGCAGGTCCGCGACCAGGACCTCGAGGTCGTCGA
Organism: uncultured Acidobacteriota bacterium; assembly: GCA_963837945.1. Taxonomy (GTDB): domain Bacteria; phylum Acidobacteriota; class Thermoanaerobaculia; order Multivoradales; family DATKCC01; genus CAVUBL01. Next base: position 421,285 of record CAWIQD010000016.1, read on the forward strand.
GGTTCATCCGGACGGCGTTGCGCCGAAGGAGCTCGAAACCGCCGCTGCCGGCCGGAGTGCCCAGCAGGTCGAGAGCACCCGCCGAGGTCGAGAAGGTGAAGTGATCGCCCCGCCTCAGCGTCTCGGCGTCCAACAGGAACGGCAGGCCCTCGGGGGCGCCGCGCTGCCCGGCGCCGAGCTCATCGAGAGCGGCGGCCAGGGCCTCGAGGTTGTCGCGCTCTCGGTCAGGACAGATGTCGAGATCATTGGTGACGGTCGGAGATCCCAGCAGGCGGGCGGCGAGGCCGCCGATGAGGATGAATCGCACGCCGTGGTCGTCCAGCACGCGAAGCGCCTTGAGCGGATCGAAGGCGGCCGTCGTCATCTCCGGTCGTCCCGCTCCTCCGACCGCTGCCGACCTTCGAGCGCCGCCAGGTTCCTCGCTTCGTCCGCGGCGAGGGCGAGGCGCTCCATCGGATCGAGCTCCAGCATCTGACGGATCGTCGTTCGGTCGATCCCCAGCCCGTGGCGGTCTTCGCTCACCAGCTCTTGTCCGCACTCGGCGAGCAGGCGCTCGAGCAGCGCGAAGCGGGGCTCGGCCCGAGCCGACTCGATGCGCGCGATCGTGGCCTGAGGAACTCCCGAGCGCGCCGCGAGCTCGCGCTGCGTCATCCCGACCCGGCGACGGGCGAAGCGGAGATGGTGGGCGGCCCGCATGATGCGCTCAGGGTACCACGATGATGACGAAAACGCTATCGCCCACCGTCCCGGCGTTTGGCCAGCATCGCGTCGCCGTACGAGTAGAAGCGGTAGCCGCGCTCGACCGCCTCGCGGTAGGCGGCGAGGACGCGCTCCCGGCCGGCGAAGGCCGAGACCAGCATCAGGAGGGTCGAGCGGGGGAGGTGGAAGTTGGTGAGCAGGAGGTCGACCACCCGGAAGCGGTAGCCGGGGTAGATGAAGAGCTCGGTCCGGCCGGCGCCGGCGGGCACCGAGCCGTCGGGCCGGGCGGCGCTCTCGAGGGTGCGGACGACGGTGGTGCCGACCGCCACCACCCGCCCGCCGCGCTCGCGGGCGGCCGCCAGCGCTCGCGCCGCCGCCTCCGGCACCTCCCAGCGCTCGGCGTCCATCGCGTGCTCGTGGACCAGCTCCGCGGTCACCGGCTTGAAGGTGCCGATGCCCACGTGGAGGGTCACCTCGGTGCGCTCGACGCCGCGCTCGGCGAGGCGCGCGAGGAGCTCGGCCGAAAAGTGGAGGCCCGGCGGTCGGGGCGGCGATGGCGCCGGCGCGCCGGGCGAAGAGGGTCTGGTAGCGCTCCCGGTCCTCGGGCCGGTCGGGCCGCTTGATGTAGGGCGGCAGCGGCACGTGGCCCAGGCGCTCGAGGTGGGGCTCGACGGGCTCGGAGAAGCGCACCCGGTGGCGGCCGTCGGCGAGACCCTCGATCGCCTCGGCCTCGAGCCCGTCGGCGAAGCGGATCCGGGCGCCGGGGCGCATCTTCCGCCCGGGCCGCGCCAGGACCTCCCACTCGCGGGCCTCCTCGGGGGCCTGGCCGCCGTCCTCGCCGCCGCCGGCGGCCGAGGCGCCCGTGCGGGGCTCGATCAGCAGAAGCTCCACCCGGCCGCCGGTCTCGCCCGCCTCGAGGAGTCGCCGGCCGTAGAGGCGCGCCGGGATCACCCGCGTGTCGTTGACCACCAGAAGGTCTCCCGGCCGGAGCAGCTCGGGCAGGTCGGCCACCTCGCGGTGGCGGGCCTCGCCGCGGGCGTCGAGCACCAGGAGCCGGCTCTCGCCGCGCGGGGCCGGCTCCTGGGCGATCCGGTCCTCGGGGAGGCCGAAGTCGAAGTCGCGGGTCAGCATGGGTGCCCCCTCCCATCGTCTTTCCTGGCTGCGGAATCACTCCGGACCCATGAAGCGGCCGAGCTCTGTCTCGGCCGGCCGAACCGGGCGCCGGGCACCGAGCGCTGCTTCAGGTCCATGGCGCTCCCATCGACGACCATGGTCCTCGGGCCGAGCTCCGTCTCGGCCGGGCGAACGGGGCGCGGGGCACCCGACGGTGCCTGTTGATCGGGAAAATCATCGCGGGGGGTGCCGCAGGAGAGAGGCGGTTCTCCCGGGTCCCGGCCGTCGATCGCCCTCCTCTGCGTCTCTGCGCCTCGGCGCGAGAACCTGACTCGTCGAGCTCGAGAGGTCGGGCACGGGCAGCTCTACCCGGCCCGGACCTGGCGCAGGACCGGGACCGCCACGGCCAGGGCGAGGGCCATCAGGCCGGCGGCCGACCAGAACGGCCAGGCCGGGCCGACGCGGGCGAAGATCCAGCCGCCCCAGAGCGGGCCGACGCCCCGGGCGAGCGCCCCGAGCGAACGGGTCACGCCGAGCGTTCCCCCCTGCCGGTGCTCCTCGGTCAGGCGGCTGATCAGGCCGAGCGTCGAGGGATTGTGCAGCCCCATCCCGACGGCGAGAAGCGCGGTGGTCGCCCCGAGCAGGACGACCCGCGCGCCCACCGGCAGCAAGAGGAGGCCCACGGCCATGAGGGTCACGCCGGCGAGGACCAGCCGGGCCTCGCCGAAGCGCTCGACCAGGCGCCCGAGGAGGCCGCCCTGGACGATCACCATGACGACGCCCAGGAAGGTGAACAGCCAGGCGGTGGCGAAGAAGCCGAAGGAGTAGCGCTTCTCGACGAACAGCCCGAGCGTCGCCTCCATGTTCGAGAAGGCGAAGATGACCAGGAAGTAGAGGACCATCAGGCCGGCGACCGGACGGTTGGCGATGGCGCGCCTGAAGGATTCCCGGCTCAGCCAGCGGTCCGTGGCGCGGTGGCGCTTCTCTGGCGGCAGGGACTCGGGCAGGAGGAAGAAGGCGAGCCCCAGGTTGACGACCGCGAGGACGCCGGCCGCCGCCGGGACCGCCGCGTAGCCGAGCTTGCCCGCCAGGCCGCCGAGCACCGGCCCGAGCACGAAGCCGAGGCCGAAGGCGGCGCCCAGGAGGCCCATGCCCTTGGCGCGTTCCTCCGGACGGGTGACGTCGGCGATGTAGGCCTGGGCGATCGAGTAGTTGGCGGCGGCGATGCCGGAGGCGGTGCGCGCGACGACGAGGACGGTGAACGAGTGGGCGAAGGCGAAGAGGGCGTAGGCGAGGACGGCGCCGACGATCGAGCCGAGCAGCACGGGCCGCCGCCCGACCCGGTCGGAGAGGCGGCCCCAGAGCGGGGCGAAGAGGAACTGAGCGAGGCTGAAGGAGGCGAAGAGCATGGCGACGCCAAACGGCGAAGCGCCGAACTCCTGGCCGTAGAAGGGCAGGAGGGGCAAGACCATGCCGAAGCCCAGGAGATCGAGGAGGACGGTGAAGAAGACGACCAGGAGGGGGCCGCGGCGACGGGGCGGTGCGCTGGAGGGTGGGGCGGGCATCAGGGGACGGAGTGTAGCAAGGCAGGGGAGGGTCTTGGGCCAGGGCTGAGCCGGGGTGTTCCCGGGGCGGAGCGGGGCTCCCGCCCGGGGGAGCGGCGCGCGCTGCCCGGACGGTGGAACGTAGGCGCGCGCCTCGGCTTCGGCCCCTCTCGACGCGCCGACGGACTCCAGCCGGGGTCGCGCCTCGGGGCCTCAGACGTCCCCCGGGCGGGAGCCCCGCGCCGCCCCTCCGTTCGTCGGCCCGTGGGGCGGTGGCCCGCTGCCGCGCTTCGGGGGGAGGAGGGGGAATCGGCGGGGTTGCCGTCCGAGACGCCCCGCCCGGGCAATCCCCCATGAAGCGGCCGAGCTCTGCCTCGGCCGGGCGATCGGTGCGGAATGCACCGACCGTCAGGCCGAAGCCGACCCCGCTCCGGCCACCGATCCCGCCCCCCAGGCCGAGCTCTGCCTCGGCCGGGCGAACGGCTCAACTCGCACCGACCGTCACGACAGCGGGCGTCCCGGCGGAGGCCCCGCCGGCCCACAGGCCCGCCCTACCTCGTCCTCGGGTCCCAGAGGTCTCTCAGGCGGTCGCCCAGGAGGTTGAAGGCGAGGACGGCGGTGACGATCGCCAGGCCCGGGAAGGTGGAGATCCACCAGGCGGTGGTGAGGACGGCGCTTCCGTCGGCGACGATGTTGCCCCAGCTGGGGGTCGGGGGCTGGACGCCGAGGCCGAGGAACGAGAGGGCCGACTCGGCGAGGATCACGTTGCCCACGGCGAGGGTCGCCTGCACCAGCACCGGGTTGAGCGCGTTCGGCAGGAGGTGGCGCAGGAGGATCCGCGCCGGGTGCAGGCCGAGGCTGCGCGCCGCGAGCACGAACTCCCGTTCCCCGAGGCTCAGGATCTCGGCGCGGACCAGGCGGCTGATCGGCATCCAGGAGGTCGCGGCGAGGACCAGGATGACGAGCGTCGTCGACGGCCGGAAGAGGGCGGTGAGGGTGAGCACCAGGAAGAGCCAGGGGAAGGCGAGCAGGGCGTCGACGCCACGCATCAGGATCGAGTCGACGATCCGCGGTCCGGTGGCGGCGACCGAGCCCACGAGCAGGCCCAGGGTGAGAGCCAGAGCGACGGTGAGGAGCGAGACCCAGAGCGAGATCCGCGCGCCGTAGACCATGCGCGAGGCGAGGTCGCGGCCGAACCCGTCGCTGCCCAGGAGGAAGACCCTGCGGTCGGCCACCCCGTCCGCGGTCAAGTTGGCGACCTCGGCGGCCGGGTGGAAGGTCTCCTCGCCCAGGCGCTCGATCACCAGGCCGTCCGGCGTCCGGCGCACCCGATCGGCGAGCAGCCAGCGGCCGCCGGCGAGCTCGACCGCGGCGAGCACCGTCCCCGGCGGCCGGTACTGGCCGGCGGCGGCGTCGAGCTGCTGGTCGGGATCGTAGGGGGCGATCCAGGGGGCGGCGAGGGCGCCCAGGACGAGGACGGCCACGAGCAGGCCGCCTGCCGAGCGCGCGGCGCCGGCGGCCCCTCGGGACCTGGTGCGGACGCGGGGCGGAGGGCCGGCCGGGCGCCCGGGGGCGGGCCGCCTCGCGGGCTCGAGGCTCGGGGCCTCATCCTCGAGCATGGCGCACCCGTGGGTCGGCCGCCGCGTGGAGCAGGTCGGCCAGGAAGTTGCCGGCCACCACGAGGGCGGCGGTGAAGGCGGTGATCGCCAGGATCACGGGATAGTCGCGGGCGAGGATCGCCAGGTAGGCGGTGCGCCCCAGGCCGGGCCAGGAAAACACCACCTCGAGCACCAGGGAACCGTTGAGCAGGAAGGGAAGGGAGAGGCCGAGGAGCTGGATCACCGGCACCAGGGCGTTGCGCAGGGCGTGCACCCACACCACCCGGCGCTCGCTGAGCCCCTTGGCCCGGGCGGTCCGGACGTAGTCCTCCTCGAGCACCTCGATCATCCGGTTGCGAACGAAGCGCACGGTGGACCCGGCCGACGCCAGGCCGAGGACCAGGGCGGGCAGCAGCAGGTGGCGCAGCAGGTCGAGCAGCGATCTCCAGGGGCCGAAGGCGTCCGCCTCGACCGAGTGCATGTGGCTCGGCGGCAGGACCGGCCAGGTGAAGCTGAAGAGCAGGATCGCCATCAGCCCCAGCCAGAACAGAGGCATCGAGTAGACGAGCAGGGCGCCGATCCTCAGGGCGCCGTCGGTGGCGCGCCCGCGCCGGCGGGCGGCGGCCACGCCGAGCGGCAGGCCGACCAGGTACTGGACCAAGAGAGCCGCTCCGGTCAGGAGGAAGGTGGGGCCGGTCGTCTCTGCCAGCACCCGGGTGACCGGTCGTCCCTGGGAGATCGACACCCCCCAGTCCCAGGACAGGACCACCGCCTTGAGCCATACGAGGTACTGGACGGCGAGCGGGCGATCGAGCCCGTAGACCTCCCGGAGGCGCCGGATGCCGGCCGCGGTCGCGCGCTCACCGGCCAGCAGGGTCGCCGGGTCGCCGGGCGCCAGGTGGATCAGGAAGAAGGTGACGGTGAGGACGAGGAAGAGCAACAGGAACGACGCGGCGAGGCGGCGGATGAACAGGCTTCCCATCGGCTCTCGTCCCGGTCAGGGCGTGGCGTCCGGTGCCACCGGCTAGCTCGGCGGGCCGAGCCACCACGAGCGCAGGTACCACAGCGCGGCGAGCAGGTTCGGCCGCGTGTCGTGGAGCCGGCGGTCGACGCCGTTGACCCGCATCGACTCCCACATGAAGGTCATCGGCTGGTCGCGGTGGAGGATCTGCTGGATCCGGTGCAGGATCGGCTCGGCCTCGGCGAGGTCGGGCAGCGTCTCCATCTGCTCGATCAGGTGATCGACCTCGGGGTTCGAGTAGGCGGAGAAGTTGCCGCCCCCACCACCGATCTCGCTCGTGTGGAAGGCGTAGCGCATGTCGAGGCTGGTCGGCATCGCCCAGGCCGAGAGCACCGCGTCGAAGTGCTGGTTCTGGGTCTGGTTCATCATGGCGTTGAACTCGACGACGCGGGGGCGGGCTTCGATCCCGATCCGCTTGAGCTGCTCCTGGATCATGACCACGGCGTTGATGCGCTCCTGGTTGCCCTGGTTGGTCAGGATCTCGAAGGAGAACGGCCGGCCGCCCCGGTCGAGGATTCCGTCGCCGTCGTGGTCGGTCCAGCCGGCCTCGGCGAGGAGCTTGCGCGCGCCCTCGGGGTCGTAGGGCCAGGGCTCGATCGAATCGTCGTGGGCCCAGTTGTTGGCGACGACGGGCGAGGTCGCGATGCGGGCCCAGCGGCCCCACAGGGCGTCGATGATCCGCTGGCGGTCGATCCCCAGGGTCAGCGCCTGGCGCACGCGCACGTCGGCGAACATCGGGCGCTCGAGGTTCCACGCGACGTAGGAGTAGACCCGGTGCCAGTAAGCCTCGACCCGGGTGGCCTTCGAGGCCTCGACGCGCGGGATGTCCTGGGCCGGGATCTGCTCGACGAACTGGAGGTCGCCGGCGAGGAGCTGGTTGACCTGGTTGCTCTTCTCGGGGATCAGGCGCAGGACCACCCGGTCGAGGTGCGGCAGGTCGGGGTCGAAGTAGCGCGGGTTGCGCACCAGCACGAGCTCCTGTTGCGGGGTCCAGCGCTCGAGCTCGAAGGGTCCGTCGACCACCAGGTGGTCGCGGAAGTACTCGGAGCTCTGGCGCCACTCGGCGAACGGCACCTTGCCCCACGCGTGCTTGGGCAGGACGACCCCTTCGCAGGTGGTGTTGAACTGGTCGGGGCTGACCTTCGAGTAGTGGAACCGGACGGTCAGCGGATCGACCACCTCGACGTCCTCGATCGAGTCCTTGAGGTAGGCGCTCGGCCAGGCGACGCCCGGATCGGTCTGGGCCTGCCAGGTGAAGCGCACGTCCTCGGCGGTCACCGGCTCGCCGTCGCTCCACACGACGCCGTCGCGCAGATGGAAGGTCAGGGTCAGGTGGTCGGCCGACCACTCCCAGGAGCGGGCGAGCTCGGGGTCCCAGGTCGGCGGGTGGTCCTCGGAGTTCGGGTTCTCGTCCGCCAGGTGGAGGAACATCTGGTAGATCACGTCGGTCAGGGCGCGGGTGAAGGTGGCGGTCAGCTCGTTGACGCCGTCGATGTCGCTGATCGTCCCGATCACCACGGTGCCGCCGCGACGGGGCGTGGCGTCGGCGCTCGCGGCCGGGCGGGGCGCGGGCTCGGGAGGCGGGTTCGTCCGGTCGCGGGCGCCGCAACCGCCGAGCGCGCCGAGCGCGGCCACGGCGAGGGCTGCGACGGCGAGCCGGAGACCGCGGCGCGTCCGGGCTGGTGAATCAGAGCCTGTCATCGGGGATCTCGGTGGGATCGTATCCGCGCGGCCGGGGAGGGTCAACCATCGCGGGCGGCGCGGCGGGGAGTGGCGGGGAGCGGTGGGAGCCGCACGGGCCGTGCTCCGGCGGGCGTGGGCGCCGGAGCGCGGTGCTATTGTCGACTCGTGCCCCGCTCCTCTCGCAAGCCCTCCAAGACCACGGCACGCCGGCTGATCGTGCCCCTCGTCGTCCTCGGCCTGATCGTGGTCCTCGACCTCGTGCTCTTCGGCTGGCTGATCTTCCGGTCGCTGTCCCAGCGCGAGATCGAGCAGGTGCTGATCGAGACGCGCCACGAGGCGGAGGACCTCTCGGGCCGGATCGCCGACCAGGCCTCGGCCGAGGGCAAGGACCTGTTCACGGTGCTCGCCGTCGAGCACGACACGCGGACCTACATCGACTCCGTCCTGCGCCAGCGCGGGGTGGTCAGCTCGGTGCGCGTGTTCGACAAGGACGGCGCCCTGGTGTACGAGGCGACCGGCGACCTCAAGAAGCCGGTCGGCGGCGCGCCGGTCCTCGATCTGGATCGCCCTCGCGAGTTTCCGGGCGACGTGCGCACCGAGGAGGAGGTCAAGCGTTCCCGCTACCAGGTCGAGGAGCCGATCGGCAAGTTCGGCGTCCTGCGCATCGGGATCAGCGAGGAGGACCTCCAGGCGCGGATCGGCGAGCTGCGCCACGACCTGATCGGCCAGACGGTGACCCTGGGGGTGGTCACCACGCTGCTCCTGACCGGCGCCTTCCTCCTCATCTGGGCCCTGATGCGCCGCAGCCAGAGGTTCGAGGAGCAGGCCGTCGAGGCCGAACGGATGGCCTACATCGGGACCCTGGCCTCGGGCCTGGCGCACGAGATCCGCAACCCCCTCAACTCGCTCAACCTGAACATGCAGATGCTCGAGGAGGAGATCGGAGAGCGCGGTGCGGCGCCCTCCGGCGGCCGGCTCCTGGGGATCACTCGGGTCGAGATCGCGCGCCTCGAGCGGCTGGTGACCGACTTCCTCTCCTACGCCCGGCCGCGGCCGCTCGAGCTCGAGGAGATCCCGGCCGCGGAGCTCCTCGAGCAGGTGCGCGAGCTCCTCGCCGGCGAGGCGCGCGGGCGCGGCGTCGAGCTGGTGGCGGCGGATCGCAGCGGCGGCGCCACGGTGCGCGCCGATCCGGGCCAGATGCGCCAGCTGCTCCTCAACCTCGCCCAGAATGCCCTGACCGCCGCCGAGGAGGCGCGGCGGGGCGACCGGGAACGAGCCCCGAGGGTGGTGCTGGGGGCGGAGCGAAACGGGGCCTGGGTGGACCTGGTGGTCGAGGACGAAGGCCGGGGAATCCCGCCCCAGGACCTCGACCGGATCTTCGACATCTTCTTTTCGACCCGCAAAGGGGGGACCGGGCTGGGCCTCGCGATCGTCGACCGGATCGCCCGCAACCACGGCGGGACGGTGGACGTCGCCAGCCAGCCGGGCGAGGGGACGACGGTGCGGGTTTCGTTGCCGGCGGCGGCAGAACGAGGCGACGCGGAGCCGCGGACGGAGGACCCGGCGCAGAAGCGGGCCGAGGTCGCGAGCTGGCTCGCGGCGAGCCGGAGCGGCCGTCTGCGGGGCGGAGGGGCAAAAAACGAGGAGCCCCGCCTCGAGAGGCGGGGCTCCGGAACCGCGCCGTGGAAGCGCGTCGGTTGATCGCGGTCAGTTGATCGCGATCTTGCGCGGCTTGGCCTCCTCGGCCTTCGGCACCTCGATCGTCAGAATGCCGTCCTTGAAGGACGCCTTGACCCCCTCGGGGTCGACCTGGCTCGGCAGCGAGAAGGTGCGCAGGAAGTTCCCGTAGGACCGCTCGATGCGGTGGTAGTTCTCCTCCTTGGCGTCCTTCTCGAAGTGCCGCTCACCGGAGAGCTTGAGCAGGTTGTTCTCGAGGGTGATCTCGAGGTCCTTCTTGGTCAGGCCCGGCAGCTCCGCTTCGACGAAGAAGGAGCTCTCCGTCTCGCGGATGTTGACCAGGGGCATCCACGCGCGGTTCGAGACGTCTTCGCTCGGCTGGAGGCTCTCGTTCAAGAAAGTGTCCATGAAGCGGGCGAACGGGTCGCGGGTGGCGAAGATGTTGGCCGTCGGATTCCAGCGGGTGAGGGTGGTGCGCATCGTGGCCTCCTTGAGTTCGTGTCGTCGGGTTGGTCTTGTCTGCTCGTCTATCCGCGTGGCCTCGGAGCCGGCGGCTCCGGGGCCTCGGTCAGCGGGGGCGCGTCACTCGCCTCCCTCGCTGACGTGTTCATGATAATACCTGGCTCAGATCCTGTCAAGGACTTTTTCTGGCTTGGGTCCAAAATATTAGTCCGACGCCATCAAGTACGCGAGTGATATCGTTCCGCTCCTGGACCGAGGGGAACCGTTCGATGGAGAGTCCCGACTACTTGATCTGCCTCAACTGCGAGACCCCGGGCTACGTGTTCGAGTGGCGCGACGGGAAGGTCCTGGAGGCCCTGTGCGAGGTCTGCGGCAACGATGACCCGGACGAGTTCATCACGCCTTCCGACCTCGACGAGCTCTCGGGGGGCTGAGGCCGTGCCGCCGGCCGATCCCTCCGCCCTCGGGGCGCGACCCCGGCTCCACGTCGGCTGCGGCCGCTCTCCCCTCGCGGGCTGGGTCAACATCGACGCCCAGGCCCTTCCCGGGGTCGACGTGGTCGCGGACGTCACGGGCGGGCTGGAATTCAGCGGCTGCGAGGCGGTCTACGCCGAGCACTTCCTCGAGCACCTGCGGATCGACCACGCCCTCGACTTTCTCGCCGAGTCCCGACGGGTGCTGGGCGAGGGCGGCCTGCTGCGGCTCTCGACCCCCAACCTGGACTGGGTGTGGGTCACCCACTACGGGCTCGGCGGGCCGGACGAGGTCAAGCAAACCATGGCGATCCACCTGAACCGGGCCTTTCACGGTTGGCAGCACCAGTTCGTCTGGAACCGCGAGCTCCTCGCCGAGGCGCTGGAGTCGGCCGGCTTCACCGGCCTCGAGTGGTGCCGCTACCGGGAGAGCCGGCACGAGCTGTTCCGGGGGATCGAGCGACACGAGGCGTACTCCGACTACGGCGATCTTCCCCACGTCCTGATCGTCGAGGCGACCCGCGGACCGGAGGCCCCCGAGCGGCTCGCGGCGTTGCGCTCGCGCGTCGAGCGCGATTTCCTCGCGCACCTCAAGGGTTGACTCTCCGACCGCGGCGGTGTTAGCTTTGGCGGTCCGCGCCCCGCGGGGCCTCTCTATCCCCGAACGGCAATCTCCAGGAGTGTGCTGATATGCAGGCGGTCATCGAATCGGGTGGAAAACAGTACCGGGTCGAGCCCGGCGACGTGATCGACGTCGAGCTGCTCGGCGACCGCGCCGAGGGCTCCGAGGTGACCTTCGACCGGGTCCTCATGGTGCACGGCGACGACGGCGTCAAGACCGGCGACGCCCTCTCCGGAGCGAAGGTCCAGGGCGTGCTGGTCGGCGAGGTCGGCGGTCCGAAGATCCGCGTCTTCAAGTTCAAGCGCCGCAAGGGCTATCGCCGCACCAACGGCCACCGGCAGGACTATCACCGCGTGCGCATCGAGGACATCGCGGTCTGAATCTGAATCGACGGCTCCGGCGCCCGGCCGGAGCGAGGAAGCGAAGTCATGGCACACAAGAAAGGGCAGGGCTCCAGCCGCAACGGCCGCGACTCGAACGCGCAGCACCTCGGGGTGAAGGCCTTCGGAGGTCAGAGCGTCTCCGGCGGCTCGATCATCGTTCGCCAGCGCGGCACGAAGTTCTTCCCCGGCGACAACGTCGGCCGGGGCAAGGACGACACCCTCTTCGCCAAGACCGACGGCACCGTGCAGTTCCGCAACCGGGGCCGCCGCGGCACCTTCGTCAACGTGGTCCCCGCCGAGTAGGCGGATTCCCCTTCCGGGCGAGGTCGCTCCCGCCCACCGAGAGCCCCCGTGCATTTCCTGGATGAGTCGGTGATCCACGTCCAGGGCGGGCGCGGGGGCAACGGCTGCGTTGCCTTCCGGCGCGAGAAGTACGTGCCGCGGGGCGGTCCCTCCGGGGGCGACGGCGGCTACGGCGGGGCGGTCTGGCTGGTCGGCGACGACTCCCTCAACACCCTCTTTCACCTCCGTTTCCGGCAGCTCTACGCGGCCGAGCGCGGGCGCCACGGCGAGGGCTCGAACCGCACCGGCCGGAGCGGCGACGACCTCGAGATCGCGGTGCCGCTCGGCACCCAGGTCTACGACGCCGAAGGCGATGTCTTCCTGGGCGAGATCCTGGAGGAGGGCGGACGCCTCCGGGTGGCGGCAGGCGGCGTCGGCGGCCGGGGCAACAGCCACTTCAAGAGCTCGACCAACCAGGCGCCGCGGCGCGCCGAGCCGGGAACGGACGGCGAGGAGCGCCATCTGCGCCTGGAGCTCAAGCTGCTCGCCGACGTCGGCCTGGTCGGCCTGCCCAACGCCGGCAAGTCGACCCTGATCAGCCGCCTGTCGGCCGCCCGCCCGAAGATCGCCGACTACCCGTTCACGACCCTGGTGCCGCAGCTCGGGGTCGTCGACCGGGGGGCGGCGGAGCGGCCGTTCGTGATCGCCGACCTGCCGGGGCTGATCGCGGGCGCCGCCGAAGGGGCGGGCCTGGGCCACCAGTTCCTGCGCCACGTCGAGCGCTGCCGCGTGCTGGTGCACCTGGTCGACCTCTCGGCCGAAGGGAGCGCCGCCGCCGACCTCGCGACGATCGAGCGGGAGCTCGAGGCCTTCGACCCTGGCTTGCTCTCGCGCGAGCGCTTCGTCGTCGGCAGCAAGCTCGACGCGGCACGCGAGGAGCGGCGCCGAGAGCTCGAGGCGGCGGCCGGACGGAGGAGCCTCCCCTACCTCGAGGCGAGCGCCGTCTCCGGGCAGGGCCTGCCGGAGCTGGTCGGCCGCGTGGCGAGCGCGCTCGACGCCAGCCGCGCCGCCGAGCAGGAGCAGGAGGCTCCGCCGGACGACGCCCCCTGGCACCACCCCGCGCCGCCGGAGACCCCGTGACGGGCCCGCCCGACGGGCCGAGAGACAGGGTGGAGGCGTCCCCTGCCCGCGTGGGGAGGGAAGGGGATCGAGGGGATTTGGGGGGCATCCGATTAGGCCTGTTCGGGGGCTCCTTCGACCCGATCCACCGCGGCCACGTCCGCCCCGTCCAGGAGGCCCGCCGTCGCTTCGGCCTCGAGAGGGTGATCTACCTGCCGACCGCCAACCCGCCCCACAAGCAAGACCCGGAGAGCGCGCCCGTCGCGTCCCCGGCGGCGCGCTACGCCATGGTCGAGATGGCCCTCCTCGAGGAGAAGGGCCTTTACGTCTCCGACCTCGAGCTGCGCCCGGACGGGCCGAGCTACACGGTCGACACCCTGGAGCACTTCGCCCGCCGGGAGCCGTCGGCCGACCTGGTCCTGATCCTCGGCTCCGATTCCCTGGCCCAGCTTCCCACCTGGCGCCGCTGGCGGGACCTCCTCGAGCTCGCCCGGCTGGTGGTGCTGACCCGCCCGGGCAACGAGATCGCCGGGCTGCGGGCCGAGCTGGCGCCGGAGCTTCGGGAGGGCCTCGACGGCGGCGCCATCGACGTGATCGAGGACGGCCTGGTCGACGTCTCGTCGACCGTGATCCGCGACCGGCTGGCCGCGGGCGAGAGGAGCGAGGCCTGGATGGAGAAGTGGATGGCGCCCTTGGTGGTAGACTACATCGAGAAATACGACCTCTATAGATGAGTCCAGCGACCCCAGCGAGTCAAGCCGCCGTCGACACCGCCGCTCGAGTCCGGGTTGCCGTAGGCGCAGCCCTCGACCGCAAGGCCCAGGACCTGCGGGTCCTCAACCTCGGCCCGGTGAGTGACTTCACCGACTACTTCCTGATCGCGACCGGCTCGAGCGAGCGCCAGGTCCAGGCGATCGCCGAGTCGATCCAGGAGGCCCTCTCCGCCGAGGGCGTGCGCCCGCTCCACCTCGAGGGCCAGCGCGGTGGCCACTGGGTGCTGCTCGATTACGGCGACCTCGTGGCGCACGTCTTCCAGCCCGAGCCGCGGGAGTTCTACGCTCTCGAGCGCCTGTGGTCCGACGCCGAGGACGAGACGCGACAGTTCTCCAGTTGACCCCGGCCCCCGGCCCTCTCGCCCACCTCCTCGCCGGCCAGCCCGGGCTCGGCGCCCGCCTCGGTGCCCTCGAGCGGGCGGCGGCGAGCGAGGCCCCGATGCTGGTCGTCGGCGAGCCGGGCTCGGGGCGCTCCACCCTGGCCCGGACGATCCACGCGGCGAGCGCGCGCTCCGGCGGTCCCCTGGTCGAGGTCGACCCCGGCTCGCTTCCCACCAGCTTGCTCGAGAGCGAGCTCTTCGGCTATCGCCGCGGCGCGTTCACCGGCGCCGAGACCTCGCGCCCGGGGCGAGTGGCGCGGGCGGCGGGTGGCACCCTGTTGCTCGACCACGTCGAGGAGCTGCCGCTCGCCAGCCAGGCCAAGCTTCTGCGACTGGTCGCCGAAGGGGTCTACGCCCCGCTCGGCGGCGCCGAGGCGCGGGCCGACGTGCGGTTCCTGGCGGTGGGCTCAGAGGATCTGCCGCGGCGGGTGGCGAGCGGCGCCTTCCGGGAGGATCTCTTCTACCGCCTCGAGGTGCTCACCTTCCGCTTGCCCCCCCTCTGCGAGCGTACCGAGGACCTCCCGGCGCTGATCGACCGGCTCCTGGCCGACCTGGCGGAGCGCTTCGGCCGCCCCGGTCTCACCCTCGCCCCGGAAGCGCGCGAGTGGATGTACCGGCACCCGTGGCCCGGCAACCTGCGCCAGGTGCGCAACACCTTGGAGCGAGCGCTGGTGCTGGCGGGCGGAGCCCGCCCTCTCGAGCCCGAGCCGCCCGCCGGCGGCGAGGAGCGCCCGCGCACCCTGGAGGCGGTGGAGGCGGCCGAGATCCGCCGCGCCCTCGCCTACGCCCGCGGCCACCAGGCCGAGGCCGCCCGCCTCCTCGGCATCAGCCGCAAGGCCCTCTGGGCCAAGCGCAAGCGCCACGGGATCCCGTGACGCCCCGCCGGCCGGCGCCCGCCGCCTGCTCAGCGATTTCTATATCCCGCGATATAGCGAAGACTACCCGCCAGCGTGTGGCGGGCGCGCCGCCTTCGCGCTTAGGCTGAGGCCATCCAGCGCTCTTTGCCTGGAAGAAAGGTTTCGCGATGATATCCGTCCACCGGTCGTCGATCCCCGCCCTCCTCTTCGTGTCGATCGTCGCCCTCGTCCTCCCGACGCGGCCTCTCGCCGCCTGCTCCACGTCCGCCCAGACCTGGGGCTGCTGGGAAGCTACGATCCCCCTCACCAACGTCACCTGCTCGAATCTCTACCGGGACGTGAAGGTCAAGGCGACGTTCACCAAGCTCGGCCAGCCGACTCTCACCACCTACGCCTTCTGGGATGGTGGCAACGCCCTGAAGGTGCGGACGGCCTTCCCTGCCAGCGGCTCGTGGACCTGGAGCACTACGTGCGAGGCCGGCTGCACTTGCGCGACCGGGCTGGTCGTCTCGAACCAGAACGTCAGCGTCGCGTCGTACTCGGGGTCGAACCCGCTCTACACGCACGGCTTCCTGAAGGTCAGCGCCTCCGGGGGCAACGCCTCGCGCAACCTGACCTACGCCGACGCCACGCCCTTCTTCTGGCTCGGCGATACCGCCTGGGCGGGGCCCCTGCGCTCGACCTCCTCGGAGTGGACCACCTACCTCGCCAACCGCGTCAGCCGGGGCTTCAGCGTGGTCCAGACCGCCCTGCCGGTCGACTGGATGCGGCTCTGCGGCTACAACCCCACCGACTCCGCCGGCAACCGGCCCTTCGACCAGCTCTCGGGCTGCACGCCGAGCGGCACCGTCCCCAACAACTGCTCGCGCTGGAACACCGCCTTCTGGCAAGAGCTTCGACCAGAAGGTCCAGCAGACCAACGACCAGGGGCTCGCGGTCGCGCTGGTCGGCATGATGGAGCGGGTGATCGAGGGGTGCAACAACGGCCAGGCGTACCCGGCTCTCGCCGACTCGCAGACCTACGCCCGGAACGTCGCCGCCCGGCTCTCGGGTAACTTCGTCGTCTTCTCCCCCGGCTTCGACCGGAAGCCCGAGACCGGCGTCAACCCCTCGAGCTGCACGCCGGGCTCGACCCAGATCACCTGCCGCATCCGCTACGTCGGCGAGACGATCGACGCGGCGGCGCCCCGCCACCTGGTGACCAACCACTGGGGCGGCAGCACGCCGTCGGCCGACATGTCGCCGTTCCAGTCCCAGGCGTGGCTCGACTTCCAGATGTTCCAGAGCGGCCAGGCCGGAAGCTCGGCCAACACGAGCATCCAGCTTCAGACGATCACCCAGCGGGCGCGCGAGCTCCCCGGGGACCTCTGGGGCTTCTCGCCGGTCAAACCGAACATGAACGGCGAGTCGATCTACGACGGCGTGAACGATCCGGACCTGGGTACCACCAACTACAACCCCTACCGGGTGCGCCAGACGGCCTACCTGTCGCTTCTCTCCGGGGCCTTCGGGTACTCCTACGGTTCCTTCGGGGTCTACGACTGGGGGTTGAGCGGCGCGACCTACACCGTCGGCATGGGGCGGCGGTCGAACCAGGAGATGCAGTACCTGGGCACCTTCCTGAAAGGGCACGCCTGGCAGAACCTGGTCTCGCAGTCCGGCCGGATCAAGAACCAGGCGCCGGACACCCAGCAGGAGAAGAAGATGGTGGTGGCGAGCGACGCCAGCACGTTCCTTCTCGCCTACCTGCCGGACAACACGCAGATCCTGATCCGGTTCGCGAGCCTGCCGAACGTGCCGCGCAACGGCCGCTGGTACGACCCGCGGACCGGGACCTACCTGGCTACGGCGGCCACCGGGGTGCAGGATCCGGTAGACACGCTGCTCTTCACCTACACCCGGCCGTCCTGTCCGGCAAGCGGCGATCCCAACTGCCCGAGCGAGCCCGACTGGCTGTTGAGCCTGCCGTAGCCGGGCACGGTACAGCTCGATGCCGGTGGCACCGATCGCCCGGCCGAGACAGAGCTCGGCCGCTTCATGGGTCGGGTGCTCTGGGCGGAGGCGATCTCGGTTGAAGCGGCCGAGCTCTGCCTCGGCCGAATCTGGGAGTGCGACCCCGCCGATCCACCCCCCACCGACCCACCCGGCGGGAGCTGCCTCGACCACCGAGGGGGCAGCTCGCGGGGCGGGCCCGACAGCGCGACGTCTATCGCCGCCGGAAGACTTCCCCGGCCATCGGCATCTCGGTCAAGGCGTCGGGGATGCGGACCTTGAGGTCCAGCCGCTCGGAGCGTTCGCGCAGGCGGCGCAGCGCCACCTCGGGCAGGCGGATGAAGGCCTCGACCACGTCCGGATCGAGCTGTGTGCCGGCGACCCGGCACAGCTCCGTGATCGCCTCGCCATGGCTGCGGGCCCGGCGGTAGGGGCGGTCCGACGTGATCGAATCGTAGGTGTCGACCACCGCGAAGATCCGGGCGGGAAGCGGGATGTCCTCGCGCCCCAGGCCGCGGGGGTAGCCGCCGGCGTCCCAGCGCTCGTGGTGGCTGTAGACGATCGCGAGCGCCGGCTCGAGGAACTTGACGTCGGCGAGCATCTCGAACCCCCAGTTCGGATGCTGCCGCATGACGTGCCACTCCTCCTCGGTCAGGCGGCCGGTCTTGCGCAGGATGGCGTCCGGCACCGCGATCTTGCCCACGTCGTGGAGCAGCGATCCCCACTCGATCGCCCGGAGCTGGTCGCCCTCCATCTCCAGGGCGCGGGCCAGCGCCAGGGCGTAGTGGGCGACGCGGAACGAGTGGCCCGTCGTCTCGTGATCCCGGGCGTCGATCGCCGCCACCACCGCGCCGACCGCCTCGACGTAGGAGCGCTCGCGGTCGCGGAGGCTCTCCTCGAGAGTGGTCATCAGGCTGGAGAAGGCCTCGCGCAGGGCGCTCACCTCGGTGCTCACCCAGCGCTCCGGGAGGCTGCTCAACAGGCCGCGGTCGAGGTGGCCGGCGACCGCCGTCCTCGCCATGGCGTCGGTCAGCTGGCCGAGGGCTTGCTCGTGGCGGCGGGCGGCGAGCCACAGGAGAGGAAGCATCGCCAGCAGTCCGGAGAGCCCGACGAGGGCGACGTCGCGGCCGAGCGAGGAGTCGTCCGCGTGGGCGCCGGTCGACCGCAGCACCAGCAGGCCGCCGGCGCCACCGGGCGGCTCGAGGCCGCTGGCCGGCCCGCCGGCGGGCAGGGCGTCGAGGCGCGCGAGGTACGGCTTGCCGCCGAGGGTGACCGCGCGGGCCTCGCCCGGAGTCAGCGAGCGCGTGAGGTGGGCGGCCTCGGCGCTGCCACCCAGGGGCAGGCTGCTCGCCACCGGCAGCCCGCCGACGACGAACACGACCTCGGCGCCGGTCAGCCGGGAGAGGCGCTCGGCTTCGGTCGCGTCGAGCTCCTCGCCGAGCGTGACGGTCCCGAGCAGCGTGCCGTCCGCCGGATCGCGCAGCGGGCGCATGGCGTAGCGGAAGAGGCGCCGGCGGTCGAGCGCGATGCCCTCGCGCCAGGGCGGCTGGGCGCCCAATCCGAGGCCGGACCCTCCGTCGCTGCCCGCCACCGCGAGGGTGTGGCCAGCGGCGTCGGCCAGGCCGAGATAGCCGACCGCGGGATGGCTACCGGCGAAGCGCTCGAGCACGGCGGCGGCTTCCGTCCGGTCGCCGCGGCGGGCGAGGTCGGCGAGGTGGAGCGCCTCGATCAACAGGACGGCCTGGGCGCCCAGGTGGTCGACGCGCTCGTCGCTCAGCTGGTGCGCGATCTCCGCCGCGGCGTCGAGGCGCTCACCGGCCCAGCGCCGGGCCGTCGTCTCCTGGTGGCGGCCCACCACCAGCGTGGTCCCCACGGTCACCGCCAGGAGGACGACGGCGGTGAGGAGGATGATGCGAGTGCGTAAGTTCAACGGTGACGACTCCCGTCCCCGGAGCTCCACCGGTCGATGAAACCGGTTTCACCAGGCGGCCGTCGTGCCCGCGGGCGGGTCGACGCTCGGTCGTCGGTGAGTTCCCGAGGGGATGCGTAGCAGAGTATAAACGAATTCACGACGCCTTGGGAGCCTTCCGCGGGAAACTTTCTTTGCCCCCCGGGCACACGACCTCCCCAAGCTTCCTCGGTGCACGCCGGACCGGGAACCGGGACCGATCCCCGTCGAGCGTGCAGCGGACGCCCGCCGGGGCTGGTACACTTCCCGACCGTTCGCAACCGTCGCCGGCCCGACCGGCGGCGATCTCCCGGCGCCCGTCGCCGACCTCCGCTTGCGGGAGGGACCCCATGAACACCCTTCGCTCCTTTCTCGATCGGCACTTCCTGCACTTCAACGCGCGCGAGACCGTGGCCGCCGCCCGGGCCTACGAGGATCACCTGGCGGCGGGCGGCAAGATGCTGGTCAGCCTGGCCGGCGCCATGTCCACGGCCGAGCTCGGGATCGTCCTGGCCCGCATGATCCGCGGCGGCAAGGTGCACGCCATCTCCTGCACCGGCGCGAACCTCGAAGAGGACGTGTTCAACCTCGTGGCTCACGACGAGTACGAGCTGGTGCCCGAGTGGCGAGGGCTCTCGGCCGAGGACGAGAAGCGGCTCTACGACCGGGGCTTCAACCGGGTCACCGACACCTGCATCCCCGAGGGGGTCATGCGCCACGTCGAGGCGCGCCTGATCGAGGGCTGGTCCCGGGCCGCGGAGGCGGGCGAGCGCAAGTTCCCGTGCGAGTTCCTGTTCGACGTCCTCGCGAGCGGCGCGATCGAGGAGCACTACCAGAGCGATCCGGCCGACTCCTGGCTCCTGGCGGCGATGGAGAAGGGAATCCCGGTCTACACCCCGGGATGGGAGGACTCGACGACCGGCAACATGATGACCGCCGCCGTGGTCCGGGGAGAGGTGGCGCACCACCAGTGCGTCAAGACCGGCACCGAGCAGTTCCAGCACCTCATGGAGTGGTACGAGGGGAGCTGCGGCAAGGAGACCGGAGCCCCGTCGGTCGGGTTCTTCCAGATCGGTGGCGGCATCGCGGGCGACTTCGCGATCTGCTCGGTCCCCTGCCTGATCCAGGACCTGAAGCGCGAGGACACCCCCTTCTGGGGCTACTTCGCCCAAGTCTCCGACGCCCCCGCCTCCTACGGCGGCTACTCCGGAGCCGTCGCCAACGAGAAGATCACCTGGGGCAAGCTCGACGTCGACACGCCGAAGTTCATGATCCAGAGCGACGCCTCGATCGTCGCGCCGCTGATCTTCGGCTACGTCCTGGGAGACTGAGAGCTTGTGAATGAATCGCCGACCTGCTCCGGACGCCCCCGAATCACCGCTCGCGGCGTTACGCCTCCTCGACGTAGGCCCCGCTACGCCTGCGTCGGCGCGCCTTGCGAGCGGCGCCCCGACCACCGCGCTCCGCGCGGCGGTGCCCGCGCCCTCGCGACGGGCGGAGATTCATTCACAAGCTCTGAGGCGAGGGGTCGCCTCCGTGCCGGGCGCCCGGCGGCCCGGGCCTTCACCCAGGCAGAGCGCGGCCGGGTCCCCCCCCCCAACCCCGCGATCCTCTTCCCACCCGGCGGCCGGCGCGGGAGGCCAGCCGTTCCCGCTGAGATTCCTCGACTGCGCTTCGCTCCGCTCGGAATGACAAAGAGGGGGTGGAGTCCGCCGAACGCCGATCCACCCACATCCTTCCCCGAAGCGGAGGACGCCCGCTTCAACGACCGAGGGGGCAGCTCGCGGGCCGCGGTGGTTTCTCGCCGGCGCAGTTTGCCGCCGAGAAAGCCATCCGTTCCCGCTGAGATTCCTCGACCGCGCTTCGCTCCGCTCGGAATGACAAAGAGTGGGTGGAGTCCGACGAACGCCGATCCACCCACCTCATCCCCCGAAGCGGAGGACGCCCGTCGCAACCGCCAAGGGGGCAGCGCGCGGAGCTGCGTGGTTTCTCGCCGGCGCAGTTCGCCGCCGAGAAAGCCACCAGCCACGCACGCGTGGGCTCCCGCCTCCGCCTCAACGACCGAGGGGGCAGCTCGTGGGCCGCGGTGGTTTCTCGCCGGCGCAGTTTGCCGCCGAGAAAGCCATCCGGCCCGCGAGCGTGGGTGCTAGCCCCGCGAGCCCGCTGCACCGGAGCCCGAGCCCGCCGATGGGTGGTTCGGTGCCCGCCGGAGGGATCGCCCGGCCGAGACAGAGCTCGGCCCGAGGACCGGGATGGGTGAAGGGGGCGATTTGCCTCCGAAGGCTGGTTCGGTGCCGGCCGCGGGGATCGCCCGGCCGAGACAGAGCTCGGCCGCTTCATTGGCCATTGCCTTCGCCCAACGCCTCGAACGGATGAAGCGGTTCGCAGTCCGACCCCGCCGATCCACCCACCCCACACCCCAAAGCGGAGGGCGCCCGATGAAACCGCCGAGGTGGCAGCTCGCGGGCCGCGGTGGTTTCTCGCCGGCGCAGTTTGCCGCCGAGAAAGCCATCCGGCCCGCGAGCGTGTGTGCACGGCCCGCGAGCGTGTGCCCCCCG
Organism: uncultured Acidobacteriota bacterium; assembly: GCA_963837945.1. GTDB lineage: Bacteria > Acidobacteriota > Thermoanaerobaculia > Multivoradales > DATKCC01 > CAVUBL01. The sequence continues at coordinate 442,469 of CAWIQD010000016.1, forward strand.
CCTTCGCCCCAACCCCCCCGACCCCCTCGAACCCCTCCCTCAGCTTCTACCTCCCCTTCCACTCCGCCTTCCGCTTCCCCAGAAACGCCGCGACCCCCTCCTTCTTGTCCTCGGTCGAGAAGCAGAGGCAGAAGAGGTCGCGCTCGAAGAGGAGCCCCTCCTCGATGGCGAGCCGCTCGCTCGCGCGCAGCGACTCCTTGGCCACCCGCACGGTGAGCGGGCTCATCGAGGCCACCTTGGCGGCCAGCTCGAGGGTCTTCTCGCGCAGCTCGGCGGCCGGCACCACCATCTCGACCAGGCCGATCTCCTTGGCCTCGGCGGCCGGGATCATGTCGCCGGTGAGGATCAGCCGCATGGCGTGGCCCATACCGACCAGCCGGGGCAGGCGCTGGGTGCCACCGCCGCCCGGGATCAGCCCGAGCTTGATCTCCGGCTGGCCGAAGCGCGCCGTCTCGGAAGCGATGCGCAGGTCGCACGACATCGCGAGCTCGCAGCCGCCGCCGAGGCAGAAGCCGTTGATCATCGCGATCACCGGCTTGGGAAAGGTGGCCATCGCGTCGAAGATCCGCGGGCTCGCCATCGCCTCGCGCTGGTCGAAAGGGCTGCGGCCCTCGAACTCGCCGATGTCCGCCCCGGCGATGAACGCCTTCTCGCCGGCGCCGGTGATCACCACCACGCCGACGCCGTCGTCGGTCTCGATCGCCGCGAGGTGGCCCAGCACCTCGTCGCGCACCTCCTGGCTGAGGGCGTTCAGCTTGTCGGGACGGTTGATGGTGAGGACCGCGACGCGGCCCTCGTCCTGTCGCAGCACGACCTCGTTCATGTCTACCTTGCCCTTCCGGCGGGCTCCGGCCCGCCCTACGGTTGTGGTTTCGTCAAGCCCAGCCTGGTGGCGAAGGCCTCCCATAGCGCCCGCTGCTGAGCCATGGCGGTGAGGTTCTCCGGGTGCCATTGGACCGCGCGCACCCACCAGGCGGGCGACGAGTCCAGGTAGACCGCCTCGACCAGTCCGTCGGGGGCCTCGGCGACGGCGACGAGGCCGTCGCCCAAGTCCTTGACGCCCTGGTGGTGGCGGCTGTTGACCAGCGGGCTCCCCTCGGCGAGGAGGCGACCGAGGGTGACCTCGGGATCGTCGACCCTCAGGCCATGGACCAGGGCGTCGTTGGGATTCGAGAGCTGGTGGAGCACCGGGGTCGGCAGCTGGAGGGCCAGGTCCTGCCAGAGCGTGCCGCCCAGGAAGACGTTGACCACCTGGACGCCCCGGCACACGCCCCACGTCGGCACCGCGGCCTCGCGGGCCCCGGCGAGCAGGTCGAGCTCCATCGCGTCGCGCTCGGGGAAGAGGGCCAGCCGCGCCTCCGGGATCTCGGGCTCGCCGTAGCGTCCGGGCTCGACGTCCTCGCCACCGGCGAGCACCAGCCCCAGGGCCTCGGCGCCGAGCGAGCGGTCGTCGCGGCCGGCCTCCGGCTGGACCACGCGGATCCGCTCGGACGGCACGCCGGCGAGCTCGAGGGCGGCGCGGTAGGCCGGCGCCTTGTCCCTCTCGGGTGAGCCGACCGAGATCAGCACGTCGCCGCGCAGGGAGGCCATCGCGTCAGGTCGTCTCGACCAGCGCCGCCGCTCCCATGCCGCCGGAGACGCAGAGGGTGGCGAGGCCGCGCCGGCCGCCCGAGCGGCCGAGGCCGTGGAGCAGGGTGACCAGGATCCGGGCGCCGGTGCAGCCGATCGGGTGCCCGAGGGCGATCGCGCCGCCGTCCGGGTTCACCCGCTCGCGGTCGAAGCCGAGCCCGAGCTGGTCCAGGGCGTCGAGGCAGGCCACCACCTGGGTGGCGAAGGCCTCGTTGAGCTCCACCGCGTCGATCGCATCCGCCCCCAGGCCGGTGCGCGCGAGGAGACGCTCGACCGCCGGCACCGGGCCGATGCCCATCACCCGGGGATCGACGCCGACCACCTGCCAGTCGACCAGCCGGGCGACGACCGGCAGGCCGAGATCGGCGGCCGCCTCCTCGGAGGCCACGATCACGGCGGCCGCGCCGTCGGTGATCCCGGAGGCGTTGCCCGGGGTGACCGTGCCTCCTTCGCGGAAGACGGCCGGGAGCTTGGCGAGCTGCTCCGCAGTCACCCCGTCGCGCGGATGCTCGTCTTCGGCGACCCGGACCGCCGCGCCCTTCCTGCCCGGCACCTCGACCGGCGCGATCTCGCCCGCGAAGCGGCCGGCACCCCGGGCGCGCTCGCAACGGCGCTGGCTCTCGAGGGCGTAGGCGTCGGCCTGCTCGCGGGTGACCCCGCGCTCGTCCGCCAGCTGCTCGGCGGTCTCGCCCATCACCAGGCCGGAGAGCGGGTCGTCGAACCCGTCCCGGTACATGCCGTCGACGATCTGGTCGTGGCCCAGCCGGTAGCCCCAGCGCCCGCGGGGGAGCAGGTACGGGGTGTTCGACATGCTCTCCGTGCCGCCGGCGAGCACCACCCGGGCCTCGCCCAGGAGGATCGCCCGCGCCGCCGAGAGGACCGCCTGGAGACCGGAGGCGCAGGCCTGGTTGACCGTGAAGGCCGGCCGCTCGACCGGCACGCCCGCCCGGAAGGCGATCTGGCGCGCGGTGTTCGGGCCGCCGCCGGCCTGGCGGCCGTGGCCGAAGATCGCCTGGTCGATCGCCTCGCCGCCGACGCCCGCGCGCTCGAGGCAGGCGCGGGCCGCGGCCGTGCCCAGGTCCGCCGCCGACAGCGGGGCGAGCGCCCCGCCGAACTTGCCGATCGGTGTGCGAACCGGGGCCGCGAGGACGATCCCCTCACGGCTCGTCATCCGGCTCATCGACCGGTGAACTGCGGCTTCCGCTTCTCGACGTACGCGGCCAGGCCCTCCTTGGCGTCGCCGCTCTCGAAGAGCTGCTGCTGGAGCTCGCGCTCGATGGCGAGGCCGCTTTCGAAGGGGACCTCCCAGCCGGACTGGACCGAGCGCTTGATCCGACCCACCGCCTTGGCGGCGCGGTTCGGCGGGCAGAACTGGCGGGCGAAGTCGTGCACCTGGGCCTCGAAGTTCTCGGCCTCGAAGATGCGGTTGACGAGGCCCAGCTCCTCGGCGCGCTCGAAGGCGATCAGCTCGCCGGTGACCATCATCTCGATCGACCGCGACTTGCCGAGGATTCGCGCCAGGCGCTGGGTGCCGCCGGTGCCGGGAAGCACGCCGAGGTTGATCTCGGGCAGCCCGACCTTGCCCGCGCCCCGCTTGGCGATCCGGAGGTCCGCGGCCATCGCGATCTCGAGGCCGCCGCCCACGGTGTGCCCGTTGAGCGCCGAGATCACCAGCTTCGGGGTCTGCTCGAGGCGGTTCAGGGTCTCGTTGGCGTGCAGGCAGAAGTAGTACTTGAACCGGGGCTCGGCCTCGGTGAGCATCTGGATGTCGGCGCCGGCGCAGAAGAACTTCTCGCCCTGGCCCTGGAGCACCAGCACGTAGACGTCGTTGTCGAACCGGGCGCGCAGGATCGCGTCGTCGAGCTGGCGCATCATCTGGTGGGTGTAGGTGTTCGCGGGCGGGTCGTCGAGGGTGAGGTAGGCGACGCCGTCCCGCGTCTGATAGTGCACGAGAGTCTTCTCGGAAGCGATCGGTTCGGCCACTGTGTCTCCTCCGTCGATGGATTTCTGGATTTCCTGGATTTTCTGGATCGGGCCCCCGACGGGGCCCGGCATGGAGAGATTCGGATCGGAACGAGCGCCCCCGGGGGCCCGGGCTCACTCGGGCCTCATTGTTGCACGACCGCCCGGGACGGGCAAGGAACCGGTGGCCTGCTTGACCCCGGTAGCCGGCGCTTTCTAGAATTGGTGAGCTACACTCTCTTCGATGCTTTGCTGGTTGCGGCTTCCCCGATCCTCCGGTCCTCGATGATCACGGGCTACAACACCGACGTACGTCATCAGGACGTGGTCTTCCACGTCCAGACCGAGGACAAGGGGACCGACAACCCCTTCATCGAGAGCCTGGTCTACGTCGGCGGCCAGGTGCTCGCCGCCAAGCGCGCCGGCTACGCCGACCTCCTGGCCCAGGGCCAGGAAGAACGGGCGATCGTGGAGCTCATGGAGCGCCAGCATCGCACCGTCATCGCGGCGATCAAGAGCGGCCGCTTCGATACCAAGCTCGAGTCGCTCCTCGACTCCCGCCGGCCGGCCGGCGGGACGGCCGCGGTGGCCGCCGCCGCGATCGCCTCCGCGGTCGCTCCCGCTCCCGCGGTGCCCGCGCCGCGGGTCGAGCCGGCCGCCGCCGCCGGCCCGTCGCTCGAGCCCGAGCGCACCCTCGACCAGGTCATCCTGGAGTACCTCACCAACGAGGCGGACCAGGAGCAGCTCCTGCTGACCGTCGACGGCGACGGCGACCTGACCGTCGGAGCCGGTGCGGCGCTCGCCCTGCGCACCACGTCGTCGAAGAGCGGCCGCCCGGTCCCCGGAGCGCGGGTGCAGGTGCGGATGATCTCGACGGTCGCCGATCCGCGGATCCTGGCGAGCGGCGAGACGGACGGCGAGGGACTGCTCGCCCTGGCCTTCGAGATCCCGCGGCTCGAGCGCGGCACGGCGGCGCTGATCATCTCGGCCGCCTCCGGCCTCGGCCACGCCGAGATCAAGCATCTGTTGTGATTCTCCGCGGCGAAACGAGCTCTGACCAGATGAGCCGAGCCTTCTGGTGGAGGCGCAGGGAGAATGGACCGCGGCGTTGCGGGGGGGATGCGATCGAGTGCCTTCCATCCTGGTGAACGGCGCGGGCCGCGAGGTGGGGGAGGGGACGACGGTCCTCGACCTCCTGACCGAGATGGGGCGCCATCCGCGCACCGTGGCGGTGGAGAGGAACGGCCAGATCCTGCCCCGGGAGCGGTACCCGGCGACCGTCCTCGCAGAGGGCGACCGCCTCGAGATCGTGGGATTCGTCTCGGGCGGCTGAGGGGCGCCGGCCCGGGGGAATTCGCGGCCGGCTCCGGCAGTTGCATCGCGTACGGGCGGCGAGCCTTGTCAGGCCCGTATCGCTCGGATATATTTCTCGTTCGCTGTGGGCCGCTAGCTCAATTGGCAGAGCAGCAGACTCTTAATCTGCGGGTTCGGGGTTCGATTCCCTGGCGGCTCACCACCCTTCGCCTTCCGTTCGTCCCGCCCGTCGGTGTTCGCAGGGGTGCCTTCCGATACACTCCGAGGGTCCGAGCCGCCGGCGGCGGTCCACCGAAGCCGGCGTCCGGCGCCGATGCGAAAGTGGCGGAACCGGTATACGCGCTAGACTTAGGATCTAGTCCCGAGCAATCGGGTTGGGGGTTCGAGTCCCCCCTTTCGCACAACGCACGACCTTCCCCGAGTCGAGTCCCGACATGAGCGTCGTCCAGTCGATCGAAGACGTGGGTCCCTGCCGCAAGGAGCTGCGCATCGAGGTGCCCGCTCCCGCCGTCGAGGCCGAGACCCAGAGAGTCACCCAGGAGTACGGCCGCCGGGCCAAGATCCCGGGCTTCCGGCCGGGCAAGGTGCCGGCCCGGGTCGTGCGCCAGCGCTTCCACCAGGAGATCGACCAGGAGGTGGTCGACCGGCTGGTGCCGCGCTACTGGCGCCACGCCGAGGCCGAGAGCGGCATCGATCCGGTCACCCAGCCCGAGCTCGCCGGCGTCGACGACCGCGAGGCGGGCGAGCCGCTGGTGTTCACCGCCCGCGTCGAGGTGCGGCCGGAGATCACCCTCGGCAACGTCAGCGAGTTCGACCTGCCCGACCCGCCGGCCGAGCCGAGCGACGAGGAGGTCGAGGAGGCCCTCGAGGAGCTGCGCCGGCGCGCCGGCGACTGGGTGCCGGTCGAGCGCGCCGCCGGCCAGGGCGACCTGGTGACGGTGGCGATCCGCGAGGTCCGGGAAGGCGGCGAGGAGACGGAGCCCGACACGATCGACCTCGAGGTCGGCTCGCCCCAGGTCTGGGAGGAGCTCTCGGTCGCCGTCTCCGGTCTCTCCGCGGGGCAGAAGGGCGAGTTCTCGCGCATGGACGAGAAGGAGGGCCAGGTGCGCGAGCGCAGCTTCCGCTTCGAGGTCCGCGCGGTCAAGGAGCGCGAGCTGCCCGACCTCGACGACGACCTCGCCAAGGACCTGGGCGAGCTCGAGACCCTGGCCGAGCTGCGCGCCGCCGTGCGCCACCGGCTGGACCACGAGAAGCAGGCCGAGCGCGGCGAGCAGCGCGAGCGCGCGCTCCTCGACCAGCTGCGCGAGCGCCACCCGGTCGTCCTGCCCGAGGGTCTGGTCACCGAGGAGACCGAAAAGGTGGTGCGCGAGTACGCCGAGAGCCTGGCGCGCCAGGGGGTCGACCTCGAGGTGGCCCAGATCGACTGGCGGGCGATGGCGGAGCAGGCCCGGCCGAGCGCGGAGAAGCGGGTGCACGCCCGGCTGCTCCTCGACGCCGTCGCCCGCGAGCACGAGCTGACCGTCGACGAGGCCGAGCTCGAGCGCACTCTCGCGGAGCTCGCGCGCGTCCAGGGAGGCACCACGAGCACCGCCGTGCGCCGGGCTCTCGACCGCGACGGCCGCCTGGGCCGGCTGCGCGCCCAGCTCCTGCGCTCGAAGACCATCCGCCACCTGCTCGGCGAGACGGTCGAGACGCCGGCCGAGGCCGCCGAGGCCGGCTCCGAGCCGGCGGCGGAAGCGAACGTTCCGGCGCCCGGCGACGTAGAATCCGCAACAGGTGAATGATCGTCGCTCGAGCCGAGCGGCAGGGAGGTTCAAGGGGACATGCTGATCCCGATGGTCGTGGAGCAGTCGAGCCGGGGCGAGCGGGCCTATGACATCTACTCGCGCCTGCTCAAGGACAACATCATCTTCGTCGGACGGCCGATCGACGACGACCTGTCGAGCCTGATCATCGCCCAGATGCTCTTCCTCGAGGCCGAGAACCCGGAGAAGGACATCGCCCTCTACATCAACTCACCGGGCGGCTCGGTGACCGCCGGTCTCGCGGTCTACGACACCATGCAGTACATCAAGCCGGACGTCGCCACCTACTGCGTCGGGCAGGCGGCTTCGATGGCCGCGGTGCTGTTCGCCGCCGGTGCCAAGGGCAAGCGGGTGATCCTGCCCAACAGCCGGATCCTCATCCACCAGCCCTGGGCCTCGGGCCTGGGCGGCCAGCAGACCGACATCGAGATCCACGCCCGGGACCTGCTGCAGATGCGCGACCGTCTGGACGAGATCCTCGCCTTCCACACCGGCAAGACGAAGGAGGCGATCCACGACGACACCGAGCGCGACCGGATCCTGTCGGCCGACGAGGCGGTCGCCTACGGCGTCGCCGACCGGGTGATGTCCCAGCGCCGGTCCTGAGTGCCCCGCGCACCCCGTGTAGCGCTCCCGGGCGGCGCGGGCACCAATAGGAATAGGCGGGTCGCGACGGCCTGTTAGGTGTGGTGGTAAGGTTGACAGCGGATCGGCCGGTCTCCAAGGGACCGAGCCGGCACGGATTCGCGAACCGGAGGTCAGATGCCCAAGAAAGACAGCGGCGACGAAGTACTCAGGTGCTCGTTCTGCAACAAGAGCCAGCGGGAGGTGAGGAAGTTGATCGCCGGCCCGACCGTCTTCATCTGCGACGAGTGCGTGGACATCTGCCTCGACATCATCGCCGAAGACCGGATGCTCGAGCAGCAGCAGGACGCGTCGCTGCCCAAACCCCGCGAGATCAAGGCCATGCTCGACGACTACGTGGTCGAGCAGGAGCAGGCGAAGAAGAAGCTCGCGGTGGCCGTCTACAACCACTACAAGCGGATCGACTTCATGGAGAAGGCGAGAGGGGACGTCGAGCTCCAGAAGTCGAACATCCTGCTGATCGGTCCGACGGGCACCGGCAAGACCCTCCTCGCCCAGACCCTCGCGCGGCTCCTCTCGGTGCCCTTCACGATCGCCGACGCCACGACCCTGACCGAGGCCGGCTACGTCGGTGAGGACGTCGAGAACATCATCCTCAAGCTCTACCAGGCGTCCGGCAACGACAAGGAAAAGACCCAGCGGGGCATCGTCTACATCGACGAGATCGACAAGATCTGCAGGAAGAGCGACAACCCCTCGATCACCCGCGACGTGTCGGGCGAGGGCGTGCAGCAGGCCCTGCTCAAGATCCTCGAGGGGACCCAGTGCAACGTGCCGCCCCAGGGCGGCCGCAAGCACCCCCACCAGGAGTTCCTGCAGATCGACACCACCAACATCCTGTTCCTCTGCGGCGGCGCCTTCGTCGGCCTGGAAGAGGTGATCGAGCGGCGCCTGAACCAGAAGAGCCTGGGCTTCGGCGCCGAGATCTCCGACCGCAAGACCCGCCGCAAGGGCGAGGTCCTGGAGAAGGCCCTGCCCGAGGACCTGATCAAGTACGGCCTGATCCCGGAGTTCGTCGGCCGGCTGCCGGTGATCGCCACGCTCGACGAGCTCGACGAGGACGCGCTGGTGCGCATCCTCAAGGAGCCCAAGAACAGCCTGATCCGCCAGTACCAGACCATCCTCGAGTTCGAGGGCGTCGAGCTCTCGTTCACCGACGACGCGATGCGGCGATCGCCCAGGAGGCGCTCACCAGGAACGTCGGCGCCCGCGGTCTGCGGATCATCCTGGAAGAGCTGATGCTCGACCTGATGTACAACGTACCGTCCCAGCGCGACATCAAGCAGTGCGTGATCAACGAGGAAGCGGTCGTGCGCCACATGCAGCCGATCGCCCTCTACAAGAAGGCCGGCTGAGCTCGGCCGAGACTCGAGGCCGCGGCCCGAGGCTCTCGGACCCCCGGCGGTGGTCGTAACCGCCGGGCCCCGCGAGCGCCCGGAGCCTCGGTGAAATCGAATTCGAGACTTGACTCCCAGATCGGAAACGCCTCCAAGATGAGCTCCAGCTTCATTGCCAAGACCCGCGAGACCCTGCCCCTCGTCCCGCTGCGGGACATGGTGGTCTTCCCGCACATGATGGCCCCGTTCATCGTCGGCCGGGAGAGCTCGGTCCGCGCGCTCGAGCAGACGCTCGCCACTCCGGACAAGCGGATCTTCCTGGTCGCCCAGAAGGACCCGAAGATCGACGAGCCGCTGCGCGCCGACGTCTACGACATGGGGGTGGTGGCGACGGTCATCCAGAACCTGAAGCTCCCGAACGGCAACGTCAAGGTGATGGTCGAAGGGGTCCAGCGGGGCCTGGTGGTCGACGTCGACGAGGTCGACGGAGCGATGAGCGTCGAGGTCGACGTGCTCGAGGTCGACTACCCGATGAGCGAGGAGCTCCAGGTGTACATGTCGAAGGTGCTGTCGATCTTCGAGCAGTACGCCAAGATGTCCCACCACCTGGCGTTCGAGGGCCTCATGTCCACGCTCAAGGTGGACGACCCGGACCGCTTCGCCGACATCCTCGCCGCGCACCTGATGGTCGCGACGGCGGAGAAGCAGGGCCTGCTCGAGCTGACCAATCCCTACGAGCGGCTCCAGCGGCTTCAGGACCTGCTCGACGTCGAGGTCGAGAAGATCAACATCGACAAGCGCATCAACGTCAAGGTCAAGAAGCAGATGGAGAAGGCCCAGAAGGAGTACTACCTCAACGAGAAGATCAAGGCGATCCACCAGGAGCTGGGGCGCAAGGACGATCGCTCGGACGAGGTCGCCGAGCTGAAGGAGAAGCATCGAGGAGGCCGGCCTGCCGGAGGAGGTCAAGGAGAAGGCCGAGCAGGAGCTCAAGCGCCTGGAGGCGATGCCGCCGGTCTCGGCCGAGGCCACGGTCTCGCGCAACTACATCGACTGGCTGGTCTCCGTGCCCTGGCAGAAGGCGAGCGACGAGCAGACGCGACCTCAACCAGGCCGAGGAGATCCTCAACGCCGACCACTACGGCCTCGAGAAGATCAAGGAGCGGATCCTCGAGTTCCTCGCCGTGCGCCAGCTGTCGGCCAAGAAGCCGAAGAGCTCGATCATCTGCTTCGTCGGCCCGCCGGGCGTCGGCAAGTCCTCGCTCGCCAAGTCGATCGCGCGCGCGACGGGACGCGCAGTTCGTCCGCCTGTCGCTCGGCGGCGTGCGCGACGAGGCGGAGATCCGGGGCCACCGGCGCACCTACATCGGCGCCTTCCCGGGCCAGATCATCCAGATGATGAAGAAGGCCGGCACGATCAACCCGGTCTTCCTCCTCGACGAGGTCGACAAGATGTCGATGGACTTCCGCGGCGACCCGTCGTCGGCCCTGCTCGAGGTCCTCGACCCGGAGCAGAACGACACCTTCGTCGACCACTACCTCGACGTCGAGTACGACCTCTCCAAGGTGATGTTCATCGCCACCGCCAACGTCGCCCACACCATCCCGGCCGCCGCTCCGCGACCGCATGGAGATCGATCCAGCTCTCCGGCTACACGCCGAACGAGAAGCTCGCGATCGCCCGGCAGTTCCTGGTCAGGAAGCAGGTCGAGAAGCACGGCCTGACGGCCGAGCGCGTGACCTTCGAGGACGAGGCGATCCGGGTGCTCATCGAGCACTACACCCGCGAGGCCGGGGTGCGCAACCTCGAGCGGGAGATCGCGTCGATCGCCCGCAAGGTCGCCCGCCGCATCGTCACCGAGCGCGACGAGGCGCTCGAGATGTCGATCGGGCCGGACACGGTCACCGATCTGCTCGGCAAGCACCGCTTCCGCAAGCGGCGCAAGAACGAGACCTCCGAGATCGGCGCTCGCCACCGGCCTGGCGTGGACCGAGGCCGGCGGCGAGCTGCTCGAGACCGAGGTCGGCCTGATGAAGGGCAAGGGCAAGCTGACCCTCACCGGCAAGCTCGGCGAGGTGATGCAGGAGTCGGCGCGTGCCGCGGTCTCCTACCTGCGCAGCCGCGCGGAGCTCCTGGGCATCGACCCGGAGTTCAACGACGAGATCGACCTCCACATCCACGTGCCGGAGGGCGCGATCCCGAAGGACGGCCCGTCGGCCGGCATCACGATGGCCACCGCCCTGGTCTCGGCGCTCACCGGGGTGCCGGTGCGCAAGGACGTGGCGATGACCGGCGAGATCACGCTGCGCGGCAAGGTGCTGCCGGTCGGCGGCATCAAGGATAAGGTGCTGGCGGCCTTCCGGGCCGGCATCACGGAGGTCATCCTCCCCAGGGAGAACGAGAAGGACCTGGAGGACATCCCCGAAGAGGTCCGCGACGCGCTGGAAGTCCATCTGGTCGACTCGATGGACGACGTCCTGCGCCTCGCGCTCGACGGCGAGATCACTCCGCTCCCCAAGGGGGAGGCCAAGTACAAGGAGGCTCCGCCGGAGCCTCCCGTCGGGCCGGATTCCCTGGCCCATTGAACCCCGGCCGCTCCGGCGGCCCCGGCCCTCGAGGGGCGGGGACGCGGAACGGCCAGGCGGTCGCCGGCCCACTCGGGTGACCGCCGGGAGCCCCGCCGCGCGTCTCGCGCGCGGGATCGATCCGAGCCGATCTTCACCGGTCGGAGACCTCTAGCTGACAGCAGAGCTGGCAGGTCGCATACCTCCCCGGAGGAGGCGGTTCCGGCCGTCTCCCGCGGTCGGGGAGGCAGGCGCCGGAGCAGCCCGAGGGTTCTTGAGGCGTGAAAATCGAGACAGCCGAGCACGTCCGCGCGGCCCACGAAGAGGCCCAGATCATCCGGGACGACCGGCCGCAGGTGGCCTTCGTCGGTCGCTCGAACGTCGGCAAGTCCAGCTTGATGAACCAGCTGGTGGGCCGCCGGGGGCTGGCGCGGACCAGCTCGACGCCCGGACGCACGCGGGCGGTCCATTACTTCCTGGTGGATCGCCGGGCGTACTTCGTGGATCTGCCGGGCTACGGCTACGCCAAGGTCTCGGTGGCGTCTCGGAAGGAGTGGGCGGCGCTGGTGGATCGCTACTTCCACCGGACTCTTTCGCCGCCCCTGGTGGTACTGATCGTCGACGCCAAGGTCGGCGCCACGCCGCTCGACGTCGAAGCGTGGCACTACCTGGCCGCCCTCGGGATTCCGCGGGTGGTGGCGGCGACCAAGATGGACCGTCTGTCCCGGAACAAGGCGGCCGCCGCTCTCGCGGCGATCCGTCGGACCCTCGGAACGGCCGAGGGCGTACCGATCGTCCCCGTCTCGGCACGAACCGGCGAGGGGATCAAAGAGCTGTGGAAGGAGATCGCTGGTCATCTCCGGGCCGGTCCCGGAACAGCAGATGAGGAACACGATGCCTAAATCGTCACCGAACGTCCAGAAGAAGGAACGCAACCACCGCGGCAACCACCGCACTCCCCCCCAGCGCGAGCCGCGCGAGGGACGAGAGCCGAGGGAGCCTCGTGAGCCGCGGGAGCCGCGGGGGGACCGGAACCGGGGAGGCGGCAAGACGCTCGACATTCGGGCGCTCAAGGAGATGAGCGATCTCCGAGCTGACCACCATCGCCAAGGACCTGGGCGTCGAAGGCGCCGCCGGCATGCGCAAGCAGGAGCTGATCTTCAAGATCCTCCAGGCGCAGACCGAGAAGAGCGGCCTGATCTTCGCCGAAGGGGTGCTCGAGTGCCTGCCGGACGGCTTCGGCTTCCTGCGCGCGCCCGAGTACAACTACCTGCCCGGCCCGGACGACATCTACGTCTCGCCGTCGCAGATCCGGCGCTTCGACCTGCGCACCGGCGACACGGTCTCCGGCCAGGTGCGCCAGCCCAAGGAGGGCGAGCGCTACTTCGCCCTGATCAAGGTCGAGGCGGTCAACTTCGAGCACCCGGAGGTCTCGAAGAACAAGATCTTCTTCGACAACCTGACGCCGCTCTACCCGGAGGAGCGCCTGCACCTCGAGGTCGCCCGGCGACATGTCCTCGCGGGTCATGGATCTCGTCGACCCCGATGGGCAAGGGCCAGCGGGCGCTGATCGTGGCGCCGCCCCGAACCGGCAAGACCATGCTGCTGCAGTCGATCGCCCACTCGGTGGAGAAGAACCACCCCGAGGTCGTCCTCATCGTGCTGCTCATCGACGAGCGGCCCGAGGAGGTCACCGACATGCAGCGCTCGGTGCAGGGCGAGGTCGTCTCCTCGACCTTCGACGAGCCGGCGCACCCGCCACGTGCAGGTGGCCGAGATGGTCATCGAGAAGGCCAAGCGCCTGGTCGAGCACAAGAAGGACGTGGTCATCCTGCTCGACTCGATCACCCGCCTGGCGCGCGCCTACAACACCGTGCAGCCGCCCTCGGGCAAGGTGCTCTCCGGCGGCATCGACGCCAACGCCCTGCAGCGGCCGAAGCGCTTCTTCGGCGCCGCCCGCAACATCGAGGAGGGCGGCTCGCTGACCATCATCTCCACCGCCCTGGTCGACACCGGCAGCCGGATGGACGACGTCATCTTCGAGGAGTTCAAGGGCACCGGCAACTGCGAGATCCACCTCGACCGCAAGCTGGTCGACAAGCGGGTCTTCCCGTCGATCGACATCAACAAGTCGGGCACCCGCAAGGAGGAGCTGCTCATGCCGGAGGGCGAGCTCCACCGCGTCTGGGTGCTGCGCAAGGTGCTCAATCCGCTCTCGACGGTCGAGTCGATGGAGCTGCTGCTCGACAAGCTCTCGAAGACCAAGACCAACGCGGACTTCCTCAACGCGATGTCGAAGTAGCGGCGAGGCCCTCGCCGCGCAGGCTACTGAATGCCCAAGCTCCGCGTCGGCATCAGCGACATCCTCGACGCCCGACCGCTCGCCTGGGGCTTCCTCAAGGGCCACCACGCCGATCTGTTCGCGCCGGGCAGCCACCCCCTGACCCTGGTCGGGCGGCTGCTCGCCCAGGGCGGCCTGGACGTCGGGCTGGTGCCCGCCATCGAGGTCGCCAACCAGCCCGATCTGCGCGTCCTGCCCGACCTGTGCGTGGCCTTCCCCGGCGAGGCCCGGGGCGCGCTGCTGGTCTCGTCCGGGCCGATCGAACGGCTCGAACGGGTCATCCTGGAGCGCGACGCCCGCACCGCCGCCGCGGTCGTGCGGATCGTCCTGGCGGAGTCCTACGGTCTCACTCCCGAGTACGTCGAGGCGGAAGCCGCCACCCGGCTCTCCGGCCCCAGTCGGATCGAGCCGGGAGAAGGCTGGCTGCTGATCGGCAGCGCGGCTCTCGCCGCCCGCCGCGAAGACCGCCGCCTTCTCGACCTGGGCCTCGCCTGGCGCGAGCTGACCGGCCTGCCGCTGGTCGTCGGCGTCTGGGCGGCTCGCCGGGAGGTCGACCTTCCGGACCTCCCCTTCTACTTCAAGAGCAGCCTGCGCTTCGGCCTCTCGGCGCTCGACGCCATCGCCCGCGAGGCGGCCGCCGAGGTCGGCGTCGGCTCGGCGGAGCTCGAGCGCTACCTGCGCGAGAACCTGTCCTACTTTCTGCGCGAGCCCGAGCTGGCGGGCCTCGAAGCCCTCTTCACCCGGGCCGCCGCGATGGGCTTGGCACCCGCCGAGGCGGCGGTGGAGCTCTGGGGCGGCTGAGCGGCTGAGCGGCCCGGGCTGCTAGGCTCTCCGCCCATGGCGAGGCAGGACGGGGGGCCGTTTCTCTCGGGCTGGGGCAGGCTCCCGGTCCCGGGCCGCGAGGTGTGCTCCGAGGATCTCCCCACCCTCGCCCGGCGCTCGGTCCTCACCCGCGGGCTGGGCCGCGCCTACGGTGACTCGGCCCTGCCGCCGCCGGGCACCCTGGAGGTCGCCGGCTCCCGGCTCGCCGACCGAATCCTGGCGTTCGATCCCACGACCGGGCTGCTGCGGGCCGAGGCGGGCCTGTCGCTCGCCGAGCTGGTGCGGCTGTTTTTGCCCCGCGGCTGGTTCGTGCCGGTGACCCCCGGCACCCGGTTCGTCACCCTGGGCGGCATGGTCGCGGCGGACGTCCACGGCAAGAACCACCACCGTGACGGCACGATCGGCCGCCACGTCACCCGTCTCGGGATGTGCCTCGCCTCCGGTGCCCGCGTCGAGTGCTCGCGCGAGGAGGAGCCCGAGCTCTTCCGGGCGACCGTCGGCGGGATGGGGCTGACCGGCCACATCCTCGAGGTCGAGCTCCGGCTGGCCCGGGTGCCCTCCCCCTGGATCTGGGCCGAGAGCTTCCCGGTGGCGGACGTCGAGGGCTTCGTCGCGGCGCTCAAGGAGTCGGGCGCCGGATGGCCGTTCACCGTCGGCTGGATCGACTGCCTGTCGCGCGGCCGCGGCGGCCGGCTCGGCGGCCTGGGAAGGGGGATCCTCACCCGCGGCCGCTGGGCCCTTCCCGACGAGGCGCCGGCGGCGCCGCCCCGGGAGCGCAGGCGCCTGACGGTGCCCCTCGTCGCCCCCGGGTGGCTCCTCAACCCGTGGACGGTCCGCGCCTTCAACGCCCTCTACTACGGCCGGACGCGGCTCTGGGGACGCCGGCGGACGCGCCGCGGCGTGGTCCATCCCGAGCCGTTCTTCTACCCTCTCGACGCCATCGGCCACTGGAACCGGCTCTACGGCCCGCGCGGCTTCACGCAGTACCAGTGCGTGCTGCCCGAAGAGGCTCCCGGCGGTCCGGCGGCGGCCGCCCGGCGCTTCCTCGACCTGCTGACCCGGGCCGGCCGCGAGGCGGGCGGGGCGTCGTTCCTCTGCGTGATCAAGGACTGTGGCGCCGAGGGGGAGGGCGTCCTGTCGTTCCCGCGGCCGGGCATCTCGATCGCCGTCGACCTGCCGGTGCGCGACCGGACGCGAGAGCTGGTCGCCGCGCTCAACGAGCTCGTGCTCGCCGAGGGCGGGCGGATCTACCTGGCCAAGGACGCCTTCACCCGCGCCGAGCACTTCCGCGCGATGGAGGGAGAGCGGCTGGCCGAGTTCGAGGCCATCCGGCGGCGCTACGATCCCGAAGGCCGCCTGGCGAGCGCCCAGTCGGTCCGGTTGCTGGGGAGGTGAGGCATGAAGGTCGCGATCCTGGGAGCTACGAAGGGCATTGGCCGGGCCGTCGCCCGGCGGATGGCGGCGCGCGGCGACGCCCTCTTTCTCCTCGGCCGCGACCCGGCCGACCTCGAGCGGAGCGCCCGGGACCTCGAGGTGCGCTCGGGCGCGGCCGGGGCGGGCGTCGGCACCGCGCTCTGCGACCTCGAGCGCCCGGAGACCTTCGCGCCGGCCCTCGAGGCCGCCGAGGAGGCGCTCGGCGGCCTCGACTGCGTGGTCTTGACCGCCGCCGACTTCGCCGTCCAGGAGGTCCTCGAGGCCGACCGCGAGCGCCTCGCCCGGCTCCTCACGGTCGACTTCGTCGCCGGCGTGCTCTTCTGCGAGGAGGCCAGAGAGCGGCTCCTGCGCCACGTCGCCGGCGGTGGGCGAGGTGTCCTCTGCGTCTTCGGCTCGGTGGCCGGCGAGCGGGGGCGCAAGCCGGTGGTGCTCTACGGCGCCGCCAAGGCGGGGCTCGCGCACTATCTCGAGGGCCTGGACCATCGCTTCCACGGCCAGGGCCTCACGGTGGTCACGGTCAAGCCCGGCTTCGTCAAGACCTCGATGACCGACGGGCTCCAGCCGCCGCCCTTCGCCGGCGAGCCGGCCCGGGTGGCCCGCGACGTCCTGCGGGCGATCGACCGGGGCCGCCCGGTCCTCTACACGCCGCCCCCCTGGCGCTGGGTGATGCTGGTGATCCGCTGCCTGCCCCGGTGGGTGATGCGCCGCGTCTCGTTCTGAGGCCGGCGGGCCGGCGGCGGCTCCGCAGGGCGGTTCGGAGCCCTCCGAAGGGCTTGGCCGGCCGAGACGGAGCTCGGCCGCTTCACCCGGTGTCGAACGCCCGGGGGGCGGTGCTCGGCCCCTTCATCCGGCATCGAACGCGTGTGGGCGGCGCTCGGCCCCTTCATCCGGCATCGAACGCGTGAAGCGGCCGACCTCCGCGTCGGCCGGGCGAACCGTGCGGAGGGCACCGAGCGCTTCCTTCTCGGCCCTGACGTACAATCGTCGACACATGCCCCGCTCCCGCAATCCCCGGAAGGGCCCCGGCCCGGCCGAGCCCGGCCAGCGCTACTACTTCGGCCGCCAGGGGCTGCGCCTCGCGGCCTCGATCTTCGTCTTCCTGGGAGTCCTGGCGATGGGCGTGACGCCATTCATGCTCGGCCGGCTCCAGGGGCTCCTCTCCGGGCTCCTCGCCGTCTGGGGCCTCGCCAACTGGATCCTCGCCGCCGGGCTCTGGTGGCTCCGGCCGTGGAGCCTGCGCGCCTTCGCCGGCTGGGCCCTCGCCGCGGTCGCCTTCCAGATCGCCTACCAGGCGTCGGTCCGACTCCTGCCCTGGGGCGTCTTCGCCCTGACCGAGACCGGCTTCGCCCTGGTCCTGTTCCAGATCGGCCGCTTCCTGGCCCACGACCTGGCGTCGCTTCGCGGAAGGTGAGTCGAGCCCCGCCGGGGAGATCTCGGGCCTCGTTCAGCCTTTCTTGCCGATCGTCCGGTCGAGGAACTCCCGGATCACCCGGTGGATCGCGGGGTCCGACCAGGCGGCGGCGACCTCCGGGTCGACTGCGGGCGCCTGCGCCTCGATCCGCCCGCGGGCGGGCCCCCGGAGCTCCCGCTTGGTGAGGGCGAAGGTCTCCGGCGGGATCGAGGCGAGCTCGCGGGCCGCCTCGATCGCCCGCTCTCGCAGGCGCTCGGGCGGCGCCAGCTCGTCCACCAGGCCGTGGTCGAGGGCCTCCTCGGAGGCGAACGTCCGGCCGGTGTAGGTCATGGCCTGGAGGTGCTGGCGGGGCACGGCGAAGCGCAGGATCTCGAAGGCCGCCGCCGGGAAGGGCACCCCGACGCGCAGCTCGGGCACCCCGATCCGGGCCTTCCCGGCCGCCATCACCCTGAGGTCGCAGGCACAGGCCATGATGCAGCCGCCGGCGATGGCGTGGCCGTTGACCGCCGCCACCACCGGACGGGGAAAGTCGAAGAGGGCGAGGAGCGCCCGCGAGAGGGCCGGCAGGAAGCGCGCGACGTAGGCCTCGCCGCCGTCGAGCAAGCGGTAGAGGTCGACGCCGGCCGAGAAGGTCGAGCCCGTGCCGGTGAGCACGACGGCGGCGGGCGCCGAGGCGCGGAGCTCGGCGAGGTGGCCGTCGAGCTCCGCGAGCAGCTCGAGGTCGAGCGCGCTGACCTTGCCGTGGTCGAGGCGCAGGACGGCGATCGCCCCTTCGTCGTCCCGATGGATCATCGCAGCGTCCTCATTCCCACGGGATGTCGGGCATTCTCAGCCGCTCCACCACGCCGCCCCTGCCGACCACGCTGGTCTCCAGGATCTCGTCCACGTCGTCCAGGGTGACGCCCGAGTACCAGACGTTGTACGGCTGCACGGCGACCGTGATGCCCCGGCTGCAGTGCTTGAGGCAGCCGGTCCGGGTGACGATCACCCGGTCGCGCAGCCCGAGGGCGCGCACCCGGTCCTTGAACCGGTGGTAGACCTCCAGGCTGCCGCGCGGCGCGCAGCTCGGCTTGACGGCGTCCGGCGGGCGCTCGTTGGTGCACACCAGGATCTGCGCTTCCGGGGTCGGCATCTTCGGGGTCAGGCTCCGACGTCGAACTCGACGCCCTGGGCGAGCGGCAGGTCCTTGCCCCAGTTGATCGTGTTGGTCTGGCGCCGCATGTAGGTCTTCCAGGCGTCCGAGCCGGCCTCGCGGCCGCCGCCGGTCTCCTTCTCGCCGCCGAACGCGCCGCCGATCTCGGCGCCCGAAGTCGCGATGTTGACGTTCGCGATGCCGCAGTCGCTGCCGGTGGCGGCGAGGAAGCGCTCGGCCTCCCGCAGGTCGAGGGTGAAGATCGCCGACGAGAGACCCTGAGGCACCGAGTTGTGGATCTCGATCGCCTCGTCGAGGTCGCCGAACTCGAAGACGTAGAGGATCGGGGCGAAGGTCTCCTCGCAGGTGATCGGCATGTGGGCCGTCGCCTCGACCACGGTCGGCTGGACGAAGAAGCCGGGCCGGTCGAGGCGCTCACCGCCGGCGAGCAGCTTGCCGCCCTGCTCCCGGATGGTCGCGATCGCGGCCATCATGTCGTCGACCGCCCGCTGGTTGACCAGCGGTCCCATCAGCACGCCGTCGTCCATCGGATCGCCGATCGGGATCGAGCGCGCGGCCTGGACCAGGCGCTGCTTCATCTCGGCGGCGACGCCCTTGTGCAGGAACAACCGGCGAGCCGTGGTGCAGCGCTGGCCGGCGGTGCCGAAGGCGGCGAACAGGACCGCCCGCAGCGCGAGGTCGAGGTCGGCCTTGTCGGTGACGATCACGCCGTTGTTGCCGCCCAGCTCGAGGAGCGCGCGGCCCACCCGGTCGGCGACCGCCTTGCCGATCGCCCGGCCCATGGTGACCGAGCCGGTGGCGGAGATGAGCGGCAGCCGGGGGTCGGCGGTCATCGCGCGGCCCACCGTCCGGTCGGACACGACCAGGCCGAACACCGCCGGAGCGTCGTTCGCCTCGAGGACCCGGGCCGCGATGCGGGTCACCGCCAGGGCGGTCAGCGGCGTCTCGCTGCTCGGCTTCCAGATCATCGAGTCGCCGGCGACCGCGGCGACCGCCGCGTTCCACGCCCAGACCGCGACGGGGAAGTTGAAGGCGGTGATGATGCCCACCGGGCCCAGCGGGTGCCACTGCTCGTACATGCGGTGGCTCGGGCGCTCCGAGTGCATCGTCTTGCCGTAGAGCTGGCGTGACATGCCGACCGCCAGGTCGCACATGTCGATCATCTCCTGGACCTCGCCCAGCCCTTCGGTCTTGATCTTGCCCACCTCGAGGGTGACGAGCGCCGCCAGGTCCTCCTTGTGGCGCCGCAGCTCCTGGCCGAGCTGGCGCACCACCTCGCCCCGCTTGGGGGCGGGCCAGGTGCGCCAGGCGCGGAAAGCCTCGGCCGCGGACTCGGCCACCCGCTCGTAGTCCTCGACCGAGGCTGTGCGCACGGCGGCGAGCGGCTCGCCGGTGGCGGGGTTGACGGACTCGATGCGCTCGCCCGACGTGGCGATCCAGGCGCCGTCGAAGGCGCCGTGATTCTCGGCCTCGATGCCCAGGCGGCGGAGGATCTGGTCGGCGTGAGTGGTGGTTTCTACGGTCATGAGCTCCTCCGGAGCAGAGACTTGGGAGTTTGAGAGTGGAGGTGAAGCGCGCCCTGGGCGGTCGCAGCCGCGCCGAGCGGGAGAGCCATTCTAACGCGTTCTAGAATCCCGACGTGGCTTCCGCCCTCGCCCCCGCCCTCCTCGTGCTCCTCTTCGCCTCGTGGTGCGGCATCTTCGGCGACTGGTCGGGCGGCCTCGCCGGGGGCGCGACGGCGGTCGCGGCGGCCGCCGGCCAGCTGCTGGTGCTCCTCGGCGCGAGCTACGGGGCGGCCGCCGGCGCCCAGCGGGAGGACGGCCGGGCCTGGTGGGACCCGTGGCGCCTGGGGCCCTCCGGGCGGCTCCTGCTCCCGGCGCTGGTCGCCGCCGTCGTCCTCGCCTGGAGCACCTCGCCGGTGCCGCGGGCCGGCCGGGTGGGTCTGGTGCTCCTGCCGGCCTTCCTCTGGCTGCCGGCGGCGGTCGTCTGCGCGTGGCGCGATCCCCGCCGCCGCCGCTTCGGGCTGGGCGGGATCTCCGTCGCCGTCACGGCGATCTCGCTCTGGTCCCTCGCCGAGTGGGCCGCCGGGCGGACGCCGCGCGCGGCCGATCCCCTGGGCCATCACCTGCTGCTCTCGGCCTGGCTCGCCCTGCTGTTGCCGCTGGCGGTCCTCCCCTGGCGCGACCGCGGGCCGTGGCGCCTCCTGGCCGTGGCGGCCGGCCTCTCCGGCGTGGCCGTCCTGGTCGCCGCGCGCTCGCTCTCCGGGGCCCTGGCGCTGGCGGCGGAGCTCGCGATCGCCGCGGTCGTCCTCGCCCGGCGGAGGCGAAGCCGGGGGCGGCCGGGGTGGCGCCTGCTCGCGGCGCTCGCCGTCCTGGCCCTGGTGGTGGCGGCACCGCTCGCGCCGCGCGCTCTGCGCGTCGTCGGCGGCTCCGATCCTTCGGCCCGCGCCCGGTGGGTGTACTGGCGGGCCGGGGTGGCGGGGGTGGCTGAGCGGCCGTGGACCGGTCTCGGTCCGGGGGCGACGCCCTGGACCCTGGCCGCCTACCTGCGCCCGATCCCGGGGGTCAACCCGCCTGGGGAGGCGGTCGGCGAGCTCCACCTGCTGCCGCTCGAGATCGCCTACGAGCTCGGTCTTCCCGGCCTCGCCCTGGTCGCCGGCGTGAGCCTCCTCTTCGGGCTCCGGAGGCTGGGCGAACGAGCCGCCGCGGCCGATCCCGGGCTGCTGGTGGCTGGGATCGCCGCCCTCGCCGGCGGTGCGGCGGCGGGCCTCGCGACCGCCGACTGGCGGGTCACCGCGCTGCCGGTGGCCGCGGCGGTGGCGGCGGGCGCGGCGCTCGCCGGCGGCTGGAGGGCGGAGCTTCCGGACGGTGAGCGGGCTGCCCGTTCCGGGCGCCGGCGCGTGCCCGGCGCCATCGCGGCGCTGGTCTACGTTCTCGCCGCCGCCGCCCTCTTGGCGCCCCTCGACCTCGCGCAGCGCGCTTACGACCTCGCCACCCGGGCCGTCCCGAAGGAAGCCCTCGCCCAGCTCGACCGGGCGGTCCGTCTCGATCCCTCGTTCCCGCTCTACCGGGCGCGCCGGGCCTGGCTGGAGCGCGAGACGGAGACCGGTCCGGGGCCGAGCCCCCGGGCCGCTCGCGACGCTCTCCGGGCGGCCGAGGACGCCGGCGGCGTCGCCGTTCTCTGGTTGGGCGCCGGGGCGGTGGCTCGCCGGCCGGCCGGGGACCCTCCCGACCCGGCGGCCGCCGCCGCCTTCGAGCGGGCCTGCGCGCTTCAGCCCCTGGGGGCCTTCGCGCCGTTCGGCCTGCTGGAGACCGGCTCCAGGTCCGTGGACGCGGGCAGGCTCGCCGCCCGGGTGCTGGCCTCCGACCCGAAGCTCGCGGCGGCCACGCTATGGGCCGGGAAGCCTCGGGTCCTGGAGCGGGGCCTCGCGGCGCTCGCCGCGACCGCCGGGATCGAGCCGGGCTGGCGCCAGGCGGTCGTGGCCGAGGTGCGCGCGGGGTGGGACGGGGAGCAAAGCGGGGGGGCTCGGCGGCGGCGGAGGTGGCGTGGCTCGCCACGGTGCTCGACGCCCAGGCCGCGGGCTCGGTCTCGCTGTACCTCTTTCGCCGACTTCCCTGGCGCGCCGAGCTCATGCTCGTGCCGGTGCGCCGGGAGGCCGCCCGCTCCCTGGCGGCCTTCCCGGCGGCGACCGAGCTGCCCGGCACCGAGGCCCGACTCTTCCCGCCGGCCTGCGTCGGGCCGTTCGGTCCACAGGCGGTGCGGAAAACCCTGCGGAAATCCCGCTGAGCACGGCCCCGGGAGCGGAGATCCCGGGGCCCGGAGCGATTTGAACAGAGTCTTGTGCAGGCCGCACAAGCCCTTTGTCGCCAGGCCTTTGAAGAATCTACTGCCGGTCCGCGGTGTCCCGGATCGCGGGCGCCGCGATCTCGCTCCGCACGGCGTGGCCCGGTACCAGGAAGATGTCGCCGCTGGCGTTGATGTTCGCCAGGTAGGTCATCACCGGACCGCCCTGCACCACCTCCGTGGTGACCGACCAGTCGCGCCCCGCGGCGGCGGCCGCTCCGAAGACCGTCACCAGGTTGAGCTCGTAGTGCTGCCGGGGCTTGAGCACCAGGGTCGAGCTGGCGAGGGCGTCGCCGTTGGCGTCGCGCAGGGTCAGCTGGAGCCGGGTGTTGCCGTCGTTCAGGTTGACGGCGCCGAACTGGCTGTGGAACAGGTCGGACTGCTCGGCGCCGAAATCGATGCCCCGTTCGACCACCGCCTCGTCCGGAGTCCGGCTGTCGATCAGCATGCCGAAGCGGTCGCCGTGCGGGTTCTCCGACAAGGTCATCGCGAGGATGCGCGGGGCGACGTCCTGAGTGTTGCTCCACAGGACCCGGACCGCGCCGGTGCCGGTGTCGAGGCCGAACAGGTCGGAGATCGCGTCTTCGAACGACAGCACGCCGCCGGCGGGCACCGTCTTGTGGATCTCGAGAGGCGCCGTATTGTTCTGGCCGCGGGCGAGGAACTGGAAGGTCAGGTCGGTGGGCACCGTGGCGTTGTTGAGCACCGACAGCCGCGTGGTGAGGAAGACTCCGAACTGGCCGGGGCTCCGGACCACCCGGGGCAGGATGAACTCGTCCGCCTGGGCGGGCTCCTTGGCCGGCACGAAGATCTGGTCCTCGCTGCCGGTCTCGAGCAGGGTGGAGGACGCCACGAACCGGATCCCGTCGGAGGAGAACCGGGCGGTGAACGGACCCTGCCGGTCGGCGGCCTCCGGGAAGAGATCCATGATCGTCCGGAAGCGGACGGTCTTGGGACCGAGCCCGAAGCTGGCGGTCGAGCCGACCGGGTCGCCGGCGGCGTCGAACAGGTCCACGTCCACCCGGCCGGAGTGGTCGTCGACGTTGGCTCCGAGCACCGTGCTCACGAAGCCGTCGCCCTCGAGGATCCCGGTCACCAGCTTGTCGTTCGAGGTCCAGGTCGCTTCCGGCTGCTCGGAGACGAGCTGGCCGAAGCTGCCCTCGGCCGGGTTGGCGAGGTCGACGAAGGAGCGGGCGATGGCAAAGACCGGCGGGGGCTCGTCACCCGGGCTTCCGGCCCGGGACGACTCGATCTCCATCGCGCCCTGCCCGGCGGCGACGTCGAAGACCTTCTGGAGGACGTTGGGCAGGAAGATCGACTCGGCCGGCGAGATCGTCAGCACCCGCGGGGCGGGCGGCGCTTCGAGGCCGCGCGGCAGGTAGGTGAGCTGGACCAGTGCCGGGATCGAGCCGGCGTTGTACAGCCAGACGTTGCTCTCGAAGGTCCCGCCCGTGCCGCGCTCTCCGAAGATCACGCTCTGCAGGAAGGAGCGGTCGCTCACCGTGTCGAAGGACGCGTCGACGACGTCGACGTCGAGCGTGCTCTGGCCGACCTGCCCGAAGTCGCCGATCACCCGCACCGTGACCGTGTGGGGGCCGGGCGTGGTGAAGATCTGGCTCCGGCAGAATGTTTCGGCGGCGCAGGGGGTGTCGTTGTACCCGACGGCGTCGTCCCCGAAGCTCCAGACCGCCGACTCGCCGGGTCCGGTGAAGTGGGCGAGGAACTCGATCGGCGCGCCGACCAGGATCGTCCCCGGACTCTGGCGGACGATTCCGGACGTCACCGGCGTGACCGGCGGCACCGTCACCTCGACCGCCTGGCTGCGTGCGCTCTCGCCCTTGGCGTTGAACGCGGCCACCCGGTAGTCGTAGGTGGTCGCCGGCGCGATGTCCTGGTCGACGTACACCGTCACGTCGGGGTCGATCTCGGCGAGCAGGGCGTAGGCCCCGCCGTTGGTCGCGCGGTAGATCCGGAACCCGGTCTCGTCCATCGACTGATCGGTCCACGACAGGCGCACCGCGGCGCCGTCGAGCTCACCCGTGAGGCCGTCGGGCGCCTTGGGGCCTCGGTGCCGGCCGCCGCCCGAGCTCGGCACGTAGAGGCGACGGATGCCGGAGACGTCGTCCGACTTCAGATCGAGGCCCCGGCAGTCCTTGTGGATGCTCGCCCGCATGATGGCGTCGTCGAGCCCCGGATTGCCGACGCACGAGGGGCTCGAGCTGTCGCCGCACGAATGGCCGAGGCCGAGCGTGTGGCCGAGCTCGTGGCCGTAGAGGTTGGCGAGCAGGTCGCTGGTGCACGTGGTACCGATCAGGAAGCACTGGATGCCGTCCTGGGTGATGATGTCGGCACCCTGGATGACGATGTACTCGCGGCCGTCGAAGCTTCGGCGGAACCCGACGGAGTACCAGGGGCCTCCGATCGCGAGGACGCCACCGGAAGTGCACGAGAACGACCCCTGGATGTCCTGGTTCGGATCGCCCTGCAGCAGGACGTTCTGGCCGTCGAAGTTGCTGAAGCCACCGGAGGCCGAGGTCTCGCCGTCGTAGGTCAGGCGGATGGGGGACTTCGGCTCGTCGACCCAGAGCCGGAGGGCCCGCTGGAACTCCGAGAAGCCGCCGCCCGGGGCTCCGGGCTCGCCGCGGGAGTTGGCGCTCCAGACCACGTCGCCCCCGGAGTCGAACTCGAACCAGCGCATGTTGAACCCGCCGTCGCCGAGCAGGGTGTACTTCGAGCCGAGGTGCTGGAGGTCGTCCGCGATCCCCGAGACGAAGTAGTCGGGCGCGCGGCGGATCCCCGCGCCGTGGTCCGCGAGCCAGGAGGCGAAGGCGTCGAAATCCCGCGGCCCGTCGAGGCGCGCGTCCTTCGTCCGCCCGGGCAGCTCGACCTCGGTGGCGCCCGCGAGGCTCCGCACCGCCAGCGGCGGCGCGCCGGTGAGCTGGAGGCGGTGGAACGCCCCGAGCATCAGCTGCGTGATGCCGAACGTGCCGTCGTCGCGCGGCGAGAGGAAGAGCAGGGCCCGCTCGCCCGCCTGGAACTTCGGAGCGCCGTAGATCCGCAGGCCGATGCCGTCCGGCCGCACTCCGCCGGGCACCCGGACGATCAGGGTCGTCCCCGGCGCCGAGCCGGCGACCAGGCGCTCGATCTCGATCGTGTAGTCGGTCGCCGGCAGGCCGGCGACGGGCGCCGACTCGACGGAGACCACCCGGGCGTCGACGACCGCCGAGGACTGCTCGGCGAGCGCGGCGTCGTCCATCATGACGTAGCTGGTCGCGAAGGCGGGGGCGGCGGCGACCAGGGCGGGGACGGCGAGCCACGCGAGACGGCGGTACAGGAGCATCACGAACCTCATTCTGCCGGGCATTGATCTCATAGGTCTCGAGCCATCCGGACCATGGCGAAACGTCATAGTAGCACGGAGCAAGTCCACGAATACGCCCTCAAGGGTCGCGCCGCCGAGGACCCGTGAGGTCGGGTCACCGACGCCGGCGGACCGGCTCGCCGGCCACCGCGGTGCGGTTGCGGCCGGTCTCCTTCGCCACGTACATGGCCGCGTCCGCGAGGCGCAGCAGCGTGCTCTTGGCGGTCTCGGACGGCACCCCTTCCTCGCCGAGGTGCCGGCGCAGGGTGGCCACCCCGACCGAGCAGGTCAGCCCCTTGAGATGCAGGGCCTCGCGCTGGATCTCTCCCGGTGCGGCACAGAAGGTGGTCTCGACGATCGAGGAGCGCACCTCCTCGGCGAGGTCCACCGCCTGCTCGAGCGAGGAGTCGGGAGCCACCAGCACGAACTCGTCGCCGCCGTAGCGGGCGGCGAAGGCGTCCAGGTGCTCGACCCGGTCGGCGAGGATCTGCCCCACCTCCTGGAGCACCTGGCTGCCCGCCAGGTGGCCGTGCGAGTCGTTGACCCGCTTGAAGAAGTCGAGGTCGAGGAAGAGGACGGCCAGGTCGAGCGACTCCGCCTGGCTGCGCTCGACCGCCTGGGTCAGGGCGATGTGCAGGAACCGGTCGTTGAACAGGCCGGTGAGGTTGTCCCGCTTGGCGATCTCCTGGGCCTGGCGGCCGTCGAGCACGTTCTGGATCGAGATCGAGATGTAGTCGGCGAAGATCTCGAGCAGGTTGAGATCGTCGCTCGTGTAGTCGGTGCGACCCTGCCGGTTGATCAGCTCGAGCACGCCGCAGACCTCCTGCTCGATGCGGATCGGGATGGCGACGAGCGCGCGCGTCGAGTACTGCGTCTCCTGGTCGAAGCCGCCGAAGAAGTGGCTGTCCCGGGGGGCGTCCGCGGTCGAGTAGGCGCAGCCGGTGGTGTAGACGTGGCCCGCGATGCCGCTGTCGGCCTGGATCTCTCGCCCGACCAGGCCCTCCGACTTCTCGCCGAAGGCGGCGATGAAGGTGAGCTGGTTGCCCGGCCGGTCCTTGCGCTTCTGGGACGGGTCGTCGAGCAGGATCGAGCCGGCCGACGACGGCACGAACTCGTTGGCCTTGCGCAGGACTTCGATCAGGTTCTCGGTGAGGTTGAGCTCGAGCGCGAGGTAGGGGTTGGCGCGCCGGCGCTGCAGGAACCGTTCGAGCGCCGTCGGATCGAGGCAGTGGAACTCCTCGCGGCAAGGCTCCGCCACCGGCCGGTTCGGCGCCTCCGTCGGGCCGGGGGCCGGGTCGTGGTCCTCCAGTCGTCGGGACCGACGATTCATCTTGGACATGTGCCTGCCTGCTGCTCCTAGGTCTCACATTACCAGAAGCCTCCCGGGCCGCTGCCCGGGAGCTCGACCAGCCCCACGGCGGCGCCCTCGCACCGGAGCTTCTCGCCGGCCACGCCGAGCTCGCCGGCGGCCCCGGGGACGACCCACACCTCGCTTCCGGCGGGGAGCTCGCCGCAGGAGCGGAGCAGGACCGCGGGGAACGGGCCGAAGTGCGCGAGGGCGAGCGTGCCGACCCAGAGTGCGAGGCCGCAGCCGAGGAGCCCCCAGAGGAGCGATCCCCGGTGCCCCGGCCGCCGCCCGCGCCTGCCGGCGCCGGCGAGGGCGGCGGCCAGGGCCGCCCAGGCGCAGAGCGCGGCCAGGGTGCCGGGAAGCCAGGGGTGCCGGAGGACCGGCGCCAGGAGGCGCGGCGGGCCGAGACGGCGGGCGCCTGCCCCGGCGAGATCCGCGCGGGCCCGCGCCAGGTTGTCATCGAGCCAGGGGTCCGGGCCGAGACCGAGCTCGGCCCGGCGGTACCAGAGCACGGCCTCCGGCAGCCGGCCGAGGTGGTGGAGGGTGGTCGCGAGGTTGTAGGCGAGCAGAGGGCCGCCTCCGTCCGCGGCGGCGCGGTAGGCCGCCGCGGCGCCTTCGAGGTCCCCCTGGCGGTACGACCGGTTGCCCTGGCGCAAGGCCGCCCGGTCGCCGCCCGGTGCCGGACCGGCCGCGAGCGGCGGCGCGACGGCGGGGGCGAGGAGCGGTGCGAGAAGCCAGGGGAGGAGACGGGCCGAGGTCCGGAGGCGGCCCATCACAGGGCGCGGGCCGGCCTGCGGGCTCGGTCCCCGGCGAGCGCTCGGGCCAGCCGCTCGGAGCGGGCCACCAGCTCGCTCGCGAGGTGACCCGTGGCCGATAGCTCGGGGGCGTAGCGCAGGTAGTGGAGGTCCTCGGCGAAGCGCGCGAGCTCCGCGCAGGAGGCGGCGCTCGCCCCGCGGGCCGCGAGCTCCGCCGGCCAGCGCGCCGGGGCTCCGGGCTCCGCGAGGCCCCAGTCGTCCCGCAGCAGGCCGCGCCAGGCCCGCTCGATGCCGGCCGCCGCCCGCCGTGGCCGCTCCTCGGCGCCGGCCTCCTCGAGCTGCGCCAGGAACTCGGAGCGCCCGCCGCGAGCCGTTGCGGCGCGGCGCCCGCCGGCGGTCCGCCGCCTGCCGATCAGGAGGGCGACGGTCATGACCCCGGGCACGGCGAAGGCCCAGGGCAGGACGGAGCGCCAGCGCGCGGCGATCCGCGGCGGCAGGGCGGCGCTGCGGATCGCGTGGAGGTCCGAGTCGGGGCGCCGGCCGGCGTGCTCCTCGCCGCCGGTGGAGGCCGCCGGCTGGGCCGACAGGTCGGGCAGCGGAGCGCGCGCGGTCCGGTAGGCCCCGGCCTCGGGATCGAAGTAGGCCACCTCGACCGGCGGCAGCCGCCAGGACCCCGAACGCCTCGGCACGACCACGTAGCGCCAGCTCCGGCTCATCTCCGCCTGCCGGCCGCCGTCGCGGCCGTCCGGATCCGGCGTGTCGCCGGCGGCCGTGGCCACCGGCACCGCCGGGCCCGCCTCCGACTCCAACAGCTCGAGCCCCGGCGGCAGGTCGAGGTCGGGGGCGGGCAGCGTCTCGAGGTGGCCGTCCCCGGCGAGCGTGAGGACGAGGGTGGCGCCCTGGCCCACGGTCAGGTGGCGCGGGGCCACCGTCGCCTCGGCCGTCAGCTCGCCGACCGCGCCGCCGAAGCGCGCGGCGAGCGCCCGGGAGGGCGGTGGCAGGGGCTTGACCTCGAGGTGGACCGGGTTGCTCCGCCGCTCGATCTCGGCCGGCACGTGCATCGCTCCCAGCCAGAAGCGGTCGCGCTCGATCCGCTCGACCAGGAAGTGGGCGTGCACGGGCTCGAGGTCGCGGCCGCCGGCGGCCAGCGCGTAGAGCTCCCCTCTGGAGCAGCGGGAGCCGGGTGTAGGCCTCTCCCTGCCAGGTGACCGTCTCCTGGGGCGGGCGGTCGAGGTCGACGGGCCGCGCCCACAGCCCCTCGAAGCGGGGGAGCCGGTCGGCGTCGATGGAGCGCACCGCCATCTGGGTGTACAGGTAGACCGTGTAGACCACCTTCTGTCCGACGTAGGGATCGGCCGGATCGGCCACCGCCCGGAGGAAGAGCTTCGGCTCGTCGGGCGTCGCCCGGGCCGGCTCGCGGTCCTCCTCCCGGCCCTCGCTCCCGAGGCCGCGGCGCAGGAGCTGTTCGAGGCGGCTGCGGCCGTTGTTCGCCCGCGGCGGGATGGCGCCGGGAGGCGGCTCGCGCCGCACGTCGAGCCGCCGCGGGGCGAGCTCCAGCCGTTCGTCACCCACCTGGACCTCGATCGAGACCACCGCCGCCGAGCCGACCGAGAGCGGCCGCAGCTGCCAGGTCCAGGAGTAATGCCAGCCGCTGCCGCCGGTGCCGAAGGTGACGTCGTGGCGCTGGTCGGGCCCGCCCGCGACCTCGAGGTTCTGGAGCTCGAAGGCGGGGCTGAGCCGGGGCGTGCTCCAGCCCGGGCCGCTCGCCTCGATAGTGAACAGCACGTAGCCGTCGAGGCCGACGACCGCCGGCTCGAGGTGCGTCTCGACCTGGACGTCGGAGGCCAGGAGGCCGGCCGGCGCGAGCAGCAGGCAGGCCACGGCGAGGGCCGCGCTCCGGAGCCTCACCAGTCCTCCTCGGCGGCCTTCTTGCCGGATCGGTCCGCTCGGGCGGCGGCCTCGCTCCGGCGTTCGCGGCGCTCCAGGTTCTCGACCGCTTCGAGCAGGGCGGCCGCCTGTGCGGCGCTCATGTCCGGCTGGTCGCGGAAGTTGGGGAGGGCGCGGCGGGAGAGCGGGGAGGCGCCCGCCGGCTGCGGCCGGCTCTCGGCCGGGGACGGGCCCTCCCGGGGCCGGGGCTCGCGGGCGCCGGCGCGCTCCTTCTCCTTCGCGGGCGGGCGGGCGGCGTCCCTCCCGCCACCCTTCTCGCCGGGCTCTCGCTCGCCCTCCTTGTCGCCGCCCGGCGCCTCCTGGGGTCTCTTCGCCTTGCGCCGCTCCGCCTCCAGCCGGCGCAAGGCGACCTCGAGGTTGAACTTGGCCGCGGCGTCGGCCGGGTCCAGGCGCAGCGCCTGCTCGTAGGCCGCCAGCGCCTTGGCCGGATCGCCGGCCGCCAGGTGGGCGTTGCCGAGGTTGTAGCGGGCCGCGGCCGCCAGCTCCGGCGGGGCGTCGCGCGCCGCCCGCTCGAGGGCGGCGACGGCGTCGCCGTGCCCCGCCAGCAGGCGGGCGGTGCCGGTGTTGTATCCCACCCGGGGGTCGTCGGGCGCCAGGCGCCCGGCGCTCTCGAAGGCCGCGGCCGCCGAGCGGGCGTCGCCGTTCTCGAGCCGCTCGAGCCCGGCGGCGGTCCGCTCCCGGGGGTTGTGCAGCCAGCGCTCCACCCAGACCGGCGGGTGGAGGCCGAGCCACCGCCCGGCGTCCGAGAGCGAAGGCAGCCCGGCCAGGCCGGCCAGGCCGGTGGTCGCGGCGAGGCCGAGGACGGCGAGCCGGGCGATCACGGCGAGGCCTCCCGGGTGGCGGCGGTGGCCGGTGCCGCGGCGCGCTTCACGCTCCGGCGCGGAGCGGGCCGGAACGGCGACAGGCCGAGGAACAGGGCGAGGGCCGCGACCGCCGCCCCGAGGGGCCACTGGAAGCGCTCCGCCCGGGTGTCGACGATGGTCGACTCGATCGTGCTCTTCTGGAGCCCCTCGATCGCCCGCACGACGCTCGACAGGTCGCGGGCGGGGTCGGTGGCCCGCAGGTAGACGCCGCCCGTGGCGCGCGCGATCTGCTCCAGCACGTCTTCGTGGAGCCGGCTGATGACGACCGAGCCGTCCTCCTGGCGCTTGTCGACCCCCGGCTGGCCCGGCACCGGCACCGGGGCGCCCTCCGGGGTGCCCACCCCGATCGCGTGGACCGCCACGCCGGCCTCCGAGAGGGCCGCCAGGCGCCGCTCGAGCCCGCCGCCGTGGTCCTCGCCGTCGGAGACGAGCACCGCCGAGCGGTGCGTGTCGCCGCCCGGCGGGAAGAGCCGGAGGATCTGGTCGAGGGCGTCGCCCAGCTCGGTGCCGGGGGCCGGCAGCGAGCCCGGCGCCAGGCCGTCCAGGAGCAGGTCGAGGACGGCGCCGTCGGTGGTCAGCGGAGCGAGCACCACCCCCTGGCCCTCGGCGCCGATCAGCGCCACCCGGTTGCCCGGCATGGCCTGGACCAGGCGCCGAACCAGGGTCTTGGCGACCGCCATCCGGGACGGCGGCACGTCGCGGGCACCCATCGAGAGGGAGGCGTCCACCACCAGGACGACGTCCACTCCCTTGCGCTCGACGGTCTCCCGGCTCCGGCCCCAGCGCGGCTGGGCGAGCGCCGCCGCCGCCCCGAGGACGGCGACCACCAGGAGAGTGACCGAGGCGAGCAGGCGACGGCGGGAGTAGCCGGCCACCAGCCGGTCCCAGAGCGGTCGCGCGGTCCAGGCCTCGGTCGCCCGCAAGCGCCGGCGCCAGAGCTGCGCGGCGGCGAAGGCGACGACCGGCGCCAGCAGGGCGAGGGCGAGGAGCCCGGGGCGCGCGAAGCTCATGGCTCGACCGTCACCTTCAAGGTCGCCGGCACCAGGGGCGCCAGCAGGAGCGCGAGGCCGCCCCAGGCGAGGGGCTGGAAGGCCTCGCGGTAGCGCACGAAGCGCTTGGTCTTGAGCGGCGTCTTCTCCAGACGGTCGATCTCGCCGAACACCGCAGCGAGACCGTTCCGGTCGGTGGCCCGCCAGAAGCGGCCGCCGGTGCGCCGGGCGATCTCGCGCAGCAGGTCCTCGTCGACCGGCATCCGGCGCAGGATCCGCTGGATCATCGGCTGGCCGGTCAGCGGGTCGCCCACCGCCACTTTGATCGGCACCCGCCCGCCGGTGCCGACCCCGACGGTGTACACCCGGATGCCGAGGCCGTCGGCGAGCGCCGCGGCCGAGCGGGGGTCGATCTCGCCGGCGTTGTTGACGCCGTCGGTGACCAGCACGATCACCTTGCTCTTGGCGGTGCTCTCCTTGAGGCGCGCCGCGGCGGTCGCCAGGGCGACCCCGATGGCGGTGCCCGGCGGCAGGTTGCCCAGGTCGACCGAGTCCACCAGGAAGCGCAGCATCTGGTGGTCGGTGGTCAGCGGCACCTGGGTGAGGGCGCCACCGGAGAAGACGACCAGGCCGATCCGGTCGCCGGTGCGCCCCGAGACGAAGCTCTCCACCACCTCCTTGGCGACCGTCAGGCGGTTCTTCGGCTGGAAGTCCTCGGCACCCATGCTGCCCGAGACGTCGAGGGCGATCTCGATGTCGATGCCCTCGGTCAGGCTCTCCTCCCAGGCGTAGCCGAGCTGCGGGCGGGCGAGGGCCACCACCAGCACGGCGAGCGCCGCCAGTCGGAGGTAGAAGGGCAGGTGCAGGCGCCAGCGGCCTGCCGCCTGGCTCGGCAGCCGGCTGTAGGTGATCGCGCCTGCCCCGGAGCGCCGGTGGTGGAGCCAGGCGAGCAGCGGCAGCAGCGCGAGCAGCGCGAGCCAGGCCGGGTCGGCGAGGGTGGGGAAGGGATTCACGCCGCCGCCTCTCCACCGCCGGCCGGCCTCGCCGGAGCCGGCGCGAGGTGGGCCTCCAGCCGGTCGGCGATCTCCCGAGCCGCCTCGAGGCGCGCCTCGAGGGCCGGGTGGGCGGAGGGCTCGCGGGCGAACTTCACGCGGTCGCAGGCGCCCAGGACCTCGACGCTCCGCGCGGCGACCGGCTCGGGGGCGCGGCGGCCGCGCAGCTCGCGGCGGATCTCCGAGGTCGTGCTCTCGAGCGCCGGGAAGCCGAGCGCCCGCCCGAGGTAGCGGCGCAAGGCGAGCGACAGGGCGACGTGCGCCCGCTCGACGGAGGTCTCGCGGGCCGCTTCGGCGAGGCTTGCGGCGAGCTCCTCGGCGGGCGGCAGCGCCCGGCGGGAACCCGCCCCCGCGCCTGCACCGGCCGCGGCGCGGGCGCGGGCGACGGCGAGGCCCAGGGCGCCGCAGGCGACGAGCCCCATCGCCGCCAGGGTCCACCAGAAGGCGCGGCCGAGCGGCAGCGCGCGCGGCGGCGCCGGCGGCCTGGGCTCCGGCGGGGCCTTCCCCTCCGCGGCGGGCGGCAGCACGGAGCGGACCGAGAGCGCGAGGTCCGCCGGGGTCTCGAGCGCGCGGGTGGCCTCGGCGCCAGGCAAGGCGACCGTCCTCGGCGGCAGGGCGACGCGGCCCGGCCGGAAGGCGGTGAGGACGACGCTCTGGCGGTACTCGACCCGCCCGCCGCCCGCGTCGCGGCGCTCGACCGGCGTGGTCTCGAGGACCTCGGCGGTGCCCCAGGTCTCGCCCCAGGCGGGGAAGCGGGGCTCTCCGGCGAGCGCCGACGGGTCGGCGGTGAGCGAAAGGGTCGCCCGCACCCGGTCGCCGACGGTGAGGGTCTCGGGCTCGAGGGTCACCGCCAGCCGGGGCGCCGCGCCGGGCGCGGGCGTCTGCGACACCGCCAGAGCCGGCAGGGCGAGCAGGGCGAGGAGCCCGTAGGCGGCCCCCGATCGCCGGGCGCTCATCGCGCGAGCCTCCGCCGCCGGGCCTCGAAGAACTCGACCATCGGCGCCAGGTAGGGCCGGTCGGTGCGGAGCACCAGGTGATCGACGCCCAGGCTCCGAAGCAGCCGGTCGAGCTCCTCGTGCCGGCGGCGCCAGCTCCGGGCGTGGGCCTCGCCCGCGCGGGCTCCGTCGACCACCGCGAGGCGGCCGGTCTCGGCGTCCTCGATCACCACCGGGCCCGCGGCTCGCGGCAGCTCGGCGTCGCGCGGGTCGAGCACCTCGATCACCACCAGGTCGTGGCGCGCGGCCGCCGCCTTGAGGGCGCCCGGGAAAGGCTCGGTGAGGAAGTCGGAGACCAGGAACAGGACCGAGCGGCGCTTCAAGGTCGAGAGCAGCTGGCCGAGGCCGGCACCCAGGTCGGTGCGGCCGCCGGCCGGCCGGATCAGCACCTCGCGGATCAGCCGCTGGACGTGGGTCCTGCGGCGCTGCGGCGCGAGGAAGAGGTCCATGCCGTCGGACAGGAGCGCCGCCCCCACCCGGTCGCCGTTGCGCACCGCGGCGAAGGCGAGCAGGGCGGTCACTTCCGCCGCCAGGTCCCGCTTGACGATGACCCGCGAGCCGAAGGAGAGCGAGCCGGAGACGTCGACCGCCAGGAAGACGGTCAAGTCCCGCTCCTCGACGTACTTCTTGACGAACGGCTCGCCCATCCGGGCGGTGACGTTCCAGTCGATCGACCGCACGTCGTCGCCGGGCTGGTACGGGCGTACCTCGGCGAACTCGACGCCGCGGCCGCGGAAGACCGAGTGGTACTCGCCGGCTACCCCCTGGTCGACCAGCCGCTTGGTCGCGATCTCGATGCGCCGCACCTTGCGCGCCAGGTCCGCCGGCAGGCGCGGGCGGGGCGGTGGAGCCCCCTTCCGGTTCCGGGAGCGAAAGACGTTCGAGAGGACGGCCGGGAAAGCCAACGTCACCTCAAGACGGCCTACGGGACCTCGACGCGGGAGAGGAGGCGCGCCACCAGGTCGTCGGCGCTCACCTCCTCGGCCTCCGCCTCGTACGACGGCACGATCCGGTGGCGCAGGACGTCGGGCGCGATCTCCTTGACGTCCTCCGGGATCACGTACCCGCGCCCGCGCACCAGCGCCAGCGCCTTGGCCGCGCGGGCGAGGAAGATCGTGGCGCGCGGCGAGGCTCCGAAGGCGATCAGGTCGGCGAGCTCGGGGCTCCGGGCCGCGGCCGGGTCGCGGGTGGCGGCGACCAGGTCGAGGACGTAGCGGCGGATCTTGTCGTCCAGGTAGACCCCGTCGGCCACCCGACGCAGGTCGAGCAGCCGGTCGCGGTCGAGCACGGGCCGGATCTCGATCGCGTGCTCGACCAGCATGCGGTCGAGGATCTCGGCCTCCTCGGAGCGGCTCGGGTAGCCGATGCGCAGCTTGAGCATGAAGCGGTCGGTCTGGGCCTCGGCCAGGGGATAGGTGCCCTCCTGCTCGATCGGGTTCTGGGTCGCGAGCACCATGAAGGGCTCCTCGAGACCGTAGGTCGAGCTTCCCGAGCGTGACCTGGCGCTCCTCCATCGCCTCGAGCAGGGCCGACTGCACCTTGGCCGGCGCCCGGTTGATCTCGTCGGCGAGCAGGATGCGGGTGAAGATCGGCCCCTTGCGGGGCACGAAGCCGCCGGTCCGGGCGTCGTAGATCAGGGTGCCCACGAGGTCCGCCGGCAGCAGGTCGGGGGTGAACTGGATGCGCTGGAAGGCGATGTCCAGGGTCCGGGCCAGGGTCTTGACCGCCAGGGTCTTGGCCAGGCCCGGGACGCCTTCGATCAGTAGGTGCCCGCGCGCGAGAAGGCCGACGAGGAGCCGGTCGATCAGGTACGCCTGCCCCACGATGACCTTGCGGATCTCCGCCTCGGCCTGCTTGAGCGAGAGGGTCTGGCGCTCGAGGTCCTCGAGCGCTCTCGAGCCCGGCTCGCGAGCGGGCCGGCCGGCCTGGGGGAGGTCCCGGGGGGCTGAGGTGAGGTCCGGCTCGGTCATTGGATGATCTCCTGGGGTCGCCGCGGGGCGCATTCTCTGGGCTGCAAGGGGGGTGCCAGTCCCGCGTCCCGCCGATTACGCGGAAACGCCCGGTTTTCAGGGACTTCCGGCTTCCCCGGTCCGAAACCGACGGTGCCAAATTGGCCGAGCCGGCCGCGCCGGAGCGCCGATTCGGGAAACCGAATCGTACCATTTCTTGAATCGAAAGTCTTGGAGCCCATCGGAATGCATCGGCCGGTTCAGTAAAGTGAATTCTCTCGGATCGTTCGCCCGGGAAATTGAATTCTGAAAGAATGAGCTAAATATAACGGAATAAGAGACTTGAATTAGGACGCCCCGCGCGGATCGGCATGGCAAGAATCTTGCCATTTCTCGGCGCGCAGCCTTCCGAGCAGATCCTCTCTCGGATAGTTCCAGTGGAGGTGTGCGATGAAAGACAATGGCGCTCGACCCCAGGACCAGCCGGGAGCGGCAGGCCGCGCCGGCCGCCGGCTCTCGAGCTTCCGACTCCTCGTCACGGTCGCGATCGTGGCCGTCGCTCTGGCGGCCGCCGCCCCGGCCCCGGCCCAGGAGCAGACCGGAGGCCTCTACGGTACCGTCCGCACCGGCAACGGCGCGCCTCTTGCGGGCGCACGAGTGGAGCTCGCCGGGTTCGGCGCCCCGCGCGTCCAGACGACCGACGCTCAGGGCGCGTTCCGGTTCCCCAAGCTCGATCCGGGGATCTACCACCTGACGGCGACCCGCGACGGCTTCTCGACCGTGAAGTACGACAAGGTCACCATCCGGGTCGGCCGCGACACGACGCTCGCGATCGAGCTCGCCCCCACCATCACCGACGTCGTGGAGGTGATCTCCGAGACCCCGGTCCTCGATCCGCGCAAGATCTCGCGCGGCACCACCATCTCCCAGATCGAGCTGGAGAAGATCCCCACCGCCCGGGACCCCTGGGCGATCGTCACCCAGACGCCCGGCGTGCTTTCGGACCGGATCAACGTCGGCGGCAACGAGTCCGGTCAGCAGGCCATGTTCACCGCTCCGGCCGCCACCGACGCCGACAACGCCTTCGCCCTCGACGGCGTGGTGGTGACCGACATGGCGGCGGTGGGCTCGTCGCCGACCTACTACGACTTCGACCAGCTCCAGGAGATCCAGGTCTCGACCGGCGGCACCGACGTCGAGAAAGTGACCTCCGGCGCCTCGCTCAACCTGGTGACCAAGCGCGGCACCAACACCCCGCGCGGCTCGGCCCGCTTCCTGCGGACCGACGCCTCCAAGCTCTTCGGCCTGCTCGAGCAGCCCGATCCCGACGTCGCCGGCGAGCTCGAGAACGGCGACGGCGCCGGCGGTCTGGTCGCCCAGTCGCCGGCGGACACGCCGGGCAACTCGGTCGACGAGGTGCTCGACCTGGGCGTCGAGGCCGGCGGCCCGATCGTCGCCGACCGCCTCTGGCTCTGGGGCTCGTACGGGCGCAACGACATCAAGCAGTTCGCCCAGAACGGCGACCCGGACGACACCCTGCTCGAGAACTCGGCGCTCAAGCTCAACGGGCAGGCGACCACGGCTGACTCGCTCGTCGCCTCCTGGAACCGGGGCGACAAGATCAAGCAGGGCCGGCGGCCGGGCTCGAACTTCTCCTCCAGCGCCACCTGGAACCAGGACGGCCCGACCGAGATCTGGAAGCTCGAGGACGTCCACGTCCTGTCGCCGGACCTCTTCCTCGACGGCCTCTACTCGCACGTCGACGGAGGCTTCGAGCTCCAGTCGCGGGGCGGCTCCTACCCCGGGACGGTGGCGATCGCCGACGAGCCCCTGCTCGACACCGACGGGGTCTGGAAGAACAGCTACTTCAGCGGCATCTCCGACCGCAACAGCGACGACTACCAGGCCGACGGCTCCTACTTCTTCACCACCGGCGGGTTGTCGCACGAGCTCAAGGCCGGCTTCTCCTACCGCACCTTCGAGGTCGAGAGCGCTTTCGGCTACCCGGGCAGGAACGTGCGCCACCGCTCGTGCGAGGGCACCGGCCTGTGCGGCTCGACCGGCGGCCTCGACATCGCCGAGGCCTTCCGGACGAGCGCCACGCCGCACCGGATGACCTACACCGCCGGCTGGGCGCAGGACACGCTGAGCGCCGGCCCGTGGACGCTCAACGCCGGCTTGCGCTACGACGTCCAGGAGGGTGAGAACCTGGCGAGCGTGGTCCAGGCCAACCCGGCGGTGCCCGACCTGCTGCCGGCGATCGACTTTCCGGGCAACGACGCCGGCGGCTTGAAGTGGCAGACCCTGTCGCCCCGCCTGGGCGTGACCTACGCCCTGGGCGCCGAGCGCAAGACCCTGCTGCGGGCGAGCGTGTCGCGCTTCGCCGAGCAGCTCTCGAGCGTCGACGTCACGCGGGTCAACCCGACCGGCCCCGCCTTTTACCGCCTGCTGTTCGACGACACGAACGGCGACAACATCTGGGAGCCCGGCGAGGAGGCCACGCCGATCCGCGCGGTGGGGGTGGACCCCTCCGACCCGACGGCGCTGGTGACGCCCAACGTCACCGACCCGGGGCTCGATCCCTCGCTCACCGACGAGGTCGTCCTCGGCGCCGAGCACGCCTTCCTGCCCGAGCTCGTGGTCGGGGCGGACCTCACCTGGCGCCGGGTCACCGGCATCCTCGAAACCCGTGACCTGGTGGTCGGCGCCGACGGCGTGGTGCGGCCGGCCGAGCGCGGCGACTACGTGTTCGACCACCGCGTCGCCTCGGACGGGGTCACCGTGCCCGACCTGCCCGACGGCACGCCCTGGTCGGCCGACTACTACAGCCTGCGCGACGGCCTCGAGTTCACCGGCGGGCAGCTGCTGACCAATGGCGACAGCGAGCGCGACTACCGGGGGGCCGGGCTGACGGTCACCAAGCGCCTGTCGAAGCGCTGGATGGCACGCGGCTACTTCCAGTACGGCAAGGCCGAGTGGCAGGTGGCCGACTCGACCCTGCGCTTCGACAACCCGACCGACGACCCGTCGGCCGAGGACGGTACGGCCTCCGATCCCCACGGCGGGCTGTTCTACGTCCAGTCGCAGGGCTCGGGTGCCTTCCAGGACGTGCTCGTGCAGTCGACCTGGTCGGCGAACCTGAACGGCCTTTACGAGATCGCGCCCGATCGGCCGTGGGGCTTCAACGTGGCCGGCGACCTCCAGGCCCGCCAGGGCTACCCGCTGACCTATTACTACACCGACCTGGTCGCCGACGGCAGCGAGATCCAGGCGGCCGCGGTCCCGACCGTCGACCGGTTCCGGGCCGACGACGTCTACGACCTCGACCTGCGCCTCGAGAAGGACGTGCCGTTCACCGCCCAGCTCTCGGGGATCCTGAGCCTCGACGCCTTCAACGTCACCAACCGCAGCTCGGTGCTGCAGCGCGACCGCGAGCTCAACGCGGGGACGGCCAACTTCCTCACCGAGAGCCTCTCGCCGAGGATCTACCGCCTCGGCTTCCGCTTGAGCTGGCGGTAGACGAGCGCCAGATCCGGCGGCCGGCGGTGCGAGGGAGGGGGAACGGCCGCCGTTCTCCGGGGCGGGGGGAGCGATCTCCCCCGCCCCGTCTTCCTTTGGTAGTTTCCCTTCGATGGCCGCGCCGCGCCTCAAGAAGGCCCTGGGCCAGCACCACCTGGTCGATCCGCGGATCTGCGGCCCGCTGGTCGCCTTCCTCCGGCCGGCGGGCGAGCGGGTGCTCGAGATCGGCCCGGGCGGCGGCGTGCTCACCCGCGAGCTCGCCCGCTGGGGAGCGCGGGTGTGGGCCTGGGAGCTCGACCCGGAATGGGCGTTCGCCCTGCGCGGCAGCCTCGCCGACGGCCGCGCCGCGCCGGGCGTCCCGAAGCCGGCCCTGGTGGTCGGCGACGCCCTGGAGATCCCGTGGCAACGGCTTCCGGCGCCGACCCTGGTGACCGGCAACCTGCCCTACAACGTCGCCACCGCCCTCGTCTCCCGGCTCCTGCGCCACCCGGAGCGCATCCCGCGGGCCGCCTTCCTGGTCCAGAAGGAGGTGGCCGAACGCCTGGTGGCCGGCCCGAGGGAGCCGGCGTACGGGGCGCTCTCGATCCTGGTCCAGGCGCGCGCCGAGGTGCGGGTCCTGGGGCGGGTCAAGGCCGGCAGCTTCCGGCCGCCGCCCAAGGTCGACGGCGCCTTCGTCGGCTTCGACCTGCGGCCGCCGCCGCTCGCCGCGCCCGGCATGGCGACCCTCGAGGAGACGGTCCACCTGGCCTTCGGGCGGCGCCGCAAGACGCTGCGCAACAGCCTGGGCGCGGGCTGGGGCCGGGAACCGGCCGAGCGGGCCCTGGCCGAGGCCGGCATTTCGCCCGGCGCGCGCGCCGAGGAGCTCTCGCTGGCCGACTTCCTGCGCCTGGTGAGACGGGCCCCCGCGGACGCCTCCAGGGCGAGGTGAAGAAGGGCGGGATTCGGGGCTCGGGTGCAGGAAGTGTTAGACTTCAACGGAACTTAGCCGAAATCCTTCAACCGTTACTCGAGAGTCCGACCTTGGCCAAGGCATCCGCGCGAGAGGAGAGACCCGCGGCGCGCATCCAGCTGCCGCCGGGCAAAGGTGAGGAGCTCGCGGGCATCCTCACTCTCTCCGTCGCCCTGCTCCTCGCGGCGAGCCTGGTCTCCTACCACCCGGACGACCCGAGCCTGTTCCACGCCTCCTCCGAGCCCGGGCCGGTGCGCAACCTGATCGGCGAGGTCGGCGCCCACGCCTCGGCCCTCGCCTTCGGGCTGCTCGGGCTGGTCGCGTTCCTGGTCCCGGTCTTCCTGGTCGCCGCCGGGTGGCGCCTGGTGCGCCGGCGCTCGGCGGAGCGCTCGCCGCTGCGCCTGCTGGGCGCCTTGGTGGTGCTCGGAACCCTGCCCGCCCTGCTCCAGGCCACCGTCGGCGAGATCGCCTGGCGGGGCTGGCTCGCCGACTCGGGCGGCGCCTTCGGCAAGCTCCTCGCCCGCTACCTCGAGGCCCGCCTCAACCTGCCGGGCACCCTCCTGGTGCTGATCTCGGCGGTGCTCCTGGGCGGCGCCCTCGCCGTCCAGTCGACGCTCGGCGACGTGGCCCGCGCCTGGGGCCGGCGGGTCGCCGCATGGTGGGGGCGGCTGCGCCTCGCCCGGGAGCGGCGGCAGGAGCGCCGGACCAAGGAGCGCAACCGCCGGCGGGTGGTCGCCAAGCACCTCGAGCGGGTGATGGCCGAGCGCCGCGGCGAGGAGGGGACGGCGGCCGGCGGCGAGGCGGCGGCCGGCGGGATGGTCGACCTGCCGCTCCGGGTGGTGGAGAAGCGGGGCGAGGGAGGGTTCGCCGTCCGGCGGGTCTCCGGACCGGCCGCCGCCGCGAGCCAGCTCCGGGAGGTGGCGGGCGAGCCGGCGTCTTCTGCCGCGGCGCCCGCGCGGGCCCGCTCGTCGCGGCCCGCGCGCGAGAGCGCGCCCCAGCAGGAGCTCTCGTTCGTCGGCGAGCCCGGCAGCGGCCCGCCCGGCACGCCGCCGCTCAACCTGCTCCAGCAGACGACCCCCGGCGCCCGGCTCGACGAGGACGAGCTGGTCCGCCTCGGCGAGCTGATCCGCAGCCGGTGCGCCGAGTTCGGGGTCGAGGGCACGATCGAGGGGATCAGCCCGGGCCCGGTGATCACGGTCTTCGAGTTCCAGCCCGCGCCGGGCGTCAAGGTGAGCCAGATCGTCAACCTGCAAGACGAGCTGGCGCTGGCGCTGCGCGCCACCTCGGTGCGGATCGATCGCCTCGCCGGCCGCTCGACCCTCGGCATCGAGGTGCCCAACCGCGAGCGGCTCACCATCCCGCTCGGCTCGCTGCTCTCCCAGGAGGCCTTCCAGAAGGCCCGCTCGCCGCTCACCATGGCCCTGGGGGTGACGATCTACGGCGAGCCCTACTTCGCCGACCTCGCCACCATGCCCCACTTGCTGGTCGCGGGCGCCACGGGCGCGGGCAAGAGCGTCGGCCTCCAGACGATGATCACGTCGATCGTCTACAAGGCCCCGGCGGAGCAGGTGCGCTTCATCCTGATCGACCCCAAGCGGATCGAGCTCGGGGTCTACGCCGACATCCCCAACCTCGAGACCAAGGTGGTGGTCGAGCCGCAGCAGGCGGCCAACGTGCTCAACAACATGGTGGCCGAGATGGAGCGGCGCTACCGCCTGCTGGCCGAGGTCCACGTGCGCTCGATCGCGTACTACAACAGCGCCATCCGCGACCCCGAGCAGCGCCGGCGCCTGGCGCTCGACGACGACGGCGGCGACTTCGGTCCCCAGGACTTCCAGCCCCTGCCCTACTTCGTGATCATCATCGACGAGCTCGCCGACCTGATGATGGTCGCCTCCTCCGAGGTCGAGACGGCGATCGCCCGCCTCGCCCAGATGGCGCGCGCGGTGGGCATCCACCTGATCGTCGCCACCCAGCGGCCGTCGGTCGACATCCTGACCGGCACGATCAAGGCCAACTTCCCGTGCCGCATCTCCTACGCCACGGCGACCCGCCACGACTCGCGCACGATCCTCGACGGGATCGGTGCCGAGCAGCTCCTCGGCAAGGGCGACGCCCTGTTCATGCCGCCGGGCACCTCGCGCACGATGCGCCTCCACGGCGCCTACGTCTCCGAGCAGGAGACGGCGGGGCTGATGCGCTGGCTCAAGAAGCAGGCCAAGCCGGACTACAACCTCGACCTTCTGAAGGCGCCCGAGGGAAGCCGCAACGCGGGCGGCGGATCCGACGGAGGATCCGACGACGAGCTCTACGACGAGGCCGCCCGGCTGGTGGTCTCCGAGGGCCAGGGCTCGGCCTCCTTCCTGCAGCGCCGCCTGCGCGTCGGCTTCTCGCGCGCCGCCCGCCTGATCGACTTGATGGAGCAGGACGGCATCCTCGGCCCCCCGCAGGGCTCGAAGCCCCGGGAAGTCCTCGTCCCGGGCGACTACTTCCTCGAGATCGACGCGGCGCGGGTGGAGTAGCCCGGCACCGGGCGGCTTCATGCCGTCACGAAAGCCGGGTAGCGCACACCTAGAGAGAGAACCGAGAACCTTCAGCATCCGAGGAGAGCATGTCCATGAGCGAGCTACCGTACAAGCTGTCGAAGGGCGATCACAAGATCATCTACCGGCCGATCCGCGACGATGCCCGCGGCGAGCTCAAGGCGGCGATCGACCGCAAGTACGTGCACGTGAAGTTCACCGAGACCCGCGGCGGCACCGAGCTCGGGTTCCCGCTCGACGAGGAGCGGTCGGACCTGTCCAAGGCCGACTGGGAGGCCGGCACGGGCTCGGTCCACCTGGAAGGCGAGCTCAACCTGGACGGCGTGCCGGTGCGGGTGGTCGGTGACCTCGACCTGGACAAGGTCGAAGGCAAGGGGCACCTGGTGATCCTGGAGGAGAAGCAAGAGGAGAGTGGCCGCGAGCTGAGGCTCGTCCCAGGCCCCGGTGTCCGACCCCGCGTGAAGCGGCCGAGATCCGTCTCGGCCGGGCGATCGGTGCAGGGAGCACCAAGCGAGTCGGCGGAGACGACCCCAGCCCCCCAACCGCCTGCCGGCACCCGAGCCGAGCTCCGTCTCGGCCGGCCAAGCGGTGGATCCGACGACGACCGGGCCCGCGGCCACCCGCCCGGTGCCGGCCCCGCGGTGTCCGACCCCACGTGAAGCGGCCGAGCTCCGTCTCGGCCGGGCGATCGGTGCAGGGAGCACCGAGCGAGTCGGCGGAGACGACCCCAGCCCCCCAACCGCCTGCCGGCACCCGGGCCGAGCTCCGTCTCGGCCGGCCAAGCGGTGGATCCGACGACGACCGGGCCCGCGGCCACCCGCCCGGTGCCGGGCCTCTCGGCCACCCGCTCTGTGCCGGGCTCTCGGCGTTCGCCCGGCCGACCCGTTCGACTCGCTTCGCTCGCTCAGGGCGGCGGGCAGAGCTCGGCCGCTTCATCCACCCTCCCCCCGTTCCCCCGCCCTCCCCCCTCCCTGCTACGATGGGGGCATGGCCACGCTCGGCAAGATCGTCTTTTTCGGCACCCCCGAGTTCGCCGTCCCCACCCTCGAGGCGCTGGTCGCCGCCGGCCGCGAGCCGATCGCCGTGGTCACCCGGCCGCCGGCGCCGGCGGGGCGCGGCCAGGAGGTCCAGGAGCCGCCGGTCGCCGAGGCCGCTCGGGCCCACGGGCTCGAGCTCCTGCAGCCCGAGCGGGTCAAGGACGAGGCGTTCATCGCCCGCATGCGCGAGCGCGCGCCCGATCTCTTCGTGGTCGTGGCGTTCGGCCAGATCTTCCCGGCCGAGCTCCTCGAGGTCCCCAAGCACGGCGCGGTCAACCTCCACGGCTCGCTGCTCCCCAAGTACCGGGGCGCCTCGCCGATCCAGTCGGCGGTCGCCAACGGCGAGAAGAAGACCGGCGTCACCACGATGCTCATGGAGGAGGAGCTCGACGCCGGACCGATCCTGCTCCAGACCGAGGTCGAGATCGGCCGCTCGGAGACCGCCGGCGAGCTCTCGCAGCGCCTGGAGAAGCTGGGCGCCGAGCTGGTGGTGGAGACGGTCGACAAGCTCGAGAAGGGCAAGGGCATCAAGCAGCGCAAGCAGCGCGAGGAAAGCGCCAGCTACGCCTCGAAGTTCAGCAAGGACGACGGCCGGATGAACTGGGCCCTCGAAGCCGAGGAGCTCTACAACCGGATGCGCGCCTTCGATCCGTGGCCGGGGATGACCGCCAACTTCAAGGGCCGGCCGATCAAGGTGCTCTGGGGCGTTCCGATGACCTGGGAGAAGGGCCCCTCCGGCTTCACCGGCACCTACCTCGGCCTGCGCCAGGGCAAGATGGCGATCCTCTGTGGCGGCGACTCCGTGTTCGGCATCGAAGAGCTCCAGCGTCCGGGCAAGAAGCCGCTGCGCGCCTCGGACTTCGTCAACGGCGAGCGAATCCGCGTGGGCGAGCGCTTCGCCTGAGCCTGTGAAGACATCTCCGCCCGACCACCCCGCTTCGCGATGAGCAAGCTGCGGCATCCGCCCGCGGGCCGGCGGGTGCAGACCAGCCAGGAGAGCGTGCGGGTCGCGGCGACCTGGGTGATCGAGCGCACCCTCGCCTCGCTGGCCCCCGCCGACACCTTCCTCGATGGCGCGCTCGAGCGCTTCGACGCGCGGGACCGGGGCCTGCTGGTCGAGCTGGTGATGGGCACGCTGCGCTGGCTCCGGCGCCTCGACGCGGTGGTCGAGGTGGCGAGCGACCGGACCCTCGACCGGATCGATCCGGTGCTGCTCGCGCCCCTGCGGGTCGCCGTCTACCAGATCCTCTTCCTCGACCGCGTGCCCGCGCACGCCGCGGTCAACGAGGCGGTCGACCAGGCCCACCGGTTGACCCACAAGGGGGGCGCCAGCTTCGTCAACGCCGTCTTGCGCCGGATCGCGCGCGCGCCGCACCTCGTGGACTGGCCGGTCCGCGAGCGGGACCCGGCCCG
Source organism: uncultured Acidobacteriota bacterium (assembly GCA_963837945.1). GTDB lineage: Bacteria > Acidobacteriota > Thermoanaerobaculia > Multivoradales > DATKCC01 > CAVUBL01. Next base: position 487,450 of record CAWIQD010000016.1, read on the forward strand.
GCGCATGGCGATCGAGCTCAGCCACCCGGATTTCCTGGTCGAGCGCTGGCTCGAGCGCTTCGGCCGCGACCTGACGCTTGCCCTGCTCGAGGCGAACAACCGCCCGAAGCCGGTCCACCTGCTCGCCTTCCGCGACCGGGGCGGGCGCGAGCTCCTCGCCGAGTCGCTGATCGACGAGGGTCTCGAGGTCGAGCCGTCGAGCCTCTCGCCTTCGGGCCTGGTGGTGAGGGACGGCGACCCTTTCGCCAGCGAGGCCTTCCGGCGCGGCGACCTCTACGTCCAGGACGAGGCCAGCCAGGCGGCCGCCCTGGTCCCGCCGCCCATGCCCGGGGAGCGGATCCTGGACGCCGCCGCCGCCCCCGGCGGCAAGAGCTTCGCCCTCGTCGCCGCCGAGCCGAGCGTGCGGCCGGTGCTCGCCGACCTCGACCCGCGGCGCCTCGCGACCGTCCGGGCCAACCTGCGCCGCCTCGGCCGCGCCCTGCCCGTGGTCGGCGCCGACGTCCTGCTCCCGCCCTGGTCGCTGCGCTTCGACCGGGTGGTGCTCGACCTGCCGTGCACCGGCACCGGCACCCTGCGCAAACACCCGGAGCTCAAGTGGCGGATCAGCGCCGGCGAGATCGGGCGGCTGGCCGCGAAAGCGCTGGAAATGCTGGTCCATGCGGCTCCGCTGGTGGCCCCGGGGGGCCTCCTGGTGGCGATCACCTGCTCGCTCGAGGCCGAGGAGAACGAAGAGGTCGTCGCCCGCTTCCTGGGGCGCGAGCCGGCCTTCGGAGCGGTGGACCTGAGGGAGCTGCTGTCCGCTCCTTCCGACCGCGCGATCCGGGGTCCGGGCTTCTGGCGGATCTTCCCGGCGGGGGATCACGACGGATTCTCGGTGCACGTGCTCCGGCGAAGCTGAGGCGGAAGCGGAGGAAAGCCCTGAGAAGGCTGGCGATCGGTGTTGACAGGCCGTTGGTGTTGCCGTATCGTGGGCTCGGTTTTCAGCAAGCCTGAGCACTGAACGTTACCAAGGAGGAGAGCTATGGCTGGTAAGGCCCACATTGTGGATGCCGTGGTGGACGCGGTTGACGGACTGACGAAGAAGCAGGCCGGCGAAGCGTTCGACGCGGTCTTCGCGTCGATCACCAAGTACCTGAAGAAGGGCGAGCGTGTGACGCTCCCGGGCTTCGGAAGCTTTTCGGTCACCAAGCGTGCCGCCCGCACGGGCCGCAACCCGGCGACCGGCGCGAGCATCCGGATCGCCGCCAGCAAGAACGCCCGCTTCAAGTCCGGCAAGGATCTGAAGGAAGCCGTCAACCGCTGAGCGACGGCGGAACGCTGACCGGTCACCCGAGAGACCGGCTCAGCCACTGCGAGGCCCCGCCCTCCCCAAAAGGAGGCGGGGCTTTCCTTTTTTTGGGCCGGAGCCTTCCCCGGGCGCCCTGCTCCGAGACGCCGGGGCAACTCGCCTCGCGCCGTCCTCGCTCGTTTCTCCCTGCGACGTGCCTCCAGGCACGCCTCGGTCGTTCCTCGCTTGCGGTGGCACGATTCGAGGCACCCGGGCGCCTCTCGCGACGGGCGCCCGGTGAAGGCTCCGGCCTTCTCCCTCCGCCGCGGCTATCTCACGTGGCGGTAGAGCCGGGCGAGGCGGAGCGGGGAGACGCCGAGGCAGTAGAGGGTCCAGATCACCCAGTTCACCGTCACCGTGCGGGCGACCCCGCGGGTCTCGAAGCGGCGGGCCGAGGTGGTCACCCGTTGCGGGAGGATCGCGATCCGGCCGCGGCGCCGCAGGCGCCGGATGAAGTCCAGATCCTCGAGAATCGGCCAGTCCCGGTAGCCGCCGAGCGCCTCGAAGGCCTCGCGGGTGACGAACTGCGCCTGGTCGCCGAGCGGCGCCCGCGTCAGCCGAGTGCGCAGGTTGATCAGCCGCGCGCCGAAGCGCAGCAGCCGGCGCGGCGAGTCGAAGGCGATCAGGAAGGCGCCACCCACGGCGCCGTCCGCCACGGCCTCGCGGACCCGCTCGAGCGCGCCCGGGGGCAGCGAGCTGTCGGCGTGGAGGAAGAGGAAGACCTCCGAGCTCGCCGCCGCCGCCGCCCGGTCGAGCTGCCCGCCGCGGCCGGGGGGCCCGGTCACCACCCGCGCTCCGAGCTCCGCCGCCACGCGCGCCGTCGCGTCCCGGCTGCCGCCGTCCGACACCACTACCTCGTCGCCGAGGGCGAGCAGCGGAGGCAGGCGGCTGCGGAGATTCCGCTCCTCGTCCAGGGCCGGAATCAGGATGGCGATCGTCGGGGAGCCCAAGGCGGCCGGGATGCTAGCATGCGCAGCGGTGCCCGACTTCTCTCACCTCGACGAGCGGGGCGCGGTGCGCATGGTCGACGTCTCCGCCAAGCCGGTGACCCGCCGCATCGCCGAGGCGTCGTGCCGCGTCCTGCTCGCCCCGGAGACCGTCGCGCGCCTCTCCTCCCTGCCCAAGGGCGACGCCGTCGCCGTGGCCCGGATCGCCGGCATCGGAGCCGCCAAGCGCACCGGTGAGCTGATCCCGCTCGCCCACCCGCTGCCCCTCGACCAGGTGGAGGTCGAGGTCGATCCGGTCGCCGACGGCGTCCGGATCCGGAGCCGGGTGGTGACCACCGCGCGCACCGGCGCCGAGATGGAGGCGCTCGTCGCCTGCTCGACGGCGGCCCTGGCGCTCTACGACATGGTCAAGGCGCTCGAGCGGGGGGCCGTGGTCACCGACCTGCGTCTGGAGGCGAAGAGCGGCGGCGCGAGCGGCGAGTACCGGCGCGGCCCGGAGACGCCGTGAGCCGGCTCGCGACCGGCCTCGACCGTCTCCTCGCGCGCCTCGCTGACGAGCCGCGGCTCCTCGCCGAGCGGCGCTGGGCGCTGCTCGGCCACGGCGCCTCGGTCACCGCCCGCCTCGAGCCCGCCCACCTGGCGCTCATGCGCGCCGCCGGGGCGCCGCCGTCGCTTCTGCTCGGCCCCGAGCACGGCTACTACGGCGTCGAGCAGGACATGGTGCCCGCCCGCTCCGAGCGCGACCCCTGGACCGGCGCCGCCGTCGCCTCGCTCTACGGCGACTCGGCGGACTCGCTCACCCCGAGCCCCGAGGTGTTCGCGGGGGTCGACCTGCTGGTCATCGACCTCCAGGACGTCGGCAGCCGCTACTACACCTACGCCGCCACCGCCGCCTGGGCCGCGGAGGCGGCGCTCGCCGCCGGCTGCGAGGTCTGGGTGCTCGATCGCCCGAACCCGCTGGGCGGCGAGCGGGTCGAGGGGCCGCCGGTCGAGCCGGGCTTCGAGTCCTTCGTCGGCGCCTTCCCGATCCCGGTCCGGCACGGCCTGACCCTGGGCGAGCTCGTCCGCCTCGACGCCCGCCGGCGGGGCTGGGGCGACGGGCTGTCGATCTGGGCGCTGGCGGGGTGGTCGCGCGCCGACGGCTGGGAGGAGACCGGGCGGCCGTGGATCGCACCCTCGCCCAACATGCCGGCCCCCGTGACCGCCCGGCTCTACCCCGGCCTCTGCCTGGTGGAGGCGACCCGGCTGTCCGAGGGCCGCGGCACCACCCGGCCGTTCCAGCTCGTCGGCGCGCCGCAGGTCGACCCGCTCCGCCTGGCCGAAGCCCTCGCCGCACGGCTCGGTCCGGAGGCCGGGCTGGCCGCCCTCCCCACCTACTTTCGCCCCCAGTTCCAGAAACACGCCGGCGAGCGCTGTGGCGGGATCGAGCTGGCGGTGACCGACCCCGAGCGCCTCCGCCCCTTCCGCGCCGGAGTCGAGCTCCTCGCCGCCGTGGCCGAGGCCGCCCCGGACGCCTTCGGCTGGCGCCGGGCGCCCTACGAGTTCGTCACCGACCGCCCGGCCGTCGACCTGCTGACCGGCAGCGAGACCTGCCGCCGGGCGCTCGAGGGAGAAGGGCGGTCTCGCCGCCTGGATCGCCACCTGGCCGGCCGCCGAGGCGGCGTTCCTCGAGGCGCGCCGGCCGGCGCTCCTCTACCCGCAGCCGGCCGAGCCGGGAGGCGTCCTGTGAGGCGGATCCACCTCCTGCGGACGACCGGCGAGGGGCCGGCGGCGCTCGAGCCCCTGTTCGCGGCGGCCCGCGCGGCGGGGCTCCGGATCGGCTGGCTCGACCTCGCCGCTTCCTCCGTGGCCCCGCCCGCTCCGGCGGGCCTGGAGCCGGCGGCGGCAGCGGGCGCCTTCCGGGCCGTGGCGGTGGGCGGCGGGCGCTCGGTGTCGGTCAAGCCGACGGCCGGTCCGCCGGTCCTGGGCGACCTGCTGCGCGAGCACTTCCTCGGCTGCGCGCTGGTGATCGTCCGGGAGCCGGAGGAGGGCACGGGCGAGAGCCGGCTGGCGGCGGAGCTCGAGGGCGTCGCCCGGCTCGCGCCCGCCCGCGGCCGCTGGTGGGTCACGCTCCCCGGAGCCGCCGCCCGCGAGCTGAGCGCCGAGGAGCTCGCCGCCCGCCTCCGCCGCCCGCGGCCCTGGGACGCGCGGAGTTGACCGAAACCTCCCGGCCTGCCACAATGCCGCTCTGCGGCATAGCCGGTGCCCACCCCGCCGGAGCGTGCCGCGAGACCCCCCGCCGAGCCGCTCGCCATGCCGTCCGAAACGGACATCATCGCCCCTCTCCCCGAGCCGATCCGCTACTTCCTTCCGGGGCCGGCCTACGTCACGGAGGCCGCCCGCCGGACGATGACCGCGCCGGTCGTCGGGCACCGCTCGGCGACCTTCAAGGAGGTCTACCGCCGGCTCGCGGCGGCGCTGCCCGGCGTCTTCCGGACCGGCCGCGACGTGCCCTTTGCCACCGGCAGCGCGACCCTGGTGATGGAGATGGCGGTGCTCAACACGGTCCGCTCCCGGGTGCTCCACCTGGTGTGCGGTGCCTTCTCCGAACGCTGGCACGCGATCAGCCTCGCCCTCGGGAAGCGTGCCGACCGGGTGGACGTGCCCTGGGGCCGTCCGGTCGACCCGGACCTGGTGCGCCGGGCGCTCCGGCGCGCCGGGTCGACCGGGGAGGGCGGTGGCTACGACGCGGTGACCGTGGTCCACAACGAGACCTCGACCGGCGTCATCAACCCGCTGGCGGAGATCGCCCGGGTCGTGCGCGAGGAGAGCCGAGCCCTGGTCCTCGCCGACGCGGTCTCCTCGCTGGGCGGCGCGCAGGTGGAGAGCGACGCCTGGGGCCTCGACTGGGTGCTCGCCGGGAGCCAGAAGGCGCTCGCCGCGCCGCCCGGGCTGGTGCCGTTCACGGTCTCGGAGCGGGCCGAGGCGCGCGCCCGGGAGGTGACCCCGCGCGGCTACTACACCGATCTGCTGCGCTACCTCGACCAGCACCGCAACGGGGGGCCGATCACCACCCCCGCCGTGCCGGTCGCCTACGCCCTCGACCACCAGCTCCGGGCGATCGCTCACGAGGGTCTCGAGGCGCGCTGGGCGCGCCACGAGCGGCTGCGCGAGCGGGTGGCGGAGTGGCTCGAGGCGACGGGCGGCGCCCTCGGCTTCACCTTCGCTGCGCAGGCCGGCGCGCGCTCGCCGACCGTGAGCTGCCTGCGCCCGCCGCCCGGCCTCGCGGCGCCGGACCTGGTCGGCCGGCTGGCCCGTGCCGGCTTCACGGTCGGCGGCGGCTACGGCGCGTGGAAGGCCGAGACCTTCCGCATCGGGCACATGGGTGAGGTCCGCGAGCGCGATCTCGACGCGTTGCTCGCGGCGATCGAGGAGGCGGCGCCGCCGGAGGATTGACGGAGTCCATCATCTTGGAGGGAGACCATGCCCCATCGCATCCTGATCTCTGACCCCCTGCAGGCTTCCGGCTTCGACATCCTCCGGGAGTCCGGCGCCGAGGTCACCGTGCTCGCCGAGGAGGAGCGTCCCCGGCTCGGGGAGATCCTGCCGGACTACGACGCCCTGGTCGTGCGCAGCATGACCAAGGTCACCCGGGAGCTGCTCGAGGCGGGCCGGCGCCTGAAGGTCGTCGGGCGCGCCGGCATCGGGGTCGACAACATCGACGTCGCCGCCGCCACCGAGCGGGGCATCCTGGTGGTCAACGCCCCGACGGCCAACCTGCTCTCGGCGACCGAGCACACGTTCGCGCTGCTGCTCGCCGTGGCGCGCAACATCCCGGCGGCCGACGCCTCGATCAAGGCCGGCCAGTGGGACCGCAAGCGCTTCGTCGGCCTCGAGCTCCAGGGCAAGACGCTGGGCGTGATCGGGTTCGGCCGGATCGGGCAGAAGGTGGCCGACCGGGCGCGCGCCTTCGGTATGAGCGTGATCGCCTCCGACCCCTTCCTGGACGCCGAGGTCGCACGCCGCCAGGGGGTCGAGCTGCTGGAGATCGACGAGCTCCTCGCCCGCGCCGACGTCGTGACCCTGCACACGCCGCTCACCGACGGCACGCGCGGCCTGCTCTCGGCGGCGAGACTGCGCGCCATGAAGCAGGGCGCGCTCCTGGTCAACTGCGCCCGCGGCGGCCTGGTGGACGAGGCCGCGCTCCTCGAAGTGCTGGAGTCGGGCCGGCTGGCCGGCGCGGGCCTCGACGTGTTCGCCGCCGAGCCGCCGACCGATCTGCCGCTGGTGCGGCACCCGAAGGTGGTCGCCACGCCCCACATCGGCGCCCAGACGCGCGAGGCGCAGGAGCGGATCGCGGTCGAGACGACCCGCATGGTGGTGGCCGCGCTCGAGGGATCGCTCGCGGTCAGCGCGGTCAACCTGCCGTTCCGCCCCGCGGGCACCCAGGGCGAGCCCTACCTGCGCCTCGGCGAGCTCCTGGGCCGGCTGGCGAGCGGACTGACCGGCGGCGGCGCCGACTCGCTCGAGGTCGACCTGTGGGGGATCGACGAGGCGTTCCGGGTGCCGGTCGCGGTGGCGGTGCTGAAAGGGGCGCTCGAGCCGTTCCTGGGCGAGGCAGTCAACTACGTCAACGCCGAACGGGTGGCCGCGACGCGCGGCATCGAGGTGGTGCGCTCGACGCACTCGAGCTCGGGGGACTACCCCCACCTGGTGGGGGTGACGCTCTCGGGCTCGGGGCGGAAGGTGTCGGTCCAGGGGACGCTCTTCGGCGAGCGCGACCCGCGGGTCGTGGAGTTCGAGGGCTTCCGCCTGGAGTTCCGGCCGGAGGGCAAGCTGCTGGTGCTGCGCAACCAGGACGTGCCCGGGGTGGTGGGGAAGATCGGCTCGCTGCTCGGCGAGGCCGGGGTCAACATCGGGGACATCCACCTGGCACGCCAGGGGAGAGGCGGGCAGGAGCAGGCGCTCGCCGTGCTGCGGCTGGACGAGGAGCCGCCGGCCCGGACGTTGGAGGCGCTGGTGGAGCTGCCGGAGGTGACCTGGGCGCGGGTGGTCGACATGGATTGACGGGCCCGGCTCCCGCCCTGGGGAACGGGGCGACTTGCTCGGATGGTGGGGCGCAGGAGTCGCGCCTCGGCCCGGCCGAGACAGAGCTCGGCCGCTTCATCCGCCCGTAGCGGTAGGCGAAGGCAATCCCCCATGAAGCGGCCGAGCTCTGCCTCGGCCGGGCGAACGGTTTGGCCCGCACCGAACAGCTCGTCGGAGGCGATGCCCGACCGCCGGCACACCCGGTCCCCGGGCCGAGCTCTGCCTCGGCCGGGCGATCCGCGCGGTCGGCACCGAGCTCCCCATCGGAGGCGATCCCGCCCGGTCCCAGAGCTCACGCTCCCCGGGCCGAGCTCTGCCTCGGCCGGGCGAACGGTTTGGCCCGCACCGAACGGCGCTCACCGCCGCTCCGCCCGGAACCGGATATCCTCGGGCGGCGTCGGCCGCGGTGAGCGGGTGTCGGCGACCTCCGGGAGGCTTGGACAGATGGCGCGAGTCGGGTTGATCTTCGGTGGACGGAGCGTGGAGCACGCGGTCTCGGTGGCCTCGGCGCGGACCGTGGCGGGGGGGCTCGAGGCGGCGGGGCACGAGGTCGTGGCGCTGGGGATCGGGCCCGACGGCGTCTGGGTGGAGCCGGCGGTCGCAGCCCGCGCCCTCGCCGGCGAGCTCGACCGCCTGCCGGCGGCCGGCGGCGCGATCCTCCCCAGCCTCGCCCACCTGGTCGCCTCGGGGGTCGAGGTCGTCTTCCCGATCGTGCACGGTACCTGGGGCGAGGACGGCACCCTCCAGGGCCTGCTCGAGATCGCCGATCTGCCCTACGTCGGCGCCGGGGTCACGGCGAGCGCGCTGGCGATGAACAAGGTCCTCGCCAAGCGGCTGATCGAGGCCGCGGGCGTGCCGGTGGTCGACTACGAGGCGACCTCGCGCGCCGCCTTCGAAGCCGCCCCGGCCGCGTTCCTCGAGCGCCTCGCCCGCTTCGCCCCGCCGCTCTTCGTCAAGCCGTCGGTCGGCGGCTCGAGCGTCGGCGTGCGCAAGGTCGCCGACCCGGCGCACCTCTGCGAGGCGGTTCGGTTCGCTCTGCGCTTCGACGACGACGTGCTGGTCGAGCGGGGGGTCGCGGGCCGCGAGCTCGAGTGCGCGGTGCTCGGCTACGAGCGGCTCGAGGCGTCGGCCGTCGGCGAGATCGTCCCGGGGCGGGACTTCTACGACTACGAGGACAAGTACCTGACGGACGGCGCCCGGCTGATCGCGCCGGCGGAGCTCCCCGAAGAGCTGGCCGCGCGCCTGCGCCGGCTGGCGGTCGACGCCTTCGCCGCCCTGGGCGGCCACGGCATGGCGCGGGTCGACTTCCTGCTCGAGGGCGAGACCGTCCTCGTCAACGAGGTCAACACCCTGCCCGGCTTCACCAGCATCTCGATGTACCCGCGCCTGTGGGAGCTCTCGGGCGTCGGGCTTCCCGAGCTCGTCGGCCGGCTGGTCGAGGTCGCGCTGCGGCGCCACCGCGACCGCCACCGCCTCGACCAGGGCATCCGCGACTGGATCCGCCAGCTCGAGAGCCGGTAGGGCGGCGCCGGTCTACTCGGGGCGCGCGCCGCCCGGCAGGACCACCAGCTCGTCCCGTTCCTCGGTGGTCAGCAGGATGTCGCCGTGGCCGTCGTGGTCGAGGTCGGCGACCGCGACGTTGTGCGGGTGCGGCGGCACGGTGAAGCTCGCCGAGGCTCCGAGCCCCGCGCGCGCGCCGTAGACCACGGTCACCGTCGCGCCGTTGGCGTTGGTGAAGACGGCGTCGGCGATCCCGTCGCCGTCGACGTCGCCGGTCGCGACCCGCGCGCTGTAGTCGCCCTTCGCCACGGGCCGGGCGATCGGGGTGAATCGGCGGTCCCCGTCGTTGCGGATCCAGGTGAGGCCGTCGTTGGCGGTGTCGCTCGCGTGCCCGGAGTAGTTGGCCACCGCGACGTCCGGCCTGCCGTCGCCGTCGAGGTCGCCGAGCGCCGCGGAGAACGGCGCGGGCCCTGCCGCGAAGGGCGATCCCGGGGCGTGGGCGAAGTGGCCCTTGCCGTCGCCCAGGAGGATCGAGACCGTGCCGTGGCCCCAGTTCGGCGTCACCAGGTCGAGGCTCCCGTCGGCGTCGAGGTCCGCGGCGGAGATCGTCCAGTAGGGGCGCGCGCCGACCTCGACCGGCGTCCCGGGGCCGCGCCAGTCGTCGCGGCCGAAGAGGAGCATGATGCGGTCTTCCATCCAGCTGTCGAAGGCGATGTCCAGGACGCCGTCGCCGTCGAAGTCGCCGAGCGCGACGGCGTGCGGGTGCGGGCTCGAGTGGACGTGTAGGGTGCGCGGCGAGAGCCCGCCGTTGCCGTCGCCGCGCAGCAGGGTCACGTAGTCGGTCTCGTGGTTGGCGATCGCGACCAGGCCGGGCGTCGCCGCCATCCCGTCCGGGTTGGCGCCGCCGGCGACCGGGGGTTGCGGCCGCAGCCCGCCGTGACCGTCGCCCAGCAGGACGATCGCCTGACCGCTGTCGCCGGCGACCACCACGTCCGGGTTGCCGTCGCCGTTGAAGTCGGCGGTGGCGAGCGCGGTCGGGTGGAGGCCGTCGGGCAGGGCGATGCGCGGCGGAGCGGTGGCGGCGCAGGCTCCGGCGAGTCCGACCAGAGCCAGAGCCGCCGCCGCGCCGATCATCCGGCCGCCCTCATGGCGCCGCCACGACGAGCGCGGCCCAGCCCAGGCGCTCGAGCTTGACGCGGAAGGCCTCGGCCTCCGAGCGGTCGGGGAAGCTCCCGACCTGCACCCGGTGCCACGAGCCGTCCGAGCGCACCGCGGCGTCGGGGAAGTGGCGCGCCAGGAGGTCGCGGAGGGTCTCCGCCCGGTTCGCCTCGCTGAAGGCGCCGACCTGCACCGTGAACGCCGTCTCGGCGTCCGGGCCCGGGTCGTCGTCGGGCGCGGTCGTGGCGGCCGCCGCGGCGGCTGCGGTCACGGCCCCGGAGGCCGACGCCAGCACCACGGTCGGCTCGTCCGGCGCCACGACGGCGGGCGATCCCGGCGAGACGACCGCCAGCTCGACCCGCGCCGTCCCCGGCCCGACCATGTCGAGCGCCCGCGCCGCGGCGTAGGAGAGGTCGACGATCCGGCCGCGCACGAACGGCCCCCGGTCGTTGATCCGCACCCGGCAGCTCTTGCCGTTGTCGAGGTCCCTGACCTCGAGGACCGTGCCGAAGGGCAGAGTCGGGTGGGCGGCGGTCATGGCGTGCATGTCGTAGCGCTCGCCGTTCGCCGTCGGCCGCCCGTCGAACTGCGGCCCGTACCAGGAGGCGAAGCCGCGCTCGACCGGCCGGGGCCGCGCCTCGGGCCGGCGGTCACCGCTGCAGGACGCTAGGAAGCCGAGGAGCAGCGCGATCGACACCACTCCGGAGCCGGCGATCCGGAGTCGATGGGCGCGGAGTCGGGTCATCGGCCTGAACGGGAAAGTGGCTCGAACCTCTTCGGGTAACAGAGGTTACGGGCGACAAATTCCGACCGCGACCGGCCCCGCCCACCTGCGGCGGGCTCGTGCCTCGCCTGCCGCCCGGGGCGCGCCGCCTCAGCAGGGGCAGCCGCTGTAGCAACCGGCCGTCTTGTCCTGGCAGAAGACCGTGCAGTAACGGCTGCCCTGTTGGCAGTGCTCGTAGCACTTGGCCTCCTGCGCCTGGCAATCGGCCAGGCACTCGTCACAGGTGGGAGGCGGCGGCTTCGTCAGGGCGAGGGCGCCCGCTGTCGGGTCGAGGCAGATGCCGGCGGCGGGGGCCGGGGTGGTGGCGGGGACCTCCTGGGCACCGGGCGCCAGGGCCGCGGCGACCGGCGTCCGGGCGGTGGTCGCGGCGGGCGGGGCCGGAGCGCTCGCCGCGCTCGCGCCGGCGGCGGTCAGGAGGAGGCCGAGACCGAGGAATCCCAGGGCGGTGAGCAGGGCTTTGCGCATGATGCGTCGCTCCTTTCGCCGTGCCGGTCGAGCACGTGGTAGTCGATCATGGATTTCTCGACTGAAGTAGTGCGAAAGGGCGGCGAATCGGGGACAGCCGTCCTCAGACCCGCGGCGCGTCGACCCCGGCCGCTTCGGTCCGCTCGAGAGCGGGCTCGACCCGGGTCGCGAGGAACTCCTCGACCTGACCGGCCGAGCGGCCGGTGAAGGCGCGGGCGTCGAGCGCCGCTTCGATCTCTTCGCGCGACAGGCGGAAGTCGGGATCGGCCGCGATGCGCTCGAGCATCGGGTTCTCGCCGCCGGCCGCGACCCGGCCGCGCGCCTCGAGCGAGTAGCGTCGGATTCGCTCGTGGAGCTCCTGGCGATCGCCGCCCTTGAGCACGCCCATCATGAGCAGGGTCTCGGTCGCCATGAACGGCAGCTCGCGCTCCACGCGGGCCGCGACCACCGCCTCGTCGAAGCGCAGCCCCGCGACCACGTGGGCGGCGAGCGACAGGACCGCGTCGGCGGTCATCAGCGAGTCGGGAAGCACCAGTCGGCGGTTGGCCGAGTCGTCGAGGCTGCGCTCGAGCCACTGGGTGGCGCTGTTCAGGGGGCCGTTCAGGCTGTCGGTGATCAGCCGGCGGGCGAGGCCGCACATGCGCTCGGAGCGGATCGGGTTGCGCTTGTAGGCCATCGCCGAGGAGCCCACCTGGGTCGTGTCGAACGGCTCGCCGAGCTCGCCCAGGCCCTGGAGCAGGCGCAGGTCGGTGCCCAGCTTGTGGGCGCTCTCGCCGATGCCGGCCAGGGTCTGGAGCAGGCGGCTGTCCTGCTTGCGCGGGTAGGTCTGGCCGGTGACCGTCCAGCTCGCGGTGAAGCCGAGCCGCTCGGCCACCCGCCGGTCGAGCTCGCGCACCTTCTCGCCGTCGCCGTCGAACAGGGTCAGGAAGCTCGCCTGGGTGCCGGTCGTCCCCTTGACCCCGCGGCAGCGCAGGGTCGCCAGGCGATGCTCCACCTCCTCGAGGTCGTCGAGGAAGTCCTGGGCCCACAGGCAGGCGCGCTTGCCCACGGTGGTGAGCTGCGCCGGCTGGAAGTGGGTGTAGGCGAGGGTCGGCACCTCTCGGGTGCGCCGGGCGAAGGCGGCGAGCGCCGCGAGGGTCGCGGCGAGGCGCCCGCGCAGCAGCTCCAGGGCCTCGCGCACCAGCAGCGCGTCGGTGTTGTCAGTGACGAAGGCGCTCGTCGCTCCGAGGTGCAGGATTCCGCCCGCCTCGCCGGCCTCCTCGGCGAAGTGGCGCAGGTGTGCGACCACGTCGTGGCGCGTCGCCTGCTCGATCTCGGCGACCCGCTCGAGGTCGATCCGGGGCGCCGCGCGGCGGAGCGCCGCGAGCTGCGCGGCCGTGATCGGCAGGCCGAGCTCGGCCTGGCACTCGGCGAGCACCACCCACAGGCGCCGCCACAGCTCGAAGCGGTGCCCGGCGGAGAACAGCGCCGCCATCTCGCGCGAGGCATAGCGCTCGTGGAGCGGGTTCTGGGGCGTCGCGGCGTCCATACGGGACGGGCAGTCTACCATCGGCCGCGCCGGCCGGCCGGGCGGTGGAAGGCCGCCTGGAGAATGCTACAATGCCGGCCTTCGGCGCCCCGACCGCCCCGGCGACGGGGGCGCATCCGTCGTTCGACCCTGCCCTTCCATCGGCGACCTCCAGGCGATTCATGACCGCGATCCGCGTGCACTCCGAGACCGGCCGCCTCCGGCGGGTGTTGCTCCATCGGCCCGGCCTCGAGATCGACCGCATGGTGCCGGCGATGATGGAGCGCCTGCTGTTCGACGACATCCTCTACGGCGACGAGGCGCGCGAGGAGCACGACCTCTTCCGCACCGTCCTCGAGCGGGCGGGAGTGGAGGTGCTCGAGGCCCAGGTCCTGCTCGCCGAGGCGCTCGCGAGCCCCGCCGCGCGCGCCGAGCTGCTCTCCGAGCTCGGGGCCGGTCTCGAGGTGCCGCGCCCGGTGATCGAACGGCTCGAGGGGCAGACGCCGGCCGAGCTCGCCGAAAGTCTGATCGCGGGGCTCCGGGCGGAGGGCTCGGCATCGGAGGACGGCCGGTCCGGTCGCCTCTTCGAGCTCGACCCGGTGCCCAACTTCTTCTTCCAGCGGGATCCGCAGTCCGTCGTCGGCGAGCGCCTGGTCGTCTCCTCGATGGCGACGACCGCCCGCGAGCGCGAGCCCCTCCTGTCGCGGACGATCTTCCGGCACCACCCGGAGCTCTCCGGCGAGCTCGCCGGGCTGATCGAGCCCGACGCGCCGCACCACGCCGGCCGGGAGACCCGACCCGCCACCCGGCCCTTCCCGTACCCCGACATCGAGGGCGGCGACATCGTGGTGGCGAGCCGCGAGGTGCTCCTCGTCGGCCTGTCCGAACGCACCAACCGCCGCGGCGCCGAGGCGCTCGCCGAGGAGCTCCGGCGGCTCGAGACGCCGCTGCGCCACCTGATCCTGGTCGAGCTGCCGGGGCGCCGCTCGTGCATGCACCTCGACACGGTCTTCACCCTGATCGACCGCGACACCTGCCTCGCCTACCTGCCGGTCATCCGCTCCGGGGCCGCGGAGACGGCCCACGCCTACTCGGTCGACCTGGGCGGCAGCGAGCTCTCGTTCACCGTCCGGCCCTCGCTCCTCGACGCCCTGGCGGACGTCGGGCTCGACCTCGACCTGGTGCCGTGCGGCGGCTCGGGCGACCCGATCGAGCAGCAGCGCGAGCAGTGGACCGACGGCGCCAACGCCTTCGCCATCGAGCCGGGCGTGATCCTGCTCTACGAGCGCAACCGCCGGACGATCGAGGAGCTCGACCGGCGCGGCTGGCGGGTGGTCAACGAGCTCGAGGTGGCCGACGGCACGGCGGAAGTGGTGGGCCACGGCCGGACGGTGGTGACCGTCGCCGGCAACGAGCTGTCGCGGGCGCGCGGCGGGCCCCGCTGCATGACCGCGCCCCTCCTGCGCGACGAGCTGGATTGACCGATGCATCGAACCGAAGGACACGAAACTCGGGCCGAAGACCGGGAGGGGGCGTCCCCTTCCCCCCCAGGGGGAGGGAAGGGGATCGAGGGGATGCGGGGGGGATCCGACGACTCGTCCCTTTCCCCCCTCGTGGTGGTCGCCTTCGGCGGCAACGCCCTGCTCGAGCCCGAGGACCGGGGCACGGTCGCCGAGCAGCTCGCCCGGGCCGCGGGCGCGGCGGAGTGGCTCGCCGGCTTCGTGCGCCGCGGCTGGCGGCTGGTGATCGTCCACGGCAACGGCCCGCAGGTGGGCCAAGCGATGATGCAGATGGAGGCGGCGGTCGAGAAGGTGCCGCCCGGCACTCTCGACCTGGCGGTCGCCGAGACCCAGGGCAGCATGGGGTACCTGCTCGACCTCGCGCTGCGCAACCGCTTCGCCCAGGACCACATGGACGCCCGCCCGGCCTGCCTGCTCTCGCTGGTGGTGGTCGACGCCGCCGACCCGGGCTTCGCGAACCCCACGAAGCCGGTCGGGCCGTTCTTCACCCGCGAGCGGGCCGAGGTCTTCGCGCGCGAGTACGGCTGGCAGGTCAGGGAGGACGAGTCGGGGCACGGCTGGCGCAAGGTCGTGCCGTCGCCGCGCCCGCTCGAGATCCTCGGTGTCCCCTCGATCGAGGACCTCCTCAGCCGCAGCCGGGTGGTGATCGCCGCCGGCGGCGGCGGCATCCCGGTGGTGCGCGAGGACGGCCGCCTGGTCGGTATCGAGGCGGTGATCGACAAGGACCGGACCGCCTCGCTCCTCGCCCGCGAGCTGGGCGCCGACCTCTTCCTGATCCTCACCAACGTGCCGCGGGTCAAGCGCGACTTCGGGACCGTCCGGGAGCGCGACCTGCCCGTGATCGGCCTCGCCGAGGCCCGGCGGCTCCTCGCCGAGGGCCAGTTCCCGGCGGGCAGCATGGGGCCCAAGATCGAGTCCGCCATCGACTTCGTGGCCGCCACCGGGCGGCGGGTCGTGATCACCG
Source organism: uncultured Acidobacteriota bacterium (assembly GCA_963837945.1). Classification (GTDB taxonomy): domain Bacteria; phylum Acidobacteriota; class Thermoanaerobaculia; order Multivoradales; family DATKCC01; genus CAVUBL01. The sequence goes on from CAWIQD010000016.1 coordinate 502,689, forward strand.
ACATCGCCCATGTCCACGAGGCGGTCGACGGCCGCGCCGGCACCGCCGTGGTCCCGGAGAGCGCGGACGAGCCGCTGCCGACCAACGCATAGACTTCCCTACACTCGTGCTCGGCGCCGACGCCGAGGACTCCGGAGAGCGGATCCATGAGCCTTCGCCACCTGATCTCGATCCACGACCTGACCGCCGGCGAGGTGGCCGGCCTGTTCCGCCTGGCGGCCGACGTCAAGGCCGACCGCGCCAAGTACGAGGACGCCCTGCACCGCAAATCGCTGGCGATGATCTTCCAGAAGTCCTCGACCCGGACGCGGGTGAGCTTCGAGGCCGGCATGGCGCAGCTCGGCGGCCACGCCCTGTTCCTCTCGAGCCGCGACATTCAGCTCGGCCGGGGCGAGACGATCTCGGACACCGCCCAGGTGCTGTCGCGCTACGTCGACGGCGTCATGGCCCGGACCTTCGCCCACCAGGACGTCCTCGACCTCGCGGCTTTCGGCTCGGTGCCGGTGATCAACGGCCTGACCGACGACCTCCACCCGTGCCAGGCGCTCACCGACTACTTCACGCTCTCGGAGGTCTTCGGCGGCTTGCCGGCCCTGGCCGCGCGCAAGATCGCCTACGTCGGCGACGGCAACAACATGGCGCACTCGCTGATGCTCGGGGCGCCGAAGGTGGCGATGGACTTCGCGATCGCCTGCCCCGAGGGGTACGAGCCCGCCGCGAAGTACCTCGAGCTCGCGCGCGCCGACGCGGCCGCCGCCGGCACCTCGATCGAGGTGGTGCGCTCGCCGGCCGAGGCGGCGGCGGACGCGAGCTGCGTCTACACCGACGTCTGGGCCTCGATGGGCCAGGAGGAGCAGGCGGCGACGCGGCGCCGGGCGTTCGAAGGCTACGTCGTGGACGAGATCGTGATGGCCGCCGCTCGCCCGGACGCGGTCTTCCTCCACTGCCTGCCTTGCCACCGCGGCGAAGAGGTCTCGGCGGAGGTCGCCGACGGAGCGCAGAGCCGGATCTTCGACCAGGCGGAGAATCGCCTCCACACCCAGAAGGCGATCCTGCTCTGGCTGATGGCGGGCGTGGAGGTCTGACGATGCCATCGGCCGCCGGCGGGGTGCCCGATGGGATCGCGGCCCTGGCTTTCGACCTCGACGGGACCCTGGTCGACTCGCGCCGCGACCTGGCCGGTGCCGTCAACGAGGTGCGCCGGGAGCTCGGCTTCGCGGACCTGGAGATCCCGGAGATCGTCACCATGGTCGGCCGCGGCGCCCGCACCCTGGTGCGCCGCGCGCTCCCCGAGGAGATCTCCGGCGGCGCCTTCGAGCGCGCCTTCGCCGCCTTTCTCGACCGGTACTACGACCGCTGCCTGGAGACGACCCGCCAGTACGAGGGCATCGAGGAGATGCTCCACGAGCTCGCCGCCCGCTTCGCGCTCGGCCTCCTCACCAACAAGCCCGAGCGCCACACTCGCAAGGTCCTGGCGGGCGTGGGGCTCGGCGGCCTCTTCGGAGTGATCGTCGGCGGCGACACGCTCGAGGTCCAAAAGCCCGACCCCGAGACCCTGCGGGTGGTCGCCCGGCGCCTGGGAGCGCGCCAAGCCGATCTGCTCTACGTCGGCGACAGCGCCACCGACGGGGAGACCGCCACGGCCGCCGGCGTGCGGTTCGCGCTGGTCACGTGGGGCTTCGGGCAGGCCGAGGAGCTGGCCCCCTTCGAGGCCGCCCTGCGCCCCGCGACGCCCGCCGAGCTGGTGCGCGACCTCGCCGGCCGCGGCGGCTGAGCGGCTCAGGCTCCGCGCCGCGCGAGCTCAGAGGCCCTTCTGCTCGGCGGGGAAGGTGCGCTTCTTCTTGCGGCGCCGGCGGAAGAGGGCGAGCGCCAGGAGGCCGGCCGCTGCGGCGCCGGCCGCGACCAGGGGCCTCGGGTCCTCGTTCGCCTGGCGGCGGATGCCGTCGCGGGCCTTCTCGGCGGCGGCGCGCAGCTTCGGCTCGATGCTGTGACGGGCCTTCCAGATCAGGCGGCGCGGCCGCAGCTCCTCCTGCAGCCGGTCGAGGGCGAGATCGATGTTGGCGCGCGTGCGCTGGATCTCGTGGTGGATCTCGGCGGCGCTCCGGTGGCCGTTGCCGCTGCGCTCCCGGGTCACGTCGCCCGACTCGTCAGCCATTCCTTGGCCTCCTCGATGGTTTCCTTCGTTTCGTCGGGTCCGAGGCTGGCCCGCTCGAGGAGGGAGCGACCCTGCGCGATCACCAGCGCGCCGATCGATCCGAAGGCCCCGGCGACCAGCAACGGGCCGAGCCAGACCGCGACCCCGACGCTCAGCCCGAGCGCCAGGAGCGAGGTCACGCCGCGCACCAGCGCCTCGACCAAGACGATCGCGGCGACCATGGCGATCGCCCCGCCGGCGGCCACCATGGCGACGCCGCGCAACATCTGTCTCACGGTCTCGCGGATCTCGGCCTTGGCGAGGGCGATCTCCTCCTGGACGAGGTGGGCCGTGTCCCTCCCGAGGCCCGCGACCAGCTTGGGTAGCGAGGGATTCTCGGCGACGGTCTCATGCATTCGTGGCTGCTCCTCTCTCGGCTCCGATCGTCCGGCCGGTCGGCCCGCCGGCAGGCGGACGCTGCCGCCGAAAGTGAGCAAGGAGCTTGCCAGGCGCGCGGACGGACGGAGCCGGAGGGTCCGCCCCCGGCTCCCGAACGGCTCGACGCCTAGGCGTCCTCGTCGTCGTCCGCCTGCGGGCAGCAGCGGTACTCCTGGGACTTCTCGAGGAGCTCGATCTGCCTTTCCAGCAGCTTGTTCTCGAGCTCCATGCGCGCCAGCTCGAGCTCGATCTCCCGCTCGCGCGCCGGCTCGCAGACGTTACACTCGTCGAGGCAGCCCTTGACCAGGACGGCGGGGGTCGGCAGGCAGGTCTGGACCTCGAAGGAGAGCTCCGCCGCCAGCTCGTCGGAGAGCTTGCCGCCCACCCGGTCGAGCAGCCCGACCGCGACCAGCTCCTTGTCGACCTGCTCGAGCGCCTGGGCCCGAACCTCGGCCGCAAGCGGTGTCGCCGAGCGCACGGCCTGCTGCTCGACCCGGAGGTCGCGCGCCGAGAGGAGCTTGCCCTGGAAGAACTGGGCCTGCCCCACGGTCCCCTCGGAGCCTGTCGCCACCACGCCGGCACGGTCCGCCACCGAGCTCGCACGGCCGACCGACTCGACGGTCACCCGGTCGGTGTCGGTCGCGAGGACGCCCTGCGGGATGACCGCGACGTCGCCCGAGAAGCGGGGCGGGTTCAAGACGACCCGGCTGTCGCCGGCAGGATCGACCACCCGGCGCCGGATCGCCTTGATCCGGAAGCGGATCGTCTGGCGCTTGTCGAGCTGGTAGGCGAAGTAGGTGACCGCGTGGCACCGGTTCGGGTTGCTGAAGGTCCGGGTCGCGGCCTCGAAGGTGCTCTCGGATTCCCCCTCGGCGTGCGAGCGGCTCTGGACCTCGCCCACCGCCACCGAGCTCGCCGCCCGGGTCGCCTGGACCGAGCGCTCCTGCGAGCTCTCGGCGTGGCTCCTGAGCTCGCGGGTGAAGTCGAGGGTGGACGAGGCGTTGTGCGAGCCGCCGGCGCTCGCCGAGGGGCCGAGGAAGAAGGACTCGATCGCTCCCGACACGCTGCCATCGGTCCTGAAGGAGCCCCCGCTCGAGGTCTGCTGGTCGACGTCGTCACGAAGCGAGAGGTCGGACATGAACCGGCTCATCGAGCTCATGTAGAACGACTCTTCGGATGTCTGCTCGTGCCGGTAGCTCACCTCCGACTCGCTGTCGAAGGTGAAACGGTTCTTGCGGCTCGAGGTGAACAGGCGGACGGTCTCGCCGGGCAGGAGCGTGGTGGAGTACACCAGGTCGCCCAGGCTCAGGGGGCCGGGACAGCGCTCGAGCTCGGCCTCGATCGTCACCTCGACCGCCACGTCGCGGACGCGATGGACCAGGCGGTAGTCGAAGCTCAGGCGGTCGCAGCAGGGATCGCGCACGAGCTCGGGGCAGCAGGGTACGGCGGAGGCGCGGAGGAGCTCTCCATCCTTCGCCTCCGCCGCGGGAGCGGTTTTCGAATCGGCGGACATCTCGGGGTCTCCTTTGCAGATTGCGGAAGTTCGTGTCCCCTTGAACGTCCGCGCTCGCCGGAAACCCTCAGGGGCGCGCCGCCGCCCCCGGCCCGAAGCCTGCCCTCCCCCTGGCGGGTGCCGGACTCCTAGTACTACTGTGTCAGAAAGTCTCACCTCGAACGACACCGCAACAGGGGCATTGCAGCAGAGCGCGGACGAGGGCGCGGGCATAGCGCCAGTGCTGGGTGGCGAGGGATGCGGGGTTGTGGCGCTCAGGGCGCCGCGGCGGCTCCCCGTGGGCGGAAGGCGTCGGGTAGGGGAGCGGCTCGGAGGAAGGCGACAGGCAGAGGGGGGGAAAGCCGAGCTCGCTCGGCTGCGAGGAAGGCATAGGCGGCGATGGATAAGACGCCGTGATGGTGGAAGCCGGGCCAACTTCGGCCTTCGTAGTGATCGAGACCGATCTCGTCCTTGAGCTCCTGGAAGTCGCGCTCGATGCGCCAGCGCACCTGCACGAGGCGCACGAGATCCTCGATCGTCGCGGACTCGGGGGCGGTGGAGAGCCAGTAGTGCGAGGGCTTGGTCTCGCCCTTGGGCCACTCGATCAAGAGCCATTCGACCGGATGGGGCGCCGAGCGCAGCGTGTCGCGATGGGCCGGGCGCACCCGCACGGCGGCGAAGCGGGAGGCCATGCGCCCCCGGGTACCCTCGCGCCACCGCACGGTCTCGTAGCTCTCTGCGGGCAGAGCCGCGGCCAGCTCACGGACCGAGACCGGATGGTGCTCTGCCGTGCGGCGCAGGAGCTTCGCTCGAGCTCCTCGACCGGTGTTGGCCAGAGGTGGCAAGGGCTCCTGGCCGGGAGGCCAAACACTCGTCTCTTCGGTCACTGCGACGGCGTAGACGAGCCCGCGTCGGGTCAGCGCCTGGCGAAACTCCGTCGCCACGCCATAGCCCGCGTCCGCCACGATGGGGGCCGGCACCAGCCCCTCGGCACGGAGCTGGTCGATCCGCCCGACGGCGATCTCCCACTTCGTCTCGAAGATGATCTCCGGCGGGACTTTCGCCGCCTTGCGCCGCGCCGCGTCGCGAGCCCACTCCTTCGGCAGGTAGAGGCGGTACGCGCAGGGCACGCTCATCACCTCGTTGACCAGCGAGACCGTCACCGCCACCTGGCAGTTGGCCTGCTTGCCGAGGACGCCGCAGTACTGTCGGGCCACCCCCACGGAGTGCCGGCCCTTCTTCGGCATCCCCGTGTCGTCCACCACCCACGCGGTGATCGGCGCATGACGCTCCAGCTCCGACAAGGCGTAGTCGCTCGCCACCCGCAGCAAGGCCTCGGCGTCCCATGGCGCGTTGGCCACGAAGTGGTGCATCGACTGGTGGCGCGCCGGCACGTGGGCCGGATCGATCCTCGCCGCCATCGGCTCCACACTCTTGCGCTCGCCGGGCAGCAGCAGACCCGTCAAGTACTGCCGTAGCGGCTGGTGACGATCCGCATGCCCCACGACGACGCTCAACCGCTCGACGTAGGACTCGAACCGCTCGGACTCGGTCTCGTCTCGGTGTGCCATGCGGAAACTCTGGCACAGCCCCGTGCAGCGCGCAAGTCTTGTGACACAGTAGTACTAGTGGTCTGATTCACGAATCCCTTGTCCTTCGTTGCGGCGCCCCCTATCGGAGTCAGAGGCCGGATACCAGGCGCCGCGACGCAGGCGATGCCGAGCCATCGTCGAGGAGCGACAACGCCGTAGACGGCCGCGCGCCGCCGTAACGGGCACCGACTCCCGAAGGGAGTTGGTCCGGGCGCAGGGGGGTTGCGGGCGCCTCCTGCGTTGCTCGTCGTCAACGATGCTACGGCATCGCCTCCTCCTCCCGCCTTGGATCCACTCCGCAAGACCCCTGCGCGAAAGATAAGGGATTCGTGAATCAGACCACTAGTACTTGCACTCGCCGTCGTGGTCCTTCTGCACCCCGGCGGCCCGCCGCTCGCAATCGTTGCCGTAGGTCTTGCCGTCGCAGCCGCAGACCGGCTTGAACTCCTTGGTGCAGACCTCGGGCTGCTCGACGCAGATGCCCTGGAGGTCGGCGCTCTTGCATTCGCCGGCCGGCAGGTCGCAGAACTGGCCCTCGGCGCAGGGCAGCCCCTGGATGCCGCCGCAGACCTTGCCGCCGTCGTCGCTACTCTCGCCTTCGTGCATGCCACCGTGGTCCATCGTGCCCTTGTCGTGGTGGTGGTACATCGAGTGACAGCCGCCGCCGAGCGCCGCGACCGCCGCACAGAGAACCGCCGTCAGGACCCACCGCTGGAGCTTCTGGTTCATCGCAACGTCTCCTCGGGAAAGTGCAGCGTTCTTGGTAAAACCTAGATCGGGACCGCTCGCCGCAGTGAAGGCGCAACCAAGCTCGTTCAGCGCATCCTCCTTGCAGGCGATGCGTAGGTCACTCAGCATAACATGGCTACACTTCGAAGACGAAGAGTTTCTGAATCCAGGAAAAGACGGACGCGTATGCCGCCCCGGCGGAGTCGTGAGTTGGCGGCCAAGGCCTGCATGGTGGCAGGATCTTGCAGGCAGAGAGGCGAGCGGCTTCGACTATCTCGCCGAGCCCTCGCCACGGTGCTCGAGGGAGCGCGGGCTCCTTCCGGTCCAGCGCTTGAACGCCCGGGAGAACGCGGCGGCCTCGGAGAACCCGAGCCGACGGGACGTTTCGCTCACCGACAGCTTCTCGGCCGTCAGGTAGTGGAGCGCCATCCGGTGGCGCAGCCTGTCCAGGACCTCGCGGTAGGTCACGCCTTCGCGCTTGAGTCGGCGAAAGAGGGTCTGGCGGCTGACCCCGATCTCGCCGGCGATCCGGCCGATGTCGGCGCCGCCGGTCGGCAGCAGGGGCACGAGGAGGCCCTCGACCCTGCCCCGCGTCGTCCGGCCGGCATCCAGGTTCCGGAGCAGGGCGTCCGCGTGGGCCCGCAAGATCTTCGTGGTGTAGGTCGGCTGGAGGTCGAGCTGCCGGGTGAACCAGGCCTCGTCGGTGACGAGGGCGTTGCGGTCGCTTCCGAAGGTCACCGGCGCCTGAAAGATGCGCTCGTACTCCGCGCGGTATCCCGGGTCCAGGTGGGTGACGTGGACCTCCTGGACGAAGCGCTCGTCCTTGAAATGCCGGCGCGACGTGCACACGATGCGAGCGAAGGTCGACTCGGTCATCTCCGGGAAGTCGTTCGGGTTGCGCCGGGCGTCGATCATCCAGACTCGCCCGCCCTGGTGCCGGAGCTGGAAGCGCTCCTTCACGCCCGCCCCCTCGCCGAGCTCGGCGACCAGGGGGGCGTATCGGTTGGTCAGCGCGAGACCGTCGGCCATGGTCCGGGCTCCGCCGCGGATGAGCCCGAGGATCGAGAGGTCGGCCAAGTCGATCGCCTCGCCGAAGTGCAGCGCGAGCGCGGGGTCTCCACACAGGTCCTTGCCCGCCCGCATGAGAGCGACGTACTTCGGGAAGGGAAAGCGTGCGTCCAGATCCTGGAGGTCGGCCGGATCGATCCCGGACCGCTCCACCAGCTCCCGCCGGCCGGCGCCTTTCGAAACGGCGTACTCGAGCAAGGCGCGTGCGACGCCGGCCCCGACGGTCGGCTCAGCCATGGCGCCGGGGCCCCGTGCAACCCAAGGTCACGTTTTCGGTGCGGAGCATCATTCCCTTCGGTGTCTGGTTGCCTATTGTAGGGGAGCCACACCCTCACCGGAGGAAACCGACATGTTCGACCTGCTCCTGCCCCGGCGCTTCGACAATGACTACCACGGCCATCGCCTCGCGCTCTGGCTCTTCGGCGCGCTCATGCTGTTCAAGACCGCCATGGGCCTCGGCTGCATCTTCGACGGCTACGCGGTGGCGACCACCGCCGACGGCATCGCCCTCGACACCTTTACCGCCGGCGGCGCGCGAACGGTCGTCGCCCTCTTCGCGCTCTGGGGCCTCGGCCAGGTGGTCCTCGGCCTGCTCGGCACCGTGGCGCTCGTCCGCTACCGCGCCATGGTGCCGTTCGTGTACGCGCTGGTTCTGTTGGAGCACGTGAGCCGGAAGGTGATCCTCGCCTTCCTGCCGGTGGTCAAGACCGGCACCCCGCCCGGCTTCACGGTGAACCTCGTCCTTCTCGCGGTGGAGCTCATCGGGCTTGGGGTCGCACTGTGGCCTCGCACCGTGGCCTCGCGAGCGAGGTGAGCGCCCGCCCGAGAAAGCTGCCGCTCCCAAGGTCCCGAAGAGTGAGGAGCGACAGGGAGGTTGGCGAGCTCAGCTCGGATCCAGCACTGTGGCCGCGAGGCCCGCGACGGCTTGGAAGTCACTGTCGAAGGTGAGGAGGTGGCCACCGCAGTCCACGGTCGCCGCCGCGATCCAGATGTCGTTGACGGGGATGGGCCTGCCCGCGTTTCGCAGGCGAGCGAAGATCTCGCCGTAGCGTCGAGCGACGTCCGCCGTCGTAGGCCGCACCGAGACGAAGGGCTCCGCCAGGAACTCGGCAAGGATCCTCCGGTTCTCCTTCTCGCGGGTACCGAGCTCGAACCCGCCTTCGAGCTCGCCCAGCACCGTCGCGGGCAGGATCACGATTTCGGCCGCGGCGATCAGGTCCAGCACCACCTCGTGGCCGCTCCGCATCCAGGAGTAGGCCGACGTGTCGAGGACCAGGCGCCGGATCGGTGCCTCAGCGCCAGAGCTCATCGTCGATCGTGCGCTGCGCCCGGAGGGCCGTGTCGAGCTCGGCTCGGTCGGCCTCGGTCCAGGTCGCGTAGCGCTCCAGGTGCCTGCGTCGCCCCTCGGTGCCGAGGGCGCGTTCCAGGATCTCGAGGACCGTGGTGTTCAAGCTCTGCTCCCGCTCTCGGCTCAGCCGCTTCAAGCGCTGCGCCGTCTCGTCCGGGACTCCGCGAATGGTCAGCTGCGTGCTCATGCCTGCATGGTAGCAGAAGTTGCAGGCAGAGAGGCGCCCAATCGGTTCGGCGATCTGGAGGCGGGTTGCCGAGATCGTCGGGGCGGAGGCGCGGCTTGAAAGGTGGGGGACACCTTCCCCCGCCGCGAAGCATGCAGCTCCCTCCCGTGTCGGCGAGCCTACCCCTGCGGGCAGGGCCGGGCCGCAAACCCTGTGGTACCCTGCCTTTCAGCCGTTTCGCGTCGCCGGCCGGCGGCGTCTCCGTAGCGAGATACCTAGCTCCCAGCGATTCCTAGGAGGACACCTCACGTGGTGAGTTTCAACGACACGACACCGCCCGCCGACGGCCAGCAGATCCAGTGGCGGGACGGCAAGCTGGAGATCCCCGATCGCCCCATCGTTCCCTACATCGAGGGCGACGGCATCGGCCCCGACATCTGGCACGCGACGCGGCGCGTCCTCGAGGCCGCGGTCGACAAGACCTACGGCGGCTCGCGCTCGATCGCCTGGTACGAGGTCTTCGCCGGCGAGAAGGCCAAGGACCGCTTCGACGAGTGGCTCCCCGCGGGCACCTTCGACGCCATCCGCCACTTCCGCGTCGGCATCAAGGGGCCGCTGACGACGCCGGTCGGCGGCGGCTTCCGGAGCTTGAACGTCACCCTGCGCCAGGTCCTCGACCTCTACGCCTGCGTGCGTCCCGTGCGCTGGTACACGGGCGTGCCCTCGCCGGTCAAGGAGCCCGCCAAGGTCGACATGGTGATCTTCCGGGAGAACACCGAGGACGTCTACGCCGGCATCGAGTACAAGGAGGGGAGCCAGGAGGCCCGGCGCCTGATCGCCTTCCTGAAGGACGAGCTCGGCGCCAAGCTCCGCGACGACAGCGGCGTCGGCATCAAGCCGGTCTCGCTGACCGGCTCGAAGCGCCTGGTGCGCAAGGCCATCGAGTACGCGCTCGCCCAGGGCAAGGCGAGCGTCACCCTGGTGCACAAGGGCAACATCATGAAGTTCACCGAGGGCGCCTTCCAGGACTGGGGCTACGAGCTGGCGCGCGAGGAGTTCGGCGACCGGACGCTCTCCGAGAGCGCGCTCTGGGACGAGCACGGCGGCAAGGCGCCGGCCGGCAAGGTGGTGATCAAGGACCGGATCGCCGACGCCATGTTCCAGCAGATCCTGCTGCGGCCGGACGAGTACGACGTGCTCGCCACCACCAACCTGAACGGCGACTACCTCTCCGACGCCCTGGCCGCCCAGGTCGGCGGTCTCGGCATGGCCCCCGGCTCGAACGAGGGCGACGGCCTGGCCGTCTTCGAGGCGACCCACGGCACGGCGCCCAAGTACGCCGGCCAGGACAAGGTCAACCCGGGCTCGCTCATCCTCTCCGGCGTCATGATGCTGCGCTGGCTCGGCTGGGGCGAGGCCGCCGACGGGGTGGAGAACGCGCTCTCCGAGACCATCTCCCAGAAGCGCGTGACCTACGACCTCGAGCGCCAGATGGACGGCGCGAAGCTCCTGAAGACCTCGGAGTTCGGCTCGGCCATCATCGAGAACCTGTAGACGAAGCACACGACACGGAACGAACGGCCGCCGCTTCCGGGCGGGGCGTTTTCAGGAGGCAGCATGGACCACAAAGTCACCGTCGTCGGCGCCGGGCACGTCGGCGCCACCACCGTGCAGCGCATCGCCGAGGCCGAGCTGGCCGACGTGGCGATGGTCGACATCATGGCCGACATGGCGACCGGCAAGGCCCTCGACATGATGGAGTCGGCGCCGGTCGTCGGCTTCAACTCCACGATCACGGGTGGCGGCGATTACGACGCGACCGCCGGCTCGGACGTCTGCGTGATCACGGCCGGCCTGCCCCGAAAGCCCGGCATGAGCCGCGACGACCTGCTGGCGAAGAACCGGGAGATCGTCGGCGGCGTGGTCGAGGAGCTGGTCGAGCGCTCGCCGGCCACCATCCTGATCCTGGTCACCAACCCGCTCGACGCGATGTGCGAGGTCGCCCGGCGCGTCTCCGGCTTCCCGCGCGAGCGGGTGATGGGCATGGCCGGGGCGCTCGACGCCGCCCGCATGCGCTACTTCATCGCCGCCGAGCTCGGCGTGTCGATCGAGGACGTGGACGCCTTCGTCCTCGGCGGCCACGGCGACACCATGGTGCCCCTGCCGCGCTTCACCACGGTGGGCGGCGTGCCGCTGCCCCAGCTCCTCGCGGCCGACCGGATCGAGGCGATCAACGAGCGCACGAGGAAGGGCGGCGGCGAGATCGTCAACTACCTGAAGACCGGCTCGGCCTACTACGCGCCGTCGGCCGGCGTGACCGACATGGTGGCGGCGATTCTCCGCGACAAGAAGAAGATCATCCCGTCGGCCGCCTACCTCGAGGGCGAGTACGGCCTCGAGGGCCTGTTCGTGGGCGTGCCGGTCAAGCTCGGCCGGGCCGGCATGGAGCAGATCATCGAGCTCGAGCTCTCGGACGACGAGATGGCGGCGCTCCACAAGTCGGCCGAGGCGGTGCGCGAGGTCGTCGACCTGCTGTAGACGGCCCCTCTCCTGCCTCGTTTGCCCCGCGTTGCGCAACACGCGGAGGAAGCCTGCCGTAGTAAGGTGCGGGAGCTTCGGCGACCGCTGCGCCGGGGCTCCCAGCCTCCCATGCGTGACCTGAAGCGCATCGCGCCCTGGATTCTCGCCGCCGTGGCGGGCGGCTTTCTCGCCGCCTGGGCCTTTCCCCGCGCCTTCCCCTTTTTCCCCGCGCACTGGACGGTCTCGGCCGGCCAGGCCGAGGCGATCGCGCTCGAGCGCGTCGGCGACCTCCCCGACGGGGCGGAGCCGGTGGTCCACCCCTACGTGGTCACCGACTTCGACACCGGCACCGACCTGCTCGAGCGCCGGCTCCAGCTCGCCGCCCGAGAGGTGCCGGTCGAGCGCCTGCGGGGCAGCGAGCTCGCCCGCCGGCTCTTCGAGTGGCGGGTGAGCGTCTACGCGCCCGGCGCCTATCCCGGCGAGTGGACCTACCGGGCCCGGGTGGCGGCGGACGGGCGGTTGACCTCGCTGCTGCGCCGGATCGACCCGGAGGTGGTGATCCCGCCGGTCTCCTCCGACCAGGCGATCCGCCGGGCCGACGGCTTCCTGACCGCCCAGGGCTTCGACCTCGCGCGCTACGACCGGCCGCAGGTCCGGAGCCGCCAGCTCACGGCGCGCACCGACCTCATCCTGCGCTACCGCTCGCGGGAGGCGGTGCTGGGCGAGCGCCTGCCCTACGGGGTCGAGGTCCACTTCGCCGGCAACCGCCTGGTCGGCTTCGACTCGTGGCACGAGGATCCGCGCGAGCGGGAGATCCAGAAGAGCCTGCAGGTCGCCGGCATCTGGGGCCAGCTCCGGTTCCTCTCCGGTTTCCTGATCGTGCCGCTGGTCTCGATCCTCTTCCTGCGCCGCTACCACGCCGGCGAGGTCGGCGTGCGCCGGGCGCTCAAGATCTTCCTGACGGTCGCTCGCCTGCGGCACCCTCGATCTCGTGCTCTGTGCGCCGGCGCTCACCGAGGGGCAGAGCTGGGGGGTGCTCACCCGCCAGCAGATCGTCTGGCAGTGGGGCCTCCAGTTCCTGATCCTCTTCTTCGTGCCGATCGCGCTCGCCGCGTTCCTCTCCTGGGCGGTCGGCGAGTCGCTCTGCCGCGAGCGCTGGAGCCACAAGCTCGCGGCCTTCGACTCGGCCTTCCACGGGGAGTGGGCCAACGCCACCGTGGCCCGCTCGGCGGCGCGCGGGGTGGGGGCGGGGATCGCCCTGCTCGGGGCGTTGCTCGCCGTGGCGGTGTGGCTCCGGCCGCTCGGGGCCTGGCCGCGCCTCTTCGGGAGCCTCTCCGCCTTCTGGATCAACGGCCCGCTTCCCGGGCTCACGCTGGTCGCCCTGGCCGTGGTCTTCGCCCTCTACAAGGAGCTCTTCGGCCGTCTCTTCCTGGTGCCGGCCCTGGCGCGCCGGATGGGCCCCTGGATCGGCGGCGCGGCGGTGACGGTGGTGACCGGCCTCGGCCTGTTCCAGGCGTTCACGGTCATGCCCCTGCGCTGGGCGTTCGTCTTCTTCCTGGTGCAGGCGGGCTTCCTGGTCGTCCTCTTCTTCGCCTACGACCTGATGACCGTGGTGATCGCGGCCTTCACCCTGGAGATCGGGGTCGGCGCCCTGGCGCTCCTGTTCACCGCCAACCCCTCCTACCAGGCCCAGGGATGGCTCGCCTTCGCGCTCGCGGCGCTGCCGATGGCGCTCTCGATCCGGGCCGCCGGCAGCGGCCGCGAGTTCGTCTACCACTGGGACGACGTGCCGCCCCACGTGCGCCGGATCACCGAGCGCGAGCGCCAGCGGGTGGAGCTCGAGACCGCGCGGCGGATCCAGAGCTCGATCCTCCCGGAGCTGCCGCCGCGCCTGGCCGGCGTCGACCTCGCCCACGCCTACCTGCCGGCCTCGGAGGTGGGCGGGGACTTCTACGACGTGCTCGCCCTCGAAGACGGCCGCCTGGTGGTGGCGGTGGGCGACGTGGCCGGGCACGGGGTCTCGAGCGGCCTGGTGATGTCGGCGGTCAAGTCCGCGCTGGCGGTCCAGGTGACCTTCGATCCGGAGGTCGCGGCGGTCTTCGCGACCCTGAACCGGATGGTCTTCCAGAGCGCCCGCCGCCGGCTGATCGCGACGCTCTGCTACGCCCTGCTCGATCCGGTGCGGCGCGAGATGGTGTTCGCCAGCGCCGGCCATCTCTACCCCTACCTCCTCGGCACCGACGGCCGGGTGCGCTCGCTCGTGTCGACCGCCTACCCGCTCGGGGTCCGCGAGCGGCTCGAGATCGCGGTCGCCAAGGAGCGGCTCGCCGCCGGCGACACCGTGGTGCTCCTCTCGGACGGTGTCATCGAAGCCCGGCCCGAGGGCTCGACCGATCTCTACGGCTTCGACCGCCTCGAGGCGAGCCTCGAGCGCCTGGCCGGCCGCTCGGTCGAGCAGATCCGCGACGGGCTTCTCGCCGACCTCTCCCGTTTCGTCGGCGCCTCGCCGCGCGAGGACGACCAGACCCTCCTGGTGCTGCGGATTCCCTGATCCGGCGGCTCCCCGGCGGCCTCCCGGCGGCGCTTGCCTGCCGACACCCGAGCCGCGACACCGGCGCCCTGTCGGACACCCGCCGACAGCCGGCGCAGGCAGGTATTCGCATACTCGAATACCAACCGTAAACGACTGCAAACAATCGTGTTAATAGAATTTTAGTGTCCGGCATCGCGCTTGCTCCTCCGGCGCTCAGCGGTACTCGATCCGAGACGCCAAACGGTCACAAGGAGACCCGCCATGCCGAGACCCCTCGCCCTCCAAGCCGGCTTCCTGACGCTGCTTTGCCTGGTGGCGGTCAGCCTTCCCGCAGGCGCCGAGCCGGAGCCTTCTTCGGACCTCCTCTTGCCCTACTTCGAAGTCAGCCTGGGCGGCTCCGGCCGGACCACCACCTTCGCCGTCGGCAACTCCGCGGAGCAGGCGGTGGAGGTGCTCGCCACCGTCTACACGAACTGGGGCATCGGGCTTCTGCGGGTGCCCTTCACCCTGGAAGCCGGGGAGGTGCGCACGGTCAACCTGCGCGACTGGCTCAAGACCGGCGACCTGGCGAGCCGCCAGCTCGGAGCGATCGAGCTTTCGCACGTCCAGGCGGCGCTCACCGGGCAGCCATCGCCCAAGGACCACATGTTCTACGGCACCCAGGCCGATCCCTTCGACAGCCAGCTCGCGGTCGGCTACGTGACCTTTCGTGTGAAGGGCTCCCCGCGCCTCGACAGCCTCTGGGGGGACTACTTCTGGATCGATCCCGACCAGGACTACGCCGAGGGCGAGCTGCTGGTCAACATCGACCCCGCAACCCAGTGCCACGGGCTGTGCACCCTCCACCGGCTGCGCTTCCTCGACGGCGGCGCGTTCGACGGCGGTACCAAGATCGTCGTCTGGAGCGACCGGCACCTCGGCCCGTCGCCGAACGCGAACGCGGACGTGGCGCGCACCCTGGTGACCCTCTCCGCCTTCCACCGCGAGAGCGGCGAGCAGTTCGACCAGCAGAGCCTCGACCTCCTGCCGGCGCAGGTGATCGACATGAGCCAGCTCCCTCTGGACGAGCCGTTCGGCTGGCTCGACCTGGCGAGCGACGACCAGATCTGGGTCGGAGTGCGCTACACGGCGAGCCACCGCTTCAGCGTCACGATGCAGACCTGGTGCATGCCCGCGCCGCCGCCGCCGCCCGTGCCGCCGGGCGAAGGCCGGATCGACGTCGAGAAGTCGACGAACGGCGTGGATGCCGATCTGCCGCCGGGGCCGGTGGTCGACCCCGGGGCGGCGGTGACTTGGGAGTACCGGGTCACCAACACCGGCAGCGTGCGCTTGACCGGCGTCCAGGTGACCGACGACAAGGAAGGGGCCGTCTCCTGCCCGCAGGCCACGCTGGCCGCGGGCGAGGCGATGACCTGCACCAAGACCGGCACCGCCTCGAGCTCCGAGGGCTTCCAGTACGAGAACGTGGCGACGGCGACCGGCAGGACCCCGAAGGCGGTCGAGGTCCGGGACACCGACCCCAGCCATTACCAGACCGTGTCCGGTCCGCCGCCGCCGCCGCCGACGATCGCCTACGCGATCCACATCGAGAAGGCGACCAACGGCCAGGACGCGGACGACCCTCCGGGCGTGGCGCTCGCGGCCGGTGACGCCGTCACCTGGAGCTACGTCGTGACCAACACCACCCTGGCCGACCCGCCGCCGGAGGATCTCACCGGCATCGCGGTCAGCGACGACAAGGAGGGCGCGGTCACCTGTCCGAAAACGACGCTCGCCGCCGGCGAGTCGATGACCTGCACGGCGAAGCACGGCACGGCGCTCGCCGGCCAGTACGTCAACAAGGCGACGGTCACCGGCCACCCCGGGGGGAGCGCCGACACCGTGACCGACAGCGACCCGAGCCACTACACGGCCACCGCGCCGCCGCCTCCTCCGCCGCCCGAGACTTGCGGCGCCTGCATGGGCAAGGTCACGCGCTTGACGCTCCGCTACCTGGGCTCGATCGCCGGGGCGCACGTCCACATCACCTCGAGCCGCGGTCCGGACACGGGGGTGGGGATCTACGACACCACCGTCAGCCCCGGCGGGACGTTCGAGGTGGTCGGTCCGGCGATCGGTACCGGAGGCTTCTCCGGGACCCTCGGCACCGAGGTCCAGATCTACGTCGACGGCGTCGAGAACGCCCGGATGCACACGAGCTGCTCGCAGCCGATCGGCCCGGGCCTCGTGCGCGGCGACTTCGAGGTGATCGCGGGTGCCAGCAAGACCGGCGGGGCGCTGTGCCCCGTCGACTGAAGTAGGGCTACAACGGCGGGGGTGGCGCGTCGTGCGCCGCTCCGGCTGTTCGTCAGCGAGGGGTCACCAGCCCCTTCGGATCGGGCGGGGGTCGGCCAGGCGCCGGCCCCCCTTTTTGCTGGATGCCCCCCGCCTCCCCTCGATCCTCTTCCCTCCGCACGGAGGGAAAGGGGGGTGTCCGACACGCCGGGCGCTGGGTGTCGGACATCCCGCCGACACCCGCAAAGTGCAAATATCCACATATCGCAATGTCGCGGAAGGCACTGGGGACGGGAGCTTCCCTTACCCGGGCCCGCGCGGTATGGCTCTTGCTCCACCGCCGGACAGAAGCACCGTCTTCACGAGGCTAACCCGGTCGGAGCGCACCGCGCATCGGCCGTAGCTAGCAGGGGGCTGAAAGTCCCCTTCGGATCGGGAGGGGTCGGTCGGCGAAGGCCGGTCGGCCCCCTTTTTGCTGGATCCCCCCCGCATCCCCTCGACGGTTGACCGGGCGCCCCCCGCAACCCCTCGTTCCCCTTCCCACCCCACGGGGGGAAGGGGACGGTTGACCGGGCGCCCCCCGCAACCCCTCGATCCCCTTCCCACCCCACGGGGGGAAAGGGGACGCCCCCTCCCACCGGCTTTCGTGGCTGCGGAAACACTCCGGAGCGATGAAGCGGCCGAGCTCTGTCTCGGCCGGGCGAACGGTCCGCGGGGCACCCGACGGTGCCTGTTGACTGGATGCCGCCGCATCCGCTCGCCCCGAGCTCGGAGCTCCTCTGTGCTCGCTGCTAGACTTCTCGGCCGATGACGGATCGAGCCGAGGAGTCGGCCGCCCGGCGGCCGGGGCGCCTGGTCGAGCGCCGGCGGGGCTCGCGCCTGCGCGTCCCGGCGCTCACCATCCTCTGGCACCCTCGGCTCGACCGGGTCGGCGACCGCTTGCGGCTCGACGGCCTGCTGCGCGGCGAGGCGGTCGCCCTCTCGCGCTCCGGGCCGGCCTTCGGGGTGCCGGGAGGCTCCCGCCCCTCCCGCCCGCTCGAGCACCCATCCCTCTCCACGACGCGGGTGCGGATCGTCGCGGGGGGCTCGCTCGGCAGCGTGCGACTGGCTCCGGCCGGCCCCGGGCTGCTCGCCGACGGCGAGCCGGTCGACGAGGTCCGGGAGCTGGGAGCCGAGGAGCTCGAGCGCGGCGTGGTCCTCGAGCTCGAGGAGTCGGTCGTGCTGCTGCTCCACGACCTGCCGGGCGCGGAGCTGTGGGAGCCGGTCGACTACGGCCTGGTGGGGGAGAGCGAGGTGCTGGTCGAGGTGCGCCGCGAGATCCGGCGGATCGCGGACCTCGAGGTGCCGGTGCTGCTGCGCGGCGAGACGGGGACCGGCAAGGAGCTGACGGCGCGGGCCATCCACCGGACGAGCCGGCGCCGCCAGCAGCCCTACCTGTCGGTGAACCTGAGTGCGATCCCGGCCTCGCTCGCCGCGGCCGAGCTCTTCGGCGCCGCCAAGGGCGCGTTCACCGGCGCCGTGCGCGCCCAGCTCGGCTACTTCGCGCGGGCCCACGGCGGCACCCTCTTCCTCGACGAGGTCGCCGAGGCCCCGCCCGAGATCCAGGTGATGCTGCTGCGGGTGCTCGAGAGCGGGGAGATCCAGCCCCTGGGTGTCCAGGAGACCCAGGAGGTCGACGTGCGGCTGATCGCCGCCACCGACGTGGACCTGGAGGCGGCGACCGAGGAGGGCACCTTCCGGGCGCCGCTGCTCCACCGCCTGGCGGGCTACGAGATCGACGTGCCGCCCCTGCGCGAGCGGCGGGACGACTTCGGGCGCCTGTTCGTCCACTTCCTCACCGAAGAGCTCGCCCGGGTCGAGGAAGGGCATCGCCTCGAGGGCGAGTCCGCGGCGCGCTGGCTGCCCACCTCGGTGGTCGCGCGCCTCGCCCGCCACGAGTGGCCGGGCAACGTGCGACAGCTGCGCAACGTCGTGCGCCAGCTCGTGATCGGCAGCCGGGGCGCGGAGGCGATTCGGATCAGCCACCAGGTCGAGCGGCTGCTGCAGGAGGCGACCGGCGGCTCCGCGCACGCCCTCGAGGCCGGGGGGCCGGCCGCCCCTCCGGCGGCCCCGGGGCCGCTGCGGCACGAGTACCGGGATCCTTCCGAGGTCGGCGACGACGAGCTGGTGGCCGCCCTGCGCGCCAACCGCTGGGCGATCAAGCCGGCGGCGAGCCAGCTCGGCGTCTCGCGCACCTCGCTCTACGCGCTGATCGAGCGCTCGGAGGCGGTGCGCAAGGCGAGCGACCTGGCGCGAGCGGAGATCGAGCGCTGCCGGGAGGAGTGCCGCGGCGACCTGGCCGAGATGAGCGCCCGGCTCGAGGTCTCGGCCTCGGGCCTGCGCCAGCGGATGAAGGACTTGGAGATCGGCTGACGCCGGCCGGAGCCGGCGGCCGAACCACGGCCGAGGCAGAGCTCGGCCGCTTCATCCGTCTGGAGCGGTAGGCGAAGGCAATCCCGCGTGAAGCGGCCAAGGCAGAGCTCGGCCGCTTCATCCGTCTGGAGCGGTAGGCGAAGGCAATCCCGCGTGAACC
>CAWIQD010000017.1:0-12905 GCA_963837945.1 uncultured Acidobacteriota bacterium
CGTCTTGATCGACGAGGAAACCCGCCGATCCGCGAGAAAGCATAGTGGACGACCGCGACGGCTTCAATGGGGCCTCGTCTTGATCGACGAGGAAACGAGCGCAGCAGGTGCCGGCAGCTCAAGCGGCCGCGGCTTCAATGGGGCCTCGTCTTGATCGACGAGGAAACGCCGGCGCGACCTCCTACAGCCACGTCGGACCGGCAGGGCTTCAATGGGGCCTCGTCTTGATCGACGAGGAAACCGCCCGGCGCGGCGCGATGCACCGCGGCCATCGCGGCTTCAATGGGGCCTCGTCTTGATCGACGAGGAAACGTCGCCGGGCGACCCAGACCGAAGTACGACCGGCAGCGCTTCAATGGGGCCTCGTCTTGATCGACGAGGAAACGCGCCTGCCGGGCGCGGTCGGCGATCGTCCGCTGACGCTTCAATGGGGCCTCGTCTTGATCGACGAGGAAACGCGCGCGGCGCGTCCGGCCCCGTGCGCAGCGTCCGCGGCTTCAATGGGGCCTCGTCTTGATCGACGAGGAAACGGCCCGGCAGCGCGTGCGCGAGGCGACAGCGCTACAACAGCTTCAATGGGGCCTCGTCTTGATCGACGAGGAAACGCTGACGGATGCGCGACCGCTGATCGACTCTGACTCTGCTTCAATGGGGCCTCGTCTTGATCGACGAGGAAACTTGACCGCGCTGATGCGCCTGTCGCGACTGCGAGCGGCGCTTCAATGGGGCCTCGTCTTGATCGACGAGGAAACTACGCGAGCTAGTATGACCGCGACGAATCGAAGCGAGTCGCTTCAATGGGGCCTCGTCTTGATCGACGAGGAAACACCTGCGACGGCTGCACGGCTTCGGCGGCGACAGTCCGAGCTTCAATGGGGCCTCGTCTTGATCGACGAGGAAACGACGGGGCCTGAGTATGCCGCAGACTAATCCAGAGAGGCTTCAATGGGGCCTCGTCTTGATCGACGAGGAAACGCCGATCTGCTCGGTAGTAAAGTATGGCTCACGCGAGGCTTCAATGGGGCCTCGTCTTGATCGACGAGGAAACCCGTGCAGCGCCGTGAGCGACTCACGGTCAAATCTCGGCTTCAATGGGGCCTCGTCTTGATCGACGAGGAAACTCGCACGGACGACGTGCCCCGTGCAAGCGGGCCATGCTTCAATGGGGCCTCGTCTTGATCGACGAGGAAACCGCATGACGTCGATGCGGCCGCCGGCGGCCATGGCTCGCTTCAATGGGGCCTCGTCTTGATCGACGAGGAAACCGCTCGCCGCTCGCAAGGCGTGACTCCAGGACTGGTCGCTTCAATGGGGCCTCGTCTTGATCGACGAGGAAACCCGACAGCCGATCCGACGGGTGAAAGTGGTACCCGGTGCTTCAATGGGGCCTCGTCTTGATCGACGAGGAAACCGCGATCCAGCGAGCTCCATCGCGTCGCGACCCGGTCGCTTCAATGGGGCCTCGTCTTGATCGACGAGGAAACGCCAGCGAGCGTCTGGCAGCTGCGAGTGCTGCACCGGCTTCAATGGGGCCTCGTCTTGATCGACGAGGAAACCGCCGTCAGCGTTCGGGACGCGTCGCCAGTGCCGCAGCTTCAATGGGGCCTCGTCTTGATCGACGAGGAAACCGGCCGGCCACGGCGTGGCGCCGTCAGCGAGTCTCGGCTTCAATGGGGCCTCGTCTTGATCGACGAGGAAACCGTCGCTCGGCGGACGCCAGCCTCGCCGCGGCGTCGCTTCAATGGGGCCTCGTCTTGATCGACGAGGAAACCGAGCTGCGTCGGTGTCGATCACGCGTCGGCGAGCTCGAGCTTCAATGGGGCCTCGTCTTGATCGACGAGGAAACCGCGCAGGCGCTCGTACTGGTGCGCGCCACGGCGAGTCTAGCTTCAATGGGGCCTCGTCTTGATCGACGAGGAAACCGACGCGGTGCGGCGAGAGCGTCGCCGACCATGAGCGTGCTTCAATGGGGCCTCGTCTTGATCGACGAGGAAACGCGGCTTCATGAGTCGTCGACGTGCCGTCGGTAGCCGAGCTGCTTCAATGGGGCCTCGTCTTGATCGACGAGGAAACCGACCGACACCGAGCAGCCATCCGCGCCGATGCGCGCGCTTCAATGGGGCCTCGTCTTGATCGACGAGGAAACCAGTCGAGCCGCGAGTACCAGGTGACGTCGGCCTGGGAGGCTTCAATGGGGCCTCGTCTTGATCGACGAGGAAACCGAGCGTCGACACCAGATCTAGATGCGCGAGCGAGGGCTTCAATGGGGCCTCGTCTTGATCGACGAGGAAACGCTCGGACCTCGCCCATGCGGTTCTGCGCCGCGTAGGCGCTTCAATGGGGCCTCGTCTTGATCGACGAGGAAACGCTCCGCGCCCGCAGGCCCGCCGGGCGGGCGTTTCCGGGCGCGGTTGCGAGCGGTGCGCGGGCGCCGGCTGCTCGAAACCCTACCATCCAACCTTCAGTTGTCAAAGATCCCGTCGCCCGGGGCCCTAGCGGGTGCGAGCGCTCCCCGGGGCCAGCGTCGCCACCGGACCTCTCGCAACCGTCTGTGCGTGCCTCGGTCATGGCTCTCATGATACTCCCGGAGCCTCACACGACGACCGACTTCGGCAGCTCGAACTTCCGCGGCCGGCCCAGGACCTCGATCGCGCCGAGGACGTCCGGCGTGCTGCGGCCGAGCTTGGCGATCACCACCTGGTCCTCGTCGTGCTGGATGACCCGGTCGAGGGCGTTTCTCATGCGCACGTGGCGGGTCTCGGTCAGGTCGCAGCGAAAGACGCTCAACTGGACGTGCTCGCCGTAGCCATTCATGATATCGAAGACCTTGCGCCAGCGCTTCTGGTCCGAGATGTCGTAGGTGACGACGTAGCAGTAGAGATCCATCGCGCGCCGGGCCTCCTCAGCGCACCTCGAAGGGCCGGTACTCGGAGAGCTCCCCGGTCAGGTGGCGCCCGAGGAGGCGGGCCTCGAGCTCGAAGAGGCGGCGGTACGTGGTGCGGTAGCCGAAGACCGGATGGCGCACCTTCTGGCCGAGGCGGCGCTCGTAGGCGGCGATCAGCCGCTTCCTGGCCGGCGGGCGCAGGAGCACACCGCCCTCGCGCTCGAAGAAATCGCCGGGGCGGATCTCGCCGTTGTTGATCGCCCCGACGACCACGCTGTCGGCCACGACGGGCCGGAAGGGTTCCATCAGGTCGAGGGCGAGGGCCGGCTTGCCGTACTTCGGCTGGTGGTAGAGGCCCATCAAGGGGTCGAAGCCGACGGTGGTGAGGGTGACCACCCAGTCCTTGGTGAGGAGGCTATAGGCGAAGGAGAGGAGGGCGTTGACCGGGTCGCGCGGCGGACGCCGGTTGCGGCCTTCGAGGTCGAAGGCGGCGAAGGCCTCGCCCGCGACCTTGAGCATGGTCGAGAAGGCGCCGTAGTAGAGCTTGGCGGCGCTCCCCTCGAGGCCGAGGAGCTCATCCGCGTCGCCGGCTTGCCCGGCGCGGCGGGCGTAGGCGGCGAGGAGGGCGAGATCGTTCTTCGCCGGAGCGCCGTTTCGGCGCAGGAGCACCCGGGCGTTCCGGATCTTCGCCGCCACTACGGCGCGGGCGACGGCGAGCGAGCGCCGGCTGTCTCGGGCGGCGGCGAACTGCTCGCTCCGGAGGCCGACGTTCTTGTGGTCGAGGCCACGGGTGATGCCGTAGAACCAGCCACCGCCGCTCAGGTGGAGGATCGGGATCTCGCGGCGGCAGCACTCGTGGAGAGCGGGCGTCGAGCAGCCGGCGCCGCCCATGAGCACGAGGTGCGAGGTCTCGACCAGGCGGGCGAGGGTCTTGCCGCCGTCGGGGCTTTCGACCACCAGCTGCTCCCCCTTCAGCCGCACGCGGGCGCCCGGCTCCTGGACCACCAGCGGGTAGGTCGCGGGATCGGAGGCCGCGAGCGGGCGCGGCTTGCCGCCGCCCTGGCGGAGGAACCGGGTCTCCTCCGGCAGGCAGATCGAGACCAGGGAGCAGCGGGGGCACTTGGGGCTGTCTTCGAGGGGCGGCGGCAGCACGCCGGCCGCCAGGGTCCGGCGCATCTCGGCCAGGAGCTCCAGGGTGCGTTCGACCAGGGCCTTCGTGAAGCGTACGCGGACCCGCTCGCGGGAGGCGACGTAGTAGATGAGGCCCTCGTTCGCGGTGTAGCCGGCTTCGCGCAGCAGCAGGCCCTGGATGCAGAGCTGCACCCGCTCGGGCTCGTAGACACCGCCCGCGACCGGCGGGCGCTTGCCGCGCTTGTAGTCGACCGGCCGGGCGCGGCGGCCGTCGCGCTCGACCAGGTCGAGCACCGCGGTCACCCCGAGCTCGGGGCTCGATAGCTGGATCGAGCGGTCGTGAAGCCGCTCGCGCTCGCCCGGCTCGCGGTCGACCCGCCGGTGGGCGTGCTTGCCCTCCAGGGTCTCCACGTTGTCCGCCCACTCGCGCTCGACCCACATCAGGTAGGCGAGCCGCGGGCAGTAGGCGAACTCGTTGAGCATCCGGGCCGGAACGAGGTCGGGGACCGAGGTCGCGGTGGCAGGCATGGGAAGGGCTCTCCGGCGGCGGTGCGCTACGGCTCCTGCAAGAGGCAAGACCCGCTTCGGCCCGGAAGGTTTAGGTCGCCGATGCCGAGGTCTCGCGCCACGCCCTCGAGGGCTCGCCCCCGCTCGCCGGCGGCGGTCCGGGTCTTCTGCGCTTGGAGGCGGCGGCGCAGCGACGCCCGGACCTCGAGCCCCTGGTCGGGGTCATGGATCAGCTCCGAGAGCTTCTCTTCCAGGAGATCTTCGAGCATCTCCCGCAGGTCGGCTGGGCTCATGTCGCCTACCGTGCTGGCCATCGATCCTCCCCGTCCATTGCAATGAGACTTGCACACGGCGAAGCTGCGGGCGAAGGCCCCGTCGAGCCTCAAGCCGGCTCCGCCGGGGTGAAGTTCCGGTACTTGCCGGTGGTGATCCGGCGGCTGCGGTAGATCTCGACGATGCCCCGGCGCGCCAGCTCCGCCCGCGGCGGCGCGAGGGCCTGGAGGTCGGCCAGAGCGAGCAGCGAATGGACGACCGGCAGCGGTACCGGCGGCTCCCAGATCGGCCAGGTCCAGGTGACCTGGCGCTTGAGGCGGGAGAAGCCCGTGGTGCGGAGGCGCTTGGCCACCGGGGCCGTGGGGAACAGCGGCATCCCGTGAACGGCGAGCGCGTTGGCGCCGAGCATCGAGCCTCGCCGTTTGCGCTCCGGATCGCCGCTCGGGTTTCGCCAGCGAAGAGCGTAGCGTACGTCGTCCTCGGGGTCCCACCGGAGAGTGGACTTCTCGACCGGATCGTCGTAGGCCCAGGGCTCGAAGAGCGCCTTGCGGACGTGCTCTGCGGTCACGGACCCGAGGATGTGGCGCATGGTCAGGAGGAAGTGCTGGTGGCCCGCGCCGCTCATGGTGCGGAGGGCCGTGTCCTCGATCGTCGTGCGGCTCCCCGTCGAGTCGGGCGTCGCCTCGCAACCGAAGGCCGCGGCGAAGTCCGCCCAGTGCCGGTCGGACGGCGAAGCGGCGCGAGCGGCGTCGACCACGAAGTCCCGGAACTCCTCGGGGGCCACGCTGAGGTCGTCCCATCGGTCGAGGGCGGGCTGGGAGGCCGTGGCCCGGAGCGTCTCGGCGAGCGCCTCGGCGAGCGTTGCCTCTTCGATGGCGCCCTCGACCCACAGCCGGGGGGTCCACGCGCCATGTGCCGACTGCCAGGCCAGGCGTGAGCCCGGTCTCTCCCGGTCGAGCAGGCGCAGAGTCCCCAGGGCGGCAAGGAAGGCGAGGGGATTGGACCCGTCGAGGCCCACGAGATCGAGTGGTACGGCCGGCTCGAATTCAGCGCTCACGACGATCTCCTCGCTCCCGCCGGCACCGCCCTGATAGAGGACTGGTTCTCCTCGGCCTCGCTCCGCCGGTGATCCGCAAGCCGGAAGACGGCTTCGAGAAACGCCAGGCCCCACCAGCCGTAGCGCCGGACCAGGTGCCAGAACCGCTCCGCGGTCCCGCTGTCGATCCGCTCGAGGCCGGTGGCGCTCGAGGCGCGGCGGCGGTAGCCGCCTTCTTCGATCATCACGTCGACCGGCTCCTCATCGGCAATGACCGGTGCGAAGGGGCGGCAAGAGCCGTGGTGAGTCGCGATCAGGTGAAGCACTAGCTCGGGGTCCACCGCGCCCTCGAGCGGCTCGCCGGCGCTCTCGGCTAGGCGAACCGAGACGAGCTCGTGGCGTCCACCTCGCGGGTAGCCTGCCCGCCGGCGGGCGCGCTCCCGCTCGCGGAGGCCCTCGGGAAGCCGCTCGGACTTGGCGAGCAAGGGGCCGAGCTGTGCCGCCAGGGCGCTGCCGTCGTAGAGCCAGGCCTGAAAGCGCGGATCGGCCTTGCCGAGGTCGTGGAGACGGCCGGCGAGCCGGAGGTCCTCGACCAGGGCTTCGGGCAGGCCACCCGCCCGCCCGAATCGACCGGCGAGGTCGGCGACGCCCTGGCAGTGGGCGCCGAGCGGCACGTTCACGGTCGCCGAGGCACTGTCGTCGTCGCTGGTGAAGGTCTCGGCCGCGAGGGCGAGCGTGGTCGGAGCTCGCCCGTGGTCGCCGCCGACCCCGGAGCACCCAGCCGGCTCCCGACGGATGGGGGACTCCGTCGAAACCGCGCTCGAGCAGCTCGTCGAGCACTCCGAGAAGCTCTTCGGGAGCTGCGCCTCCCCGGGCCGCGCGGCTCAGGATCTCGCGAGCGCGGCTCTGGAGCTTCTCCTCCTCGCCGGCGGCTTCGCTCCATCCCGCAAGCTCCAACAGCTCCTCGCGGAGAGGTCCGTCGGGCCATCGCCCGAGCAGGGCCGGGTGGAGCCGGAGCACCGGGCGAAGACGGCGCTCGAGGTTCGTCGGCTCCGCGACGTCGGCAACCGCGCGCCCGTCAGCGCCGGCTGGGACGTGACCGAAGGTCTCCCACCCGCCGAGGCTCCCGGGAATCACCACCGTTTCGCCCGGACGCGGTGGGTTGTTCCGACTCGCCAGCTGGCTCTCCTCCGGTCCACGCCACCGCAGCACGGTCCGGCCCAGGTCGGTCGTTTCGGTACCGGCCTCGTCCTCGGGTTGAGCGGCGGAGCCTTCCACGTCGGTCAGGCCCTCCCCTGGGCGGGACGCGCCGTCGAGCCACCGCCGCACCACATGGAGTGGCACCGGTAGGCACTCGGCGGAGGTGGGCGGCAGCAAAGCGACGGTGCTCGTCCAGCGCGCAAGGAGCGACTCCCGGTCCAGGCGCTCTTCGTCGGAGGCGGAGAGGTCGAGCCGCCAACAGACCTGGACCTCCGGAGCGCCGCGCTCGGAACCGTGGAGGAAGACCGACGGATCGGGGTCGGGCGCCGGAACGGGCGAAGTCTGGGCCCAGAGGTCGACGTGGGCGGGGAGCATCACCGGAGCGTGGGGCGCCGGAGGGGTCAGTCGTTCGATCAGGTCCGGCACCGCGTCGGCCGCCTCCCGCCAGAGCCGGTCGAACGGTTCGATGCCGAAGTCGACCGACTGATGGCCGTCGAAGCTCCGTCGCGTGACGTTCGAGCCACTCCCAGGTCTCGCGGAGGGCCGGCCCATAGATGACGTCGTCTTGCGCGCTCTTGAGGTCGTCGGAAGCGACCACGACGGCGCCACGGGCCAGCGGGTCATGCCCCAAGCGGTTGAGCCGCCCGAAGCGCTGGCGCAGGGCGTCGAGGCTCGCGCACTCGGTGACCATCGCGTCGAAGTCGAGATCCGCCCCGACCTCCAAGCACTGGGTCGCGGTGACCAGGATCGGCCGGTCGTGCGCCTTGCGGTCATGGCCGGCCTCGAGGAGGGGTCCCCACCGATCGAGCAGCCGGTCCCGGTCCCAGGGGCGCATACGGCCGATCATCAGCACCTTGTCGCCCAGGCGCCCAGTCGAGCTCCTCGTGGACGCGGCGGGCCGTCTCGACTCGGTTGACGAGGATCGCGATACGCCGGGCGCCGGCGCGGACGAACGCTTCGGCCTCGTCGCACAGGGCGCGGACGAAGCGGGCCGTCCCGGTCTTGCCCGGGATCGGCGGGATCAGCGCGACCGGCTTCTTCGCTCCGAGCCGGCGACCGAGCACGGGGTGCGAGCGGTCCTCGGCGGCCAGCCTGAAGATCTCGTCCTCGTGGACGCCGGGCCGCGGGGTGGCCGTCATGGCAACGGAGGCGAACGGCGCCGGGACGGGCTTTTCGGCCCAGCTCCGGTAGCGGCTCAGCGCCTCGATCGTCTCGCCGAATGGCTGAGCACAGTGGGCTTCGTCGAGGATCACCAGGGCGTCGTGGGCGGCGAGCCCGGCGTGGATCGGCCAGCTCCTCGACGACACGCCGTAGCCGCGATGCAGGAGACGCGAGCCGATCTGGTCGACCGTCGACGTGACGACCGTCGCCTGGAGCGGCGAGCGGGTCCAGGCGTCGTCGCGATAGAGACCCCCGCGGAGCTCGAAGGCGGCGAGCGGCGGCTCGCCGGGCTCGAGGCAGGCGAGCGCCCGGAGGCGCTCGGCGACCCGGCCGAGCACGCCTCCTTGGGCTTCCGCGAGCTTCCCAGCCAGCCTTACGGCCCGCTCGAAAGCCTCGTCGACGATCACTCGGCGATCGACGATGAAGAAGATCCGGCGCGGCGCCGTGCGCTCCTCCGGCGGCGCTTTCGCCTGGCAGGCCAGGGTGAAGACGGCGACGTCGATGGCCGCGGTCTTGCCGCTCGCGGTGGGAAGCGCCAGCACCCGCGGCCAGCCGGCGGGGCCGCCGGATTCGCCGAGGACTCGTCGGACGAGCCGGCGTTGCCACGGGAACGGTTGGAGGGGGCGATCCTCTCCATCCCTGTAGAGCTCGCCGAAGAAGCCGTCGAAGTCCTGCGGGCCGAGCGCGCTCACGGCGATTCCTCCTCGACCGTCAGGGGCCGGCAGAGCCCGTATCCCCGATACCGGCCGGCCCCCAGGAGGAGCGGGCCCGAGACGGGCTCGTCGAAGATCAGGACCGCGTGCGTGTGCTGGATGCGGCCGCCGTCGCCGCCGCGGTGGAGCAAAGGGTAGCCCTGGCCCGTCGGTGCACCGGCGAACAGCGAGACGGGGGTGATCACCACCTCGGACGGCTCCGGCAGGCCGATGCGGCGGCAGCCACGGCGGATCGAGGCTTCCACCTGGCGCCAGCGGTCGGCCCCCTTCGGGTGCCGGTCGAGGGCGATCGGGGTGACCGTCGCCCAGCGCCGGGCCGGCTCGGCGGGGGGCGCGGCGGTCCAGGTCTCGGAACGCAGAGAGACCGGCCGAAGCTCTCGCTCCTCGAGCTGAAGGCTCCAGACACCGAGCCGGCCCATCCTCAGCTCGATCTGTCGCGGGTGGCCTTGATCGTCGAAGAGCAGCGGCCCCAGGCAGCGGCGCCGATCTTCGGACGCGACCTGGCGCGGCACGGCCAGGGCGAGCCCCAGCAGGTGGCCGTCCGCGTGCTCGCGGCCGACGTGCGGCAGCGGCAGGAAAGCGAGGTGATCGAGCTCGCTCGGCGTGCGGTCCCGCTGGTGTCCGCTCACCCACTCCGGGATCGGTTCCGGGCAGGCGGAGAGCACCGTGTCGCGCAACCTCTTCGTCACCTGAGGCGTGGACTCGAGCCCCAGGTCGGGGCCGGCCGTCTTGCGAAGCACGAGGAGCGCGGGGTCGAAGCAGGTCATGGGAGCCTCCGTCTTCGGGACCGACGCCGGACGGGGTTCGTATCCACACCAGGCCGAGGGGCGTGGGCGCACGCCGGCGGCGAAGTCGGCACGCAGGCGTTCGAGCCGCCCTGAACCCGATATTCGCAACCGGTACCGGGCAGGAGCACCGGCCACGGGAAGGAGCTCCGCTCGACCGCCACTCGGGCGCTCCCCCGCCGGCGGCTCCTCCTCCAGCCAGGCCTGGACGAGTGACGCCGAGTGGCCGACACAGGTCACCTTGGCGCAGAGCTCGGCGAGCACTTCGCGCTCGGCGGGCGCGAGCTCCAGGCCGGGCCATCGAAGGGTCACGCTCGGTTCTTCCGGGATCGCCACAGGGAACTGCCGCGCCTGACGGACTCGGCCGAGAGGGAGAGAGCCGAGTGGAGTTGCGGGCCTGAGGGTCTTCCCGGAGCCCGCCAGGGGGCTCGCCGTGTCGTTGACCGGGACGAAGGTGGTGACGGTCTCCCGCTCGCCGTGAGGCCCGGCCCCGAGGACAGGAGGCTCGGCTTCGAGGCGCTCGAGGACCGCGGCCTCCGCGGGATCGGCGCCGGTCTCGAAGTGGGCCGCGGCCAGCGCCATGAAGACCCGATCCGGATGCGGTGGCCACTCGGGCCGCTCGCGGTCGGCCGGATGGGTAGCCATCGCCCAGCCGTTGAGGTAGCGAACGCCGATCCCGGTCACGCCTCGGCCACCTCGGAGCCTTCCGCGGCGGCGAGCTCCTGGCTCTTCCGGACCAGGGCGACGAGCTCGTCCGAGGGCTGGAGAACCAGCTCGTCCTCGTGGAACGGCAGGCCGGCGCGGCGAGCCTCCTGGACCGCGGCGACGTAGAGGCCGACCGCTTCGTCCGCAGGCACGGTGAAGCGAGTCGGTTCGCCGGGGCCGTCGAGAAGCTCCCACTCGACCGGGCCCGTGGCGACCAGGAGACAGCGGGAGCGCAGATCACAGCCCTGCTCGCGGGTCAGGGCGGCGGCGCACAGGGCGAGGGCGGCGAGGGCCGTACGCGCCGCTCGGTCCGTCTCGGCGTCGGCCTGGCCCTCCGTGGGGAACCGAAGGCGGCGAAGGCCGGGTAGTGAGAGGACCGTCGTCTGGAGCGCCTTGCGTAGGGTGACTCCACCGTCGGCGATCGTGGGAGTGACGTTGCCGTGGTTGGCCTCGGAGGGGCGTCCGGTCTTGCCCAGGGCCTGCGTCTTGCCCTTCGAGTCCTTCCTGGCGCTCTCTTCGTCCAGGGTCCAGCCGACTCCGGTGCCGTCGCCGGCTGCCCGGTACAGCGGGCCCGCCTGGAGGAGGATCTGCGCGGGGTCGATCCGGCTGCTCGTGCGCACGCCCGGCGCCACGTCGATTCCGACGATCTCGGAGACCACGGCGCGGGCGAACTTGGCGCCCAGGCCCCCTTTCGGCCCGGTCGAGTCCCACATGCCGAAGATCAGGGCGGTCGGGCAGTGCTCGAAGAGAGCGGCGGCGTTGAACAACTCCACCTCTCCGATACGCCGGCCGACCTCGGAGCGCCGGAACGGCTGACCGTTGAGCAGGCTGTCGCGGAGCAGGGCGTCGGCGATGCGGTGCGGAGCCTCGAGACTGGTCACCCGGAGCGGCTTCTCGAGAGCCTCGGCCGGGAAGGCCGCGGTGACCACCGGAAGCGGCAGCCGCCCCGCCCGCCAGGCCTCGAGCAACGCCAGCTCCATACGGTTGGCCTGGGACTGGACCGAGTCGAGCAGAACGCAAGGGACCGCCTCCTCGCGGTCCGGGACGAGCCGGGCCTCGAAGGCGTACTTGCCGCCTTCGTAGGTCGGCGGGAAGACCTTGTCGCCCGGCCCGCCGGCCGGCTGGAGGCTCGGTGACGCACCGGAAGGCCGCTGCCGTGCCGGCGACCGCCCGCTTCAAGATGTCGAGAGTTAGGGCTTCGGGCATGACGTCTTCCTCCAAGTCAGTGGGTTGAGGCTGCGTGCCTGGGCTGTGACGACCCTCTTCCGGCATTGTGAGCGAAGAGACTGTCAGGTTCCGTCAGTCGTAAGTGGCGTGACTGGGCCAGCCGTTTCGAGGTACTGGTGGATCACCGAAGAGGCAAGTCGTGCGGCCAGGGCGGTCAAAGGGGCCGGGATCGTTGGATCCCGGAGGTTCTTGCACAGCAGGCGGCTCACACGGTCCAGAGCCCGCTTCAATAGGGCCGCGCCGGGTGCGCGGAAAGTGGATGCTGGCGGTGGAAGCGAGACCGAGGGAGCTTGTTGGCCCTCTGAGCCGGATTCGAGGATGGGGAGAGCTGGACAGTCCATCGCGAGGTAGTGTACGCTCCGGCGGTCATGTGGTCAAGACCTAGGATGCGTTGGGCTAGCAGGCTTCGCATACGATCCATAGCCCGAAGAGTCACGTGGCGGGACATCAAAGGGTCTCCCGCTCGTTGGTCGTCACCCATTGCCAATGCTAGACTTGGCTGCGGTGACGATGCTGAAGGCAGACCCCATTCCTCTGGCCCGGGATGCATCCGGTGTCATCCGAATCGGTGGCACCCGGGTGTCGCTGGAGTCGCTGGTATCCGCCTACCAGGCTGGTGCCGCGACCGAAGAGCTCGTGGAGGCTTTCCCCGATCTCTCGCCGCCCGACATCCACGCCTCGATCGCGTACTACCTCAACCACCGCCGAGAAGTCGAGGAGTACCTCGAGGCACGGCGGCGCGAAGCCGAGGCCGTGGAGGCCCAGATCCGGGAGCGATTCCCGGAGGCTTACCAGAGAGTGACGCCGACCCACTGAAGCCGCCTGAAACTCCGTCGCAAGAGCAGATCCGTGTCGCGACGGACAACGACTTCAACGAGCACGTAGCCCGCGGTTGCCGCAGGCAGCTTTCGGAGCTGGAGATCATCAGTATCCGCGAAGCGGGTCTCGCTCGCGAGCAGGATCCCGCGATCCTAGAATGGCCGGCCGGCGCACGCTACGTCGTCGTCACGCACGACGTCTCCACGATGACGAAAGCCGCCAAAGACAGATTCGAGGGCGCCCTGCCAATGAGCGGCCTGATCATCGTCCCTCAGAGGCTCGTGATCGGTGAGGCCGTCCGACGGCTCGTCGACTTGCTACGTAACTCGAGCGCCAGCGATTTCGAGGGGCGCGTGCTCTACCTCTGACCTGCACGTATCGAGTCGCCCGGGTCAGCTCCCATCTCGCGAGGGGCCTCCGTCACACCGTCTTTGAAGCTTCCGCGTCGGACTCCGCCACCCCTT
>CAWIQD010000018.1:0-56257 GCA_963837945.1 uncultured Acidobacteriota bacterium
CGCCGGAGCGCTCGACGAGGCCGGCGGCCTGCAAGGACTTCAGGTGATCGCGGACCGTCTCGCGGGCGAGCTCGACCGTGCCGAGCTCGGCGAGCGTCGCCTCCCCGCGCCGCTTGAGCGCGAAGAGCAGGGCGCGCTGGCTCTCGCCGAGCCCGACGCCCCGTTCCGACAGCTCCGGTCCGATTCCGTCCATGGCCCCGATCATGGGTCAGCCAGGCCGGGAAGTCAAGGTTGTGGCGTAATAAAACGCCGAATATGCGCCGCCGAGTCGCCGGGCGACCTCCCGCGCCGGGCGGCCTGCCGCTGTTCGTCGCGCCGGGTCAGGGCTTCCGTCGCGCGGGCTCAGGGCTGCGAGGTGCCCGGCCGGCGGACGTAGATCAGGTCGTAGTCGACGGCCCAGGTCTTGCCGCCGTCGGAGGAGCTCTCGCTGAGCTGGCGGACCTTGTCGGGCCCCAGGCGGAAGAACGTCAGGTGGGTCGGCACCCGTGCCGGCTGCCCCGGCCCCCCCGGCGTCGTGCCCTCGTAGACCATGTTGCCGTCGGCGTCCGGGTTGCCGTGGTACTCGTGCAGGGCGCCGCTCGAATCGACCCAGGTCTGGAACCACTCCCCGCGGCTCGTGTCGTAGACGTTGAAGCTCGAGCCGGTGACGCCGCTGGTGCCGGTCCAGTGCTCCATGACCACGCAGCCGTCGTACTCGAGGGTGACGACGTTCTCGGAGGGGGGCGTGGAGTCGGGAGCGTGGTTCGGGCGCACGTCCCAGGTGCCGAGCCAGAAGTCGAGCTGGCGGTAATGAGGATCGTTGCTGGCAGGGGTGCTGGGCCTTGTCGAGGGCCTCCCTAGTCTGGGCGAAGCGCTCGTCGGCCCGCAGCGGCGCCAGCAGCGGTTCCTTCTCGAGGAGCGCCGCCTGGCCGAAGCCGGCGGCGATCGCCCGGTCGAGGGCGCCGAAGGCGTCGTCCAGCCGGCCGAGGGCGGCGAAGGCGCAGGCCCGGCGGTAATCGACGGGGGCGGCCGGGTAACCGAGCTTCGCGGCCTGGTCGAGCTCCCCGAGCGCCTGGTCGGCGTGGTCCCGGTTCATCTCGGCGACGGCCAGGAAGTAGTGGGCCTGGGGGTTCTCGGCGTTCGCCGCGAGCATCTCGCGCGCCGCCGCCTCGGTGGCGGGCCAGTCGTGGGCCTGGTAGGCCGCCATGGCGCGCACCGCCGCGTCGTCTTGCGCGGCGGCGGGCGAGCCGCCGACGAGCGCCAGGAGAGTAGAGAGGGCGACGAGGAGTGCAAGCTTCAGGGTCATGGGAGGCCTCCGCCGGGAGCATATCTTCTCGAGCACGGTCTCGAGGGCGGACTCGAGGCCTGCCCGGTTCGCCGCGGCGTCAGAAAGCCGGCAAAGTCTCAAAGCCCAGCGCTTCGAATGGACCGAGGAGGTCGCCATGACTCGTCGCGGAGCCGTTCTCGCCGGATCAGGACCCGGCCCCACCTGAATCGACAGGGGCCGGACCTTCCGGTAGAGTCGAATGGATGGTCGACTACCGAGATCGCATCACGATCGAGCCCGGCAAGCGGGGAGGCAAGCCCTGCATCCGCGGGTTGCGAATCACGGTCTACGACGTTCTCGACTACCTCGCGTCCGGCATGACCGAAGAGGAGATCCTCTCCGACTTCCCCGACCTCGAGCCCGAGGACATCCGGGCGGTTCTCGCCTTCGCAGCCGATCGGGAGCGTAAGGGCTCGTCCATAAATCACTGCGTGAACCGAGGGCGTCCGGGCGCCCTCCTCGCAAGGCGCGCGACCGAGGCATAGCCGGGCCTATGTCGCAGGGAGCGCAACGCCGCGAGGAGGGATGCAGGGGCGCCCGAATGCCGCAGTGATTTCTGGACGCGCCCTAACCTGGTTCAGGTCCCCGCGTGAGGCTCCTGTTCGACCAGAACCTTTCCGACAGGCTCGTATCCATCCTGGATGACGACTATCCCGGGTCGGTCCATGTCTGGAGGGTCGATGATCCCATCACCCCAGTCCACGTTCCGTGAAGACTGGGTGGAGCTGGAAAGAGGCGCGCGGCATCGCACCGTGGTCCAGCGCGCGCGTAGACGAGCTCCCGCTCAGGCGCCGGAGGCCAGCCGGCGCAGGCCGAAGCCGACGAGAAGCAGGGCCATCAGGCCGACTCCCCAGGCACCGAGGGCCGGGACCGCCACGACCGGCTCCACGAGCGACACGTCGTAGGTTACCGTCACCGGGGGTGGTTTCTCGGGGTCGTACTCACAGTTCAGGCCGCGATTGCCCTCGGTCCCGATCTCTGTCGCGGCGCGGAAGCGCAGAGTGTAGTCACCGGGGGGTCCGGCGGTCGCCAGGTGGACGGTGAGAGTGCCCTGGTCGTCTTGGGTGATTTGGGGGAAGGGGCCGGCGGAGAAGAAGAGGCGCTGGTAACCGGTAGCTGGATCGCCGGCGAGGCACCCTTCAAGGTCGGCGGCCGTTGGCGGCGCTTCGTCCGGCGTGCCGCCCACTGGGCTGCCGTCCACCGAGCCGGTGTAGCTCGCGCTGACGACGCTCCATGTCGATGGGATCTCCGCCCTGAGCCAGATGGTGGCGTCGATCTGCGCCGCGGAGATCGGATGTCGGACGACGACGTCATAGGTCAGAACCTGGCCGACGGTGCCGCTCGCCGGCCCGTTGACGGAGACGATCTCGCAGCCGGCGAGGGCGAGGAGCAGCAAGGCGAGCACGGCGCCGGCGGCGCGGCGAGGACGAGGCATGGCGAAGCTCCAGGCCGACATGGGCATCTCTCCGAACAGGCTGTCGATCGAACGCCCCGGAGTGTCTCACCCGGTGGCACGCGGGAACAAGCTCGAACCCTCCATGTCCTGATTCCGGCAGCCCGGCCGTCATGTTGAGCAGAACGGCCGGAATCGACCGGCGGTTCGACCGAGGAGCACGACGATGGCGGACTACATGTTGATCTACGAGGGCGGCGATCACGCCTGGATGGAGAGGCCCCCGGAGGAGGTGCAGGCGGGGATGCAGGCGTGGGGAGCGTGGTTCCAGGAGCTCGAGCGCTCCGGCCACCTGCGCAACGCCGGGGCGGCGCTCAGGCCGGGCGGGGCGATGCTCAGCGTGAAGGCCGGCAGCATCCAGACCGACAGCGCCCTGCCCGAGGTCAAGGAGCTGATCGGCGGGTTCTCGGTGGTCGCCGCCGACTCGATCCAGGAGGCGGCCGAGCTCGCCAAGGGATGCCCCTTCCTGGCCAAGAACCCCCAGGGCAACATCCTGGTGCGGCCGGTCTACCAGCCGGCGTGACGCCGGTCAGGCCGCCGGACGGGCCGCGGACTCACCGGCCACCGCCCCCGAGACGACCGAGCTGGTGCTCGATCAGCCGGCGCTCGTGGGCGGTGGTCGCGCGGGCCAGGGCCTCGTCGCGGAAGCGGCGGGCCGCGGCGCCCTGTCCCGCGCTGCAAGGTGGGTGGCACTCTTCCACGTCTTCCACCGGCTGTAGCAGGCTGTTTCCCTCCTGGTCGAAGCATGGCCACGCCGTGACGGCTCCGGCCCGCTGGTAAGCTGCCCTGGATGCTCGAGTCCGTAGCCGTTCCCCCGGGCGAGCGAGTCGAGACCGCGGATCACCGGATCGTGACCCACGGAGTGCCGTGGTCGCACTTCGAGGCGCAGCTCGCGCTCCGCGGCGATGCCCCCGTCCCCCGCATGGCCTACCTGGATGGAGCCCTGGAGCTGATGCGCCCCTCCAAAGACCACGAGTGCATCAAGTCCTACCTCGGACGCCTTCTCGAGGCGTACGCCCTGGAGACGGACGTCGACCTCTCGCCCTACGGCGCCTGGACCCTGAAGCACGCCCCCGCGGCGGCGGGTCTCGAGCCGGACGAGTGCTTCATCGTGGGATCGGACCAGGAGAAGCGAGTGCCCGACCTGGCCATCGAGGTCGTCTGGACCCGCGGCGGAATCGACAAGCTGGAAATCTACCGCCGCCTCGGCGTAGGGGAGGTCTGGACCTGGAAGGACGAGCGCCTCGAAGTCCAAGTCCTCGAGGGCGACCGCTTCGAGAAGGCGGAGCGGAGCCGGCTCTTCCCCGACCTCGACGTCGACTTTCTCGTCTCCCTCCTCGACCGCCCCACCGCCCTCCAGGCGGTCCGGGCTCTGCGCCAGGCCCTCGCCGGCTGAGACTTTTTTCCTGAGGAAGCACGGGGTGCTCGCGGAGATCGTCCGGAAGACCAAGCTGCTC
This sequence comes from uncultured Acidobacteriota bacterium, assembly GCA_963837945.1. Lineage (GTDB taxonomy): Bacteria > Acidobacteriota > Thermoanaerobaculia > Multivoradales > DATKCC01 > CAVUBL01. The sequence continues at coordinate 4,217 of CAWIQD010000018.1, forward strand.
CAGGCAGACGTGCTGCGCCGGTGGCTGCGGGCGCCCGGGACGGAGACCCTCGAGCAGGCGCCGCAAACCCCTTTCGAGATCTACGAGCAGCTCGACCTCGGCCCCGGAGGCTACGCGAGCAGGCCCGCGACCGAGAGCCGGTGGGGGGCCCAGGAGGCGATCCTCAAAACGCACCGCCGGTGATCCCGGTGGAGCTCGGGCTGCTCGTGACGGAGCCACTGGGAAGAACCCTCGCGACGCTCACCGAGGCGTTCCATATCCTCTTTCCCGACAGCATCGGATCGGATCGGCGAGCGCCAGATCCGCGAGTTGCTTGACTTCTGTGTCTCGATCGGTTAGCCTAGCGGTAACGGGGCGTCAATCGGCGCCTTGCCGTTGAAAGCGGGGCCGGCGGCTTTGCCACCGGCTCCACCCCAGAAACGGCCCGGGCGAGCGGGAACTCACCCGGGCCTGATCCCGCAAGGAGGTCTAAGCTCCATGCAGAACCGCGAGAAGTCTAGCAGTCAGCCAAGCAGCACCCGGTCCCGCCATTCGACCCCGTCCAGCTCACCGCCCGCGGCCTCGCCTCCGGCGGCTCCTTCCCCGACCCCGGCAGTCCCGCCGGGCTCGTCCGGCTCGCTCCCCGAGCCGCCGCAGCCGTCGGGCCCGTCCCTCCGCCTCTCGGGAAGCGCCTTCTCGGCCTCGTTCCTGGAGAAGCTCCGCCTGGTCGCGCGGCGCTCGGCCGAGGCCGGGGAGGTCGCCTCCACCGAGGCCGAGGCGCTGGTCTCGGGGCCGCTGGCGGTCGAGGAGGCGCCCGACGCGGCGGACGGGGCGCGCTTCGCTGTCGTGCGGCGCGACGAGCCGCTGGCCGCGGGCGGCCAGGCGGTGGCGACGTTCCGGCGCCGCTCGGACGCTCTCCTGGCGGCGGCGGTGCTGCCAGCGGTGGCGGCACCCACGCCCTACCGCCTGAAGGACAAGCCGAAGCGGCTGGGCACCCCGCTCCACGAGCACGACCGGCACGTGGGCCACGTCCTGCGGCTCGCGCCGGAGCGGCGGGCGGCGATGCTCTCGCACCTCCACCTGGCCCGCTACCTGGCGGCGAACCCGGACGCGCTCGCCCTGCTGCTCGAGGCGGTCGGTCCGGAGGCCCTGCCGGTCCTCGGCCGCGTCCTCGCCCGCCTGGTCGAGGCGTCCTTGCCCTGAGGCGGAGAGGCCGGGCGACGCCCCCTGGCCCGGTGCCCCCTCGGTACCGGGTCGGGGGGCCATCATTGCTTGCATTTCGCGGTCACGCGCGTCAAGATGGATGCATGAACGTGCAGATCACGATCCGCGGCGTGCCGGGTGCGGTGCGGGACGAGCTGGCCGCCCGGGCCGCGCTCCAGGGGAAGTCGATGCAGGAGTACCTGCGTGGAGAGCTGGAGCGCCTGGCTGCGCGCCCTCCCGTCGAGCGATTGCTCGAAAGGATCCGGGAGCGCAAGGCGACGGCGGGGACGCGAGTCCTTCCGGAGGAGATCCTCACCCACCGCGACGCGGACCGCCGATGAGCGCGGTGGTCGACGCCTCGCTCCTGGTCGCCGCCACGACGGACGCGGGAGCGGAGGGCAGGTGGGCCGAGGAGGTGGTGGGCGCGGGGAACCTCGTGGCGCCCGACCTCGCCCTGGTGGAGGCCACGAACATCCTCCGCCGGCTCGAGCTCGCCGGACGGTTGGAGCGCCTGGAGGCCGGTGCCGCGGCCCGTGATCTCGTGGAGATCCAGATCGAGCTGGTGCCCTTCGCGCCGTTCGCGGCACGGGTCTGGGAGTTGCGCGATATCGTCACGAGCTACGACGCCTGGTACGTCGCGGCCGCGGAAGAGCTCGACCTCCCTCTGGCCACCGTCGACCGGCATCTCGCCGCCGCCACCGGACCTCGCTGCCGCTTCCTCCTGCCGCCGGGGGCCTGAGGGACTCCGATCAGGAGAAGAGAGAGCATCTCGAGTCCCTGAGTTACGAGCAGCTGAAGGGCGACCCTCTCTTCGATCGGGGGCGCGAGATCAGCCATCGCTTCCAGCTTGCCTTGGATCGGATCTTCCTGGAGCCCGACTCACCCTTCTACGACCTGACGCTCAAGTACGGAGTCTTCTGATGCAGACTTGGAACCGCCCCTGGGGCTTCTCGACCGGTGCCTTGGCTCGAGGCGACTTTCGGCAAGGCCTGGAGCTGATTCGCGAGCTCGAGCTCCCGGCCGTCGAGCTCTCCGCACTTCGCCTACCGGAGCTTCCCCTGCTCCTAGATGCGTTCCGAGAGCTCGACTTGACTGGCTACACTTTCGTGGCCCTGCACTTCCCCAGCGAGTACCCCGCCGGACGGGAGGCTCCATTCGTGGAGAGCCTGCGGCAGGCGGTGCCGGGTGTCCCCGTGGTCGTTCACCCGGATGCCATCGGTGACTTCACCCTGTGGCGAGGGTTGGGCGCGTCGGTGCTGGTCGAAAACATGGACCGGCGGAAGCCGCAGGGCCGGACGGTGCGCGAGCTCGAGGAGATCTTCGAGCGGCTCCCGGAAGCTCGCCTGTGTTTCGACGTGGGGCACGCCCGCCAGGTCGACAGCAGCTTGACCGAAGCCTTCCTGATCCTGGAGAGATTCGGGGACCGGCTGGCTCAGGTGCACTTGAGCGAGGTGAGCACCGCCGGCCGCCATGGCCGCCTCTCGCGGACCGCGATCTTGGCATTCCGAGAGCTGGCGCCCTACATTCCCCCGGACGTGCCGGTCATCCTCGAGAGCCCAGTGAGCGAGGCTGAGGTCGAGGAGGAGCTGGTGCGGGCGGAAGAAGCTTTGCCACTCTCGATCGCGGCGCTCGCCTTCGGCTAAGAGCCGCCGAGAACCGACCCTCACCGAACCCGATCTAAGACCGGCGCCTGGCCGGCCCGCGCCGACCTGCACTCCGAGGACCCGAAGCTCCTCCTATCGGACGGCGGGCCCGGTCATCTGTTCGGCTTTGCCGTCGCCGGCGCCATCACCGACGGCACGATCGGCGTGGCGGGCGCAAGATTGCGCGCCCTCATGGGTTGAAGTCGCAACGACAACTCGCCGTACCCGACCCAGGAGGAGCTCATGACCCGTGTGCCTAGCGCTCTCGCCGCCGCCCGCCGCCTGTGCGGCCGCCACCGCCCTGCCGTCGTCCTCTCGGCCGCCGGCTGGCTCGCCCTCGCCCTCGTCGCCGCGCGCCCTGCGCCGCCGCCCCCCACCGCCACCGAGGCGGAGAGCGGCTACGACGGGCTCACCAACGGGGTCAGCCCGCAGGACGAGATGGACCTCGACCGCGCCACCTTCGACGAGGAGGAGTCCCCCGAAGACGGGCTGGGACCGACCTACAACGCCACCTCGTGCGGCGGCTGCCACGCCACGCCCCAGAGCGGCGGCAGCAGCCAGGTGGCCGAGCTGCGCGGCGGGCACTGGCACGACGGGCGCTACACCGACCATCCCGGCGGCGGCGTGATCGAGGACCGGGCGCTCGACGCCGCGATCCAGGAGCACGCGCTCCCTTCGGACAACGTGCTGGCGCTTCGCCTCTCGACCTCGATCCTCGGCGACGCCTACGTCGAGGCGGTCGCCGACTCCACTCTCCGGGCGATCGCCGCCCATCAGCCGGCGGAGCTGCGGGGCCTGGCGATCGAGGTGCCGGTGCTCGAGGCCGGCGGTGCCGAGGCGGTCGGCCGCTTCGGCTGGAAGTGCCAGCACGCGAGCCTGCTCTCCTTCGCCGCCGACGCCTACTTGAACGAGATGGGCGTCACGAGCGAGCTCCTGCCGACCGAGAACACCTCGAGTGGCCGGCCGGTCGACCTCTTCGACGCCGTCCCCGACCCCGAGGATCACGGCGAGGACCTCGAGGCCTTCGTCCGCTTCATGCGCTCGACGAAGGCGCCGCCGCGGGACGCGGAGCTGGCGGGACGGCCCGAGGTGCGCCAGGGCGAGACGCTCTTCCGGCAGATCGGCTGCGCGAGCTGCCACGTGCCCGACCTGGTCACGGCGCCGGCGGGGGCGACGGTCGCCGGCGGCGCCTACACGGTGCCGGAGGCGCTCGGCAGCCGGCTCTTCCACCCCTACGGGGACTTCCTGCTCCACGACGTCGGGACCGGCGACGGGGTGGTGCAGGCGGGCGGCGCCGCGACCCGCGACATGCTCCGCACGGCGCCGCTCTGGGGGCTGCGCACGCGCTCGCACCTGATGCACGACGGCTTGAGCCTCACCCTGGAGGAAGCGATCGTGCGCCACGACGGACAGGCGCGGCGCTCGGCCGACGGCTACCGGGCGCTGGCGCGGGAGGAGCGGAATCAGGTGCTGGACTTCCTCAGATCGTTGTGAGCGGGTCGCCCCGGTTCCCGAGCGCGGCGGCGCGCCAGGCTTCGCCGCGCTCGGGACCGGGGATGACCGGATGTCGAGGCCGCGGCCGAACCGGCTCGGCTCGACCGCGGAAGCCCGCGGGCGGCCTCAGGAGACGCGGGAGAACCGCACGCGGCCCGCGAGCTTCCAAGACGGAGAGCCGCCCCCGGGGATCCAGATGGGGTCCTTGAAGACCGGCTGGCCGCCGACCCAGAGCTGAAGGAGGCCGCCGAAGACGCTGCCGGAGGCCACGAAGGTCCCCGCTTGGCCGACGACCCGCTCCGGCGCCAGGGATCCGACGAGAATGCCGAAGCCGGCACCGGCGAACAGGCCGTAGAACTCCGATGGCTTGCCTTCCATGGCGAAGTAGATCTGGTCCGGGGTGCTCGTGTAGTGGATGTTGCCCTGCATGCTGCCGCCCTCGGGGCCGACGGTCACGGAGCAGGTGACGTTGGAGTTGACGTAGTTGCCCAGCGCGCCGGAGACCTTCTCGTGGGTCTCCTGGATGAGGGCCGATGCGGCCTCGATCGCCTGCTCCTGGTCGGTGGTCACGTTTTCGGTGTTCGCCATGATCGTCTCCTCGAGCCGGATGGAGCGATGACCCGCGGCTCGTTGCGTTCCGGTCACCGCCGTTGGTTTGACCTCCAAGTGCGGTGGGATCGGAGAACCTCTCACCCGGAGGCGGCGAAAGTTTCGCCAGGTGGGCTCGGAGCGCCTGCCGCGGTGCCCGGAGGAGCCGGTGCTATCGTGCCCGGCGGTGTCCTGCCCACCCGCTCGCCCCCTCCGCGAGCACCCTGTCCGACGTCGTCGACGCGTCGCGCCGAGCCTCCTCGGCGCGGTGGCCGTGGCCGCTGTCCTGGTGGCCGGTGCCGCGACGCCGGCCGCCGCCGGCGCGAGCTCGCTCCCGCGCCTCGTCCCCGGAGCGCCGGTCGAGCGCTTGCTCGCGCCCGGCGAAGCGAACCGTTTCCGGCTCGAGCTGGCGGCCGGCGAGCCCTGGCTGATCCGCGTCGAGCAGCTCGGGATCGACGTCGTCGTGGAGCTCCAGGACGAGCGCGGCGCGCACCTGCTGGCGGTCGACAGCCCGCTCGGCCGCGAAGGCACGGAGTCGCTGCTCTTCTCCCCCGCGACGAGCGGCCCCTTCCGGGTCGAAGTGCGCTGCGACGAGAAGGGAGCGCCGAGCGGCCGCTACGAGATCCGTCTCGACGAGCTTCCCGACTCGAGCCCCGGCGACCGGCTCCGGATCCGGGCGGAAGCGGCCGTCACCGCGGCCGGTCGGCTCTACGCGACGCACGAGAAAGGCGTCGAGGAGCGGGCCGAGGAGGAGCTCCGCGCGGCCCTCGATGCCTGGACGACCCTGGGGGACCGAGCCCGGCAAGCCCGGACGTGGCAGCGGCTCGGCGGCCTCGCCGAGGACCGCCAGAACTACCGCCGGGCCGCGGACGCCTACGCCCGGGCGCTGGCTCTCTGGCGCCGGCTCCCGGACCAGGTCGGGGCGACGGAGGGCCTGGCCGCGACCCTCGATCGCCTCGGGCTCGCTCACAGTCACCAGGGAGACAACCCGCAGGCCCTGCGCGAGCTCCAAGAGGCCCTCGCACTTCGCCGGCGGCTGGGCCGGCGGGATCGCGAGGCCGAGACCCGCAACCACCTCTGCCTCGTGCTGCAGCGCCTGGGGCGCTTCCACGCCGCCGGCGAGTGCTACGGCGAGGCCCTCGCCCTGGCTCGCGAGCTCCGCGACACCCAGCTCGAGGCCATCTTGCTCAACAACCTGGGCGGCATCTATCAGAACCTCGGCGAGCCCGCGAAGACCCTCGAGTACTTCCAGCGGGCCCTGGACCTGCGGCGCTCGATGGGCGACGAGCTGGGCGAGGCGATCGCCTTCAACAACCTCGGCTTCTACTACGGCGGCCTGGGAGAGGTCGAAGAGGGGCGCCTCCAGTACGGCCGGGCCCTGGCGATCTTCGAGCGCGTGGGCAACCGCTACTGGCAGGCGCGCGTCCTCAACAACCTCGGCTTCGCCTACCTCGAGCTGGGCGACCCGGATCGCGCCCGCGCCTACCTCCTGCGCGCCCTGCCCCTGCGGCGGGAGGTCGGCGACAAGTCCGGCGAGGCCGTGACCCTGCGCAACCTGGGACGCGCCTTCGCCGACCAGGGGGACGCGCGCCGAGCCCTCGGCTTGTACCGCGAGGCCCTCGACTCGAGCCGCGCGATCGGCGACCCCCGAGGGGCGACGACCGCCCACAAGCTGCTCGGCGAGCTGCAGCTCTCCGAGCACCAGCCCGCGGCGGCGCGCGGCGACCTCGAGCTCGCTCTCGCGAGCGCCCGGGAGATGGGCCATCGCGAGGAGGAGGCCGAAGTGCTCGATCTGCTGAGCCGGGCGGCCCTGGACCTCGGCGAGCCGGCGCGAGCGCGCGAGCTGGCCGTCAACGCCCGCTATCTCCACCTCGTGGTCCGTGACCCGCTGGGCGAGATCGCGGCGCTCACGGCGCTCGCCCGAGCCGAGCGCCGGCTGGGGCTGTCGGCGGCGGCGGCCAAGCATCTGGGCGCCGCCCTCGATCGCCTCCAGGGCCTCCACGGCCGCCTCGGTGACCCCGAACAGCGAGCCGTGTTCCTGGCCACCCAGCGGGGAGTCTTCGACCTCGACGTCGATTTCCTCATGGCGCGCCACCGCGAAGCGCCCGCGAAGGGCCACGACGAGGAGGCTCTGGCGGTGAGCGAGCGCGCCCGCTCCCGGTCGCTTCTCGCCCTGCTCGAGCGCGCCGGCGCGAGCCTCGGTCCGGTGGCCGATCCCGGTCTCCGCCAGCGCCTCCGCGAGGCGCAGCGGCGCGCGGCGGCCAAGACCAGGCGCCAGCTCCGGGTGCTCGGCGAGGAGCACACCCCCGAGGACGCCCAGGTCGCCGAGCAGGAGCTCTACCGGGCGCTCGGCGACCTCGACGACGTGCGGGCCGAGATCCGCCGCCGCAACCCGCGCTTCGGCGAGGCGAGCGAGCCCCCGGGCCTCGACGCCGCCGGGATCCGCGGGCTGCTCGACGCCGGGAGCGTGCTTCTCGAGTACTACCTCGGCGAGGAGCGCAGCATCCTCTGGTGGGTCACGCCCACCTCAATCACCTCCTACGAGCTCGGGCCGAGGAAGGCGATCGAGGAGCTCGCCCGCCGGCTCCACGGCGAGCTCGGCGCCGTCCAGGGCCGAACCCGCGGGGCGCAGGAGGACCTCGATGCCCTCGGGCGTGTGCTCCTCGGGCCGGTGGCCGACCGGCTCCGGGGGCAGCGCCTCGTGATCGTGCCCGACGGCGCGCTCGCCCTCGTGCCCTTCGCGGCGCTCACGTTGCCGCCGGGCCGCGAACCGATCCTGACCCGCCACGAGGTGGTCTACCTGCCTTCGGCCTCGGTGCTGGCGGCGCAACGCGGGGAGGTGGGCCCGCGGCAGGTGCCGCGCGGGGACGCGCCTCCGAAGACCGTGGCGATCTTCGCCGACCCGATCTTCGAGCGCGACGACCCGCGCATCGAGCAGGCTCCAGCCGGGCCGCAGGCCGCGGGCTCACCGGGGCCGTTCGTGCTCCCCGACCTCGCCCGCCTGCCCTTCACGCGGCGGGAGGCCCAGGCGATCGCGGGCGAGGTGCCGGCCGGCCGGCGCCTGCTGGTGCTCGACGGCGACGCGAGACGCGCGCGGGTGGTGGACGGCGAGCTCCGCGACTACCGCATCCTCCACTTCGCGACCCACGGCCTGATCAACGACCGCATCCCGGAGCTCTCCGGCCTGGTGCTCTCCCAGTTCGACGCCCGGGGTCGCGCGCTCGACGGCTTCGTGGGGCTCCGCGACGTCTCGGACCTCGATCTCCGGGCGGACCTCGTGGTGCTCTCGGGCTGCCGCACCGCGCTCGGCAAGGAGGTGTGCGGCGAAGGACTGATCGGGCTGACCCGCGCCTTCATGGTCGCCGGCGCGGGCCGCGTGGTGGCGAGCCTGTGGCAGGTCCGCGATCAGGCGACCGCCGAGCTGATGAAGCGGTTCTATCGGGGGATGCTGAGCGAGCACCTGCCGCCGGCCGCGGCCCTGCGCTCCGCCCAGCTTTCCCTGCGCGGGGAGCGACGCTTCCGGGATCCGTTCTTCTGGGCGGCGTTCACCCTCCAGGGCGACTGGCGCTGAAGGGCGGCCGGCGCCTACCCGGCTTCGGCACCCCAGGAACCGTTGTCGTCGCTCGGGTCCTCCCAGGGCAGACCGGGCTCCTCGCTGCCCGCCGAGCTCCACATCGCGAAGATGCAGTTCTTCAGTTTGTCCGAGCGCCGCCAGAAGCCGACGCAACGCTGCGGCTTGCCGTCGCCCGGCCGGCTCTGGAGGGTGTGGGTTTCGAGGTCGAAGTAGAGCTTCTGCTCGAAGGTGCTGACGTGGTTCGCGTCCTTGTACGAGATGAGAAAGACGTCCTCGCCCTCCTCGAGGTCCCGCTTGATGTGGACCCGGTTGCCGGGAGGATTGCCGGCGAGGACGTTCCAGTTGCCGCAGAAGACGCTTCCATCCATGGTGTGCCTCCTTCGATCGGTTCCATGATCCATGGGTCTCACCCGCCCGGGGGCAGCACGCGCAGGCGAACCTCGCCCGCGGGCTCGACGCCCCCCGCCGCGTGAGCTTCCACCGTGATCCGGTAGCGCCCCGGCGCCAGGAAGGCCGACGGCAGGGCGACGAGCAGGGTGTCGTAGAGGTTGGGCGCGAGATCCTCGCCGCGCCACAAGACGCCGCCGGCCTCGTCGCGGAGGGTCACGCGATAGCTCGCGGCGCCCACCGCCTCGAGCTCGAGCGACAGGAGGACGGCGTCCTTCGCGGGGTTCGAGCGCAGCTCCACCTCGGGCGCGCCGGCGCCGCGCACCACGCCGAGCGAGACGACGAGGAAATCGCTCAGGGGCCGGGCGACCCCGCCGCTCGCCGCCGCGGCCCCGCGCCCCGCCTCCCGCGCCTCTTCCTGGAGCCCGCGCAGCTTCCCGCGCTGCCGCAGCACGATGGCCGACGGCAGCACGACGAGCGCCAGGGCCATCGTCGCGAGGGTCGCGAGGGCCACGAGCTGGGCCGGCCGGCGGCGGCGCAACCAGGCCACGAGACCGAGCGCGACCCCGGCGCGCGCCGCGTCCTCGGTCACCACCTCGCGCAGGCCGCGGCGCAGCTCCTCTCCCCACCGGACCTTCTCGAGGCACTCGGCGCACTCGAAGAGGTGCTCTTCGAACCGCGCCTCCTCCTCGGCCGGGAGCCGGCCGGCCAGGTAGTGGTCGAGGATCTCTTCCTCGTCGATCCGGGGATGGTCCATCATCGGGCGTGCTCCTCCCAGAGCCGGCGGAAGCGTAGCCGAGCGCGGTGGAGGACGCGGTAGAAGTGCTCCGTCCCGATGTCCAGGTCGGCGCAGATGCGCTGGCTGCTCTCCTCTGCGATGTAGTAACGCAGAAGCACCTCGCGGTCGCGCGCGACGCCGAGCTCGGCGAGGAGCCGGCGGGTCACCTTGGCCCGTTCGGTGCGCAACAGCGCGGCAAGGGGGTCCGGACGGCTCCCGTCGGCGGCGTCGGGCGGATCGGCCATCGCCCGCTCCGCCGTGTAGCTCCGGCGGCGGTAGCGCTGGGTGCCGAGGTTCTTGGCCAGGGCTCGCAAGAAGCTGGCGAGGTGCTCGGGCTCGCGCACCTCGTGCCGGCGGATCTTTTCGAGCGCCAGCATCAGGGTTCCCTGGTAGAGGTCTTCGGCATCGGCTTCGTCCCGGGTGTAGCGGCGGGCCAAGAAGCGCAGCGCGCCACCATAGCTCTCGACCAGCTCGGCCTCGGCTCGCGTCTCGCCCGCGGCGATGCGGCGAACCAACTCGGCGGCGGAAGCGGTATCCAAAGGGCTCACCGTGGGAGCGTGGCCTCCATGCCGAGCCGGCCTCCCCTCCCAACCGGAAGGTGCGGTGAGAGGGCCCGACCTCCCAGCTCTTCGCATACCGAGGGCAATCCGTCGCGGTCGCGGGCGGTTAGGAGGTCGATGAAGCCGATCGCGATGGTGCGGTCCCTCTGGACGATCGTCGGGATCCCGGGGTGGGGCGCGACGCCAGGCTAGCACAGCCCGCACGCTTCTACGGATCTGCTGCATCGTGAGGGTCGCGAAGTCGAGGATACGAGCTGGTACGCTATCGTGGCGATTAGTTTGATGGTTCGAGGGCCCCGTCCGGGCCCGTCCGGCTCGACGGGGCACGTGGCCAACCCGATGCCAGTGCGGGCGGTGTGCGCCGGCGCGAGCCTCGTTCCGGCTCGAATCTCGCCACCGCTCGTCCAAGGAGACCGAGATGCGACCTCTCACGCCGCTCGTCCTCACTCCCTTCCTGCTCGCCCTCGTCGACGGTCCCGCCGTCGCCAGCTCCGACGGGGCCTGTAGCATCGTCGCCCTGACCGACACCACGGGCACCGCCTTTTCCGATCGGCCGTCGCTCGCGGGCGACGTCATCGCCTTCGGCTCGAGCGCCGACCTCGTCGGGGAGAACGCCGACGGCAACCTCGAGATCTTCGTCGTCGACCTCGCCGACGGCGCGGCGGTGCGGCAGGTCACGCACTCGAGCGGCGCTGGCACCTACAACTTCTTCGCCGACACCGACGGCCGCAAGGTGGTCTTCGAGTCCAACGCCGACCTGGTGCCGGGTCGCAACGCCGACGCCACCGAGGAGATCTTTCTCTTCGACCTGGCGACCTCGGAGCTGACGCAGCTCACCGATGCCAGCAGCGGCGACAGCCTCAACACCTCGGTCGACGGCGACCTGGTCTCCTTCGTGTCCTCCGCCGACCTCACCGGAGGGAATTCCGACGGCAACCTCGAGGACTTCGTCCTGCACCTCTCCGACTCGGGCCTGGAGCAGATCACCGACACCGCGGCCGGGTCGAGCGCCGGGCAAACGTCCGCCGACGACGGGCGGGTCGCGTTCAACCACTCCGGTGATCCGCTGGGCATCGGGGCGACGGGCTACAACCTGTACCTCTACGACGACGCCACCGGCACGGTGTCGAAGCTCGAGGGCGCGGCCGGCTTCATCCCGACGATCGCGGGCGATCGCATCGTCTACAAGGCGGGAACGCATGAGGGCGTCGACGTCTACCTCTACGACCTCTCGACCTCGACTCTGACGCGGGTCACCCACACCCCGGGGATCGACGAGGCGACGCCGTCGATCGACGGCGACTGGATCGCCTTCGGCTCCCAGGCGGACCTGTTGGGGACCAACCCCGACGGCAACTTCGAGCTGTTCCTCTACGACATCGGCGCCGAGACCCTGACCCAGGTCACCGACAGCACGGGGGGAGCCGAGCAATTGATCCCGTCCATCGCCGGCAGCCGCATCGCCTTCAACAGCAACGGCAACCCCACGGGCGGCAACCCCGACCACAACACCGAGCTGTTCCTGGCCGACTGCAGCGGGCTGATCGAGCCGCCGCCTCCCGCCGGTCCCTGGCTCACCTCGAGCGAGATTCCGGACTTCCGGTTCAAGGTGCGGATCGCCGGGCCCGGCGGCTCGTACCGCGCCGGCGCCAAGGAGCCGGGCTGCATCGGCGAGACGCTGTGTGTCTCCGGGGCGGTGAGCGGTCGTTCCGAAGCCTTCCTGCGCGTCGTCGGCCCCAAGCCCAACGGCAAGCTGTGGCCGACGCTGGTCAAGTTCTCCACCTCACAGATCGAGATCTGGGTGCAGCAGGTGAGCAGCGGCGCGCCGCGCTACTACGTGCTGGAGGGGGCGCGGCCCGGCTTCGACGAGCTGCCGGGGCTGTTCGACCGGCAGGGGTTCACGCCGGCGGACGGTCTCGTCGCCCAAGGGGCCGAGCCGCGCTTCATCACGGCCTCGCGGAGCCTGAACCCGCGGGCCGACACCTGGTCGACCTCGCCGCAGGTGCCGGGATTCCGCTTCCGCGTCACCATCGACAACGGTGTCGATCCACCGGTCGACGCGCACCTGGAGGGGGACTGCATCGACGAGACGGCCTGTTTGTCGGGGGCCGTTCCCGGCCGCTCGGAGCTCTTCCTGCGCGTCGTCGGCCCGAAGCCGAACGGCTACCTGTGGCCGACGCTGGTCAAGTTCTCGACCTCGGCCATCGACGTGTGGATCGAGCAGATCGATTCGGACGCTCAGCAGCACTACCACCTGGAGGGCGCGAGCCCGGGCAGCGACGACCTCACCGGCTTGTTCGACCGCACCGGCTTCCTGCCCTGAGCGGCCGGCGAGAGGCGGGCTCGGGCTACGCGGGTGGGGTGGAACGAAGATCCGTCTAGAGCCGGTAGCGCAGGGCGAGGGTGACGCCGGCGGTGTCGAGGTCGGCCTCGGTCCCGGCGATGTCGAGGTCGAAGGTCTCCGCGGAGCGGCGGATCACGGCCCGCCCCGAGTCGGTGCGCACCTTGCCCAGGTCCGTGTAGCGTCCGGCGAGCTCGAGCTCGAGGACCTCGGTGAGGCGAAAGGAGAGCCCGGTCCCTGCGGTCCAGACAAAGCCCGTGTGCCGGCCGCCCTGGACGATGGTGGCAGCGTCGAGCGCGAGGGCGGGGAACTCGTAGGTCACGTCGCCGATCTCGTTCCGGGCCGCGCCGAGGCCGGCGGTCACGAACGGCTGGAGGCGCCAGCTCGGGCGGCCGAGGTCGACGCCGACGTTCACCAGGGCGGCGAGCGACTCGGCGTCCGCGTGGACCGGCTGGTCGTCCGAGCCGCCGAGGAAGTTCGCCTTGGCGTCGAGCTCGAGCCCCGGCCGGCTGACGAGGGCGAGCTCGACGCGAGCACGCGCCCCCAGCTCGGCTCCGACCGCGACCTCCAGCGCTACGGACTCCCCGAAGTCCCCGCGCGCCCCGATCGGCCGGCCGGAGAGGTCGTCGACACAACCGAAGAGGGCCGGAGGGGTCTTGCTCGAACAGTCCAGGTCCCGAAACGTCGTGTCCCCGCTCTGCTCGTAGCCCACGGCACCGCGCAGGTAGAACGGCGGCGCGGCCGAGGCCACGGCCGGCATCAGCAGGGAGGCGAACGCGAGGGACGGGGCGAGGGGCAGGCGGCGAGAATGAGGGGAGCTCATGGAGGCGGATCGTAGCAGCGGGCCGCGGCGGCCTGCGATTCGACGAGCTCGCCGCCACACGGATCTCGGCTGCTCTCCCGCCGGATCAAGGCTCTGGCGGCGCCGCCGTCGCGGGCAGCAGCGAGCCGTAGATCGCCTCGCGCAGCTGCCGCTCCCGGCGGCGGTCGCCTCGCTTCCAGGCGACGTCGGCGAGCTTCAGCAGCAGGCGTGTCGTCGGGGCCGGCGCCGAGGACCGGTACCAGCGCTCCGCCTCGTCCCAGCGGCCCGCGGCGAAGGAGGCGTCACCCGCCAGCTCGCGCCAGCGGGAGGTGTCCCAGGTCGGCTCGGGCGACTCGGCGGCGGTCCCTGCGAGCTCGAAGGCGCGCTCGAAGTCGCCGCCGAGCATGGTGAGGTAGAAGGCCTCCCGGGCCACCCGCTCGAGGTCCGTCGAGCCCCTGGCCTCGGTGTCCGATCGCCGGTCGACCGCCGGCTCGTCGCCGCGGCTGCGCTCGAGCCACCGCCAGGCCTGGTCGAGCGCTCCGTCGTGGGCCCCGATACGAGCCAGCAGCAGGCCGTAGCGGGGATCCTCACGCCACCACGCGGGGAGGGTTTCGAGGACCGCGGTCGCCTCGTTCGTCCGCCCCATCCCGACCAGGGCGAGCGCCCGGGCGGCTCCGACCAGCGGGCCGGGAAGCTCCTCCGCGGCGGAGTCGAGGAGAGCGAGCGCCGACGCGAAGTCGCCTTGGGCAAGCTGCTGGCAACCCGACCGCCAGGCGACCGCGGCCCGCACGGTGGGGTCGCCGAGCACCCCTTCGGCGATCGGCAACCCGTTGGACGGCGGACCGGCGAGAGCCCGGGCCAGATCGTCCAGCCGGCCGGAGCTGCGTAGCGCCGTGAGCCGGGAGCCGGTGAGCCCGAGGTCCTCCGGCAGGATGCCCGGCGGGCACTCCAGGCGCGGCGGCAGGTCCCGGTAGTGCTCGAACAGCTCGACGAAAGTATGTCGGCGACCCGGCGCGACGAAGGGCGCGAACGCCGCCTCGCGGGTGCTCGCGACGACCACGTCGTCGACGTAGTAGAGGACATTCGAGCGGTCGGTGAAAGGGTCGCCGACGAAGGAGAAGGTGTCGACCGCCGAACCCGGGTGGCGAGTCGCGTTGGGCTGGTCGTGGAGCGCAACCACCGGCTCCCGCTCTCCTTCCCGGCGGATGTCGAGGTCATAGGCCCCTTCGGCGATCCGGTACTCGAGATCGACCGCGTACCAGGTGAAGGGCTCGACCCGCAACAGTCGTTTGGGGATGCTGTCGGAGGTATGGAACAGGCTGCCGTCGTGCACGGTCAGCCAGAAGGCGATTCCGTCCGGCGCCAGGCGGAACCGTTCGGGCCCGGCGAGCGCTGCGTCGAGCTCCTGTCGCGGGTCGGTGACCAAGATCGAGAAGTGGAGGAAGAGCGTGCCGTCACGGCGCAGAGCGAACCAGCCCTGGAGCTCGGGGAAGTCGCCGTCGCCCGCCTGATCGTGGATCTCGACCGAACGGGTGCCACTCACCCGATAGCGCTCGGAGAGGCGGACCGTGCCGCGTGCGTCGGCGAAAACCTGGAAGGTGTCGGGTCCGGAGTCGACCAGCTCATCGTCGAAGCTGTAGGCGACGAGGATCGGAGAGGGTGCGACGGCGGTTTCGGGTACCTCCGCGGCCGCCCGGACGCCGGAAGACGATCCACCGAGACCGGCGACGAGCAGCGCGACCCGCAAGAGCGGGGCGCGCCGGCCACCGCGACCGCGAGGCGCCGGTCCTCTTCCGGTCACAGGTTCTCCCGGTACTCGAGCAACCAGCGTTGCCAGGCGAGGATCGCGTCCCGCCGCTCCTCGAGCGGTGCGTTGGGCCGATAGCCCTTGCGCTGGCCGGTGTGGACCTGAAGCGCCCGGATGGCGATGTCGCGCACCTGCAGCTGGTCGTCGGCGAGTGCTTGGATGAGCCCCGCGTAGAGCTTCACCTTCTGTCGTTCGCTGAGGTGGATCTGGTCGTAGGCCAGGGCGCAGGCGGCCTTGTCGCGCACCAGCGGCCGCGGGTCGTGACGCATGGAGTCGAGCAGCGTGCGCACCACCGCCTCGTCGTCACTGACCCTGCCGAGGGCATACTGGACAGCGATCCGCAGCTCGACGTCGTCGGTCGTCGCGTCGGCCATCAGCGCCTGCTCGGCGAGCGGCGAGATCAGTCCGACGGCATAGAAGAGATTGGCCAGGCGCACACGCTGGTCGCGGCCACCAAGGCGGTAGAGCCGGGCCATGGCATCGAGCGCCGGTCGACCTTCGGCGGCGAGCGCCGCGGCATTGCCTTGCCGCACCAGCTCGCCCACGTCCTGGGCCTCCTGGCCGCGAGCCGCACCGGTGGTCAGCAAGACGGCCAGCGCCAGCAGCGGCGTGGTTCTCGGGAGCCGTGCGGCCATCGGGACCTCCTCCTCTCTTCCGCGATCTGCCGCCACTGTACAGCACCCGTCCCATCGAGGCCCGCGGGCGTCGAGGGGGGCGCCTCGGTCGTCGACCACGAGCGAACAATGCCGGACCCGCGGGTCGCCTCCAAGCGGGGGCCGAGATTCCGCCGCCCGCTCAGGCGCCGTGGAGGGCCTTCGCCGGGTCGACGCGGGCCGCGCGGCGCGACGGGATCAAGCGCCCGAGGACGTTGAAGAAGTAGCCGCCGTCGTCGATCTGCTTGCGGGCCAGAAAGGGCGCTTCGAACGGCCGCGGCGTGAAGAGCTGGATCTGCGCGAGCGGGAAGCTCGAGGCGCTGGCCGGCAGCACGCCGATGATCGTGTGGGCCTGCCCGTCGAGGGTGACGGTCTTGCCGAGCGCGTCGCGCCGGCCGCCGAAGTGCGACTGCCAGAACCCGTGGGAGAGGAGCACGACGGGCGGCCCGCCGGGTTGCTCTTCCTCGGCGCTGAAGCTCCGACCGAACGCCGGCTCGACGCCCAGGAGCGAGAAGTAGTTCTCGGACACCATGAAGCCGAAGGCCTGCTCGGGGTCGCCGAGGCCGGTCACCGTATAGGCGTTGAAGGTCGAGACCGAGAGGTCGCTGAACACGTCCTGGCGGTCGCGGATGACCTCGAAGCGCGGCCACGACATGCCCGCCTGGACGATCTGCTGTTCCGCGGCCGGGGAGTTGACCTGGACGAGCTGTCCCGGATCCGCGTACGGGAGCGGTGAGAGGAAGATCGCGTCGACCAGGCTGAAGATGGCGGTGTTGGCGCCGATGCCCAAGGCGAGGGCGACTACCGCGACCGCGGTGTAGCCGGGCGCCTTCCTGAGCGAGCGGACGGCGTAGCGAATCGTCTGTATGGGTCCTCCCCTCCGAGCCCGAGGTCGCCGCCCGCGCGGGCCGGGCCCGCCGGCGGAGAGGATCACCTATTTGAGGTAAGTATGTCGGCAGCGACGCCTTGTTACGGCGGGGCAGATCAGCGCCTCGAGCCGTCTTGCGCCGCCGGGCCGCGGTCGAGGGCCGGCGGCGAGGAGGTCAGGTTGCCCACCGCGTAGTAGCCGTCGTACCCCTTCTCTTTCAGGCTCTCGTCGAGGACGATTCGCCGCCCGCCGGAGCCGTCCATCGGTGTCCCCTTGAGCTCGTACGGGTGGCAGGACTCCGCCTCGGCCGCGCGGCAGTTCCAGGCGGTACCACCCGTGTAGGCGACGTCGAGGCTGACGATTCGCCGATCGGGAAGCTTGCCTTCGAGAACCAGCCCCATCGGGAGGTAGTCGGCATCCCAGGGCGTTCCCTTGCGCGCGCTGCTGTGGAGGTTTCCGGTGAGCGAGACGACGAAATCCCGCGGCGAGGCCGTCGCCGCTTCCGCCAGCCGCGAGGCCATGATGGCGTCGCGGACCGCGCCTGCGGCCCGCTCGCGCCGATCGAGGAGAGCGAGGTTCAGCGGTAGGCCGGCCTGCCGGTCGCGGCGGAGCGACTCGATCAAGCCCAGCTCCGCCTCGCTGCGCCGGCCGTCCTGGTAACCGTCGGTCCAGAAGGGGCCTGCGAGCAGGGCCGACCGGGCGTCGTCGCCGCCGTCGGAGTCCAGGTAGGCCGTCACGCGGGTTTCCTCCTCCTTGGGGATCTCGAGTGCGACCGTCACCGAGAGGCCGCGGTCGAGGGCGGAGCAGACCAGGTCGGAGACGAACCGCGGGCTCTGCTCCGTCCCGTGCATCTCGCCCACGAGCACGACCGTTCCCGCCGCGATCAACGCCTCCGAGCCGTCGATCCCGCCACAGGACAGTCCCTCCGTCGTCCCGGCCTGCGCCGCGGTCGCCACGAAGCCGATCGTCCACGCCAGCCATCGCATCCGTCGGGTCATTTGCTCTCGCCTCCGACCTGAGCCTATCGTCAAGTTCGGCGTCTTCAACGACGACGCCGCACCGCGGATCGAAGACCTCGAGGTGATCGCCTCGAGCTCCGACACCGCGGCGCACACGATCCACTAGGACGTTGACTTAGTCCATGACTTAGTCTAGCGTCGGTTCATGACGAGTGCGCTCCGAGAGGTCAACGTCCACGAGGCAAAGACACACCTCTCCCGGCTGTTGCGGCGGGTCGCCGCCGGCGAGGAGATCGTGATCGCCCGCGCCGGCGTACCCGTTGCCCGGCTCGTGCCTGTCGAGCAACGACCAGCACGAGTCTTCGGAATCGACCGCGGCCGCTTCGAAGTTCCCGAGGATTTCGACGCCCCGCTGCCCGAGGGTCTTCTCCGGGATTTCGAGGGGTGAAGATCCTCCTCGACACCCACGTGTGGCTCTGGCTCCAGACGAGCCCAGAGCGCCTGTCGAACCGAGCGCTCGAGCAACTACGCGATCCGGAGAACGAGCTCTACCTCTCCGCGGCCAGCGGGTGGGAGATCGCGATCAAGCACGCGCTTGGGAAGCTGCCGCTCCCGGAGCCGCCGGGCCGCTACGTGCCGAGCCGGCTCGCCGCGAGCGGCGTGACTCCGCTGGCGGTGGAGATGCGGCACACGCTCCACGTGGCCAGCCTCCCGACCCACCACCGCGATCCCTTCGACCGCCTCCTGATCGCGCAGGCCCAGCTCGAGCAGATGGCGGTGATGACGGTCGACTCCCAGATTCGGACCTACGGCGTGGAGGTCCTCCCCGCCGACGGAGCGGCCTAAGGGCCCGCGCAGGAATAACTCCCGCATTCGGGCGTAATTCCATCAACCCTCGCGGCGTTGCGCTCCCTGCGGCATAGGCCCCGCTATGCCTCAGTCGCGCGCCTTGCGAGGATTGCGCCCTTACGCCCTTGGTGCTGGGAGTTATTCCTGCGCGGGCCCTAAGTACACCGCCGCAGAAATACGGTCACGTAGCGAGGACGCCGAGGCGCCGCCCCGGGCGCCCCGGCCCTCGCCTCAGAAGATCCTCACCAGCGCTCCCCAGCCCGTGCCGATCCTGTTGCCGGTGCCGGGCGGCGTCCAGGTCGCGGCCGTCCCGATCCGGGGGCGACCCGGTCGTCGGCCGATTCAGCACACTACGAGTGAGAACGCTCGATACGCGGTTGTACCTCAACTCTCGGCCGAGCAGGCGATATCCTTC
The DNA here is from genome assembly GCA_963837945.1 of uncultured Acidobacteriota bacterium. Classification (GTDB taxonomy): domain Bacteria; phylum Acidobacteriota; class Thermoanaerobaculia; order Multivoradales; family DATKCC01; genus CAVUBL01. The sequence continues at coordinate 23,117 of CAWIQD010000018.1, forward strand.
CCGCCTCTCGAAGCGCATCCCTCGGACCGGACACCGGAGGTGGAATCGTGTCGAAGAAGAGACTCGCAGTGGCAGTGGCGCTCCTCGGGCTCGCGGGCGGGGCGGCCCGCGCCGCGGAGCCGTTCACCTTCGTCGCCCTCGGCGATACGACCTATGCGCCGCCCTACGACGATCCGCTCTATGAGCAGCTGATCGGAGCGATCAACGAGATGGCGCCGGCGTTCTCGATCCACGTCGGCGACACCAAAGGGTACGGCGACTGCGGCCGGCCGTTCCAGGAGAGCCAGCGCGCCTTCTTCGACCGCTACGCCCAGCCGGTGGTCTACACGCCGGGCAACAACGAGTGGGCCGACTGCTGGAAGGCGAACCGCGGCGGCGCCGACCCTCTCGCCATCCTCGCCGTCATGCGCGACGTCTTCTGGTCGAAGCCGGTGAGCCTGGGCAAGACGACGATGCCCCTGGTGCGCCAGGCCGACGCCGATCCCGACTTTCCCGAGTTCGCCGAGAACGCCCGCTGGCGCCACGGCGGGGTGACCTTCGCGACCCTCGACCTCGCCGGCACCCACAACAACCAGGAGCTGCGGGTGGAGTCGATCTGGAAGGAGTTCGTGCGCCGCGAGCAGGCCAACGTCTCGTGGGTGAAGCGCTCCTTCGCCGAGGCCCACGAGAACGGCGACAAGGCCGTCGTCTTCGCCTTCCACACCAACCCCTTCGACGAGAAGATCCGCTACGACGGAGGGCCGTCGGAACCGGTGCTGCGGGCCATCCTCGACGGTGCCGACGCCTTCGACGGCATGGTCCTCGTCGTCCAGGGCCACTACCACGAGCTCACGATCGATCGCCCGGTCTCGGAGCTCGACTTCGACAAGCCGGGCGTCAGCCACCCGAACGTCCTGCGCCTCCAGGTCTACGGCTGGCCCGACATGAAGGCGGTCCAGGTGCACGTCGACGTCTCGAAGCCATGGGTCTTCGGCTTCGAGCCCCTGTATGCGGCCGGCCCGTCGGTCTCGAGCCACTCCGCGAGATAGGCGCGAAGGCCCGCTCAGGCGCTGTGGAGGGCCTTCGCCGGGTCGACGCGGGCCGCGCGGCGCGACGGGATCCAGCACGCGAGCGCGGCGGTCGCGGCGAGAAGGGCCGCGATCGAGAGGTAGACGACCGGATCGCTCGCCCCGACCGCGAAGAGCATCGTGCTCATCAGGCGGGTCAGCGCGAGCGCCGCGACCACCCCGAGCGCGAGGCCGATGCCGGCGAGCGCCATCCCCTGGCGGAGCACCATGCGCAGCACGTCCTGCGCCCCGGCGCCGAGGGCCATACGGACACCGATCTCGTCCGTGCGCTGCGCGACCGAGTACGCCATCACGCTGTAGACGCCGAGGCTGGCGAGCAGGAGCGCCAGGCAGGCGAAGGCGAGGAGCAGGTTCATCGTCAGCTTGCGGTCGGCCATCGACTGATCGACGATCTGGTCCATCGTGGTGGGGTTGGTGAGCGCGACCGTCGGGTCGACGTCGGCGACGGCGGCGCGGACGCTCCGGGTGAGCTGGGCGGGATCGCCGTCGGTGCGGATCAGGATCCCCGTGAACTGCTCCGGGCGCTGGAGGACCGGGTAGAACATCTCGGGTCCCGGCGGCTGGGCGAGGCCCTGCGTGTGCGTGTTCGCGACCACCCCGACCACCTCGGCCTCGAGGCCCATCATGCCGGTGACCAGCGTGTGGCCGAGCGGGTTCTCGCCGGGGAAGAGCTGCTTGGCCATGGCCTGGTTGACGATGATCACCTGCTGCGAGTGCTGGGTGTCGTGCTCGTCGAAGTCGCGGCCGGCGACGACCGGGATTCCGAGCAGCGCGAAGCGGCCCGGGCTGATCAGGTGGCGCACGGCGAGCGGCCTCTGGGCGGCCGGCGGCAGCGGACGACCGACCACCGCGTAGGGCGACAGGCCGTTGTTGCCGGAGAGCGGCGGGTTGTCGGAGAGCGCCACCTGCTTGGCACCCGGGATCTCCTGGAGGCGGTGGTAGAGCCGAGTGTAGAAGCTCACCGTGGAGTCGGCGCGCCAGGGGTAGCGCTCGGCGGGGATCGCGACGAAGCCGACGAAGATCCCGTCCGACCGGAAGCCGGGATCGACGTCGCGGAGCTCGAGGAAGCTCGAGACGAGAAGCCCGGTGGCGACGAGGAGCACGAACGACACGGCGACCTCGGCCACGAGGAGCGCGCCGCGGAAGCGGTTGCGGCTCCGGTCGGAGGTCGAGCCGCGGCTCGAGTCGCCGAGGGTGGTGGCGACCGACCCCATCGGGGTGTTCAGGGCGGCGATCAGCCCGAGCGCCAGCCCGGTGGCGAGTGCCACGCCGAGGGTGAAGGCGAGCACCGCCGGGTCCAGCCCCACCTCCTGGGCCCGCGGGATGAGGTTCGCGCCGACGCGGGTCACGGCCGACAGACTCGCCCAGGCGAAGGCGAGTCCCAGCGCCGCGCCACCGAGCGCGAGCAGCAGGCTCTCGGCCACGAGCTGTGCCACGATCTGCCCCCGCCGGGCCCCGAGCGACACCCGGATGCCGATCTCCTTGCGTCGCTTCGAGAAGCGCGCCAGCACCAGGTTCGCGACGTTGGCACAGGCGATGAGCAACACGGCGGCGACCGCGCCGAAGAGCGTGGCATAGGTCGCGCGCTGGTCGCCCACGAGGTTGTCGAGGAGGGGATCGACCGTGATCGCCGACTTGGAGTCGACGTTCGACTCGTGGCTCTGCTCGTAGGCTTTCTGGAGGACGTCCATCGCGGCGCGCGCCTGCTCGAGGCCGACGCCCGGCTTCAAGCGCGCGACGACGTTGAAGAAGTAGCCGCCGTCGTCGATCTGCTTGCGGGCCAGAAAGGGCGCTTCGAACGGCCGCGGCGTGAAGAGCTGGATCTGCGCGAGCGGGAAGCTCGAGGCGCTGGCCGGCAGCACGCCGACGATCGTGTGGGCCTGCCCGTCGAGGGTGACGGTCTTGCCGAGCGCGTCGCGCCGGCCGCCGAAGCGCGACTGCCAGAACCCGTGGGAGAGGAGCACGACGGGCGGCCCGCCGGGTTGCTCTTCCTCGGCGCTGAAGCTCCGACCGAACGCCGGCTCGACGCCCAGGAGCGAGAAGTAGTTCTCGGACACCATGAGCGCGAAGGCCTGCTCCGGGTCGCCGAGACCGGTGACCGTGTAGGCGCTGAATATCGAGACCGAGAGGTCGCTGAACACGTCCTGGCGGTCGCGGACGACCTCGAGGCGCGGCCAGGACATGCCCGCCTGGACGATCTGCTGTTCCGGGGCCGAGGAGTTGACCTGGACGAGCTGTCCCGGATCCGCGTACGGCAGCGGAGAGAGGAAGATCGCGTCGACCAGGCTGAAGATGGCGGTGTTGGCGCCGATGCCGAGGGCGAGCGCGATCACCGCGACCGCGGTGAAGCCGGGCGACTTCTTGAGCGAGCGGACGGCGTATCGGATCGTCTGCATGGGTCCTCCTCCCCGAGCTCGAGGTCGCCGCGCCCCGCACGGGCACGGGCCCGGAGGCGGAGCCGCGGAAGGTGGATCTCCGGTAAGTACGTTGGCAGCGGCGTCAGGTTACAGCTCCGAGTCCTGGCCTCGGACGGCTCGGAGCCGGTGAAGAGATCTCCGATCGTTGCGGGGGCGTGGGCGGCGCCGCGTGGAGCGCGCTGGCCGGCGGCGCCCCTCGCAAGACGCGCTGCTTTCCCGAGGTGCCTGGCACCTCATCGGACGTGCCTGGCACCTCATCCGGGCACACTGTCCGGACCGGCTCCGCCGCTTCGCCTTCAAGCTGGTGCGGAGCGAGAGTGACCTCATGCGCGAGGCGATCTCCGATCTTCTCGACCAGCTCGTGGGCGAAGAGCCCAAGGCCTAGGAGCCTGCGCGGCAGAAACACGTAGTCGCGCGCAAGGGTCTTACGGGGTGGATCCAAGGCGCGAGGAGGAAGCGATGCGGGGACATCGGAGACGACGAGCAACGCCGGAGACACCCCGTAACCCCCTTGCGCCCTTCGGGTTGCGGCGGCGTGCGGCCGTCTACTTCGTTCCCGCTCCTCGACGATGGCTCGGCATCGCCTGCGTCGCGGCGCCTAGTATCCGGCCGCACGGCGCTCGCAACGCGACTGCGCGTTTCTGCCGTGCAGACTCCTAGGACTGGCCTCCGGTATCCAAGACGCGCAGTGCTAGCATGCAAGTACTCGGCAGGTGCCTCGCCTGCTGGAGAAGCTCACAGCTTCGAGGAGTCGGACATGTGCAGCCGCGCCACCCTCCATCGTCTCGTCGATGCCCTTCCGGAGGAGGATGTGACGACCGCGGGCCGGCTGCTCGCCGGCTTGGCGGTGACGGCCGACGCCGTGGAGCGAGCCCTGCTTCTTGCTCCGGTCGACGATGAGCCCGACACCGACGACGAAGACGGCGGTCTGACCGAGGCTCGCCAGGAGCTTGCACGCGGAGAAGGGGTCTCCACCGAAGAGCTGGAGCGGGAGCTCGGGCTCGGGTGAGCCGAGAGGTCCGCTGGCTTCCTCGTTCTCGCCGTGACTTGAAGCGGCTCGACCCGCCCGTGCAGCGTCGCGTAGTGGACGCGGTGAAACGCCTCTCGCAGACCGGTGAAGGCGACGTCGTGCGCCTGGTCGGTGCCTCTCCTCCGGAGTACCGGCTCAGGGTCGGGGACTGGCGTGTCCGCTTCGCCCGCGACGACGAAAACGCCGTGATTCACGTGCTGCGAGTCCTGCCGCGGGGCAAAGCGTACCGGTAGACAGGGACCAGGAAGGAAGTGCCTGGCACCTTGTCGGCACCTTGTCGGCCGGCCGCCCAGGTCGCGGCGGCGACCGGCCGCGGGGTGGACGTCACGACCGGCGGCGCCCCACCGTTGGGCCACCAGTGGTCTGGCTGTGTAGTAGAGTTGCGGTGTGTAGGAGGGTTACGTCATGACCACACGGGTTCAGGTCCTGTTGAGCGACGAGGAACGGGAACGGTTTCGGCGTCTGGCCGAGCGCCGGGGGCAGTCTCTGAGCTCCTGGATGCGCGAGGCCGCGCGGGGGAGGGCAATGGAGGAGCCGCCGAAGCGCCTCGAGACGTCGGAGGATTTTCGCCGTTTCTTCGCCGAGTGTGATGCGAGGGCGGGCGAAGGGCGTGAGCCGGACTGGGAGGACCATCGGAGAGCGCTCGAGAGCGCCCTTCGCTCCGGGGCGTCGGACCCGTGATCTTCGTCGACACCAATCTCTTCGTCTACGCCGTCGGTCGCGACCACCCCCTCAAGGAACCGGCCCGGGCTTTCTTCCAAAAGGCCGCTCAGGCGGGAGACGTGCTCGCGACCTCGGCGGAGGTGCTCCAGGAGCTCCTGCACATCTACCTTCCGGCGGGGCGCCTCGCCACCCTGGACGCCGCGCTGGAGCTCGTCCGGGGCGCGATCGGGGAGGTCTGGGAGCTGGTGGCGGAGGACGTATACCTTGCCCGCTCCTTCGCCGACCGTTACCCACACCTGGCGGCGCGGGACTTGGTGCATCTGGCGTGCTGCCGCCGACGCAACGTCAGGCGCGTCGAGACCTTCGACCGCGGCCTGGCGGCGGCGTTCAAGGCGCGCTCGAGATAGCTCGGTTCATCAGCGGGGCAAAGACGGTGAGCAGCATGAGCGTGCCTGCTTTCCGATCGTAGCTGCCGGCATCCCTCCCGGCCGAGCGCCACGCAGCGGCATCCTTGCCGCCTTCCCCAGCGGTGCGGCGGATGCCAAAGATCCGCCCATCGCCGCGTCTCCACCCTTCTCCGCGCCGCCCTCGCCCTCCTGGCCCTGCGGCTCGTCGTGGCCGGGATCCGTTCCTGCAAGGTGCTCCTGCAAGGTGCCGGCCGAATTTCCGAAGTTCCGGCTGCCGTCCAACCAGGAGATTGCCAATCTCGCGTGGAAGATGGCAAAATGAGCCGTCAGGAGCTTGGTCATGGACACCACCCTCGACCGTTTCGGCAGGATCGTCATTCCCAAGCGAGTCCGCGATGCCCTGGGGCTCGGTGCCGGGTCCATCCTCGAGATCGACGAGGCCGGCGGCAGGATCATCCTCAGAGTGCGGCGAAAGGAGCCCGACCTGGTGCGCGAGGACGGGGTTCTGGTCTACACGGGTGAGCCGGTGGCCGAGATCGAGGAAGCCGTGGAGGCCCAGCGCCGCAGTCGCTCACGCGACGTCGCCGCGTGGAGGACCCCATGAAGGTGCTTCTCGACACGTCGACCCTGGTGGCCGCCCTCGTCCGATCTCATCCCCGTCACTCCGACTCTCGTCCCTGGCTCGCGCGAGCGCTGGCAGGCGAGGTTGCTCTCGTCCTCGCCGCGCACACCCTGGCCGAGCTGCACGCAACGCTCACCGTGCTTCCCGTGCGGCCCCGGATCTCTCCCCAGACGGCCGTGCGGCTGCGGGAAGAGAGCCTGCCGGCGACGACGGAGATCGTGGCCCTGACCGCCGACGAGTACCGGCGGGTCGTCGGGCAGACGGCCGGGCTCGGCCTGGCCGGAGGCATCGTCTACGACGCCCTCATCGCCCGCGCAGCGGAGATCGCCGGAGTGGACCGCCTCGTGACGCTCAACGAGAGCGACTTCCGCCGCGCCTGGCCGGACGGAAGGGACCGGATCACGGGGCCCTGACGGCCCGGCGTGGGCGCGCGCATCGCCCCATCGCTCCTCCTGCGCTCCTCGACGAGGCGGCCTGGTCCCTCCGCGGCCGTTTTCTCGCTTGTCGCGGCAGACGCCGGTTCAGCTTTGACGGCGCTGAAGGAAGCGCCCGGCACCTTGTCTCGAGTGAGGAGAGGTCCCTGCTGCCCGGGACACCCGCGCGGGTCGCACTGGTGCGTGGGTAGAATCCATCGTTCCCCAGGAACGGATGCCCGATGAGCGACGACTCGAACCGCCCCGAGAGCCCGCCCCCGTCCGCCCAGCCCACCGGCGCCACCCCTGCGCCCCTCAACCCGCCCCCGTGGCCCGTGCGCTGGGGCGTGCTGGCGCTGGTGAGCCTGGCGATGTTCGGGAACTACTACGCTTACGACGCCATCGGCCCGCTGGCCGACACCCTGCAGCGCCTCCTGGGCTTCACCGACACCCAGATCGGCACCCTCAACGCCATCTACAGCTTTCCCAACATCATCATGGTGCTGGTCGGCGGCATCATCGTCGACCGCATCGGCACTCGCAAGGCGACGCTGCTGTTCACCGCCATCTGCGTGGTGGGCACCGTGGTGACCGCGGTCTCGCCCTCGTTCGCGGTCATGGCCTTCGGACGGCTCCTGTTCGGGCTCGGCGCCGAGTCGATGATCGTCGCCGTCACCGTGGTCATCGGGCAGTGGTTCGTCGGGCGCCAGCTCGGCTTCGCCTTCGGCCTGAACCTCTCGCTCGCCCGCGCCGGCTCCTACGGCGCCGACATGTCGCCGACCGTGGCCAAGCCGCTCTACGACGCCGGCTGGCAGCCGCCTCTCTGGCTCTCCGCCGGGATCATGGTCGCGGCCCTCGCCGCCGTCGTCGTCTACTACCTCCTGGAGCGCTGGGCCGAGACCCGCTACGACCTGGCGCGGCCGGCGCCGCCCGATCGCATCGTGTGGGGCGACCTGGTGCGCTTCGACCGCTCGTACTGGTACCTGGTGGGCCTGTGCGTCACCTTCTACTCGGTGATCTTCCCCTTCCGCAGCACCTTCGCCATCAAGTACTTCCAGCACGCCCACCACCTGCCCCTCGACGTGGCGGGCCAGATGAACAGCTACGTCTTCCTGGCCGCCATCTTCGCAACGCCGGTGTTCGGCCTGCTCGCGGACCGGATCGGTCTGCGCTCGCTCCTGATGGCGGGGGGGAGTTTCCTGCTCGGCTCTACCGTAAGTTGTGTGGGTAGTCATCGCGTAAGCGTCGCTGGATACAGGTCGAGACCGCCACAATGGAAGTAGATGGCATTGCGGAAGCGGTCACGGTTGCGGAAGCCGTGGGCGGTTGCCTTGATCCACTGGATCTTGGCGTTGAGGCCTTCGGCCCGGGCGTTGGTGATGCCGAGGACGACGGCAGTAAGGATGCCTTCGAGGTGACGCTTGACCATGCGTGCGACCCGTTTGACAGGCTCAAGGCGAGAGCGAATCGCCCAGGAGTACCAACGCAGCCAGGCCTTCCTCGCCCAGGCCCGGCGGCGATAGTGCCAAAGCGTCATCGCCACCGTCTTGATCGCCCAGGCGCGGGCGGTGCGCAACGTGCTCGTGCGCAACGGCTCGAAGGCCGTCCAGCGTTCCTCCTGGAAGTGGTCGGGGTGGCTCAGCCAGAGGTACTTCGTGCCCTTGAGCCGCTCGTCGCCCTCGGCGAGCAGCGCCTTGTTCTCTTGCCGTCGCACCTGGTCGACCGCCTTGCCCAGGTGCTGGGCGACGTGGAACTTGTGTAAGCGTCCGGTGAACCCACCCCCTGGCGCTGAGCCCCGCGGCGGGAGCCCGCGGGTGTCCAGCCAGCCGCTCAGGCGGCGGCCCGGGCTTGCGGCTTGAGAGCCTCTGCCCAGGCGGTGGGGGTGAGCTCGGCGACGGCGTTGCGCGGGTGGGAGGGCAGGCGCTCGAAGAGATCGCGGAGGTAGGCGAAGGGATCGAGGTCGTGGAGGCGAGCCGAGGCGATCAGGCTGTAGAGGATGGCGGCGCGGCGACCGCCCTCGTCGCTGCCGGCGAAGAGCCAGTTCTTGCGGCCGACAGCGACGCGGCGTAGTGCCTGTTCGGCGTTGTTGTTATCGATGGCGAGATCGCCGTCGGTGGTGTAGCGGCGAAGCGCCTGCCACTGAAGCTGAGCGTAGGTGAAGGCTCCGCCCAGCGGGCTCTTCGGCAGCACCCGCGGGGCTTCCTCCTGGAGCCAGAGGCCGAAGACGTCGAGGATCGGCACGGAGTGAAGCCGGCGCAGCTCCCGGCGCTCCTCGGGTGAGACCTCCCGCGCCCTCTCCTCGACCTGGTAGAGCTGACGCACGAAGGCGAGCGCGGTCAATCCCCGCTCGGGGTCCGTCGTCCGGGCGTCGTAGAACTTCCTCCGGGCGTGGGCCCAGCAGGCGACCTCGGTGACCGTGCCACCGGCATAGATTCCGTCATAGCCGCCATAGGCATCGGCCTGGAGAAACCCCGAATAGCCTTCCAAGAAGCGCGCCGGCCCGTCGCGCTTGCGATCCGGGGTGTAGTCGAAGACCGCGTGGCGGTGGTCCCGGTCTCCGAGGTAGACCCAGAGCCGAGCCGTCCGGGTCTGCTTCCGGCGCCTGTCGAGCACCGGCACCAGCGTGTCGTCGGTGTGGAGGACCTTCGAGGCCAGGACGTCGCGCTTCATGGCCTCGACCACCGGTGCAGCCAGCGCCGCCGCCGCGCCCACCCAGTCACAGAGCGTCGAGCGCGAGAGCTCGACACCGTGGCGGGCGAAGATCCCCGCCTGGCGGGCGAGCGGCAGGTGGTCGGCGTACTTGCTGACCACGACGTGGGCCAGAAGGCCCGGGCCGGGCAGGCCCTTGGCGATCGGCTGGGCCGGCGCGGACGCCGTGACCACCCCGTCCTCGCAGAGTCGGCAGGCGTACTTGCCGCACACGGTCTCGAGGACGAAGAAGGACGCCGGGACGTACTCGAGCTGCTCCTTGACCTCCTCGCCGATCCGGGTCATCGGGGCGCCGCAGCCGCGGCACTGGCGCTCGTCTTCGGAGGGCTCGTGCTCGACCCGCTTCCTCGGCAGGTCCTCCGGCAGCCGCCGGCGGCCATGGCCCCGGCGCCGGGGTCCAGAAGGCGGCGGCTCCTCGGGGTCGTCGGGCTCTTCCGGGAGCGCCGCGGCGGCCAGGCCCTGGATCTCTCCCAGCGCCAGGGCGAGCTGATTCGGATCGATCCGCTCCGAGCTCCGGCCGAAGACCCGCCGGGCGAGAGCGTCGATCTGATGTTGCAATTGCTCCTGGCGACGATAGCTTTCCTGGAGCTCTTGGTGGAGCTCCGCGATCAATTGCTTGAGCAGGCCCGGGTCGTCCGGGAGCGTCGCGGGAGTGCTCATTCGATGGACGGATTCTACCTCGGAACCCGTCCGAAGGAAAGGTTTTTTTCAGCTCGCGGCGAGGCGAAATCTTTTGTGCCGGCGGGCTCCGGCGAGGTCGATGCCTTCGAGCAGCAACATCAGCTCCGACGCCTCGAGCTCGACGCACCCGGACGCGCCGACGGGCAGGTGGAACACTCCCCGCTCGAGGCGCTTGTACCAGAGACAGAACCCCGTGCGGTCCCAGTACAAGATCTTCACTCGGTCGCCTCGACGATTGCGAAAGACGTAGAGGTGTCCCGAGAGTGGCTCCTCGCCGAGGCTGCGCACCGTCGCCGCCAGCCCGTCGAAGGAGCGCCGGAGGTCCACGACCTCCGTCGCCACGAAGATCTGGACCGCTGGCGGCAAGCTCAGCATGAGACGTGCCCCTCGACCACCGCCAGCAGCCGCGCCAGCGACTCCGCCTCGAAGTCCGCCGGAACCCGCAGGCACCAGCCCCCCGGTAGATCGAGCTCGAAGGCGCCGCCCGCGGGCTCCCGTCCCGGCCGAGGCGAACGCTCCACGATCCGCACCGGGACGAACGCCGGGAGCGCCCCCGCCGGCCGGTCCTGCACTCGACCCTCAGCCGGCGGCCGACCCGGCAGGCCCAGCTTCCACTTCCACCAACGAAACGAAGCCACCGCCATCCCGCGCCCGCGACAGAAGGCCGCTTGCGTCAGCCCGCTCTCACGCCACTCGCCCACCAACCGCCGCCAAGCACTCTCTCGCTCCGACGACTCGACTCGCTTCCGCGCCATGGGTCACCTCCTGGCGCTGATCCTGTCGAGCCGGCCCGGCTGGCGGAAGGTGGGTTGGCCGGACGCTTACGAACTTGTCGAAGGCGATCTTGCCTTCGGCGCCGGGAATGAAGTCCTCGGTCGAGGCGATGTAGGCGGCCCACATGTCCATCGTCACCGATTCGACCGCCGTCCGTGCCTCCTCGGGGAAGTCCCTGTAGAAAGAGTCCAGGCACTCTCGATCCCGGCCGTCTGCCACGTGGACGACGACGCCCCGGGTGGGATCGTGGACCACAGTGACGTACTCGTGGTGCTTCTGGAAGGAAACCTCATCGACACCCATTCGGGGAGGAAGCACGGCCTGGCGCCGCGCGAGGCCCCGGCGCACCGCCCGATCCATGATGCCCGCTGTCTCTTCCCACCCGAGCTTGAGCTGGCGCGCCACGGCCGCGATGCTCGCCTCCTGCAGCCAGTCGATGACCAGGGCCTCGAACAGGGCGGTGAAGCGCGACCCCGGCTCCCCCCACGCAACGCTCACCTGTCGAACGCCATGCTCCGTACACTCCACCCGCGGCACCTGCGCCACCAGGATCGTCCGGTACTGGCAAGTGTCCAGGTGACGCCACCGACGGGGCCGCGCATCGTAGCCCGAGCACGGCCTGCCGCACTCAGGACACGCCAGTCGCCCGGCGCGATGCTTCACCACCACACGGACCTCGCCTCGGCCTGCATCCAGCTCCACCTCCTCGACTCTCCACGGCTCCTCGATCCCCAAGATCTTGCTATACAGATCCTTGTCTCTCATCCGCGGAGCATATGCCGACCCCGTTCCCCTCTACCCACACAAGGTACGGAAGCGCCTCCTGCTCTTCCTCACCTTCCCGCTCCTCGCCTACACCCGGGTGGACCTCTGGGTTTCGACAGCCATGCTCGGCGTCGCGTTCTCGTTGGTGCCGGCGATCATCTGGCCGGCGGTGCCGTACCTGGTCTCGGCCAACCGTCTGGGCACCGCCTACGGCCTGATGACCATGCTCCAGAACATCGGTCTCTTCACCTTCAACCTCGCAGCCGGCGGGCTCAACGACTGGGCGGGGGCGAGCGCCGAGCATCCCGGCGGCTACCTCCCGATGCTCTGGATGTTCGGCCTTTTGAGCCTCTTCGGCTTCGTGTTCGCGGCGGCCCTCAGGAAGCGCGAGACGGGCCCCGACGGCCACCACTTGGAGCGCCCCAAGCCGCGCTCCAAGCTGATCGACGCGGCGGCGTAGGGCGGCAGGCCGGCCCGCCGGCGCGAAGGTCGAGGGGTGTAAAAGGCGGGCGGCACCCTGCCGCCCGAGGTGCCACCCATCTCCCCAGCCCGGGGGCGGTAGAGGGCTGGGATCTCGTCGGGCAGGGCTCGGGCACCGACCCGGAGATCCTCGGCCGGATCTTCGAGCCCTTCGTCACCACCAAGGCCGCCGGGGCCGGTACCGGGCTCGGGCTCGCTTCGGTCTACGGCGTCGTCAAGCAGAGCGGCGGCGACGTCGAGGTGACCAACCGCGCGGGAGATGGCGCGACCTTCCGGATCCTCCTCCCCGCCGCCTGACCGGCCCCGTCGGCGGCGGCGCGGCATGCTCTTCGCCCGCGAATTCAGCATGCCCCAGAACGTCACCCAGAAGCTCATCGAGTCCCACCGCGTCTCCGGCTCCGGCTCGGCCGCCCCGACGCCCGGCGCGGAGGTTGGCCTGAAGATCGACCAGACCCTGACCCAGGACGCCACCGGCACCATGGTGATGCTGGAGCTGGAGGCGATGGAGGTCGACCGGGTCAAGACCGAGGTTTCCCGGGCGATTTCCTGCCGCCCGGCGACTATCGCCTCGTGGCCCGAGGGTCGCTGCCCGATGGTGGCTGCGTCGAGATCGGCACCTACCCCTTCCGCGTGACCAGCAGACCCTGAGCGCGCCGGAGAAAGCAGAGCCCTGAAGGTCATGGGGAGGGTGAAGGAGCTGACGAGCAGGAGCGCGACGTCCGCCATCGACGAGGTGGGGATCTCGCAGTCGGCGGCCTCCTGCTCGAGGTGCATGGTCGCCCTACTCCAGGCAGGCGTTGGCGTAGAAGGTCTTGTCGTTGCCCACGAACTGCCAGGTGTAGCCCGCGTAAGCGCCGCCCCCGGAAAGCGTAAAGGACCCGTTGGGAAGTGCTCTAGGCCTCGTATCCGCCTCGGTCACCGAGTAGGCCCTCCCGGTCTTGAAGTACGACCCGAACGTCACGCCCTTGTAGGCCGCGATGCTCGCCGCCTGCAGGGCATAGGCAAAGCCGGCGAAATCCTTCTGGGCGAAGCCCACTGCACCGGGACGGCGCGGGGATTCGAACGGAACGTTCTTGGCGATCGTCACGCCGGCCTTGAGGCCGAGGTCGGTAGCTTAGTAGCACCGAGAGATACTGGCCATCACGTATCTGACCCCGGTTCTGCCCGGGTACGCAGTCCGAGTCCACGAGCAGGGCGTAGCCGTTCAATCCCGTGCCGGCATCGAGCCCGAACCCGAACATGTCCACCGACCACTTCACCACGTCCTTCGTCTCGGATTCGCCGAAGACCAGCTGCTTCACCCCGAAGGCGAACTGAATGGCACCTACTTCGAGCTCTCCCAAGACGAAGGTACCGACGATCGCCACGGCAGCCGCCTCACCGAACTCCCCCGACGGGTCTTGGAACTGGACCGGGTCGGCGTTGCCGTAGAGGTAGCGGTTGAGGCTCAGCGGGTGCATCGGGTCGCCGCCGAACGGGTCGGTGCTCAGGAAGCGGCCACTGGCCGGGTCGTAGTGGCGGGCCCGCAAGTAGAGTGTGCCGAGCGCCGGCTCGCGCCACTCTCCGCGGTAGCCCAGGCGGCTGCCGCTCGCCGGGCCCAGCTCGGCTCCGTAGGCGCCGTACGCCGAGCGGGCGGTGATGCCGGTCGAGCCGACCAGAGCACGCACCCCGCTGTGGGCGTCGAGGGCGAAGCGCTCCTTGCCTGCCCCGCTCCCCTCGGAGAGCGGCTGGCGACCGTAGGTAATCGGCAGCCGCGCCGCGGCCGGGCCAGCCACCTCGACGATCCGCGAGAGGTCGCCCGAGCGGTCCTGGAGGTAGCGCTCCTCGCCGCCGGGGCCCGAGCGGTCGACCAGCAGGCCGTCCCAGTCATAGCCCAGGTTGTAGTGCGCGCCGGTGTCGTCGGTGAAGCCGGCCAGCCGGTCGTCGGCCGACCAGTCGTAGGCGACGTTGTGCGCGCCGGACTGGCCCACCAGGCGGCCCGCCGCGTCGTACTGGAAGCTCACCGTGCCGGCGGGTCCGGCCTCCTCCGTTAGCCGGTCGTCGGCGTCATAGGCGAAGGAGGTGGTGCCGAGGGCGTCCGAGGTCCGGGAGAGCACGTTGCCCACCGGGTCGAGCGTCCAGGCGACGTCGCCCGGGAAGTCGCCGGTGCGGCGCTCGTCGATCAGGCGCCCTGCGGCGTCGTAGGTGAAGTCCACGCGGCTGCCGTCGAGCGCCACGACCGAGAGGATCTTGCCGGACGGGTCGCGAGCGTAGTCGAACTGGAGCACCGGGTCGCCGGAGGCGTTCTCGAACGTGACGCGGGTCACGCGATCCCGCATGTCGTACTCGATCTCCTCGGTCAGCGCCGGGCTCGCGCGGCTCTGGAGGCGGCCGAGCGAGTCATAGACGTAGGTCCACTCCTCGCCGTCGCGGTCGGTCACCTTGGACAGGTTGCCCGAGGCGTCCCAGGCGTAGCCGACGGTACCCGACGGCGTCTCGAGCGAGGTCACCCGCCCGAACCGGTCGTAGCCGTAGCGCAGGAACGATCCGTCGGGCTGGGTCTCTTCGATCAGCCGGCCCTGATCGTCGTACTGATACGCGGTCGTGCCCCGAGCGTCCTGGGTGCTCAGCCGCCGGCCCTGGTCGTCGTAGGTCGCCTCGAAGTCCTCCCCGCCGAGGGTCCGGCGCACCAGGCGATCGGCCTCGTCGTACGCGAAGTCGACGCTCTCGCCGTCCGCCTTGGTTCGGCGCACCAGGCGGCCGGCGTCGTCGTATTCGAAGCTCGTCCGCCCGCCGCCGGGGCGGACGATCGCGCGCAGGCGTCCGGCCGAGGTGTACTCGAAGCTCGTGGTGTGGCCGTTGGCGTCGACCTGGGTGACCTTCCGCCCTGCCTCGTCGTAGCCGTAGCGGGTCTCGTGGCCGAGCGCGTCGCGCACCAGCACCAGGCGGCCGGCCGGGTCGTACTCCATCTCGGTCGCACGCCCCGCCTCGTCGACGACCCGCACTACGCGACCGAGCGCGTCGTACTGGCGCGAGATCGAGCTGCCGTCCGGGAAGACCGTCCCGACCTCCCGGCCGAGCGCGTCGTAGACCGTCTCGGTCCGTCGTCCGGCGACGTCGGTCCGGGCCGTCTTTCGGTCGAGGGCGTCGTACTCGTAGTGGATCTCGTCGGAGCCCACGCTCATCGACTCGACGAACCCGTCGTCGCTGTGGTTGGCCACGAAGGAGGCGCCGTTCTGACCGTGGAGCTCGGCGAGCAGGCCGAGGTCGTCCATCGCGAACGAGGCGCGCGGGTTGTCGCCGGGATCGGGGGTCGAGTCCTGCCACTCCCAGGACTGGAGGAAGCCGCCGGGGCTGTAATTCATCGCCGCGGTGCGCCCGTCGCGCTCGACGAGTCGGTCCACGAAGCCGCGCGCGTCGCGGTCGAGCGAGATCCGCGTGCCGTCCGGGAAGCGGCTCTCGACCAGCTCGTCGCGGCCGTTCCAGCTCATCTCGGAGCGGCGCCCGAGCGGATCGATCGTCGCGACCGGGCGGCCCGCGGCGTCGATCTCGCGCCGCCTCTCGTGTCCGCCGGGATCGGTCTGGCCGATTACCCGTCCGAGAGCGTTCCGGCTCTGGCGGACCGTGAGCTCCTGCGGCCCGCCGGGCGTGGTGACGGTGATCGACTGCGCGACCCGCTGCCCGTTGGCGTCGTACTCGAACGTGGTGCGGTGCCCCATCGGGTCGACGCGCGCCACCATCTGGCCCCGGTCGTTGCGCTCGAACCACTCGACCCCGCCGCCGGGCCGCTCGATGGCCACCAGATCGCCCCGTTCGTCGTAGCGGAAGGTGCGGGTGTTCCCCTGCGGGTCGGTGGTGGTGGAGACGTTGCCGCGCGCATCATAGGTGTAAGAGGTGACGTGGCCCATCGGGTCCTCGACCCGCTCCACCTGGTCGAAGGCGTTGGGCGTGATCCGGAAGACGGCGCCGTTCGAGTGCGTGATGGCGGTCATCCGACCTTGCGAGTCGTAGTCGAAGGTCTCCACCGAGCCCCGGGCGTTGGTGATCGACTCGAGGTCGTCTCGGTCGTCCCACGAGTACTGGGTGCTCACCCCGTCCTCGTCGGCTTCCTCGATTACGTTGCCGCGTTCGTCCCAGCGCCGCAGTGTGGTCGCGCCGCCCGGCAGGATGGTGGTCTCGGTCCGGCCCGGGAGGTCGCGGTCGAACTGGGTCACGCCGCCCTCGCCGTCGGTCATCGAAATCACGCGCCCCTCATCGTCGTACTCGGTGCGCGCGACCGGCCGGCCGAGCGGGTCCTCGATGCGCACCAGGCCGTGGTGGGCGTCGTAGAAGAAGCGCGTCGTGTTGCCCAACGGGTCGGTGTGGGCGATCAGGTCGCCCGCCGCCGAGTAGGCGTAGGTCTGTACCTGGCCCGCCGGGTCGGTCAGCCGGGTGATGCGGCCCTGGGCGTCGCGCTCGAAGCCCACGCTCTGACCCGAGGAGTGGGTGATCCCTCCCGGACCGAAGCTCAGCGAGTTGCCGTTCCGGTCCTCGACCCGCTCGAGGCCGGACGGGCCGAAGTCGATCCGCGTCCCGTCCGCCGCCGTGTAGCGGAAGCGCTCGGGCGCGAACAGTGACAGGTCGGTGTCGTTGCGCAGGGTGACCTCGCCCGGCTGCGGCTCGACCACCGCCAGCGAGATCGGCTCGAGGCTCTCGAGCCGCCCGACGGTGCCCGAGAGGGGCTGGAAGGAGCCCGAGATGATCGAGAACGGCACGATCGGCGAAACGGTGGCGGCGGGCACGAACTCGAACCGCTCGGCGCGCTCGCCCGGGACTTGCACGCTGCACCGGTGCGTGGTGGCGTTGAGCAGCGTGTACGCGATGCCGGCCTTGGCTACGTACCAGCCCTCGCCGAGCGGGTTCGTGCAGGTGACCTTGATCGACTGGACGCCGAGGCGCCAGCCGACACCGAACTCCCCACGCCGCTTGTCCCGGCTGTCGTAGGTGCGCTCCACCGTGATCGGCAGGCCCGACAGCGGGACCGCCAGGTCCTGGTATCGGATCGAGAAGTTGCCGATCTTCTGGCGGCCGTCGACCTGCACGCTCACCTCGTCGACCGACTGGTTCCCGCCGGCGTCGAGCACCGTCAGGCGGAGCCGGTACAGATCGTCGAGCATCACGGTCGGGTCGAGCCGTGTGAGGACGCCGTCGACCACCGGCGCCGTGCCCCCGCCGATCACAGTGAAGCTCTCCTCGCCGGCCGGCGAGATCGCCAGCTCGTAGCGCACCAGGCCCGGATCGGCCGCCGTGCCGGTGATCTCGATCGGACCGAGCACGCTCTCGCCGTCGGCCGGGGCGGTGATCTCGGCTTCGGGCCGGTCGTCGTCGGCCTCGTCGCGCCCAGTCACCGCGACCTCCGCCGAGCCGACGACGGCGTCGCGGGTCGCGGTGACGGTGGCCGGACCGCCGCCGGCGACGGCGGTGACCCGGCCACCCGGCGAGACGGTCGCGGTCGCCGGATCGAGGCTGGCCCATGCGACGACGCCCGTGGCGATCTGGCTGGTGCCGTCGGCGAAGAGGGCGAAGGCGGTGAGCTGCGCCGTCTCGCCGGCGACCAGGTCGAGCCGCTCGGGCTCGACCCGGATGGCGGCGACCGGCTGGTGGCCGTCGAAGCCGTCGCAGTCCTGGTCGACGCCGTCGCCGTTCGGATCGGCGGCGCCGGGAAAGATCGAGTCGTCGCCGTCCTGGCAGTCGCCCTGGTTCTCGGTGAAGCCGTCGCCGTCGTCATCGACGTCCTCGGGCGCTGGGCCGAGCGAGATCACCAGGTCGACCGTGCCGCCGAACTCCGCGACCGAGCCCGCGACCGGGGTCTGTGCGGCGACCGAGCCGGCCGGCACGCTCGGATGGGTCGCGGAGCGCTCGTGGCCGACCTCCAGGTCGGCGTCAGCCAGCGCGGCCTCGGCATCGGCCCGTGGCTGTCCGACGAGGTCGGGCACCACCACCGGGTCGCCCACGGTCAAGGTGTAGGTCTGGGCGGTGGCGAAGCCGATCGTGTCGAGGGCCAGGATCGAGACGTCGTACGGGCCGTTCGCCTCCGGCAGCCAGCTCACCTCGCCGGTCTCCGGGTCCAGGGTCATCCCGTCCGGGCCCTCGGTCAGCCGGAAGCTGACGGTGTCGCCCAGGTCCGGGTCGAGCACCCGGGGCCGGTAGCGGTAGCGCGCCCCGCGGGTGGCGCGCGTGTCCGGCTTGGTGAGGAAGCGGGGCGGGTTGCCCGCCGGCAGGATGTCGAGGGTGACCGTGGCGGCGCTGGATTCGAGGGCGCCGTCGCCGGCCGCGTAGGTGAACGAGTCGGTCGTGCCGACCAGCGGATCGGGCTCCGGGGTGATCAGGTGGTAGCCGTTGCGCCCCGGCTGCAGCCAGTGCGGCACGGGGTCGGTGGGGATCGACAGGTCGTCGTTGACGTAGGCCTCGTTGAAGATCCACTGGTTGCGGAACGTCGGCGCCGCTGGCAGTGGGTGCCCCGGGGTCCCGGTCCACACGGTGGTGCTGCCCTCCAGGCCGCCGGTGTAGGAGGTGATCAGCTCGGCGTCGCCGTCCTGGTCGACATCGGCGACGGTCACGAAGCGTTGCGCGCCCGAGTAGTCGCCGACCGGCACGGAGGCGAGCTTGCTGCCGTCGCGACCGTCGAAGATGTCGAGCTCGTCCGTGGTGTCGTTGTGGAACACCAGGTCGAAGGCTCCGTCCCGGTTGGCGTCGAAGGCGGTCACGTTCTCGCGCTCGCTGAGGAGCTGCTCGACCTGGTACTCCGGCTGGCCCTCGTGGCTCCAGAGGAGCGATCCGTCGGTGTCGTACATCGCCAGGAAGAAGGGCGAGCAGCTGCCGTAGACGACGTTCGTGCAGGTCAGGTAGGTGAACTCCGGCGCCCCGTCGCCGTCGAAGTCGGCTACCGTGATCTGCCCGGTCGCAGTGTTGGCGACCGGCTGCTTCCACGCCAGCGTGCCGTCGTGCTCGAACAGGTAGTGGTAGGCCCTGTCCCGTCCGATCAGCTCGGGGTACGGGTCGTCGTCGAAGTTGGCGATGGCCAGGGTCAGGTGTCCGAAGGTGCTGGTACCGACGGCCGGCTCGGCGGGTAGCTCGAACTCGAGGTTGCCCTCGTGATCGAGCACGCTGTTGCCGACGATCACCTCCATCGTGCCGTCGAGGTCGAGGTCGGCGACGTAGGCGGCCTTCTGGTCGTTGCCGCCACCTTGCCGGAAGGTGCTCTGGAAGTCCCAGGCGACGCTGCCGTCCTCGGCGTTGTAGACCACCACGCCCGAGTAGACCTGGTAGTTGAATCCGGTGCTGAACGGCATCACGATCTCGACGGTGCCGTCGCCATCGAGGTCCGCGAAGGTGGGTCCCGCATACCGGTACGACCCGTTGACGCCGGCGGCCAGGATCGGCGAGGTCCCGCTGCCGCCATCGCCGGGCCAGGCCAGGGTGCCGTCGGGGTGAAGCGCGATCAGGTGCTGCATATCGAAATCGCCGCCCTGGTCGATGGGATAGCGGCCGCGCGTTCCGATGATCTCGAGCGTCCCGTCGCCGTCGATGTCCAGCAGCCCGAGCTGGTTCTCGCCCGTGAGCCCGCCGGCTTCCTCGATCTCGTTGCCGGTGGCCAGCCTTTCGCTGCAGTCGACGGCGTCGAGTATCCACAGGTCATCGATGAAGGTGCGGCCGTCCACCACTGTGGTGCCGACGATCTCGTCGACGCCGTCGCCGTCGACGTCGCCCACGGCCACGGTGCCGTTGGTCTGGAAATGGCTGTCCGGGATCGCCGCCTCGCACTGGAGCGCTAGCTCGACGTCGGTAGTTCGGTCGGACGGATCGAGCCGGTAGTCGAAGCCGCCGTCGGCGCGCAGCGTGAGATCGCCTTTCGCCGCGTCGTCCTCGAGCCGGGCGGAGAGGGCGTCTCCTTGCGGATCGGAGTCGTTGCCCAGGACACCCGGCCCGCCGATCGAGAGCGGCACGCCGAGGCGCGCCTCGTAGACGTCGTCGCGGGCGACCGGCGCCGTGTTGACCGGCCGCACCCGGGCGACGAAGCTGGTGAAGTCGACCAGGCCCGCCTGGTCCTCCACCTGGACGGTGACGTCGTGGTCTCCGACCTGTGCCGCGGCCGGCGTCCAGGAGAGCGCGCCGCTGCCCGGCTCGATGCTCATACCGGAGGGCGCGAGGGTCAGTGAGTAGGCGAGCGTGTCGTCGGGCAGGTCGGGATCCGAGGCGTGGGCGTCGACCGTCAGGGAGCTTTCCGCCACCGTCGTCTGGTCGGCGATCGAATCGAGCACCGGCGGCCCGCCCCGCTCGCGCACGGTCACCGTGAAGCTGCGCTCGTCCGCGTGGCCCTCGGCGTCGGTCACCCGGACGGTCACCGGATGCGTCCCCACCTGGTCGGCCGCGGGCACCCAGACGAAGGCCCCGTCCTCGGGATCGATCGCTGCGCCCGTGGGCTTCTGGACCAAGCTCCAGGCGAGGGCGTCTGCGGGCAGGTCCGGATCGGTCGCCGCGGCGGTCAGCGCGACCACCTCCTGCTCGCGGACCGAGCGGTCGGCGATCGGCGCGAGCGTCGGGCCGCGATCGCTCGCCACGGCCACACAGATCGTGTCGCGCACGTCGACCAGGGAGTCGACGGTGCAGTCCGGGTTGCCCGGGGCGCTCTGGCGCTCGAGGATCTGGTCGACGATCACCGGGATGTCGGCGGCGTCGACGGTGCCGTCCCCGTTGGCGTCGCCCGGCTCGGCCCCCTGGGCTGCCAGCGCGGAGGCGCCGACCAGGGCGGCGACGACGACGAGCGCGAGGCGGCGGCGTGCGCGGGAGGTACCGCCACCGCCACGACGCAGGGCGAGCGTGCCGGCGAGCAGGAGGAGCGAGATCAGCGCGGCGAGCCCCCACGGCCCGAGGGCGGGGATCGCCACCGGGCCGCCCGCCGCCTCCACCACCACGCTTCCCGGGGTGACACCGGCAGGCGTGACTCCGCCGCTGCTCGCATCGGAGATCACCACCCGCTCGACGGCCAGCGGGTAGGTGCCGGGCGGCGCCGCGGCGGCGATCTCGAGCGGGACCCGGAAGAGCTCGCCGGTGCCCAGCGAGCCCGCCGTCGGCGTGGTCAGGGTGACGCGCAACCGGCCCGCCTCCGGGACGGCCCAAGTCGAGGGTGTGGTCCGCCAGGTCGGCGCCGGCGACCAAGAGACCGGGATCGACGATCGCCGGGTCGTAGGTCAGGTCGAGCTGCAGGGCCGCCGCGGTGCCCGCCGCGGGCAGGGAGACCGATACCTCGACCGTCGTACCCGGAGCCCCGGTGGCGGTCCCCGCGACGATCTCGGGCTGGGCGAACGCGGGCATCACCGCCGCCGGCACGAGGAGACCGCAGAACAGGACCTGGGCAAAGCCGCGGCGGAGGCGCCTCCGGCGGCGGATGGAGATCTGCATGGACCGCTCCCTCTGAGTTTCGCCGCCCGGACGGTGCAGCGATCAGGTGGCGATCGAGGGTCCTGGGGAGGCGTTCTGTCTCTTCAAGCGAACGAGCGGCCCGTGACCTGCCAACCCGGAGGTCCGAGAGTGAGCGGAGCGGGATGTGGATGGAGACCTCAGCGGGCGCCGGTCGCACGGGCTCGACGCAGGAGATCGCCGACCCGGCGGGTCTCGGCGAGCTGCGGGCCGTAGAGGTCGGCGAGCCCGTTGTGGCTCGCCGCGAGAGGAGCGGCGGCCTCCGCGGGACGGCCCGCCGCCAGCAGGCACTCCCCGAGGGTCTCCCGAGCCTCGGCGAGCCTCAGGGTGGGACGGGCGACCCCCTGTTCGAGGACCTCGACCGCGGCGCGCGCCCGCCGCTCGCAGCCCGCGGCCCGGCCTTGCGCGAGGTCGACGACCGCCAGGGCGGTGAGCCCGGCTGCGTCCCAGTAGGTCGGGTCTCGCGCGGGCTCCTCGGCGCGCAGCGCGGCGGCCAGGCGCTCGGCCTCGTCGAGCTCCCCGGCCCGGGCCAGCGCGGCCGCCAGCAGCGGTGCGTCGGTGAAGCGCGCGTCCGAGTCCGGGGCGCCGGAGAGCCGGCGCGCGGCACGGAGGAAGCGCACGGCACCCTGGATGTCGCCCTCGAGCCAGGCGATGCGGCCGCGGGCTCCTGCGATGAAGGCGCGCTCGTAAGGCCGGTCGAAGGGCACGAGCTCGCCGGTAGCGCCGAGCAGGCTCTTGGCGCCCGCCAGGTCGCCACGGGAGATGGCGAGATCGATCTCGCGCATCAGCCGGTTGAAGCGGGCGGCGTGGCCGGCCGGCAGCGTCCGGGTCACGGCGCGCGCCGCCTCCAGCCGTTCCGCCGCCTCCGCGAACCGGCCGTCGTGGGTCAGCGCGCCGGCGAGGTCGGCCAGGGCCCACGGGTAGTTGGTGGACGGCCGGGCGAGCCGCTCTTCGATCGCCACCGACCGCCGGAACTTCTCGATCGCCTCGGCGAGCGTGGGCGCCGCGCTGGCCGCGTAGTACCAGGCGCGGGCCGTGTCCTCGTCGAGCTCGCCCAGTGCCGAGCGGCGCAGCTCCAGCGAGCGCTCCAGGTGGACCGCCGCCCGCTCGCGCAGGCCGATCGACAGGAACGCGTCACCGAGCGCGTGGTGGAGGTCGGAGAGCTCGACCGGGCCGGTCGTCAGATCCTGGTCGAGCCGCTGCGATGCCTCGTCGAGCACGTCGAGGATCGGTGTCTGCGGCCCCTTGTGGGCCCGCTCGAGCAGCGGCCGCGTGCTGCCGCTCTGGAACAGCGAGACCAGGAAGCGGCTGGTGCTCTGCATCCGCATCGCCTCCAGCTCGGCGCGGTGGCGCGCCTCGACAGCGACGCCCCGCTGCCACAGGGCGCAGCCGAAGCCGCCGAGGACCAGCAGGGCGATCAGGCTCGTCACCGTCACCAACCCCCGGTTGCGCCGGACGAACTTGCGCGCCCGGTAGCCGAGCGTCGCCGGGCGCGCGCGCACCGGCAGGCCCTCGAGGTGGCGCCGCAGATCCTCGGAGAGCTGGTCCACCGAGGCGTAGCGTAGGTCCGGGTCGGGATCGAGCGCCTTGGCGAGGATGCGGTCGAGGTCGCCGGTGAGCTCCCGCTCGAGAGCCTTGCGCTGGGTACCGCGGAGCGTGGCGCGGTGCGCGCCGTCCTCGGTCCCGAGTTGGGCGAAGCGCCGGCTGGGCAGCTGTGTGTGGCGCCGCTCGGCGGCCCGCACGAGCTCGCCGGGAACCGGGTTCTCGAGCCGGAGCGGGACTTCGCCCACGAGCAGCTCGTAGAGGACCACGCCGAGAGAGTAGACGTCGCTGGCGGTCGAGATCGGCTCGCCGAGGATCTGCTCCGGGCTGGCGTACTCCGGGGTGAAGGGGCGGCTTCCGACGAGGGTCAGCGTCGACCCTACCTCGAGTCCGGGCTCCATCAGCTTGGCGATCCCGAAGTCGAGCAGCTTGGGCCGGCCCTGGTGAGTGATCAGGATGTTCGCGGGCTTCAGGTCGCGGTGCACGATCAGCGCGCAGTGGGCATAGAGCAACGGCTCGCAGACCGAGCGGAGCAGCTCGAGCCGCCGCCTGACCGACAGCCGGAGCCGGTCGCAGTAGGCGGTGAGCGGCTCGCCCTCGACGTGCTCCATCACCAGGTAGGGCGCGCCGCGCCAGGTGACTCCGCCGTCAAGGATGCGGGTGATCCCGGGATGCTCCAGCCGGGCGAGGAGCCGGCGCTCGAGCTCGAATCGGCGGACCTGGTCCGCATCCGCGCCGAGCGTCCGCACGAGCTTGATCGCCACCGCCCGTTCGAACGCCCCGTCGGCCCGCTCGGCGAGGTAAACGACCCCCATCCCGCCGCGCCCCAGCTCGCGCACCACACGATACGGGCCGATCCGGGCCCCCTCGTCGAGGGAGCCCGCCGCCGCCGCGAGCAGGTCCCCGCGCTTGAGCGGCGTCCCGCGGTCGGCCGCGAACATCCGGCGCACCCGGGCGGCGACCGCGGGTGCGCGGGCCTCGAGCTCCCGGAGGCGGCCGGCGCGCTCTTCAGGAGCCAGGCCGACCAGCTCCTCGAATCGGCTGATCGCGCTCTCCGGTGTCGGCCCCGTCACGTCCGCCCTACTCCTCTTCCGCCGCCAAGCCGATTCCCAGCTCGCTCTGGAGCCAGGCTCGGGCCGAGCGGAGTTGCCGGTAGATGGTGCGTTCGCTGGTCTCGAGCACCGCCGCGGTATCGGCGACGCTCAGGCCGCCGAACAGGTGCAGCTCGACGACCCGCCCGTGCTCCGGCCGGGCGCGCGCCAGCCGCTCGAGCGCCAGGTCGAGCGCCAGCAGGTCGACGGTCGACTCAGTGGCGCTCAAGCGCCCGGCGTCGAGCACCACCGTCTGGCGCCAGCTCCTGGCGAGGCGGTGGCGCCGCGCGTGGTCGACCAGGATCCGGCGCATGGCCCGCGCCGCCACCGCCAGGAAGATCCGGCGGTCGCGCCAGCGGCCCGGCTCGAGGCCCGACATGCGGAGGTACGCCTCGTGGACCAGGGCGGTCGGTTGGAAAGTGTGGTCGGGCCGCTCGCGCCGCAGGTAGCCGCGGGCCAGCCCCTTCAGCTCGTCGTAGACGCGCGCGAAGACGTCGTCGGTCGCAAGGGCTTCACGCTCGGTCTGCTCGGGGATCATGGACTCACACCCTGCGGCAGACCAGCAAGACCTCGTCGACCTCTTCCGCGTCGATCATTCCCGCGACGAAGCGGAGCTCCGTCTGGAACCGCAGACCCAGCGGCATGACGACTCGGTTGTACCACCACATGCTTCTCTCCCGGCGGTGCGTGAGCCACCACATGCCGGCGCTGACCAGGCGCTCCGAGCGTGGCCGCATGCCGTAGGCGGCGCTGCACTCCGCCGCGAACCCGTGTTCCCGCAGCTTGGCGACCAGGCGCCTCGGCTCGTAGCGGCGCCGGTGTCCGACGAATTCGTCGAACGCGCTCCAGTGCGCCGGATGCAACGGCACGGCCACCAGCAGGGTGGCGCCCGGTACGGCGACGCGCGCGAGCTCCGAGAGAGCTCCGTCCTCGTCGTCGACGTGCTCGACGATGTCGAACGCAGCCACGAGATCGAATCTCCGGTCGGGAAACGGAATGGAGGTGATCGGCGCCAGCACGGTGGTCGCACCGCACTCGCGAAGCCGCGCCAGCGCAGCCGCGCTGACGTCGATGAAGCACGTTCCGTCGATCGGAAGTCGCGGTCTCAACCCCGGCGCGACCTCCAACCGTTCGCGCGCGGACGAGAGCAGGGAGAGCACCAGAGGCCAGGTGTTGAAACGCTGCGCCCGGATCAGCTGCGCTCCGCCCCACATGCCTTCGTAGAACTCTCGGTTCGCTCGCAACAGCTCCGCGTCGCTGCGCGGCTGCATCGGCACCCCGGCGCGTCTTCCCACGGGCTCAGTCTACCTGGGGCCGTCCGGGAGAAGTGCCCGGCACCGCCCCAGCAGCACCGCCCCAGCAGAATGTTGACGGTCGGCTGCGACTCGAGACGCTCGTTAGCAGCCACCCAGCCCAGGTCGTCGATCCAGTGCCGGACGCCGAGCTGCTCCTTGGCCGTCGCCTCGTCGCCCTGCTCCGCGGCCTGGTCGATCATCGCCTTCTCCTCCGCCGAGAGCGGCCGCGGCGTCGGATAGTCGTCGATCGTGATCGTGTTGCCGTCCGCGGAGACGAGGGTGTCCAGGGCCTTGACCAGGCGCCAGGCCGGGCTGTCGACCATCGCCTTGAGCGACGAGTGGATGTCGTGCGCCGGCCCCCGCCCCCAGCTCTCGCCGCTCGAGACGAGCTGGAGCTCCACGACACCCTTGGCGCCCAAGCTCACCGTGACCACGCCGTCCAGGTCCTGCTGGGCCGACGGCATGAAGACGCCCACCGTCTTCGCGAGCGCCGCCTCGACCTCCGGCCGGTGGACGATCTGGCCGATGTGGGGCGACGCGATCTCCTCTTCCCCCTCGGCCACCAGGACCAGGTTGACCGGCAGCGTCCTGCCCGCGCCGCGGATCGCGTGGAGCGCCGCGAGGAACGCCGACTCGGGGCCCTTCTGGTTCACCGCGCCGCGCCCCACGATCACCTTGCCGACGCCTTCCTTGTCGACCAGGCGTCCCTCGAGAGGCGGCGAGCTCCACTCGGAGGGGACGAACTGCTTGACGTCGTACATGAAGTAGAGGCCGACCGTCTTCGGGGCGCCGGCGTCGAGGGTCGCGAAGACGCCGGGCTTGCCGTCGGTCTCGACGACCTCCGCCGTCTGGAAGCCGGCGTCGCGGAGCAGGTTCGCCAGGTACTCGGCGCCCTCGGGATAGTTGCGGTCCTCGGCGGCGATCGACGGCAGGGCGATCCACTGCCGGAGACGCTCGACCGCCTCGTCGTGACGCTTCGCGATCTCGCTTCTCACGTCGGAGAGATCGTCGTCCGCCGCGTGGAGGCTCGCGCCGGCGAGCAGCGCGAGCACGGCGACGACACCCGTGAAGGTTCTCTTCATGCTGCCCTCCCTGGAAACATGTTGGTTCGGTAGCCGGGGCGAATGCTACACGAGCGCCTGGCGGGGGCTCGCCCGGGTTGGCAGCCGGTCCATCACGTCGCGGTCGCGTCAGCGGTCAGCAAGGAGGAGGTTGGCCTACGCTCCTCGCGTCGCGCGGCCCATCCTGGCGGTTTCGTCCCCGGCTCGATCCGACGGCATCCCCCCGGCCCCCTCGCCGGCAACAGCACCGCACAGGGACCGGCGGGGTGGATTCCCAGGACCGAAGTTACCTACCAGTTACCTACGGCTCCTGACGAGCCCATCCCGGGCTCGCGCCGTGATCACCGCAACTCGCTTGTTTTCAGGGATTTGTGCTTGGTAGCGCGTACGGGATTCGAACCCGTGTTACCGGCGTGAGAGGCCGGCGTCCTGGACCCCTAGACGAACGCGCCACGTCGGTCCGAGAGGGACCGGGCCCATGAAGAGCGCGCGGAATATAGCACAGGGACCTGGTGGCCTCAACGGCGGCCCCGAGCCCGGGTGTACGTCACGATCGTGACGGCGAGAGTCGGGTCCAAGTGGGCAAAGGCCATTGCGCCTCTGTCTGACAGCGTTGTAGACTGTCAGACAGGAGGAGCTGACGATGCCCCATACCGAAGAGCTCGAGAGACGACGCAACGAGATCCGCAAGGAGCTGGCCGACATCGGGGAGCTTCGGCCCGGTTCCCTCGTCGCCCGGTATCGC
This sequence comes from uncultured Acidobacteriota bacterium, assembly GCA_963837945.1. Taxonomy (GTDB): domain Bacteria; phylum Acidobacteriota; class Thermoanaerobaculia; order Multivoradales; family DATKCC01; genus CAVUBL01. The sequence goes on from CAWIQD010000018.1 coordinate 50,317, forward strand.
AAGTGCGGCAAGCCAAACTGCCACTGCGCAGGGGAGGGGGAGCGCGGTCACGGGCCGAGCTGGTCCCTGACGCGTCGGGTCGAGGGCAAGACGGTGACGAAGGTCGTTCCGTCCAGCGCGGTGGCGCAGACAAAGGCACAGATTGCCGAGTATCGGCGCCTGCGCCGACTCACGGCGGAGCTCGTCGAGGTCAGCGAGAGTCTGTGTGATGCACAGCTGGTCGCGGAGGGCGCAGGTCGATCGGCGGGATCAAAAAAAGGGGCTTCAAGGAAGCTTTCGACACGGAAGTCGTCGCCGAGATCGAAGCCCTCGTAGCTCCTGACGCCGTTGAGGATCTCGACTTCGGGGCCCTCGAGATCGCAGCGCGACGGCGCGCGCTCGCCCTCGCAGCGCAGGCGGTCGAGAGACGATTCAACGCCGATCACTCCGACTACCGCGGCCCGACCCTGGCCTGTCCATGCGGCCACCCGGCGCGCTATGCCGGTCGGCGGCGCAAGAGATTCAGCACTGCCCTCGGAGAGCTGTGGCTCGAGCGCGCCTACTACCACTGTGCCCAGTGCGAGGGCGGCTTCTGCCCCCGCGACCTGGCGCTCGGAGTGCAGGGCACCTCCCTGTCTCCCGGGACGACGCGCATGGTGGGCCTGGCCTCGGCCCTTGTGAGCTTCGCCGAGACCAGCGAGCTGATGCGCGAGCTGGCCGGAGTGTCGATCGATCCCAAGCGAGTGGAGCGGGCCGCCGAAGCACTCGGCCGGGAGATCGCCGCCGACGAGCGCTCCGTGGTCGAACCGCAGCCTCCGAGCGCACCGACGATGTACCTCGGCCTGGACGGTACCGGTGTGCCGATGAGAGCCTCGGAGCTGGCCGGTCGACAGGGCAAGCAGTCGGACGGCACGGCCAAGACCCGCGAGGTCAAGCTGGTCACCCTCTGGACCGCAGAGACCACCGACGAACGCGGCGTGCCGGTGCGCGACCGCGGCTCGGTCAGCTACTCGGCGGCTCTCGAGAGCGCGGCCTCTTGCGATACCGACCACACCCTCTCGGAGTTCGCCCAACGGGTCGAAAGAGAAGCGCTGCGCCGCGGATTCGACCACGCTCGCCGCCGCGTCGTCCTGGGGGATGGCGCCCCGTGGATCTGGAATCTGGCCGACGAGATCTTTCCCGGCGCCCTCCAGATCGTCGACCTCTTCCACGCCAAGGGCCATCTGTGGGATGTGGCCAAGGCCATCTACGGATCCGGTACCGACCTGGGCGAACGCTGGGCCAAGCAGCGACGCGACGAGCTCGACCAGGGCAACCTCGCCGCCATCCTCGCCGCCTTGGCCGCTCACGAGCACACCCACGACGAGGCGCGCAAGTGCCTCGCCTACCTCGCCCACAACCGCACCAGGATGCGCTATCCCTGGTTCCGCGCTCAGGGTCTGTGCGTCTCGACCGGCGTCGTCGAGGCCGGCTGCAAGCTCGCCATCGGCACGCGCCTCAAGCGCGCCGGCATGCACTGGACCCTCGCCGGAGCCGACGCCATCATCGCCCTGCGCTGCTGCAAGCTCAGCAACCGCTTCGATGACTTCTGGACACGGCGAGCCGCGGCCAGCGCCTGACCCTCACATCACAAATCTGACGTACGCCCCCCGAGCCCCGCGCCACGCACTCGGGCGCATCAACATCCGCTGCGGCGGGGCCATTCCCGAGGCATCCCGCCCCGCGCCTGCGCTCCGGGGCGGGGTGGCCGAGGCGTCGGTAAAGGCGCGCCGCGCTCAGAACGGGCAGTTCGTCGCGTTCGGGCAGAGGTGGTACTGGTCGTCGCAGTAGGCGTAGCAGTGGTAGACCGAGAAGCAACCCGGCCCACCGTCGCAGGAGACGGAGCCGCCGCCGCTGCAGGTGGTCTCGGCGTGGCAGCTCCCGCCCTGGCAGACGGGGCAGTACCTGTAGCCGGTGTCGGTGCCGTAGCAGTAGCCGCGCTGCCCGGCGCCGCAGCTCGAGTCGACCTCGCTGCAGCTCGAGCCCGTGCAGGTGACGTGGCTGCCGTCCCAGCAGTCGGCGACGCACGTTCCCAGGGCGCCGGGGTTGCCGACGTCGCCGCCATGCGCCGCGCGAGCCGGCGCCGGGGCGAGCGCGGCGAAGAGCGGGGCCTGGTCGGGCGGCACGAAGTGGCCCATGGGCGCGGTGGCGGCGACCGGGGTGGGCGCGGGCCCGGCGGCGAGGACCGGCGCCGCGGCCAGCAGAGCGACGGCGAGAGGCAGGGCTCGGGCGAGGGCGGGCGAGAAGATGGGGTGGCGTCGGCGCATGGGGAATCTCCTGTTTGTTCGACAGTACGAAGTCTCTTCATTGAGCGAGGTGCCGGCCGGCCCGGGCGCGGGACATCGACCGGGCCGGCCGGGCCGGGGGTAGTGGGTCAGTTTGAATCCGGGGCCTGTGTCGGCCCCCAAATGCTTGACCGCTCGCGCTAGCCTAGCTCCCGTCATCAACGACCGGAGCGGCCCGGCAGGGTGCTAGGAACACCCCGCCGGACCTAGCCGCCCAAAGGAGCTAGCCCTGTGAGCGACCGCCCGAAGTCTACCCCGCCACCTGAGCCACCGACCCCCGAGCCCGAGCCCGACCTACCGCTCGGCAAGAACGCCGACCCGCCGCCCGACTACGAGTATGACCGCGCTGTCCGCTACACCTGGCTCCGGCCCTTCGACGATGAGGAGCGGGCCGCCGCCCTGGAAGCCGTCGCGGCCTTCCTCCTGGACACCGCGCGGGAGGCGGGGATGTGGGGGACCTCCGACCACCGGGACGACCTGTCCGCCGTCGCGGACGACCTCAGCTCGCTAGTCCGGTACCTGCTCTCGACGGCCGAAGATCTCGCCGGGCACTCCCAGGACGAGGAAGAGAAGGGCCTCGGCAAGTGCGCCGAGACGTGGGCCGTCCGGCTCGCCGGGATGGTCCGCGACATCCGCCGGACGATCGATGAGGAAGAGTCTGCACTGGAGGGTCAGGTCTACTCCCGGGTCCTCGCTCTCGCGACCGTCACCCTCGACGACCTCACGCGGGTGCAAGACACGTTGATCACGAGCTTCGGCACCGGGGCCTCGCCGCAGAACGCTTCGCCGGAGCTGCGGTCGGTGCTCGGCGCGGTGCTCGCCTGGGTTTCGCAGTCCTGCTCCGTTCTCCGCCCGGCGGTTCTGGCGGAGCTGGAAGGCGGGGAGGGCAAGTCGTGACGGCGCGAGATCGGGTACTCGCTCGGGAGGCCGAGCGCGTCGCCCGCCGGCTGGCCGAGCAGCATCCGGACCCGGAGGCCCGGGAGGTATACCGGCGTCTCGCCGAGCGGGCGGCCGCGAAGGTGGAGGCTCGCGAGTAGGTCGGCGCCGAGCGGTGGAACCAAGGGGCGGCTCTCCGGGGCCGCCCCTTCCTTGTCTCGGAACATCCCAACCCCCACCCGTGTTACCCTGTACCCATGCCTGACCGCACACGCAAGGGCCGCCCCGCCGATTCCAACCGCCGCGCCTGGGAGATCGTCCAGGAGGCTACGGGGGAGAAGCCGAAGCGCGGCGAGGATGACACCGCCGCCATCGTTGAAGCTGCGCTCAGGGAGGGAAAAGACCCCGCCGCCGTGCTTCTGGGGCGGAAGGGCGGACGGAAGGGTGGGAAAGCGCGGGCCGAGAGTCTTACCGCGGAACGGCGCTCCGAGATCGCCCGGAAGGCAGCTCTGGCCCGCTGGGCTCCGGATCAGGACTAGGACTAGGCTCACGCCTTGGAGATTCTTCCCCGGGCACAAAGGGGCCGACAGGCCCCCATAGAATGGCCCTATGCTTCAGCATTTCATGGCGGATGAGCGCGAGCCTCCTTTTTGCTTCGAGGAAACCGACAACCGGATCTGCCTCATGCTCCGTTGCCCTTCCTCTGCTTCTTAGCATCTGCATGTCGCGCCTCCTTCTCTCTTGTGCCTGCAAACGGTAGGCCACCCACGAACTCGCGGAGCGCATCCGATCTAGGTAGGCCAATCTCCTCATAGGCACGATCTAGGAGCTCTATCTCTGCCGGAGATAGCATCCGCACTTCGCCATCCTCCGTGATGATGCCCATCTCGGTGTCACGGCCAACTCCGGGTGCCACTTCGGCCTTCTTTTTTGCTTCGTAGACTAGATATGCGGTTAGGTTCGTGTCGTTACTGAGACGATGTCCCCTCGCGACCAGAGTCAGCAACGCATGGGTCTCGCCACTTCCCACAGCGTGGTAGCCGAGTCTGTCATAACAGTCGACCTGGCCCGGATCTTCCACGCCGTAGATATGAGCGCCCGACAAGTCGACACCAGCGAGCACCACCTGAATACGCAGCATGGACTGCTGGATGCCTTGGTCGATCTGGAAAGTCAGCTCCGGCGGGAACCTGCTCACCATGCCACCCTGGTAGAAGTCTTTTAGCGATAAGCCTCTAGGTCGTAGGACTAACTCCTCGGGCGTCCTAGCCGAAGCGCCAGGAAGTCCTCACGGATCGCCATTGCCACCTGCTCAACGGTAGGCGAGTGGAATTGGCCCATCCGGCCACCAGTAGCCCGGAAAAGCTCGCTGCTGTCCAGGGCATCGCCAGCAGAAAGACCGATGCAGCTCCTGCCGAGGCGAACGACCTTACTTCCAGGGTGCTCGAACTCGGCGCTTAGGAGACGAGCGGTCAGGAGCTTGTCGGTTGCAAAGACCAGCGCCTTGCCACTTTCAGCGATGGCAGAAATACAGATGGTCACACGACCCCCTCGAAGATTGAATGTCGCCGGTAGAGAGTGTAACCGCAAGCCCGCATAGGTGCAATGGTTAGCAGTTGTTCATGTCTTTGTTGACACGATAAGTCCCCTTTACATCAGATGTTTACGTTGCAAGCTGCGGCCCAGGCAGGGCCAGCTGACTCCCCAAGAAATCTTCCCGGTAGGCTTGACAAAGCCTGACCGCTCAGGCATAATGGTCACATCATGGCAAACGTCCTCAGCACCGAAAAGCGCTCCCGCATCGTGTCGGCCCTGGTCGAGGGCAACTCCATTCGCGCCACGGCCCGGATGGTCGGAGTCTCCAAGAACACCGTCCAGAAGCTCCTGCTCGACTTGGGCGCCGCGTGCTCTGAGTACCAGGACCGGATGCTCCGGGACCTTCCCTGCAAGCGGGTGCAGGTAGACGAGATTTGGAGCTTCGTCTACGCCAAGGCGAAGAACGTGCCCGAGGACAAGCGCGGCGAGTTCGGTGTCGGCGACGTCTGGACCTTCACCGCGATTTGCTCCGATACCAAGCTCGTGCCGTGCTTCCTGGTCGGCCCCCGCGACGGCGGGAGCGCGACCGAGTTCCTGCAAGACCTGGAAGGCCGGCTCAGCTCCCGCGTGCAGCTCACCACCGACGGACACACCATGTACTTGGGCGCGGTCGAGGACAGCTTCGGCGCCGGAATCGACTACGCCATGCTCCAGAAGATCTACGGCGTCGCCCCGGAGGCCGAGACCCGGTACAGCCCGGCCGAGTGCATCGGGGTCAAGGTCGAAGTCATCCAGGGCGATCCGGACCCGGCCCACGTTTCGACCTCTTACGCGGAGCGCCAGAACCTGACCATGCGGATGAGCATGCGGCGCTTCACTCGCCTGACCAACGCATTCTCGAAAAAGCTGGAGAACCACGCCGCCGCCATCGCCCTGCACTTCGCCTACTACAACTTCTGCCGCCCTCATCGGTCCCTCCGGACGGAGCGCGACAACCGGGTCACGCCCGCCATGGCGGCCGGAGTTGCCCGCCGCCCGATGTCGATTGAGGAGCTGGTCGGGCTCCTGGATTCAAACTGACCCACTACCGGGCCGGGCCGCAAGTTGACAACCCTCCTCGGCCACAAGTAGGTTGAGCGTGACCTTTCCCAGAAAGGGATCCGTGCCGGGAGGCACAACGGGCTGAACGGGACCTGGGAGTCCAGCCCGTCGAGAAGAGGTGTCAG
>CAWIQD010000019.1:0-7755 GCA_963837945.1 uncultured Acidobacteriota bacterium
TCCCGCAAGGAGGTCTAAGCTCCATGCAGAACCGCGAGAAGTCTAGCAGTCAGCCAAGCAGCACCCTGAACCTTATTTCGACCCCGTCCAGCTCACCGCCCGCGGCCTCGCCTCCGGCGGCTCCTTCCCCGACCCCGGCAGTCCCGCCGGGCTCGTCCGGCTCGCTCCCCGAGCCGCCGCAGCCGTCGGGCCCGTCCCTCCGCCTCTCGGGAAGCGCCTTCTCGGCCTCGTTCCTGGAGAAGCTCCGCCTGGTCGCGCGGCGCTCGGCCGAGGCCGGGGAGGTCGCCTCCACCGAGGCCGAGGCGCTGGTCTCGGGGCCGCTGGCGGTCGAGGAGGCGCCCGACGCGGCGGACGGGGCGCGCTTCGCTGTCGTGCGGCGCGACGAGCCGCTGGCCGCGGGTGGCCAGGCGGTGGCGACGTTCCGGCGCCGCTCGGACGCTCTCCTGGCGGCGGCGGTGCTGCCAGCGGTGGCGGCACCCACGCCCTACCGCCTGAAGGACAAGCCAAAGCGGCTGGGCACCCCGCTCCACGAGCACGACCGGCACGTGGGCCACGTCCTGCGGCTCGCGCCGGAGCGGCGGGCGGCGATGCTCTCGCACCTCCACCTGGCCCGCTACCTGGCGGCGAACCCGGACGCGCTCGCCCTGCTGCTCGAGGCGGTCGGTCCGGAGGCCCGCCGGTCCTCGGCCGCGTCCTCGCCCGCCTGGTCGAGGCGTCCTTGCCCTGAGGCGGAGAGGCCGGGCGACGCCCCCTGGCCCGGTGCCCCCTCGGTACCGGGTCGGGGGGCCATCATTGCTTGCATTTCGCGGTCACGCGCGTCAAGATGGATGCATGAACGTGCAGATCACGATCCGCGGCGTGCCGGGTGCGGTGCGGGACGAGCTGGCCGCCCGGGCCGCGCTCCAGGGGAAGTCGATGCAGGAGTACCTGCGTGGAGAGCTGGAGCGCCTGGCTGCGCGCCCTCCCGTCGAGCGATTGCTCGAAAGGATCCGGGAGCGCAAGGCGACGGCGGGGACGCGAGTCCTTCCGGAGGAGATCCTCACCCACCGCGACGCGGACCGCCGATGAGCGCGGTGGTCGACGCCTCGCTCCTGGTCGCCGCCACGACGGACGCGGGAGCGGAGGGCAGGTGGGCCGAGGAGGTGGTGGGCGCGGGGAACCTCGTGGCGCCCGACCTCGCCCTGGTGGAGGCCACGAACATCCTCCGCCGGCTCGAGCTCGCCGGACGGTTGGAGCGCCTGGAGGCCGGTGCCGCGGCCCGTGATCTCGTGGAGATCCAGATCGAGCTGGTGCCCTTCGCGCCGTTCGCGGCAACGGGTCTGGGAGTTGCGCGATATCGTCACGAGCTACGACGCCTGGTACGTCGCGGCCGCGGAAGAGCTTCACCTCCCTCTGGCCACCGTCGACCGGCATCTCGCCGCCGCCACCGGACCTCGCTGCCGCTTCCTCCTGCCGCCGGGGGCCTGAGGGACTCCGATCAGGAGAAGAGAGAGCATCTCGAGTCCCTGAGTTACGAGCAGCTGAAGGGCGACCCTCTCTTCGATCGGGGGCGCGAGATCAGCCATCGCTTCCAGCTTGCCTTGGATCGGATCTTCCTGGAGCCCGACTCACCCTTCTACGACCTGACGCTCAAGTACGGAGTCTTCTGATGCAGACTTGGAACCGCCCCTGGGGCTTCTCGACCGGTGCTTTGGCGCGAGGCGACTTTCGGCAAGGCTTGGACCTTGATTCGCGAGCTCGGCTCCCGAGCCGTCGAGCTCTCCGCACTCCGCCTACCGGAGCTCCCCCTGCTCTTGGATGCATTCCGAGAGCTCGACTTGACTGGCTACACTTTCGTGGCCCTGCACTTCCCCAGCGAGTACCCCGCCGGACGGGAGGCTCCATTCGTGGAGAGCCTGCGGCAGGCGGTGCCGGGTGTCCCCGTGGTCGTTCACCCGGATGCCATCGGTGACTTCACCCTGTGGCGAGAGTTGGGCGCGTCGGTGCTGGTCGAAAACATGGACCGGCGGAAGCCGCAGGGCCGGACGGTGCGCGAGCTCGAGGAGATCTTCGAGCGGCTCCCGGAAGCTCGCCTGTGTTTCGACGTGGGGCACGCCCGCCAGGTCGACAGCAGCTTGACCGAAGCCTTCCTGATCCTGGAGAGATTCGGGGACCGGCTGGCTCAGGTGCACTTGAGCGAGGTGAGCACCGCCGGCCGCCATGGCCGCCTCTCGCGGACCGCGATCTTGGCATTCCGAGAGCTGGCGCCCTACATTCCCCCGGACGTGCCGGTCATCCTCGAGAGCCCAGTGAGCGAGGCTGAGGTCGAGGAGGAGCTGGTGCGGGCGGAAGAAGCTTTGCCACTCTCGATCGCGGCGCTCGCCTTCGGCGAAGAGCCGCCGAGAACCGACCCTCACCGAACCCGATCTAAGACCGGCGCCTGGCCGGCCCGCGCCGACCTGCACTCCGAGGACCCGAAGCTCCTCCTATCGGACGGCGGGCCCGGTCATCTGTTCGGCTTTGCCGTCGCCGGCGCCATCACCGACGGCACGATCGGCGTGGCGGGCGCAAGATTGCGCGCCCTCATGGGTTGAAGTCGCAACGACAACTCTCCGTACTCGACCCAGGAGGAGCTCATGACCCGTGTGCCTAGCGCTCTCGCCGCCGCCCGCCGCCTGTGCGGCCGCCACCGCCCTGCCGTCGTCCTCTCGGCCGCCGGCTGGCTCGCCCTCGCCCTCGTCGCCGCGCGCCCTGCGCCGCCGCCCCCCACCGCCACCGAGGCGGAGAGCGGCTACGACGGGCTCACCAACGGGGTCAGCCCGCAGGACGAGATGGACCTCGACCGCGCCACCTTCGACGAGGAGGAGTCCCCCGAAGACGGGCTGGGACCGACCTACAACGCCACCTCGTGCGGCGGCTGCCACGCCACGCCCCAGAGCGGCGGCAGCAGCCAGGTGGCCGAGCTGCGCGGCGGGCGCTGGCACGACGGGCGCTACACCGACCATTCCGGCGGCGGCGTGATCGAGGATCGAGCGCTCGACGCCGCGATCCAGGAGCACGCGCTCCCCTCGGACAACGTGCTGGCGCTTCGCCTCTCGACTTCGACGCTCGGCGACGCCTACGTCGAGGCGGTCGCCGACTCCACCCTCCGGGCGATCGCCGCCCGCCAGCCGGCGGAGCTGCGGGGCCTGGCGATCGAGGTGCCGGTGCTCGAGGCCGGCGGTGCCGAGGCGGTCGGCCGCTTCGGCTGGAAGTGCCAGCACGCGAGCCTGCTCTCCTTCGCCGCCGACGCCTACTTGAACGAGATGGGCGTCACGAGCGAGCTCCTGCCGACCGAGAACACCTCGAGTGGCCGGCCGGTCGACCTCTTCGACGCCGTCCCCGACCCCGAGGATCACGGCGAGGACCTCGAGGCCTTCGTCCGCTTCATGCGCTCGACGAAGGCGCCGCCGCGGGACGCGGAGCTGGCGGGACGGCCCGAGGTGCGCCAGGGCGAGACGCTCTTCCGGCAGATCGGCTGCGCGAGCTGCCACGTGCCCGACCTGGTCACGGCGCCGGCGGGGGCGACGGTCGCCGGCGGCGCCTACACGGTGCCGGAGGCGCTCGGCAGCCGGCTCTTCCACCCCTACGGGGACTTCCTGCTCCACGACGTCGGGACCGGCGACGGGGTGGTGCAGGCGGGCGGCGCCGCGACCCGCGACATGCTCCGCACGGCGCCGCTCTGGGGGCTGCGCACGCGCTCGCACCTGATGCACGACGGCTTGAGCCTCACCCTGGAGGAAGCGATCGTGCGCCACGACGGACAGGCGCGGCGCTCGGCCGACGGCTACCGGGCGCTGGCGCGGGAGGAGCGGAATCAGGTGCTGGACTTCCTCAGATCGTTGTGAGCGGGTCGCCCCGGTTCCCGAGCGCGGCGGCGCGCCAGGCTTCGCCGCGCTCGGGACCGGGGATGACCGGATGTCGAGGCCGCGGCCGAACCGGCTCGGCTCGACCGCGGAAGCCCGCGGGCGGCCTCAGGAGACGCGGGAGAACCGCACGCGGCCCGCGAGCTTCCAAGACGGAGAGCCGCCCCCGGGGATCCAGATGGGGTCCTTGAAGACCGGCTGGCCGCCGACCCAGAGCTGAAGGAGGCCGCCGAAGACGCTGCCGGAGGCCACGAAGGTCCCCGCTTGGCCGACGACCCGCTCCGGCGCCAGGGATCCGACAAGAATGCCGAAGCCGGCACCGGCGAACAGGCCGTAGAACTCCGATGGCTTGCCTTCCATGGCGAAGTAGATCTGGTCCGGGGTGCTCGTGTAGTGGATGTTGCCCTGCATGCTGCCGCCCTCGGGGCCGACGGTCACGGAGCAGGTGACGTTGGAGTTGACGTAGTTGCCCAGCGCGCCGGAGACCTTCTCGTGGGTCTCCTGGATGAGGGCCGATGCGGCCTCGATCGCCTGCTCCTGGTCGGTGGTCACGTTTTCGGTGTTCGCCATGATCGTCTCCTCGAGCCGGATGGAGCGATGACCCGCGGCTCGTTGCGTTCCGGTCACCGCCGTTGGTTTGACCTCCAAGTGCGGTGGGATCGGAGAACCTCTCACCCGGAGGCGGCGAAAGTTTCGCCAGGTGGGCTCGGAGCGCCTGCCGCGGTGCCCGGAGGAGCCGGTGCTATCGTGCCCGGCGGTGTCCTGCCCACCCGCTCGCCCCCTCCGCGAGCACCCTGTCCGACGTCGTCGACGCGTCGCGCCGAGCCTCCTCGGCGCGGTGGCCGTGGCCGCTGTCCTGGTGGCCGGTGCCGCGACGCCGGCCGCCACCGGCGCGAGCTCGCTCCCGCGCCTCGTCCCCGGAGCGCCGGTCGAGCGCTTGCTCGCGCCCGGCGAAGCGAACCGTTTCCGGCTCGAGCTGGCGGCCGGCGAGCCCTGGCTGATCCGCGTCGAGCAGCTCGGGATCGACGTCGTCGTGGAGCTCCAGGACGAGCGCGGCGCGCACCTGCTGGCGGTCGACAGCCCGCTCGGCCGCGAAGGCACGGAGTCGCTGCTCTTCTCCCCCGCGACGAGCGGCCCCTTCCGGGTCGAAGTGCGCTGCGACGAGAAGGGAGCGCCGAGCGGCCGCTACGAGATCCGTCTCGACGAGCTTCCCGACTCGAGCCCCGGCGACCGGCTCCGGATCCGGGCGGAAGCGGCCGTCACCGCGGCCGGTCGGCTCTACGCGACGCACGAGAAAGGCGTCGAGGAGCGGGCCGAGGAGGAGCTCCGCGCGGCCCTCGATGCCTGGACGACCCTGGGGGACCGAGCCCGGCAAGCCCGGACGTGGCAGCGGCTCGGCGGCCTCGCCGAGGACCGCCAGAACTACCGCCGGGCCGCGGACGCCTACGCCCGGGCGCTGGCTCTCTGGCGCCGGCTCCCGGACCAGGTCGGGGCGACGGAGGGCCTGGCCGCGACCCTCGATCGCCTCGGGCTCGCTCACAGTCACCAGGGAGACAACCCGCAGGCCCTGCGCGAGCTCCAAGAGGCCCTCGCACTTCGCCGGCGGCTGGGCCGGCGGGATCGCGAGGCCGAGACCCGCAACCACCTCTGCCTCGTGCTGCAGCGCCTGGGGCGCTTCCACGCCGCCGGCGAGTGCTACGGCGAGGCCCTCGCCCTGGCTCGCGAGCTCCGCGACACCCAGCTCGAGGCCATCTTGCTCAACAACCTGGGCGGCATCTATCAGAACCTCGGCGAGCCCGCGAAGACCCTCGAGTACTTCCAGCGGGCCCTGGACCTGCGGCGCTCGATGGGCGACGAGCTGGGCGAGGCGATCGCCTTCAACAACCTCGGCTTCTACTACGGCGGCCTGGGAGAGGTCGAAGAGGGGCTCCTCCAGTACGGCCGGGCCCTGGCGATCTTCGAGCGCGTGGGCAACCGCTACTGGCAGGCGCGCGTCCTCAACAACCTCGGCTTCGCCTACCTCGAGCTGGGCGACCCGGATCGCGCCCGCGCCTACCTCCTGCGCGCCCTGCCCCTGCGGCGGGAGGTCGGCGACAAGTCCGGCGAGGCCGTGACCCTGCGCAACCTGGGACGCGCCTTCGCCGACCAGGGGGACGCGCGCCGAGCCCTCGGCTTGTACCGCGAGGCCCTCGACTCGAGCCGCGCGATCGGCGACCCCCGAGGGGCGACGACCGCCCACAAGCTGCTCGGCGAGCTGCAGCTCTCCGAGCACCAGCCCGCGGCGGCGCGCGGCGACCTCGAGCTCGCTCTCGCGAGCGCCCGGGGGATGGGCCATCGTGAGGAGGAGGCCGAAGTGCTCGATCTGCTGAGCCGGGCGGCCCTGGACCTCGGCGAGCCGGCGCGAGCGCGCGAGCTGGCCGTCAACGCCCGCTATCTCCACCTCGTGGTCCGTGACCCGCTGGGCGAGATCGCGGCGCTCACGGCGCTCGCCCGAGCCGAGCGCCGGCTGGGGCTGTCGGCGGCGGCGGCCAAGCATCTGGGCGCCGCCCTCGATCGCCTCCAGGGCCTCCACGGCCGCCTCGGTGACCCCGAACAGCGAGCCGTGTTCCTGGCCACCCAGCGGGGAGTCTTCGACCTCGACGTCGATTTCCTCATGGCGCGCCACCGCGAAGCGCCCGCGAAGGGCCACGACGAGGAGGCTCTGGCGGTGAGCGAGCGCGCCCGCTCCCGGTCGCTTCTCGCCCTGCTCGAGCGCGCCGGCGCGAGCCTCGGTCCGGTGGCCGATCCCGGTCTCCGCCAGCGCCTCCGCGAGGCGCAGCGGCGCGCGGCGGCCAAGACCAGGCGCCAGCTCCGGGTGCTCGGCGAGGAGCACACCCCCGAGGACGCCCAGGTCGCCGAGCAGGAGCTCTACCGGGCGCTCGGCGACCTCGACGACGTGCGGGCCGAGATCCGCCGCCGCAACCCGCGCTTCGGCGAGGCGAGCCAGCCCCCGGGCCTCGACGCCGCCGGGATCCGCGGGCTGCTCGACGCCGGGAGCGTGCTTCTCGAATACCACCTCGGCGAGGAGCGCAGCATCCTCTGGTGGGTCACGCCCACCTCAATCACCTCCTACGGCTCGGGCCGAGGAAGGCGATCGAGGAGCTCGCCCGCCGGCTCCACGGCAGCTCGGCGCCGTCCAGGGCCGAACCCGCGGGGCGCAGGAGGACCTCGATGCCCTCGGCGTGCGCTCCTCGGGCCGGTGGCCGACCGGCTCCGGGGGCAGCGCCTCGTGATCGTGCCCGACGGCGCGCTCGCCCTCGCGCCCTTCGCGGCGCTCACGTTGCCGCCGGGCCGCGAACCGATCCTGACCCGCCACGAGGTGGTCTACCTGCCTTCGGCCTCGGTGCTGGCGGCGCAACGCGGGGAGGTGGGCCCGCGGCAGGTGCCGCGCGGGGACGCGCCTCCGAAGACCGTGGCGATCTTCGCCGACCCGATCTTCGAGCGCGACGACCCGCGCATCGAGCAGGCTCCAGCCGGGCCGCAGGCCGCGGGCTCACCGGGGCCGTTCGTGCTCCCCGACCTCGCCCGCCTGCCCTTCACGCGGCGGAGGCCCAGGCGATCGCGGGCGAGGCGCCCGCCGGCCGGCGCCTGCCGGTGCTCGACGGCGACGCGAGACGCGCGCGGGTGGTGGACGGCGAGCTCCGCGACTACCGCATCCTCCACTTCGCGACCCACGGCCTGATCAACGACCGCACCCGGGGCTTCTCCGGCCTGGTGCTCTCCCAGTTCCACGCCCGGGGTTGCGCGCTCGACGGCTTCGTGGGGCTCCGCGACGTCTCGGACCTCGATCTCCGGGCGGACCTCGTGGTGTCTTCGGGCTGCCGCACCGCGC
>CAWIQD010000020.1:0-7181 GCA_963837945.1 uncultured Acidobacteriota bacterium
GTTTTGAATGCCGCCACTTGCAGTGGCCCCGGGTTCAACTCACCTGAACTGGCCCCACCTCCGTGCCGGTTGTCGTTCGATCTGATTGTTGCCGATGAGCCCTCGGGCCGTCGCCGCGGAGCCGAGCCCGGAGGGCGAGGCGCAGCGGTGACGGCGGCGGGCCTCAGTCCTCCCGGTCGCCTCCCTTCCTCGCCCCGCGCCTCTCCAGCCCGTGGCGGAAGCGCCAGGACTCGGTGCCGGTGTCGATGATGTGGGCCTTGTGGGTGAGACGGTCGACGACCGCCTTGGCGAGGCGGGCGTCGGCGAAGACCTTGGTCCACTCGCCGAAGGGGAGGTTGGTGGTCACCATCAAGGAGCCGCGCTCGTTGCGCTCGGAGATCACCTGGAAGATCAGCTCCGCCGCGCCGTCGGGCAGCGCCAGGTAGCCGAGCTCGTCGAGGACCACCAGCTCGGTCCGCGCGTAGCGGCCGACCACCCGACCGAGCTCTCTCCGGCTCTCGGCTTCCTGCAGCTCGTTGGCCAGGCCGGCGAGCGTGGTGAAGCGCACCCTCCTTCCCTGCCGGCAGGCGCAGACCGCCAGGGCGGTGGCGAGCATCGTCTTGCCGGTCCCAGACTCGCCGACGAAGATCACCGACTCGCGGTCGTCGATCCACGAGCACTCCGCCAGCGCGGCGATCGTCGCCTGGGGCACCTTCGGGGCGTCTTCGAAGCGGAATTCCTCGAGCCGCTTCATCACCGGGAAGCGGGCTTCGATCAGTCGCCTTCGTTCGCGTCGCTCGGAGCGCTCCTGCTGCTCTGCCTCCAGCAGCGCCGCCAGGTAGGCGACCGGCGTCTGCTGGTCGCGCGTGGCCTCCTCGGCCATCGCCCGGAAGCGTGCCTTCACCGTCGGCAGCTTCAGCTCCGTCGCGTGGGCCTCCACCAGCGCCTCCAGGGCCGCCGTCTTCGCGTTCGCCGCCATCAGACCGCCACCTCCCGCAGGGCGTCGTAGCCCGAGAGGTCGGTCGGCGGCGGCGATCCGACGCCGGCCAGGCGATCCTCCAGCTCGAGGACCGGCGCGGACGGCCGCTCGGCCCGTCGGGCCAGGAGCGCCACGGCGCGGCCGTCATGGGCGCCGGCGACGAGGGCGCCGCGCACCGCCTCCTCGACCTTTCCCGGTCCCAGCTCGCGGCAGAGCAGCAGCACGTCGACCATCTGGCGGGCCGCCTCGGCGCGGTCGGTCCGTGCCTCGATCGCGCCCCAGAGCTCGTCGAGGCAGGGCGGCCAGTCGCCGCGGTCGCGCTCCTGGCGCAGGGCGAGGGATCTCGCCAGGGCCCCGGGCTTGCGGGCGAGCAGGTCGAGGTAATGCTCGAGCCGGGCGGAGACCTGGTGGCACCCGGCGAGGCGCCCGTGGGTGGCGACCACCTTGCCGTCGTGCCAGATCTCGATCTCCCGCGCGCCGACCTTCGCCCGGACCCGCATCCCGACCAGGCGGGCGGGGACCGAGTAGCGGTCGCGGCGCACGGTCACCAGCGCCTTGGAGTCCACCCTGGGGCTTGCCTCCTCGGCCGTGTCGTGGGGCTCGGCGGGGAGGTCGACGAGCAGCCTGCGCTCGCGCTCCAGCATCACCCCGACCGGCCCGGGGCGGCCGGTGATCGTGCGGTCGAGATCGGCGAGGCAGGCGGCCTCCAGGTGCCCGTTCAGCTCGGCGAGCGACCCTACCTCGGGCACCGGGACGAGGTGACGGCGGCGGAAGCGGCCGACCTCGCCCTCCACGCCGCCCCTCTCGTGGGCCCCGCGCTTGCCGGAGAGGCAGAAGGAGGACTCGAAGCCGTAGTGGGAGCGCAGGGCGACGAAACGGTCGGACTCGACCCGCCGGCGCCCCTTCATCACCTGCGCCACCGCGGCCTTCAGGTTGTCGTAGCGGATCAGGCCGAAGACGCCGCCGAAGAACTCCAGGGCGCCGACGTGGCCCTCGAGGAATGCCTGTTGGGTCTCGGCCTCGAACGCCGCGACGTAGGCGGCGCCCGAGTGGCAGGCGCGCATCAGGAACAGGTGGACCTTCCTCGGCTCCCCGCGCACGATGACCTGGGCCTCACCCCAGTCGACCTCGGCCTCCGCGCCTGGGTCGGAGACCAGCGGGACGAATGCCTCGACCTCGCCGATCTCCCGTCTCCACGCCGCCACGTGGCGGTCGACCTGGCGCTCGGAGACCTCGGCGCCGTGCTCGGCGACCAGCCGCTGATGGATGCGGCGGGCGGTATGGCGCTGCTTGCGCGGCACCTCCCGGTCGGCCTCCAGCCATTCGTCGATGATCGCCCGGTAGGGGCCGAGCCTCGGCGCCGGTCTGCTCCTCGGCGACCGCTTCGGCGGCGGCACCGCCGACTCCAATGCCTGGCGCACGGCGCGGCGATGGACGCCGTGCCTTCTCGCCAACTCCCTGATCGAGAGGCCCTCGCGGGCCCGGTCACGCCTGATCTGCTCGAACTGCTCCACTCTTCTCACTCCCTCCCGACCTCCGCCTCTCGCGCTCCTTCGGAGCGCTCAGCGTCAGTCGCGGTTCGGACGGAGGTGGGGCCAGTTCAAGCGTCGACAGTGGGGCCAGTTGAGACGTCTATACCCACGTTTCGGCTTGTGGCTGGCGCGGACCTCCTCGACATAGACGTCGAAGTCCTCCGCCCGCCCGCTCTCGGCATACAGCTCGCGCACCACCCCGTCGATCAGCCGCACCGCCTCGGCGTAGGTGCGCTTGTCCCTGCCGGCGATCACGTCCTCGACGTGGCGGCGGTAGACGCCGAGCGCGTCCTCGGGGTGCTCAGCGCGCCGCAGGTCGGCCAGCTGCAGCCACAAGTCCGGGCTGCAGCCACCCTCCGTTGCCGCATCCCAGGCAGCATCGGGATCGCCCTCCCAGAGCAGCACCCGCACGAGCTGTGAGCAGCCGCGCCCGCGCAGCGAGGGGTGTCGCGCCGCCCCCGGCAGGTCCGGCTCCGGACGGCGGAGCAGCGAGAGCGCCGCGGGCCGGCGTTCCTCCCACTGCCCCAGCGCCTCGGCATCGGTTACGAGCTCGCGGTAGGTCTCGAGCACCGGCCGGGCATTGAATGCCTGGAGGGAGTGCTCGAGCGCATCCGCGCTGCGCCCGCGGCGCCGGTACTCCTCGACGAGGAAGGCGCGCAGGCGCGGGTCAGGATCCTCGGCGAAGGCCGCCATCCCGCGCTCTGCCCACTCGAGGGCCGCGTCATCCTCACCGTGCTCCCGGCACAGCTCGGCGATCTGAAGGAAGCGATAGGCGATCGAGAGGTCCCGCTCCTCGATCGCGATCCGGTCGGCAAGGCTCCCGGAGCACTGGGCGAGGGACTGCATGATCCGCGTGATCCGGAAGCGAGCGCCGTAGCGCTCGCTCGAATCCTCTCCGGGACCCAGCTCCGGCACCTCCGCCCACTCCTCCTCCCCTCTCTGCCAACGTCAGGTGAGACGCCCATGATCAGGGAATTACTGAACCCCGAGGGCGTGAATGGAGCACCTGATGTCGTTGATGGAGAAGAACGGAGCCGCCGGCCGCGAAGCGCAGCGAGACGTAGGCGAGCGCAGTGAAGCGGCCGGCGGGCGCGACGCGCCCGAGCAGGTCCCCGACCCCGAGCTGACCGAGCGCCCCAAGCGGCGCGCCTTCAGCGCCGAGTTCAAGCTCAACATCCTCGAGGAGGCCGACGCCTGCGAGAAGCCGGGCGAGCTCGGCGCCCTGCTGCGCCGCGAGGGCCTTTACTCCTCGCATATCTCGACCTGGCGCCGCCAGCGCGAGGAGGGCGCGCTTGGCGCCCTGGGGCGCAAGCGCGGCCGCAAGGCCGCCGACCCGATCGAGAAGGAGAACGCCGAGCTGCGCCGCCGCGCCGAGCGCGCCGAGGCCGAGCTGGCCAAGGCGCGCAAGGTGATCGAGGTGCAGGGAAACGTCTCAGCGCTCTTGGAGGACCTGCTCGGGACCGAGGGCGCCGAAGAGAGCACCGAGAGATGATCTGCCAGACCGTCGAGGAGCTGGCGCCGATCGTGGGGACCCGTCCCGCCTGCCGGGCGCTGGGAGCGGCGCCGGCGACGATCTACCGTCGCCGGCGCCCGCCCGAGCCCAAGCCCAGGCGGCCACGGCCCCGCCCGGCCCGGGCGCTGAGCGAGGCCGAACAGGAGGCCGTCCTGGCCGAGCTGCACGGCGAGCGCTTCCTCGACGCCTCCCCGGCCGCCGTCTGGGCGACCCTGCTCGACGAGGGCGCCTACCTGTGCTCGGAGCGGACCATGTACCGGCTGCTTGAGGCGAGCGGCTCCTCGCGCGAGCGCCGCGACCAGCTCACCCACCCCGCCTACGCGAAACCCGAGCTTCTGGCCCGCCGCCCCAACGAGCTCTGGAGCTGGGACATCTCGAAGCTGAAGGGCCCGGCGAAGTGGACCCACTACCACCTCTACGCGATCCTCGACGTCTTCAGCCGCTATTGCGTCGGCTGGACCGTGCAGGAGCGGGAGTCCGCCGCGGTCGCCGAGGCGCTGATCGCGCAGTCCTGCGAGCAGCAGGCGATCCGCCGCGACCGGCTCACCGTGCACGCCGACCGCGGCTCCTCGATGCGCTCCAAGCCGGTGGCGATGCTGCTCGCCGACCTCGGGGTCACCAAGACCCATTCCCGCCCCTACACCTCGACCGACAACCCCTACTCCGAGGCGCACTTCCGCACCCTGAAGTACCGACCGGCCTTCCCGGCCCGCTTCGACTCGCTTGAGCAGGCCAGGGCCTTCTGCCGCGAGTTCTTCCGCTGGTACAACCACGATCACAGGCACTCGGGCATCGGCCTGATGACGCCGGCGACCGTCCACCACGGCCGTGCCAAGAAGGCTCACACCGCCCGCCAGGCGGTGCTCGCGGCCGCCTACGCGGCCAACCCCGAGCGCTTCGTGCGGGGCGCGCCGCAGCCGCCCACGCTGCCGACGGCGGCGTGGATCAACAAGCCCGACTCAGAGGAGGTTGCTCACTAAATTCGACCGACGGGTGTCTCATTTTCGTTGACAGGTACCGCTCGGCGAGCTCGCGATAGCGAGCGAGTCCCGCGTCCCCGAGCACCTCGTCGTAGCGCAGGACAGCTTGGTCGAAGACGTCCCAGGCGCCGTCGAGCTCCCAGGCGAAGAGGCGCTCGGCGAGCGCCCCGGGGTCTGGCGTGGTTCGGAGACAGGCGTCGAGGTGCAGCTCTTCGAGGCGCCCGATCACATCGGCCATCAGGCCGTCGGAGTCGTCGATGTGATCGAGTGCCTTCTCGGCGGCCTTGAGGGCGTGCTCGGCGAGCTCCACACCGTCGTCGCCGCGCCCCTCCTCCAGCAGAGCTTCGACCACATCGATCGTCTCCTCGATGCCGCGGACGTAGCCCCAGACCTCGCGGTAGGGGACGAATTCGCGGTACGCGAAGGCCTGGTCGATCAGCGCGCGCATGGACGCCACGTCGGCCGCCGTCCCGCTCGCCGGACTCGCGGCCCGCAGCAACAGCTGGCGGGCCAGCGCTTCGTCATCGTGGGCGTGGTCGATCAGAAGCTCGACCAGCTCGCTCTGGGGAAGCGTCTCGAGATGGGCACGGGCGTCATCGAGCGTCGGCGTCGGGTCGCTGCCCTCGCCAAGCCAGGCGAGGGCAACCGCGACGCAGTGCTTGCAGAAGGCGCCCTCGCGGCCCACCGGGCAGGAGCAGGAGAAGCGCAGCTTCCCACCCCTGGCGCGGAGCTCGACCAGGTAGGCCTCGGAGCCGCTGACGGTAGCGCCGACCCGCCCGGCGCTCGCCCGCAGCGGACCCACGCGCCCGCCTTTGAGATAGGACACTCCGCGCTCGTGGGACTGCGCCGACGCGAGGCTGGCGATGGTGGCGGTGGAAGGCCCCCATTTACCGGTCCACCCTCAGTGAGAGTTCGTGGTCGGTATCCGCTTGCACGGTAGCGGGGTCGACCGTCGCCTCGCGGAGTGAGCCCGTAGGGCGATCGGAGCGAGGCGACGGGGCGCCGTTCTCCTCCCGCCAACGCTCCGCGAAGCGGGCCGGCGGCAGCATCCCCAGCGCCGAGTGCGGGTGTTCGGTGTTGTAGGCGGAGATCCAGTCGGCGAGGATCACCTCGGCCTCGGCCAGGCTGTGAAACAGCTCGACGTCGAGCACCTCGTCGCGGGCGCGGCCGTTGAAAGACTCGATGAAGGGGTTCTGCCAGGGGGAGCCGGGCTCGATGTAGGCGGTGGCGGTGGCGTTGAGGCGACACCAGTCGCGCAGGGCGTGGGCGATCAGCTCGGGGCCGTTGTCGCAGCGGATGTGGCAGGGAGCGGTTCCGCGCATGGCGACGAGGCGCTCGAGCACGGCGACCGTGTCCTCGGCGGTGATCGAGCGAGCCACCTCGCCGGCGAGCGCCTCGCGGGTGAACTCGTCGACGACGTTCAAGATGCGGATCTGGCGGCCGTCGGCCGTCTCGTCGGACTGGAAGTCGAGCGCCCAGACGTGGTCGGGGCGCTCGGCGCGGAGGCGCCTGCCGTCAGCGTTGTCGCCCAGCCGGGCGCGCTTTCGCTTGCGCTTCGGCACCCGCAGGCCCTCCTCGCGCCAGATCCGCTGCACGCGCTTCTTGTTGACGCTCCAGCCCTCTCCGAGGAGGCGGGCATGGGCGCGGCGGTAGCCCCAGCGGGGCTTCTCTTCGGAGATCTTGCGCAGGGCGGAGCGCAGGGCGGCGTCGTCCTCGGCGGCCTTCGGCTCGTAGCGCTGCGTGGAGCGATGCTGCCCCGCCACCTGGCATGCCCAGCGCTCGCTGACGCCGAGGCGGTCGCAGAGCATCGCGACCGCCTGGCGCCGGCGGTCTGGGCTCAGAAGTTTCCCGCCGAGATCTCCTTGTGGGCGCGGACTTCCAGCTCCTTGTCGGCGACGATCTGCTTCAGCTCGCGGTTCTCGCGCTCGAGCTCCTTCAGCCGCTTGACGTCGGCGGCCTTCATCCCGCCGTACTGGTTGCGCCAGCGGTGGAAGGTCTGCTCGGAGACCCCCAGCTCCTTCGCGACCTCCGCCACTCCCCTGCCTTCGCCGAGCATCCGCTCGGCCTCCCTGAGCTTGCGGATGATCTGCTTGGGGGTGTGTCGCCTTCTCTTCACTTGCGTCGGTCCTCCTTGGCCCAGTTTCGCGGGCCGGTAGGACTCTCACAAGGGTCGGACCGATTTCAGGGGGTCATGCCAG
>CAWIQD010000021.1:0-3526 GCA_963837945.1 uncultured Acidobacteriota bacterium
GCGAGGGACTGCATGATCCGCGTGATCCGGAAGCGAGCGCCGTAGCGCTCGCTCGAATCCTCTCCGGGACCCAGCTCCGGCACCTCCGCCCACTCCTCCTCGGCGAGCTCGCGATAGCGAGCGAGTCCCGCGTCCCCGAGCACCTC
Source organism: uncultured Acidobacteriota bacterium (assembly GCA_963837945.1). Taxonomy (GTDB): domain Bacteria; phylum Acidobacteriota; class Thermoanaerobaculia; order Multivoradales; family DATKCC01; genus CAVUBL01. The sequence continues at coordinate 147 of CAWIQD010000021.1, forward strand.
GTCGTAGCGCAGGACAGCTTGGTCGAAGACGTCCCAGGCGCCGTCGAGCTCCCAGGCGAAGAGGCGCTCGGCGAGCGCCCCGGGGTCTGGCGTGGTTCGGAGACAGGCGTCGAGGTGCAGCTCTTCGAGGCGCCCGATCACATCGGCCATCAGGCCGTCGGAGTCGTCGATGTGATCGAGTGCCTTCTCGGCGGCCTTGAGGGCGTGCTCGGCGAGCTCCACACCGTCGTCGCCGCGCCCCTCCTCCAGCAGAGCTTCGAGCACATCGATCGTCTCCTCGATGCCGCGGACGTAGCCCCAGACCTCGCGGTAGGGGACGAATTCGCGGTACGCGAAGGCCTGGTCGATCAGCGCGCGCATGGACGCCACGTCGGCCGCCGTCTGGGTATAGACGTCTCAACTGGCCCCACTGTCGACGCTTGAACTGGCCCCACCTCCGTCCGAACCGCGACTGACGCTGAGCGCTCCGAAGGAGCGCGAGAGGCGGAGGTCGGGAGGGAGTGAGAAGAGTGGAGCAGTTCGAGCAGATCAGGCGTGACCGGGCCCGCGAGGGCCTCTCGATCAGGGAGTTGGCGAGAAGGCACGGCGTCCATCGCCGCGCCGTGCGCCAGGCATTGGAGTCGGCGGTGCCGCCGCCGAAGCGGTCGCCGAGGAGCAGACCGGCGCCGAGGCTCGGCCCCTACCGGGCGATCATCGACGAATGGCTGGAGGCCGACCGGGAGGTGCCGCGCAAGCAGCGCCATACCGCCCGCCGCATCCATCAGCGGCTGGTCGCCGAGCACGGCGCCGAGGTCTCCGAGCGCCAGGTCGACCGCCACGTGGCGGCGTGGAGACGGGAGATCGGCGAGGTCGAGGCATTCGTCCCGCTGGTCTCCGACCCAGGCGCGGAGGCCGAGGTCGACTGGGGTGAGGCCCAGGTCATCGTGCGCGGGGAGCCGAGGAAGGTCCACCTGTTCCTGATGCGCGCCTGCCACTCGGGCGCCGCCTACGTCGCGGCGTTCGAGGCCGAGACCCAACAGGCATTCCTCGAGGGCCACGTCGGCGCCCTGGAGTTCTTCGGCGGCGTCTTCGGCCTGATCCGCTACGACAACCTGAAGGCCGCGGTGGCGCAGGTGATGAAGGGGCGCCGGCGGGTCGAGTCCGACCGTTTCGTCGCCCTGCGCTCCCACTACGGCTTCGAGTCCTCCTTCTGCCTCTCCGGCAAGCGCGGGGCCCACGAGAGGGGCGGCGTGGAGGGCGAGGTCGGCCGCTTCCGCCGCCGTCACCTCGTCCCGGTGCCCGAGGTAGGGTCGCTCGCCGAGCTGAACGGGCACCTGGAGGCCGCCTGCCTCGCCGATCTCGACCGCACGATCACCGGCCGCCCCGAGCCGGTCGGGGTGATGCTGGAGCGCGAGCGCAGGCTGCTCGTCGACCTCCCCGCCGAGCCCCACGACACGGCCGAGGAGGCAAGCCCCAGGGTGGACTCCAAGGCGCTGGTGACCGTGCGCCGCGACCGCTACTCGGTCCCCGCCCGCCTGGTCGGGATGCGGGTCCGGGCGAAGGTCGGCGCGCGGGAGATCGAGATCTGGCACGACGGCAAGGTGGTCGCCACCCACGGGCGCCTCGCCGGGTGCCACCAGGTCTCCGCCCGGCTCGAGCATTACCTCGACCTGCTCGCCCGCAAGCCCGGGGCCCTGGCGAGATCCCTCGCCCTGCGCCAGGAGCGCGACCGCGGCGACTGGCCGCCCTGCCTCGACGAGCTCTGGGGCGCGATCGAGGCACGGACCGACCGCGCCGAGGCGGCCCGCCAGATGGTCGACGTGCTGCTGCTCTGCCGCGAGCTGGGACCGGGAAAGGTCGAGGAGGCGGTGCGCGGCGCCCTCGTCGCCGGCGCCCATGACGGCCGCGCCGTGGCGCTCCTGGCCCGACGGGCCGAGCGGCCGTCCGCGCCGGTCCTCGAGCTGGAGGATCGCCTGGCCGGCGTCGGATCGCCGCCGCCGACCGACCTCTCGGGCTACGACGCCCTGCGGGAGGTGGCGGTCTGATGGCGGCGAACGCGAAGACGGCGGCCCTGGAGGCGCTGGTGGAGGCCCACGCGACGGAGCTGAAGCTGCCGACGGTGAAGGCACGCTTCCGGGCGATGGCCGAGGAGGCCACGCGCGACCAGCAGACGCCGGTCGCCTACCTGGCGGCGCTGCTGGAGGCAGAGCAGCAGGAGCGCTCCGAGCGACGCGAACGAAGGCGACTGATCGAAGCCCGCTTCCCGGTGATGAAGCGGCTCGAGGAATTCCGCTTCGAAGACGCCCCGAAGGTGCCCCAGGCGACGATCGCCGCGCTGGCGGAGTGCTCGTGGATCGACGACCGCGAGTCGGTGATCTTCGTCGGCGAGTCTGGGACCGGCAAGACGATGCTCGCCACCGCCCTGGCGGTCTGCGCCTGCCGGCAGGGAAGGAGGGTGCGCTTCACCACGCTCGCCGGCCTGGCCAACGAGCTGCAGGAAGCCGAGAGCCGGAGAGAGCTCGGTCGGGTGGTCGGCCGCTACGCGCGGACCGAGCTGGTGGTCCTCGACGAGCTCGGCTACCTGGCGCTGCCCGACGGCGCGGCGGAGCTGATCTTCCAGGTGATCTCCGAGCGCAACGAGCGCGGCTCCTTGATGGTGACCACCAACCTCCCCTTCGGCGAGTGGACCAAGGTCTTCGCCGACGCCCGCCTCGCCAAGGCGGTCGTCGACCGTCTCACCCACAAGGCCCACATCATCGACACCGGCACCGAGTCCTGGCGCTTCCGCCACGGGCTGGAGAGGCGCGGGGCGAGGAAGGGAGGCGACCGGGAGGACTGAGGCCCGCCGCCGTCACCGCTGCGCCTCGCCCTCCGGGCTCGGCTCCGCGGCGACGGCCCGAGGGCTCATCGGCAACAATCAGATCGAACGACAACCGGCACGGAGGTGGGGCCAGTTCAGGTGTCGAACCCGGGGCCACTGCAAGTGGCGACATTCACCGTCCCGCTCGCCGGACTCGCGGCCCGCAGCAACAGCTGGCGGGCCAGCGCTTCGTCATCGTGGGCGTGGTCGATCAGAAGCTCGACCAGCTCGCTCTGGGGAAGCGTCTCGAGATGGGCACGGGCGTCATCGAGCGTCGGCGTCGGGTCGCTGCCCTCGCCAAGCCAGGCGAGGGCAGCCGCGACGCAGTGCTTGCAGAAGGCGCCCTCGCGGCCCACCGGGCAGGAGCAGGAGAAGCGCAGCTTCCCACCCCTGGCGCGGAGCTCGACCAGGTAGGCCTCGGAGCCGCTGACGGTAGCGCCGACCCGCCCGGCGCTCGCCCGCAGCGGACCCACGCGCCCGCCTTTGAGATAGGACACTCCGCGCTCGTGGGACTGCGCCGACGCGAGGCTGGCGATGGTGG